>JAJPHD010000011.1 GCA_021325455.1 Actinomycetota bacterium
AAGGTGGCCTTCACCTCGGCTGACCGGGTCCGAGCGGTGCTGCACAACTTCGACTCCGACGGCTTCGAGTCGCTGTACCCCAAGTACGCAGGTGGCCGGCCGCCGACCTTCACGCTGCCCCAGCGTCAGGAGATCAAGAAGATCGCCCTCTCCCGCCCGGCCGACCACGACCTGCCGTTCTCCACCTGGAGCCTTTCCAAGCTGGCCGAGTTCTTGGTGGCTGAGGGGGTGGTCGACGACATCAGCCACGACCGCCACGCTCAGGACGCAAGACTCCGTGAACTGGTAAAACGCGCAAACGTTGCCTGATGCGGCACTAGGTCATCGCCTGAAGGGACGCTTCAGATAGAAACGGTAAAGTTTTCAGCTCCGGCTTTCCGGGTGTCCCGCCGCCTGTCCCCGCGACCGATTAGCACGTCAGAGAGCCCGACCGGTCCTCAGGATGCTTCAAGCCCGCCATGGCGAGAGCCAGAGCCACCGCTCCCACACCGAGCCCAGCCGGCACCCTGGCTACCTGCGCCCGCCCTGGCCAGCTCAACCTCATCCTCAGCACCTCTTGCTGCCGGTCCCTTCGTTCGCTCCAGTGCCGTAAGCGTTATAGCCGCATGGCTCCCGGCAGCACGAAGAAGTACAGGCAGCCGATACCTATGAGGAAGGCCAGGATCACGAATGTCCATGCCATGTTATGGCGGATCACTTCTCCCTCGTTGCGGACAAAGCCACTGGTTGACACGCCCACGCTGGCCGTCTGCGGGGCGACCGGTTTGCCCACCTCCGCTCCCACCGAGTTGAGGCTCGGGAAGAGCAGGACAGGGGCCCCCAGTAGGCGGGCGACCGTGTACTGGAACTGGCCGAACACGGCGTTGGTCGAGGTGTTGCTGCCGGACAGGGCCACGCCTATCCAGCCCAGGAGGGCGGCCAGGACGATGTAGACAGTGCCCACCTTGGAAAAGCCGTTGGCCATGGAGTTGGCCATGCCCGAGAAGTTGAACACGTAGGCCAGCCCGTAGATCAGAGGGCCAACGAGCAAGGCCCCCCACATCTGGCGGAAGGTGTCGGCGAAGGTGCCGCGCAGAGCGCTCCATCCGGGCCGCAGGTAGGGCAGGATCAGCAGCCATGAAGCCAGGATGGCGGTGCCGGCGACGAAGGGCGCGTACTTCCAGTCAGCGCTGACTAAGGCGTGCCCCAGGGAGCTCACGGCCTTGACCGCTGGCTTGTAGGCCAGGTAGCTGGGAAGGGGTGACCAGGGTCCGGTCCAGCCGATGACGACCGCGACCAGGATGCCGAAGGGCACCAGTCCCCGGGCCGCCGCCCGGGCGCTAGCCGGCGACCATGACCTTCCGGGGGCACCCGGGGCGTCGGCGGTCAGGCCCGTCCCCGGTCGACCCCCCGCCAAAGGACCTCCCGCCACCTGAGCCCCGCCGCCTACCGTCCCCGCAGCCGCCGCCGCGGCCACCTCCTCCTTGGTCAGCTCCCGCCCCCCGAAGCCGAGGATCGTCCGGGGACGCCAGACTTTCAGCAGGAGGAGCAAGGCGGCGAAGCACACCAGCGACCCGAAGATGTCAGGCAGGTAGGGGCCCAGGTAGACGGCGGTGGGGAACTGGCCGGCGATATAGGCGAGGGATCCCACTACGGCCAGGGGCCACCCGTCACGCAGGCCCCGCTTGCCGCTCACCAGGTAGATGAGGACCCAGGGCGGGAAGAGGGCCAGGATGGCCACGATCTTGCCGATGGCCGCCGATAGGGCGAGGAGGGGCAGTCCCGTTACCGCTGCCAGCCCGATGATCGGGGCGCCGAGGGCGCCAAAGGACACCGGGGCGTTGTTGGCCAGGGCGGCGACCCGGATGGCGTCCAGCTCGACCACGCCCAAGGCGATGAGGATGGGGGCCACCACGGCCCACGGGTAGCCGAACCCCACCAGGCCCTCCATGAGAGCCCCGAAGGCCCACGCCATCAGCAAGGCCTGGACCCGGACGTCAACCGTGGCCTGGGCGATGAGCCAGCGCTTGAGGTCGTCGAAGGCCCCAGTGCGGACCATGGTGTTGTAGATCACGACGCCCCAGAACACGATCCAGTCGATGGACCAGACGCCGGTAGCCGCTCCGAGCCCGTAGGCAGCGAAAGCCGCCCCGGTCGGGGTGTGCCAGGCCACAATGCCCAGCAGGATGGTTATGGCCGAGCCGATGATCACCGACCGCCAAGCGTTGATGCGCAGGACGCCGAGCATCACCAGCAGGCTGGCCACGGGGACCAAGGCCAGCAGAGTGTCCCCGGTAACGGAGTGGAGGGGATCGAGTACCTGGTGGAACACTGCCGGCGTCCCCTTGTCAATCGGCAGATCGAGCATCCACAGCATCTGGCTATAAGTCAGGACCCAACTGCCTGTTCGTCGATTAGTTCGGCAAGATTGGCCCTTGGGTACCAAGTGAGCTCAGTGTCGAGCTCGATGGGTTGCATGCTGAGGCCGATCCAATTCGCCCTCTGCCTCGGCCTGCGGCCCGCCACCGCTACGCTGCCGATAGTACCGACCAGCGGTTCGTACCGTTGGACGGCCACTATGGGCGGATCCTCGTCGGGAAGGCCCCTTACGTACTCAGCTGGCTGGCCAAGAGCTTCAGCAGAAGCGAGGTTTCGCGAATCATTTGGGACGCTCAGATCAGATGCTTTGTAATGGCGCCACTCGGCTTGCATACCGAAGGATGTGGCCAGTCTCTCCTGAACGCCCATCACCGCTCCTTTCTCCGCCCCGCCCTGGTGCACCTTCAGCTGACCGGCCAAGTGTAACCCAGCGCCGTTGACGTTTAGGTGAATACTTTGCGAACAGGGTTCGCCCGACAGGGCAAGGCGCAAGGTGACGGCGCGTCGCCGGCACAAGAGGAGCGGCCTATCCTGTGCTCTGAGACTTCAGCCTCCAGGTGCCCCGAACTTGCAGGGGCTGCGGCTCCCTAAAGTTGGCCTGGCCCCAGGGAGGCCGAAGAAGCGGTAGGCAGCCGCCCCCAGGGACATATTGAGGCCCTCAACACCAGCGGGGCAAGGACACTGGTGCTCGCAACCACCACCTTTGCCACCCAGACCGGCGCCGACCGCTTCCTCGCCGCTCAAAACCGGGGCGCCTGGGTGGACCCGTCGACGGGTCAGGTCAGCCTGGAGCGGCACGCCCAGGCATGGCTCGAGCGGCGCACCGACCTACGGGCCACGACCCGGAGCAAGTACCGCCACCTCCTCTCAAAGCACATCCTCCCCGCCCTGGAAAGCACCCCCCTGGGGCGCCTCCAGCCCTCCGCCGTGCGCGCCTGGTACCTGGCGCTCAGGGGGCGCCACCCGGCCACCAGCGAGGATGCTTACCGCCTCCTGCGGGCCATCCTCAGCACCGCCGTTACCGACGGCCTGGTGGCGGTGACCCCCTGCAAGGTGAGGGGGCCGGCTCCGTCCGCTCTCCTGAGCGCCCCACGGTGAGCATTGCCGAACCGGCCGCGGCGGTCGAGGCCGCCCCGGACCGCTACCGCCTGGCCCTGCTGTTGGCCGCCTGGGGGCAACTGCGCCGAGGGGAGCTGTTGGCCCTGCGCCGGCGCCACCTGGACACGCTGCACGGCACGGTCAGGGTCGAGGCCGCCTACGTGATAACTGCGGACGGGACCCTGCTGCTCGACAGGCCCAAGAGTGAAGCCGGCACGCGCACTCTCACCCTCCCCCGCCCTGGCCGAGCTGGTGCGCCCCGCCGACGTGGTGGCCTTGCCGACAGGAGGGGCACAAATGGGGCACGAGGCGGAGCGCGAGCGCCCCAAGGGGAGGACGTCCTCGAGCAAACATGGCCTCTGACCAAGGAATTTGCCTGGCAGCCCCAACGGGGTTCGAACCCGTGTCTCCACCTTGAGAGGGTGGTGTCCTAGGCCGCTAGACGATGGGGCCGAGCGGGACCAACCGAGGATACAGGCTTCGCGGCGCCGGCCCGACCTTGGGCGGCGCCGGCCCGAGCACAGGGCGGCTCAGGTGAGGTCCTCCCACGTCCACCTCGATGGCTGGCAGCTTTCCAGCGCCGACCGGTGACCGGTGGCAAGGGGCGGCCGAGCCCGGTGCCAGGTGGGGGCGTCGTCCCAGCAGGGCCGGAGAGGTCCGGTCGGCTGAGCCCCCAGCGGTCTCCCGGGGCGAGGTCACCGGCCCTGCCGGGGCCTGTGGGAGTAGCCTGGGCCGGCGTCGACCAGGCCGCCAAACGCAACCCGCCGGGAGGACCGATGACGAGCGAGCAGACCAAGTACACCCTGCCCGAGTCGGAGTTGCCCACCCGGTGGTACAACCTCGTCCCGGACCTGCCCTCGCCTCCCCCACCCCCGCTGCACCCCGCCACCCTCCAGCCCGTGGGGCCCGAGGACCTGGCTCCCCTCTTCCCCACCGACCTCATCCTCCAGGAGGTGTCACCCGACCCCTACATCGATATCCCCGAGGAGGTCCGGGACGTCTACCGGCTGTGGCGGCCCACTCCCTTGTTCCGGGCCCGGCGCCTCGAACGAGCCCTGGGCACCCCGGCCCACATCTACTACAAGTATGAAGGCGTCAGCCCGGTGGGATCCCACAAGCCCAACACGGCCGTCCCCCAGGTCTTCTACAACGCCCGCCAGGGAATCCGCCGCCTGACCACCGAGACCGGTGCCGGGCAGTGGGGCAGCGCCCTGGCCTTTGCCTGCGCCATGTTCGACGTGGCCTGCGAGGTGTGGATGGTCCGCGTGTCCTACGAGCAGAAGCCCTACCGCCGCTCCATGATGCAGACCTACGGCGCCACCGTTCACGCCAGTCCCTCAGACCTCACCGAGTCGGGGAGGAAGGCCTTGGCCAACGACCCCGACAGCCCCGGGAGCCTCGGGATCGCCATCTCCGAGGCCGTCGAGGAGGCGGCCGCCCACGAGGACACCCGCTACTCCCTCGGCAGCGTCCTCAACCACGTCCTGCTCCACCAGACCGTCATCGGGGAGGAGGCCATGAGCCAGCTGGCCCTGGCGGGGGAGGTCCCCGACCTCATCGTGGGCTGCACCGGGGGAGGGTCGAACTTCGCCGGACTGGCCTTCCCCTTCCTGCGGGAGAAGCTGGCCGGGCGCATGGACCCCCGCATACTGGCCGTCGAGCCGACAGCCTGCCCCTCGTTCACGAGGGGCACCTACGCCTACGACTTCGGGGACACGGCCGGGCTGACCCCCCTCATGAAGATGCACACCCTGGGCCATGACTTCATCCCCGACCCCATCCATGCCGGCGGCCTGCGCTACCACGGCATGTCCCCCCTCCTCTCCCATGTCTACGAGCTGGGCCTCATCGAGGCCGAGGCCCGTCCCCAGACGGAGTGCTTCGAGGCCGGGGTCACCTTTGCCCGCGCCGAGGGCATCATCCCCGCCCCCGAGCCCACCCACGCCCTGGCCGCCACCCTGGCCGAGGCCCGCCGCTGCGCCGAGACGGGGGAGCCCAAGGTCATCCTCACCGCCCTGTGCGGGCACGGGCACTTCGACATGACCGCCTACGATCGCTACCTGGCGGGAGACCTGGTCGACTACGAGTACCCGAGCGAGAAGGTCCAGGCGGCCCTGACCCGGCTCCCCAACCCGGAGCTGTGAGGCCCGAAGGGGTGCCCACCCCCAACAAGGGCAGGGTCCACCGACGCTAGCTCGGGGGGGAGGACTCGAACCCCCAACGGCAGGGCCAGAACCTGCTGTGTTGCCGATTACACCACCCCCGAACGGGTTGTGTCCCGACCAGCCTAGCGTGCCGGCGGGCGGAGGCGCCCATGCATCCAGCGGCTCAGGCGGCCGTAGCCCACGATGGTGCCCACCGCCACCGCCACCGTCTCCCTGGCGTAGTAGGGCACGGCCGCCCAACCCCTGATGGGCGAGAGCCGGGTCGGCGAGGGGTGGGGGTCGAGGCCCAGGCTCGAGGCCATGGCCATGATGCGCTCCTCGTGATAGGGGTCGGAGACGAGCAGCACATCGCTCAGGTGCCGGGGCAGGAGGTAGGCGGCGGCAAGGTCCAGTGACTGCCAGGAGTCCCGCCCCCCCACCTCGGCGGCGATGGCCGAGGCCGGCACCCCCTGGCCCTCCAGCCAGGCGGCGGAGGCCTGGGCCTCGGTGTGGGAGTCACCTTCCTCCTTGCCCCCCGTGACCACGATCGACGAGGCCCGGTGGTCCCTCCAGAGAGCCAGCACGTGGGCCAGCCGGGCCCGCAGGACGGGCGAGGGCCGCCCGTCGTACTGGGCAGCCCCCATGACCACGATGGCCTGGGCCGACTGGGCGTCGTTGCGCCGCGAGGTCCACCAGACCTGGATGGCGGTGACCCCCAGGTAGCCGGCGGCCACGACGACCGCCAGGGCCAGGCCTCGCCGGGCCGCCCGCCGGGGCACCCTCAGATCACCGGGACGAGGGAATCACTCACCCGGTCCTCCGAGGCGCTCCAGGGCGCCGGCCAAGCGCCGGCGCACCGGGTCCCGCCCCAGCACCTCGAGCGACTCGAACAGGGGAGGCCCCACCCGCCTGCCCGTGACCGCCACTCGGATGGGGGCCTGGGCCTTGGCCAGCTTCAGCCCCACCTCCTCGGCAATGGTGAGGGTCACGGCGTGCAAGGTGGGCGCCTCCCAGGGGCAGTCCTCGTAGGCATGAAGGGCCCGCTCCAGCACCTCAGCGGCGGTGTCGGGGTCCCTCACCATCACCCTCTCCCAGGAGTCCGGGTCCACCTCGGGCTCCTCCCGGAACACGAAATCCACCATGCCGGGCACTGCTGAGAGGACGTCCACCCGTTCCTGGACGAGGGGGGCCAGGCGGGCAAAGGCCTTGGGGTCGAAGCGCTCCGCCGGCCATGGTCCCCGCTCCAGGAAGGGCTGGCAGGCCTGGACGAAGGCCTCGGCGGAGAGGGCCCGCAAGTACACGCCGTTGAAGTGACGCAGCTTGGCCAGGTCGAACTGGGCTGGCGAGGGGTTCACGTCCTCCAGCCGGAACTGGGCCACCATCTCCTCCCGGGACAGGACCTCCCCTTCGCCCTCGGGCCCCCAGCCCAGCAGGGCCAGGTAGTTGACGAGGGCATCGGGGAGATAGCCCTGCTCCTTGTAGGACTCCACGGCAACGGGGTCCCTGCGCTTGGACAACTTCTGGCGCTGCTCGTTGACCAGCAGGGGAAGGTGGGCAAAGACGGGCTCGGGCCCCGCACCCAGGGCGCGCCAGAGCAACAGGTACTTGGGCGTGTTGGGCAGGTGCTCCTCGCCCCGCACCACGTGGGACACGGCCATGTCCGCGTCGTCCACGACATTGGCCAGGATGAACAGGGGGTCCCCGTTGGCCCGCATCAGGACGAAGTCCTCGATGGCGCGGTGCTCCACCACCACCTCCCCCCTGATGAGGTCGTGGACCGTCGTCGACCCCTCGTCAGGCGTCCGGAACCGCAGGGCCCGCCCCGGTCCCGGCCCGAGGCCCCGGTCCCGGCAGTAGCCGTCGTAGCCGGGCGGGCCCCCACCCCGCGCCCTGGCCCGGGCCTCGATCTGGTTCTTGGTGCACTCGCACCAGTAGGCGGAGCCGGCCTCCCGCAACCGGGCCGCGGCGTCGGCGTAGAGGGAGCGCCTTTTCGATTGGAAGAACGGGCCTTCGTCCCAGCCCAGGCCGAGCCATTCCAGGGACGAGCAGATCCCGTCCACCCATTCCTCCCTCCCCCGCTCGGTGTCGGTGTCCTCGATGCGAAGGATGAGGGTGCCGCCCTCCCGGCGGGCCACCAGCCAGTTGTAGAGGGCAGCACGGGCCGAGCCCACATGGAGGAACCCCGTCGGTGAGGGGGCGAAGCGGAGCCGGGGGGCCATCAGCAGGCGTAGCTGTAGAACCCCCGGCCCGCCTTGCGGCCGAGAAGGCCGGCCTGGCACATGCGGTTGAGGAGGGGCGGCGGGGCGTAGAGGGGCTCCTTGAACTCGGCGTAGAGGGACTCGGCTACTGCCTTGGTGGTGTCCAACCCGATGAGGTCACAGAGAGCCAGGGGGCCCATGGGGTGGGCGCAGCCTTCGACCATGCCGGCGTCGATGTCCTCGGCGGTGGCGAAGCCGGACTCCAGCATGCGGATGGCAGAGAGGATGTAGGGGATCAGGAGGGCGTTGACGATGAAGCCGGCCCGGTCCTTGGCCCGGATGACCCGCTTGCCGAGCACCTCGGTGGCGAAGGACTCGGCCCGGGCCGCCGTGTCGTCGCCGGTGAGGAGGCAGGTGACCAGCTCCACCAGGCGTAGCACCGGCACGGGGTTGAAGAAGTGGATGCCGACGACGGACTGGGGGCGCTGGGTGGCCATGGCCAGCTTCATGATGGGGATGGAAGAGGTGTTGGAGGCCAGTATGGCTTGGGGGTCGGCGACGACCTTGTCCAGCGCCTGGAAGACCTCGAGCTTGGCGTCCTCGGCCTCCACCACCGCCTCGACCACCAGTTGGCGGTCGGCCATCTGGCCCATGTCGATCCCGAACGAGAGGCGCTCCTCGGCCAGGGCCCTCGCGTCCTGGTCGATCTTGCCCGCCTTCACCGCCCGGTCCAGGGATGCCTGCAGCCGCCGGCGTCCCCTCTCCATGGCCTCCTCGTCGGCCTCCACGACCACCACGTCGAGCCCGGCCCGGGCACAGACCTCGGCGATGCCCGAGCCCATGAGGCCGCAGCCGACAACGCCTACCCGCTCAATGCTGTCCATGGGAATCACCCTACTTAGGCGAGGGCGGAGAGTACGCGGTCAGGGGCTGCGCCACCGTGCCGAGGCCCGAACCTCGCCGGCGGCCGCCAGCCACAGGTCCCAGGTGCCGGAGCCGGCGATGCTCAGCACCCGGGCCTCCTGGGCGGGCTCGAGGGGAAGGCGGTACTCCACCTCCGCCTGCTCGGGGCACCTTCCTCCAAGGAGGCGGGCGAGCTCGTCCTCCACGACCTCCCAGGCCACCGCGTTGTTCAGGTGGCCGTAGGCGTCGAAGTCGCTTGCCCGGAGGGGGAAGGGGCGCCAGCGGGGCATGGGGTCCGGGGCTGGGGACGGGACCGGTGACGGGCCGTTCGACCCGGCCTCGGCTTCGGGGCTGGTGCCGGGCGGAGGGCCGGCATGGGTGAGCCTGGCCCGCACCCGCCGGCCCCCGGCCGCCGGGCCGTAGCAGCTGAGGAACGATGGTGTGAGGGGGACAGGCGCCCCGGTCAGCGGATCCACCCGTACCCAGAGGGAGACGGCCTCCACCCGACCCCCCCGCTCCCCACGCAGGCTGGTCCGCCGCTCGGCCCACCGGGGCCCGGTGCCCGAGCAGTACGTGACCAGCTCCACCTGCTCGCCGAGCGTGGGCACGCTCGGCACGTGGACCTCAGTGCGCCGGACCAACCACACCTCCCCGTCGAGGCCGGCATCAGCCACGTCGTCGGTGGCCACGTTGGCGAGGTAACGGGCTATGGCATCGAGTCGGAGGCGCCCTGCCGGGGTCACCTCCTCGGCCTGGACACGCCGCCGAGCCGTGTAGGTCCGCCCGCCCTCAGGCGGGGGGGCGAGGTGGGCGCGGTCGACAGGCGGTCGGGTGGGGTTCGCCACCCCGGTGAGACTATTGGGACCGGGCCGCAGGCGGAGGGAGCGGCTCAGGCGATGGGATGGCGCAGGCTGGGGTGCTCCTGCAGAGCCCTCAGAACGGCCCGCACCAGCACGGCCGGCCGCCCTGTCACCCGTTGCTGCTTGCTGGCCAGCTCCAGCTCCAGCGGGACCAGCACCGAGCGCTGGATCTCGGCCACGCTGGTGCCGCACCGGGCCGAGGCACAAAGGACCTCCTCAGCCAGGTAGGTGATGGCTGCCCCCCACGCCTCGTCCCCCGGAACCCTCCCCGCCGCCAGGGCGGCCACCCCCTGCTCGTCGCGATGACAGAGGGGGTTGAGGCGGACCCACATGGGGACCCTGGCTCCCTCGTGGGCCAGGTAGTCGGCGTAGTCACCTTGCAAGAAGGCGGCGCACTCCTCCGGCAGGGACCGCACGGAGGCGGCGCGTACGGGGACGGGTTCTACTCGCTCTTGCCTGCGTCGATCACGGCGACTACCCCACCATGACATAACGGCCTCCTCGCCCAAGCATACCTCCGGCTCCCCTGCGCATCATTCCGTTCCCCCGCCCCGAACAGCCGAAACGACACCCCTGGCGCACCCTCCTCAGACCGCTCGCCAGTAGATGACGGCCTCCTCCCCGCCGACCGCGTCCGGGATGCGACCGATCTCCCGCCACCCCAGCTCCTCGTAGAGGGCCCGGGCCGGGTTGGAGGCAAAGACCAGGTTGAACTGGAGGGCGTCGAACCCGAGGCCGGGCGCCCGGCGGATGGAGTCCTCCACCAGGGCCCTCCCTATGCCCTGGCCCCGGTGGCGGGCGGCCACCATGTAGCCGGCATTGGCGATATGGGCGGCCCGGCCCGGGAAGTTGGGCTTGAGGTAGTAGGCACCGGCCAGCGCGCCGTCCGCCCGGCCGGCCCCGGGCCCGGGTCCCCGAGGGGCGGTCCCGCCGGCCCCCTGGCCGGCGGCCCCGCCAGCCCCCTGGCCGGCGATGCGGGCCACGACCACCGCCGTGACCGGGCGGATCCAGGTGGCCTCGAAGGTCTCCCGGGTAAGCGGCGGGGCGTGGGGGTACCCCTCCCCGCTGGCCACGACCTCGGCGAACAGGGCGAAGAGGGGCTCGACGTCCCCGGCGTCCATGGGGGCGATCTCCACCTCGACACCGGCCCTGGTGATGGCCGTGGTCATGGTCCGGACGTCACGGGGCCAGGGCCGGCGGACAGGGGGCCACGGCCTCGGGCCCCGGGCCGGGGGGTCACGGCGGCCGGCGGCCCGGGGGGGCATCGGGGTGCCGGCGAGGGGGTCATGGGGGCGGCCGGCCGGGGGTCACGCCAGCATGGCCCATCGGGAAACAGAGTACTTTTCGCGCTTCGCCGCGATTATTGCCTCGATTCGCGAAAGGTAGGGGCTCAAGGCGGCCGGGGCCATGCAGGCCTGCCCTAGAACCTCTCGGTCACCGTCTTCATCTGCAGGAAGGCCCGCAGGTAGTCGGGGCAACCGGTCTTGACGTCAGTCCCGGAGAGGTTGAAGCCCCCGAAGGGCTGCACGCCCACCAGCGCTCCCGTGCACTTGCGGTTGAGGTAGAGGTTGCCGACCTGGAAGGACCGCCGGGCCTCGTCCAGGCGGTCCCGCCGCCGGCTGTACACCCCCCCGGTGAGCCCGTACTCGGTGTCATTGGCGATCCTCAGCGCCACCCCCCAGCTGGAGGCTCGGATGACGGCCAGCACGGGGCCGAAGACCTCCTCCCGGGCCAGGCGGGCGTCACCGCTCAGGCCGGCCACCACGGTGGGCTGGACGAAGTAGCCAGCCGGGTCCCCCGCCTCTCCCCCGGCGACGACCTTCCCCTCGGAGCGGCCCACCGATATGTAGGAGAGGACCTTGTCATGCTGGGCCTTGCTGATGAGGGCAGCCACGTTCGTGGACGGGTCGGCAGCGTCCCCCACCCTCAGGGCCGACGTCCGGGCCACCACCTTCTCCAGGAGGGCGTCGTGGATGGCATCCACGGCGATGAGCCGGGAGCAGGCCGAGCACTTCTGGCCCTGGAACCCGAAGGCCGAGGCGACCACCCCTTCGGCGGCGGCGTCCAGGTCCGCGGTCTCGTCCACGATGATGGCGTCCTTGCCCCCCATCTCCGTCACCACCCGCTTGAGCCAGCGCTGACCGGGGCCGACCCTGGCTCCCAGCTCGTAGACGTGCTTTCCCACCTCGGCGGAGCCGGTAAAGCTGATGAACCGGGTCTGGGGGTGGGTGACCAGGTGCTCGCCCACCTCGATGTCCCCGCCGGGCACGTAGTTCACGACCCCTGCCGGCAGGCCGGCCTCGCGCAGCACCTCCATGAGGGCCCACCCCACGAGGGGCGTCTCGGGGGCCGGCTTCATCACCACCGTGTTGCCGGCGGCGACGGGCCCGAGCGCCATCCCGGTCAGGATGGCGAGGGGGAAGTTCCAGGGAGGCAGGATGACGCCCGCCCCGAGAGGTATGTACCGGGTGACGTTGTCCTCGCCGGGCCAGGGGCCGGTGGGGACATCGCCGTCGAGCTCCACCGCCACCCGGGCGTAGTACTCGATGAAGTCGATGGCCTCGCACACGTCGGCATCGGCCTCAGGCCAGGTCTTTGCCGCCTCGAGGACCTCGAGGGCGGCCAGCTCCACCCGCCGGCGGCGCATGGCTGCTGCCGCCCGGAGCAGCGCCCGGGCCCGGGACTCGGCAGGCAGGGCGGCCCAGCCCTCGAAGGCGGCCCAGGCCGCGTCCAGGGCCTTGTCGGCCAGGTCGGAGCCGGCGCTCGCCACCGTACCGAGGAGCTGCTCGGTGCGGCACGGGTTGTGGCTCTCGATGCGCTCCATGGTGTCCACCTCCTCGCCGCCGATCACCAGCGGGTGGTGCACCGGGGCTCGGGAGGAGAGGGTGGCGACAGCCGAGGCCATGGCCTCCCGGTTGGCGGGGATGGAGAAGTCAAGGAAGGGCTCGTTGGCAAAGGCCGGCACCTTCATGGCGTTGGTGACCTCCTTTGGTCAGTGGACGGGTCAGAGGGCCGGGGATCGGGCTCTGGTCGGGCAGGAGACGATGGAAGGCGAGGGGAAGAGAAGGGTGACCGGGTCCGGGAAGGGGAGCTCCTCCCGTTGCGGCCGGACAGCAGGGCCCGCATCAGGAAGGCCATGTTGGCGGGCCTCTCGGCCAAGCGCCGGGAGAAGTAGCGGTACCAGTCCCGACCCACCGGCACGTACACCTTCGTGAGGTGGCCCTGGGCGGCCAGCTCCCGGGCCAGCTCGCCGGCCACGCCGTAGAGGGTCTGGAACTCGTAGCGGTCCTTGCCCACGTCCCGCCGGCCCGCCTCGGCGATCAGCCCGTGGACCAGGTCGGCGTCGTGGGTGGCGATGGCCACCCGGATCCCCCGGTCGAAGCACGCCTCCACCAAAGCCGAGAAGTTCCGGTCCACCTCCGCCTTGCGGTTGAAGGCCAGGCTGGGCGGCTCGAGGTAGGCCCCCTTCACTATCCGCACCACCGGGTCGAGCGGCGCCACGCGCGCCAAGTCATCAGCGCTGCGCCGGAGGTAAGCCTGGAGCACCAGGCCCAACTCCCGGTACTGGGGGCGCAAGGCCTCGAAGGTGGCGATCGTGGTGTCGGTGAGGTCCGACCCCTCCATGTCGATCCACAGGAACACCCGCCCCGCCGCCACCTCCAGCAGACGGCGCAACAGCTCCATGGCCAGGCCCGCATCCTTCTGAGCCCCCAGGTGCGACAGCTTGACCGCCAGCTCCACCGGCAGCCGGGGTGGGCCCGGGCGGGCGGCAATGGCCCGCACCATGGCCTCCAGCTGTCCCGCCGCCGACTCGGCCTGGCTGCGGGCGGTGGTCCCCTCCCCCAGCAGGTCCAAGATGGTGGCCAATCCCTGGGCCCTCAGCTCCTCGGCCACCCGGAGCCCGTCCTCCACGGTGTCGCCGGCCACGAAGCGTGACACCAGCCGGCGCCCGTGCCGCTCCACCTGGTGCTGCACCACGGGGGTGTCGGCGACCGCCAGGATGGCCTGGCGCAGGACTGAAGCCACGGGCAGCCACCGTAGTCCCCCCGTCCCCCCAAGGGCCCATGGTGCGGCCCCCGGTTGTGCCCAGCGGGGCCGCCCGGGCAGGCCTAGGACGCCGGTCGGCTGCGCTACGACGAATCTCGCCGGCTCTGCTACTCTTCGTCGCCACACGGCGCGAGGAGGGAGTCTCCAATGCGAATGGCGGGGTTGGTCGGGGCCGGTGGGCTGGCTCTGGCCCTGGTGGCGGCGGCAGCGACGGGGACGGCGGGGGCCACGCCGTCAAGTACCGGCATCAGCCACCGCAACGTACGGGTGTGCCCCGCGCCACCTCGCGGCTACGCCGCCTGCGACGCCATCCTCCACGAGACCGTCGCCCCCAACGGCAAGCCGGTGCCCAACACCACCCCCTCGGGCTACGGGCCGGCGGACCTTCAGTCCGCATACAACCTGGCCGCCGCGGCAGCATCGGCAGGGGGCACCCAGACGGTGGGGATCGTGGACGCCTACGACGACCCCAACGCTGCCAGCGACCTCTCGGTGTACCGGAGCCAGTTCGGGCTGCCGCCCTGCACGACCGCCAACGGCTGCTTCCGCAAGGTGAACCAGAGCGGGGGGACCTCCTACCCCCGGGCCAACGGCGGCTGGGCCCAGGAGATCTCCCTCGACCTGGACATGGTCTCGGCCATCTGCCCCAACTGCCACATCCTACTGGTGGAGGCCAACTCCAGCACTCTGGCCAACCTGGGCACGGCCGTCAACGAGGCCGTCAGGCTGGGGGCCAATGAGGTCAGCAACAGCTACGGAGGGTCGGAGTCGAGCAGCGACCCGACCTATGACACCGACTACTACAAGCACGCCGGGGTGGCCATAACCGCCAGCTCGGGGGACAACGGCTACGGGGTCGAGTACCCGGCCGCCTCCCAGTACGTGACGGCCGCCGGGGGCACCACCTTGACCCGGGCGTCGGGCACCACCCGGGGCTGGACCGAGACCGCCTGGTCCGGGGCCGGCTCCGGGTGCTCGGCCTACGACGCCCAGCCCGCCTGGCAGTCCAGCGTGGCCAACATCTCCTCGGTGTGCTCCCGCCGGGCGGTGGCCGATGTCTCGGCCGACGCCAACCCCAACACCGGCGTGGCCGTCTACGACTCCTACAAGTACCGGGGGGAGAGCGGCTGGCTCGTCTTCGGGGGCACCAGCGTCGCCTCCCCCATCATCGCCAGCGTCTATGCCCTGGCCGGCAACGCCGCCTCGGTCACCTACGGCTCCTACCCCTATGGTCACACCTCGTCGCTCTACGACGTGGTGAGTGGCAGCAACGGGAGCTGTGGGACCGACCTGTGCAACGCCGGAAGTGGCTGGGACGGACCCACCGGCCTGGGGACTCCGGACGGGACGGGCGGCTTCTAGGCGCCCACCGTCCCCGCTTTCGGGGCCTCGCTGGCCGGCCCCTGAACCCGCCCGCTAACGAGCCAGGTCCGCCGCTGCGGCCAGGAAGGCGTCGTTCTCGGCCGGTGACCCTATGGTGACCCTCACCCCGTCCCCGGCGAAGGGACGCACGATGATGCCCCTGGCCTCGCAGCCCGAGGCGAACTCCGCCGCCCGCTGGCCGAGGGCCAGCCAGACGAAGTTGGCCTCGCTGGGGGGCACCGGGTAGCCGAGCCCGACTAGAGCGTCCCGCACCCGTCGGCGCTCGGCCACCACCTCGGCCACCCGCCTCTCCATCTCCGCGGATGCCTCCAGGGAGGCCAGGGCGGCAGCCTGGCCCACCGTGCTCACCCCGAAGGGTACCTGGGTGCGCCGGATGGCCGTGGCCACCTCCGGGCCAGCCACGCAGTAGCCCACCCGCAGGCCGGCGAGGCCGTAGGCCTTGGAGAAGGTCCTGAGCAGGGCCACATTGGGCCGGCCGGCCCTGAGGTCCGAGCCGTCGGGGACCTCCGGGTCGGCAACGTACTCCCGGTAGGCCTCGTCCAGCACCACGAGGCAGTCGGCCGGGATGCCGTCCAGGAGCTCGAGGAGCTGGTCCCTCCTCAGGGCGGTGCCGGTCGGGTTGTTGGGGTTGCAGACGAAAACCAGCCTCGTGCGCTCCGACAGCGAGGCCAGCAGGCCGGCGGGATCGTAGGCCTCCTGTACCAGGGGAACCTGGACAGAGGAGGCCCCGGCCACCGTCACCAGGATCGGGTAGGCCTCGAAGGACCGCCAGCAGTAGGCCACCTCGTCGCCGGGGCCGGCCACGGCATTCACGATCTGCTGGCATAGGGTCACCGACCCGCATCCCACCACCACCTCGTCCCTGGACACACCGTGGAGGGCGGCCAGCGCCTCGGCCAGGGCGGTGGAGGCGATGTCGGGATAGCGGTTGGCGTCCTGAAGGGCGCGAGCGGCCCTCTCCACCACCCCGGGCAGGGGCCCGTAGGGGGACTCGTTGGACGAGAGCTTTATGGCCCCGGCCCGGGACCGGCCCGGGCGGTAGGCGGGCAGGCCCTCCAGGGCCGGCCGGAGGCGAGGACCCGCCACCGGCTCGGCCCCAGTCCTCGTCACCTGGTCAGAGGTTGCCACGGCGGGCCTGCTCCCGCTCGATGGCCTCGAAGAGCGCCTTGAAGTTGCCCTTGCCGAAGCCCATCGACCCGTGCCTCTCGATCAGCTCGAAGAAGACGGTGGGGCGGTCCTGCACCGGCTTGGTGAAGATCTGCAGCAGGTAGCCGTCCTCGTCGCGGTCGGCCAGTATCCGCAGGCGGCGCAGCGCCTCCAGGGGGACACGGGTCTCCCCTACCCAGGAGCCCAGCTCGTCGTAATAGGTGTCCGGGGTCTCCAGGAACTCCACGCCGGCGGCCTTCATAGCCCGCACGGCGCCCACGATGTCCGGGGTGGCCAGGGCGATGTGCTGGACACCGGGGCCGCCGTAGAACTCGAGGTACTCGTCTATCTGGCTCCGGCGCTTCCCAGGGGCGGGCTCGTTCAAGGGGAACTTGATCTTTCGGGAGCCGTCGGCCACCACCTTGCTCATGAGGGCCGAGTACTCGGTGGCGATGTCCTCACCCACGAACTCCTTCATGTTCGTGAAGCCCATGACGCGGTGGTAGAAGTCCACCCACTCGTCCATCCTGCCCAACTCGACGTTGCCGACGCAGTGGTCGATGGCCCGGAACCAGGGGCGTTCCGGGGGGGTCACGATGGGGGCAGCGGCCACATAGCCGGGCAGGTAGGGGCCGCTGTAGTTGGAGCGGTCCACCAGGGAGTGGCGGGGCTCGCCGTAGGTGGCGATGGCGGCCCGCACCACCTTGCCGTGCTCGTCCTCGAGGACCGTGGGCTCCTCCAGGCCCGTCGCCCCCTGCTCGAGGGCGTAGCGCCAGGCGTGCTCGACATCGGGCACCTCGATGGCCAGGTCCACCACGCCGTCGCCATGGCGGGCGACATGGTCCCCAAGGGGCGTCCCGGCGCGGACCGGCCCCTGCAGGACGAAGGTGGCGCTTCCTGAGCGCAGCACATAGGAGGCCACGTCCCGGGCCCCCGTCTCGGGGCCGGAGTAGGCGACACAGGACATGCCAAAGGCGCTGGAGTAGAAGTGGGCCGCCTGTCGGGCATTGCCAACGGCGAACACCACGGCATCCATGCGCTTGACCGGGAAGGCATCCCCGCCCGTCGTGGTGTGGGTGGCCTCGGGGCTGGTGGTGCTCATGGCTTCCTCCTTGCTCCGTCTCTCCCCCCATATCCTGGCCGCCCCGGAGCGGCGTGCTCACCTCCAGGGCAACACTGTGGACGTCTTGTGAAGCAATAACCCTATCTTGTATACATGGTGTCCAGTCGAAGGGACGAAAAGGGACCGAGCCTGGCCCTGGACGGCGTGGACCGGGCCCTGCTCCACCTGCTGCGCGACGATGGCCGTCTCCCCGTGGCCGAGCTGGCCTCCCGGGCCAACGTGGCCCGGGCCACCGCCTACAACCGGTTGCAGCGCCTGAGGGAGGCAGGGGTCATCCGGAACTTCACCATCGATGTCGACCCCGCTGCCGCCGGCCTCGGGATAGCTGCCCTCATCCTGGTGAGCGGAGCCCAGATGCGCTGGCGCCAGCTGGCCACGTCCTTGCAGCGCATGGAGGAGATCGAGTGGGCGGCCCTCGTGACCGGAGCGGAGGACCTCGTGCTCCTGGTGCGGGTGGAGGACATGGCCCAGCTGCGCGACCTCGTCTTCGAGCGGCTGCAGACCGTGCCCGGGGTCAAGAGCACCGAGACCCTGCTCGTGTTCCACGAGCTGTTGCGCCGGCCCTGCGTCCTGCCGCCGGCGGGCCCGGGCACCTCCTAGGTGGTGCTGAGCGCCCCCCGCACCAGGACCGGCGTGTCAGGAGCGCTGACGCCCCCGGCCGGCTCGGCGGTGATCATGAGGGCCCGGGTCCCCCCTCCCACCCGGAAGGCAGAGGGGGCGGGCGCCCGCCCCAGCAGGCCAAGGGAGACCAGACGGGTCCCTGACAGGCCCCACAACTGGTAGGTGCGCCCCGGCGGGAGCGGCGGGAGGGTGGTGGAGACGAGGAAGCCCTGGCCGTTGGGACGGATCACCACCACCGCCTGCAGCCTCGACGTCGATGACCGCAGCTCCACCCGCCGGCTGCCAGGGGCGAGGGCAGCCGCCCCGGCCGCCTGGGCCACTCCCGACCTGGACACCGCCGCTTGCAGCCTGCCCAACCTGGCGTCCAGGTGCGACACGTCCCACCCCAGGAAGGCGATGGCGGCGGCAGCGGCGGCCGCCCCCACCCGAGCGCCCCAAGACGCCCAGCGGCTCCGGCGGGCCGCTGGCGGGCGCACGAGCCGCAGAGGAGGCGGAGAGTCGGTGAGCCTGCCGGCGATGCGGTCCCAGACCCCCGGAGGTGCATCCCCCCCGGCCGGGCCCAGGGCGGCGGCCGCGAGGCGGTAGGTGGCGAGCTCGTCGCGGCATCTCGGGCACGATGACAGGTGATCCCGCACCGCCTCGGCCTCGTCGGGGTCCACGGCGTCCAGGGCGTAGGCGCCGAGGAGCTGCTGAACCTCGTCGTGGTCCATCAGGAATCCCCCCGGGCAGCGACCAGGCTGACGTGCATGCGCCGGAGCCCGGATCGGATCCTGCTCTTGACGGTGCCCTCGGGCTCCTGGAGAAGGCTGGCGACCTCCCGGTAGGTGTGGCCGCCGAAGTAGGCGAGCTCGATGGCGCGCCGCTCGCCGTCGGAGAGGCCGGCCAGGGCTTCCTTCACCCTTTCAGCCATGGTGAGATCCCATACCTCCTCCTCCAGGTCATACCCGGCCTGGGCGGTGAGCCGGGCCTGCTTGACCTGGCGCTCCCAACGGGCCGTGTCCTGGCGGAGGCGATCCACGGCCCGCCCATGGGCCTGGGTGAGAAGGTAGGCCCGAAGGGAGCCCCTCCCGGGATCGAAGCGCTCCGGCTCCTCCCAGAGGCGCAAAAAGACGTCCTGGGTCACCTCCTCGGCGGAGAGCTGCTCGCCGAGAACCTTCCTTGCCAGGGAGTAGACCGCTCCCCCGTGGCGCCTGTAGGCCTCGGCGAGGGCCTCCTCCTTCCAGCGCCCGATGGCGATGACGAGCATGGTGTCGTCCGCCGCCTGCCAGTTGCGCTTCACAGCGGCCGTACCGGACCCTTCCGGCTGAGCCGGCCCTCCCCCCGCCGGCCCCCGCCCGAGCCCCATGGGACCAGGGCCGCCCTGTGCCGCTCCAAGTGAAATGCCATCTCGGTCCTTCTGGGTGACGGAGCCCAGGGCCCCGCGGGGCCCTGGGCGCCAAGCTTCACGGGTAGCTCCGGCAGGGAGCCCGGCGGGGGCTAGGCGAGCCGCCGCCTGTAGGCGAGGAGGCCAGCGCCGCCGAGGACGAGGGCACCGCCCGCCCCGAGCAGGCCACCGTCCTGCAGGCCAGCCGTCGATCCCCCACCGGTCTGGGGAGCCGCGCTCGGCATGGCGGTCATCTGGGAGACGACCAGCTTCCCGCACAGCGCCGGAGCGGTGGCGGCGAGCGGGAGGGAGGGCACGAGAGGGCTCTTCTCCTTGAGCGAGGCCGCAGGAGCGTTGGCGGGGTTCAGCCCGTGCACGACGATCACCGCGTTGTTGTCCTTGATGCTGTTGAGCGTCGCCTGATCCAAGGTGATCGTCCGGCTGTAGCTGAAGCTCGAGCCCGTGGGGGCGATCTTAACGTCGGTGCCGGCCGAGGGCGCTGTTGACCCGCTCACCGAAAGGGTCGTGAGGATCTTGCCGTAGGACGGCAGGCCCTCCACCGTGGAGATGACCCCATCGTGGTTGGTGTCGGCCGCGGCCGTGGGGCACACCCCCTGGGCGTCCCCGTGGATGTGCTGCACATGGGGGAAGGGCGCTCCGTCGAAGGTGGCCCCCAGCCCCTGGACGTTCTCGGTGATCTTGGCCTGGTTGCCCGTCAGCACCAGCGTCAGCGTGCCGCTCGCCGCTCCCGGGGGAGTGTTGAGGGGTACCGGCTGGAGGTTGGCCTGGTAAGTGGTGGACCCGCTTCCCTGGGCCAGGGCCATCCCGGGCGCACCGAGGGCCAGCCCCAGCGTGCCGAGGCCCACCATCGACGCGCCTATCACGTTTCGCTTGGTCTTCATCTGATTGTGCTCCCTCCTTGGGCTCTGTGGGTGAGCCAGGGCCAGGAGCGAGCTCTCTGTGCCCTGCCATGCTCACCCTCACCTACGGAGCCGGTGGCCCTCCCGGATGACCCGGGTGCTCAGCCGGGGCAGGACCGGGAAAGGGTTGCGCCCTGGCATCCGTTACCTCCCCGGGCATCGAAGACCAAGCGCCCGGCACACCCCGCCAACATCTCCGAGGAGGCCCCGTGAGCGTCAACCGCCGGCACATTCAGCTGGCCCTGGGGGTCCTCTGGCTCCTCGACGGTGCCCTGCAGCTGCAGCCCTTCATGTTCGGAAGGGGCTTCGCCACCCAGGTCATCGCCCCGGCCGCCATCGGCCAGGCGGCCTTCGTCGCCGCACCCCTCCACTGGGAGGCAGGGCTCATCGCATCCCATCACGTCATCGCTGACGCCGCCTTCGCCACCATCCAGCTGGCCATCGGGGCCGGGCTCCTTGCCCGGCCCTTGGTTCGGCTGGCTCTGGCCGGCTCCATCGCCTGGGGGACCGGGGTCTGGTTCCTGGGCGAGGGGCTGGGCGGGGTAACGGGAGCCCACACGAGCCTCCTCGCCGGCGCTCCGGGAGCCGCCCTTCTCTACGTTCTCCTCTCCGTGGCGGCCTGGCCCCGGGCCGAGCCTGCTGGCACCCCGGGCCGGCTGCTCCCCGCCCCTCTCCGGGGGGCGGGGGGGAGCGCCTGCCCACCCCGGCGCCTGATCGTGCCGGCTTGGGCGGTCCTGTGGGGAGGCGGTGCCGTCCTGCAGTCCCTGCCGGGCCAGGCCACCGCCGGGGGGCTGGCCCAGACCTTGGCTGGGGCGGCAGCGGGCGGCCCGGCGTGGTTGGCAAGCTGGGACCATGCCGCCGCTGGCTGGGTGACCGGCTCCGGGGCTGCCGCCGTGGCCGGGCTGGCCGTCCTCGAGGCACTCATTGGCCTTCTGGCGCTGCGCCGGGGATGGCTGCGGGTCCTGGCCGGGTGCACGGGCGCCAGCCTGGGCCTCGCCATGTGGGTGCTCGGTCAGGGGATGGGCCAGATCTATACCGGGCAGGCCACTGACCCCAACGCCGGGCTCCTGTTCGCGATCATGGGAGTGGTGGTCGCTTCAACCGCCTTCGTCGGCCGGCGGTCCGAAGGGTTTGCCCCGGCACAGGACGCCCTGGCCGTGGAGCAGCGAAGCCGGCGAGCCGCCTAGCGCCCAGGGCACAAATCACCCGGGGCGGTGCGGGCGGCCAGGCGCAGCCACCCCGGGGGCCCCGGTCCGAGGAGAGCCCGGGCGCTACTGGCGGCTGGTCCGAGGGGGCCCGAGATAACCCCGGTTGCGCCGGCCTCCCAGCCGGCGCCGGCCCCAGTCACCCCAGCCCGCGTAGCAGGCCACCAGCACGGCAGCCACCCCGATCTCCACCAAGGTGGTGAGGATGGCGTTGATATGGATCTCATGGCCGATGAAGCGGCCCACGATGGCGCCGATGAGGCCGAGGCAGAAGGTGGCCACCAGCCCGATGGCCTGGCGCCCGGGGATCACCAGGCGCCCCAGGGCGCCGATGACGAGGCCGACGACGATGGCGTTGATGATGGCCGATAGGGCCAGGCCCGCACCCAGGGGGAGGACGACGAAGAGGATGATGACGACGGCTATGAGGGCCAGGATCACCATCCCAGCCTACCGAGGTGCACCGGCAGTTGCGCCGGCAGGGGGCGCAAGCGGGTGCGGGGAGCCCGGCACCCTCTCAACGACCGCTCCCGGCCATGGCCGGGTGCTGACCGCTGGCCGGGCTCACCTGCTCACCGGCCTGCCGCCGGCGCTCCTCGGCCAGCGAGAGGTCCCCGCGCCGCTCGGCCACCCGCGCCAGAGCCAACAGGGTCCACCGGCTGAGCAGGCGCTCGCCCAGATCCTGGGAGACCCGCAGGGCAGACTGGAGGGCGGCCTCGGCCTCGTCCAGGCGGCCAAGCTCCTCCAACGCCACGCCTCTGGTGCGCAAGGCGTCGGCGTACTCCCAGCGTGAGCCCAGGTCCTTGAACACCGCTATGGCCCGGTCGAAGTAGGAGAGAGCCTCCTCGGCGCGGTGGTTGTCGGCCAGGGACCGACCCAGCTGGACGGTGGCCACAGCCGTGCTGAACCGGTCACCCAGATCGGTCGCCAGGTCCATGGCCTGGCGGGCCCACTGCCCGGCCCGGTCGAAGTCGCCGTGGTCCGAGGCCGAGACCGACATGGAGGTAAGAGCCCGGATCTGAGCCCATCGGTCCTCAGAGCCCCGAGCCATCTCCAAGGCCCTGGTCCATATCTCCTCGGCCCGGTCGAAGTCGTTGCGCGCCCAGGGCACCCATCCGGCGAACAGCAGCGTCCGGGTGATCGACCGCTGGTCTCCCGTGCGCTCGGCGGCGGCCAGGGCCCGGTCCAGGGTCTCCTGGGCTTCGTCGAGGCGTCCCTCGGCATTGACGAGAATGTCGCCAAGGAACCGCAGGGCCGCCGAGAGGGACCAGTCGTCGTGCACCCGCTCAGCCAGCTCGACCGCCTGGTTGAGCGCCGAGCGGGCCTCCTCGTACTCGCCCAGCCAGTACCAGGCCTCCCCCTGACCGGCGAGCACCCGCGCCTCTCGGGCACCCCAAGTCTCGGGGGGCCCGGACAGAGCCAGGGACCTCTGGTAGAGCTTGACGGCAGCCCGGCTCTCCATGCGCCGCCGGGCCAGGTCGCCGGCCTCCGCCAGGGCCTCGGCGGCACGCTCGGCGAGGCTGCGGTCGTTGGGGTCCAGGTCGAGGGAGGCCCAGGCCGCCCGTTCCAGGTGGGTGGCCACCCAGGAGGACCGGCGCCCGGCGGCGAGCAGGCCGTCAGCCACCTGAAGGTGCAGCCGCAGCCGCTCTCTCTTGGTGAGGCCCGCATAGGCCACATCGCGCACTGTCTGGTGCCGAAACCTCCACTGGCCGCGCTCGTCTCGGACGAGGATCTCTGCCTCCTCGAGGGCCCGCAGGTCATCCTCGGACGCAGCCGGGGCCACCAAGGCCAGCTCGTTCATGTCGAAGGAAGTCACGAAGACCGAGGTCCGGCGGACCAGCTCCCGCAGGCCTGCAGGCAAGCTGTCCAGACGGGCTGCCACCACGGCCTGGACCGTAGGTGGAAGCTCCTCCTGCCCCGTGAGGGTCACCGCCTCCTCCCCTCGGAGGAGCATGCCCGTGATCTCGACGATGAAGAAGGGGTTACCCCCGGCCCGGACCGCGACCCGGGCCGCGGTCTCGTTGTCCAATCGCCCTCCGCCCGCCTGGCGGGCCAGGTCCATGCTCTCCTCGGCGTCGAGCGCCTCGAGGCGGATAGTGGTGTGGCTCTCCGCGCCTCCCCCCCACGCCGGCCTCGACTCCTGGAACTCGGGCCGGCCGGTAGCCACCACCAGGACCGGCCGAGGGCCGAGAGGGGTCCGAGCCGCCAGGCGCTCTATCAGGTCCAGCAAGGCCGGCTCGGCCTGCTCGACGCCATCGAAGGCCACCACTGCAGGGGCCCGGCGGGACAGGCTCTTCACCAGGTCGAGGAAGCCCGTCTGTACCTCCTGGACGAACACGGACTCGTCATATCCCCCTTGCGTCCGCTCGGGCCCGCCACCGGTCTCAGCTCCCCGGTCGGCCCGCCGGGTGCCATCGGGGCCGGGAGGCGCCCCCGGCTCTCTGCCCAGGGAGAAGGCCAGCCGGGCCGCCGTCGCCTCGGCCTCGGTGGGGTCGCAGCATCCCTCCAGCACCGCCTCCAGGGCCCGGCGTATCTGCTCCGCAGGGGCACCCTGTCCTACCCCTGCCAGCGCCTTCACCATCTCGTTCAGGGAAGAGAAGCTGCTGCCCCAGTCCGGGGGCAGGATCCGGCCCACCATGGCAGTGGAGGGCTCCTCGAGCCCAGCCACCAGCTCCTCAACCAGGCGGGACTTGCCGATGCCGGGCTCGCCCACGATGGTGAAGAGGTGTGGCCGGCGGGTCGTCCTCACCCTGGCCAGGGTGGTCCGCAGCAGGTCCATCTCGGCTCGCCGGCCCACCAGCGGGATGGTGCGGCGCACGGAGCGGGCACTCAGTGACTCCACGGGGTAGGCGACAAGGTCCTCGTCGAACCCGTGGGCGGCCACCTTGCGCTCCTCCCCCACCGAGATGGACCGCAGGGTCAGCTGGTAGGTGGTGGCCCCGATGAGCACCTCCCCGGGCCGGGCGGCGGCCTGGAGACGGGCAGCCGCGTTGACGGCCGGCCCGGTGACGAGGAGCTGGCCCCCCGGGCCCGTCCCCGAGGCGACTATGCCCGACTCGATCCCCACCCTGACCTCGAGAAGCTCCCCGTCCAGGTCCAGCTCGCGGGCCAGCCGGCTCGTGCGAGCCTGGATGACGAGGCCGGCCCGCACCGCCCGGAGGGCATCGTCCTCGTGGGCCCTCGGGAGGCCGAACACAGCCATGACGGCGTCGCCGATGAACTTCTCGGGCTGCCCCCGGAGGGCCAGCAGCTCCCTGCTGGCGGACTCGTAGAAGGCTGCCTGGAGGTCCCGCATGCGCTCGGGGTCGAGGCGGCTGGCGAGGTGGGTGAAGTCGACCAGGTCAGCGAAGAGGACCGTGACCATCTTGCGCTCCTGGGTCTGCACCGACCCGGCGTCCCGGGGCGCGCCGCAACGACGACAGAACCGGTCCCCCGGCTGGAGGTCGCTCCCACAAGCGGCACAGGTCACGGGGCAAGGATACGAGCGGGCCGCGACGGCGAAAGCGATTTAGGGCTTGCCGTCCGGGACCCGGACCTAGGACCCGGTGTCTCCCACCACCCGGAAGAGGGACTCCACCCTCACGACTCGCCCTCCGGGTATGGGTGCGGCCCGCTCGATGGGCGTGTAGGTCATGCAGTAGCCATGGGGGAGCACCGCCAGGTGGGCCCCGGGCTGGCGCCGAGCCTCCAGCCCCCTCAGGGGCTGGACCTCGACCCCTGCTCCCTCCACCGGGTCCGCGACCAGGCGGCCCAGTGCCCCTAGGACATCCTGGCGCACCTCAGGGGCCATGCGGGCCAACCCGTCCTGGAGCAGCCCGGCCGGGTCGGCTATCCGCCAGGCCGAGCTCGACTGGACGCCGTAAGCCTCTACCACACCTACAGCTCCACGGCAGGGAGCAGCTCAGGCCGGTGCCTCCGCTCCTCCCCCCGGCGGCTTGCGGCGGCCAGCTCATCCACCCGCATGGATCTGGTCCGGCCGTGGCTCCACCGCTCCCGCGCCTCTCGGATCTGGTCTTGCACCGCGGAGTGGGAGGCCACGGCCAAGCTGAGGCGCCAGCTGTTGAGGTAGGTGACCAACCCCTCGAGGCCATCGGCGAGGGCCTCCCGGTCGTGGTGCCAGTGTCCGTCGAGCAGGCGTTGCAGGGGAAGCGAGAGGCCCGTGGCGAACTCCTCCACCGAATCAGGATCCAGCTCCCGGAGCAACCGGGCTATGGCCCGGGGCGCCACCACCGCCTCCATCACTCCATCTTACGTCAAAGAGTGCCCTTCGTGCTACTGAGGGACAGCAGAAGGACGTCACCAAAGGCTACTTCTTCGCAGTCCGGCGGCGGCGCGATAGGACTGGGCCCATGGAACTCGACCTCGTGGAGGAGGGCCCTTACCGGTTCCGGATCGAGCGCCGGGGGGACATGGCCGTGCCCGGGGTGGTCTTTGCCAGCAGGCGCATCCTGCCCGACCTGGTCGGGGACCAGGCCCTGACCCAGGTGGCCAACGTCGCCTGCCTGCCCGGGGTGGTCGAGGCGTCCTTCGCCATGCCCGACCTCCACTGGGGCTACGGGTTCCCCATCGGCGGGGTGGCCGCCACCGACCCCGAGCGGGGAGGCGTGGTCTCGCCAGGGGGAGTGGGCTTCGACATCTCCTGCGGCGTGAGGCTGCTGGTGTCCTCCCACCCCGCCGAGGAGATCGCTCCCCGGCTCCCTGCCCTGATGGACGCCCTGGACAGGGGAGTTCCAAGGGGGCTCGGGGGGTCTGGGGTATGGCGGCTCAAGGGACCGGCCGAGCTCGAGGACCTCCTCCTGGGGGGCTCGCGCTATGCCGTTGAGGCCGGCCATGGAGAGGCCAGGGACCTCGAGCGCTGTGAGGACCGCGGGGTCATGGAGGGAGCTCACCTGGCCGGCATCAGCCGGAGGGCCATGGACCGGGGGCTGCACCAGATAGGGAGCCTCGGCTCAGGTAACCATTTTCTTGAAGTTGAGGTCGTCGACGAGGTGCACGACGAGAAACTGGCGGCCGCCTTCGGACTCGGCCAGGGCCGGGTGTGCGTCCTCATCCACAGCGGCTCCCGGGGCCTCGGCCACCAGGTGTGCTCCGATCACGTGCGACGGTTCGAGGAGGTCATGGCCCGGTACGGGATCTCGGTCCCCGACAGGCAACTGGCCTGCGTGCCCCTCGAGTCCGCCGAGGGCCGGGCCTATCTGGGGGCCATGGCTGCCGCTGCCAACTACGGCCGGGCCAACCGACAGCTCCTCGGTGAGGCGGCTCGCCGGGCCTTCGACCAAGTGGTGGGGGATGGGGACCTCCACCTCATCTACGACGTCTCCCACAACCTGGCCAAGATCGAGGAGCATGGAGGCCGCCGCCTCTGTGTCCACCGCAAGGGAGCCACCCGGGCCCTACCCCCCGGCCACCCCGAGCTCCCTCCAGACCTGGCCGGTGCCGGCCAGCCGGTCCTGGTGCCGGGATCCATGGGCACGGCTTCGTGGGTGCTGGCCGGAGCCCCGGGAGGACCGGCCTTCGCCTCCGCCTGCCACGGTGCGGGCCGGCGGCTCTCGCGCCACCAGGCCTTGCGCCAGACCTCCGGGCCCAAGCTGCGCCGCCAACTGGAGGCAAGGGGCATTGCCGTGCGGGGAGCATCGGAGCGCGGCCTCGCTGAAGAGGCCCCTGAGGCCTACAAGGACGTGGACGCCGTGGTGGAGGCCTGCGCCGGCGCCGGCCTGGCCCGCCTGGTAGCCCGTCTGCGTCCTCTAGGTGTAGTCAAGGGTTAGCTCCTCCACCATGCCTGGGTCACACGTCCAAGGTGACCCTGGCCACCCAACGGCCATCCTGTTGGCGCACCGACAGCTGGTGCCACGCCACAGCCTTGGGGACAGCCCCGATCAGCTCCACTTCGCTCACGGGCACCGTCTCCAGCCGGACCTGGAGCCCGCCGCCAGCCATTTCCTCCACCTGGGCCCCGAGAGCGACCTGCCCGCTCACCTCGACCCGGTAGATCACCTCCTCCAGCAGGTTCACCAGCTGCTCCTCGAGGGGCGCCGGGTCCAGGTGGACGGGCTCCCCGGCCGGTCCCGGCCCTGGTCCGCTAGCGGGCCGGCGCTCCACGAACACCCCGGCCAAGGCCCGGACGCACTCCTCCAGGCAGGCCGGCACCGTCGGCCCCCAGGCCTCGAACGCCACGTCGGCCGTATGGGGGACGAAGCAGTGCCCGCACGGGGCTGGGGCGGCGGGCCCGGATGGGGTGCCGCCAGCCCCCTGAGGGGTGCTCGGCGGGCGCCGGCTCTCGGGGCAGGGCCCCTGCCCCCTCACTTGAGGAGCCGCTTGGCAATCACCATCCTCTGCACCTGGTTGGTCCCCTCGTAGATCTGGGTGATCTTGGCGTCCCGCATCATCCGCTCCACCGGGAAGTCCTTCGTGTAGCCATAACCACCCAGCATCTGTACCGCATCGGTGGTGACCGACATGGCGGTGTCCGACGCAAAGCACTTCGCCATGGCCCCCGCCATGGACAGCTCCTCGGGGCCTGCTCCCTCGTCAATGAGGGTGCAGGCCTTGTACACGAGGCCCCGAGCAGCTTCGGTCCTCATGGCCATGTCGGCCAGCATGAACTGCAGGCCCTGGAACTCAGCAATGGGCCGTCCGAACTGATGGCGGCTACGCATGTAGGCGCTGGCGTAGTCGATGGCGCCCTGGGCTATTCCCACCGCCTGCGCCCCGATCGTGGGCCTGCTCCTGTCCAGGGTCCCCATGGCAATGTAGAACCCCTGGCCCTCATCACCGATGCGGTTGGCCGCCGGGACCCGTACCCCGTCGAGCAGGATCTCGCCTGTAGGGCTTCCCCGCACCCCGAGCTTCTCCTCCAGCTTGGTCACCTGCACCCCCCAGTCCTTCTCGACCAGGAAGCAGGAGATACCGCGGTGCCCAGCCGCCGGATCCGTCTTGGCGAACACGGTATAGGTGTCGGAGATGCCGGCATTGGTGATCCAGTACTTGGTACCTGTGATCACATAGGAGTCGCCGTCCCTAACGGCCCGCGCCTTCATTGAGGCCACATCCGAGCCTGCATCTGGCTCCGACAGGCAGTAGCTGGCCTGGGCTTCACCACTGGCCACCCGGGGGAGGTAGCGCTGCTTCAGCTCCTCGGATCCCCACCAGATGACCGGGATCATGCCCAGCTTGGAGATCAGCATCATCAGGCTCGTGGAGGCGCATACCCTGGCCAGCTCCTCGATCATTATGGCCTGGGTCACATGGTCGGCCCCGACCCCTCCGTACTCGGCCGGCACGCCCATTGCGGGGAGGTCCATTGCCACGCAGGCGTGGAAGTTGTCCCAGGGGAACTCCCCCGCCCGGTCGACCTCGGCCGCCCGGGGGGCGATCTTGTCCTCGCAGAACTGTCGCAGCGAAGCACGGAACTGGCGCTGCTCCTCAGACAGGGTGATGTCTTGCATGCCTACATCCTTCCACCGGATGAAGGGCGAAACAGCCCCGTCTTCGCTCGACCCCCGTGCCCACCCACGAAGGGCGGCAACCGCCCACCTGTGCGGTCACGGGGCAGTCAGGGTGATGCCCCCTCTACCTCCTGCCCGGCCGGCGGCGGCGACGCCGCTTCTTCCCACCCAACCATGTCCGCGCCCACCACGGCCCCACCCCCAGGCGTGCCCCACCCCGGCCAAAGCTGATCTTCAGCCACCGAGGCCCGACATAGAACCGCATGGAACCCACCTCCTCACGCTCCATGTTGGCCCCGCCGGGCAGGCCACTGCCGTCGGCCTCGAGACGGAAGCACCGGGCGCTACCCTTGACCGGGCAGTCAAGAGGGAGGCGCCGATGACAGCCGCGACGGACACCGGGAGGGCCCTGGTGCAGGAAAGCTTGGCGCAGCTGCTGGCCGAGCACGACCCTCGCTCCACTGCCGCCCCGGAGTTCTGGGGGGCCCAGTTCGACCTCGGGTTGGCCTGGGTCCACCACCCGGAGGGCTTGGGCGGCCTGGGTGCGTCCCGCTCGCTCCAGGAGGAGGTGGACCGGACGCTCAGACGGGCCGGCGCCCCTTCCAACTGGCTGCGCAACCCGATAGGCATCGGCATGGCGGCTCCGACCGTGCTGGCCCATGGCAGTCACGAGCAGCGCCAGCGGTACCTGCGACCCCTGTTCACGTGCGAGGAGATCTGGTGCCAACTGTTCAGCGAGCCTGGAGCCGGCTCCGATGTGGCCTCCCTCGCCACCCGTGCCGTGCGCCACGGGGAGGACTGGGTCGTGAACGGGCAGAAGGTGTGGACGACCTTGGCTCACGTGGCCAAGTGGGGGCTCCTCCTGGCCCGCAGCGACCCGGACCAGCCCAAGCACAAGGGGCTCACCTACTTCGTGGTGGACATGGGCGCTCCCGGCGTGGAGGTGCGGCCCCTGCGCCAGATAACCGGTGAGGCGGAGTTCAACGAGGTGTACTTCACCGACGTCCGCATCCCTGACTCCGAGCGGCTGGGGGGAGTCGGAGAGGGGTGGGGGGTGGCCATCACCACCCTCATGAACGAGCGGGTGTCGATTGGGGGGAACGTCATGCCCCGAGGGGCCGGGCCCATAGGGGAGGCGGTGCGTATCTGGCGGGAACGGGGGGGAGGCGACCCCGTGATGCGAGACCGCCTCGTGAAGCTCTGGGTTCGGGCCGAGGCGTACCGGCTCACGAACCTCCGGGCCGCCCAGCTCCGCCGAGCCGGCACGCCAGGACCCGAGGGTTCGGTGGGAAAGCTGGCCTACGCCGAGCTCAACAAGGACATATGGGAGTGCTGCCTCGACATGCTGGGCTCTGAGGGGATGCTCTACTCCAGCTACGACATGACCCGCCCCGGGGAGGCCGGCCTGGCCTGGGGCGGCGACATCCCCAGGACCTTCCTGCGGTCCCGGGCCAACTCCATCGAGGGCGGGACGTCCGAGATCATGAGGAACATCCTGGGTGAACGGGTCCTCGGACTGCCCGGCGAGCCCCGCGTGGACCGGGACCTCCCCTGGTCCCAGGTGCCGAGGAGCTGAGGCCAGCCGCTGGGCACACCCCCACTGGGCGGCCTATCATGGGCTGACGGGGAGTCACCGAAGGGGGGAATTCCGTGAGCACCGTTCTCCACGGCGCGGGTCAGAGGCCCAGTCCTGGACCAAGGGCGCCCCACGTAGGCCCCGGCCCCTCTCCTGAGCGGGCCACCCCTGCTCATGGTCCGCCCCCCTCTGGTCCGGGCTGGGGGCCTGGTAGGGGCAGGGTGCCTGGTAGGGCCCGGTACGGGCGGGAGCCTTACGGGACCGGGGAAGGACCCTTCTGCGCTATCCCCTCCCCAACTGACGGCTCGGGCCGGCAGCACACCCTTGCAGATCTCAGCCCATCTCATGGCCAGCAAGGGGAGTTTCAACCCCCCATGCAGGCCAAGGTGAACACCGGAGAGGCCACGCGTCGGCGTGCGGGCACTCGAGCCCCTTTCGCCCGGCTGGTCGGGCTGACGCTTGGACCGCCTCGCCCATCGGGGGCCGGGGAGGGCCCGAGCGGTTCTCTGCACCGTCCGGGCCCCTACAGCCACCCAGGGACGTGGCGCCGGCTCGTTTCGAGGCGCGACCTACCCACGACTGTCACGTTCAGCACTGCACACACTACCCCAGGCATCTGTTTGGTGCCGGCGCCCGTTAGGAAGGAGCCAGTTGTGCCGATACCAGGTTTGTCGGGCTACAGGGGCGCCCAGGGCGGGGCCCCGGTTTGCCTAGCCCCAAGACTCACTATGGACTGTCATGCTGCCTCACCTCCCCTCGCCGGGAATCCCAGCTTGCCGTTAGTCTGCCTCAACTTCCCCACCTCTCGCAGCCACTCCTCGGCTACAGTCGGTGTGCTGTGAAGAACCCGTTGGGCGGGCCCCGTCGGCTCCGTCCGCACAACTTCTTGCGACTACCGCCCCGGGCTAGACGCTACGTGCTCGCAGTAGACGCCCTTGCTCTTCTGATCCTTGGGCTATTGGTCAGCACGGTTACCTGGCGACCTGCTGACTGTGTTGCCTTTGGGGTCTTCGCAGGCTGCGCGGTTGTGAGCGTCGAGAGTTTCCGCCGAGTCGGAGCAACTCACCGACAGAGCAACCGTCCCTACCATGACCTCCTCGCAGCTTGCGTGTTCCCCGCGGCCATAGTGCTGCCTCCTGCCTTTGGTGCTCTCCTGCCAATCGCAGCCTATGGCCTGATCGAAGGCCGGGTGAACCGTCTACCTCTTGTAAAGCGTGTGTTCAACACCGCAATGTTCATACTCACAGCCGCAGGAGCGGCCCTAGCACATGACGCCATAGCACCCCCTCTCTCTCGGGTAGGCCTAACGGGCTTGGGCTCCAATCGCGAACTCGTTGCTCTGGCAACGGCGGGACTCGTTTACCTCCTTATTAACAAGGTGCTGATAATCGGAATTATCCGCAAGGTAGCTCCGGCCACACCTTGGAAGGCGTTGATCGGAGATCGAGAAGGCTGGGCACTCAACATCGTCGATGTCTGCGCAGGCATCGTTCTCGCCGTTGCCTGGTCCCTATCTCCCTTCCTGGTCGTGGTGGCACTAGCACCGATACTGCTCTTGCAGCGAGCTCTTGTTTACACCCACCTCGTGGAAGCAGTACGTACAGACTCTAAGACAGGGCTAGCTAATCCGGCCTACTGGCGCCAGGAAGCTGGTCGGGCTGTTGCCCGGGCGCAACGGGTAGGTCTGGCTGTATCCGTGCTCGTCGTGGACCTGGATCGCTTCAAGATCATCAACGACCACCATGGGCATCTCGCCGGCGATGCTGTGCTTGCGGCAGTTGCCGACACGCTCCGACTTAGTGTCCGGCCCGGTGACCTGGTCGCTCGCTTCGGGGGTGAGGAGTTCACCGTTCTCCTGGTAGGTGCCGACCGCCAGACCGGCGCTGCTGTCGGTGAGCGAATAAGAGACCAGCTGGCCAAGATGTCCTGTCCGCTGCCAGGTGACGGTTGTCGAGTGCGAGTGACCGCGTCCGTAGGGTTGGCTGTCTGGGGGGAGGATGGGCTGGACCTCGAGGCTCTCCTCGGGGCTGCGGACGCCGCCATGTACCAGGCGAAAGCCGCTGGGGGCAACTGTATGCGCCTAGCGGCGCCCTCTCTGACCCAACCTGGCCAGGTTGAAGTGGTGCAGCGGCCAGCTGTCAGCTAGCCCGGCGTGTTCACCGTCTCCACCTGCGTCACGGATAGGGGTGCCGAGGAAGACGTTCTGAGGGCCGGAAAGGTCCCACTCTGGCCAAGTGTCGAGTGCCAGCCGATCGACCAGGACACCGTGGCAGTGACTGTGAGCCTGCGGGCGCTGTGGCGATACGAGTAAGTGCAAGGACTGCTGACCTCACCAGGGAACCAAGCCAGGCCTGGCCCGTCACAGACAACGCTATGACCGTCACCCATGTCCCAAGTCACAAAGGTGGGCCGAGCCGTCACCGTCGCCCTGACAGGACCTACCGCAGCTGTCACCCTCACCGGACGCCACATGTCTGGGTTGACCCACAGCCACGTCGAATAGTTGACAATGGTGAGAGGCCCTACGCCGTTTATCTCGTCGGGATTGAAGTGAAGAGGACCTGGAGGAGGGAGCTGAGCCCTCGCTTCGGCTGCCCTGGCCACTTCGAGAGGGCTAGGAAGCAGCGCCGACGGGCGACTTGCGGAAGGTGTCCTCCCCGTCGAGATCCACACGTAGTTAAACCCACCTGCCTTGTAGGCCATCCCCGACGTGTTTATGGCAAAGGCGTGAGCCGCAGAGCTGCCTGGTAGGGGCCCCGAGGTGCAGTAAACCGAGGCCCAGTATCCCTGTCCTCTATGAGACGGGATACCGACTGTCACGGCCTGCTGGGCCGAGATCGCGTAATAACTGCAGCGTGGTGGAGTCGTGCCCCCGGTAGGGCGCATCGAGGCAGCCTCGGATCCGGACGCAGATCCTGAAGCGGAAGTGCCAGTGCTCACGCTCACACTGATCGTGCTTCCTGAGGCGCCAGGATTGACATGGTTGTTGTCAATGCCTCCGGCCCAAGCTTTGGATGTCGACATAGCGAAGACCATCGTATTCACGATGGCGATAACTAGGAGGGTGCGTGAAGTCCTTTGCATGGTCCGGCCTTATCAGTTGATGGGCCTCCGGTTGAGCTCATGATGCGCCAACTAGCGGGTCTGTTAGGATCAGCGATAAGTGTGGCCCGGTAGCTTGTGAAGCCAGACTGTCCATATGGGGGGGGTGAAGCCTGTCCTGACGCCATTCTTACTCCGGCGTCCCAGGAGCAACCTTCCACAATGGCTATCGTCTTCTTCAAACTGTTGACTCTCACTGGCCACACCTCATAACGCCTTGGTCCAGCCCAACCACGGAGTTTGAAGCTAAGAAGAGTCTTCCTTACAAAGTCGAGGTTCGGATTTACGAGATAGCGGCCAAGTTGGGGCGAGTTGTAAGCTGGTGGGCGAGCCGCTTCAGCTCTGTAGACCGCCAACACATCCCTCTTCCACGCCTCCAACACCACCTCATCCCGCGACTCCGTGGTGGTCGTCACGCCCCTAGTGGTCGTAACACCCATGGTGCTCGCCGTTCCCGAAAGAGCCGAGGCGCTGGTAGACCGAACCGGCCGGGGCACCCGCGTGCCAGACCCGCACGCGACGAGCCCGACGCCGCCAGCTGCCAGCGCCGCCACCAGCACCAGCGGCCTAAGCAGTCTCCCCCAGCCTGCCTCCCGGTCCCTCCCTGACCCCAACATCTCCTCCGGTCCTGCTGATCCGCTGCCGGCCAGGCAGCGCCTGCCGGCGATGCGGACACCAACCACCTGGGCCCCCTACTCCCCCTGGGACCAAAGGCCGCTTCTCAAACGCTAGCCGCGCCACTCGCCCGGGGCCAGCGCCAGCAGAGCCCCGCCATGGACGGCAGAGGAAGCCAGTTGAGGCCGGAGACTGAGCCCCCGGCCTTGCCGGGCGCCGTCTACCAGGATCTGAAGAAGGCAGTCCCAGATCCGCGCGTGGTTACCGCCCAGATTGGGGGGGTAACCACGCGCGGAACCCCTTGCACAACGAGGATGGCGGGGATCCGTCCCTCAGCACTGCGGAAGGGAACTCCTCCCGGAGCTTGGCTTCCCCGTCTCGCCGATTGCCGCCCTGTCCCGCCCCCGGAGCGGCCGCCACCAGGAACCCGGTCCTGACCACGAGACCACGAGACCACGAGACCACGAGACCCCGAGACCCCGAGACGGGCCGGGCCCAAGAGCAGACAGCACCCGTCGCCTCAAGGCACCCGTTGCCAGGACCCCCAGTCCCCGTCGGTGCTGGGGCGGGTCCAGACCATGCCGTCCTGACCCAGTACGTAGACGGCCTGGGCGTAGGGCTGGCCGTTCGGTACCCAGGAGTAGCTGGCCGACGCCGGCCCGGACGTCAGGCTCCCGCCAAGGGGGTGCCAGGCCGACCAGCCTCCCGAGCCCTTCCACCACCGGTGCCACAGCTCGTTGTCCTTGGCGCTGCGGGCGAAGACCTCGACCACGCCCTGGCGGAACGACGATGCTGCTGGGCCCTGGCTGATGGTAGATCCCGCCGGAGCCCCGACGTTGACTATCTGGGTCCGCGCCCCGGCACCCCGGTACTCCCAGGCTGTGTGGTTGGCGCCTTGGACGAAGACGTCCAGGTCGCCCGGCCAGGGGAAGGTGCCCGACGGGGCACTCCCCGCCGCCACCTTTCCACCCCGGGAGAACCAGCCGCCCCCAGTCGCCGGCCGCTGCCACAGGGCGCCCTCGGGACCCCTTGCCAGGACCTCCACATGGCTGCCGTATGCAGCAAGGCCCGGCGGAGCCGAGATACGGCCGCCCAGCGAGTGCCAGGACGACCAATGGCCCTGGGCATAGGTAGCAGTCCACACGGCGTTGTCCAGCCCGCGCACCGCCACCTCCCATTCCCCATCCCCAAGCGAGACTGCGGCTGGTCCACCGACCGCCTCGCCTCCGGGGCCCCGAAGCAGCTGCCAGGCACCGTACCTGGACCGTACGGCCGCCTGCACTCGGCGACCGGGCGAGGTCACCGTCACCAGCTCGGTGCCGTTCCCGGCCCGGGCTGCACCTGCCGTCGTCCCTGGTGCAGGAGAAAGGGCCGGGGGAGGCGGCGGCGAGGTCGTGGAGGTGGTGGGGGGCGGTTGGGTGGTTGTGGTCGAAGGGGGCTGGGACACGTACTTGTAGATGGCCACATGGGCGACCCGATAGGTGGTGGGGTTGGTCGGGGTGACCCGAGGGTCCGCTATCTGCTCGTTGCTGGCCAGCACGAGGTGCATGGGAACCTGCGGAACGACCCCGGACCCCGTCACCTGTCCCGTCACCTGCCCATTGAGAAGGTAGGTGATGACATCGGGAGTCCACTCCACCGTGATCGTCTGGAGCTGGTCGTAGTGCCCCGCCACCCGCTTCACTATCTGGTGATTCACCCCGTTGGGCCCGTAATGCACGGTCTGCTGGTTCCAGGTCCTCTGCGGCCAGGCCGCGAACAGCTCCTGGAAGTCGACCTCGGGAGGCCACTCGGGGCCATCTGGCCACAAAGCGGCAAGGCACTTGGTCACCCCGTCGCTGATGCTAGTGGTAACCGAGAAGGCCCCGTACGTCTGGCCCTGGCGGAAGTTGAGGGCCCCGCCGTACCAGGTGGAGTCTCCCTCGGCCAGGCGGGCCTGGGACACGTGTATCTCCAAGCCGTTGCCGCCATAGGAGATCTGGGACGGGACCCAGTGGTGGGGCCCGGATGGCGCGTCGGTGGGCGTCCAATGGGCCGGGTCCGGCTGGGAGAAGTTGGTCTGGTAGACGAGCTGGAACTGAGGCCCGAGTTGGTCGGAGCTCGCCCCGGCTTGGCGCCCCGAGCTGTGGCTACCGCCGACGAAGGGATTGAGGCCGAAGGCAAAGAGGGCCCCAAGCAACGCCAGCTTCGTGTATGAGAACTTGGACATGGCTATTCTTCTCCTGTGTATCGACCCGCTGGGGACGAAAATCGAGGACAGGACTGACCACCGCTCGCCACTGGACCCAGGAGCAGGGCCTGCTCCCAGGGCGCGCCGGACCAGAGCCGGCACATAGGCGGCTTGTGGCAGATGGTTGATCTGGGTAGCGGCCCAATTCCGGTGTCCGGCCGCGCCAAATGCACCCCAGGGGACTCGCCAACAAGGTCTCGGCCACCAGGTGGCTCAGCGAGAGCCCCACTGCATGCCTGCGGGTGCCCTAACGATCTGTTGCCCGCCAGCGCCCCAGTCGGGCGGGCTCCAGAGCCGGTACGGACGGAAAGCCGCTGAGCATCGGGAGGCTCCTGGAGGCCCGCGGCAACTCGTGCCTCTCCCGGCGACGCGCCGACGCGGCCAAGCTGTAAGGACCGAGCCGCCCCCCCGTGACCCGGCTACCACCTGGACAGTGGCGCACGGTTCACGGTCGTAACCGCCCACTGCGTTCAGATTACTACTAAGAGACTTCCAACGCCAGAAGGATATCTGAAGCTATGTAAAATCATATGAGTAGAAACGAAGAGGGCCAAGAGCAAGCCGAGGGACCAGCCCCCGAACGCATGCCACGGCCTCCCGCACGGGCCTCCCGCACGGGCCTCCCGCACGGGCCTCCCGCACGGGCCTCCCGCACGGGCCCTCCGGACAGACCTCTCGGACGGGCCTCCCGGGCCGGTCCTGCCAGACGGGCCCTCCGGACAGACCTCCCGGACGAACGTCACCCGTAGCGCCTCCCGGACGAGCGCCTCCCGGAGCAACCCAGGGAAGACGAGCCTTGGGCAGCCTGGGGCAGCCCTTCGGGCGCCTCCCCCGGCGGATCAGGAAAGCGCGGTCGTGCCCCCGCCGGCGCTTGCCACCGGCCGGGGCTCCGGCCCGCTGGGCGGCCTGGCGGTGATGCGGGTGTCTATCAGCTCCCGCCACCTGCCGAGGCGCTCCCGGACCTGGAGGGGCGTAAGGCGGAGGGCATCCTCCCTCACGGCGGCGGCGATCGTCCGCTGCGACCAGTAGTCGTGGGCCGCGGACTGGAAAAGTGGCCGGCGCTCCTTCACCAGGTCCTCCGGCGCTCCCCCGAGGAAGCCCCACACCGTGAACGCCAGCTCGCAGTCGAAGACCACAGGAGCCCGGTCGAAGAGGGTGGCTCGCCGCAGCGCCACCCCGAGGCAGCCGACGATGGCGTCCCCGGCCGTCTCGCCCGGTGCCAGGACCAGGCGATCCCGGAACCGCTCCGCCAGGTGAAGGCCATATCCCTGGTCCGGGCCGGGGACCCCCAGCCGGGGCCCCACCGGCTGCACAGCTCCCCGCAGGTCGGCAGGGCGCTTGGCCCACCACGCAGGCGGGATGGGCAGGCGCTCCACCGGGCGCACCCTGTCGGCCGGGGTGATCGGTACGTAGTCGGGCTGGGCCATGGACGTCTAGGTTCTACCGGCTCCCGCCCGGCCCACCGGCCACCGTCGCCACCCTTCTAAGACGTTCTAGGAGACGTGCTCCACCCAGTCCTTGTAGCGGTCCACTTCTCCCCGGACCGCGGCGAAATACGTCTCCTGTATGCGTAGCGTCATCGGCCCGGGTCGCCCATCCCCGATGGGCCGGTCATCCACCGAGGCCAAGGGCACGATCTCGGCCGCCGTGCCCGTGAGGAAGGCCTCCTCCGCCTGGTACAGGTCGGAGCGGATCAGGTTGGTGGCCTCCACCTGGTAGCCGAGGTCGGTGGCGACCGTGATGACCGTGTCCCGGGTGATCCCCTCCAGGGCCCCGGCCCCGACCGGAGGGGTGAGGATTCTTCCTCCCCTCACCACGAAGATGTTCTCGCCCGTGCACTCGCTCACGTACCCCTGGGGGGACAGCAGGATCGCCTCGTCGTACCCCGCCTTCACGGCCTCGACCTTGGCCAGGGACGAGTTCACGTATATGCCCGTCGTCTTGGCCGCCGGTGGCAGCGAGTTGGGATCGGGACGGACCCAGGAGCTGATCTTGCAGTGCACCCCGTCCGCCAGGGCCTTGTCGCCCAGGTAGGTCCCCCATGGCCAGGCGGCGATGGCCACGTTCACCTGGCTGGTCAAGGGGTTGAGGCCCATCTCGCCGTATCCTCGGTAGGCGATGGGTCGCAGGTAGCACTGCTCCAGGTGGTTGACCCTCACCACCTCCTTGCACGCTCCCACCAACGTCGGCTGGTCGAAGGGAAGGTCCATGAGCAGTATGCGCGCCGATCTCTCCAGGCGGGCGATGTGGTCCGAAAGGCGGAACACCGCCGGCCCCGAGCTGGTCGGGTAGGCCCGGATGCCCTCGAACACCCCCGAGCCGTAGTGCAGGGTGTGGGTGAGGACGTGGACCCGGGCCTGGTCCCAGTCGACCAAGCTCCCGTCCATCCAGATCTTGTCGGTGGGGGTGATGGGCATGTCTCACGCCTTTCTGGATGGTTCGTCGCCGACCGGCCGGCCAGGGCGGGGGGGGACGGGCAGGTGGTCCATGCCCCAGGGTGGCACTCCCCACCGGGCCTTCGTCAACTCCCGGCACGCAGTTTGGAACGGGGCCAGCCGGCGGACATACTGGGGCCCCGTGGAGCTCTCCTCCCTTCCGTTGGAGCCCATGCGCGCCGCCGCCCTGGAGCGGGCCCAGGCTCTCGGGTGCACCTACGCCGGCCTCCGGGTGGAGCGGATACGCACCCAGGTGGTGGCCCTGAGGGACGGCGTGGTCGAGACGACGGCCGATGATGTGGAGGTGGGGGCGGGACTGCGGATCCTCCACGACGGGGCCCTGGGCTTCGCCGCCAGCGTGGAGATGGCTCCCGACACGGGGGTGGCTCTGGCCGAGCAGGCCGTGGAGCTGGCCCGAGCCACCAGGCAGGCCACCACGGCCCGGGTGGAGCTGGCCCCGGAGCCCTCCTACGGGGAGGTCACCTGGGAGAGCCCCTGGGAACAGGACCCCACCACGATCCCCCTTGCCGACAAGGTGGCCCTCCTTGCCAGCTGGTGCGACAGGGTCCTTTCTGCCCCCGGGGTGGACCACGTGACGGCCGCCGTGCTGGCCGTGGCGGAGGAGAAGCACTACGCCGACCTGGCCGGCACCGTGGCCACCCAGCGCCGGGTGCGGGTCCGCCCCGTCCTCGAGGCCCTGGCCGTGGACAAGGAGGGGGGTGGGTTCGAGACCATGCGCACCCTGGCCCCGCCGGCGGGCCGGGGGTGGGAGTACCTGGAGGGCAACGGCTGGGACTGGGACGGTGAGCTCGTCCGCCTCCCCGAGCTGCTGGAGGAGAAGCGCCGGGCGCCGTCCATCGAGCCGGGTGCGTACGACCTGGTGATCGACCCCTCGAACCTGTGGCTCACCATCCACGAGTCCATAGGGCATGCCACGGAGCTGGACCGGGCCCTCGGGTACGAGGCCGCCTACGCCGGCACGTCCTTCGCCACCTTCGACCAGCTGGGCCAGCTCCGCTACGGGTCCCCGGTCATGCACGTCACGGGGGACCGCACTACCCCCAACGGCCTGGCCACCATCGGCTGGGACGACGAGGGGGTGGCTGCCCAGTCCTTCGACCTGGTGAAGGAGGGCATCCTCGTGGGCTACCAGCTGGACCGGGCCATGGCCCAGGCCAACGGCCTCGGGCGCTCCAACGGGTGCGCCTTCGCCTCCTCCCCCTTCCACACCCCCATCCAGCGCATGGCCAACGTGTCCCTCCAGCCTGCCCCCGGGGACGGTCCCTCGACGGAGCAGCTCATCGCCGGGGTAGACCGCGGCCTCTACGTCGTGGGCGACAAGAGCTGGTCCATAGACATGCAGCGTCACAACTTCCAGTTCACCGGCCAGCGCTTCTACCGCATCGAGAAGGGCCGTCTGGCAGGCCAGGTCCGCGATGTGGCCTACCAGGCCCGGACCACCGACTTCTGGGGCTCCATGGAAGCGGTGGGCGGCCGGTCCACCTACGTCCTCGGAGGAGCCTTCAACTGCGGCAAGGGCCAGCCCGGACAGGTGGCGCCCGTGAGCCACGGCTGCCCCTCGGCCCTGTTCCGCCTGGTCAACGTCCTCAACACCAGGACGGAGTCAGGCCGGTGAGCCGGTACTCGCTCCTCCCCGCCCAGGAGGCCGCCGAGCGGGCCCTCGAGGCTCCTGCTGGCCACCAGCGCATCGCCATCGTCCAGGAGATGAGCGAAATAGAGCTGCGCTTCGCCAACAACACCGTGTCCACCAACGGGAGGCGGCGGGACCGGCGCACCACGGTGGTGACATTCAGGCCGGTGCCGGGGGGTACCGCCGTGGGGGTGGCCAGCTCGGCCGCCGGCACCGCGGCCGAGCTGGCCCAGCTGGTAGAGGAGAGCGAGGCCGGGGCCGCCGGAGCGGCGCCGGCCGAGGATGCCTTCCCCCTGGTGGAGGACGGTCCCCCGGGGGGCGAGCCCTGGGAGGAGCCGCCCCGGCAGGCCGAGGTCGGCTCCGTGCACCACGTGGCGGGGGCCCTGGGCCCGGCCTTCGGCCGGGCCCAGGCCGAAGGGGAGGTGCTGGCCGGCTTCGCCGCCCAGCACCTCCACACCACCTACCTCGCCACCTCGACGGGTCTCCGCCTCCGCCACACCCAACCGGCGGCCAAGCTGGAGATGGTCGGGCGCTCCCCCCAGGGGGACCGCTCCGCCTGGGTGGGGCTGGGCGGCCGGGACCTGGCCGACCTGGACGTGGCCGGCGCTGAGGACACCCTCCGAGGCCGGCTGGCCTGGGCCGAGCGCCGCCTCGACCTGCCGGCGGGCCGCTACGAGACCCTCCTGCCCCCGGCCGCCGTCGCCGACCTCATGATCTTCATGTCGGCCGCCATGGGCGGGCGCGACGCCGAGGACGGCCGCAGCGTCTTCTCCGCCCCGGGGGGCCGTACTCGGGTGGGAGAGGCCCTCTCCCCCACCCCCTTCACGCTGCGCGGCGACCCCGCCGAGCCGGGGCTGGCGTGTGCCCCCTTCCTCGTGGCGAGCGTCTCTGGCCGGGACGTCTCGGTCTTCGACAACGGCCTGCCCCTCGAGCCCACCTCGTGGCTGTCCGAGGGCCGGCTCCAGCGGCTCCGCTACCACCGGGCCGGCGCCGCCCGCTCCGGCGTGCCTCCCGCCCCGCCCATAGGGAACCTCCTTCTGGAGGTGCCGGGGGCCACCTCCTCCCTGGAGGAGATGGTCCGCTCCACGCAGAGGGCGCTGCTCCTCACCTGCCTCTGGTACATCCGGCCGGTGGACCCTGCCACCCTCCTCCTCACCGGGCTAACCCGGGACGGCGTATACCTGGTCGAGGACGGTGAGGTGGTGGGGGCGGTGAACAACTTCCGCTTCAACGAGAGCCCGGTCGACCTCCTGGCCCGAGCCTCGGAGGCGGGCCGCACCCAGGCCTGCCTGGCCCGTGAGGCCAACGAATGGCTGTCCCGCACCGCCATGCCCGCCCTGCGCATCCCCGACTTCAACATGAGCACGGTGAGCCCGGCGAGCTAGCGGCCAGCCCGCCGGCAGCCTCCTCGCCGTTAGCCTGGGGGGGTGAGCGTGAGTGAGACCCATCTGTCGAGGGAGGCCCACCAGCGCCTCCAAGCTGAGCTGGAGGACCTCACCACCCGGGGCCGGGTGGAGATCGCCCGCCAGATCGAGGCGGCCCGGGCCCTGGGGGACCTGTCCGAGAACGGCGACTACCACGCCGCCAAGGACCAGCAGGGCAAGATGGAGGCCCGCATCCGCCAGATCCAGTCCATGCTGGCCTCGGCCGTGATCGTGGAAGACGACGTGGCGACCGACACCGTGTCGGCGGGGTCGGTGGTCTCCCTGCGCTACGAGGGAGACGACGACGTGGAGCGCTACCTGGTGGGCTCCATCGAGGAGCGTCGGCCCGGAGTGTCGGTGATCTCGCCCAACTCCCCCCTGGGCCAGGCCCTCGTGGGCCGCAAGCCGGGCGAGACCGTGCAGTACGAGGCACCCGGCGGCAAGCTCAGCGTGGAGATCGTCAGCATCGGCGAGTAGCCGACCCGCCATGGGGTCCGACCGGGCCCATCTGATGGCCCACTATGAGGCTTCGGCCCGCATGGCGCTCCCCGCTTGGGGCCTTCCCGCCGACTCGGCTCTCCAGCTGGTCTGCCTGTCGGAGAACGCCACCTACCGGGTGCAGGACCCCGCCACCGGCCGGTACTCGGCCCTGCGCATCCATCGCACCGGCTACCACCCTCCCGGGGCGGTCGAGTCCGAGCTGGCCTGGCTCCAAGCCCTGCGGGCCGACGCCGGGATCCCTACCGCCCCTGTCGTCCCCACTCTCGAGGGGACCCTGGTGGCCCGGGCCGGCGGTCACCAGGCCGTGCTCTTCGAGTGGCTCGTCGGGAAGGCCCCCTCCCCCGGCCAGCTCCCCCAGCTGATGGGTGTCCTGGGCGAGCTGGCCGCCCGCATGCACCTCCACTCCCGGCACTGGCGCCGCCCACGAGGGTTCGTGCGCTTCCGCTGGGATGTCCCCGCCTGCCTCGGGCCCCGGGCCCGCTGGGGACCGTGGCAGGCCGGCCTGGGCGGGGGGCGGGCAGAGCACGGCGTCCTGGGCCGGGCGGCGGCGGTCGCCGCAGCCCGGCTGGCCGAGCTCGGCACCGGCCCCGACCGCTTCGGCCTCGTCCATGCCGACATGCGCCTGGCCAACCTGCTCCTCGACGGTGACCGGCTGGCCGTGATCGACTTCGATGACTGCGGCTTCTCCTGGTACCTCTACGACCTGGCCTGCACCCTCAGCTTCCTCGAGGACCGCCCCGACGTGGCCGAGCTGTGCCATTCCTGGCTGGGCGGCTACCGGCGCGCCGCCCCGGTGACAAGGGAGGCCGAAGCCGCCATCCCCACATTCATCATGGTCCGTCGCCTGACGCTCCTCGGATGGGCGGCCTCCCACCCCTCAGCCGATGAGGCCGGCGCCATCGGGCCCCGGTTCGCCTCGGCCACCTGCGAGCTGGCCGAGGCGTACCTCTCCCTGTCATCCTGAGCCGTGCCTGCTGCCGCCCCTCCCCTGCCCCCGGGCCGTCATGTCGAGCTGTGGGGGCGGGGGCGCACCTTCGTCCGCGAGCTGCCCGGGCCAGCGGGCGCTCCCACCGTGATCCTCCTCCACGGCTGGACCGTGACCGCCGACCTCAACTGGTACCAGTGCTACGAGGCCCTCGGGCACCACTTCCGGGTGGTGGCCATGGACCACCGGGGCCACGGGCGCGGGATCAGGTCCCGGCGGCCCTTCCGGCTGGAGGACTGCGCCGACGATGTGGCCGCCCTGGCCCAGGCCCTGGGCCTGGGCCCGGCCATCCTGGTGGGCTACTCCATGGGGGGCCCCGTGGCCCTCCTCACCTGGAGGCGCCATCCCGGCCTGGTGGCGGGGATGGCGCTGTGCGCCACCGCCGCCCGCTTCTCCCGCCAGGACCCCTCCGAGCGCCTCTTCTACTCCAGCCTGCTCGGCCTCTCGGTAGCCGCCCGGCTGGCTCCCGATATCGTGCGCCGGCCGCTCGCCACCGCCTTCGCCCGCCGGCGGGTGGAGGGCCTGCCGCTCTCGGACTGGCTCACCGAGGAGCTGGTGAGCGGGGACCCCGCCGCCGTCCTCCAGGCCGGGTCCGCCATAGGTTCCTTTGACGCCCGGAGCTGGCTCCCCCAGGTGAACGTGCCCACGGCCGTCGTCGTCACCGCGTCCGACACCGTGGTGTCTCCCCGGCGCCAGCGGGCCCTGGCCCTGGCCATCCCCGGCGCCAGCCTCCACGAGGTGCATGGCGACCACGGAGCCTGCGTCAGTGACCCCGAGCGGTTCGTGCCCGTGCTGGTGGAGGCTTGCCTCTCCGTGGCGCGACAGGCGGGGGGGACGGGCACCAGGCGTTAGTGGACAGCCCCGGGGAGGGAGGAGGCGGCTATTTTGCCGAGCCTCCTTGCTTCTTGGCCCTGGTGGAAGGTGCTTCGGCTTGGAAGAGCGGGCTCGATCCCGGGTTGGCCTGGGAGTTGATGGCTGAGAGGTGGTCCACCCGCCAGCCCCGGGGGGTCATCACCATGTCCACCTTGGCCTGTATCACGTCGGTCAGCAGGCCCTTGTAGCGGTTGGACTCCGAGGTCTGGTCCACCACCACGTAGACCGAGGCCTGGTTGGAGGGGCCGCCCACCTTGAGGTAAAGGGCATGGACCCGGCCCCGGCTCTTGGCGTTGGCCTGCTCCAGCTCCCTTCGCAGCTTGGGGTTGCCGAAGGTGGGGGGCAGTTGCTGGGCGAACTGGCCCGTGGCGTAGGTGGAGATCCGCTTGAAGTCCCGATCGATGGTGGAGGCGTCGAAGTTGGTGAGAGCCAGCATCAGGTCTTCGGCGGTCTTCACGGCCTCCTGGCGGCTGGCATCAGCACGATGCTGACCGCTCCAGAGCACGCCGAACACCACCGCGGCGGCGACCGCCAGCGCCAGGGCCAGCGCCAGGACAGAGGCCAGGACCCGGGCCCGCGGCGGGGACACCCGGCGGGGGGAAGCCCCGGCGGGCCTCGCACCTGGGCGGGGACCCGTGGTCCCCGGCCCGGGGCCGGGACCGCCTTGCCCACCCACCTCCAGGGCGACGGCTGGGCCCAGGCCGCCCCCGGCGGCGGCCTGAGCTCCAGCCTGCGGCGGGGCCGCCGGCGCCGCACCCGGCACCGGGGCCTCGACCTGGTCGACCTCCCAAGACGTCTCCGGCTCGCGGGCCGGTGGCGCTTCGGCGCCGGTGGGGGCGGGCGAGGACACCCGGTCCACCTGGCCGGACGACCCTGCCCGGGCCCGGGCCGCTCGGACGATCTCGGCCGGGCTCCTCCGGCGGACGCGCTCTTCCTCCCGCGGTTCGCCAGCTTCCGCCCCCTGCCCCACCACCCTCACACCGCTCTCCTTCACCGGTCGCACTCCTTGTCTCTACGATCCGCACCGCGTCGGCGGTTGCCCAGGCCCCGGCCCCGCAGGCTCCCCGTCCCTCCAGCGCCGTGGACCAGGGCGGCCAGGAGGGCCCGCCGCCGGCGCCGGGTTACGGGGGAGGCCAGCCCCATGGCCAGGGCTCCCGCCAGCACCAGGAGCCCCACGGCCACCATGGCCGCCGAACCGAGGGGCTGGTCCGCCGCCGTGGGCTGCGTGCCCCCGGACCGGGAGCCGTAGAGGTGGCGCCCCAGCACCAGGGCCTCCTCCCGGGTAGGAGGGATGACCCGGCCGCCCGGAGCAGGAGGTGTGGGATGGGCCTGGGTGGCAGGCCCCACTCCGGGGCCGAAGTCGCTTATGCACCCTGCCCCGGGCAGGGTCGGCACCACTCCTCGATGGGGGTAGTAGGGCTGCCCCTGGGGGAAGGCCGGCGGCACGAGCAGGTTCACCCTCAACCACACCTGGTCGTCCCTGGCCACGGTCCCTGCCCCCACGGCCTTGGAGGGCCCGGGGAGGGCAGAGGCGTTCACCGCCCCGAAGAAGATGTGGGCCGAGCTCAGCGTCGTCTGCAGGGCCGACAGGTTGGCCGGCTGGTCCAGGTTGGCGTTGACGTCGGCAAGGTCATGGACGAGGCAGGCCACGTTCGGGCGCTCCTCGTGGATGAACGGCCCCAGCACATCGGCCAGGTGGCCGGCGTTGTGGAAGAGATCAACGATGTCGTACCTCTGCCGGTCGATGAGCGCCGTCAGGGCAACGGTGTTGGCCAAGGCCTGGCGCAGCTGGGGGCCGTCGTTGGCCACGGTCCGCAGGACTGGCGGTGAGTTGGCCAGGAGCGCCTTGAAGGCCGCCTTGTAGGCCAGGAACTCCCGGGCGTACTGATCCGAGGCGTTGGTGAGCGTGCGCAGCGCCGAGGCCGAGCCGTTGAGGGTGAGGGCCAGCTGGTGGATGAGCACGTCCAGGTCGTGCTTGGGCACGGCGGCCAGGATCCTGTCGGTCAGCCTTATGACCTTGCCCACGTCGGGGGGGACGGCGTTGGGGGCGGCGGGAACCACCGCCCCGTTGCGGAGCGGGGGAGCTGGCGCGGACTTGGGCCTCAGCTCCACCGCCTGCTCCCCCAAGGGGTTGGCCCGGACGATGGCAGCGGTCACATTGTCCGGCACCTCGACGCCCGGGTTCAGCATCATCTCGACCCTGACCCCGTCCCTCACCAGCTTGACGCCGGTGACGGTCCCCACCTCGATGCCGTTGGAGGTGACCGTGAGCCGGGGCACCAGGCCGGCCGAGGCCGGCACCACGGTCGATATGTGCGTCCTGGCCGCCAGCGGGTTGCCCAGGAGGTCCACCACCCCGTAGGCGATGAGAGCCAAAGCCACGCCCAGGAAGAGCACCAGGTTGATGAGGACGCGGCGGGAGAGCATGGGCTAGTGGCAGGAGTTGGCTGGGCTGTCGGGGTTGGAGCCTCCGCCTGGCGCACCGCAGAAGATCAGGTCCTGCAGGATCTGCACGAAGTCCTGCCTGGTGGCGGAGACTGTGGCCCGGTTGTGGTAGGGCAGGTAGTGGAGAAGGAGACCGAGGGCCCGCTGCTTGTCCTTGAGGTCGGCCGTCACCGATTCGAGGCCGCTCAGGGACTCGTTGATCTGGGGCAGGTAGGCGGAGAGGATGCCGTCCTGCTGGACCGAGAACCTCTTGAGCTTGGCGAGGAGGTTGAGCAGGCGATTGCTCTGGTCCTGCAGCTCCTTGACGTTCTGGGCCAGGTTGACGACGGCGGTGGCATTGGCCCGGGCGTGGGGGGCCAGGGCCGTGTTGAGCTTGTCGAATCCCCTTATGACCGAGGTGATCTGGTCGGTGCGGGAGGCATAGCCGTGTATCACCTGGTCGAAGTTGGCCAGAAGGTCGTGCAGGGCCGGCCCCTCTCCCCCAAACCCAACGGCGCTCTCGTGCAGGATCAGGGAGATCTGGTTGGCGCTCAGCGACCCGAACAGGTGGCTGCCGGCCAGCGTGAGCTGCTCCAAGCCGGGCACCAGGCTGGTGTCACGGATCACGGCGCCGCTGGCGAGGCGGCGGGCTCGGGGAGAGTGGGTGAGCGGGACCAGGTTCACCACGTCCTGCCCGAGCAGGGTGGGCCTCACGATCTGGGCCTTCACCTGCGCCGGAACGTGGGCCGAGCGGGGGATGGACATGGTGACCCTTGCCTGGTTCCCCTTCGTCAACCCGATGCCGGTGACCTGGCCGGCCTTGACCCCGCCTATCTGGACGGGAGCCCCCGGGACGAGGTCTCCGATGTCCGAGAAGGTGGCCGACACCGTCTCGGTCCGGCTCCCTCCTGCCAGCGAGCACCCCACCAGGGCCACGCCGGCTAGGAGGCTGGCGCCCGCCAGGCGCAGGGCCCTGGCCCACCGACGCCGAGAGGCCGAGAGCCCCGGGCTGACCTCCCCCTTCAGCGGGCAGGGGCGCTTCACAGCCCACCTCCAGTGCCGGAGCCGGGGGCGTTGAAGAGAGGCGGAAGGGGCGGCAGAAGAGGCTCGGTTGTCGTGGTGCTGGCGGAGCGGTGCTTGGCCTTCGGCCTGGTCGTCGTGGTGGTGGACGAGGAGGATGTGGTGGTGGACGAGGTGGGCGGTCGGGTGGCCTGCCTGGAGGGGCCGGGGGCGGCGGCGCGGGCTACCTGGTGGAGGATCTTGCCCCGGGTCGGCTCCGAGAGCCCCGGGATCATGCCCAGGCCCTCGGAGAGCATGGTCTGGGGGGTGATGGGCTTGCCACGGAACAGCTTTGGCACCAGCCCCAGTACCGGGTTGAAGAACCCCGAGTCCGGGTTGCCGCACCGGGCCAGGGTCTTCTTGGTCGACTGGGACAGGCCGGCCGAGTGGTGGGCGAGCAGGCGCCGGCAGACCCCTGCGAGCAGATCCCTGGTACGGGCCTCGATGACGGCTGCCTGGGTGCCGGAGTCGAGGTCCAGGTTGATGGTGAGCCAGTCCCGGGAAGGCACGAACACCCGGGCCGAGCCCGTGAAGAGCTTGCCGGCGTAGTGCAACCCCCCGTCCAGGTAGCCGAGGTTGCGGTCCAAGGTGCGCCCGGCCGTGGTGATGACGGCCAGGTCCTTCTTCAGGCCAGGGAGGTTGGGCTGGAGCAGGCTGGCCAGCTGGAGGGATGCCTGGTTGAGGTTGTCGATGGTGCCTGCCAGCTGGGTGCCATTGGCGGACAGGACCCCGGTGACAGCGTTGTAGTTGTCGATCAGCTGGGTGATGGCCTGGTCGTGCTGGTCCAAGGTCCCCGTGAGCTGGGCCAGGGAGGCCATCAGCCGGCCGAGGTCGTTGCCCTTGGCGGCGAGCAGGGACACCGTGCCGGCGGCATTGCGCAGCAGCCTGTTGAGCTGAGCTCCCTGGCCGGAGAGGAGCCGGGCCAGGTTGGTGACGGCACTTGAGACGTTCTTCGGCTTGACCTCGCCCATGTAGCGCTCGAAGGCGGACAGGAGCTGGTCGACGGTCACCGGCACGCTGGTACGCGAGGTGGGCAGGACCGTTCCGCCCGCCAGCTTGGGTCCGCCCGTATAGGCGGGAGTGAACTGGATGTAGCGCTGGCCCAGGACGGACTCGCCGATCACATTGGCATCGGCGCTGGCAGGCAAGGGGTACTTGTCCTGGATCTGCATGGTGGCCAGCACCCGTTTGCCCCGGTCCGCCACGCTCGTGAGCGTCCCTATCCTGACCCCTAGCTCGGTCACCGGTATCCCCTGGAACAGGCCCTGCCCGTTGGTGAACTCCGCCCTGACCGTGTAGGTGCCACCCCCGAAGAGCGAACAGGAGCTGGCCACGAGGGCCACGGCCAACCCGGCAGCGGCGGGAGCCAGGGGCAGGCGTGCCGGGCGTTCCCGGGCGGGCCCGCACCGTGCCAGTCGTTGGCGCCATGGCCGGCGCCTGGCCAGTCGTTGGCGCCACGGCCGGCGCCGCCAGGGGGACCTCCGAGGAGAAGGCCTGAGGAGAGGGCCCATCAGCGTGCCTCCACGGACTTGAGCACCATGTGCAGTGATGGCCCCGTGGTGGCAGCACTCGGGCCCTCCAGCGCCGCCGGCCCTGTGGTGGTCCCCGGGAACGATGGCGAAGCCGGCGGTGAGGGCAACGGCGAAGGGCCTGTGGAGGCCACCGGGCCGTACCGCTTGTTGCAGGGTCTCGGGTCGGGCCCCAGGACCACGTCGAGGGCCCGGGCCACGTCCCCACAGGGTCCCATCACCGCGTTGTAGCTCGGGGCGACCACCAGCTGGTTGGCCCAGGGCACGGGCTGGTTGCCCGCCCAGGCGATGGAGGAGAACCCCTGGAGGGCCTCGTCCAGGTAGGCCACGAACTGAGCCAGGTCCACCTGGTGACGGCCCACGATGGCCAGGGTCGTTCGGAGCTGGCCCAGGATCCGGTCCAGCTTGGCCTTGTTGGTGGCCACCAGGCTGGAGGTCTGGGCCGCCATCTTGTCCGTGTAGTCCAGGAGCTTGACCAGGGCCGCCCGCCGTTGCGCCAGCCCCGACAGCACCACGTTCAGGTGGTCGAGCACCTGGACGAGCTGGTGGCGGTGGCTGGCCAGGGTGGCCGAGAGGGTGTTGGCGGCGTCGATGAGCTGGCTGACCTGGTCCTGGCGGGCGTTGACCGTGGTGGTCAGCTTGTTGAGCCCCCGGATGATGGCCACCAGCTCGTCGTGCTTGCCCTTGGTCACCTGCGACACGTCCGCCAGCAGCTGGTTGAGGTCGGCGGCATTGGAGTTGTTGAGGAGCTTGGCCCCTGTCTTGGACAGCGCCAGGAGCTCGGTTGGTGTCGAGGTGTCGGTGATGACGTCGCCGGGCCTGAGCGGGCGGGACCAGTCCGGTCCGGCATCCAGGCTCACGGCCTTGGTCCCAAGGACCGTCTCCACCACGATGTCAGCCGATGTGTCCTTGGGGAGCCGGACGCCCCCGTTGATGCTGAGCGCCACCTTGACCTTGCCGTGGTCGAGGCTCACGGAGCTGACCTTCCCGGCCTGCACCCCTGCCACCACTATGGGACTGCCCGCCTGGATGCCGGCGGTATCGGCGAAGATGGCATCCACGGTGTAGCTGCCCTCAAAGATGCTGGGCTTCAAGAACAGCGAGGCCCCCACGAAGGCCAGGATCGTGGCCACCACCACGGCCCCGATTACCGCCGGCCGGCGCTCGGTGAAGGGCTTGGTGAGGAGCCCCCAACCCGGGCCCCGCCGTAGGCTCCCCCGCCGGATACCCCCATGGGCGGTGCCGGGGCGCCCGGCGCCGACGTGCCAGCGGGGCCTCGCCACTGCCACGGTCTCCCGGCGGGCAGGCCCCCCCGCCACGGTTCGCCCTGTCCGGCCCACCCAGCGCCTCAGCCGGGCCCTGAAGGACAAAGTGGTGGGGGCCCTCATGAGCCCCTCCCGGTGCTAGCAAGGTCCACGATGCTCCTCACGGCCTGGTTCTGGGCCCCAGAGCTGCCACCCGTCGGGGACGACGCCGAGCCGGACGGGGAGCCGCCCGATGAGCCGCCCGGGCCCAGGGGTGGCGGTGCCTGTGCCAGGGGGTCCTGGTTGAAGCACTGGGCCTGGTCGGCCAGACAGGTGTAGACGCCCCTGATCTGGAACCACTGCCCGTACCCGGAGATCTCGAAGTACGGGGCGAAGCCACTCCCTATCGTCCTCATCGTGGCCTTCAGGTCGGCCGTATGGCGGGACAGCACATCAGCCACCGTCTGCAGGTTGTTGACGATGGCGTCGATGTTCCCGTGGTTCTGCTCGAGGAGACGGCTGAAGTTCTTGGCCAGGTCGGCGAAATCCACCACCGCCGTGTCCAGCGTGCTGTTGCGGGCAGCCAGGTTCCGGGAGAGCCCCGATAGATGGTCGATCAGGGCCTTGAGATCACCGTTGCGAGCCGCCAGGGAGGTGAGGACCTTGTCAGAGCTGTCGATCAGTCCCCCCACTTGGTTGTCGACCGAACCGAGGCTGGTCGAGAGGACGGCGGCCTGGTCGAGGAGGTCGTCCACCTTGGCCTGGTTGCCCTGGAGGCCGGTCAGCATGGCGGCCACGAAGGCGTTGGCCTCCTTGGGGTTCACAGCCTTGAGCACCGGTCCCAGGTCGTCGAGGAGCTGGCCGATCTCACCGCCGGGGACCTCATGGCTCATGGGGATGGTCGCACCTGGTGCCAGGTAGGGGCCCGTCGCGCCCGGGTACACGTACAAGTACTTCTGGCCCAGCACGTTGCGCCACTGGAGGCCCACGTCGGTGCTGGCCCGCAGCCGGTGGGAGGAGCTGACGGTGAAGGCGACCAGGGCATGGCCGTGCTGTATCTGGACCGACTGCACCGAGCCCACCGGGACCCCGGCGATCTTGACCTGGTCGTGGGGGCTCAGGCCGGTGGCGTCTGACAGCTGGGCCTGGTAGGAGGTCTCGCTGGCGAAGAAGCTGATGTCGCCGATCTCCTTGGCCATGTAGCCGAGGATGGCCACGCAGACCAGCGCGAACACGGCGAACTTGGCCGTGAGCCGGGCGTGGGCCCCCGAGACCTTGGGCAACCTCACCCGCCCACCCCCCCGAGCACGTTGCCGAGCACCGTCTGCAAGGCATTGCCCTCCGGCAGGGACCTCTCCGGCTTCCCCACCTGGCCCCAGACCCGCCTGGCCAGCCTCTTCAGGACCTGGCGGGGCGAGGGAGGAGATGCTGCAGGTGCCGAGGCCGGCGACGGGGCCGCAGCGCCAGCCGGCGCGGCGGTGGACGACCCGTGACGGCTCCCCTGGGCCTGGCGCAGGGCCGACAGGTAGGCGGAGCAGTCGAGCCCGGTCCCCTGGCTGGCCGCCTGGCGCAAGGCGCTGGCCAGGCCGGCCCCCTGAGGCGAGGCGGCCAGCGGCGACAGCAGTCCGCACACCAGGTCGTTCACCTGCTTCAAGACGATGAAGACCTTGAAGTAGAACATCCGCGACCCGTCGGGAAGCTGCCCGGGGGAGATGGCGCCGGCGAACTTGTAGGCGTAGCGGTACTCGCCGTACACCATCTCTTGGACGTTGGCGGCGTTGGCTATGAGGACCCGGCTCACGTCGGCTCCCTTGGTGAGGAGGGTGTCGATCGAGGGCCGGTAGTCCTCTATCAGCTGGGTGAGGTCCGTCAGCAGGGGCTGGAAGCTCTCCAGCATGTGCTGGAAGGCACCCTCGGAGGCGTCTATCGGAGGGAGGGCCTGGTTGAGGTTCCTGGAGATGGCGTTGAAGGTCGGACCCTCCATGTTGACGGCCCTGTTGAACTGGTCCAGGGCCGATAGCGCCGCCAGCTGGGCCTCGATGGTGTTGGCCAGCAGTCCCGACAGGTGCGAGTTGTCGGTGAGGCTGGCGGCGATGCGGGTCCCCTCGCCCCTCAGGGCCGCCGTGAGAGAGGTCAGGACCGTCTCCAGGTCGCCCGTGTGGATGGAGCGGAAGAGCGGGACGCTCGTGGCGATCAGGTTCGTCAGCGACGGCGCCACCCCTGTGGAGGTGATGGCCTGCCCGGGCCCGAGGTAGGGGGGCTCCTGTCCCGAGGGGAAGTCGAGGGCCACGTACTCGTTGCCGAACAGGCTGCGGGGCCGGAGGGTGGCGCGAGCGTTGGCGGGGACCCTGAAGCCCTTCTCGAGCTTGATCCTCAGGTCTGCCTCTCCCGAGCGGACAAGCTGCACCGACTGGACCCGCCCCACCTGGACCCCGCGGTAGTCCACCTCGGCGCCGGTGAGCAGGCCCTCGCCGGCCGAAGGGAAGACGGCGGACAGGACCCTGCCGCCCGGGCAGTAGGTGTAGGCGGTGCGCAGGATCACCGTGGCCCCCACCACGAAGGCCAGGACGATGGCCGAGGCAGCCACGAACCGGCGGGAGCGCGGTACCCGCCTCACAGGAGGCTCACCGCCTGCCGGCTCCCGCCGGCTCGGGCCACCCTTCCCGCCACCGCCACCTCACCCCACCAGCTGCACGGTGCCGGTCCCGCCCCAGAACATGAACGACATGAGCATGCTGGCCACGACCACCGAGATGATCGAGGCCCGGATGGCCCGCCCGGCAGCCACCCCCACACCGGCCGGGCCACCTGTGGCGTAGTAGCCGTAGTAGCAGTGGATCAGGGTCACTATCACGGCGAAGACAAGGGCCTTGACGAAGGAGTAGACGACGTCTATCGGCGGCAGGAACAGCCGGAAGTAGTGCTGGTACTGGCCGATGGAGAGGGTGAAGAAGTCGGTGACGATCAGCCGGCTGGCTATGTAGCTGGCAAAGAGGGCAGCCAGGTAGAGGGGGATCATGGTCACCACGGCCGCTATCACCCGGGTCGACACCAGGTAGGCGAAGCTGTCCACCCCCATCACCTCGAGGGCGTCGATCTCCTCCGAGATCCGCATGGCGCCGATCTGGGCCGTGTAGCCGGCCCCCACCTGGGCCGCCAGGGCTATGCCCGCCACTATGGGGGTGATCTCCCTCGTGTTGGCGAGCGAGGAGATGACACCCACGAAGGCCTGCGCCCCGATCTGCTGCAAGCCGGCGAAGCCCTCCAGGCCCACCTCGGTGCCGGTGAAGAAGGAGGTGGACACGACCACGAAGAACATCCCCCCTCCGATGACGAGCGCTCCCGGTCCCACCGTGATGTCGGAGATGAGAGCCACAATCTCCCTGCGGTACCTGAAGCCCCGCGGTAGCGAGGAGAGCACCCGGGCGTAGAAGGCGAACTGCTCGTAGATGAGGTCGAGCAGGTTGCCCGTCTCCCGCACCGGCTTGAGGAGGCGGTGGGCGGGGCGAGCGGGCAGTCGGAGGGCCATGGTCCTAGAGGGTCTTTTGCGGGATGAAGTTGAAGTAGGCCTCGGTGAGGACGAAGTTCACGAAGAACAGGAGGATGATCGTGATCACGACAGCCTGGTTGACGGCGTCGCCCACCCCCTTGGCACCCCCCTTGCTGTAGAAACCCTTGTAGTTGGCGACGGTGGCTGCCAGGAAGCCGAACAGGAAGGCCTTGAAGAGCGACAGCCAGAGGTCGGCGAGCTGGGCCAGGACGTTGAACGAGGAGAAGAAGCTGGCCCGGCTCACGTGGAGCACGATCTCGGAGAAGAACAGCCCTCCCGCCAGTCCCGAGAGCATGGTGATGGCGAGAAGCAGGACCGCCACCAGGGTGGAGGCGAGCAACCGGGGCAGGATGAGCCTTTGGACGGGGTTGACGGCCATCACCTCCATGGCCGAGATCTCGTCCCTGATGCGCCGGGACCCCAGGTCGGCGCAGATGGCTGACCCGCCGGCGCCGGCGATGATGAGGGCGGTGGCTATCGGGGCCTGCTCACGCACCACGGCCAGCACCATGGCGGCCCCGATCTGGGTGCTGGCCCCCACCTGCTGGATGAGGCCTCCCACCTCCAAGGCGATGACGATCCCGAAGGGTATGGAGACGAGGACCACGGGCAGCGTGCTCACCTTCACCAAGAACCAGCACTGCTCGATGAACTCCCCATAGGGGAACGGCCGCTTGGGTATGAGGCGCACCGCCTCGAACGAGAGGGCGAACATCCGCCCTGTCTCGTCGAACAGCCTCCGCACCCTGCCCAGCCCGGACATGGCTACGGCCACTGGTCCCCCCCTCCCGGCTGCAAGCGCCGGCGGCAGCCGGCGCTAACGGGCTGGCCCCCCCGGTCGCAGCGCAGGCCTCCCCGGTCCCGGCGCAGGGGCGCCCAGTCCCGGCTCAGGCCCCCCTGGTCCCGGCGCATGCCCCCCCGGGCTCCCGGGGGTGGTTGCCTGCTGAAGGGCACCCCCTCGGGGCTCTGCTCCCTGGCACCCATAGGCCGGGCTGCTTGGTTCCCGGCGCGCACCGCCTGGGGCCGCCCGGTCCCCGCGGGGTCGGCGGCCAGTCTGGTCCCCAGCCAGGCGGCAGCGGCGTCAGACACTTCTATCTAGTATGACATAACTAGATCGCTGATGCCAGCCAAGGTTCGCTGGCGGGGAGATGTCCGCCTCCAACAACGTTTCCGGACCGGGAGCTCGGGTGGCCGGGGGCTCGCCTGGGGCTTTCGCCCCTCGGGCCAGGCGCGTCCGTATGGCGGCGGGCCCGTAGGGCGGCGGGCCCGTAGGGCGGCGGGCCCGCTCCCTCCGGGCGGACCCGTCCAGGAATCTCGGTGACCCCGCTGATCGGGCTAGTCTGTCAACGAGCTCTCCTAAGGAGGTGGGTCAGGTGACCTCGACCGCTCAGCAACCCGTCCTGGTCTGGACGCCACCGCCCGAGCCGATCATCTCGTTGCGGGGGGTAACCAAGACCTTCGGCTCGCACACGGTCCTCTCCGACATCACCTTCGACGTGCCCAAGGGCCACATAACCGCCATCATGGGCCCGTCGGGAACCGGCAAGTCGGTCCTGCTCAAGAACATCCTGGGCCTGCTCAAGCCTGACCGGGGCGAGATCTGGGTGGATGGCGACGAGATCACCCACATGACCGATCGCCAGCTCTACAGAGTTCGACGCAAGTTCGGGGTCCTCTTCCAGGACGGAGCCCTCTTCGGCTCCATGTCCGTCTACGACAACATCGCCTTTCCGCTGCGGGAGCACACGCGCAAGAGCGAGAAGGAGATCCACCGCCTGGTCATGGAGAACGCGGAGCTCGTGGGGCTGGCCGACCACCTGAACAAGCTGCCTGGCGAGATCTCCGGAGGCATGAAGAAGCGGGCCGGGCTGGCCCGGGCCATGGTGATGGAGCCGGAGATCATCCTGTTCGACGAGCCGGACTCCGGTCTCGATCCCGTGCGTGTCGCCTACCTGGACAACATCGTGAGAACGGCACAGCAGGAGACCGGAGCCACCTTCTTCATCATCACCCACAACATTCCCTCGGTCATGCGGGTAGCGGATTACATGGGGATCCTGTTCAGGTCGAACCTGGTCCAGTTCGATTCGAAGGCGGCCATGTGCCAGAGCAGCAACCGCATCATCCGCCAGTTCCTGGCCGGGCGCCCCGACGGGCCCATCGGCATGGATGAGATGGCCGACGAGGCCGACCTGGCGGCTGTGCAGGCCGTGGAGGAGGGCATGCCCCCCGGCTACCAGGACACCGCCGAGATCATGACCGTCTAAAGACGCCGGTCTTGCCGCGGGCCGACATGGCCCCTGGCCGCTGAGGGGAGGCCCGCCCCTCCCATCACCACCCCGGGCTGGCCCGGCTGACTACGGTGGCAGCTGGTGGGCACCCTGCGCCGTTCGATGCGAGTGGGCCTCCTGGCCGCGGCCGCGGCGGCCCTCGTGACCGGAGCGATCAAGTGGTTCCGGCTCCGCCGGTCCCAGCTGGACCGGCTGGTCCGGCCGAGGGCCCAGGATTGGCCTCCTGTCCCCGGACCGGCGACGGTGGGGGCCACGCCGGATGCCAGGGTGGAGGATGAGGCGGCGATCGCCGGAGGGATCGGCGGAGGGGGAGTTGGTCCCGGGCCAGCGGAGCCGGAAATGCCTGGAGAGGTGGGCGCGGCGGTTGCCCCGGGGGCGGGGGGCGAGGCGGCTACCCCGGGGGGCGAGGCGGTTGCCCCGGGGGCGGGGGCGGGACCGTCCTGGGTCGAGCCTGCCGGTGGCGGCTGCCCTCCCTCCCACCCCATCAAGGCCAAGCTGCGCAGCGGCCTCTACCACTTGCCCGGCATGGCCGCCTACGAGCGGACCCAACCGGATCGCTGCTACCGGGACGAGGTGGCCGCCCAGGCCGACGGACTGAGGCGAGCCAAGCGCTAGCGACACCAGCCGGCGGTAACGGGGCCGTTGCGAGACCGGTCCAAAGCGCATGACCAACCCCCACGAGGCGGTCATCGTCGCCGCCGCCCGAACGCCCATAGGCAAGCGGGGAGGGTCCCTGGCCGGGGTGCGGCCCGACGACCTGGGAGCGCTCCTCGTCTCCGAGCTCCTGGAGCGCGTCGGCGTTGACGGTGCCGTCCTGGATGACCTGGTCCTGGGGTGCTCCACTCCCGTGGGTGAGCAGGGCTGGAACCTGGGCCGCCAGGTTGGCCTCCTCGCCGGCCTGCCCGTAGAGGTCCCGGCCATGACCGTCAACCGCATGTGTGCCTCCAGTGACCAGGCCGTCCAGCAGGCCGCCCAGGCCATTCGGTGCGGTGACCTCGATGCCGTGCTGGCCTGCGGGGTCGAGAGCATGAGCCGGGTCCCCATGAGCTCGGACGGGGTGCGCTTCAGCGACCGCATGCGTCCCCGCTTCCGCCTCGTCCCCCAGGGCCACTCGGCCGAGATGATGGCCGACAAGTGGGGCCTGTCCCGAGAGGAGCTTGACGAGTTCTCCCTGGAGAGCCACCTGCGGGCGGTGGAGGCAAGCGAGAAGGGGAACTTCTCGGCCGAGACTGTTCCCGTCCACACCGAGGGGGAGGGCGGCACGAGGGTGGACCTGGAGGCCGACGAGGGTCCCCGGCCCGGCACCTCGGCAGAGGCTCTGGGGCGCCTGCGGCCAGCCTTCGTTCCCGACGGCCGGATCACCGCGGGCAACTCCAGCCAGATGAGCGACGGGGCCGCCGGCGTGCTGGTCATGTCGCGCCGCAAGGCATCTGAGCTGGGGCTTCGCCCCCGGGCCCGGCTGGTGCACTCCCTCACGGTGGGCTCCGACCCGGTGCTCCAGCTCGACGGGGTCATCGAGGCCACCTACCGGGTGCTCAAGCGGACCGGGCTGGACCTCGACGACATCGACCACTACGAGGTGAATGAGGCCTTCGCCAGCGTCCCCATGGCCTGGATGGCCGAGACCGGCGTGCCCCGGGCCAAGCTAAACCCCAGGGGGGGCGCCATCGCCCTGGGGCATCCCCTCGGGGCCACGGGTGCCCGGCTGATGACCACCATGCTCCATGCCCTCGAGGACGCGGGTGGGCGCTACGGGCTCCAGACCATGTGCATCGGCCACGGCATGGCCAACGCCACCGTGATCGAACGCCTGGACGGCTAGTGCCGCATCAGGCAACGTTTGCGCGTTTTACCAGTTCACGGAGTCTTTCGTCCTGAGCGTGGCGGTTGCGCCAGGCGATGTAGCGACGGATCATCGAGTTCTGCTCTTCGTGTGAGCGGTGGTCCGTGCCGTCGAGGGCGAAGTAGCGCAGCGCCTGGAACTGGGCCTCGATGCGGTTGAGCCAGCTGGCGTTGGTCGGCACGTAGGCGAGCTCGACGTTGGTGGCGGCCGCCCACTCGCCGACCCGCTGGTCTCGTTTCGTCGAGAGGTGAGGGCTGAAGTTGTCGAGGACGATTCCGATGCGCACGGTCGGCGGGTAGAGGGTGCGCAGGTAGCGGCAGAAGGCCAAGAAGGTGGTGCGGTCCTTCTTCGTCTTCACGTGCCCGTAGAGCTTGTCCTGACCGAGGTCGTAGGCGGCCAGGAGGTGCCGGACGCCTTTGGTGCGGGTGTAGGTGGCCCGGCGTCGGCGCCGATGGGGCGCCGACGACGTCTCGCCCTTTGCGATCGGGTGCCCACTGCTTGCCGGGCCGGGGCAGGAGGTTGAGCGGTCCGAACTTGTCCATGCAGATGACGACCCTTGGGTCGCCCCGCTTGGGCTTCACCTTGCCGTCGGCGATGTCGTAGAGATGGAGGACGCGGTTCTTCTTCTCCTCGAAGTCCGGATCGGTCGAGGTCTTCCAGGTCTTGATCACTTGAAACGAGACGCCCTCCTCTCGGAGGAGCGTCCGCAGACCTTCGTGGCTGATGTCGTCGACCACCCCCTCAGCCACCAAGAACTCGGCCAGCTTGGAAAGGCTCCACGTGGAGAACGGCAGGTCGTGGTCGGCCGGGCGGGAGAGGGCGATCTTCTTGATCTCCTGACGCTGGGGCAGCGTGAACGTCGGCGGCCGGCCACCTGCGTACTTGGGGTACAGCGACTCGAAGCCGTCGGAGTCGAAGTTGTGCAGCACCGCTCGGACCCGGTCAGCCGAGGTGAAGGCCACCTT
>JAJPHD010000002.1 GCA_021325455.1 Actinomycetota bacterium
CCGTCACGCACCCCGCCATTCTGGGCGCGCGCGGTCAAGGTTGCAGTTGTCATGGTCATTTGGTCTACGTGTTCCTGACTCGCCCTGGTGGGATGGTGGGCTACTGCTCGGACGTACGCTGGAAGTTCCCATCGGGGCTAACGCGGAGAGCAGGCCAAGCGTGGCGAGCGACGAAGAGCTTCCAGACGGGCTGGGAGGGGACGACGAGGAGCATCGTCGCATCGCTGAAGAGATGCACGCCCGCTGGCTGGCGGGCGAGGCAAAATCCCAGCTAGAGATCGCCTACTGGAGCGACGGCACGAGCCATGGCAAGCGCTTCACCTCGTACGTGCGCCGCTGGTTGGGCGTGGAGACGGAGCGCCGCTCGGAGCAGACCGAGCGGATCCGTCGCCTGGAGGCGCTCTTGCGGGCCAACGGCATCGCGCCAACCGACGCCGGCGACCTGGCCGAGGAGCACCGGCTCGTCGCCAAGGCCCGCGAGTCGGCGCTTGCGGCTGTCCGGGTCTACAACGACCCGGCCGGCGGGTTTCGAACCGAGACGTTCATTGTGTTGATGGTGATCGCGTGGAACTCGCTGTTCCAGGCGATCCTGGAGCGCGACGGCGTCGACTACTACGTACGCGACCCCGACGGCCACCAAGTGCTGATCGATGGGCGCGCCAAGGTTCTCGACACGGGCGAGCTGGCGGCGCGTGCCGTCGGCGGAGACGACCGGCGAGCGAGAAGCATCCGGGCCAACCTCGACTTCTTCCTGGGCGTGCGCCACCAGATCGCCCACCGCTACCTGCCGGCCCTCGACCTCGAGGTCACCGCCGAGGCCCAAGCAATGCTGCTCAACTTTGAGAACGTCCTCCTCGACGAGTTCGGCGATGAGGCGGCGATCGGCGATCGCCTGACCGTACCGCTGCAGCTGTCGGGGTTCCGGAGCAAAGAAGCGCTCGCCTCTCTGCGTGCGGCCCAGGCGCAGCTCCCCGTCGACGTCCAGTCCTACCTGCGCCGTCACCGCGAGGAAGTTGACGAGGAGGTGCTGCGCAGCTCGGAGTACGCCATGCCGATCTTCTTCGTCCCAGTCGCGGCGAACCGAGAGCGCTCCGCCGACGCGGTCGTCCGCTTCATCCGGCCAGGCACGATCACCCCCGAGGTCGAAGCCGCCCTTGAGCAGCTCGCCGTGGTCGCCAAGCCGAAGCGGGTCCCGGTCACCTCCGACGACCTTCTCCGCCCGACGGAGGTCGTGAACCTGGTGAGCGAGCGGCTGCCGTTCCGCTTCACCCTCGACACCCACCAGCGCGCCTGGAAGTACTACGTGGTACGACCGGCGACCGGCTCGGCCGAGCCGGAGGCGACGGACGAGCGGTACTGCCGATGGGACCGCCTGCTCGGCGGCTACGGCTACACGCGGGCGTGGGTGGAGCGACTCGTTGAGGAGCTGAGCGACCCGCTCACCTACGAGCAGGTCGCCGGCTTTCAGCCCGAGAAGCGGTAGGAACCGGCGCTTCGGCACCGGCGGCGACGCCCGAGGAGACCCCGACAGAGGGGCCGCAGGGACCACCGCTGGGCCGGCCCGCCCTCCCGGCCGTTCGGCTTGTAGAAGCGCTGTCACGATGCGCGCTGACTTGGCGGGCCGGCGGGTGGAGGGACAGACAGACATGCCGGCGATCACGTAGCGCGTCGGCCAGGGCAGCGATGGCAAGAGGCGTCCGCCTGGGACCGGCATCGCACACTGCTATCCGTTTGAGGCGGGATTAGCGATCTGGTGGCGATCGACCCCCGTCCGCTCAAGCTGCGGTACGGCGGACGGCAGGCTGGCCGGATCATCCGCCGTATGGTCTGGCGACCGTTGCCCGCGACCGCGGGCCGGGCTGGAGACCGCCCGCCGTCGCGGGAAGGCGAATCGGGCGCAAGCCCATCATGACCGAGGGCAAGGCCGACGCTGCCCGGAAACTCCTTGCGAGCGGCACGCCGCCAAGGGAGGTGGCTGTGACGCTCGGCGTTTCGGTCGCCACCTCTATCGCTGGGTACCTGCCGGCGATCGCCCCTGACCTGGGCGCGGTCCCCGGCCATGGTGGGATCCGCGCACGGCGACTTCCGGTGACATCCTGAAGCGTGCTCGATCTGGAGCTGGTCGTCGTCGAAATCGAAGAGGCGGGTCGGCTTGCGACGATCGGCCGCGTCCCTCATCTCCGGCTCGCATTCCTCCTGCTCGACAATGCGGTGGAGGTGATGCTCCACCGGGAGGTCGAAGGAGAGACCCTGTTCCAGGGCGTCAACGTGGCGATGAAGGTCCGGATGCAAAGCATGGAGCACATCCACGGAGACAAGCCCCAGTTCATGGCGCTCCTCGCCGACATCGAGTCACGGGTGCTGCCGGAGCGCAAGATGGAGGACCTCGAAGAGCGCTTCCGAACCAAGGTGAACTTCCTTGCCGAACGAGGGCGGCTCGATCCTGCCGTCGCCACGATCGTGAAAACGCTCCACCGCTACCGCAACGCCCTCTACCACCGCCTCCAGCTCCGGCGGGAAGTCATCAAACCGGCGACGCTCGTCTACTTCGATGTCGCCTGCTCCATCCTTGCGAGCTGGCGGTTCCAGCGGTCATGGTCATCCGGGGAGCCCTACACGGACCTTGCCAGATTCGGCATCGCGATGCACGCTGCATTCAAGGACGACGTCACCCAGGAAGTGGCGACACAACTCCGTGAGACCGTAGACCTAGATGAGGTTGCCGTACGCTCCGCACTCATCGATCATCTGAACAGTCGCCTTGACGATCTCGACCATGTGATCGCCATGATCCGCGATGCGGCGCCCAAGGAGTACGACGAACCCGACGACGTCTTCCGGATCATCCAGAGCGACTGGAAGAACGACCTCCCGCCTCCCGCGAGCCTCCGGGCGCAGCGCTTCCCCGTCTCGGAGCGCAAGGTTCAGCTCTGGCGTCAGCACGTCGCCTCGCTCGGCGGCATCACCGATCGCTATGCGATGTATGCGCGGTACGCGGAGATCGAGGACGCCTTCGAGTCGTTCGAGGAGGAGGCGAACGCTCTCTACGAGGCGATTGACCGTATGGTGCAGCAAGCGATCGACGAGGAACGGAGAAAGTAGAGGGCCTGCTGGGATGTCCCCGTAACCCGCCGCCGAGGGGGCGAGGGTCGCAGCAACGACCCAGCTTCTCAGCGCAGTAGGGGGGCACGCGATCACGAAGTCGGTGCGTCCACCACGTAGCAGGAATCGACCCGACGTTCTCCAGCCCAGCAGCCGCCGAAGAAGACATAGCCGGACTTCATGGGGACTTGAATATGGCGGCCGCCATGGCGTGCCTAGGGCTGCATACGGCACCGCCACACCTTCGAGGCCGCCTTTACGCGAACGTTCAGCGTATTGGCGGTGTGGCGCGCGCTCAGCTGCATAGGGCTGCGTACGGCACTCGTGATAGGCCACCGATAAATTTCACCGATAAACCCTGTGGGTAACCCGCGGGCCGATCGCGAAGCTGCACGTCAGCGGCTCGCGCCATGGCGGAGGGACGCGCAGATCCAAAGCTTGCGGTGGAGGTGACCGGACTCGAACCGGCGACTTCTACGTTGCGAACGTAGCGCTCTACCAGCTGAGCTACACCCCCGAGCGTCACTAGGTTAGCCCCCCTCGGCGCCCCCGCCGGCCGCCCTCTCCAGGGCTCCTCGCAGCCTGGCCTGGATGAGGGTCACGGTGAGGTCGGAGCGGGTGCGCTCGAGGACCCCCCTCAGGGCATCGGTGCTGCGCCGGAGTCCCCCGGTGATGGCGTCGGGGTAGTCGATGGTGCTGAGGAGGTCATAGACATCCTCCATGGCCACCAGGAGCTCCTCGGCCATGGCCAGCTCCCCTTCCCGGAGCCGGTCGAGAAGGTGCCGGCGCAGCTCGGAGGCCGCCTCCGAGAGGCCGTTGAGCCAGGCGGGGAGGCCCACCCCGAGGGTGCTGGCATGGGGGATGACGGCGGGCAGGTCGCCCCCCCCACGGGCGCTGCTCACCAGAGCCGACGTGAGGCGGGCCTCGGCGTACTCCTTCTCGGCGTCGTGCAGGAAGCCTGAGGCAGCAAGGGCGGGATGGGGCGCCAGGGCGGCCTGGGCCCGCCGTACGCTGGTCTCGGCCTGGGCCACCAGCTCCCGGTACGCCTCGGGCTGGCCCCGGTGGACGGCCCGTATGGCCCGTCCCGCGGCCTGGATGGTTGCCCGGCAGGCAGCCAGCCCCTCCTCCCTGGCCCGGTGCACCGCCTCCAGCTGACCGTGGGCCGTACGGCCGGCGTCGGCGAGGTGGCGAGCCCGGACCTGCCCCAGGCTTTCCTCGCCGTCGTGGGCCCGCCCCCGGCCTTCCGGGGCGCCTCCAGCGCTGGCACGTCCCCCCGGAGGAAGGTGAGCAGGCACCGGTCCGGTCGGTCAGAAGGGGGGCCCGGGACGCCTCACGAGGTCGCCGACCGGCGCAACAGGCCCTCCGGGTTGGAGAGCGGGGGGCGCCGACCAGGCGACTGCTTGGGCTCGTGCGGCGGCAGGTAGGCCAGCTTGAGCCGGCGCTCCAGCGCCAGGGCCCGGAGGCGGGCCAGGGCAAAGAGGTAGGCACCCAGGCCCACGAGGCAGACCAGGCTGGCCCACCACAGGGGGCGCAAGCCGGGGACGAGGCCCAGGAGGAGGGTCACGGCGACGGACATGACCAGTCCCAGGGCCACCTGGCGGCGGCGCTGGGTGATGGGCCGGGCCGCAGCGCCGAACAGCCGCACGGGAGCCTCCCGCCGGCTCCCGCTCGCCGGTCGCCGGCGCTGCCCCACGGCCGGGCCGGGAGCGGGCTCGTCCCCGTCCGGCCGCTCCTCTCCGTGCCCGGGCCGTCCCTTGCCCAACTCGGCGGCCTGGACCAGGGGCAGGATGACTCCCTCTTCGGCGGCCTCGGAGACCAGGGCGGAAGTGGAGCTCGGCAGCGGGAAGGTGGCCGCCGGGACCCGCCGGTTGGCGGCGGGGATGGCCGGGGGAGCGGCCCGCTGGATCACCCGGAGCTGGCGGCGGAACTTGATGACGGAGTTGGTCGATCGCCTCCTGGCCCTCTCCCTCAGCACCGAGGGGGCCAGCACCACCACCCACAACGCGGCCAGCAACACCAGAACCACGATGGTCAACGCTCCTCCACCGCCTCCATCTCGCCGAACCCTACCGCCGGGCCAACACCAAAGGGTGGATGCCCCGGCTATCGCCGGGCCCGCTCCCTACCATGTCCCCCGGGAGGCGACGGCGCCAGTCGGGCGGCTCAGACGTCGAAGGCCGCTCCGTTGTCCGACGCCTGGCGTCGCCAGGTCCCGGAGCGCCCGCCGGCCTTCTCCCACAGGGCGAGGTCGCCGATGGTCATGCCCCGGTCGACGGACTTGCACATGTCATAGATGGTGAGGGCGGCCACGGCGCAGGCCGTGAGCGCCTCCATCTCCACCCCGGTGCGGTCCACGGTCTCCACCTGGCTCTCGACCTCTACGTAGTCGTCCCCGATGGTGAAGTTGATGTACACCGAGCCCACCAGCAGCGGGTGGCACAAGGGGATGAGGTCAGCGGTCCGCTTGGCGGCCTGGATGCCGGCTATGCGGGCCGCCCCGAGCACGTCACCTTTGTTGATGGCGTTGCTGGCCACCTTGGAGGTGGTGTCGGGAGCCATGGCCACCCGGCACCGCGCCAGCGCCCGCCGGTGCGAGGGCTCCTTGGGCGTGACGTCGACCATCCGGGCCCGGCCAAGAGGATCGAGATGCGTGAGGCCCCGGTCGGACATGAGCGGAGTCTAGGGCTCACCCCACCCACTTATCGAAATGGAAGTGTGTCCCGCACCCCCAGGCTGCCCGGGACCCGTCCCGCCCCCCCACACCTCAGCCTCCGATCTGGCTCATGCTGCGCCGCGGTCTCACGAAGGTGACCTGGCCGATGCGGTGGCCGGCCCACTTGGTGCCCACGGCGGCCCGGATGGCCCCGATCAGGTCGTCATCGCTCCCGCCGCGGCGCAGGACCTCCCGCAGGTCGTGCTCGTCGACGGCGAACAGGCAGGTGCGCAGCTGGCCCTCGGCCGTCAGGCGGATCCGGTCGCAGTCCCCGCAGAAGGGCTTGGTCACCGAGGGGATGACCCCGATCTCACCCCGGCCGTCGAGGTAGCGGTAGCGGCTGGCCGGCTCCGGGCCGTGGGCCACGGGCTCCAGGGGGTACACCGCGTCGATGGCGGCCACCGTCTCCTCGGCAGGCACGACCTTGTCCATGGTCCAGCCCCCCGAGGCGTCGAGGGGCATGAACTCGATGAACCGGGGTTGCACCCCCTTCTCCCTGCCAAAGGTGGCGAAGTCGACAGCCTCGTCGTCGTTGAGGCCCCGCACCGTGACCACGTTGAGCTTGACGGGGTCCATCCCCGCCTCCAGGGCGGCGTCGATCCCGTCCAGCACCCGGGGCAGCTGGTCCCTCCTCGTGACCTCGGCGAAGCGCTCCGGGCGGAGCGAGTCGCAAGAGATGTTGACCCGGCGAAGGCCGGCCGCCCGGAGGTCCCCGGCCAGCAGCCGGAGGGTGGCGCCGTTGGTGGTCATGGCCAGGTCCACGGGCTCCCCGGTGGAAGGGACCTTCAGCCCCGCCAGCATCTCCACCAGGACCGGCAGGTGGGCTCGTACCGTGGGCTCACCGCCGGTGAGGCGAATGGACTCCACGCCGAGGCGCTCGACGCAGACCCGGGCCACCCGCCCGATCTCCTCGAAGGTGAGCAGCTCCTCCCGGGGCAGCCAGGACATCCCCTCCTCGGGCATGCAGTAGGTGCAGCGGAAGTTGCAGCGGTCGGTGACCGAGATCCGCAGATCGCGCACTACCCTCCCGAAGGGATCGACCAAGGGGCGGCTCATGAGCCCAGCCTAGACATGCAAGAGCAGGGTCCTAACCGTGCCGCCCCGGGGGATCCCCGGCCCGTCGGGCACCAGGGCAAGCGCATTGGCCCTGGCGGTGGCGAGGAGCTGGTGCGATCCCTGCCCACCCACGGAGCGGATGTGGAAGCGGCCGTCGGCCCCGGCCTCTGCCGTCACCCGGTCCAGGTGGAGCTTGCCGTCGGGGCGCCGGGGGAGCCCGTCGTCGGCCACGGCCATCACCTCGGGACGGTGGAGGTGGTGGTGGCCCGCCATTGCCCGAAGGGCGGGCCGGGCGAAGCACTCGAAGCTCACCATGGAGGAGACGGGATTGCCCGGGAGCCCGAAGACGGGGGTCCCCCTCACCACGCCGAAGGCCAGGGGCTTGGCCGGCTTGATGGCCACCTGGAGCCAGTGCATGGCCCCTTCCGACAGCCGGTCCAGGACCGCCTTGGTGTAGTCGTAGTCCCCCACGCTCACGCCCCCGCTGGTGATGACGGCGTCGCAGATGTCTAGCCCGCGCTCCAGGGCCTCCTCGATGTCGCCCTCGGCGTCCTTGGCCCGGCCCAGGTCGACCCCGTCACACCCTGAGTCCCGGAGGAGCGCGAGCAGGGTGGGCCGGTTGGAGTCCCGGATCTGGCCCGGCCGGAGCTTCTCACCCCCCTCCACCAGCTCGTCACCGGTGGAGAGGACCCCGACTCGGGGCCGGGGGCGGACGAGGACCTGGGAGTACCCCAGGCTGGCCAGCACGCCCAGGTGGGCGGGACGCAGCTCCGTGCCGGCAGGCAGCACTTCCTGGCCCGCCTGCAGGTCGTCTCCGGCGGGCCGGATGTGGTTGCCGGGGGGGACCTCCGCCGTCACCAGGACCGCCCCCGCCCCGTCCTCGCGTGTCAGTTCCACCATGACCACGGCGTCGGCCCCCTCGGGCAGGGGGGCACCGGTCATGATGCGTACGGCCTGGCCCGGCCCCACGGGCTCCAGGGGGGCCTGGCCGGCGGCCAAGGTGCCCACCACGGCCAGGCGGGCGGGGGCCTCAGGGGTGGCTCCGGCCGTGTCGGCGGCGCGCACCGCGTACCCGTCCATGGCCGTGTTGGCGAAGGGGGGCACGGCCTCGGTGGCCACCACCGCTTCGGCCGTGACGCAGCCCAGGGCCTCGGAGAGGGGGACGGGCCCGGGCTCCAGGAGCGGGCAGGCGTCCAGGACCAGCCGGCGGGCCTCCTCCAGGGGGATCATCACGGGCCCGGCCCTACTCCTCGTCGAGCTGGCTCACCAGCTCCACCAGGGACTTGCGGAAGGGCGGCCCCAGGTCCGGCCGCCGCAGGGCCAGCTCCACCGTGGCCCGCAGGTAGTCCAGCTTGTTGCCCGTGTCCCACCGCCCCTTCTCGAAGACGTACCCGTACACCTCCTGGTCCTGAAGGAGCAGCTCGATGGCATCGGTGAGCTGTATCTCCCCGCCCCGGCCGGGGCTGGTCCGGGCCAGGGCGCCGTAGAGGGCCGGCGTGAAGACGTAGCGGCCCATGACGGCCAGGTTGGAGGGTGCCTCCTCGGGGGAGGGCTTCTCCACGATCTCCCTGACCCTGACCAGGTTGTCCTCCACCGGCTCCACCCGGGCACACCCGTAGGCGCTGATCTCGGAGGGGTCCACCGCCTTGAGGGCGATGACCGATCGCCCGTGGCGCTCGTAGGCGGACAGCATCCCGGCCAGCACCCCCACCGCAGGGTCCATGATGTCGTCGCCCAGCATGACCACGAACGGCTCGTCCCCCACGTGCTGGCGGGACACCGACACGGCGTGGCCGAGGCCCTTGGGCTCGCCTTGGCGCACGTAGTGGATGTCGGCCATGTCGGCGATGCGGCGCACCTGGTCCAGCTCGGCCCTCTTGCCAGCTGCCTCCAGGTAGTGCTCGAGCTCGAAGGACTGGTCGAAGTGGTCCTCCAGGCTCCGCTTGCCCCTCCCGGTGATGATCAGGATGTCCCGGATCCCCACCCCCACGGCCTCCTCCACCACGTACTGGATGGCAGGGGTGTCCACCAGGGGCAGCATCTCCTTGGGCTGGGCCTTGGTCGCCGGGAGGAAGCGGGTCCCGAGGCCGGCGGCCGGGATCACCGCCTTGCGGACTTGTGTGGTCATCTTGCCGGTCTTCTCCTCGCTCGATCGCCCGGGCACTCGCCCCGGCTAGTCTATGATTGGCACTCACAGGAGCTGAGTGCTAACAGCGTTGCCGGAGGTCAGCGCCCAGATGCCCACCTATGAGTATGCGTGCAAGTCGTGCGGGGAGCACGTAGAGGTCGTCCAGTCCTTCCGGGACGAGCCGCTGTCCATCTGCTCAGCCTGCGGCGGACCGCTGCGCAGGGTGTTCACCCCCATCGGGATCGCCTTCAAGGGGAGCGGTTTCTACCGCACCGACAGCCGGGCCTCGGCCAACGGGTCCAAGCCCCGGGCCCGGGGCGAGGGGGCCCGGGCCGAGGGGGGCAGCGGGGAGAGCGGCGGGGGAGAGGCCACCAAGGGCGGTGCCGCTTCCTCGGGCAAGGAGGGCTCCTCCGGGTCCGCCACTTCGTCGGGGGCCAGCGCCGCCGCCTCGTGAGGGCATGACCCGCGTCCGGGCCGAGATAGGGGTCATCGGGGGGAGCGGCTTCTACCGGTTCCTGGAGGACGTGACCGAGGTACGGGTCCACACCCCCTACGGGGCGCCCAGCTCCGACATCGCCGTGGGCCGGGTCGAGGACCGCCAGGTCGCCTTCCTGGCCCGGCACGGCACCGACCACCGCTTCCCTCCCCACCTCGTCAATTACCGGGCCAACCTCTGGGCCCTGCGGGAGCTGGGTGTCACCCGGGTCGTGGGACCGAGCGCGGCGGGCTCCCTGCGCAGGGAGCTGTCCCCCGGTGACCTCGTGGTCTGCGACCAGCTGGTCGACCGCACCCGGGGACGGGCCGACACCTACGTCGAGGGCCCCGTGGTGGGCCACGTCCCCTTCGCCGACCCCTACTGCCCCGGGCTCTCGGCGGCCCTGGCCGGAGGCGACCCGAGCCTGACCGTCCACCGGGGAGCCACGGTGGTCGTGGTCCAGGGGCCCCGGTTCTCGACCCGGGCCGAGTCCCGCTGGTTCCGCTCCCAGGGATGGGACCTCGTCAACATGACCCAGTACCCGGAGGCGGTCCTGGCTCGGGAGCTGGGCCTGTGCTACGCGGGATTGGCCCTCGTCACCGACTATGACGCCGGGATCGAGGGCGCCGACGGAGGTCCCCCCGAGACGGAGCCGGTGACCCTGCAGGCGGTGCTGGCCGTGCTCCACGAGACGGTCGACCGGGCCCGCCAGCTCCTTCGGGCCGCCATCCCGGCCATCCCCCCCGAGCGCCGCTGCGACTGTGCCCGGGCCGTGGCCGGGGGACCCTTCGGCGATACCCCTGGCCTGTGAGCGCCCCCTGGGTGGCTCTGCTCGGGGACGTTGGCGCTCAGGAGCGGGTGGAGGGGACGACCCGGGGCGCCCACCTGCGGGGCGGGTCGAAGTGGCGCCCGGTGACCGACGCCCGCGGGGACCTCAGGGCGGCCAGGAACGACCGCGCATCGTGGAAGTCCTCCATCTCCACGCAGGCCGCCCCTATTGCGGCGGGCACGTGGGCATCGCTGCCGGCCCCGGCCGGAAGGCCCCATCGCTGGGCGAAGGAGGCTGCCTCCCTCCGGCAACCGCCCGGGGGGGTCTTGGCGTTGAGCACCTCGACTGCGTCCAGCGCCCCCGAGGAGGCGAGGCCCGACAGCTCCTCGTCCCGAAGGCGGTGGCGGTGGGGGTCGAAAGGGTGAGGCACGTAGACCAGGCCTCCCTGGTCGTGCACCACCTCTGCCACCTGGGCGGGGGAGAGCCCGGGAGGCACCCTGGCGCTTAGGAAGAGCCCGATCAGCTCGCCGGCAGCGGTCCGGCACTCCTGGCCCACGACCACCCGGCACGGCAGGCGGCCGGCCAGCTCCTGGGCCCCGGCGATGGTGTGGTGATCTGTGATGCACACGACGTCCAGGGATGCCCTGGCCACGGCTTCTGCCAGCTCCTCCGGGGTGGTGGTGGAGTCCCCGGACCACATGGTGTGGACGTGCATGTCCACCCGCACCAGGGGACCCGGGCGCCGGGTGGCCGACCGGTTGGAGGGAGGGGCCAAGGGGCGCCTATCGTACCGGCGTGCCAATCCAGACCGGGCTGGTAGGCGAGGTCAGCTTCACCGTCACCGAGGACGACACCGCCCTTTCCTTCAGGTCGGGCGAGGTGCCCGTGCTCGCCACCCCCCGCCTGATCGCGGCATGCGAGGAGGCCAGCTGCCGGGCCACCCAGGGCCTGCTGGAGCAGGGGGTGACGACGGTGGGCCGGCGCATCCAGTTCGACCACCTGGCTCCCACCAAGGTCGGGGCCAAGGTGACCGTCGAGGCCGTGCTGGAGCGGGTGGAGGGCCGACGGCTGACCTTCACCGTGTCGGCATCGGATGCCACGGGCCTGATAGGGGCGGGTAAGGTGAGCCGCGTCCTGGTGGAGGTGGAGCCCTTCCTCAGCCGATCCCGGTAGTGGAGGCTTATGGACGAGGCGGGAGCACGGCGGCGAGAGGAGGGGGCCGGCGAAGGCCGTTCCGGATTGTCCCTCCGGGCGCTGGACACCGACGTCAGCCTCACCTCGAGCGCCTATGCGGCCCTTCGGGAGGCCATCATGGGCATGCGCATCTACGACGCCGGCACGGACCTGCGCCTGGATGAGCGCCGGTTGGCCGAGGACCTGGGCATCAGCCGCACCCCGGTGAGGGAGGCGTTGCTCCGCCTGGAGCACGAGGGCCTGGTCAGGACGGTGCCCCGCAAGGGGGTCTACGCCGTCCGCAAGACCAAGGCGGAGATCATCGAGATCATCACCGTGTCGGCCGCGCTGGAGTCGATGGGGGCCCGCCTGGCCACGGAGCGCGCCAGCGAGGAGGAGCTGTCCAGCCTGCGGGGCATGTTCGCGGCCTTCTCCGGTGACAGGGCCCGGGCCCACCTGGACGAGTACTCGGAGGCCAACCTCCGCTTCCACCAGCGGGTCGTGGAGATGAGCCACTCCGGTCTGCTCATCTCCCTGGTGGAGGGCCTGCAGGTCCACATGCGGGCCATCCGGGGCCGCACCATCGGCGAGGGGGACCGCGTCAGCCGCTCCATCGTGGACCACCTCCACATAGTCGAGGCGCTGGAGGCCAGGGACGCCGCCCTGGCGGAGAGCCTGGTGAGGGACCACGCCCTCCACCTGGCCGCCCACGTGGCCGAGCACGTCAACTACCTGGACTAGGCCAGGTTGGAGGACCGGGGGTAGGCCACGGCGGGGTCCAGGATCACGTTGACGAGGTAGGGAGCGTCGGCACCGAAGGCCCGGTCGAGGGCGGGCCCCACCTCGTCGGGGTGGGAGACGGTCTCCCCCGCCCCGCCCAGGGCGCGCACCAGCTCGTCGTAGCGGCAGCCGGCCTGCAGGTCGGCGGCCACGTCGTAGCCGTAGAGAGCCCTCATGGGGTGCTTCTCGAGGCCCCAGATGCCGTTGTTGCCCACCACGATGACCACGGGGAGGCCGTGGCGGACCAGGGTGTCCACGTCGATGGCGGAGAAGCCGAACGCCCCGTCCCCGGCCAGCAGCACCACCTGGCGGGAGGGGTGGACGACCCGGGCGGCGATGGCGTAGCCGAGGCCGGTGCCGAGGCAACCGTAGGGCCCGGGGTCCATCCAGCAGCCCGGCTGGTAGGAGTCCACCAGCCGGCCCGCCCAGGAGACGAAGTCACCTCCGTCCCCTATCACCACCGCGTCCCGGTCCAGTCGGGCGAGCAGCTCGCCGTACACCCGAGCCGGGTGGATGGGATCGGCCCCCGACACGAGGTCCTCCCGGGCCGCCTCCCGTCGCGCTCTTTCCTGGTCGGCCATCTTGGCTATCCACACCTCGTGGTCAGCCCTCCGCCCCCCCGTCGAGGCCATGGCGGCGAGCACCCGGGTCAGGTCGCCAGCCGGGGCGGCAGCCAGCTCCACGTGGGTCGACCTGGTCTGCTCGCTGTCGGTGACGTGCACCACCGCTGCCTGCCCGAACCGGCCGAAGGACAGCCGGAAGTCCAAGGGCGTCCCCACCACGCACACCACGTCCGCCTCGCTCAGCATCCCCCGGGTGCGGGAGAACGCCAGCTCGTGGTCGGCGGGCAGGCAGCCCCGGCCCAGTCCGTTGGTGAAAGTCGGGACACGCAGCTCCTCCGCGAGGTGGCGCAGGGCGTCCCATGCCCCCTCCCACCACACGTCGCTCCCGGCCACCAGGGCCGGCCTCTCGGCCTGCGCCAGCAGCCGGGCCGCCCTCTCGGCCTCCTCCAGGTCGGGTTCGGCCGGCGAGGGCCGGGCTTGGTCCCAGCGGGCGGCGGCCCGGCCGAAGAGCACGTCCAGGGGCAGGTCGACGAACACCGGGCCGCGGTGGGCGCTGAGGGCGGCCTGCACCGCCGCCGCCACCTCCTGGGGGATGTCAGCGGTCTCACCCACGGTCGCGGCCCGCTTGGCCAGGGGGGCTACCAGGGGGACGTGGTCCAGCTCCTGGAGGGAGCCGGACCCCCACCGGGCCCGAGGGGCGCGTCCGGCCAGCACGACAAGGGGCGACCCGTTGAAGTGCGCCGTGGCCAGGGCGCTCATCCCGTTGGTCACGCCCGGGCCGGCGGTGAGGACGGCTATCCCCGGCCTGCGGGTCAGTTTGGCTGCCCCCTCGGCGGCAAAGGCCGCCGTCTGCTCGTGGCGAACGTCGATGATCCTGGTCCCCCCCCGGGAGCAGGCGTCGTAGATGGGGAAGATGTGCCCCCCCGACAGGGTGAAGATACTCTCCCCAGCCAGGGCTTGGCGCCCGCCCAGGCCGGCCAGGGCTAGCTCCCCTCCGTGACCTTCCAGCGTGGGCATGGGGCGACCCTAGAAGGCCGAGTAGCCGCCGTCGATGACGAAGGTGTCGGCGGTGTGGTAGGCGGAAGCCGGGCTGGCCAGGTAGACGGCGATGGGCCCGAAGTCGTCGGGTTGGCCCCAGCGCCGGGCGGGGACCCTGGGCGCCACCTTCTCCCTGAACCGCTCCCAGGCCAGCAGGGGCTCGGTCATGGGCGTCTCCACCCATCCCGGGAGGATGGTGTTGGCCCTGATGCGGTGGCGGGCCAGCTCGACGGCCAGGGACCTCACCATGGAGACCAGGCCCCCCTTGGAGGCGCGTAGTGCTCGCCTCGGGCCTGGCCCTCGATGGCGGCCAGGGAGCCGGTGGCCACCAGGCTCCCACCCTCCCCCCGTTCCACCATGTGGCGGGCGGCAGCCCGCAGGGTGAGGAAGGCCCCCTCCAGATTGACCCTGAGGACCCGGCGCCACTCGTCCAGGGTCGGCTCCAGGAACGAGGGCGCCATCCCGCCCACTCCGGCGTTGGCGAAGCAGGCATCCACCTTGCCCATGGCCGCCACCGTCCGGCCGAAGGCCGCCTCCACGCCGGCCTCGTCACCCACGTCGCAGCGGAGGGCCATGACGGAGGGACCGTACGTCCGCAGCTCCTCCAGCGCCGCCCGGTTCCTCTCCTCGCTGGTCCCCCGCACCACCACACCGGCCCCGGCTCGGGCCAGGGCCCGCGCGATGCCGAGGCCGATCCCGCTGTTCCCCCCGGTGACGAGGGCCACCTGGCCCTCCAGGTCGAATGGCCGCTCCGCCGTCATCCTTGCCCACCGTAATGAGCCAAATGGCCTCCGTTGTCCTCCGCCCCCGTGCCCACTCACGGGGTGTGGACCCCCGAGGGGCCCACCCACGCTACGGTGGGCACCTTGGAGGTACGGGAATCGTCGTGATCCTCGAGCGCATCAGCAACCCATCGGACCTGAGGGCCCTCTCCTACGAGGAGTGCTCCACCCTGGCCGAGGAGATCAGGGCCTTCATCGTGAAGGCGGTGTC
>JAJPHD010000015.1 GCA_021325455.1 Actinomycetota bacterium
CGCCAGGTCCAGGGCCGCCATGACAAGCAGACCTCCGACGCCCTCGGGGCGGCGGCGTCGGGAGTCGGGCCGGTAGCCAAGTCCTGGGCGTCCTTCTTGCACTACGGCGTGCGGGCGATCTTGAGCGACAACGGCCCGGAGTACGTCGCCTCCGGCTTCCGGGCCCACCTCGCCGCCAAAGGGCTCGAGCACGTGCGCATCCCGCCACGCTCACCGAACCACAACGCCGTCTATGAGCGCTTCCACGGCACGATCCTCGAGGAGTGCTGGCGACCGGCATTCCACCGCCGCCGCTTCAGCTCGATCCGCCAGGTCCAGCACGAGGCCGACTCGTTCCTCGCCACCTACCACCGCCGCCGGCGGAACCACGGCGACTATATGAGGGGCCGGACGCCCGCAGAGGTGCTCGACACCTACACGAAGAAGAAGGCAGCATGACCATCAACCACAGGGGCCCGTTGTTACCTCGACCCTGCGCCTGGAAGCCCTAGGCCTGGTCCCTGACGCCGCCCGCGTCGGTGGCGTCGACGGCACCGAGGCGGGGAAGGCGGGAGCGCACGCCCCAGGGAAGGATGAGCAGCATGGACACGGCCGCCACGATGATCGAACCGACGTCGAACGAGACGATGTCCAGCTTGCCGACGCTGCCGATGCCGGACATGAGGGTGAGGAACAGGACCCAGACGCCGTACCAGATGGCGTGGCGGAGACCGCCCGAGCGGTGGTACAGGCCCATGGCGATGACGCCCACGGCGATCAGGACCACCGCGTAGGGCACCGATGGCCATCCGGACCAGTAGACGACGAGCGATGCGCCGCCGAAGCCGAGGGCGCCGAGGATGATGGTGCCGGGGGAGAGCCGTTCGCCCTTCTGCCGACGCAAGGAGAGCATGGCGACGGGCACCGCCCCGAAGGAGATGTACCCGCCCACCACGGCGTCGTTGATGAGGCTGTAGATCTTGGGCACCGGGGCGGTGAGCAGGGCGAGGATGGCACCGACGACGGCGACGACGATGAGGGCGAGGCCGGGGATCTCGTGGCGCCGGTCGACGCGCTGCAGGCGCCTGGACACGTAGCCGGTGCGTGCCATGGACATGAGCACCCTCGAGCCGGCGCCCTGGTACACGTAGCCGACCACGCCGGGGCCGAGGATCCCGACGATGACGGCCACGCTGAGCAGCCACCCCACTCCCCGGTTGGTGCTGAGGACGATGAACGGGTTGCCGGCCACCTTGGTCAGCGCCGGCCACGCTCCGACCTTCACCGAGAGCGTGCTCCAGCTGATGCCGGCGATGAGGGCCACGGCGAAGATGATGTAGACGAAGAACTGGATGGCCAGGGTGTAGAGGATCCCGATCTTCAAGGTCCGGGTGCTGACCGCCTCCTCGGCGAAGTCCGGGATCACCCGGATGCCGCCGAAGGCGAACATCGCTGTCGGGGCGGCAGCGAAAATGGCGCTGGTCCCAAAGGGGGTGAATCCGCCGTAGGAGGTGAAGTTGGCGGCGCGGCCCAGCACCACGATGAACCCGATGGCGAGCAGCACGAACAGGATGACCTTGGCGGTGCCGAGGACGTTGGTGATCCGGGAGAAGACCCGCAGCCCGTAATAGTTGATGGGTATGTAGAGCAGCACCAGGCCGAGGGCGACGAGGGCCCCGTCGGTGCTGGGATCGCCCTTGGCGTTGAGCAGCCCGGCGTCGAAGTGGGAGATGCCCTCGACGGTGGCGACAGCCTCCACCACGGGGATGAAGATGTACCAGACGAGGCTCCCCACGGAGTTGATGAGGTTGGCGAGGGCCCCGTGGGTGTAGAGGGCGTAACGGGCTGGCCCGCCCGCCTCGGGGAAGCGGGCGCTCATGTCGACGTAGGTGACGCCGATGAAGGAGTAGATGATGGCGCCGATGAGCCACGAGATGATCATCGCCGGCCCGGCGATTGCCGCCATGGCCACACCGCTGAAGAGCGCTCCTGTGCCCACCGCGCCCCCCACACCGATGACGATCATCGGCCCCCACGAGATGCTCCGGCGCAGGGTCGGCTCGGACTGAGGCACTCTCTTGGTCGTCGTCTCGGTCATGGCGACGTCATCCTCCCTCCTCGGGCAACGGCCGGGACGGGCCGCGGCCCAAGTCTGGCCCAGATCCCGAGCTGATGGGTGGCTCGTCGGGCGGTTGGCCGGAGATATGGTGGGGTTCCGGTGGGGTCGGCCATGAGTTTGCCCTTCTCTTATCGAGGCGGCACGGGTCGTGTGCTTGTCGAATACGGGACCGTCGAGGAGCCGGGGGCCTTGGGTTTCGACCTACTCGCTGGCGGAGTGGAGTTGGCCCAGTTGATCGGCTTTCCGGTTGTCAGGGCGGCGGTCGGCTTCGAGGGCAGGGCTACCACTGCTATTTCGGGTGGGTGCAGACCATACGTCGTACGGAATCGGCCAAGCGTGCGGTCATTGCCGAGGTAGATCTGCCAGCGTGTCTGGGCAGTGACGGAGTGCCCATGCTGGCTTTCGGCTATCTGCCTTCATTCTATGACGCTCCGGCGAACCCGCACCATCCGGACGGCATCTGGCGTGCGTCCACGTTCCTTGTTGCCATCCCGGACCTGGTCCGGTCTCGTGTCCTGGAGCCCGTAGCCGGCTTTGGGTGGGGTTACCGACTTGCTGGCGGCAAGCCGGCTCCGTTGCCGGTCGAGCCGCTCGGCACCAAGGCGTGGAACGACTCTCGCCGACTGCTTGCCGGCACCCACCCTCGTTGGATATTCACTCATTGGCCACGTCGTCCACGTAGCTGACGGCGAAGGCGCCAAGGCGGTGCCGATGAACAGGCGGGCCGAGAAGCCCCGCAGGTGAACGGCTGCGCAACGCCGCCCAGTGGGCGACCATGGAGCAGGGCAACCCAGCCCAACCCTGATGGGCCATCCGGGGTGATGCTGGGAGCTCACGGACCAGCACCGGGGTGCTCAGGGTGGTCACTGTTCTTGGTGACAGCCGGCTCCCCTGGGGTGGCGGGGAGGGACGAGGGCAGGTTGACGACGATCCTGGTGCCACCCGCCTCGTTCTCCTCGGCGGCAACGGTGCCGGCGTGGTCGGCGGCGATGGCGGCCACGATGGCTAGGCCCAGCCCCGATCCTCCGGTGGAGCGCGAGCGGGCGGGGTCACCCCGGTAGAAGCGCTCGAAGACCAAGGGTCGCTCGGCTGCGGGGATGCCCGGTCCGCGGTCGGCCACGACCAGCTCGGCGCGCCCGTTGGAGGGTCGGACACAGATGTGGATGGGCGATCCGGGGGGGCTGTACTTGGCGGCGTTGTCGACCAGATTGGCGCACAGGCGGACCAGGGCGTCGGGATCAGCGCTCACCCAGGCGGCCTCGGTGTCCACTCGGAGGGGGTGCTGTGGGCACAGCGCGGCCCACTGGGGCCGTTCGCCGGCGATGAGGCCGCCGAGGTCGACCGAGCGGTGGGGGCGGCCGGGCGCCCCGCTGTCTCGTCGGGAGAGCAGGAGGAGGTCGGAGACGAGACGGGACATGCGCTCGGCCTGGGCCTGGATGTGGCCCAGGGCCTCGCCGAGCTCCTCGGGGTCGTCCGCGGCACCCATGCGGAGGACCTGGGCCGCCCCCCTTATGGCGGTGAGGGGGGTGCGCAGCTCGTGGGAGGCATCGGCCAGGAACCTGCGCATGGTCTCCTCCCGGGCCTGGAGGCGTTCGACCAGGGCGCTGCGCTCCTCCAGGCTGGCCCCCAGCCGGTCGACCATGGCGTCGAAGGCTGCCCCGAGACGCCCTACCTCGTCCTCGCTTCGCTCCAGGCCGGCCCGCCGGTCGAGGTCCCCGGCGGCGATGGCGTCCGCGGTGGCAGCCACCCTGGTGAGGGGGGCGAGGCCCGAGCGGAGCAGGGGCCGGCTGAGAGCGATGGCGAGGGCCAGGGCGCCCAGGCCGGCGATGACCGTGACGGCCACGACGGTGGACACCGCGGCATCGTCCCCGGCCAGGCTGGTGACGAGGATGGCGGTGTCGGCGCCGGCGGGCTGGGAGATGGCCAGGAGGTGCTGGCCCCCGGAGTGGAGGGTCACATAGCTGCTTCCCAACCTTGCCTTCTCCACCGAGTCGACGACGCTGGCGGGAACGGCGAAGGCGCCCTGGCCGGCGGTGCCAACGGCGCTGGCACAGGCCAGGATGGTGCCCTTGGGCCCCACCACGGCGCTGGCAACACCCCGCTGGGCCAGCACCTGGGCCACCTCGGCGGCCCCTCCCGGTCCCAGGGTGCGGCCCCGGGGCCGGCCCTTCGGCCCGGGGAGTGGTGGCAATGCCGCTCGGGTCCCGAAGCCGCGACAGCTCCTTGACACGGAGGTGGTGCGCCCTGGCCCTCCGGGCGGGGATGGAGGGGCCCCGGCGGCAAGCAGGGCCAGCTCGGTGCGCAGGCCTGAGGCGCTGCGGGCGTAGAGGACGTGGCCCAGCACCAGGACCTCGGCGATCCCCACCCCGGCGATGAGCGACGCCAACAAGGCCAGCAAGCCGATTGTGAGGCGCCGGCGCAGGGTGAGCTGGCGCCACCTGGGGGCCCGACCCCTGGCTGCGGTGGGTGCTGTCTCGGGGGGCCTGGCCACGACGGGGAGCGTTACACCACGAGCTTGTAGCCGAGTCCCCGGACCGTTCGGATGTGGCGGCGCTCGGGGTCCAGCTTGTTGCGCAGGTAGCGGACGTACACATCGACGACGTTGGCATCGCCGAAGAAGCCATAGCCCCACACCTGGTCCAAGATGACGTCCCGGGTGAGGACCTGGCCGGGATGACGCAGGAACAGCTTGAACAGGTCGTACTCGCGTCGGGACAATTCCACGGGGGAGCCGTCGCGAGTCACTTGGGCGGCGCGGTCATCGAGGCAGTACGGGCCCGCCGACAGCACAGCCGCCTGGTCGGGATGGGAGCGGCGCAACAGGGCCCGCACCCGGGCGACCAGCTCGGTGAAGTCAAACGGCTTTACCAGGTAGTCATCGGCGCCGGCCTCCAAGCCGGCCACCCGCTGGGGCACAGCGTCAGCGGCGGTGAGCATCAAGATGGCCAGGTCCCGGTTGCCCCGGAGGCGCCGGCACAGCTGTACCCCGTCCATGCCGGGCAGCATGACGTCCAGGATGACGAGGTCGAAGCGCTCCCGGCCGGCCGCGGCCAGGGCCTCGGTGCCCTCGGAGGCCACCGTCACCTCGTAGCCGGCGCGGGCCAGCCCCATGCGCAAGAAGCTGGTGATCGCCGGCTCGTCGTCGACCACCAGCAGCTTAGGAGCGGGGCCGGGGCGGTGCAGTCCCGGAAGGCCGGCTGCGACGCGCTCGGCGGTGGGCCGGTTGTCCGGTGGGCTCACCGTAGGTCTCCCGGCTCTGGTGACTGGGGCGGCGGTCTTTGAGCTTCCATCGGTCCCATCTCTACCCTTACCTTGGAGGTGGGCCTGGCGGTGCCGGGGTTCCCCGCCCTTGGAGGATGACGGGGACTGTCGGGGGTCGAGGAGGACGACCTCCGGGCCCATAGGCCGTTGGCGTCGATGCGCTGGGGAGGTGTCGCAGGGGCTGGCCGGGGCGACGGTCCTCCACCACTGGCCGGACCAGGGAGCGAGTGCACGACGCCGCCCCTCGAAGTGCCCGGGAGTGGTCTGCCGACCAGGGAGGTGCCCGGCGCTCCCGGCCAAAGCATGAGCGCTGCTGCCAGGGCCGAGCCGAGAGCGAGGACAAGCGCCGGGCGGGATCGCCTCGGCCACCTCCCCGGCGTCGGCCCCGTGACGAAGGCAGAGCTGTCCCGCCTGTGCAGGGATTCATCCAGGGACGGAAGGACCCTGGCCGTCAGCAACAGCTCGGCGGGGCGGTCGTCGAGCAGTACCGTCAGGCGGGAGCGCCGTGGCCCTGGTGCGGCCTCCTCGGGGTGGGCTGCCACCTCCAGGACCGCCACCTCCTCCGGCGAGGACCCTCCACGTACGCCGAGCAACTCCCAGAAGGCGTCGCTCTCGGGCTCGACCCGCACCGTGGAGGGTGTCCCGCCGTCGTTGAGGACCCGCACGGCCACGACCGTCTCCCGTCTGACGACGCCCAGGGTGCCAAAATCCACCGCTGCGGGCTCGAGACGCGGCCGGGGCGGCTCCGCGGCCCGCCGCCAGCGGTCGTAGGCCGCCCGTCTGGCGGGATCGATCAGCACGTAGCGGGCCTCGTTGATCGCGGCCATGTGAGCGCTCACCGACGCATCTGGGTTGGTGTCGGGATGCCAGCGCAGCGCCTCTCGCCGGTAGGCAGCGCGTATCTCAGCCTTCGTGGCATCTGGGGTGATCCCCAGCACCTGGTAGTGGTCAGGGATGGTGTCTCGGTAGCCGCCCACGCCGTCGACCCCCGGTTCAGCGCGGCGGGGAGCCGGACCCGTCAGTGAGCTCTCGATAGCGGTGGACAGAGCCCCCGGCCAGCTGGTGCACGTCAGCGGCGACAGTCGCTACTTCAGAGACCATTCCCTGCAGAAGCGCGAACAGCGCACCCGTGTCCATGGACGGCCCGATTGGCACCCAGCGCCCACAGTTCTCGACGGCCCACGACCGGAAGTACGGCAGGTCGGGCGAGGCGACGAAGCACACCGCGTCGAGGGCACGCAAGGCTTCCGCAACCATCTCCGGTCGTGCCGCCGGCGACACCAGGGCCGGCTCGTCGGTGAGGAGGACCACTATCTTGACCGCTCCCCGTCGCCACGGGCGCTCGAGGGCCACCAGCATGGCCTCGATCGACGACTCGCCCTGGTTGCCGCCCCCCGAGAAGCGGGGCATGGCCCGCAACTGGGCCTGCGCCTCGGCGTGCGTGGCGACGAAGCCCATGCGGGCCTCGATGCGATCTCCCACCACGGTCAGGTCCCCGAAGGGGACCGTCGTGACCCGCCAGTCGAGCTCCAGGGTGGCCAGGTCCGAGACCAGGCTCGACATGGCGGCTACCAACCCCTTGATCTTGTCCGACATCGAGCCGGTCGTGTCGAACACGAAGCAGATGTCCACTCGGGCCCGGCCGATCCGTGTGGCGGTCCCCGGCGCCAATGACGCCACCCGTCCATCAGCGCGCACCAGCACTGGCCCTACCCCTCCCCTCGGCTCTCGCGGGGCGGCCCAGACGCTTTGATCAGCGAGCCCCCCTTGCGTGGGGGCTGAGCGTGCCCGCGGGGCTTGGTCGGCATGAGGAGCCCGGCGGCGAAACAGCGAGTTGGCCATGCGACCTCCCAACGGCTCGGACGACATATCGACCGTGGAGCTCGCCGGCCCCGGTCCGTACCCTGTGGTCGGACCGGGGGCCCGGTGAGCCCGCCCCGGGGCGGCCACCCGGGGCGCTCCAGCAGGTGGGCGGGGGCGGCGGCCCCCCGCCCACCCGGGACCGGGACGTCCCTCCTCCTCAGCTGCCTTGCACCGAGCGGGACGACGACTGGCCGGACGAGGAAGCCGAGCCGGTGCTGGAAGAGGAGCCCGACGACGAGCGGCCCGAGGACCTGGCTCCCGATGGCGGGGACGGGGCCCGCCCGGGGGCAGGTGGCGGGGGCGCCACGGCGACCACATCGGCGTTCAGGTGGGTGAGGCCGGTCTGGGCCCCCTCCGCCGTGACGTGGCTCCCGATCGAGATGGCCGACGAGCTGGTCCGGGTCCTCCCCTTGTAGTACCGGGTCGAAGCGCCGGTGCTCACCGTGAGCAGCTGGCCGTTCGGGCCCACCAGCGTGAGTGTCCCGTTGCTGTCCGCCGTGACCCGGCCCATGAAGGTCGGCTCGATCACACTGACCTGGGTGGCCTTCACCGTCCCCGTCCCGGGCGGGGGTGGCGTCGACGCCGACGACGACCCGCTTGACGCCGGGGTGCCGACCACCTGCACCACGTCGCCCACCACGAGGTCCGAGCGCTTGATGGTCTGCATCTCCTTGGTGTAGGCGGTGGACGAGGAGGTGTCCACCGTCTCGGTGCCGTTCATCGTCCGCAGGGTCAAGGTGGAGGTGCCGATGGCGGTGATGGTCCCCCCGCCCCCTCCAGGGCCACCCGGGGGCCCGGGAGGGCCGCCCAGCGGTCCAGGTCCCCTCCGAGCAGGGCGCCCACCGGGAGGGCGGGGCCGGGCTATCCTCGGTCCCGAGGACCCCCCGGACCCGGAAGAGGGGGAGGTGCTGCCCTTCGCTGTGGTCGTCGATGACGAGCTCCCGGTGGAGGCGCTGGCGATGCCTGTCACCGCGGCGAAGGCGCCGCCTGCGGTGAGCCCGCCGACCAGGGCCAACCGGGTCGTGCGAGAGAGCCTGCCGCTCAGGCTTGGACGAGGACGGTGGGGAGAGGGGTCATCGCTCATGGCCATGACCCTACGGAGCCCAAATGAGAGCGCCCGGCCGATCAGATGAGAGTTCCCTGAGAGGGCTGCTCCCCAGCCAGGGGCTGTCGCGGCCCAGGGCTCGGCCCCTATCGCCGGTGGTGGTCAGATGACCGACAAGTCCCTCTCCGCCGCTTCACGGTCCGCGTAGGGCCGGATCTCGACGATGCGGCCATCGCGCACCCGGTAGAGGTGGAAGACCTCCTCGGGCCCGGACCGGCTGGCCCGGCCCGGCCAGTGGATGCGCAGGTGGCACAGGATCCCGGCCGGCCCCGTCTGCATGTCCGCTACCTGGCCCTCAACGCCGTCGTCGATCAGGCGCTGGAAGGTCGCCGCCACCTCGGCGCGGCTCCGGCACCGGTTGGGGGCATCGTCCTCTCCCCAGCGGGCCCCGTCTGCCAGGAGGGCTCCGAAGCTTGTGAGGTCCCGGGAATCGAAGGCGGCCCGGAGGGCGGCGGCCATCCCTTCGAGGGCTTCGCCGGCCGGGAGGGCGGCGCAGCAGCAGTTCGGTCGGTCGCACGCGCCGATGCGAACGCCGCCTTCGATCAGGCATCCGCAGTCAGGGCACCTCACCGGCATGGTGCGAGGCTACCCCGACGGCGAGGCCCTGGCCGTGGGCCGGTCAGGGCAGCGGGCACGTGACGGCACCCAGGTGGCCCAGGCCGGCCCGGTCCTGCACCTGCCCGGTCGCCTGGTCCGGCTCAGCCCTCGAGCCTCCGGGCGGCGGCCTGCCAGGGTCCCCCCGGACCGGCCGGCCGGTAGGTGCGCAGCTCCACCGAGGCGGCCACCAGGTCACGCATGGCGCTGAGCGACCCCACCTTCCCCTCCGCCTGGGCCTGGACCAGCAGGTTCCCGACGGCGGTGGCCTCCACCGGCCCGGTGACCACGGTCCGCTGGCAGGCGTCGGCCGTGAGCTGGCAGAGGAGGCCGTTGGCAGCACCTCCTCCCACCAGGTGGACCACCGGGGTCTCCCTCCCCGCCAGCTCGTCAGCGCGGTCCAGGGTGCGGGAGTAGGCCAGGGCCAGGCTGTCGAGGATGCAGCGGACGGTCGCCGCCGGCCCCTCCGGGCGGGGCTGGCCGGTCTCCTCGCAACTGGCGGCGATCCGCCCCGGGATGTCCCCGGGGGAGGAGAGATCCGGGTGGTCCGGGTCCACCACCGAGCGCAGGCCCGGCTCCCCGGCGGCCAGGGCGAGCACCCGCTCCCGGTCCCCCTCCCCGAGCACCCCCTGCCGGCGCCACCACCGCTCCGCCTCCTGGAGGAGCCAGAGGCCGGTGACGTTGCGCAGGAAGCGAACCGTCCCCTCCAGCCCGGCCTCGTTGGTGAAGCGGGCCAGGCGGGCCGGCTCGGATAGGACGGGCCGGTCGAGCTCCAACCCTACGAGCGACCAGGTCCCACAGGATATGTAGGCAAAGCGGTGGTCCCTGGCCGGCACCGCCGCCACTGCTGAAGCGGTGTCGTGGGAAGCCACCTTCCTCACCCTCACCTCGCCTCCCAGTCCGGTGGCCTGGGCCACCTCCCCGAGCACGGGGCCGGCGTCCTCGCCGGGCTCGCAGAGGGGTGGGAACAGGCGGCGGGGGAGGCCGAGGTCCTCGATCACCCCTGCTGCCCAGTCCCCGGTAACAATGTCCAGGAGCTGGGTGGTGCTGGCGGCGCTCCTCTCGGCGCTCACGCTGCCGGTGAGGAAGTAGCAAAGCAGGTCGGGTATGAGGAGCAGGGTCCCGGCCGCCTCCAGGGCCGGCGTTGCCCGGGCGGCATAAAGCTGGACCGAGGTGTTTATCGGCAGTGTCGGCACTCCGGTCAGGCGGTAGAGGGCACGGGGGTCGATGGGCAGGTCGACGCCTTTGGTCCGCCGGTCCCGGTAGTGGTAGGGCGGGCCGAGCAGGGACCCACCGGGGTCGAGGAGGCCGTAGTCGACCCCCCAGGCGTCGATCCCCACGCTGCGGACGTCCCGCCCCGCTCGGGCGAGCCCGTGGAGGATCTCCCGGAAGATGCCGAGGACGTCCCAGTGCAGCCCGTCGGGCAGCGCCACGGGATGGTTGGGGAAGCGGTGCACCATCCGCATCCCGATTCCGTCTTGGGTCACCTCCCCGGCGACCACCCGCCCACTCGAGGCGCCGAGGTCGACCGCCAGGTAGGTGGATCTCACCGGGTCCCGGGGGACGGGCGAGCGAAGTCGATGCCGTAGTTGCGCCCGATCCAGGCTTGCTCCTCGGGCGTCAGCACGTGCTCCCCCCCAAGGGTGCGTGCCACGTACACGATCTCGGCCACCCATTCCACCTGGGCGGCCACCAGGTAGGCGTCCTCCACGGTGTCCCCGATGGCCACCACCCCGTGGTTGGCCAGCAGCACCGCCCGGCTGCCGGGCTGGCGGCCGAAGGCCTTGACGGCCGCCTCGCCCAGCTCGGGGCTCCCCGGTGAGGCATAGGGCTCGGTCACGAGGATGCGCTCGGAGCGGGGGCCGATGTTCTCGTTGCACACGAACGGTATGTCCTGGCGGGCGACGGCAAAGGCCGCCGCGTAGCGGGAGTGGGTGTGCACTATGGCCGAGACGCCTGCCATGGTGCCCATGATCCCGAGGTGCAGGGGCATCTCCGACGTCGGCTTGGCTCCCCCTTCGGCCCGGCCGTCGTCCAGGTGTATGACCGGGTGGTCTCCGGGCTCCAGGTACTCGTAGGGCACCCCTCCGGCCGAGACCACCAACCTGTCACCCACCCGGATGCTCACGTTCCCCGCTGACCCGGTGACCAGCCGGTCGGCGACCATGCGGGTGCAGGTGCGGTGCACGGCCGCCTGGGCGGCGGCCACGGAGTCAGGGGGGCCGGGCCGGTTACGCATACCCCCAGCCTGCCGGGCCTGCCTGGCTCCCCGTGCCGCGCTCGGCGGCGATCCTGCCTTCATGGCCGGACCGCAGGTAGGCGGCCATGGGGTCGGGATCGAGACCCATGTCCTCCCGCAGCTCGGCGAGCAGCGGCCTGACATCGGTGGAGAAGGCGTCCATCAGCACGGCGTTGGCTCCCAGCACGTCCCCCTCGGCCTGGGCCCTGGCCAGGGCCGGCTCGTCCACCAACAGCGCCTTGGCCGTCGCTTCCTGCACGTTCATGACGGAGCGGATCTGGGCCCGCACCTTGGGCTCGATGTTGTGGCACTGGTCGAGCATGAAGGCCACCTGGCCCTCGAGGGCCCCCGCCGCCACCACCTCCCTCATGATGAGGAACAGCTCGAAGGGGTCGGCGGCGCCCACCATCAGATCGTCGTCTGCGTAGTTGCGGCTGTTGAAGTGGAAGCCCCCCAGCCGCTGCTGGCCGAGGAGGAAGGCCACGATGAACTCGATGTTGGTGCCCGGGGCGTGGTGCCCCGTGTCCACCAGCACCTGGGCCCTCTCCCCGAGCCGGAGGCAGTGGCTGTAGGACGTGCCCCAATCGGGGACGTCGGTGTGGTAGAAGGCGGGTTCGAAGAACTTGTACTCGAGGAGGAGCCGGGTTGCCGCCGGCAGAGAGCGGTAGATCTCCTGGAGACCCTCGTGGAGCCTCTCCTGGCGGGCTGCCATGGAGTCCTGCCCGGGGTAGTTGGTGCCGTCGGCCAGCCAAAGGCTGAGGATGCCCGAGCCCACCGATTCGGCGATGGAAAGGCACTCACGGACGTGGGCCAGGGCCTTGGCCCGCACGGCGGGGTCCGGGTGGCAGAGGCTTCCCAGCCGGTAGTCCTCGTCCTGGAAGAGGTTGGGGTTGATGGCCCCGATCCGCATTCCCTGGGAGGCGGCGTGCTTGGCCAGGTCCACGTAGTCGTCCACCGCGTCCCAGGGAATGTGGAGAGCCACCGAGGGTGCCACCCCCGTGAAGTGGTGCACGGTGGCGGCGTCGTCGACCTTCTCGTAGGCGGTGCGGGCCGCCCCCGGGAGGGGGAAGACCTTGAACCGGGTGCCGGTGTTCCCGAAGGACCACGATGCCAGCTCGATCCGCTGGTTGCGCAGCCTCTCCTTCACCAGCCCGGTGCTCGCCATGCCCCACTCCTCATGAAACGATTTATGCCCGAAGATAGGCTCAGCCCTCCTGGCTGTCAAGAGTGACTGGCGCCACCGGCGGCCCGTCACCCATTGTGGCCATTGACGGGGAAATACAGAATCTTGACAGGACCGGTCTCGCTCATTAGCCTTTGAAAGGATTCACTCCCCGATGCCGACAGATGGGGGTTGACATGAGGGAAGCCGTTCGCCCGGCAGCAGCGGGGGGCCGCCTCGGGCCGTCTGCGGAGATCCTTAGCTCCTTCGACGAGACCCGCCTCTCAGGGGTCCACTGGAGATGGACCGCCATCGCCGCCCTGGGCGACTACCTGGACGCCGGGTCCATCGTGGCCGGCGGGGTGGCCCTCCCCCTTTGGACCTCCTATCTCCATTTCGGGTCCACGACCGTCTCGCTCATAGCCGCCTTCAGCTCCAACGGGATCTCCACCGGCGTGGGGGCCCTCATCGCCGGGCGGCTCGGGGACAAGTTCGGCAGGAAGTTCATCTACACCTGGGACCTCCTGCTCTACTGCCTGGGAGCCATAATCGTGGCCGCCGGGGTCAGCGGTCCCATGGTGATCGCCGGCTACATGCTCCTCGGCCTCGCCGTCGGCATCGACGTGCCCACCTCCTGGTCGCTCATCGCCGAGTACGCCCCCCGTCGCCACCGGGGCAAGCTGATGGCCTTCACCAACGTCTTCTGGTACATCGGCCCCATCGTGATATTGCTGCTGTCGCTCGCCTTTCACCCCTTGGGCCTGTTGGGCGCCAGGCTCGTGTTCCTGAGCCTGCTCGTGGTGGGGGCCGGCTCGTACCTGCTGCGCCGCTTCCTCACCGAGTCTCCCCGCTGGTCCTTGGACGAGGGGCGCTCCAACGACGTGTCGGCCGCCCTGGCTGCCCTGTCGCACCACCGGGGGACTGCCGCCGCCGGCGCCGCGCCGGCCCCGGGTCCCGCTCCTGCCCCGCCGGCCGGCTCAGCCTTGGCCGGAGACCCCGCCGCTGCCGGCGCCGGGAGCCCCGCCGTCCCGTCGGGCACGGCCACTCGCTCGGCCCGGGGCTACCGTGGCCTCCTCCAGCCCAGGCTGCTGAAGCGCTTCGCCTTCATCACTCCCCTCTACGTGCTGTGGGGCATACCCGCCGGCACGTACGGGTTCTTCGAGCCCACCCTGTTCAAGACGGTGGGGGCGCACAGCCTGGCCGCCTCCGACGGCCTCGACATTCTCTGGTTCGGCTCGGCCATCGTGGCCCTCTTCGTCGTCTTCATGCCCCTCAACGACCGCATCGACAGGCGGATCCTCTATGCCGTCTCGGCCGCCTTTTGTGCGGCGGGGTTCTTCCTCCTCGTGTTCCTGCCCGTCTCCAACATCTGGGTCGCCATCGCCAACATCCTGCTCTTCGGGTTCGGCCAGGGCATCGGGCTCTGGCCCCTGCAGCGCACCTGGTCCGTCGAGCTCTTCCCCACTGCGGTGCGCAACACCGCTCAGGGCGTCCTGTGGTCGTTCATGCGTATCGTCCTCGGGATCTGGAGCTTCTTCCTCGCCGACGTGACGGGGGCCCTGGGCTTCCCCATGGTGGCGCTCATGCTGGCCCTCATGTTCTGCTACAACTTCGTCGTGGGCGGGCTGTTCGGGCCCCGGACCCAGAGCGTGTCCCTGGAGGAGATCTGAGCCGCAGCTCGCCCGTCGAGGTCGGGTTGGTCAGCGGCGGTCTCGGCGCCTACTGGGCCCAGTTCCCGGGCCTGAAGGAGCGCCTCCAGGCGATGGCCGCCACCGTGGCGGAGCGCTTGGAGCAGCTGGGGGCCTCGGTCAAGGAGGCCCCCTTCGTGTCCGACGAGCGGGAGGCGGCCGCTGCCGGCGACCACCTGAGGAGAGCCGGATGCGACCTGGTGGTCTTCTACCTCCCCACCTATCTGACCGCCACCATGGCCGCCCCGGTCGCGGTGCGGTCCGGCTGCCCGGTCCTCTTCGTGGACCTCCAGCCGGGGCCCGCCATGGACCACGCCGGCACCGACACTGCTACCTGGCTCACCTACTGCGGCTCCTGCGCCCTCCCCGAGATCGGGAACATGATGGGCAGGTTCGGCCTCCCGTTCCGGTCGGTGTCGGGCCACCTGGGCGACGAGCGGGCCTGGGCCCGGATAGGGCGCTGGGTGAGGGCGGCCGGAGTGGCCGGAGCCCTGCGACGGGGCCGCTACGGGCTTCTCGGCCATCTCTACCCCGGTATGTACGACGTGGCCACGGACATCACGGCGGTGGCCGCCCAGGTCGGGGGGCACGTGGAGGTGCTGGAGATCGACGACCTCGGCGTCCGGGTACCCGGGGAGGGCAGCACCGAGGCGGCTTCGGTGCTCGACCTGGCCCGCCAGACCTTCGACATCCATCCCTCGGTGAACGACGACGACCTGCGGTGGGCGGCCCGGGTGGCGGTGGGGCTGCGCAGGCTGGTTGCCGACTTCGCTCTCGACACCCTCGCCTACTACTACCGGGGCCTGGGCGAGGGGGACAACGAGCGGCTGGCGGCGGGGATGATCCTCGGGGCATCGCTCTTGACCGCCGATGGGGTCCCGGCCTGCGGGGAGTTCGATCTCCGGGCCTCCATCGCCATGATGGTGCTCGACCGCCTCGGTGCCGGTGGGGCCTTTACCGAGCTCCAGGCCCTCAACTTCGAGGACCAGGTGGTCGAGATGGGTCATGACGGCCCCGGCCACCTCGGGATCAGCGCCCGGCGGCCGGTCCTGCGGGGTCTCGGCGTCTATCACGGCAAGCGGGGGTTCGGGGTGTCGGTGGAGTTCGACATCCAGCACGGTCCCGTTACCGCCCTCGGGATAGGGGTGGAGAGGGAGAACCGGCTGGGCCTGGTGGCCAGCGAGGGCCAGGTGGTGGAGGGCCCCTTGCTGGAGATAGGCAACACCACCTCCCGGGTGGACTTCGGCGCCGACCCCGGCGAGTGGTGCGACGCCTGGTCCCGCTCCAGCGTCGGCCACCACTGGGCCCTTGGAGTCGGGCACCGGGTGGAGGAGCTGCGGTGCCTGGCCGACCTTCTGGGACTGCCGATGCGAGTCGTCACGGCCTGAGCGGGGTCGGGGCGGTCCCGCTCCGGCCGAGGCTCAGCGCCGGCGCCCTCTCCGGGCCCCCCGCCCCTCAGGCCCCAGGGGCGAGCTGGAGTCCCGCACCACGAGCTCGGGCTCGAAGAGGATCTGCTGGTGCCGGTGGTCGGGGTTGGTCATCTCGTCGAGCAGCAAGCGGCCGGCGGTCCGGCCCAGCTCGTAGATGGGCTGGCGCACCGAGGTGAGCGACGGTGAGAGCATGGCCGCAAAGCGGACGTCGTCGTAGCCCACCACCGCCAACTGCTCGGGGGTCGAGCTGTCGAGCCGGCGGAGCCCGCTCAGTAGTCCCAGGGCCACGACGTCGTTGGCACAGAACACCCCGGTGGGCCGGGCGGGGTCGGCGAGCAGCTTGGGCACGACCGCCTCGCCCTGGGTGGCCGTCAGCGCCCCGAGGTGGTACTCGCTCACGCAGCGGTCCGGGTCCAGGCCGGCTCGCTTCAGGGCTTGGCGCAAGCCCCGCCGCCGGTCGGCGCACTGGCGGATGGAGAGCGGGCCGTTGAGGAAGGCGATCCGGCGATGGCCTGCCTCTACCAGGTGCCTGCCGGCCAGCTCGCCTCCCTTGACGTCATCCACGAACACGGCGCAGATGTCCCGCCGCCCGGTGCGGGAGTCGAGCAGCACCACCGGCATGCCCTGGCGCCGCAAGCGCTCCACCCCGTCCAGCTTGCGCCCCGCCGGGGTGATGAGGACCCCTTGCACCCGCTGCTCGACGAGCAGGCGCAGGTAGCGGGCCTCGCGCTCGGCCAGCTCGTCGGTGCTGCAGAGCACCACCACCAGATCCGAGTCCCTGCAGACGTCCTCGATGCCCCGGGCCATCTCGGTGAAGAAGGGGTTGGAGACGTCGAGGATGACCACCCCCACCGACCGGCTCTTGCCGGCCCGCAGCTGATAGGCCGCCGTGCTGCGCACGAAGCCGGTCTCCTCGATGGCGTCGAGCACCCGCTTCCTGGTCGCCAGCGCCACCCGGTCGGGGCGGTTCAAGACGTTGGAGACCGTCCCGAGGGAGACCCCCGCCCGCTCGGCGACGTCCCGGATGGTCGGCCTCCTGGCCCCGATGCTCATCCCGGTGGGAAATCTAGCCCCGGTGCAATTCCCCGGGTTCCTCCGGGCGGTGGCCCCGGGCGGGAGCCCTCAGTCGAGATGGAAGATCTCTTCCAGGGGGACCATCGCCTCGTCGGGGCGGCGGCCGTCCAGGTCGAACAGCGGCACCATCTCCGTCTGCCAGCGGGCATTGACCTCGGCTGCCTCCATGGCCGAGCGCGCCGCGTCGAAGTCCTCACATTCCAGGTAACCGACGACCGTGCCGTCCCCGGCGAGGAACAACGAGTAGTTGTGCCACCCGGCCGCTTGGAGGGCGGCGCGCATCTCCGGCCAGACATCGGCATGGCGGCGCCGGTACTCCTCGGCCCGATCGGGCCGCACTCGCATCATGAAGCAGATGCGCTGCAAGGGGTCCTCCTCCCGGTCCAATCCCGGCGGGCACACTACCGACCCTCCCTGCCCGGGGAGGGCCTGCCTGGGAGCCGCACCCCGGTCACATGGTGGTGGAGCGGGCCAGGTACAGGGTGGCCACGTAGTCGACCTGCAGATCGCCACCATGGCTGTCGATGGCCCGGCCCATGGCCCCGAGCAGCCTCCTCAGGGTCTCGCCGGGGAGCAGGAGGTGGTCCGAGTAGGTCCCCACCATGCCCACGAAGGCCTCGGTGGAGTACCTGGTGGACCAGGGGTGGAGACGGACGGCCAGGTCACCGAACAGGCCGGACTCGCCTATCTCGCAGCCCAGCTCGTCGTCCTCGCTGCCGGCCGGGGGGCGATCGGGAAGCCTCACCAGGCTGGGGGCGATCTCCTCGTAGACGGCGTTGAGCTGCTGGCGCAGGCTCGGGTCCCTCACCGTGTGGCGGTTCCACCACAGGGCCAGGGTCCCGCCCGGTGCCAGCACCCGGTGGGCGCGCCTCAACCGGGTGGAGCGGTCCATCCAGTGCCAGGCCTGGGCGCAGGCGAGGAGGGGGAAACGGGACCGGCCCCTCTCGCCGTCCCAGTCCTCGAAGCGGCTCTCCACCACCTCCACGGGCTGGCCCCGGCAGGTGAGGCGGGCCTGGGCGGCCATGCGGGGGGCGGGCTCCAGGGCCAGGACCCGGAGCCCTCTCGAGGCGAAGAGGGCGGTGGCCTTGCCGGTCCCGGCGGCTACCTCGACCATCTCGGCCCCGGGGCCCAGCCCGGCGAAACCCAGGACGTCATCGATGAGGGAGCTGGGGTACCCCGGCCGTGTGGAGGCATAGCTCTCGGCCACCGGGTCGAAGACCCGATGACGACCATGCAGATGGTCGTCCCTGATCACCCACAACCCCCTTTCGCCAAAGAGGCCACCCCCCGGGACCAGCCGCCGGCCGGGGAGGTGGGAACGAGAGCCTACTGCCACCCCGCAGGCCGCTCGCCAATCGAAGATGGGCGCCGGGCCGCTAGCCCCGGACCGCTCCGAGGGAGGAAACTGTGGCCATGGCCTTCGACCTGCGCCAGCTGCTCGAGTCCCACCGCGGCCAGGGCTACGCCCTGCACGCCAAGTACCTCAACCCCCAGCTGCCCCGGATGCTGGGGGCCCTGGGCCTGGACACCGTCTACGAGCGGGCGCAGGGTCCCTGGCTGTGGGACGCCCAGGGGCGGCGCTATCTGGACTTCCTGGCCGGCTTCGGCGTATTCGGGGTGGGCCGCAACCACCCGGTCGTCCGCAGGGCGCTGGCTCAGGCCCTCGAGGCTGAGCTGGCCGACCTCATCCAGTTCGACTGCTCCCTGCTCGCCGGCCTGCTGGCCGAGCGCCTCCTTGCTCGGGCCCCGGGGATGGAGCGGGTGTACCTCTGCAACAGCGGGACCGAGGCGGTCGAGGCGGCGCTCAAGTTCGCTCGTTACGCCACCGGCCGTGGCCGCATCGTGTACTGCGACCATGGTTTCCACGGGCTGACCCTGGGGTCCTTGTCCGTGAACGGCTCACCGGAGTTCCGCAGGGGGTTCGGGCCCCTCCTGGCCGACGCCAGCGTGCCGTTCGGTGACCTGGAGGCGCTGGAGGCCGAGCTGGCCCGGGGGGACGTGGCTGGCTTCCTGGTGGAGCCCATCCAGGGCAAGGGAGTCCACGTGCCCCCCCCAGGGTACCTGGCGGGGGCGCAGGCCGCCGTGCACAAGGCCGGGGCCCTGCTCATCTGCGACGAGGTGCAGACCGGGATCGGTCGCACGGGCCGCTTCTTCGCCTACGAGCACGAGTCGGTGGAACCGGACCTGGTCACCGTGGCGAAGGCCCTGTCCGGGGGGTTCGTCCCGGTGGGGGCCACCCTGGCCAAGGGGTGGATCTTCGAGAAGGTCTATTCCTCCATGGACCGGGTACTCGTGCACGACTCCACCTTCGGGGCCAATGCCATGGCCATGGTGGCGGGACTCGCCACCCTGGAGGTGATGGACGACGAGAGCCTGGTCGAGAGGGCGGAGAAGGTGGGGGCCGCCCTCATGGCCGGCCTTCAGCCCATGGTGGACCGCTACGAGCTCCTGGCCGAGGTGCGCGGCCGGGGTCTCATGATCGGCCTGGAGTTCGGGCGGCCCCAGTCGCTGCGCCTCCGGGGGCGCTGGAGCATGCTCCAGGCTGCCCGGCGGGGCCTCTTCGCCCAGATGGTGGTGGTGCCCCTGTACCGGCGTCACGGCATCCTCACCCAGGTGGCCGGCGACCACATGGAGGTCATAAAGATCCTGCCCCCCCTCTGCATCGGCGAGGAGGAGGTGGACCTCTTCCTCTCAGGGTTCGCCGCCGTGATGGACGAGGCCCATGCGGGCAGCGGCCTCATGTGGGACTTCGGCAGGACGCTGATCCGCCACGCCATCACCCGTTGACCCCTGCCGCCGGGCCCGCTCCTCACCGGCGGATGGCCAGTGCCTCCCCCCGCCCCTCCATGTTGCGGCCGGCCGAGGCCGGCGGTCCTCAGGATCGTGACCGCAGGGTGGAGATGTCCCCCAGCTGGGCCCGGAACCACTTGGTCAGGTCGTTCTCCCGGACCACGTCCACGCACGCCCGGTGGAGGTCCTGGCGCCGTTGGGGGTCCATGGTGAGGGCCTCGTAGAGGGCGTCGGCCTGCTGGTCGATGTCGAAGGGGTGCACGGTGAGGGCAAAGGCCCCCAGCTCGTGGTGGGCCCCGGCGTGCTCGGACAGGATGAGCACCCCGCCCCTCCGGTTGGCAAGGGGGCCCTCCTTGGCCACGAGGTTCATGCCGTCGAAGACCGGGTTCACGAGGAGGGCGTCGTAGAGCCGGTAGGCGGCCACGGCTTGCAGGTAGTTGTCCTCGAAATGCAGGGCGACCGGCTGCCACTCGGTGTGGCCGTGCTTGAGGTTGATGTCCGCCACCAGCCGCCGGATGCGCTCGGCATAGTCGGCGTACTCGTCGACGTCCCCCCGGCTGGGCTGTACCAGGGCCAGGAAGGTGACCCGGCCAGCCAGGTCGGGATGGAGGTCCAGCATCCGGTCGAAGGCCATGAAGCCCCGCAGGATGTTCTTGGACAGGTCGGCCCGGTCCACGCGCAGGATCAGGAACTCGCGCCTGCTGTTGTTGAGACGCTCCTCGTAGGCCAGCACCTCGGGGGAGCCGGCCAGGACCTCGAAGCCCTCCACGTCCAGCGAGATGGGGTACCAGCGGGCGGCCACCGTGCGCTCGTCGACCGTGACGGTCAGGGCATCAAAGTCCACGGGCAGGTCCAGGAGCTGGCGGCACGTGAAAAGGAAGTTGCGGGCGTCGTGCTCGGTGTGGAAGGCCACCACGTCGTTGGCGAGGAGGCCCCGGACCAGCCGCTCGCGCATGTCGGCAGGCAGGATCCTCCAGGAGTCGGGCTGGGGCCAGGGGATGTGCACGAAGTGGTGGAGGAAGGCGCCGGGGCAGCGCTCCCTCACCCCCGGGGCCACCAGGTAGAAGTGGTAGTCGTGCAGCATGACGGTGGCTGATCCCCCCGCCCGTTCCACCTCCTCGGCCACCACCTCGGCGAAATGCCGGTTCACCGCCAGGTAGCCGTCCTCGAAGGCGGCCCTGATGTCGGCGGTGATGTTCGGTGCCCGGCTCAGGTTCCACAGGTCGTGCTGCAGGAACCACAGCAGGGGGTTGGCGATCACGGAGTAGAAGCGCTGGTAGGCCTCGGCCTCGGACACCACCATCCGCACCCGCACCCACCGGTCTCCGTCCTCCAGGTCGATGGGCTTGCCCTCGTGCTGGCGAGCGACCTCGATGTCGGTGTCGGTCATGGCCGAGCAGACCCACACGCACTCGTCGGGCAGCTGCCTGGTCAGCCCGGACAGGGCGGTGACCAGCCCTCCCGCGCCTCGGCGCATCTCGATGCTGCCGCTCTCGCCCACCGTGAACTGGGCCGGGCCCCGGTTCGAGACCAGTATGAGCGGCTCTCCGACCTCCAACTCCTCAGCCACGCGGCCCCAACCTACCGTGACTCAGGCCAGGAGCAGGGTGGCGACGGCTTCGGTGTCGGAAAGGTCGGCCAGCACGGCGTCGGCGCCGAGCTGGCTGAGCTGGGCCAAGGTGGTGCGGCCCGTGGCCACCAGCAGGCAGCGGGCCCCCGAGGCTCGGGCCCCTTCGAGGTCCCTCTCGGTGTCCCCGACCACCCAGACGGCCTCGGGGCGAAGGGCCCGGCCCCGGAGCCTTCGCACCCGGTCCAGGGCCACCGGGACCAGGGCCCTGCGATCGGCCTGGTCGCTGCCATAAGCGCCCACCTCCAGGTCGAGCCAGCGGTCCAGGCCGAAGGCCTTCAGCTTCACCACCGCATTGGGGGCGATGTTCCCGGTGAGGACGGACTGGATCACCCGGGGCTCCTGCGCCAGGCGCTGCAGCAGCTCGCCCACGCCGGGGAGGGCCCGGCCCCGCTCCTTCACGATGTGGGCGGCCTCGGCCAGCTGTTCCTCCAGGTGGCGCAGCACGGTGGGGAGGTGCTCCTCCGCTCCGTCCACCTCCATGAGCTCCAGGTACTCCCGCACGATCTGGGGGTCCGTCTTCCCCCCCATGCGTATCCTGCTGGCCGGGGGCCGGCCCAGGGCCAGCTCGATGGCCCGGTCGAAGACCTCCGCCCCGATGTCCCCGGCGCGCACCAGGGTCCCGTCGATGTCCCACAGGACCAGGCGCTCGCCGCTCATGGCGCCGACCCTAGAGGTGAGAGGGGGCCGTCTAGCCTCCCGGCGCATGGTGTCGGTGGCGGGGCTGGGCGGCCTCGACTGGGTCGACTGGATCCTCATCGCCCTGGGGGTGCTGGCCGCCGTGCGGGGGCTGCGCATGGGAGCCGCCGTCCAGGTCCTCTCCTACGGCGGGTTCTGGCTGGGCTTGGTAGTGGGCGCCCTGGTGGCACCGGCGGCCGTGGCCCAGGTGAACGGTGAGCTCTCCAAGGCCGTGGTGTCCCTGGTGGTGGTCTTCGGGGTGGCCGCCGTGCTGGGGGCGGTGGGCCGGGGCATAGGTGGCCTGCTATGGAAGGCCCTGCGCCGGATCCACCTGGGCCTCGCCGACTCCACCCTGGGCCTGGTGGTGGCGGTGGCCGCCACCCTGCTCGCCTGCTGGCTGGGGGCCACCATCCTGGTGCAGGGGCCCTCCCCGACGCTGGCGGCAGGGATCGCCAACTCGAAGATCCTCCAGGGCATGGACCAGGTGCTGCCCCCCTCCCCTTCGGTGTTCAACCGCATCAGGGCCTTCGTCAACACCTCCCGCCTGCCCCAGGTGTTCTCGGGCATCGCCCCGGTCACGGCAGGGCCGGTGAAGGTCGCCGGCGCCCCGGCGGTACAGCAGGCGGTCAGGGTTGCGGGGGGCTCCATGGTCGAGGTGCTGGGCGCCGGCTGCAACCAGATCCAGGAGGGTTCCGGGTTCGTGGTGGCGCCCGGCCTGGTGGTGACCAACGCTCATGTCGTCGCCGGCATCCCCCACCCGGTGGTCGTGGACAGGGCCGGGGCGCGGCGCCCGGCGGAGGCCATCTACTTCAACCCCCGGTACGACCTGGCGGTGCTGCGGGTGCCCGGCCTCTCCGAGCCCCCCCTGCGCCTGGATCCCTCCGACGTGCCCCGTGGCACCCAGGGAGCCGTTCTCGGCTACCCGGAGGGAGGGCCGTTCACGGCCGTCCCCGCCGGGGTGATACAGCGCTTCCAGGCCACGGGCCCAGACATCTACGGGCAGGGCTCCACGGTGCGCAACGTGTATGCCATCCAGGCCGTGGTCCGCCCCGGGAACTCAGGCGGCCCCCTCGTGGAGCCCAACGGGGAGGTGATCGGGGTCGTCTTCTCCAAGTCGGTGTCGACCCCCCGCCTGGGCTACGCCCTGGCCTCGCCCGGGGTGGAGGTCCGGGTGGCCCAGGCCGAGGCCCACCCCGGCAATCCGGGCACAGGTGCCTGCACCTCCGCCTGACCCGGAGGCCGGTTAGGCGCGGACAGCCCGAGATGCGCTAAGGAATGGGGCGTGGCCGGCCCCATCGAGGATTATGCCCTCATAGGCGATACGCACACCGCCGCCCTGGTGGGGCGGGACGGCTCCATCGACTGGGCCTGCCTGCCCCGCTTCGACTCGCCGGCCTGCTTCGCCCGCCTCCTCGGCGACGAGGACCATGGCTACTGGAGGCTGGCCCCCGATGGCAAGGTCACGGGCACCAGGCGGCGCTACCGGGACGGCACGTTGGTGCTGGAGACGGAGTTTGAGACCCCAGAAGGGGTCGTCCGCCTGGTCGACTGCATGCCGGTGCGGGAGCGCTGGCCCGAGGTGGCCCGGCTGGTGGAGGGAGTGAGGGGCCGGGTGGCCATGCGGATGGAGCTGGTGGCCCGCTTCGATTACGGCCATGTCGTCCCCTGGGTGAGGAGCCAGGACGGCATGCTGTCCCTCGTCGCCGGCCCCGACGCCCTCTACCTGTGGACCCCGGTGGAGACCCACGGCGGGCAGACGGCCTCGGGCGCCCTCTCCACCGTGGCGGGCTTCTCCGTGGAGGAGGGGGACTCGGTCCCCTTCATGCTCGCCTACCACCCTTCCCACCAGGGGGCTCCCCGGCCCACCGATTGCCGTTTCATCATCTCCGACACCGAGAGATGGTGGCGGGCCTGGTCCGACCGGTGCACCTACGAGGGCGAGTGGCGGGATGCCGTGGAGCGCTCCCTCCTCACCCTCAAGGCCCTCACCTATGCCCCCACCGGCGGGATCGTGGCCGCGTCCACGACCTCCCTGCCCGAGACGCTGGGGGGCGAGCGCAACTGGGACTACCGCTACTGCTGGCTGAGGGACGCCACCTTCACCCTCCAGGCCCTCATGCACGCCGGCTACCACGAGGAGGCGGTTGCCTGGCGGGACTGGCTCCTGCGAGCCGTGGCCGGCGACCCCGCCAAGCTGCAGATCATGTACGGGGCCGCCGGCGAGCGCCGCCTCAACGAGCACGAGGTGGACTGGCTGCCTGGCTACGAGGGCTCGGGACCGGTGAGGGTGGGCAACGCCGCCGCCGGCCAGGTCCAGCTCGACGTGTACGGGGAGGTGATGGACTCCCTCCACCAGGCCCGCTTGGTGGGCATCGAGCCCAATCCCTCCGGATGGGCCTTGCAGACCGTCCTCATCAACTACCTGGAGGACGGTTGGCGCCAACCCGACCATGGCCTGTGGGAGGTGAGGGGGCCGAGGCGTCACTTCACCCACTCCAAGGTCATGGCCTGGGTGGCCATGGACCGTGCTGTGCGAAGCGTCGAGGACCTGGGCCTGGACGGGCCCGTGGACCGGTGGAAGGCAGTTCGCCAGGAGATCCATGACGAGGTCTGCGCCAAGGGCTGGAACGCCGATCGGCGGTCCTTCACCCAGTACTACGGCTCGGACCACCTCGATGCCAGCCTGCTGCTCATCCCCCTGGTCGGCTTCCTGCCCCCCACCGACGAGAGGGTGGTGGCCACGGTCGATGCCATCATGTCCGGCCTGCGTCAGGACGGCTTCGTGCTGCGGTACGAGACGGAGTCCTCGGGGCCGGTCGACGGGCTGACCGGCCGGGAGGGGGCCTTCCTCGCCTGCTCCTTCTGGCTGGCCGACGCCCTGGCGGTGATGGGCCGCAGGGATGAGGCGAGGGAGCAGTTCGAGGCCCTCCTCTCGCTCAGGAACGACGTGGGGCTCCTGGCCGAGGAGTACGACCCGGTGGCCAAGCGCCAGGTGGGGAACTTCCCCCAGGCCTTCTCCCACATAGGCCTGGTGAACACGGCCATGAACCTCGGAGCCGGGGTGGGCCCGGCCGAGGCCCGGCGCCGGCAGGAGGTCATGGAGCTGCCCCGCCGCCGCCATCACCCCAGCACGAGGAGGTCAGCGTCGTCGTGAAGGCCCTCACCGTCCAGCCCGGCCAGGCCGGCTCTGCCCGCCTCGAGGACGTGCCCGAGCCACCGGAGTCGGACGGCCCCGTGGTGGTGGAGACCCTGGCCATCGGGGTCTGTGGCACGGACGCCGAGATCGTAGGGGGCCGCTATGGGTGGCCGCCCCCCGGGCGGGAGCGCCTCGTCATCGGGCACGAGTCCCTGGGCCGGGTGGTCCAGGCCCCCGACGGGGGGCCGGTCAAGACGGGCGACCTGGCGGTGGGCATCGTGCGCCGCCCGGACCCCGTGCCCTGCCCCAGCTGCGCCGCCGGGGAGTGGGACTTCTGCCGCAACGGCCAATACACCGAGAGGGGGATCAAGCAGCACGACGGCTACTGCTCGGAGCGCTACCGCATCCATCCTGACTTCCTGGTGCCCGTCCCCACCGAGCTGGGGCCCCTGGGGGTCCTGCTGGAGCCGACCAGCGTGGTGGCCAAGGCCTGGGAGGAGGTGGAGCGGATAGGGAACCGGGCCCACTGGGAGCCGCGCTGCGCGGTGGTGACGGGCGCCGGGCCCATCGGGCTCCTGGCGGCCCTCATCGGGGTGCAGAAGGGGCTCGAGGTCCACGTCCTCGACCGGGTCACGAGCGGGCCCAAGCCGCAGCTGGTGGCGGACCTGGGAGCCCACTACCACACCGGCAGCATCGCCGACATGGGCGTGTCCGCCGATGCCGTGATCGAGTGCACGGGCGTGGGCCAGCTGGTGTTCGATGCCATGGAGCACACCGCCCCCGGGGGGGTCGTGTGCCTCACCGGCGTGTCCTCGGGCGGGCGCCAGCTGGCCGTCGACGCCGGCCTGCTCAACCGGTCCATGGTCCTCGAGAACGAAGCGGTGGTGGGCTCGGTGAACGCCAACCGCCGCCATTACCAGGCCGGAGCCGACGCCCTGGCCAGAGCCGACCGATCCTGGCTGGAGCGCCTGGTGAGCCGCAGGGTGCCCCTCGAGCAGTGGGCCCAGGCCCTCGAGCGCTCGGACGACGACGTGAAGGTGGTCATAGAGCTGGGCTCCCCGTAATGCCCGTGCTCCCTGGGAGCGGGCCGCCCTAGCCTGGTGGGCCATGCTGTCGGTCCGGGACCTCGAGGTGGAGGCAGGGGGGACCCCCCTGCTCTCGGGCGCCACCTTCACCGTCGCCCCCGGGGACACCGTGGGCCTGGTGGGGCGCAACGGCGCCGGCAAGACGACCCTGCTCAGGGTGCTGGCCGGCGAAGCCCCCCCGACGTCGGGGCTCGTGCTGCGGCGGGGAGCAGTGGGCTACCTGGCCCAGGAGCCCCGTGGCCAGGCCGGCGAGGGGATGAGCGCCCTGGCCCGGGTGCTGTCGGGGCGGGGCCTGGACGAGGCCGCCACCAGGCTGGAGAAGCTGAGGCTCCAGCTGGAGGAGGACCCGACCGAGGCCAACGTGGCCCGCTACGCCCGGGCCGAGGAGGCCTTCTCCATCGCCGAGGGCTACCGGGCCGAGGCCGACGCCAACCGCATCCTGGCGGCGCTGGGCCTCGGAGCTGACCGGGTCGGCCTGCCTCTTTCTGCTCTGTCCGGTGGGGAGCGCCGGCGGGTGGAGCTGGCCAGGATCCTCTTCGCCGGCAGCGACCTGCTGCTCCTCGACGAGCCCACCAACCACCTGGACGTCGACGCCAAGGCCTGGCTTATGGGTTTCCTGCGTTCCTACCGGGGGGCCCTGGTGGTCGTGAGCCATGATCTGGAGCTGCTGGACGAGGCCATCACCAGGGTGCTCCATCTGGACCGGGGCCAGGGCACCGGCCAGCTCGTGGAGTACCGGGGCACCTATTCGCAGTACCTGGCGGCCAGGGCTGCCGACGAGGAGCGCCAGGCCCGGTTGGCGGAGCGCCAGCACGCCGAGATCCACCGCCTGGCCAGCCTGGCCGACAGCATGCGCCACCAGACGGCCAAGCGGGCCCGCAAGGCCAAGACCTTGGACCACCGGGTGGAGAGGCTGAGGGCGGAGGCCGTGGAGGGCCCCACCCGGGGCCCGTCCTCCCGGGTGCGCTTCCCGCCTCCGCCCCACGCCGGCCGGGTGGTCCTCGAAGGGGAGGGGCTGTCCAAGGGGTTCGGGTCCCCCCCGTTGTTCCAGGCCCTCGACCTCACCCTGCAGCGCGGCGAGCGCCTGCTCGTCATGGGCCTGAACGGAGCAGGCAAGACCACCCTCCTGCGCGTCCTGGCCGGGGTGCTCCAGCCCGACGAGGGCACGGTGCGCCGGGGGCTGGGCGTCTCGGTCGGCTACTACGCCCAGGAGCACGAAGGGATAGTCCCGGGCCGGACGGTCCTCCAGCACCTGATCGACCGCTCGGACGCCCCCGAGCACGACCTTCGCTCCCTGGCCGGCATGCTGGGCCTGACCGGCGGGGTGGCCGCCCAGGACGCCGGTACCCTGTCCGGCGGTGAGAAGACGAAGCTGGCCCTGGCCCAGCTCGTGGGGGGACGCCACAACGTCCTGCTCCTCGACGAGCCGACCAACAATCTGGACCCGGGGTCGAGAGAGGCCGTTGGCCGGGCCCTGGCGGCCTGGCCCGGCGCCATGGTGGTCGTGAGCCACGACGTGGAGTTCGTGCGGGCCCTGGCCCCGGACCGGGTCCTGCTCATGCCCGACCAGACCCTCGACTACTGGAGCGACGACCTGTCGGAGCTGGTGGCCCTGGCCTGATCGATTGGCGGCCCAGCCGACGAGGAGCAGCAGGGGGGCGAAATGGGCCTCCATCTCGCCCCCGACGTGCTGACCGCTAACGTCTGGTTCCCGTGCCTTCCCGCATAGCCGACGGCGTCATCCAGATCGACACCCTGCTCGGGGGCTGGGAGCGCATGACGGCGGGGTACGTGATAGAGGGGCCGGCCCCTCTGCTGGTGGAGACCGGCAGCCAGAGCTCGGTGACCGCCCTCCTCCGGGCCCTGGGGGACCTGGGCATCGGCGCCGGAGACCTGGCCGGGGTGGTCGTCACCCATATCCATCTGGATCACGCCGGCGGGGTGGGTGACGTGGCCAGGGCCTTCCCGGGAGCGACCGTCTACGTGCACGAGAAGGGAGCCCGGCACCTGGTCGACCCGGGGCGCCTGGTGGCCTCGGCGGCCCGGGTGTACGGGGATCTGCTCGACTCGCTCTACGGCCGGCTGGAGCCCACGGCGCCCGAGCGGGTCCGGGTCCTTCGAGACGGTGAGGAGATCAGCGTGGGGCCGGGCCGCTCGCTCACCGCCATCGACTCCCCCGGCCACGCCAAGCATCACCTGGGCCTGCACGACTCGGTGTCCGGGATCCTCTTTGCCGGCGACGCCGTGGGCGTGCGGCTCCCGGACGCCGGGGTCCTGCGCCCGGCCGTACCGCCACCGGACTTCGACCTGGAACAGGCCCTGGCGTCACTGCGGCACTTCGCCGCCCGCCGGCCCTCCGGGGTGGCCCTGGCCCACTACGGCCTGCTGGGCTCGCCCCAGGAGCTGCTGGCCGAGGCGGAGTCCGTCCTGCGGTCGTGGGCCGAGGTGGCCGAGGCGGCCTGGCGAGAGGGGAGGGACATCGCCCAGGCGCTGGACCACGCCTTCGGAGAGGAGCTGCGCGGGCTGGACCCGGCCATGCGCGACAAGCTGGAGACGCTCAACGGGATCCACTCCAACGCCGCCGGGCTGCACCGGTGGCTGGAGACCCACCCGGGTGCTCCCGGTTTGGCCTCGGGGGGTGAGCCCAACTAAGGATAGGGCTCGTGAGAAGGGTCCTGCGGTTGCTCGGAGGGGCCGGGCTGGTGGCTGGTCTCGGGATGCTCACCTCGGCCTGCGCCTACGGCTACAACGTCCCTGCCGGCATGCACGTGATCACCAACCCCGCCCACCACCCCAAGGCGGCGGTGGCCGTGGTGCTCGAGCACTTCAGCTTCGGCCCGTCCAAGGTCACGATCAAGCCGGGCCAGACCGTGGAGTGGATCTGGCGCGACCCGGGCGTCCCCCACAACGTCACCTTCGCCACGTTCCACAGCCAGACCAAGACGGCGGGGACCTTCTACCACACCTTCACCAAGCCCGGCGTCTACCCGTACATCTGCACCCTGCACTACAACATGCGGGGTGAGGTGATCGTGAAGCGCTGAGCTACAGGAGCGAGTTGCGCTCGGCGGCCCGGAGCCGTCGGCACAGGACCAGGATGATCTTGTAGGCGATGGTGGGGTGCTCGAGCAGGAGGGGGCGGAAGTAGGAGGCGGGGATGGCGAGCACCTCCACGGGGGTGTCCGCTATGACGGTGGCCGAGCGAGGCTGCCGGTCGATGGCGGCTATCTCACCCAGGTAGTCGCCCGGGCCGAGCATGCGGATGGTGCGGTTGCCGCGCTTCACCTTGGCGGTGCCGGAGGTGAGCACGTAGAAGGTCTGGCTGGGTGCTCCCTCCTGGACCAGCACATGGCCCTGGGGAAAGCGTTCCTGGCGGACCCACTGGTGGACGGCGTTCAGCTCCTTGCGCGAGAGCTCCTCGAACAAGGAGACGCCCTTCAGCAGCTCGAGTTCTTTGGCCTTGGTCATAGGAGCTCCTCTCGTGACCCGTACACACTAGGCACGAGAGGCACCTGAGGGGTGGAATCGGCCGCTGGTTGCCAGGTGGCGGAGGGAGTGGGATTCGAACCCACGGTGGGCAGGACCCACAACGGTTTTCGAGACCGCCCGATTCGGCCGCTCTCGCATCCCTCCTTGCAGGTCAGACCATATGACCTGCGCCCCGAGCTGTCCACCGGCCCCGTTCAGCGCCAGCTCCGGGCCAGGGACAGGCTAGCGGTGGCGCGAGGCACCATGGCCCCGGCGGCGGAGGTGACGGCCGCCGCCTTGGGCTGCAGAGAAGCTGGGCGCCCCGAACGGTTCCATGCGACTGTGAGGGCGCCATCAAGCTCGCCCAGGTTGCAATGGCCCGCCCCGGAGCATCAGGGCTCGGCGGAAGCCGGCTGGTCGCCTCCTCGCCGGCTGGCAAAGAAGTGGGAGAGGAGCTTGGAGGCCGGCTCGGCCAGGACCCCAGGGATGACCTCCACCTCGTGGTTGAGGCGGGGGTCAACGCACAGGTTGTAAAGCGATCCACAGGCCCCCGCCTTGGGGTCGCTGGCCCCGAAGGCCAGACGGCCGACGCGGGCCGCCACCAAGGCCCCCGCGCACATGGGGCACGGCTCCAGGGTGACGACGACAGTGGCCTCGGGGCCCAGCCGCCAGGTTCCCAGGGCCTGGGCCGCATCCCGGATGGCCAGCATCTCGGCATGGGCGGTGGGATCGCCCCGGCGCTCCCGCTCGTTGTGGCGCCGGGCCACCAGTGAGCCGTTGACGAGTACCACTGCCCCGACCGGCACGTCACCGTGGCCGAGGGCGGCCTCGGCCTCGGCCAGGGCCTCCGTCATGGCGGCGACGATCTCGGGGTCGGTTCTCACGGCTCGTCCGGGTCGGTGAGCGAGCGGGCCACCTCGGCGGCGCGGCGGAGCGCCCCGGTCGCCTGGCTCGGGCTGAGGCTCGACAGCTCGCTCACGGGGGTGACGACCACGAGGCGGGCCAGGTCCTCGGCGGGCAACCCCAGGCGGCGCCAGAGGTGGCGTGCAGGGGCAGCGAGGTCCCGGGCATCGGCACGGGCGGCGGATAGGGGGACCAGGCCGAGCAGCAGCCCGAGGCCGTTGTCCAGCGCCTCCCCGAGGTCCTCGTCGGGGAGCTGGCCGGCGGCATCCGCCCCGGTTGCGAGGAAGGCGGCGCCCGCCCGGCGGATGAGGCTCAAGGGAACCTCGGGGTGGGGGCACCAGACCCCGACATGGGGCCCGGCCGCCTGGGCCAGCGTGGCCAACGTGGCCGTGACCGTCTGGTCGTCCACGGCGGGCAGGGTCGACCAGCCGCTCGGCGTGGGAACGGCGCCGGCCAGCACGGCGGGGAGGGACGGCTCGTCCAGCTGGACGAGGATATGGGTGACCCCGGGAAGGCGGTGGCGGAGGTCCTTCAGGTGCTGGGCCAGGCCCTCGGCGAGGGAGGAGGCCAGGTCTCTCCTGGCGCCGGGGTCGGCGAGGGCCTTGTGGCCGTTCGCCAGCTCGATGCTGGCCGAGAGCGTCCAGGGTCCCACCACCTCGGCCTTCATGACCCCCTCGAAGCCGGCGGCGGCCTCCTCCATGGCGTCGAGGTCGCTGGTGAGCAGCTGGCGGGCTCGGGACTCGTCCCTGCTCTCGTGGGGCACGAGGCGCCAGCCCGCAGGCTGGAGGTCCACATGGAGGTCCACGAGCAGGGCGGCGGTGCGCCCCACGGGGTCGCCGCCCACCCTCCCGGGGAGGAGGGGCAGGTGGGGCAGGGCGGGCAGCTCCCCCATGATGGCGCGGGCCGCCTCTGCGGGGTCGGTGCCGGGCATGCCACCGAGCCCCGTGGCCGAGGCCGGTGCCCAAGGGAGGCGAGGGGCAGGCACGGGCTTGACCCTACCGAGGCGGCCGCCCATCGCTTGAGGGCAACGCAGCTGCCCGGTGGGGATAGCCTTGTGACCGTACGGGAATACGGAGGAGAGCCGGGTGTTGGCGGGGTCATGAGGATGAGACAGAGGCGTTGGCAAGGATGAGCGCCTTGCACACGATCGGGCGGAGCCTGGCCGAGGGCGGTTCCATGTTCTGGGAGACGCTGTGGGCCCTGGTCCTCGGGTTCACGCTGTCGGGGGCGGTCCAGGCCTTCGTCTCCAAGGCTCAGATGCGGAGGGCCCTAGGCGACCACTCCCCCAAGGTGGTCACCAGGGCCGCCTCTCTCGGGGCCATCAGCTCCTCGTGCTCGTACGCGGCCAGCGCCATGGCCAAGTCCCTCTTTGCCGGAGGAGCCGACTTCACCTCCTCCATGGTCTTCATGTTCGCCTCCACCAACCTCGTGGTCGAGCTGGGCCTGGTGCTCTGGGTGCTGATCGGGTGGCAGTTCGCCCTGGCTGAGTTCGTGGGCGGGGCCATCATGATCGTCTTGCTGACCCTGCTCCTGCCCCGGGTGGTCCCCCCGGCGGCCCAGGAGCAGGCCCGGCATCGCCTGAGCGGCGGTGGCCGCGAGGATGACGGCCACGGGCACGGCGAGGGGCAGCAGGGCACCGCAGGGCGGGTCCGCTCCTGGGCCGGCTGGGCCGATGCCGCCGGCTACATGGTGAGCGACCTCACGATGCTGCGAAGGGAGCTGCTCATCGGCTTCCTGGTGGCCGGCTTCGTGGCGGTCGTGGTCCCCACCTCGGTCTGGCAAGCCTTGTTCGTTACGGGGCACGGGTTCTGGTCGAGCCTGGAGAACGTCCTCATAGGCCCGTTCCTCGCCATCATCAGCTTCGTGTGCTCGGTGGGCAACGTCCCCCTGGCAGCAGCGCTGTGGCACGGGGGCATCAGCTTCGGGGGGACGGTGGCCTTCGTCTTCGCCGACCTCGTCACCTTTCCCTTGCTGCTCGTCTACCGCAAGTACTACGGGCCCGGGCTCACCTGGCGCCTCCTTGGTACGTTCTGGCTGGTCATGAGCGCGGCAGGCCTGGCCACGGAGTACATCTTCAAGGCGGCCGGCCTGGTGCCCCCCACCCACCCGGCCGTGGTGGCGGCCACCACCTGGCGGTGGAACTACACGACCATCCTCGACCTGATCGCCCTGGCCGTCTTCTGCTTCCTCTACCTCCTCTACCGCAACCGCGAGCGTCTGGGGGGCGGTGGTGGCTACGCCAAGGACCCCGTGTGCGGGATGCAGGTGGAAACAGCCTCCGCCCCGGCCACCCTGGAGATCGGGGGCCGGCAGTGGTGGTTCTGCTCGGATCACTGCGCCGAGTCCTTCCGCTCCCGCGGCGGAGGAGGGCACCTGCCCCCCGGCCCGGACTACTGCCACGCTCACGAGGAGGCCCCCTCGCGTTGACCTCTGCCCAGGGCCTGCGCCATGACCACCCGGTGGACCCGGGGCGCGTGGAGCAGGCGCGTGCCCGGCTTCCTGGCCCCGACGATGTCTCCCGCCTGACCGGGATGCTTTCGCTCCTCTCCGATCCCGTGCGCCTGCAGGTCCTCTACGCCCTGGACGTGGCCGACGAGCTCTGCGTCGGTGACCTGGCCCTGGCCGTGGGGGCCAACGAGGACCAGGTGAGCTACGCCCTGCGCATCCTGCGTACCGCCGGGCTGGTGGTGACCCGCAAGGAAGGCCGGGTGGTCTTCAATCGCCTGGCCCCTGACTTCCCTGAGCCGTTCCGGGAGCACTGCCTGCGCCAGCTGGTGAAGCTCACCCGTTCGGTGGGCCCCGAGGACGAGGGGGGATAGCCCTCCGGGGCCCTGCGGCCCAGGACCCCCTACGCCTCCGCCGCTTGGTCCCGGTGCACGGTGTCGGGCGAGAAGGCCGGCAAGCACACCGACAGGTAGCGGGCTCCGCCCTCGGCCGGGGTCGAGTACCTCACCCACTCGCCTGCTCTGGCGTGCAGGGCCTGGCCCGCCCTCACCGTGAGAGGCTCCTCCTCGGTCTCCACCAGGACCTCGCCGGCCAGGACGACCGTGTACTCGTCGAAGTCCGGACGCTGCCCCGGCTCGCTCCACCCGGTGGGGCTCTCCATGAGGGCAATGGACAGCCCCTCGGCGCCCGTCACCACGCGGCCGATGAACTCCGAGATCCTCTTGGGAGGGTTCCCGGGGGCAGGGATGATGGCAGGCTCGGCGATCAGGGAGACCATGCCAGACATTCTGCACGGCCCCGGCCCGGCCTCCGGCCAGCCCCAGCCCCACCCCCACAGGGGTGGTGGCGGAGAGGGTGGGATTCGAACCCACGGTCCCTTGCAGGACACACGATTTCCAATCGTGCCGATTCGGCCGCTCTCGCACCCCTCCGGCGAGGTCAGGCTAACGTGTTCCCCGGGTCCGCCGCCCCGTGCGGTGGCTGGGTCCTGCGCAACGGCAACCCGTGAACCGAGTCAGGGCCGGAAGGCAGCAGCTCTCAGCGGGCGCTCCCGTGTGCCGCAGTCAGCCTGGCCGCCGCACCGGGTGGCGGGCCCGCTCTCCGTGACCGTCACCGGCCACGGCTAGGCTGGCGGGCCGTGGCGGAGGAGCCCTACCAGTCCCTCTACCGGCGCTACCGGCCCCAGCGGTTCGCCGAGATCCGGGGCCAGGAGCATGTCACCGCGGCCCTGCGCAACGCTCTTCGCCAGGGCCGGGTGGGCCACGCCTACCTGTTCAGCGGGCCCCGCGGGACCGGCAAGACCTCCACAGCCCGGGTCCTGGCCAAGGCCCTCAACTGTGAGGCGCCCGAGGAGGGGGAGCCCTGCGGGCGGTGCCGGTCGTGCCGGGCCGTGGCCGAGGGGTCCTCGCTCGATGTGCACGAGCTGGACGCCGCCTCCAACAACGGGGTCGAGGCCATGAGGGAACTGGTCAGCCGGGCCGCGCTGGGGACGCCGGGACGGCACAAGGTCTACATCGTGGACGAGGTCCACATGCTCTCCACGGCCGCCTCCAACACCTTGCTGAAGACGCTGGAGGAGCCCCCGGCCCACGTGGTCTTCGTGCTGGCCACGACCGATCCCCACCGGGTGCTGCCCACCATCAGGAGCCGGACCCAGCACTTCGAGTTCCACCTCTTCCCGTCGTCGCTGCTCACCGAGCTGTTGATGGACGTCCAGGCTGACGCCGGCTTGGGCCTGCCACCCGAGGCGATCGCGGTGGCGGTCAGGCGGGGCAACGGCTCGCCCCGGGATGCCCTGTCCGCCCTGGACCAGGTGGCGGCGGCCGGGACGGCGGCCGACGAGGTGGCGGTGCTGGACGACGTGGTGGAGGCCCTCTGTGAGCGGGACCCGGGCCGGGCCCTGCTGGCGGTGGCCGAGGGCATCGAAGCCGGCCGGGAGCCCCAGCGCATGGCCACCGAGCTCGTCGAGCACCTGCGCCAGGGGTTCCTCGCCACCCTGGCCCCGTCCCTGGTGACCTTGCCGGACGAGGCCCGGGACCGTGCCGGCGAGCAGGCTCGCCGACTGGGCCTGCCGGCCCTGGTGCGGGCCATGGAGGCCCTGGGCCAGTCGCTCGTCGACATGCGTGACACCCTGGACGCCAGGGTGACCCTGGAGGTGGCCCTGGTGAGGCTGGCGACGCCCGAGGCTGATGCCTCGCCTGCCGCCTTGCTGGAGAGGGTCCAGCGGCTGGAGCACCAGCTGCGCTCGGGTGGGACGGCGGGCATCCGCCAAGCGGCCCATGAGGTGGTGGAGCCGGGCCCCAGCCGGCCCGGGCCGCCTGCCGGGGGTGGGTCGGGGCTCCCGGGAGGAGCAGCGTCCCGGCCGGCGCTGGGTGCCTTGCGGCGCCAGGCGGGTCTCGGCCCGGCCCAGCCGGTGGGGGTGCCGGCGGGCCCTCCCGCGCCTGCGGGCTCCCCGCCTCCGAGCCAGGCCGGGACGGCCGCCCCTCCTGGCGGCCGGCCGGGCCCATCCCGGGATGACCTCTCCCAGGCCTGGGGTGACCACATCCTGGAGCGGCTGCGGCCCCGGGCCCGTGCCCTCTACAGATCGGGGAGGTTCATGGCGGCGAGCGGGGGGGTGGCGGAGTTCGGCCTTCCGAGCGAGCCCCAACGGCAGGCGGCCGGGGCCTGTCAGGCCGAGGTGGAGGCGGCCCTGTCGGAGCACTTTGGAGTGCCCGTGCGCCTGCGCCTGGTGCTGGATGTGGCCCCCGGCCAGGTGGGGCCGGCCGGGCGGGAGGAAGCGGGTTCCCCCGGTCCATCCGCCTCACCTGCTCCTGCCCCGCCGGTCGCATGGTCACCGGAGAGCACCGGCCTGCACGAGGCACCCGACTGGTCGGAGGTGGAGGACCTCCCCGAGGCGGACGGGAGCGCCGCCTCGATCGAGGCCCATCTGATGCAGGCCTTCCCGGGGGCGAGAGAGGTGGGTGAGCCATGAGCGCCGAGCTGCCCGACCTGGGCGACCTGCTCCGCCGGGCCCAGCGGATGAGCGAGCAGCTGGCCGAGGCCCAGGCCCGGGCGGACGACCAGGTGGTGGAGGGGCGGGCCGGGGGGGGCGCCGTGCGGGTGACCGTATCGGGGGGCTTGGAGTTCCGCTCGGTCTCCATCGACCCGGCCGTGGTTGACCCGGCTGACCCCAGCCTGCTCGAGGACCTGGTCCTGGGCGCGCTCCATGACGCCATGGCCCAGGTGCAAAGGCTGCGAGGTGAGTCACTCGGGGAGATGGCCCCCGACCTCCTGGGGTCGTTGGAGGGCTTCCCCGGCCTGGAGGCCCTGACGGGCGGGCCCCCTTCGTCCCCGTCCGGGGAGGAACCGGGCCTCCTACCGGGCGATGTCCCTGCCTCCCCCTCCGGTCCCGAGCCGGGCCCTGCCGGGGAGCGGCCCGGCACCGGCCCCCCGGGCCCCTGATCTGCCCGTGGCTGTCTACGCCGGTCCTGTCCAGGACCTGATCGATCAACTCGGCCGCCTGCCCGGTGTCGGGCCCAAGTCGGCCCAGCGCATCGCCTTCCACCTCCTCAAGGTGCCCAAGGAGGAGGCCCTGCGCCTGGCCCAGGCCGTGGTGGCGGTGAAGGAGCGCATCGCCCTGTGCTCTCGCTGCTTCAACGTCTCCGAGGGCGAGCTGTGCTCCATATGCACCGACGAGCGCCGGGACCCTTCGATGCTGTGCGTGGTCGAGGAGCCCAAGGACATCGTGGCCGTCGAGAAGACCAGGGAGTACCGGGGCCGCTACCACGTCCTCCAGGGGGCGATCAACCCCATGGAGGGGATCGGGCCCGAGCAGCTCAAGATCAAGGAGCTGATGGGCCGGATCGGGACCGAAGGGGTGAAGGAGGTGATCATCTGCACCAACCCCAACCTCGAGGGGGAGTCCACGGCGCTTTTCCTGGCCCGACAACTCCGCCCCCGGGGGGTGAGGGTCACCCGGATTGCCAGCGGCTTGCCGGTCGGGGGTGATCTCGAGTATGCCGACGAGCTGACCCTGGGCCGGGCCCTCGAGGGCCGCCGGGAGGTGGAGGGGTGAGGAGCTGGCCCGTTCCCTACGACAGGGTGCGGACCAGGAGGGCATCACCCTGGCCGCCGCCGCCGCAGAGGGCGGCCACGCCCAGGCCCCCGCCCCGCCGGCGCAGCTCGTGGAGCAGGGTGAGCGCCAGACGGTTGCCGGACATGCCGATGGGATGGCCGAGGGCGATGGCCCCCCCGTTCACGTTCACCACGTCATCCCTGAGCCCGAGGTCGTCCATGGACGCCAGGGCCACGGTGGCAAAGGCCTCGTTGAACTCGAACAGGTCCACATCCGCCAGCGCCAGGTGGGCCCGCTCGAGGGCGGCCCGGGTGGCCCGGGAGGGCTGGGTGAGCAGCGAGGCGTCCGGGCCCGCCACCTGCCCGTAGCCCACGACCTCCCCGAGGGGGACCACTCCGGTGCGGGAGGCCGCCTCCTTGGACATGACGACCAGGGCGCTGGCCCCGTCGGAGATCTGGCTGGCGTTGCCGGCGGTGATGGTGCCATCGGCCTCGAAGGCGGGCTTGAGCCTGGCCAGGGACTCGGTGGTGGTCCCCGGCCTCACCCCCTCGTCGGTGTCGACCGGTACGGGGTCACCCCGGCGCTGGGGGACGCTGACGGCCACGATCTCGTCCGTGAAGCGCCCGTCCTTGATGGCCGCCGCGGCCCGCTCGTGGGAGGCAGCGGCGAAGGCATCCTGGCGCTGGCGGGGGATGCAGGCCGCCCGGTTGTAATGCTCGGTCCCCGCCCCCATGGCACAGTGGTCGAAAGCGCAGTAGAGGCCGTCGTACATCATGGAATCGACGACCTTGGCGTCGCCCATCCGGTACCCGGCCCGGGCCCCCGGCAGCAGGTAGGGCGCCTGGGTCATGGACTCCATGCCGCCGGCGACCACCACCTCGGCGTCCCCCGCCCCGATCATCAGGTCGGCCAGGTAGACGGTGTTGAGGCCGGACAGGCAGACCTTGTTCACGGTCGTGGCGGGCACGGTCATGGGGATGCCGGCCTTGACCCCGGCCTGGCGGGCGGTTATCTGGCCCGCTCCGGCCTGGAGCACCTGGCCCATGAGGACGTAGTCCACGTCCTCGGGCCGGACCCCGGCCCGCTCCAGGGCGGCGGCGATGGCGAAGCCGCCCAGCTCGGCGGCGCTGAAGCTGGCCAGCGCCCCCGACAGCTTCCCGATAGGGGTCCTTGCCCCTGCAACGATGACGGAACCGGGCATGAGACCTCCCGAGCGACGAGCTTCTTGTGCTCCTAGTCTAGGGAACCTACCGGCGGGTAAGTTTGCTCCATGCAAGAGCACCTCGACGCCATCCTGGTCGGCGCGCCCGGCGAGGACCTGGCCGCCATCCCCCTGCCGGAGTCGTACCGGGCCGCCGTGGTGCGCAAGGACGAGGTCGGGATGTTCACGGGCCTCCCGAGCGCCGACAAGGACCCGAGGAAGTCCCTGCACATCGAGGAGGTGCCGGTCCCCGAGCTGGCCCCGGACGAGGCGTTCGTGGCCGTCATGGCAAGCGCCATCAACTTCAACACGGTGTGGACATCGATCTTCGAGCCCCTGCCCACCTTTGCCTTCCTCGAGCGGCTGGGACGGGAGAGCCGGTGGGGCGCCCGCCACGACCTGCCCTACCACGTGGTGGGCTCCGACGCCTCCGGCGTGGTGATCCGGGTGGGGTCGGCGGTGCGGAACTGGCGGCCGGGAGACCGCGTCACCGTGCACTGCAACTACGTGGACGACCAGGACCCTGGGGCCCACGACGACTCGATGCTGGCCTCCAACCAACGCATCTGGGGCTTCGAGTCCAACTTCGGGGGCCTGGCCGACCTGGCCCTGGTCAAGGCCAACCAGCTCATGCCCAAGCCCGCCCACCTCACCTGGGAGGAGGCCGCCTGCAACGCCCTTTGCAACTCCACCGCCTACCGGATGCTCGTGTCCCGCAACGGCGCCGACATGAGGCAGGGTGACGTCGTGCTGGTCTGGGGCGCCACCGGGGGCCTGGGCGGCTACGCCATCCAGTACGTGCTGAACGGGGGCGGGGTCCCGGTGGGCGTGGTGAGCTCGCCGGAGAAGGCGAAGCTGCTCGCCGACCTGGGCGTCGAGGCCGTGATAGACCGGCGGGCCAAGGCTTACCGGTTCTGGGCCGACGAGCACACCCAGGACGAGTCGGAGTGGCGCCGCCTCGGCAAGGACATCCGGGCCCTGGTGGGCGAGGATCCCGACATAGTCTTCGAGCACCCCGGCCGGGCCACGATGGGTGCCTCGGTGTTCGTGTGCAAGCGTGGTGGCATGGTCGTGACCTGCGCTGCCACCTCCGGCTACATGATCGAGTACGACAACCGCCACCTCTGGATGAAGCTCAAGTCCATAAAGTCCAGCCATTTCGCCAACTACCGGGAGGCCTGGGAGGCCAACCGCCTCATCGCCCTCGGCAAGATCCAGCCCATCCTCTCGGCCACCTACCCCTTGGGCGAGGTGGGTGAGGCGGCTCGCCAGGTGCAGCGCAACCTGCACGAGGGCAAGATCGGGGTGCGCTGCCTGGCCCCTTGCGATGGCCTGGGGGTGGACGACCCGGAGCTCCGGGCCAAAGTGGGGGAGGACCGCATCACCACCTTCAGGAGGTTGGGCGCATGACCAGCTCGCCGCACACACCTGTGCCGACGCCCGGGGAGCTCACCGCCTTGGACCACGTGGGGATCGCCGTGGCCGACCTGCAGGCCGCCGTGGCGTGGTACCGGATGGTGTTCGGGGCCGAGGTCGCCCACCGCGAGAGGGTCGACTCCGACGGGGTGGAGGAGGCCCTCATCAGGGTCGGGGACTCCTATGTGCAGCTTCTCACCCCCACCCGGGCCGATTCGCCCGTGGCCCGCTTCCTGGAGCAGAGGGGAGAGGGCATCCACCACATCGGCTACCGGGTCGACGACTGCGCCCTCAGCCTCCAGGCCGCCAAGCGGGCCGGCGCCAAGGTGATAGACGAGCGCCCCCGCCCCGGGTCCCGGGGCACCATCGTGGCCTTCCTGCACCCCAAGGGGGCCTTTGGCACCTTGATCGAGCTGGTCCAGCAGTAGTCGGGCCGCTACCGGATCGGGCACCACCCTGCGCAGCGTGATCAGGCGACTCGGGGCCGTGCGGGAGGAGAGGTTGCCGGCGGGGGACCGTTGACGTGAAGGTGCACCTGGTGGACGGGACCTACGAGCTGTTCCGCCATTACTACGGGCGCCCTCCCCACCGGACGGCCGGGGGGGAGGAGGTGGCTGCCGTGCGGGGGGTCCTCGGCACCCTGCTCGCCCTGGTGGAGGGGGGCGCCACCCACATCGGGGTGGCCACCGACCATGTGATCGAGTCGTTCCGGAACGAGCTCTGGCCCGGCTACAAGTCTAGCCAGGGGGTGCCGGCGGACCTCCTGTCCCAGTTCGGCCTGCTCGAGGAGGCCATCGACTCCCTGGGGATGGTCGTGTGGCCCATGGTGGACCTGGAGGCCGACGATGCCCTGGCCTCGGCGGCGGCGGTGGCCGCCTCCGAGGCCGCCGTGGACCAGGTCATCATCTGCACCCCCGACAAGGACCTGGGCCAGTGCGTGCGGGGGTCCCGTGTCGTGCAGCTGGACCGGCGCCGGGGGGGCGAGGCCGGCGGAGGGGTGGTGGACGAGGCCGCCGTGCGCTCCCGCTACGGGATCGGGCCCACCTCGATCCCCGATTGGCTGGCCCTGGTGGGGGACTCCTCCGACGGCTTCCCGGGGCTGGCGGGCTGGGGGCCCAAGTCCGCCTCGGCCGTTCTGGCTCGCTACGGCCACCTGGAGGCCATACCGGATGCGCCCGGCCAGTGGGAGGTGACGGTGAGGGGGGCTGCCGCCCTTGCCGCCACCCTGGCTGCGGGGCGGGACCAGGCCTTGCTCTTCAGGGAGCTGGCCACCTTGCGGGTGGACCGGACCCTGCTGACCGGCGTGGGCGAGCTGGAGTGGAAGGGGCCGGCGAGGGGCTTCGGGGCCATGTCCGGGCGCCTGGAGGCCCCCGGGCTGGCCAGGAGGGCCGAGCAGGCCGCCGCCCTGGCCGGGGGGGCCCGATGAGGGAGAGGGGTTCTCGCCTGGGCGCTCATTTCGCCCCGGAACGTCCCCCCGGTAGCCTCTAGCGGCGATGCCCGAGCACTCGATGGCGGAGCGCCTGGAGGAACTGGCGGCGCGCAAGGCCGAGGCTCTCCATGCCGGTTCCGAGCAGGCCGTGGAGCGTCAGCACGCCCGGGGCAAGATGACCGCCCGTGAGCGTCTCGACTACCTGCTCGACGAGGGGTCCTTCCAGGAGCTGGACATGCTGGCCCGCCACCGGGCCCACGGCATGGGCATGGAGCGCAACCGCCCCTACACCGATGGCGTGATCACCGGGTTCGGGACCATCGACGGCCGGCGGGTCTGCGTCTTCAGCCAGGATCCCACGGTCATGGGCGGGTCCCTCGGCGAGGTGTTCGGCGAGAAGGTGCACAAGGTCATGGACCTCGCCACCTCGGTGGGGGTCCCCTTCATCGGGCTGAACGACGGTGGGGGGGCCCGGGTGCAGGAAGGCGTCGTGGCCCTCCACTACTACGGGGGGATATTCAGGCGCAATGTGGCGGCCTCGGGCGTCATACCCCAGATCTCGGTCATCATGGGCGCCTGCGCCGGAGGGGCCGTCTACAGCCCGGCCATGACCGATTTCATCTTCATGGTCCAAGACACCTCGCACATGTTCATCACGGGGCCCGATGTGGTGAAGACCGTGACCGGGGAGGAGGTCTCCCTGGAGGCATTGGGGGGGGCCATGAGCCATGCCACCAAGTCGGGTGTGGCCAGCTTCGTGGCTCCCGATGAGAAGTCCTGCCTCGACGAGGTGCGCTACCTGCTGTCCTTCCTCCCGTCGAACAACCTGGAGGAGCCCCCGGTGGTGGTCCCGGCCGACGACCCGTTGAGGGCCACGCCCGAGCTGGCCGAGCTGATGCCCGCCAGCTCCAGCCTGCCCTATGACATGAAGAGGGTCATCACCTCGGTGCTGGACGAGGGCGACTATGTGGAGTACTTCCCCCATTGGGCCCTCAACCTGACCTGTGGCTTCGGGCGTCTCGATGGCCATGTGGTGGGCGTGGTGGGCAACCAGCCGTCGGTCCTGGCCGGCGTGCTCGACATCGACTCCTCCGAGAAGGGAGCTCGCTTTGTCAGGACCTGCGACGCCTTCAACATCCCCATACTGACCTTCGTGGACGTGCCCGGCTTCATGCCCGGGACCGACCAGGAGTACGGGGGCATCATCCGCCACGGGGCCAAGCTCCTCTACGCCTACTGCGAGGCCACCGTTCCCATGATCCAGGTCGTGACCCGCAAGGCCTACGGCGGCGCCTATGTCGTGATGAGCTCCAAGTCCATAGGGGCGGACCTGGCCTTCGCCTGGCCGTCGGCCGAGCTGGCGGTCATGGGTCCCCAGGGGGCGGTGGAGATCGTGCACCGCCGGGAGCTGGCGGCGGAGCCCGACCCCGCCGCCCGGCGGGCCGAACTGGTCGAGGAGTACACCGAGCGTTACGCCAACCCCTACGTGGCGGCCGAGCGGGGCTACGTGGATGACGTGATCGACCCCGCCGACACCCGGCGGCTCCTCATCCGCAGCCTGGCCATGCTGCGCTCCAAGCGGGAGGAGCTGCCCAAGCGCAAGCACGGGAACGTCCCCCTGTGACGCCGTCACGGGAGGCAGGGGAGCCGGATCCCGCCGTGGTGGCGGCCATAGCCGCCGCCGTCGAGGCGTGCTGGCCCCGCTCCGCCCCCCCGTCCCCCGCCCCCCCACCCACCACGGCCTGGAGGTTCTCGGGACGGTGGTGGTCTGCGCCCGTGGCTCGGCGCCGGGACCGCCCCTGGGCCACGCGCTGAGCGCCGGGGCCATGAAGGGTGAGCCGGGGCCTCCTGCGCTCGAGGTGTCCACCGTTGCCGATGACGAGGTGGTGGCCCACGTGCCGGGCCGCCCGGCCATGGTGCTCACCTTGGGGGGCCTTCCTCCCGACACGGAGGTCGACCTGGCCCCCCTGCTCCGCCAGGCCCCTCCCGGCACCGAGGTGAGGGAGGGGTTGAGGGCGGTGCGTACGCTGCCCCGGCCGCCCGGCCCCTTCCTGGCCCGGGTGGCCACCGTGAACGACCTGCACTTCGGGGAGGTGGAGGCCGGCGCTTACGGGGGGGACCCGCCGGTCGAGGGAGTGCGGGTGGAGGCCGGGGAGGCTCCCTATCCCGAGACGATGAGCCGGGGCGCGGCAGAGGAGGTGGAGGCCTGCCGACCAGATGCGGTGGTGGCCAACGGCGACCTGACCGCCGCCGGGCGGCCCTCGGAGGTGGACGCCTTCCGCAGCTGCTGGCAGGCCCGGTTCGGTGTGCGGTTGCACTGGGTGCCCGGCAACCACGACGTGGCCACCGGTCCTTGCCAGGGGCCGCCCACCAAGGAGGTCCGCCTGCCCGGCCTGACCTTGGCCCTCCTCGACACGACCATCCCCGGCAGGCCGACCGGGGCGCTCTCCGCCGAGCAGGTGGAGTGGCTGGACGAGCTGGGCTCCCGGTCCGAGACCCCCGTCCTCGTCCTGGGCCACCACCACCCCTGGAGCCCCGCCTACGGGAGCCGGCCGGCTGGGTACTTCGGCATCAAGCCCGACGACTCCGAGGCCCTGGTGGAGGTGGTGGCCCGCCGCCCGGCCATCATCGGCTATGCGTCGGGGCACACGCACCGCAACCGGGTCCGGCGCTTCCCCGGCACCGGTGAGGTGCCCTGGGCGGAGGTGGCGGCCCTCAAGGACTACCCGGGCACCTGGGTGGAGTACCGCGTCTACGAGGGCGGGGTGCTCCACGTTCATCGCCGGGTCTCCACGTCGGCGGCCCTGGACTGGTCGGAGCGCTGCCGGGCCATGCTCAACGGCTGGTACCCGACCTACGCCTTCGGGGGGCTCGCCGACCGCTGCTTCCCTTTGTGGCCTCGCCGCCACCCTTGTCACCACTAGTAGTGAGACCACCGCTCTCAATCCCCAGGAAGACCGGGTTTGTCCCCAGCCCTGGGGAGAACCCTGTGGAGAACGTCGGCGCGAGGGATGCGGCCGGCCGGCTCACGCCACGGGAGCGCCCGCCCGGTGGTGCTCAGCCAGGTCCAGGAGCTGGTCCATGAGGGCGGACAGGGCGTAGTCCTTGGGCGTGTACACGGCGGCCACCCCGGCCTCCCGCAGGACCTCGGCATCGGTGGGGGGCACGATGCCACCGACCACGACCGGAGCGCTGACGCCGGCCTCCCGAAGGCGGCGGAGCACCTCGGGCACCAGCTGGAGGTGGCTCCCCGAAAGGATGGAGATGCCCACCACGTCCACGTCCTCGTCCCGGGCGGCGGCGGCGATCTGGGCCGGCGTGAGCCGGATCCCCTCGTAGATGACCTCGAAGCCGGCGTCGCGTGCCGCCACCGCCACCTGCTCGGCTCCGTTGGAGTGGCCGTCGAGGCCGGGCTTGGCCACCAGCAGCCGGGGGTGACCGGTGCCGGCGGCCATCTCCCTGGCCCGGGCGGCCACGGCAGCCAGCTCGTCCCCCCGCCGGCCCACTCCCCCGCCCACGCCCGTGGGAGCCCGGTACTCTCCGAACACCTCCCGCAGGGCCCCGGCCCACTCCCCGGTAGTGCCACCGGCATGGGCCAGGGCCAGGGTGGGGCCCATGATGTTGTCGGTCGAGGCGGCCGCCCGCCGCAGCTGGTCCAGGGCCCGGCGCACGCCTCCCGGGTCGCGCCGTGCGGAGGGGTGAGCCTTCCCCCTACCCGCCCGCCAGGCCCGCACCTCCTCGGCCAGGGCGTGCTCCACAGCGGGGTCCACGGTGAGGAAGGCCCCGGCCGCCCCTTCGCCGAGCAGGCCCGAGGGGGCCGACTCGGTGAAGCAGTTGACCCCCACGACCTTGAGCTCGCCCGCCTCTATGCGCCGGGTCCGCTCGGCCTGGCTGGCCACCAGGCGGGCCTTGAGCTCCCCCACCGCCTCGAAGGCCCCGCCCATCTCCAGGACCTCGTCCAGCTCGGCCCGGGCCGCCTCGGCCAGGGAGGCGGTGCCGGCCTCGATCACGCGGGAGCCCTCGAAGATGTCGTCGTGCTCCAGCAGGTCCGTCTCGTAGGCGAGCACCTGCTGGATGCGCAGGGACCACTGCTGGTCCCAGGGGCGGGGCAGGCCCAGGGCCTCGTTCCAGCAGGGCAGCTGGATGGCCCGGGCCCGGGCCGAGCGGGACAGGGTGACCCCCAGCATCTCCAGCACGATGCGCTGGACGTTGTTCTCGGGCTGGGACTCGGTCAACCCGAGGGAGTTGACCTGCACCCCGTACCGGAAGCGCCGCATCGCCGGGTCGGTCACCCCGTAGCGGTCGGCGCATATCCGCTCCCAGAGCCGGGCAAAGGCCCGCACCTTGCAGACCTCCTCCACGAAGCGGATGCCCGAGTTCAAGAAGAAGGAGATGCGGCCCACCACCCGGGGCAGATCGGCTCGGGCCACCTGGCCCGAGGCCCGCACGGCGTCGAGCACGCCTATGGCGGTGGCCAGCGAGTAGGCCACCTCCTGCACCGGCGTGGCCCCTGCCTCCTGCAGGTGGTAGCTGCACACGTTGATGGGGTTCCAGCGGGGGGTGTGGTGAAGGCACCAGGCGATCAGGTCCACGGTGAGGCGCCGGCTGGCCGCCGGGGGGAAGATGAACGTCCCCCGCGAGAGGTACTCCTTCACAATGTCGTTCTGGGTGGTGCCGGCCAGGCGGCTCGTGTCCAGTCCCCTCTTCTCCGCCACGGCCACGTAGAGGCTGAGGAGCCAGGCTGCGGTGGCGTTGATGGTCATGGAGGTGTTCATCTCCTCCAGGGGGATCCCCTCCACCAGCTCGGCCATGTGCCCGATGTGGGCCACGGGGACCCCCACCTTGCCGACCTCACCGGCAGCCTCGGCCGCGTCGGGGTCGTAGCCGATCTGGGTGGGCAGGTCGAAGGCGATCGAGAGACCGGTCTGGCCCCGGGCCAGGTTGGTGCGGTAAAGCTCGTTCGACGCCTTGGCGCTGGAGTGGCCGGAGTACGTGCGCATCATCCAGGGCTTGTCGGCCATTCGGCACCTCCCGCGAGATGGAAGGGAAAAGGGATGCAAGGCAAGAGCCTTATGCCGCCGGCGACCCTCTCCCCCTAATGCCGGTGGTAATCGTAGAAACCCCTTCCTGACTTGCGCCCGAGCTGCTCGGCGGAGACCATGCGCCGGAGAAGGGGGGCGGGAGCGTAGTTGGGGTCCCGGTACTCGTGATAGAGGGCTTCGAGAATGGCCAGGCTGGTGTCCAGGCCTACCAGGTCGAGGAGGGCGAAGGGGCCCATGGGGAAGCCACAGGCGCCCTGCATGGCGGTGTCGATGTCCTCCTTGGAAGCCACTCCCAGCTCGAGCAGGCGGATGGCGTTGTTGAGGTACGGGAAGAGGAGGGCATTGACCACGAAGCCCGCCCGGTCGGCCACCTCCACCGCCCGCTTGCCGCAGGACTCCACGAAGGCCCGAGCGGTGGACATGGTCCCATCGCTGACGGTGAGGGGGCGCACCAGCTCCACCAGGTCCATGACCGTAGCCGGGTTGAAGAAGTGGATCCCGCACACCTGCTCGGGGCGGCCTGTCTCCATGGCCATCTCGATCACCGGGAGGGTGGAGGTGTTCGAGGCGAGGATGGTGGGGTCGGGGCAGAGGCGGTCCAGGTCGCTGAACAGGTGCTTCTTCACGGCCAGGTCCTCGACCACTGACTCGATCACGAGGTCGCAGCGGGCCAGGGCGTCGAGCTCCGAGGTGGCGGTGACCCGGCCGAGGGCCGCGTCGCGCTCCTCAGCGGAGAGCTTGCCCTTGTCGACCCGGCGGTTGAGGGACTTCTCCAGGGCGGCCATGGTGGCATCGGCCGTGGCCTGCTGGCGGGACCGCAGCACCACCTCGTGGCCGGCCAGGGCGGCGCACTCGGCTATCCCCGATCCCATGATGCCCGACCCCACGACCCCGAGGGCAACCATGGAAGGAGGTTACCGCTCGGTAGGCAGCTCAGTCCTTCTCGGTGATGGTCACCGACTCGATGGTGACCCGCTCCTGGGGCTTGCCGCTCCTGGTGCCGGTGGCGTCGAGGGCCGCCACCACGTCCAGGCCCTTCACGACCTTGCCGAACAGGGAGTATTGGGGGGGGAGGCGCACGCCGTCGGGGCCACTGATGATGAAGAACTGGCTCCCGTTGGTGTCGGGCCCGGCATTGGCCATGGCCAGCGACCCCACCTCGTAGCGCCCCGGGGGAGGCAGCTCGTCGGCGAAGCGGTAACCGGGGCCGCCCCGGCCCGTGCCTTCGGGGTCACCCCCTTGGACCACGAAGCCGGGGATGATCCGGTGGAAGACGATGCCGTCGAAGTAGTGGTAGCGGGCCAGGAACACGAAGTTGTTGACCGTCCTGGGGGCGGCCAGGGGGTCGAGGGCGATGGTCATGGTGCCCTTGGAGGTGACCATCTCCGCCTGGTAGCGCCTCTGCGGGTCTATGCACATGGGGGGCGGGCTGTCGAAGCGCCTGCGCTGGGGGCTGGAGCCGTCGGGGGAAGGGCAGTCTGCGGGCATGGGGGCTTTCTCCAGGGGTCGAGGGTCAGGGCGAGATGGTCACGGACAACATGCGGTGGGTGACCCTCGGGTACCCGGAGGCGCTGCCCCCAGCGGCGATCTTGTCGACCACCTTCATGCCCGAGGTCACCTGGCCCAGGATGGCGTAGTCGGTCCCCAGGGCCTGGGCGCCCTTCTTGCTCAGCACGACGAAGAACTGTGCCCCCGCCGTGCCCGGTCGTTCGGAGGCCGTCTTGGCCATGGCGACGGTGCCGACCTGGTAGGCGGAGTTGCGGGCGGGAGGCTTGCCGGGGACGGTGAAGCCCGGGGTCTGAGGCCCGCTCGGGTTGGGGTGGGACCGGGTGGGGGGGTTGAGGTCCCCCCCCTGGACCACGAAGCCGGGGATGACGCGGTGGAACGTGAGGCCCCGGTAGTAGTGGTAGCGGGCCAGGTACACGAAGTCGTTGACCACCCTCGGGTCTTGCTTGTCCAGCGTGATGCGGAAGGTCCCCACGTCGGTCCGCACCGTGGCCACGTAGGTCCGGTGGGGGTTGATACACAGTGGCGGGGCCTGCGTGAAGGAGGTGCGCCGGGGCGAGCTGCCGTTGGCCGCCGGGCACCCGGCGCTGGTGGTGGTGGCGTGCTTGGCAGGGGTGGCGGTGGTGCCGGGGTGGCGGTTGAAGACATACAGGAGCCCCACCACCACGATGATGACGGCCGCCCCCAGTCCGCCCCGCTGCAGATAGCGCCGGCGCCTCCTGGCCTTCTCCAGGCGGGCCAGCTTGGCCCGGCGGAGGGCCTTCTGGCGCTGGCGTCGAGGGTTGGCCACGTCCCCACAACCTACCCATACGGGGCGGACCTGGACACCGGGGGTCACCCGCTGGGGCCAGCCAGCCGGGTAGGTTCGGGCCGATGGGCCTCGTGGTGCAGAAGTTCGGGGGGACCTCGGTGGCCGACGCCGACCGCATGCGGGAGGTGGCCGACCACATCGCCCGCACCCGGCGCCAGGGGCACCAGGTGGTGGTGGCCATCAGCGCCATGGGCAAGACGACCGACGACCTGATCCGCCTGGCCCAGGACGTGAGCAGGGTCCGGCCCGGGAGGGAGATGGACATGCTGCTCACGGCGGGCGAGCGGGTGTCCATGGCCCTCTTGTGCATGGCCCTCTCGGAGAGGGGCGTGCCGGCGGCATCCTTCACCGGCAGCCAGGCCGGGATCATCACCGACACCACCCACATGAAGGCCAAGATCCTGGAGGTGCGGGGCGACCGCATCCGCCAAGCCCTGGCCGCAGGGCAGGTCCCGGTCGTGGCCGGTTTCCAGGGAGTCTCGCAGACCAGGGACATCACCACCCTGGGCCGGGGCGGGACCGACACCACGGCGGTGGCTCTGGCCGCCGCCCTTGGAGCCGCGGTGTGTGAGATCTACACCGACGTGACCGGCATCTTCACCGCCGACCCCCGCATCGTCCCCTCGGCCCGGCGCCTGGGCCGGGTCAGCTTCGAGGAGCTGCTCGAGATGACGGCCACGGGGTGCCCCAAGCCCGCCATGCGGGCGGTCGAGTTCGCCCGCAACCACGGCGTCCCGCTGCACATCCGCTCGAGCTTCACCTGGGAGCCGGGCACCTGGGTCAAGGAGGAGGACCCTTCCATGGAGCAGGCCATAGTCTCCGCCGTCACCCATGACGCCTCGGAGGCCAAGGTGACCGTTACCGGCGTGCCGGACCGCCCCGGTGTGGCTGCCCGGCTGTTCCGGGGGCTGGCCGATCGGGCCATCAACGTGGACATGATCGTGCAGAACGCCTCGATCCACGGCCTTACCGACATCTCGTTCAGCGTGCCCAAGGACGACCTGGCCCAGAGCCTGGAGGTGGCCCGGGCCCTGGCTCCCGAGATAGGAGCCACTGACGTGCTGGGCGACCTCGACGTGGCCCGGGTGTCGCTCATCGGGGCCGGCATGCGCACCCACCCCGGTGTCACCGCCACCATGTTCGAGACCCTGGCTGCCAACGACATCAACATCGAGATGATCTCCACTTCCTCCATCCGCATCTCGTGCATGGTGCGAACCGGGGCCATGGAGGAGGCGGTGCAGGCCCTGCACGATGCCTTCAAACTGTCCTGAAGGTTGATGCCCCCATGAGTGTGCGGGTAGCCGTGGTGGGCGCCACCGGGCAGGTGGGGGGCCTGATGCGCTCCCTCCTGGCCGAGCGGTCGTTCCCGGTGGCCGAGATCCGGTTCCTCGCTTCCTCCCGGTCGGCGGGCACTCTCCTCCCCTGGGGTGACGATCATGTGGAGGTTGAGGATGCGTGGCAGGCCGACTGGGAGGGGGTGGACCTGGCCCTGTTCTCCTGCGGAGCGCCGGCCTCGAGGGAGCTGGCCCCCCGCGCCGCCGCCGCCGGGGCGGTGGTCGTGGACAACTCCTCTGCCTGGCGGATGGACCCGGAGGTCCCCCTGGTGGTCCCCGAGGTGAACGCCTCGGAGCTGGACCGGGCGCCCAAGGGGATCGTGGCCAACCCCAACTGCACGACCATGGTGGCGGTGCCAGCCCTCGCCGCCCTGCGCGACGCCGCCGGGCTGCGCCGGGTGGTGGCGGCCACCTACCAGGCCGTGTCGGGGGCGGGCGGCGCCGGTGTGGCGGAGCTGGTGGAGCAGGTGGGCAAGGTGGGCGAACGGGTGGGGGAGCTGGCCTTCGACGGCTGCTCGGCGGCCTACCCGGCCCATCGGGTCTTCCCGGCCCCCATCGCCTTCAACGCCGTTCCCCTGGCTGGCTCGATGGCCGAGGGCGGCGAGACCTCCGAGGAGCTCAAGTTCCGCAACGAGAGCCGCAAGATCCTCGGCCTGCCCGGCCTGGCCGTCTCCTGCACCTGCGTGCGGGTGGGGGTGGCGACCGGTCACATGGTTGCCCTCAACGTCGAGCTGGAGTCGGCGCTCGGTGTCGAAGAGGCGGTGGCGGCCCTGGCCCGGGCTCCGGGCCAGCGGGTGGTGGGCCTGCCCACGCCCCTCCTGGCCGCGGGGCGGGACGACTGCCTGGTGGGAAGGGTGCGCCGCGACCCGAGCGTGGAGAACGGGCTGGCCCTGGTGGTCGTGGGCGACAATCTGCGTAAGGGGGCGGCGCTCAATGCCGTCCAGATCGCCGAGGCCCTTCTCCCCCGGTTGCGCTAGCGCGGCGAGGAGCCTCACCCCCCTCCGTCGTCACCCCTCTGTGGGTGGCTGCCCTGGTGGTGGCCCGGGCCGGCTGCCAACCGTCCTGGGATGTAATAAAGTAATCATCATGACCACACAACAGACCAGGGACGAGGTCAGGACCTTCTTCGCCCAGCGGCTCCCCGGGGGCTGGTTCGAGGGAGAGCCCGACATAGACGTCGACGACGACGAGATCCTCGTGATGGGCAGGTTGCCCGCCCCGGAGGGCGCCGACCGGGTGGCGGAAGCCGCTCGTATAGCCGAGTGGCGGGAGGAGACCCGGGGCAAGCGCATGGCCATAGCGGCCGAGGCGGAGGCCTCCTGGGAGCGCAAGGTGTCCTGGGGGGCTCGCTGTGGCGAGGTGACCAGGGCCTTCACGACCCTGAGCGTGCCGGTCATGACCAGGCTCCGGTTCCACGACCGGGCTGTGCTGGACACCCTGGTGGAGGCGGGGGTGGCCCGGAGCCGCAGCGAGGCGTTGGCCTGGTGCGTGAGGTTGGTGGGGTCTCACGAGGCCGACTGGCTGAAGGACCTGCGAGAGGCCCTGGTCGGAGTACGCCGCGTTCGGGCCGAGGGCCCCTCCCTGATCTAGCCATGGATCCCTCGGGGCACCTGGTCGGGGGGGAAGCCGGCACCGCCGAGGGCCCCACCTCGGTGCTCGACGCCTACTCGGCCGTGGTGACGGCGGTGGCCGAACGCGTCGTGCCCTCGGTGGCCAGCCTGGTCGTCCGGGGCCGGGGCGCCCGGGAGGGCTCCGGCAGTGGGGTGGTGGTGACGCCCGACGGCTATCTGTTGACCTCGGCCCATGTGGTGGCCGGAGCCAACCGGGGCCGGGTGTTGCTGGCCGACGGGCGGGACCTCGAGATGGAGGTGGTGGGGCGGGACGAGCTCTCCGACCTGGCTGTGGTCCGCGCCCAGGGTGGCCACCTACCCTTTGCCACCCTGGGGGATGCCGACCGCTTGAAGGTGGGCCAGCTGGTGGTCGCCGTCGGCAATCCGCTGGGAATGGCAGGGACGGTCACGGCGGGGGTGGTGAGTGCCCTGGGGCGGTCGCTGCCGACCACAGGGCGCTCGGCCGTCCGCCTGGTGGAGAACGTCATCCAGACCGATGCCGCCCTCAACCCGGGTAGCTCCGGGGGGGGCCTGGCTGACTCGCGAGGCTGGGTGGTGGGCATCACCACGGCGGTGGCCGGCGTCGGCCTGGGGCTGGCCGTCCCCCTCAATGCGGCCACCAGGGCCATTGTCGGTGCTCTCATGCGGGACGGGCGGGTGCGTCGTGCCTACCTCGGCATCGTGGGGGCCCAGCGCCGCCTGGGGCCCCGCCAGGTGGCGGTGGCCCGTCAGGCGGCCGGCGTGGGTGTGGCTGAGGTCATCGATGCCAGCCCGGCGGCCCGGGCCGGGCTCCGGCCGACGGACGTGATCCTGGCCGTGGAGGGAACCCCCCTGGAGGGAGTGGGGGCTCTCCAGGCCCTGATGGTGGAGGAGGCCATCGGTCGGCCCCTCGCTGTGCGGGTCCTCAGGGGAGACGAGGTGGTGGAGCTGACCGCCTGGCCGGCAGAGCTGGTCGACTGATCAGGCCGTGGCGGGGACGGCCGGGTCGGTCCGAGCCGGCTCCGGGCGCCGGTCCTGGGCCGGGGGACGAAGCTCGTCGGGCGAGGTGCGCAGCCTCCTCACGTCGGTGAGGGCCACGGCGAGGAAGGGGACCAGGGCGAAGCCGGCGATGGCCCACAGGGTGGACCGCAAGCCTATGGTGCCGCCCAGGGCGCCGGCCGCCAGGGACCCCAGGGGCATGGCGCCCATGACGAAGAACTTCATGGTGGCGGTCATGCGGGCCACCAGGCGGGGTGGCGTGATGGCCAGGCGCAGGCTCACCTGGTTGGTGTTGAAGACGGGAGATGCGAGGGCCCGGAGGAACCAGCCCGCCACGAGCACGGGGACGGCGACAGCGGCGTGGGCCAGGGGGAACACGGCGGGGGCCGACGCCATGCAGAGGGCGGACAGGACGATGGTGGGCCCCATCCCCAGGCGCACCGTGATGGGACGGACGGCCAGGGCGCCCAGGACGAAGCCGACGTTGCCCACCATGAAGACCAGGCCTATGGTGCCCGCCGACAGGTGAAGGACGCGGGCCTCGAACAGCACCAGGGCGACGTTCAGTGCCATGGTGATGGCGTTGAAGCTCCCCGTGGCTGCGGCCGTCCAGCGCAGCAGGCGGTGCCCCGTCACGTAGCGGAGGCCCTCCAGGATCTGACCGCGCAGACCAGGACGGTCCTCCCCGGCCTTCCCTGGTCCTGGGGCCCCTGAGGGGGGAGGTTCCCCTTTCTTGATGCCGGCTATCGAGCAGGCGGTCATGAGGAACCCCAGGCTGTCGGCCACCAGAGCCAGGGGAGCGGAGAGGGCGCCTATGAGGAGCCCGGCCAGCCCCGGGCCGGCCAGCCGGGCACCTGAGGTCGACGTGCTGAGGCGGGCATTGGCCTCGTGGAGGCGCGAGGTGCCCACCAGACCAGGGAGGTAGGACTGCCAGGCGATGTCGAACAAGGTGGTGAGGCCGCCCATGACCAAGGCGGTTATGTCAAGGTAGGGAAGGCTGAGGCGGTGGAGGGCCCAGATGAGGGGGACCGATCCGAGGACCACGGCCCGGCCCAGGGCCGAAGCGATCAGCATGGGCCGTCGCCGGGCCCGCTCCAGCCAGACCCCGGCGGGCAACCCTATGAGCAGGAAGGGCACCGTCCCCAAGGCGGTGAGGAGGCCGACCTGCAGCGGGGTGGCGCGCAGCAGCAGTATGGCTGTGAGAGGAAGGGCCAGCAGGCTGACCTGCTCGCCCAGCGCAGCCGTCGTCTCGCCCCCCCAGAGCTTGAGGAAGTCCGGCTCCCGCCAGAGGCTGCGTGCCGGCGAGGAGCTGGCCGGCTGCGCTGCTGGTCTGGCTGGGTCCGGCCCCGTCGGACCGGCCGCCATCAGGCCGTGTGGCCCGGTGGGCGGGTGGCAGTCCTTCTGCCGCCGGGAGAACCCGGCACGGCCGGACGGAGGGGCCCGAAGGCGGATCGGGTGGGAGCGCCGTTGCCAAGCTCTCCGATTCGCTCACCCATGCCCACTCGCATCCTCTTCACCCTGATCGCCGTCTCGCCGCCCTTGCTCGTAACGCAATTGTAATAGGGCCTGCTCGTGGTTCGTGCCGTTGCCCGCTGTTCCTTCCGGTTACGTCGCCCGACCATCGGGTAAGCCCGGGGGACGACATATGGGAAGCGCATGACGAGGAGCTTGAAGCGAGGCAGGGCCAAGTTCGGCCTTGGTCCCGACCCTTACCCCCAGGGAGGATGCCGTGCCGGACATCTGCGATCTGATCCTCGACGAGCACGAGGCTCTTCGCCGGCATTTCGCCGAACTGGACCGGGAGCGGGAATCCAGTCCCGAGGTGGTGGAGGGGCTGTGGACCCCGGTGGCCAAGCTGCTGGTGTTGCACGCCGCGGCGGAGGAGCACGTCTTCTACCCGAGCTTGCTGGCCACGGGGAGCCGGGCGAAGCAGGAGACCGAGGACGCCATCCAGGACCACAACGACATCCGCGATGCCGTCAGCCGAGCCGGGCAGGCCACGCCCGGCAGCCACGAGTGGTGGCAGGCGGTTCTGCGGGCCAGGGAGCAGAACAGTGAGCACATGGCGGAGGAGGAGCGGGGCGCCATCGCCGACCTTCGAACCCATGCCAGCTCCGCCGAGAGAGAGGAGCTGGGAGCGAACTGGGCCCGCTTTCGCGACCAGCATTCCGCCCTCGGCGGGGTGCCGCTGGCGGACAAGGATCCCGGGCGCTACCTCAAAGACCCCCGATGAGGGCTGAGCCTAAGGGACCTGCTCCCAGCTTCCCCAGTGCCCGCTGAGCGAGGAGAGGTGCCAGACCCGGTCATTGGTCCCCACGGCATAGACGTCCTGGCGGTCGGAGCCCTGGCGGAAGGCGACGGTAGGGCCGTTGGCCAGCACACCCCCCAGGGTTGACCAACCGGACCACGAGGCACCGTAACCGGAGCGATGGTAGAGGGCGCCATTGCTGCCCCGGACGAAAGCCTCCAGATACCCTCCACTGAAGGGGCTGGAGGCACCCGGCGTGGCGGTGGAGGTGCCCTTGAGGTCGTGCCAGCGCCCATCCAGGTGGAACCACAGCGCCTTGTCGGTACCAACCCCGAACACCGCCAGGTGCCCAGCAGAGACCGCGGCGGCAGCGGGGGCTGTTCCCCGGTAGAGCGTGCCGCCCACCTTCCACCACCGGCTGGTCCGGTCTGCCAGGCGCTCCCAGATGTGACCGCGGCCATCGACACCCACCACCTCGATGGACGAACCGTTGACGGCGGCCCCGGGGCTGGCCGACACTCGTCCTCCGAGGGATGCCCAATTGCCCCATGAGCCGTTCACGTCGCGTATCTCCCACACGGCGTCGTTGCCGCCACGGACGAAGACCTCGAAGCTGCCGGTGCCGGGGGACACGACGGCCGGACCTCCGAGGGCGCGCCCACCGATGTCCCGGGCCGACGACCACTTCCCCCCGGGCATCCAGGTGGCCACGGCGACCGAGCCCTTGGACGTGGTCACCGCCACCATTTCCTCGCCGTTGGGAGCTTGGGCCGCCCCCACGGTGAGCCCGGGGGCCGGGACCAGCGGGGCCAGGGGGGTGGCCGACACCTGGTTCGAGGGCGCCGACTGGCCCACGGCGTTGACCGCCGTGACCTCGTACCAATAGGTGTCGCCGTTGGTGAGGCGGGTGTCGGTGTACGTGGTCCCGGAGATGTCGCTCGCCACCTTGGTCCCCAAGGCGCCCTTCTTGGTGGAGCGGTAGACGTCGTAGCCGGTGATGGCCGATCCGCCGTCGGATGAGCTCGGTTGCCAGGAGAGAGAGAGAGTGGTGTTGCCAGGGGAGGCCTTCAGGCCCGTGGGGGGGCTGGGAGAGGTGGCCGCTTGACCGCTGGGCCCCCCGAACACGGCCAGCTTGGGAGCGGGGTAGGTGAGCCCGTTGGCCTTGATGTAGGTCCCCTCGCCCCCGGCCCAGAGGTCCCCGTCGGGGGTGATGTCGAGGGCCCACA
>JAJPHD010000024.1 GCA_021325455.1 Actinomycetota bacterium
CTCCAAAAGGCCACGGACCCCGGGAGCTTCCCCCCCGTCCCCATGCCGAGCCAGTCAAGCATCAGCCACAAGGGGTCCACCATGAGTGATCCCCCCTAGGGGTGGGGGGGCACGCCTTTTCCTGTCCCCGTCCGGGGCTACACTTCGCTCGCCATCCGGTATGCGAACCGTGCTCAAGCCCTCTCGTAGGTGGACCCGTCTCGCCTGGCTGGCTGGCGGCATCCTCGTCCTGGGCTTGGCCCTCGTACTTCCCCTCACCCTCCTCGTGGGCCCCGGCCCCCGCTCCGGGACCGGCCGGCCCCGCTTCCACCAGCCGTCGGTGGCGCCGGGGACGGCGGCTCCGGGGGCCGCCCACCCAGCCGCCAGGCCGGCCCCCCGGGTGTGGGGGACGCTCGACCAATGGCGCCTGGTCTATGCCGACGACTTCACCAACCTGAGCGGGGTCCACATCGACCAGTCGAGCCCCCTTGCCAATGCCTCGCTGAGGTCAGGAGACGCCACCAACGCCAGCCTGCAGCTTCCCTCGGTCAGCCGGGACGTGCGCATCGTCTCCGATCCGCAGGCCTCCGATCATCGGGCCCTGGAGGTGCTGACGACAAGGGGGCTCTACCGGTCGGCGGGTAGGACGGTCCCCGGCTGGGTCAACGGCCGGATGCAGTTGAGCGGCTACGAGGCCGCGCCTCCCTTGGCCATCAGTGCCCGCCTCCGCTTCACTCCGTCGGTGCAGACCAAGGGTGCCGTCATGTGGTGGCCGGCCCGCAAGGGATGGCCCTGGGAGGTGGACCTGGCCGAGACCTTCGGGGGCGGGCCGGGCAGCCCCTGGGCCAACCGGCGGCTGATCACCGAGAACTGGCACCATGCGTTGCACGGCTCGAAGGGAGCGGTTCCCTTCATCCGGTTCGAGCAGAGGCACCTCGACGCGGCCCGCTACCACGTCTACACCCTCTACATCACAGCCCGGGAGATGTGGGAGACGGTCGACGGCACGCTGGTGGGTGTGGCGGGGCCGCCCTGGCTTCCCTCGGGACGGGGCTACTTCGGCATCGGCACCGCCCTCACCGGGCTGCGGGCTGGACCCCACACCCGAGGGGCGGTCCTGGTGGACTGGGTCAGGATCTACCGGCCCCGCTCCGGGCACCTGACGCTGCCTCCGCTGCGCTCACCGCTCTGGCGGGGGGGACCGGCCTACTCAGCGCCTGCGCTTCCTAAGGGGTAGGCCGGAGTGAGGCCCGCTCACGATCGTGCACCCGTGGCAGGCCACCGCCCGGTGCCAATAGGCAGGCAGGTCGGGTGAGTCGGAGGGCGGGTTCGTGTCCAGCAGGACCGGTGGGCGGGGTGCCTGGTTGAAGTTGAAGTCCTTCACCAGGTTGCCCAGCTGGGGCAGGTCCTCCCGGACGTCGGGCCGGGGGTCGGGACGCCCGTCCGTCCTCGGGTTGAGACGGGCCCCGCCCAGGAAGTCGTCCTCGATGAACTTGAGGTAGGCGTCCGAGCTCAGGGTCTGGTGGTCTATGTAGCCCTTCTTCGCATAGGGGCTGATGACCAGGCCGGGGACCCGCAGCCCGTAGCCGTCCTGGTCCACCCGGGGCGGCACCACGTGGTCGTAGAACCCACCCCAGTCGTCCCAGGAGAGGAATATGGCCGATGACCTCCAGTCCGGGCTCTTCATGACGGCATTGATGACGGCAGTGACGTAGGCCTGGCCGGCATGGATGGAGGCGGGCGGGTGCTCGCTGTCCACGGAGTTGGGTACGAGCCAGCTCACCGCCGGCAGCTTGCCTGCCTTGGCCTGGGCGAAGAAGGCCTGGGTGGGCTGGATGTTGCGGAGCTGGTGGTCCTGCTGGACATCGGTGAACAGGGGAAGTGGGTTCCAGATGCCCGGCGTGGTGTAGCGCTGTGGGACTGGCTTACACGTGAGGGCTGCATCGTTCGAGCAGTCGGGCTGGTCGCCCCCCTCCACGTAGTACCCCCAGCTCACGTGATGGCGCCAGAGCAGGTAGGTCTCGTCGGTCCAGGCCAGGTCCATGCTCGTGGTTCCGGTGGCCAGCTCCTGGCGTACCGCCTTGCCGAAGGCACCCGGAGAGCCGAGGAACCCCTGGGGGTAGTTCCGACAGCTCATGGGGTTCTTGTCCCGGCACTTGGCCGCCCAGGCCGAGACCATGTAAAGGTGGTCAGGCAGGGACCATGACTTGACGGCCTCGAACATGTGGTCATCGAGCACGAAGTCCCGGGCATAGGTCCAGTAGTTGGGGATCTCCGCCGCCGTGTGGTAGCCCATCACGTCGGGCTCGCCCTTGCCCGCCCCCGAGGCGAAGGTGCAGGCCGGGTTGACCGATCCCGGAGCGCAGCCGCGGGTGGCCTTCAGGAGCTCCCGGACGAAGCCGTCCATGCGGCCGTGGGCCACGTCGGCCAGGGCGGCAGCCTCGCTGTGGGGGCCCCCGCCATCGCGGTCCATGCGGTCATGGAAGGGCCGGTCGCAGGCATGGCGCTTGGGGTCCGGGACGCACACGGTGGGGACCCCCCCCTTCATGGGTATTCCGTCGGCGCCGGGGAAGGTTCCGAAGTAGCTGTCGAAGGACCGGTTCTCCTGCATGATGATGATCACGTGGCGGATCTTGTGGATCCCCTTCGGCACGACGTAGTGGCCCGCCGGCCCTCCGGCCACCACCTCCTGGCCCTTGAGGGAGGTGGAGGGGGAGGTCCTGAGGGACGAGGCCGAGGTGCAACCGGCAAGGGCTAGGGCGGCCGCCGCCAGCGCGCCGGTCACCCATGTGCGGGGCCGCGATCGCCACCGCCTCCAGGGACGTTCCCTCTTCCGCACCTCGACCACCCTCCCATTGGAAGCTCACTGGAGTTGAGCGAGCGCCCAGACTACTGAGGGGAGCTTCGGCTATCCGGTCGCGGGGGAGGGTTTCTGGATCACGTAGCCGAGGTTCTGGTGCCCGGCCTGGTAGCGCCCACCGGTGGCGGCCTGGATGGTGCGCAGGCCGGCCAGGGCCATACCCGCCAGGGGGCCGAAGGCCTGGAGGTGGAAGTTGGTGCCGAACTCCTCCAGTACCCGCAGCCGTCTGGACCTGGCGTAGGAGTGGATGCCCTGGCGGGACACCACCGGGTCGTAGTACGTGGGGTAGGGGGGATGGCCGGGCTGGCCGGCCCCGGGGCTGTGCCTCAAATGGCGGTAATAGGCCACGTGCCAGCGGTAGGGGAGGTAACGGGCCAGGAGGCCATAGACGGTGTTCCCGTCCGGGAGCCGCAGGAGTAGCAGGCCACCCGGCTTCAGCCAACGGACGAAACGGTCGAGCAGCGCCTCCGCCCCCCGGACGTGCTCGAGGACGAAGGAGTTGAAGATGACGTCATAGGTCTCCTCGGGCATTTCCAGGGACAGCAGGTCCCCCACCACCCAGTCATCGAGGTCCCGTACCTCTTCCCTCCGGTGCCTGAGGGCGGCGGCGTCCTGGTCCACGCCCACCAACCGGTAACGGACACCGCTCAGGTCGAGAGGCCACTGCCTGCCGCAACCGGCCTCCAGTATCTCGAGGGGGTGCGAGCTGCTGGCCACTCCCCGGATGGCGGACTCGAAGATGCCCGTGGCCTGCTCGGGGGATGCCAGCATCCGGAGCGGGGGAAGGGAGCCGCTGGGCCGGCGGCCGTTGGCAGCAACGCTGGTCGGCTCCTTCAGGGAGGGCAGGGTCATCAGTACGCGCCCCGCCCGCTCACCACGGCCCCGAAGGTCTTCGCCAGTATGAGGGCATCGAAGGTCAGGCTCCAGTTGTCCACGTAGTCGAGGTCGAGGCGCATGGACTCGTCCCAGGAGAGGGTAGCCCGGCCGCTCACCTGCCACAGGCCAGTGATGCCGGGCTTCACGAGGAACCGGCGATGGAGGTCCTCAGGGTACCGGGCCACCTCCCCGGGCAAGGGGGGCCGCGGTCCCACCAGGGACATCTGGCCGGCCAGGACGTTGAAGAGCTGGGGCAGCTCGTCGAGCGAGAGACGGCGCAGCCACCGCCCGACGGAGGTGACCCGGGGATCCCTGTGGATCTTGAAGAGGACCCCGTCCGACTCGTTGGACTGGACGAGGTCCACAAGCAGCTTCTCGGCCTCAACCACCATGGTCCTCAGCTTGTACATGGTGAAGGGCTTGCCTCCGAGGCCGATCCTGGTCTGGCGGAACAGGGCTGGCCCCCGGCTGGTCGCCTTGACCGCCAGCAGGGCGGCCAGCAGTATCGGCGAGGTCACCAGCAAGGCGGCCGCGGCCATGAGCCGGTCCCCGATCTCCTTGACTGCCCTGGCCAGCCCCGCCTGGGGAGGTCGGGTCACCTGCACGGCCGGGATCCCGCCCAGCGGGAGGGCCCGGAGGCCGGGCCCGGCTATGTCCGCCACGTCGGGCACCACGATCATCTCGATCCCCAGGCGCTGCAGGTCCCAGCGAAGCCGGCGCAGCCCGTGGGGACCGAGGGCGCCGGGCTCCACCACACCCACCACGTCGTAGGGTTGCTCGGCCAGTGCGGCCAGCACGTCATCGGCCTCTCCGGTCAGGGACCGGGCCACGGTCAGGCCGCATTCCGGATGGCGGTCCAAGTGCTCGGCCAGCTGCTGGGACGCGGGGTCGCCCCCGACCAGCAACAAGCGGCGCCGCCGGCTCGAGGCGGCGGCCCATCCGCTCCGCCGGGCTGCTCCCTCCAGGACGTAGCCGATAGCTACCGCGCCGACGGCCACGGCGGCGATGGCCGGGCGGAAGCTCAGGTGCCCGGGCCAGAGGGCCGCGGCAAGGGCCAGGAGAGCGACCAACCGGAAGCAGGCGCCCAAGGCCTTGCGGACCATCGCATGGGCGGGGAAGGGGCCCCGGGGGTGGTACCTCCCCGTGGACCCCAGCACCAGCAGCCAGACGAGGAGGAGGACCACCATCTCCTCGAGGGTCCTCGAGTGCAGGCGGCCTGCCAGCAGGAGGGAAGGAGCCCCGAGGACCCCGAGGCCTAGCGACCACGAGATGGCGAACGCCGAGGCGTCGATGAGGACCACGCTGAGCATGCCCAGGCGACGGTGGACAGGGCTCGTCTCGTCCCGGGCACCGCCCGGCAAAGGCCTCAAGAGGCTCGTGTCTCCGGCCCCCCCCGGTTCCGTGGTTAGGAACTTCGCCTCGCTCGACACATAACCCCGCTATCTGGCCCGCGCGCTGCGTTGATGTTGCCGATAACCATAGGTACAGGCCGTGTTCGTTCCAATAGGTGGAAGCACCTAAGGGTCAAGGGCCCAGTGGTTGGATGGGCTGAGGCCTGACCCGGGACAGGAGGGCTTGGCCCAGGGGCCCGAAATGGAGCTGGCGGCGGAAGCGCCACAACGTGGCCAGGTACAGCGCCCCCCCCGCCGCCACCCAGGCAGCCAGGGCGGGAAAGGACTGTCCCAGGCCAAGGCGGGCGGCCACCCCCGCTACGACCAGCACCGCGCCCGCCAGGGTGGCAGCGGGGTAGCCGCGGCCGAAGGGGCTCAGCCGCAGGAGGAAGCGGACCTGGATGATGGCGGCGGTGTTCTCGATGAGGATGCTGGCGGCCCAGGCGATGGCCGCCCCGGTGATGCCCAGACGGGGGATGAGGACCACGTTCAGCGAGACGTTGGCAGCGAGGGCCAGGCAGGCGTTGAACAGGTTCCACGAGCTCTTGCCTCCCATGAGCAGCACCAGGGTCACGTTCCCCGTACCCATGTCGTACAGCTCGGCCAGGGCCAGCACCACCAAGGCAGTGGCGCCGGCCCGGGAGAACTGGCGGCCGAATATGCGCAGCATGGTGGGCGCGAACAGAGCCAGGGCCAGGTAGAAGGGCCAGGACACGCTGACCAGCCAGTAGGTGGCGCTCTGGAAGACCAGCTGGGCCTCCTCCCGCCGGCCCTGGGCCAGCAGGCGGCTGAGCTGGGGACCCATGGCCACCCGGATGGCCGAGAAGGCGAAGAGCCCCACCATGACATAGCGGGAGACGGCGTTGTAGACGCCGGCGGGCCCGGGCCCCTTGAGGGCACCCACCAGAATTATGTCCAGCCAGGACACGAGCACCGCCGCCGCTCCGGCCAGTGAGCGGGGGCCCGAGAAGGACCAGAACTCCGAGACCGTCACCTGCCAGGCCCGGCAGCGGAGGGAGCGGGCCCGCTCCGCTCGTTGCCGGCCCAGGATCCTTGCCAGCACGGCCGCCGCAGCGACGGCCCCGAGAGCGAGAGGCGCGCCCCACGTGAGGGAGACGGCCAAGGCGCCCAACCCGGCGAGGGTGACCCCCAGGGTCGCCACCACCCGCAGCAGGGGGGTGGCGATGTTATCGATGAGAACGTAAGGCTTGGTGCTTGCCAGCCCTCGGGCCCCGGCCAGCATGACGACGGTCGCCGCTGCCAGGGGTATGAAGGGCGCCTGCCATCGGATGTAGCGGGCATAGGGCTCTCCCGTCCCCCCGGTCCGGAAGTGGAAGACGAGGGCGGCGATCTGGGGAGAGAGCACCCATATGGCCCCGGCAGCCAGGCCCCCGGCTACCACCGAGGGGACCAGGGCGACCAGGATGGTCCGGGGCACCTCGGAGGAGCGGCCCAGGGCGCGCAGGCGGGGGAGCTGCTGGAGGAGGCCCACGTCCCCACCCAGCCTGGACATGGTGGCGATGATGGTCGTGATGGCCACGGCCTCGAACACCAGCCCGGCTCCCCGGGCCCCCAATCCCCTGGCGGCAATGACGTTGAACAGGAACCCGAGGAGCCCGAAGGCGGCGACGCCGGCGATGGTGAGGGCCCCCGAGCGGGCAAGGGAGCGGAGCTCGCCCCCGGGGGGCCCGGGGGGTTCTCCCGCCGGGGAGGAGGGGAGGGCCGCCCCCCGCCCGGGACGGGCGCCTTCAGGGTGGGGTCGCGCCGGAGCGATCGGGCCCCTTGGTCCGTCGCCCCCCCTCATCTACCTGGAAGCGGCCAACTCGGGGGTGGGGGAGGTGGCTTCGTCGGCAGTGACGCAGTTCCCCTCGCCCCCGGCCCCGAGGTGCCCGTCGGTGGTGATGAGGGGGCCCCGGTAGCTCTCATCGGCTCTCCCTCTTTGCCGTTCGCCTATCTCTGCGGCCGCTGCCAGCGGGACAGGCCCTCGACCGCCACCCCGGACAGGAGCAGCAGGAGACCGAACAGCCAGCCACCGGCCACGTCCGTCACCCAGTGCCGTCCCAGGTAGAGGCGGGAGAGGCTCTCGACGGCAGTGATGGCTCCCACCGCCGCCCCGAGCAGGACCCCTCGCCGCGGCGTGGGCCATGCCCCCTGAGCCAGGTAGGCCATGAGCCCGTAGACCAGGATGGCGCGCGCCACCCCCCCGGAGGGGTTGGCGCCGGGGGCTCCGATGGACCAGGCAGCAGGCGGCCTCGACCCCCCCACCAGGCGCCACAGTAACAGCTGCAGGCGTCCCTCGGTCCGGAACGCCATCAGCAGCAGGAGCCCGGGGAGGAGCCGGCGCCGGCTGAGGGCTATGGCCGAGCCGAGGACTAGGAGGGCGGGGACCTGAACGGGTTTGTCGGCAAGCTTGGTCACCCTGAGGAACGCCCGGGTGGCCCCCTCGTTGCGCAGCCGGAGGAAGTAGAGGTGGACGGCGCGGTTCAACGGCGCCACCGTCTCCAGCGTGAGCAGCCGGCCGGCCGTGCCGCAGATCCCCACCGTGGCGGCGACGCCCGCGCCGGCGGCTGCTGCCGGCCAGAGCAGGCGAGGCCCCCTTGGGAGCAGTCTGTCTGCCCTGGTGGCCACCCATCGGCTCCGGCGGCCTGCCCACCATGCCAGGAGGGCTCCTGCGCCGGCCCCCAACCCGCACGAGGCGGCCGTCGCCCCGACGAGGGAGCTGGTCCCGAGCTTCCCCTCCTCGACCCCCTCCGGTCCGTCCTGGCCCGGCAGGGCACCTGCTTCCAACTGGCCCAGGGCCAACGCCTCTCCCCCCCCGGTCATCTACCTGAACACGGCCAGCTTGGGAGCGGGGTAGGTGAGCCCGTTGGCCTTGATGTAGGTCCCCTCGCCCCCGGCCCAGAGGTCCCCGTCGGGGGTGATGTCGAGGGCCCACA
>JAJPHD010000005.1 GCA_021325455.1 Actinomycetota bacterium
CGATCGGCCGCCTCCGCCCACCACATGGCTACCTCACACCACCGACCCGGTGGTGGATGCTCAGGCCCTGGCCCTCACCGGGGCTCCGGAATGCGGTATCCAAGTACGGTGCACTACGGCATCTACGTAACCAACCCCAACGGGCCGTACGCCCACCTTCTCGCCGAGGGCCTGAACGACGCATGGCCAGATCATCGCCTTCGTCCGCAACGTGCGGACGTAGTGAAGGTCAATGGCAAGGGGACCGGGACGGTCTTCTCCAGGGACGCGGTCTGGAGCACGAACATTAGCGCCCGAGGCGCGTCCTCCCCACCCTGGCACGTGCTCTGTTAGGGGCACCCTACCTTGGCATGGTACCGGAATACTGCTCCGATCTGGTACACTGAGCTTGTACCGGATAGAGTAGCATGCCACAGTGGCGATCAGTGCTAGCGAGGCGCGTTCGCGCCTGTTCCCACTCATCCAGCAGGTGAACGACGACCATCTCCCCGATGAGGATCAGCTCCAAGGGCGGGGACGCAGTGCTCATGGCGGCTGACGACTTCGATTCCTGGCAAGAGACGATCTACTTGCTGCGGTCTCCGGCCAATGCCCGCCGGCTCATGGAAGCCGTCGCCCGGGACAAGGCTGGCGAGGTCACCGTCGTGAAGACCGTGAAGGAACTGCAGGCTTTGGCCGACGAGTAGTGCGGAGCATCCACTTCGACCCCGATGCCTGGGACGACTTCTTGTACTGGCTCGGCGCTGACCGGAGGATGGCGACAAGGATCACGCGCCTGATCGGTGACATCCAGCGCGACCCGTTCACTGGGATAGGCAAGCCGTAGCCCCTCAAGGGCGACCTGTCTGGCTACTGGTCCCGCCGCATTGATGACGAGCATCGTCTCGTTTACCGGGCTGACGACAAGGAAGTGAAGATCCTCAAGGCGCGCTACCACTACTACTACAGCGACTGAGCCGAGATCCCTCCCCGGGGGGCAGGTCCGGCTGTAGGCGATCCTCGGTGGCGCTCCGACCAGTCGATCTACGTCGATCTGCGTGGCTGCCACAGGCAGCCACGCAGACATCAGTAAACCCGAAAGCGCCAGGTGTAAGGCCCCTTGACCTGCACTTATCCAGCGCGCTCGGAGGGATTCGAACCCCCAACCTTCTGATCCGTAGTCAGATGCTCTATCCGTTGAGCTACGAGCGCAGTCTGTGGCCCACCGCCGGCTGACCTCCGCACGGGGGGCACCACCCATCATAGGTCTCGCCACCTGGCCGAGCCGCCGGCATCGCCCCCTCGGGGCCCAGCGGAGAGGGAGGGATTTGAACCCTCGGACCCAGTTTCCCAGGTCAACTCATTAGCAGTGAGCCCGATTCGGCCGCTCTCGCACCTCTCCCTGGGCCCCAGGGTAGTCGATGGCAGCCCTCGGTTCGATCCCGGCCGGCCGAGGCCAAAGGCCCAGGTAGATGGCAGACCCGCTCCTGGCCAGGACCCGGGCGGAGGCCGCCCGATGCCCTCGTCCCACCCCCCCTTCAGGAACCCGGGACCGGCCTCCCCCACCGGGCCACCGCCGGCGGCGGCTCCACTCCTTCGGGCACGTCTGCGGACCGCTCCGGCGAACCGGGGAGCAGCCTCAGGGGCAGCACCCCTGCCCACAAGGCCTGGCCCAGGTCGGCCTCGTCGTCCAGCGGTGGACCGCTACGCCTCTTGGCCGAGGCCTCCTCGATCTCCAGGGCCACCACCCGCGTGGAGGCCAGCTCGTGCCTGGTCGACTGGCGCACCTCGGCGCCCCTCCCGGGAGCCATATGGTCGACGACCAGGTCGAGAGCCTCCTGCTTCTCGGTAGCGTCGGTGACAACCCTCACCGGGCCGAAGACCACGGCCGACCGGTAGTTGAGCGAATGGTGGAAGGGGGAGCGGGCCAGCACCAGGCCATCGACCAGGGTGACGGTGGCGCAGGCCCGCTGGGCTTCGGCCGCCCTCCGCAGCAACCCGCTCGCCGGCGAGCCGTGCAGGTACAAGGTGTCCCCCTTGCGGGCGTAGATCATGGGCAGCACGACGGGACCGCTGGAGGTGGCCACCCCGACGTGAGCGACCAGGCCCTCGTCCAGCACCCCCCAGACCGTCTCCCGCTCGTAACTGGCCCTCTCGGGGTACCGGTGGACCTGGGTTCTGGCAGTATTGTTATAGTACGACATAGTGGAAGTACCAGTACATTACCCCATCGGCGGGTCCACTGCCCGGGAGGTGGTGGCCAGCGTCGAAGCCGCCCTCGCCAGCGGTGGGCTGTCACCCGGCCAGCGTCTGCCCACCGTGAGGGACCTCGCCGCCTCCCTGGGGCTCAGCCCGGCCACCGTGGCCTCCGCCTACCGGGACCTGCGCAGCCGGGGCCTGGTGGTTGGCGAGGGCCGGCGGGGCACCCGGGTGAGGGACCGCCCGCCTCTTCGCTTCGTGGCTCCGGTCTCTGCACCCCCCGGGACCCGGGACCTGGCCAGCGGGAACCCCGATCCGGCCCTGCTGCCGGACCTGGCAGCCGCCGCCCGGCGAGCCGCCGCCCGGCAGGCACCCGGCCTCGAACCGGCGGGTCCCCGGAGGGGCGCCAGGCAGGGACGACCCTCCGGCGCCTCCCTGGGCCATCCCCCCCAGCCCCGGCCCCTCCCCCGGCTCTACGGTGCCCCCGCCCTCCTGCCCGAGCTGGCCGACCTGGCCCGGGAGCACCTGGCCGCCGACGGCATAGATCCTGCTCACCTCGCCGTGGTGAGCGGGGCGCTGGACGGGGTGGAGCGAGCCCTGGCCGCCTGGTTGCGCCCCGGGGACGCCGTGGTGGTGGAGGACCCCGGTTACGCCTACATCTTCGACCTGCTGGCCACCATGGGCCTCCGGGGCGTGCCCGCCGCCATGGACGAAGAGGGGCTGGTGCCCGGGGCCCTGGCCCACGCCCTGGCCGGAGGGGCCCGGGCGGTGATCGCCACCCCCCGGGCCCAGAATCCGACCGGGGCAGCCTGGACGGCCACCAGGGCCTCGGAGCTGGCGGCGGTGGTCTCCCGCTTCCCCGACACCCTGCTCATCGAGGACGACCATGCCGGCCCGGTAGCGGGCTCGGCCGCCCTGACCCTGGGCCCCCGGGCCCGTTGGGCGACCGTGCGCTCGGTGTCCAAGTCCCTCGGTCCCGACCTGCGCCTGGCCCTGATGGCCGGCGACCAGACGACCATCAGCCGGGTGGCTGGACGCCAGGCCCTGGGCCCGGGCTGGGTCAGCCACCATCTCCAGGAGATGGTGGCGACGCTGTGGTCCGACCCTGCCACCCAGGCCCTCCTCACCAGGGCCGAGACCGCCTATGCCGAGAAGCGCCGGGCCCTGGTCGCCGCCCTCGGCCGCCAGGGCATCCCTTCGACGGGCCGCTCGGGCCTCAACGTCTGGGTTCCCGTGCCAGCCGAGCACCCCGTGGTGGCCGGGCTGCTCGAACGCGGCTGGGCGGTGTCCCCGGGAGAGCGCTTCCGGCTGGCATCCCGCCCCGGTGTGCGCGTCACGGTCTCCACCCTCCAGCCCCAAGAGGCGGACCGGCTCGCCGCCGACCTGTCCGCCTGCCTGCGGGCACCGCCGGCCCGGTCCGCCTAGCAGCCGTCGCCGCCAGGCAAGGCTGCCCCATCCCGCCTCAAGGCAGCTCGGCCGCCGGCGGGCCGGGACCCGGGCATGCTGGGACCATGCGCGCTGTCGTGCAACGGGTGACCAGAGCCGAGGTCCGGGTCGGCGGGACGGTGGTGGGAAGGATCGGCCCGGGGCTGTGCGCCCTGGTGGGGGTGACCCACGGCGACGACCGGTCCACCGCCGACCGCCTGGCTCTCAAGCTCTGGCACCTGCGAGTGCTGGACGACGGCACCGGGACCATGAACCGCTCCCTGGCCCAGGTCTCCCACGACGGTGGGCGGGCCGAGGTGCTGGTCGTCTCCCAGTTCACCCTCTATGCCGACACCACCCGGGGCCGGCGCCCCTCCTGGGTGGAGGCCGCTCCCGCCGGCGTCGCCGAGCCCTTGGTCGAGCGGGTGAAGGCGGCGCTGGAGGAGGTGGGCGCCACCGTGGCGACGGGCCGCTTCGGGGCCCACATGGAGCTGGACCTCGTCAACGACGGTCCCGTCACCATCCTCCTCGAGACCCCCCCTCGTCCCAGTGCCAACGCCGTCTCCTCCAGGGGTGGGAGAATGGAAGACGGGTCAGGACCGTGAGGTGCAAGGCGTGATCACCAAGTCGTGGCGAGGCTCCGGGCTGGCAGGGACAACGTTGGCCGGTTGCGCCCTCGCCAGCTGCTTCCTCGCCAGCTGCTTCCTCGCCGCCTGCCATCCCATTGCCGGCACCGTCCCCGGGGCCCTCATCCCCACCCCGGTGCCGGAGCCCGCCGTCTACGGCCGGCCCCGTTCCCCCTTCACCGTGTCCTTCCTGGGTCGCCCCCGACCCTCCGGGCGCCATCCCGACGGGCTGGCCGGTGTCCCCGGAGTGGCCTGGACCGAGGCCTGGCGCTACTGGGCCATCCGTCACGGCGTCCGGGAGCAAGAGACGGTGAGGGTGTGGAGGATGGAGAGGCGCCTGAGCGGCTCCCAGGCCGCCGCCTACCTCCGCAGCTCACTCCCCGGGGGCCGGCCCACCGTGGTCTCCAACCGCCCCGCCCGCCGCGACCTGACGCGTTGCGCTCGCGCCCGCTGCCAGGGTTACACAGGAAAGCTGGAGGTGGCAGGCCGCTCCACCATCTACTCGGTGTCGGTCAGCGGGGTGAACGGCACGGCAGCCTCCGACGTCCTGAACTCCTTCGCCGTCGGCGTCCGTCATCGCTGAGCACCACAGGGCCGCTACTTGAGGTCGGCCGGCTCCTCCCCCGCGTCGCGCAGGTGCCGGGCCAGATGCCGGTAGACGCCTTGGCGATCTGAGGCGGGGATATCGCTCCCGCCCCGGGCGCCGTTCAGCACGCCAATGCCGCTGGTGCAGGCCCGTACGTTGGCGGCCCCCACATTCCCTCCCGAGTCCACCTCGTGGTGGATGAACTTGTAGCTCGCCTTGACGTCCGGGTCACCCCCCGGATCGGTCCAGGCATAGGCGCGCCGGAGGGTTCGCGCCTTGGCGTCACCGAGCTTCGTCTCCATGCGGTTACCGGACCACGACGCGCCGGATGTTTCCGTGGAATGGGACCGGATGGGACCACGCTTGGCCATCTACTACTACTAACCTTTCCGCACCCGGTCGCGCCAGCAACTCCGGGGTGCGAATCTCCTGACCCCGCCCACATCCCGGCCCGTCACCTTGGTGGTGATCGCCCTCCTGCAAGGGAGAAGCGGTCTCACCGGCACAACGGACCCCGATCGCAGCCGGCCCCCAGCCACCAGCGGCTGTGGGCGGCCATGAACCGGTCAGGACAAAGGGCCACGATGGCGACCCTCAATGGCTGGCCTCGTAGGCCTCGAGGACGGCGCGGGGAATGCGGCCCCGGTCACTTATCTGGTGGCCCTTGCTCCGCGCCCACTCACGCACCTCCTGACTGTTAGCTGCCGTGCCGGAACGCCGGGCCCGCCGGGCCCGCTTGGCCGGGGCCGGCTCCGCGGCCCGGGACCGGGTGCCGCGCCGGCGACCAGCCCTTGCCGGCCGGCCGATGTTGGCATACCTGCCCACCTGGTCCTGGAACTCAGCGAGATGCTCGGCACACAGCTCGATCTCATAATCACGACTGTCCAAGCCGAAGCGGACGGTTTCTATCGCCTCGCTCCCGTCGATGTCGCACTTGAGCACCTCTATCGTCTCTCTTGCCATCGGAAGACAACCTCCTCGTGGATCGAACAGACGATAGCAGCACGCGCACAAAAAACCTGCCGCATTCATCCCCGGTGGGCGGGGCCATCGAAGCAATTGTGCCTCGAGAAACGAAAGGAGGTCCGCCTGCAGCCGCCCCTGGTTTGTGACAAGGTGGAAGGCCGTGCTCCCGACCGCCCTCGGGACAGCGCCCTTTACGGTGCGGCGATGGACCTAGAGGCCTTCTACGAAGCGGATGAGCGCCGGCGGGCGTCGGTGGAGATCGAGTTGGGCCGCGACTGGCACGATGCCAGCGGGACTCGCTATGAGCTGTCCTGGATAGAGGACACCGGCGAGCTCTATGCCATGCGGGAACCGCAGGCCGAGGGGGCGGTGGTCGATCCGTGGGGCGATTGGATTGCCGCCTCGCTACCAACCGAGGCCCTGACGGTCAGGGTTCTCGGCCACCTTCCCACCCGCGCTGCCCTGGAGGAGGTCCTGGCCGGATGGGAGGATGCCATGGGCCAGCCCAACAGCATCGGATGGGTGCTGGAGGCCCTCCACCGGGCCGGGGTGCGCCCGGAGGGAGAGCCCTCTCCGGAATAGCCACCAGCGCGGTTCGGCGCCCGGGGCCATCAAAGGCCTTTCCCATCGGCGCAGGCGCCCACCGCTGCCCGGGTGACGGGGTCTGGCCCGCCGAGCGAGGTCCTTCTCGAGGAACCACGGCCGCAGCCGAAGGCGGGCTGGCGGAAGGTGTCCGTACACGAGAAGGCCCTCGCCGGGCCGGATCCGCCGGATGGCATCGGCCGGAGCCAGGCGCCGGGGGGACACCGCCCTCGTCACGGACGAACGGCCGTCGGCGTCGGTGGTGGTGGACGCCTGGGTCGCCTCCCCCTCCCCGAGGAGGGCACTCACATGATCCAGGGTGGTCGGGTCGGATATGCCCGAGAGGATCACCTTGGCCCGGTGGTTGTTCACGACGGTGGCCGCCCTCTTCCCGTAGCGGGCCGCCACCTGGGCCATGTCCTGCCAGATGGAGACCAGCTGTATGCCCTGTCCCGCCGCCGTGGCCGCCAGGCCGTCCAGGTCAGCCAGAGGAGCGATGTTGGCCGCCTCGTCCAGCACCACCAGCAGCGGGGGTGCCAGCGGCTGGTGCTGGCGCGCCACTCGCTCATAGGCCGAGAGCAGCACCTGGCTGACCAGGGCCGTGAATGCCGGGCGCAGACGCCTCTGCTCGTGGGCGGGGGCGCATACCAGCAAGGTGTGCGACCCCCCGTCCAGGAGCGTGGCCGGGCTGATGTCCGAGCGCGCCGACGAGGACGCCACCGCCGGGTCGGCAAAGGCCTCGAGCACGGTCTCCGCGGTGGTGTACACCGAGCTCCTCTGGCGCTCCTCCCGCCGCCAGCTGGCTGTGGCCGCCTGCAAGGCCTCCGGCTGGCCCAGGCAGACCAGGATGCGCTCCACCTCATCCTCCTCCTGCTCGTCGACCCAGCGCACCACGTCCGCCATGCCGAGCCCGGCGCCGGCCGCCGCCAGCAGGAGGGGAGCCAGCAGCTTGGCGGCAGTGGCGTACCAGAAATCAGCATCGGCGGGGCCCTCCCCGGTCCTGGCCTCCCCGCACAGGGCGGCCGCCATACGGCGCGCCCCCTCCCACGTGCTGGCCCCCGAGAGGGGTGACCAGCCGCTCGAGGGCAGGCCCGTGCTTGCCGCCGGGTCGTAGAGCCACACCTGGCCGCACCGCTCCCGCCAGGCCAAGGTGTCCCGCACCAGGTCGGTCTTGACGCTCGTGGCCAGCACCGGGCCCTGCCACTCCAGGATGGCGGGAACGGCGAAGCCGGAGGTCTTGTGGGTCTGGGTGGGACCCACCACGATCACGGACTGGCCCCGTTCGGCGGCCAGCAAGCGCCGCCCGGACCGGCCCAGGGTGAGACGGCCTCCCGTTGCCTGCCCCACGACCAGCGCCCGCAGGTCCCCAGGCCGGGCCCAGGAGGCCGGCGCCGAGGGCGGCCGGCTCGCCCCCAGCCACCTCCGGGGTCTCCCCCCGACCGCCCGTGACGGGCCCGCCGCCCGCCGGGCCGCGCTCGAGCCGGTCACCAGGACGGCTCCGCCCAGGAGGACCATGCCCGCCAGGGCCCCGTAGAAGGGGACCGGCCCGGGCAGGAGCCTCCTGGCGGGGTAGGGCCAGGCTAGGGCGGGGTGGGCGGGGTGAGCCACCAACCCGGCCAGGATCGCCGGGAACCACCGAGCAGGGACCCGGGGCCAGGTCCCCCCGGCCAGGCGGCCGGCCACCTCACCCGCCGCCCAGGCCATCAAGCCCGCCAGGGCCACCAACCCCCCGAGCACCATCCCCGAGCGGGTCAGGGCGTCATGGCCGGAGGGGCCGGGGAGGCGGTGCCGGGGCGAGCCGGGGCTACCTGGTTGCTTCCACCCGCTCACGTCCCCTCCCCCCTCCGGTCATCTCGGCGTCGGTGTCGGTCATGGCCCGCTCGGCATCGCTCATGACGTGCTCCACCAGGAACGACTCCCGGCCCACCTTCCACAGGGCCACTCCCCGCCGGAGCAGGGGGAGCAGGGCCGCCTCGGCCCCCGTGAGGCCCACCCAGGCGGCCGAGCTCTCCACCTCGCCCGGCGGCTGGGCATAGACCACGACCGTCTCGGAGTCGGCCAGCAGGCCCTGGGCCGCCTTCGTGGCCTCGGAGCCGTCGTTGCCGGCGGCGGCCAGGTCCGAAGCGTGGTGCACCACGGCCACGTTGGCCACCCCCCAGGCCCGGGAGAGCTTCCACGAGGCCTGCAGCCACCGGGCCACACCGGGCCGGGCCAGGATGGCCCACGCCTCGTCCACCACGAACAGGCGCTGGCGGCCGGGGCCGCCGGCGAGGAAGGCCGCCAGCCAGGCCAGGGCGCAGGTCATGAGGATGCCGAGCGCCTCGGAGTGGTAGAGGGGGGAGAGGTCGAGCACCACGAGAGGGCCAGACAGGTCGACCCCGGGAGTGGTCGGGGCGTCGAACATGCCGGCCAGGTCTCCGTGCACGAGGCGGCGAAGCTCCAGGGCCATGTCACGCCCGTCCTCCTGCAGGGTCCTGACATCGGTGCACAATGCTCTGGCCGCCTGAGGCCTGGGCGACAGGAGGGCCTCCATCACAAGGGGGATGGTGGGCGGGCCGTCACCCTCGCCGGCGGCCTCGATGGCAACGTCGAGCGAGGCCCGCTCCCGGGGCGAGAGAGGTCGCCCCCAGGACCCCTCGAGCAGCGCCTCCAGCAGCTCGGCTCGGCTCCCTCCCAGGTCCAACGGGTTGAGCCGAAGGGAGCCCGCCGGCTCCAGGCGCAGGGGCTCGACCCCCGAGGCCCGGGCCAGCCCGGAGTACTCGCCCTTCGGGTCGATGACCCAGGCCTGGCGCCCCAGCAGGGACTGGCGCCAGAGGTAGGACTTGATGAAGGCGCTCTTGCCCCTCCCTATCTGGCCCATGACGACCATGTTCGGGTTCGAGATCACGCCGGCCCCATAGAGGCAGAAGGGGTCGTAGCGGAAAGCCCCTCCCAGGCAGTCGGCCCCGATGACCACGCCGTCCCCGGGCAGCCCCGGGCTGGAGAGGAACGGGTAGGCGGCCCCGAGGTTGGCGGTGGTGGCCCGGTGGGCGGGCGGGACGCGGCTGAGGACGGGTGGCGGCCTCACTGCAGCCCCCGCCCCAGGGGGAGGGTCCAGGTGAAGGCCTCGTCCTGCTGGCCGTAGAGACGGACCAGCTCGAGATGGGCCCGGGCGGCGGCCTGCTCGAGCCGGCCACAGTCCCTCTCCAGCCGTTCCGGTGAGGTGCCGGTGACGGTGACGTACCCGGAGAACCGGTACTCGGCATGGCCATCGGCCAGCTCCATCTCTCGGCGGGCGACCACCTCCGCCTCCCGGTGGCGACGGGCGGTGGTGAGGAAGCCGGCCCGGCGGCGAAGGTCGGTGTCGGCGAGATCGGCCACCCTGGCCTGGCGCACCTGGCGGGCCGACCGCCTCGGGCTGATCGGCTCCATGATGAGGGAGACGGCGTGGCGGGCCCCGGAATGGAGCAGCAGGGGGACGAGGAACCCCGGGCCCACCGGGAGGCGGGGCCATTCCGCCACCCAGTACGTGGCATGCCAGGTCGCCTCCGTCCGGTAGGCGGTCCAGGTGGCCTCGCTGGCCGTCGGCCAGGGCCAGAGGGGTCCGCCGCCCCCTTCGGCCCTGCCCGGGTCGGTCTCCAGGGGCCGGCGCAGGGCCCGGGCCAGCGCCTCGGGCCCGAGCACGCCCAGCACCATCACCCCCGCCTGGTCGAGCTGGGACATCAAGGCATGCACCTCCTGGTCGAGGAGCTCAAAGGGCCCTGGCGCCCTCCGGCCCGCTCGCAGGGGCCCGTCCCCCCGGAGGGACATGGCCAGCAGCACCTCGTGGTGGCAGGCCCGGCGGCCCACCCCCGCCACCACCTCGGCATAGGAGCGGGCCGCCGCCCCCTTGGTCTCCAGGGTTCCTCCGGGGACCCCGGCGGGCACCCCCGTCCCTCCGGGGTGGCTGCGCGCCACCCACTGGAGGCGGTGCACCGGGCTTCCCTGCCTGGCCATGCCGGCCAGGACCCCCGACCAGGCCGAGACCCGGGACTGCTGCTCCTCGGCCCCGAGAAGGGCGAAGGACGGCCCCGCGGCGCTCACCACCGCCGTGTAGGTCCCCGCCTCGGCATCCGCCACCACGCCCATGCGCAGGCCCCCGGACCCGGCGAGAGGTGCCAGCACGCGGCAACCTCGAAGCGGCCGGGGAGCCAGCCTTGCCCCATGCCCCTGGGCCCGGACCGGCTGGCCAGGCGCCAGGCGGGCCGCGGGGACGGCCCCCCGGGGTGCAGTCACGGGGACCAGGGTCCCGAGCGTGGGGACCTTCGACCGGTGCCGGCGCCATGGGCTGCCGAGCACCCAGCCGGCCACCACCGGGACCCACTCCTCGGGGGTCCTGCCCCAGAGGGGGAGGTGGGCCACCGCCAGCCCCGCCGCCACGGCCAGCCCGGCGCCGGCCAGCCCGCCACCCCCGGTCCCGCTGCGCAGGCATACCACCGCCGCCACGAGGGAGGCGGCCACGGCAGCCACCTGGCCTCCCCGCCACCCCGCGATCAGCCCCCTCCGCTCCAGGGGCCCGAGGCGGTAACGGGCCGCCCCCCTGTCATCACCACCCGGGGCCACGACCCTCCTCCCGTCCCTCGTCCTGGCCCGTCTCCTCTCGCCGCAGCTCCCCGGGCTCCGGCCGCCTATGGCTCTCCCGCCTGCCCGGCCCCGGCCCGGGGCCGCCACCCGGGGAGCCCGCCCCGGGGGCGGTCGGACCCGAACTGGCCGGGGAGCCGTCGGCCGGGCCCTCGGATGCCGGGGCAGGGGAGGCCGAACCCCCTGGGGCAGGGTCGCCCGAGGCCGAAGCCCCTGGGGCAGGGTCACCCGAGGCCGAAGCCCCTGGAGCAGGGCCACCTGAGGCTGAGCCCTCATTCCGTGGGGGGCCTGGGGACCCGGACTCGGCGAACAGGTCGGGCGGGAGCTCCCAGCCCCGGGGGGCGTCGGCCCAGGGCAGGACGACGGTGTCCGAGAGCCCCGTGCCGGTGGCGCCCACGGGCGGCTCCCAGGCGGCGTCGGCCAGCCCGGCGCCTCCTAGGAGGGCCGGGGCGGCCAGGCGCGCCGGCCGGGCCAGCGCCGACGCCGCCCGCCGTCCCAGCTGGCGACCGCTGCCCTCGAGGTGGGCCACCGAGCCCGCCTCCACCACCGGGACCAGCCGCAGGAGGGCGAAGGGGCTGGCCACGGCCAGGCCCAGCAGGGCCGTCCCCTCCACGACGGCGGCCGGCCCGGCCCCCCGGCCAGGACGAAGGAGGGCGGCGGCGGCCAGCACCAGCACCGCCACGATCACCAGCTTGGCCACCACCAGGGCCCCGAGGGTCTCAGCCAGCCGCCTGGCCCAGGCGGCAGTGGGGGGCCACACGAGGCCCGCCAGCGCCAGGGGGACGAAGAGGACCGCCACCTCGATGGCAGCCGACCGCACCACCAGCTCGAGCCAGAGCAGGAGGGCGCCGAGAGCCAGGATGAGCAAAAGGGCGAAGGTCACGAAGGCGGGGAGGGCCCCGCTGCCGGTGAGAGCGGCGAGCCGGCCCAGGGGGACCAGGCCGTCCAGGAAGTGGCGGGCATCGAGGCCGGTGCCCCGGGCCAGGGTCGTGCTCAGGTCGTCCACGGCTGCCACGCCCAGACGGACCAGCTCCACGGCCACGGCACCGAGGAGAAGGCCCAGGGGAAGGTAGACGAAGGCGCTGCGCACCAGCTGGCCGGCGTCCTGGCGGACGACGGCCTGCAGGGCTGACACCAGGAGCAGGGGGACCGCCACCACGGCAGCCAGCTCCAGCATCACCCGGTAGTGGCTGGTGAAGAAGGCCGCCCCCAGCTCGGGCCGGCTGGAGGCCCCAAGGGCGCGGCCGGCGTGGGAGAGGAGCCAGCCGGCCCCGGCGGCCACCCACCCGTTGACGGCCTCCAGAGCATGGCGGGCCAGGTAGCCGGCCACGGCCCCCCCGGGCCCCTCCCCCAGGGCGCCCATCAGTGGACGCCCTGGCCGGCGTGGAAGAAGAAGTTCACTATGCCGGGGGCCGCCCCCACCACCAGGGCCGCCAGCCCGGACACCACAACCGCCCGCCGGCCTGCCACCGACTGGTGGTAGTTCTGCGAGTGGGCGCCCAGGGCCCACACGGCGGCACCCAGGAGCAAGCCGATCAGGGCCAGCACCAGGGCCCAGCCCCCTATGCCGTTGGCCAGCCGCTGGAGGACCGCCCCCCCGGGCAGCTCGGAGGGGTTGGCGTGCAGGGTCACCCTCCCGCCGTGCAGCAGCAGTCCGGTCATGTCATCGGCTCCTTTCATGCGCTCCTTGCCGGTGCGGGCACGATATTAGAGCCTATTTCATGTTGTTTCAACTGTCATGATGTAGGATGGCTCCCCGTGAAGCTCGTCGCCGCCCTGCTCGCCATCCTGGCCCTGGGCGTGGTGGCGGCGGCCGGAGGTGCCCTGGGCATGGGCTCCCTGACCGGGCCCCTCCCGGCGGGGCCGGCCATCCCCCGCCCCAGCCGGGCGGCTCTGGCGGCCATCCCCGCTCCCTACCTCCACCTGTACCAGGGGGCCGCCAGGACGTGCCCCGGGCTTCCCTGGACGGTCCTCGCCGGCATCGGCACCGTCGAGTCGGGCAACGGCCGCAGCCTCAGCCCGGGCGTGCGCTGGGGGTCCAACCCGGCCGGGGCGGAGGGCCCCATGCAGTTCGAGCCAGCCACCTTCGCCCTCTACGCCCGGCCCGTGCCCCCGGGGGGGAGGCTGCCCCCGTCGCCCTACGACCCCGCCGACGCCATCTACGCCGCGGCCCGGGACCTGTGCGCCAACGGAGGGGGGAAGGCGGCCGGCCTGCGCCAAGCGGTGTACGCCTACAACCACGCCGACTGGTACGTGGCCGAGGTGCTTGCCTATGCCTCCTCCTACTCGGCTTCCGCTCCCACCGGCCCCGGCGCCGCCGGCCGGGGCGGGGTCCCGGGGGCGGGGCCGGGGGGCCCTGCCGGCTGGGCACCCAGCCCAGCCGCCACCACCGCCCTCCGCTACGCCCTGGCCCAGGTGGGCAAGCCCTACCGCTGGGGCGGGGAGGGCCCCACCGGCGTCGACTGCTCGGGGCTCACCCAGGCCGCCTACCGGACCGCCGGCGTGTCCCTGCCCCGGACCGCCCAGGCCCAGTTCGCGGCGGGCCCTCACCTCCCACGGGGTGCCCCTCTCCGTCCCGGCGACCTCGTGTTCTTCGGCTCCTTCACCGCTGGGGTGCAGCACGTGGGCCTCGTGGTCCACCCCTCGGGAGTCATGGTCGACGCCCCGCACCCAGGCGCCGTGGTGAGGAGGGAGTGGTTCCCGCCCCGACCGGGGGCACCCTGGGGAGGCGAGGTCTACCTGGGAGCAACGGACCCGGCACCGGCCCGGCCCGGCCTGGTTCACCTGGCCGGCAGCCGGTCCCGGTAGGCTGCCAGTGTGGTCCTGGCGCTCCCCGCTAGGGAACGGCTGTGACGAGCCAGCAGAACTTCCTGATCATCGTGGCGGTGGTGGCTGCCATCGCCTTCTCGGCCCTGGTCGTGGCGGGGGGGCTGCTCCTGGCCCGGCGCGGCCTCAAGCGGCGGCTGGCCAAGCTGGCCACCAGGCTCACCGATGAGCCCCTGGCGACCATCCTCGCCGCCAGCAGGGCCCAGGGCGTCCCCGACTTCGCCGACGAGGACGCCCGCCTGGACTCCACCCTGGAGCGGCTGGAGCGGGCCGTCGAAGGGGCCACGGAGGCGGTGGCCCTGGCCGGCGAGGACGCCGTGCGCCTACGGCAGGCCCTCGACGCCATGCCCCAGGGGGTGATCGTGTGCGGGGAGGACGGCCGGGTCCTGTTCCGCAACTCCCAGGCCATCGCCCTGGTCGGCAGCCGGCACGCCGACGCCATAGCGGCCCGGACGGTGGAGGAGATGCTGGCCGCCTCGGCTGCGGGGACCCCCGGGGACAAGACCCTGGACCTCTACGGGCCGCCCAGGCGGGTCCTCACCGTGCGCACCGCGCCCATCGACGACGGACGCCGTCACTTGGGGGTCATCGCCGTGCTGGAGGACATCACCGAGCGCCGCCGCCTGGAGGCCGTGAGGAGGGACTTCGTGGCCAACGTCAGCCACGAGCTCAAGACCCCGGTGGGCGCTCTCGGGCTCCTGGCCGAGACCCTGGCGGCTGAGCGGGACCCCACCGTGGCCAGCCGGCTGGCCGACCGCATGCAGACCGAGGCCTTCCGGGTCAGCCGCATAATCGACGACCTGCTGGACCTGTCCCGCATAGAGGCCGAGGAGGCACCCGTGCGGGAGCCCACGTCGGTCAACCTGGTCATGGCCGAGGCGGTGGAACGGGTCCGGCCCGCCGCCGAGGCCCGTCGGGTCACCCTCATCCTGGACGAGCCCGAGGGCCCGGTGGTGGTGCTCGGGGACCGCCGCCAGCTCGTGTCCGCCCTGTACAACCTGCTGGACAACGCCATCAAGTACTCCGACGAGGGCTCCCAGGTCACTTTCTCCGGTCGGGTCGAGGACGGCTCGGTTCTCCTGGCCGTGAGGGACCACGGCATCGGCATCCCGGCCCGCGACCGGGAGCGCATATTCGAGCGCTTCTACCGGGTGGACCAGGGCCGTAGCCGCCAGACCGGGGGCACGGGGCTGGGCCTGGCCATCGTCCGCCATGTGGCCCACAACCACGCCGGCCAGGTCACCCTGGAGTCCCTCGAGGGCGAGGGCTCCACCTTCACCCTGCGCCTGCCCGTCACCGAGCTGCCTGCCGCTCCCGGGGCTCCCGGGCCGCCACCCTCCGGCACCGAACTGGAGACCGGCGAGGCCTCGGCCGAGGTGGGCAGCGCCTTTCTCTCCCCATGAGCAGCCCCCAGGCCACCGTCCTCGTGGCCGAGGACGAGGACTCCTTCGTCGATGCCCTGGCCGTCGGGCTGAGACGGGAGGGCTTCCTGGTGGAGGTGGCCCGGGACGGGCCCCAGGCCGTCGAGATGTTCGACGCCACCCACCCTGACCTCATCCTGCTCGACCTCATGCTGCCCCGCATGTCGGGTCTGGACGTGTGCCGGGAGATCCGGTCCCGCTCCAACGTGCCCATCATCATGGTCACCGCCAAGAGCGAGGAGATCGACACCGTGGTGGGCCTCGAGGTGGGCGCCGACGACTACGTGACCAAGCCCTACAAGCTGAGGGAGCTGGTGGCCCGCATGCGGGCGGTGCTGCGCCGGGTCCCCCAGCCCGACGAGGAGCCTGGCGACGCCGAGGGGGTGCTGGCCGTCGGACCGGTCCATCTGGACCCCGATCGCCACCAGGTGAAGGTCCGGGGCGAGGAGGTCCGCCTCCCCCTCAAGGAGTTCGAGCTGCTCGAGCTCCTCCTGTCCAACGCCGGGCGCGTGCTCACCAGGGACGTGCTCATAGACCGGGTCTGGGGGCCCCACTACGTGGGGGACACCAAGACCCTGGACGTGCACGTGAAGCGGCTGCGGGCCCGGATAGAGGAGGACCCCTCCAACCCCAAGCTCATAACCACCATCCGCGGCCTGGGCTACCGCTTCGAGGCCCCCGAGCCAGTACAGGGGCAAGGCCGGGGCCACGAGGGCTAGCGCCGCCTTGCCTAGTCTGGGCCCGTGAGCTCCACCCGGACCGAGGCACTAGTCGGGACCTTGCGCCAGCACGGGTGGCGGGTCACCAGCGCCAGGCGGGCCGTGATCGCCGCCCTGGTGGAGGCCGAGGGCCACATGACGGCCGACCAGCTGGCCGAGAAGGTCCAATCGAACCAGCCCGACGTCCACCTGTCCACCGTCTACCGGACCCTCGAGGCGCTGGAGCAGGTGGGCCTCGTGGACCACACCCACCTGGGCCACGGGCGGGCCGTGTACCACCTGGCCGATGACCCCCACCAGCACCTGGTCTGCGATGGGTGCGGGGCCGTCATCGAGGTCCCCGACGACACCTTCACCTCCCTGGCCGACACCCTGCGGCGCTCCCACGGGTTCACCATAAGGCCCAGCCACTTCGCCGTGCTGGGCCGCTGCGCGGCCTGCAACCAGGGGCAGGCATCGGGGTGAGCGGTCAGGAGGGCCGGGCGCCAAGGCGTCATTTGGCCCCCGATAGCGTGATCCCGTGATCGACCTGCGCCGCTTGGGCGAGCCGGAGTACCGGGCCGGGATAGAGAAGAAGGGCTGCCCGGGGGACCTCCTCGACCGGGCAGTGGAGACCGACCGGGCACATCGGGCCCTCCAGGCCGAGGCCGAGTCCCTGCGGGCCGAGCAGAAGTCCCTCTCCCGGGCCATCGGCACCTCGAGCCCCGAGGAGCGGGCGGGGCGGATCGCCGCCGCCTCCGCCGTGAAGGAGAAGCTGAGCCGGGTCCAGGCCGAGCTGGCCCAGGTGGAGGCCACCCTGGCCGACCTGGCCCGCCGCATCCCCAACCCCGCCCACCCCTCGGTGCCGGCGGGTGGGGAGGAGGACGGCGAGGTGGTGAGGCAGGTGGGTGAGGCCGGCGGGCCGCCTCCCGCCTTCGACCATGCCGACCTGGGTGAGCGCCTCGGGCTGGTGGACACCCGACGGGGGGTGAAGGTGAGCGGCTCCCGGTTCGCCTACCTGATGAGGGAGGCGGTCCTCATCGAGCTGGCGCTGGTCCAGTGGGTCATGGGCCGCCTGGTGGCGGCGGGGTTCGTCCCCGTGGTCCCGCCCGTGCTGGTGCGCGAGGCCACCATGGAGGCGGCGGGCTTCTTCCCCACCGACCGGGCCCAGGTCTACGGGGCGGGCAGCGCCGACCCCGGGGGCGCCGCCGAGGAGGGGGAGGAGAGGGAGCTCTACCTGGTGGGCACCAGCGAGGTACCGCTGGCCGGGCTGCACATGGGCGAGATCCTGGAGGAAGCTGACCTGCCCCTGCGCTACGGGGGGTTCTCCACCTGCTTCCGGCGGGAAGCCGGCACCTACGGTAAGGACACGAGAGGCATCTTCAGGGTCCACCAGTTCGACAAGGTCGAGATGTTCTCCTACGCCCACCCGGAGCGGTCCTGGGAGGAGCACGAGGCCCTGCTGGCCCTGGAGGAGTCCCTGGTGGCGGCCCTGGGGCTCCCCTACCGGGTGGTGAACATGGCGGCTGGCGAGCTCGCCACCACGGCGGCCAAGAAGTACGACATCGAGGTGTGGCTCCCCTCCGAGGGGCGCTACCGCGAGATCACGTCGTGCTCGAACTACACGGATTTTGCCGCCCGCCGGGCGCGCACCCGCTTCCGCCCCGGCGAGGGCGGGGGGACGCGCCTCGTCCACACCCTCAACGGCACCGCCTGCGCCGTGGGCCGGACCCTCGTGTTCCTCTTCGAGCACTACCAGGACGAGGGCGGGGCCTTCGTCGTCCCCGAGGTCCTGCGTCCCTACTGCCACCTCGAGCGGGTGGACCGGGCGGCAGCCGACCGTGGTAGGGCGGGGGCCGGAGATAACCTGGCCTGACGTGCCCGCCATCGAGGTAGAGGGACTCGTCGTGCGCTACGGGTCCCGCGCCGCGGTGGACGGGGTCTCCTTCACCGCCGAGGCAAGCCAGGTGCTGGCCGTGCTCGGGCCCAACGGCGCCGGCAAGACCACGACCGTGGAGACCCTGGAGGGCTACAGGCGGCCCGCCGCGGGCCGGGTGCGCGTGCTGGGCCTGGACCCCCGGGGCGACCATCGGGCCCTGGCCCTCCTCATGGGGGTGATGCTCCAGCGGGGCGGCCCCTACCCGCGCCTCGATCCCCGCCGGGCCCTGCGGCTCTACGCCTCCTACTACCCGGACCCCGCCGATCCCGACGACCTCCTGGAGCGTCTCGACCTGGGCCGGGTGGCCACCACCCCCTACCGGCGCCTCTCGGGGGGGGAGCAGCAGCGGCTCTCCCTGGCCCTGGCCCTGGTGGGCAGGCCCCGGGTGGCCTTCCTGGACGAGCCCACGGCCGGGGTGGACCCGGCGGGGCGCCTGGCCATCCGGGAGGTGGTGAGGAACCTGCGCCGGGAGGGCACCTGCGTGCTGCTCACCACCCACGAGCTGGACGAGGCCGGGCGCATGGCCGACCGCGTGGTGATCCTCGACCGCGGCCAGGTGATGGCCGAGGGCACCCCCGCCGACCTGATGGCAGCGGGGGCGGGCCAGGAGATCCGCTTCGGGGCGCCGGCCGGGCTGGCCGTCGACGAGCTGGCCGCCGCCCTCTCGGCCCCCGTCGTGGAGGAGAGGCCCGGCGAGTACCGGGTGGAGACGGCAGCCACCCCGGCGGCGGTAGCGGGGTTGACGGCCTGGCTCGCCGAGCGGGACCTCCCCCTGGCCGACCTCCGGGCCGGCCGCCAGAGCCTCGAGGACGTGTTCTTCCGGCTGACAGCGGGGGCGGAGCGGCTCAGCGACGACCATGGCGGCGACGGCAGGCGCCGCCGAGGGGTGGGGGCGCAGCGTTGACAGCCACCCCCGCCACTGCCCCGCCCGGAATGACCCCCGGGCCGGCACCGTTCCGCCACTACCTGCGGGCCACCCTGGCCCATGCTCGGACCGAGGTGAGCCTCACCCTGTCCCAGAGCGAGCAGCTGCTCGTGAGCCTTGGCCTCCCGATCATCCTGCTCGTGGCCTTCACCTACATCCCCATCGGGTCGGTGGGCAGGGTCCATCGCATCGACTTCGTCGCTCCGGGGATACTGGCCCTGGCCGTCATGTCCACCGCCATGGTGGCCCTCGGCATCGGCACCTCGTTCGAGCGCAGCTACGGGGTCCTCAAGCGCCTGGGCTCCACGCCCCTGGGCCGGCCGGGGCTGATAGCGGCCAAGACCTGCTCGGTCCTCGCCATCGAGGGGGTGCAGGTGGTGGTCATAGGGGCGGTGGCGGCCGGCCTGGGCTGGAGGCCCCCCGCCGACCCGGGCCCGGCAGTGGGGGCCTACCTGCTCGCCACCTTGGCCTTCGCGGGGCTGGGCATGCTGCTGGCCGGCGCCCTGCCCTCCCACCTGGTCCTCGGGGTCGCCAACGGGCTGTGGGTCGTGCTCCTCCTCCTCGGGGGCATGATCTTCCCGCTCGGCCTGCTGCCCGGGGGATTGCAGGACCTCGGCCGGGCTCTGCCGGCCGCCGCCCTCTCCACGGCCTTGTACCGCACGGTGGGCGTCGGAGGCGGGGTGCCGGTGTGGGCATGGGCGGTGCTGGCGGCCTGGGGGGTGGCAGCACCGGTGACGGCGGTGCTCATGTTCCAATGGGAATAGGCCGCCGGCCCCGGTCCGAGGAGGCGGCGGGCCGGGGGCAACGATGGCCGTTCCGCTCCGGAGCTGGCCTAGCATCAGGGGGAGTGCTCCGCTACGGCCGGCTTCGCCCCGGGCCCCGGCTCTTCCGCCGCCTGGCCCTCATGTCGGTGGTCGCCCTGTCGCTCATCATCATCACCGGGGCCGCCGTCCGCCTGACCGGCTCCGGCCTCGGGTGCCCGGACTGGCCCACGTGCTACCAGCACCGGGTCGTCGCGGCCTGGGCCTTCCACCCCATGGTGGAGTTCACCAACCGCATCATCACGATCTGGGTGGTGGTCGTGGTGGCCCTGACCACGCTGGCCGCCGCCCTGCGCCGCCCGTTCCGCTCGGACCTGCTGTGGCTGTCGGGCGGCTTGGTGGCAGGGGTGGTGGGCCAGGCCGTCCTGGGCGGCCTCACGGTCCTCTTCAAGCTGGACCCCTCGCTGGTCATGGCCCACTTCGCCCTGTCCATCGCCATCCTGGCCGACGCCGTGGTCCTCCTCTACCGGGCCGCTCACGAGCGGGTGCCGGCCCAACCCATGGTGGGCCGCCAGCTGGTGTGGGCCGGCCGGCTCATGCTGGGGCTGTTGTGCCTGGTCATCCTGGCCGGCACCGCCACCACCGGGACCGGACCCCATGCCGGCAACGCCCATGCCCGGCGCCTGCCCTTCCCCTTCCACGCCACGGCCGAGTTCCATGCCACCCTCGCCGTCATGCTGATCGGCCTCACCGTGGGCATAGTGCTGGCCGCCCACCAGTCGGGGATGCCCCTCGGCGTGCAGCGCCGCTCCCGCCTGCTCCTCGAGGTCATGGCCCTCCAGGGCGCCATCGGCTACAGCCAGTACTTCCTCCACGTCCCCGCCGGGGTGGTGGAGCTGCACATAATCGGGGTCACCCTGCTCTGGATCGTGGCGGTCCGCTTCCACCTGGGCCTGTTCGCCCGGCCTGCGCTGGACCTGTCGCGCCGTCCCGCCCTCGACAAGGTCGAAACGGTACCCTCCCTGGCCGGGCCGGCCTGACCGCTCCCGTGCCGCGCTCGCCGGCCATGTCCCTGCCGATGCAGAATCGTGCCATGCCCACGTCGTCTCCGGTAACGGCCCCGACCAGGGTCGACCAACCCGAAGCGGGAACGGTCATCACCCCGGACCGGCCCTGGGTGGTGATCGTGTGGAACGACCCCATCAACCTCATGTCCTATGTCACCTTCGTGTTCCAGAAGCTGTTCGGCTACAGCCGCGAGAAGGCGACCAAGCTCATGCTGGACGTGCACCACAAGGGCAAGGCCGTGGTGTCGAGCGGGCCGCGGGAGCGGGCCGAGCTGGACGTCTTCCGCCTGCACGAGCACGGCCTGTGGGCCACCATGGAGCACGATCAGTGATCCGGGCCCGGCTGCGGCGAACCCGGGACGGGCGCTTCGTGCTCCGCCTCCCCGGCCAGGAGAGGGAGCTGCTGCGATCCCTGCCTGCCCAGCTCCGGGACCTGATCGCCGCCGGGGACCCCTCCACCCGCCGGCTCTTCCCGCCCGCCTACCCCGAAGACGACGAGGCCGAGGTGGAGTACCGCCGCCTGGTGGGGGACCAACTACTGCAGTCCCACCAGGGCGCCCTCCAGGTCCTCGAGGACACCGTGGACGCCACCGAGCTGGACGAGGACCAGCTCACCGCCTGGCTCGGGGCCCTGAACGACCTCCGCCTGGTACTCGGGACCAAGCTGGAGGTCACCGAGGACTTCCAGCCCCTGCCCCCCTCGGACCCGAGGGCTCCTGCCATGGCGACCTATGTGTACCTGAGCATGCTGCAGGAGAACCTGGTGGAAGCACTGGCGGCCTCCGGGTGACGGACCACCTCCTGGTCCGGGCGGCCCCCGGCGTGGACCTGGCTGTCGACCTCTGGCCCGGGCGGCACAAGGGCCTCCTGCTCGTGCACGGGCTGGCCTCCAATGCCCGGCTCTGGGACGGGGTGGCAGGGCGCCTCTGCGAGCTGGGCCACGCCGTCGCCGCCCTCGACCAGCGGGGCCACGGGCGCTCCAGCAAGCCCGAGGGAGGCTACGACTTCCCCACCGTCTGCCAGGACCTGGTCGCCGTCATGGGAACCCTGGCCGAGCGGGGACCGGCCTGGGACCGGCCAGTGGTGGTGGGCCAGTCCTGGGGGGCCAACGTGGCCCTGGAGCTGGGATGGCGGGAGCCGGACCTCGTCTCGGGTGTGGCCCTGGTCGACGGGGGCCTCAGCGACCTGTCCTCCCGCTTCCCCACCTGGGAGGCGTGCCGCCGGGCGCTGGCCCCTCCCCGCCTGACGGGGCTCCGGGCGGGGGACTTCGAGGCCTCCATCCGCCGGCTCCATCCCGACTGGGACGACCGGGCGGTGAGGGCCACCCTGGCCAACGTGGAGGTGAGGGCGGACGGCACCATCGCTCCCTGGCTCACCTTCGAGCGCCACATGCAGATCCTGGAGGCCCTGTACCGCCACCGGCCCCGCCGGCGCTTCCCCGAGATGAAGGTGCCGGTGTTGGTGGTGCCGGCCGACACGGGGGATGGGGCCTGGACCAAGGAGAAGCGGGCCGGGGTGGAGGAGGCCGAGGCCACCATCCCCGCCGTGCGGGTCCGGTGGTTCGCCCCCTCCGACCACGACGTCCATGCCCAGCACCCCAAGGAGCTGGCCGACGTCCTGCACGAGGCGGTGGCGGAGGGGTTCTTCGGGTGAGCCCCGGCTCGTGGCCACGGCTGCTCACGATCATGGGCTCGGGGGAGACCAGCCCGACCATGGCCAAGACCCACCGCCAGCTGCTGGGCCGCCTCGGCCCTCCCCCCGTGCCGGCGGTGGTGCTGGACACGGCCTTCGGCTTCCAGGAGAACGCCGACGACATCGCCGCCCGGGCCCAGGACTACTTCCGGGAGAGCGTGGGGGCCGAGATCGAGGTGGCCACCCTGCGCTCGGCCGAGGGCCTGGACCCCGCCCGGCGAGCGGCCTGGCTGGCCCGCATCCGGGACGCCCGCTACGTCTTCGCCGGCCCGGGGAGCCCGAGCTATGCGCTGCGCCAGTGGGGGCCGGCGGGCCTGGAGGGCCAGCTGAGGGAGAAGCTGCGCCCCGGGGGCACCGGCGGGGGGATCACCTTCGCCAGCGCCGCCGCCCTCACCCTCGGGGCCGCCACCGTGCCCGTCTACGAGATCTACAAGGTGGGGGAGGCGCCCCGCTGGCTGCCGGGCCTGGGCGTGCTGGAGGAGGCGGGCCTCAGGGCTGCCGTCATCCCCCACTACAACAACGCCGAGGGCGGCAACCACGACACCCGCTATTGCTACCTGGGGGAGCGCCGGCTGTCCCGGATGGAGGAGGACCTGGAGGAGGGGGTTTTCGTCCTGGGGGTCGACGAGCACACCGGCCTCGTCCTGGACCTGGACGAGGGATCGGCGACGGTGGTGGGCCTCGGCGTGGTCACGGTGAGGGCCCGGGGCCGCTCGGCCGAGATCCCCACCGGGTCCACGGTGCCCATCACCTCCCTGGCCGAGCGGGCCGAAGAGCTGGGCCACCGGCCGGTCCCGGCGTCGGGCCCCGGGGTCGTCCCGGGCCAGGCCGGCCCTCCCGGCACGGGGTCCTCTGGCCCGGCCGTGCGCCCCGCCGCCTCACCCCTGCTGGCCACGGTCTCGGACCTCCAGGCCTCCTTCGACAAGGCGGTGGAGGCCCGGGACACCGAGGGCGCCGTGCGGGCCATCCTCCAGCTGGACCAGGAGCTGGTGGACTGGTCCCGGGACACCCTCCAGTCCGACGAGCTCGACCGGGCCCGCGACGCCATGCACGCCATGGTGGCATCGCTGGGACGCCTGGCGGAGAGGGGAGCCAGGGATCCCCGCCAGGTGGTGGGCCCGTTCGTGGACGCCCTGCTCGAGGAGCGGGCCCAGGCCCGGGCGGAGCATCGCTACGCCGATGCCGACCGCATCCGCGACCGGCTGGTGGAGGCGGGCATCGAGGTCCGTGACAGCCCCTCGGGCACAGAGTGGCTCCTGGCGGCCTCCTAGAGGCCCGGCCGTCCCTCTGCCCAGCGAGCGGACCCGGTCGCCGATCGGCTGGTGGCGCTGCCTGCTAGGCTGACGGGCGCCCGTGCGAGGGTACGAGCCCCCATCGTCTAGCGGCCCAGGACGCCGCCCTTTCAAGGCGGTAGCACGGGTTCGAATCCCGTTGGGGGTGCCAAGCCCCGGGGACTCGGGCCGAACACAAGCAGGGACCTGTGGTGCAGCTCGGAGTGCACGCCGGCCTGTCAAGCCGGAGGTCGCGGGTTCAAATCCCGTCAGGTCCGCTGGCTCCCGCGGGAGCGGGGTCGGGTAGCTCAGTTGGTAGAGCGCGCGCCTGAAAAGCGCGAGGTCACCGGATCGATACCGGTCCCGACCACCAGGAACACCCCGATGCGAGCAGCGGACGCAGAGGCCGCCGTCCAGGCCGCCGACCGGCTCGTCGGGTTGGCCACGCAGGTCGTCGCCATCATCGGGCCGCGGTCCTGGTGACGGGTACGTGCTCGAAGCCCCGGAGGACCATGAGGGGCCGCCGCACGGGTGGCCGTGAGAGGACCAGGTCCGGGTAGCGGTGGGTGAGCTCCCCGAAGACGAGCCGCCCTTCGAGCCGGGCGAGCGCTGCCCCGAGGCAGTGGTGGATACCGAGGGAGAAGGCCAGGTGCCGGGAGGCATCAGGCCGGTCGATGAGCAACTGCCCGGGGCGCTCGAAGGCATCGGGGTCCCGGTTGGCACCGCCGAGGGCCACGAGGACCACATCGCCTCTCTTGATGGCTCGCCCCTCCAAACCGAGGTCCTCTGTGGCGATCCTCGAGGTGATCTGGACGGGGCTGTCATAGCGCAGCAGCTCCTCGACCGCCCCAGGGAGGAGCGCCGGTTCCTCCCCGAGCCGCCGCCACGCCCCTTCCTCACCCAGCAGGGCCACCGTCCCGTTGCCGATCAGGTTCACCGTCGTCTCGAAGCCGGCCACGAGGAGGAGCAGCGCCGTGCCGATCAGCTCCGTTGAGCTGAGCCGGTCGCCGCCGTCCTCCGCGGCGATGAGGGCGGACAGCAGGGTGTCGTCGGGGTCGGCCCGGCGGCGCTGGGCCAGGTCGCGCAGGTAGGCAGTGAGCGCCAGCTCCGAGGCACGCGTCCGGGCCTCGTCGCTGATCTCGGGGTCCAAGGTGGCGGCGAGGTCCTGCCCCCAGGCCCGGAAGCGGGCCTGGTCGTGTGCGGGGACGCCCAGCAGGTGGCAGATCACGGCAATGGGGAGGGGGAAGGCCACGTCGTCGATGAGGTCGAAGCCGGCGACGGTGTCGAGGGGCGTGAGCAGCCGGTCCAGGACCTCACGGATGAAGGGCTCGAGCCCGGCAATGCGGCCGGGGCTGAAGGCGCTCGACACCAGCATCCGCAGCCACGCCGAGCCGGGCTGACCGGCCGGGCCGACGGCCAACCCGGCTCCCTGCCCACACAGCCCCCCATGCCGCCGCGCCGCCGGCGCGCCGGGGAAGCACAGGCGACCATTCGCTCTTCAGGGGAACGCCGCCGTGGTCGGCGGTGTCGGGTACCACGTGAGCGCCTCCGCGGACCAGCTGCGAAGAAGGCTCACCCGGAGCCGGTGAGACCGGCGACCGGGCCGCTGGCCGCCGCCAGGTGGGCGAGCCCGGGTTGCCCGCTGGCCACGTCAGGGTCATCCGGCAGGGCCTGCCTCGTGCAGGGGGGAAGGAGAGGTGAGGGGGATGATGAGGGGTGGGCGGCCAGCCATGGTGCTGGCAGGGGGGGCCGTGCTGGCGGGGTCGCTGCTGGTCGTGGGGCCAGCCGGAGCCACAAGGGCAGGGCCGGCCGGGCCCGGGGCAGGCTCAGGCGCCAGTGCGTGGGTGGCGCCGGCGGCCGGGCACGACACCCCAGCCGGCTTCTGGTACGGGACCGACAGCTGGCCCATCGCCGTCAGCTCCCAGCGCCCCTACCGCGAGCCCGTCATCGGCGGCTACTACGGCGGCTACATCGGGATGGCGGGCAACTGGGCCCACTGGCTCGGTTGCGGGGGGCAGCTGGCCTGGTCCGCCACCAATGCCGCCCAGGCCAACACCAACCTCACCACCTACCACGTGGGGATCGGCACAGGCGTGTACTGGTTCATGGGCGGCCCGGGGGTCGACCCCCACTACAGCGGGACCACCGCCGAGGCCTACGCCTGGGGGCGGGCCCAGGCCCGGCGCGCCGTGTGGGACATCGGCTTCGACCACGTCACCTACCCGGTGGTGTTCATGGACGTCGAGCTGCCGGGGATCCCTCCGGCTCCTGACAACGGCTGGAACTCGGTGTACACCTCGCCGTGCAGCGGCCGGGTGAGGACGTACCACGTCCCTCCGCAGGTGGACCGGGCCGATTTCAACGGGTTCTGGGACTACATCAGGTACCACACCCGCTTCACACCCGGGGTCTACTCCTCGCCCGGTGTCTGGGCCTCCATCTTCGGCACCGGCAGCGCCTCCTACATCCCCCACACCGACGAGTGGACCTACATGGACGACACCGACAGCCTGGCCGACCCCCCCTCGGGCTGGTGCCTCCCCTCCACATCGACCTGTGCCCGGTTCTTCGGAGGGGTCACCGCCTCGGCCCCCCAAGCCCTCATGTGGCAGTGGTCGGGGGGCGGGGGCACCCACAACGGCTACGGGGACTTCGACCAGATCGACGCCAACCGCCAGCCCTAGGGCCGTGCCTCGTAGACGATGTTGAACGGTGTCTCGGCCACCCGCCGGAACCCGCTGAAGCCGGCGCCGACAACGATGTCGCGTATGCGCCTCTCACCTGCTTGGGCCCCGAGAGCCAGCCCCACCTCCTGGGAGAGGGAGCAGGGCGTGCACAAGAGGGTGGAGAAGGCGTAGTAGGCCCGCCCGACAGGGTTGAGGTTGTCCTCGATCCGGTCACCCGCCGCCGGCTCCACGATCATCCACGTGCCGTCGGCGGCCAGCGCCTGGAGCACGTGACGGGCCGCCCCGGCGGGGTCCCCCATGTCGTGCAGGCAGTCGAACATGGTCACCAGGTCATAGCTCTGGCCCGGGAAGGAGGCTGCGGGGGCGACCTCGAACCTCACGTCGACGCCGGGCCCGGCTGCGGCCGCCCGCTGGCGAGCCGTCGCTATCGACCCGCCGTGGTAGTCATAGCCGACGAAGCTGGAAGCCGGGTAGGACCGGGCCATCAACAGGGTCGAGGCCCCGTGCCCGCACCCGACGTCGGCGACCCGGATCCCCCTCTCCAGCTTGGGCACCACCCCTTCCAGAGCAGGCAGCCACTCCGTCACCAGGTGGGCGTGGTAGCCGGGCCGGAAGAAGCGCTCGCAACCCTCGTGCACGTCGGGGACGTGGTCGTGCCAGCCCACCCCCTCTCCGGTCCTCACGGCCTCGGCGATCCGGGGCGAGTCCAGGACCGAGCCCAGGGCGATCTGAAAGAACCCGGGCAGGAAGGCGGGGCTGGACTCGTCGGTCAGGGCCACAGCCTGCTCGGCGCCCAGCGAGTACCGGCCTGTACCGGGCTCGTAGGCCACGAAGCCCCCTGCGGCCTGGGCGCACAGCCACTCGGCCACGTAGCGCTCCGACGTGCCCGTGCGCTGAGCCAGCTCCTCGGGGGTCAGCGGCCCCGCCTCGGCCAGGGCCCGGTAGAGCCCGAGCTTGTCCCCCATGACCACCAAGGCTGTGTTGAGCGTTGCCCCCACCTCGTCGACGGCCCGGTACACGAACGCCATCAGCTTGTCGGGGTCCAGCACGGTCGGCTGGCGAACGGTCGTCATGGCTCCCTCCTCGGCCCGACCCCAGCCCGGTCTGGGAGCCTACGTTAGCAGCTTACACTGTTAACGGCAAGGCCCAGTAGTGCATGTCGGACGCCCCAAGGAACCCCCCGCTCCCCAGCCCCCAGCAAAGACGGCTACGCGCTACGGGTGAGGGCGCGGTAGCTCAGCTCGAGACAGGTGACCTCGAAGCGACGGCCCGGCACGGGGTGCCCGAAGCCGACCACCCGGTCACCCTCCCGGAAGGTCGACGCCCGCCTGCCCAGCCCCTCGGCGCAGGTGGCATCGAAGAAGGTCTGCTCGTGGCCCGGGCCGCTCCCCACCAAGGCGAAATGGCAGGCGGCCATGCCGTCCGGGCCGAACACCACTTCCGGTGCTTCAGCGAGAGTCCCTGCGAAGAAGATCCTGTCCATCCCAGTCCTTGTTGAGCTCTCCTCCCTTCGACTCACCACGTTCATCCTCGGTTTCCATCCTAGGAGCATGGGGGAACCAGGGAGTGCATACCAAAGCGGCTGGCGGCCCCGGCTAGGAGCTGGTCCCTCCGGCCCGAAGCCTGTCGGTGGGCGGGCCGCCCGCCGAGCGGAAGCGAGCCTTCAGGGCCGCCAGCTCGGAGGCAGGGACCTCCCGGGGCTCGTGGCCACCCACCAGGGCGGCCGCCGCCTCGTTGGTGGCCCACAGCCGTACCCACCCCGGTGTGGCGGACCGGCTGGCCACCACCACCGGCACCTCGGGACTGCCTGACTCCGGGGCGAAGTCGGTGGCCAGGTCGCACAGCTCCAGGAGGTCGGCATCCGCCCCGGCGTCGGCGGCTATGTCCTCGGGCTGAGCCTGCCCCTCCAGGCGCAGCACGACCAGCACCCGGTCCTCGGCCAGGGAGTCGACCAGCTCGATGCGGGCCCCGGCCAGCGGTCCCGTGGTGGGAAGCGGGGTCGAGGCCAGGACCCAGCGGGACAGGGTCTTGAGCACGTCCCGGACCGAGCGCATGCCGAGGGGGGGGACCACCGTCGAGCCCTCGGCCATGACCGAGCACAGGGCCCGCAGGGCCGCATAGGTGCGCCGGGGCCCGGCCACGCCCGAGTCCCGGAGCCCGGGCGTGAGCACCTCGGCCAGGGCCGACAGGGCCTCCCTGGTCGCCTCCACCAGCTCCTGCTCCTCGTCGCAGAGGTCCGATCCCTGCACCGCCAGGGCGGCATCCCGCAGCTCGCGAAGCTGCTCGATCAGCTTGCTCCAGTCGTCCACCCCAGGAGTCTCGCCCGCCACCCGCCCGGTGGCAATCCGCCCCCGGGCCCGGGCCGTCGTTGCCCCGGCGCCGGCAGTACGCTTCGGGGCATGGACATGGTGCGGCCCGACTACGAGGGCGCCTCGGTCGCCGGCCTCGTACCTGCCCTCCTCGGCTCCGCCGACGCGTCCTGGCTGCCTGCCTGCGTGGAGGGAGCCTCCGCCGTTGTCCTCCTGGTGCTGGACGGCCTGGGCTGGGATGCGGTCCGGGAGCACGCTGCCGACCTCCCCGTGATCGCCGGCCTGGAGGGCGGGCCCATCACCACCGTCGCCCCCTCCACCACCTCTGCCGCCCTCCCCTCCATCACCACCGGGGCGCCGCCGGCCGAGCACGGCCTGGTCGGCTACCGGATGAGGCTTGCCAAGGGCATCCTGGACGTCTTGAAGTGGGAGCTGGAGGACGGCCGCAAGGGGCCCCAGCCCTCCACGGTGGCCCCCGTGGAGGCCTTCTGCGGCCGGTCGGTGCCGGTGGTGACCAGGGAGGACTTCCTCGGAGGTGGCTTCACCGACGCCTTCATGAGGGGGTCGCGCTTCTACGGGTGGCGGATGCCCTCCAGCATCGCCGTGACCGTCGGCCGGCTGGTGCGGGCGGGCGAGCGCTTCGTGTTCGCCTACTACAACGGGGTGGACTTCGTGGCCCACAAGTACGGCCTGCGGGACCAGTTCTTCCCCTCCGAGCTGGCCTGCACCGACCACCTGGTGGGGGCGCTGATCGAGGCCCTGCCCGCCGAGGCGGCCCTGGTCGTGACCTCGGACCACGGCCAGGTCCATCTGGGCGAGCAGCTCCCCCTGGACCCCGTCGCCAGCCTCGTGGAGGCCTGTGCCGGTGAGGCCAGGTTCCGGTCCCTGCATGCCCCCCCCGGCGCCGCCCGGGACCTCCTGGAGGCCAGCAGGGAGGCCTTCGGGGACCGGGCCTGGGTCCTCTCACGAGAGCAGCTGGTGGACGAGGGCTGGCTCGGCCCCAAGGCACCGGGGACGGAGGTGCTCGGCCGCCTCGGGGACGTCACCCTGGCCGCCCGGGACCCCATCGGCTTCGCCGATCCCGCCCACCAGGGCGAGTGGACCATGCGCAGTGGGCACGGCAGCCTCACGCCGGCCGAGATGCTGGTCCCCCTGGTCGCGGCCCGGGGCTCGGGTCAGCGCCGGTTCCCGACCTGACGGCCGCTTGCGAGCCGGCCCCCGCAGGTGGCCAGGCGGGGCCCCGGCAGAGGCCCGTCATTCTGCTCCTGAACGTTCGGTAAGCTGAGCCCGTGCGCCTCTTCGAGCGGATCCACGGGGAAGACCACGAGCAGGTCGTCTACTGCCACGACCGCCGAAGCGGCCTGCGGGCCATCATCGCCATCCACTCCACCCGCCTCGGGCCCGCTCTCGGAGGGACCCGCTTCTACCCCTACCAGGCCGAGGAGGATGCCCTCGAAGACGTGCTGCGCCTCTCCCGGGGCATGACGTACAAGGCGGCGGCGGCCGGCCTGGACCTGGGCGGGGGCAAGGCCGTGATCATCGGTGACCCGGCCGTGCTCAAGTCGGAGGCCCTGCTGCGCACCTACGGGCGGTTCGTGGACAGCCTCGGTGGGCGCTACGTCACCGCAGAGGACGTGGGGACCACCCAGGCCGACATGGACCTGATCCGCCGAGAGACCCCCCACGTGGCTGGGGTGAGCCAGTCCCTGGGTGGGTCCGGTGACCCCTCGGCCGCCACCGCCTTCGGGGTCCTGCAGGGGATGAAGGCCGGGGCCGCCCACCTGTGGGGCTCGCCCCACCTGGCCGGGCGCCACGTGGTCGTGGCGGGGGTGGGCAAGGTGGGCTACGGCCTGGCCCGCCACCTGGTGGAGGAACGGGCCCGGGTGACCGTCGCCGACGTCTCGAGCTCCGCCCTGGACCGGGCCCGGGTGGACCTGGACGTGGAGGTGACCGGGGTGGAGGAGGCCTACTCCACGCCCTGTGACATCCTGGCCCCCTGCGCCCTCGGGGGCACCCTCGACCACGGCACCATCCCCAACCTCAAGTGCGCCCTGGTAGCGGGGGCGGCGAACAACCAGCTGGCCGACCCGGGCTGCGCCAAGCTCCTGTCGGACATGGGCGTGGTCTGGTGCCCTGACTTCATCATCAACGCCGGGGGCATCATCAACATCGCCGAGGAGCTGGGCGGCTACAGCCGTGACCGGGCCTTCGCCCGCATCAAGGGCATCTACGCCACCACGGCGGCCGTCCTGGCCGCCGCCCAGGCAGAGGGGACCACCACCGCCGAGGCCGCCGACCGCCTGGCCGAGAGCCGCATAGGAGAGCTGGAGCGCCTGGCATCCCTTCGCGTCAGGCCCCGGAGGGGCTACCCGGCGGCAGGGTAGGCCTCTAGTCCTCGTAGGAGAACCCGAGGTCGGGAGCGGTCACCAGGGCCCGGAAGGCGATCCCCTCCTCCTCGGCCAGGGCGGCGCAGGTCCCTCCCCGGTCCACCACCGCCAGCATCATGACCGGGTGAGCCCCCGCCTCCCGCACCGCCCGGGCCGCCTCCAGGAGCGAGGTCCCTCTCGTCACGGCGTCCTCGGTGAGCACGACCTTGTCACCCGGGTCGAGGGCGCCGGCGATCCGGCCTCCCCCGCCGTGGCCCTTGGCCTCCTTGCGCACGCTGAAGCACTTGAGCGGCCGGCCCCGGGCTGCCGCCACGCCCGCCGCCACGAAGGCCACCGGGTCGGCGCCCATGGTGAGCCCGCCCATGGCGGTCACCTCGTCGGGGACGAGGTCCAGGACCGCCTCGGCCACCAGCAGCATGCCCCCCGGCCGGCAGATGGTCTGCTTGGCGTCCACGAACCACTCGCTCCTCCGCCCTGACTTGAGCACGAAGGAGCCGCGGCGCACCGAGTGCTCGAGCAGGTGGGCCACGAGCGCACCCCGCCGGCCGGCGGCCCGGGCCTCGCTCACGGCTCGAGGACCACCCGGCCCGTCCCCGCCACCACCCGCCCCACCACCACGGCGTCCTGGCCCCGGCCGGCGAGGAGGGCCAGGGCCTCGCCGGCCACCTCGGCATCGACCACCAGGACCATCCCGATGCCGAGGTTGAAGACCCCCGCCATCTCGGAAGGGTCGACCCCGCCGGCCTGCTCGATCTCGGTGAAGATGCGGGGCACCTCCCAGGCCCCCCGCTGGACGAGGGCGTCACAGGTTGAGGGCAGTACCCGGGCCAGGTTGCCCGGCAGGCCGCCGCCGGTGATGTGGGCGGCGGCGTGCAGGGAGCCGGCCGGGAGGGCCTGGCCCAGGGCCAGCACCGAGGGTGAGTAGATGACCGAGGGCCTGAGCAGCTCGTCGGCCAGGCTGTGGCCGGCGCCCTCCCAGGCCGGGCCCCTCAGGTCCCGGCCGGCCTCCTCCAGCAGCACCTGGCGGGCCAGCGAGTAGCCGTTGGCACGCAGGCCCGGGGAGGCCAGGCCCACCAGGGCGTCGCCGTCCCTAACCCGGCCCGGACCGAGGATGCCGGCCCGCTCCACCACGCCGACGGCAAAGCCGACCAGGTCGAAGGAGCCGGCCCGCCCGGGGTGCTCGGCCATCTCCCCCCCTATGAGGGCGCAACCCGCCTCCCGGCACCCCTGCGCCACGCCGGCCACCACGGCCTCGGCCACCGCCGGCTCCAGGTGGGACGTGGTGTAGCAGTCCAGCAGGAAGAGGGGCCGGGCCCCGGTGCAGGCCAGGTCGTCCACGCACATCGCCACCAGGTCGATGCCGATGGTCCCGTAGCGGCCAGTCGCCTCGGCCACCACGGCCTTGGTCCCCACCCCGTCGGTGCTGGCAGCCAGGACCGGCTCGCTCCAGGACCCCGGCCGCAGGGCGAAGAGGCCGGCGAACCCACCCGGCCCGTCCAGGACCTCGGGCCCGAACGTGGAGCGCAGGGCGGGGCCGATGCGGGCCACGGCCTCCTCGCCGGCCGCGATGTCCACCCCGGCGGCGGCGTACCTACCCACAGCCCGGGCCGCCTGCCACCGCCGGCTCCAGCACCCCCTTGCCCAGGTGGGCCGGCACCGGCACCGGGTAGCATCCCGTCAGGCAGGCGTCGCAGAACCCGCCTCCGGGGGCGCCGATGGCCTCCTGCAGGTCCTCCAGCGAGAGAAAGGCGATGGAGTCCACGCCGAGGAAGCGGCCCATGTCGCCGAGGTCCCGGCCCGAGGCGAGCAGCTCGGCGCGCTCGGGGGTGTCGATCCCGTAATGGCATGGCCAGCGAAAGGGAGGGGAGGAGATGCGCAGGTGTATCTCCCTGGCCCCCGCCTCCCTCAGCATGGCGACCGTGGCCCGCTGGGTCGTCCCTCTCACCAGGGAGTCGTCCACCACGACCAGGCGCCGGCCCGCCACGTTCTCCCGGAGGGGGTTGAGCTTCCGCCGCACCCCGAGGTCCCGGGCCCGCTGGTCGGGAGCGATGAAGGTCCGGCCTATGTAGCGGTTCTTCACCAGCCCCTGCCCGTAGGGGATGCCGCTGCGGCGGGCATAGCCCTCGGCGGCGGGCAGGCCGGACTCGGGCACCCCCATCACCAGGTCGGCCTCCACGGGGGCCACCTCGGCCAGGAGCTCCCCCATCCGCCGGCGGGCACCGTGCACCTCCTGGCCGTACAGCCGGCTGTCGGGACGGGCGAAGTACACGAACTCGAAGATGCAGAGCCGAGGGTCGACCCTGGCCTCCGGAAAGGGCCAGAGCGAGCGGAGCCGGCCCTTGCTCACGACCACCATCTCCCCCGGCTCCACCTCCCGCACGAAGCTGGCTCCAACCACGTCCAGGGCGGGGGACTCGGAGGCCAGCACCCATCCCTGCCCCAGCCTGCCCAGGCAGAGGGGACGGAAGCCGTTGGGGTCCCTCGCCCCCACCAGCAGGCTCGTGTCCATGGCCACGAGGGAGAAGGCCCCCTCCAGCAGGGGCAGGACCTCGGCGAGGGCATCGACCAGGGCCGGCCCTGCCCCCCTCCGGTCCGCGAGGCGGGCCGCCACCATCTCGGCCATCAGGTCCGAGTCGGTGGTGACGGCGCCGCCGAGCATCCCCGCCCGGGCCGCCAGAGAGACCGTGTTGGTGAGGTTGCCGTTGTGAGCCAGGGCGAAGTCCACCGAGCCCGTGGAACGGTACACGGGCTGGGCATTGCGCCAGGTGCTGGACCCGGTAGTGGAGTACCGGGTGTGGCCTATGGCGAGGTGGCCGGGGAGGCCCGACAGGGTGCGCGGGTCGAACACGTTGGTGACCAGGCCCATGTCCTTCACGACCGTCACCGCCTCCCCGTCGGACACGGCCATGCCGGCGGACTCCTGCCCCCGGTGCTGCAGGGCGTACAGGCCGTCGAAGACCAGCTGGGCCACGGGGAGGGGGTGGGCCCCGGCGTCCGGGGAGGAGCCCCCCGGGGCCGGCATGGAGATGCCGAACACCCCGCAGGCCTCCTTGGGCCGGTCGGCACCCGGGGGTCGGCCGGGATGGGACCGATCGCGACCGCCCTGCACCCCCCCAGTCTCGCGCACCGGGACCCGACGCCGGGGCGCCCGGGCGGGGAGGCGGCCCCCCTCCGCAGCGGGCCGAGGCCGGCGCGGGCGGGCCGGCATCCCGCCGCCGTCTACCGTCCCGGCAGTGATCGACCTGCACACCCACTCCACGGTCTCCGACGGTAGCGACCCTCCGGCTCAGATCGTGGCCCTGGCGGCGGCGGCCGACTGCCGGGCGGTGGCCCTCACCGACCACGACCGCCTGGACGGCGTCCCCGAGGCCAGAGCGGAGGCCGCCCGCCGGGGCCTGGAGCTGGTGGCGGGGTGCGAGCTGTCATGCGTGTGGGGGCCGGGCACCTTCCACCTGCTCGTCTACTTCCTGGAGCCCGGGCTCGGGCCCCTCCAGGAGCACCTCACCACCCTCCAGGGCCAGCGCGACGAGCGCAACCATCGCCTCGTGGCCCGGCTCCAGGAGCTGGGCCTGCCCATCACGTTCGAGGAGGTCGAAGCCGAGGCCGGCGGGGCCGGCATCGGCCGGCCCCACGTGGCTGCCGTCTTAGTGCGCAAGGGAGTGGTGGCATCGGTGGCAGAGGCCTTCGACCGCTGGCTGGCCAAGGGGAAGCCCGGCTACGTGAGAAAGGCCACCCTCGAGCCCGGCGAGGCCATCGACCTGGCCCTGGCCAGCGGGGCCGTCCCCGTCCTGGCCCATCCCCACAGCCTGGGCCTGGAGCCGGGCGGGCTCGGCCCGACCCTGAGGGAGCTGTCGGAGCGGGGCCTGGCCGGCGTCGAGTGCCATTACGGGGCCTACCAGCCAGAGGAGCGGGCCGGGCTCACGGCCCTGGCCGGGCGCCTGGGCCTGGTGGCCACGGGGGGATCCGACTATCACGGCCGCTACAAGCCGGACCTCTCCGTGGGCACGGGACGGGGGGACCTGGAGGTGCCCGATGCCGTCATCGACTCCTTGCGGGAGCGGCGGGCGGCCTGAGGTCCCGCCGGGCGGGCGCCCCCCCGCCCATGGCCGCGGCGATGGCATCGTGCCAGGCGGAGCGCACCTCGTCCACGGCCAGGTCGAGGAGGTGCCCGATGACCACCCGGTCGCCCTCGGCCCGGCCCAGCCGGCTCCAGGGGACGCCGGCCTCCTCCGCCCCTTCGATGACCCGGGCGGCGTCCCGGGTGCAGATCACGACCCGGCTCGGGGACTCGGCAAAGAGCTCGGCATGGTCGCCGATCCCCGGTGCCACCAGCCCCACGCCGCTGCTGGCGGCCATCTCGGCCAGAGCCACGCCCAGTCCCCCGGCCGAGACGTCGTGGACGCCCAGCACCGGCCCCTTCTCCCCGGCCAGCTGGGACCCGACCCACCCCGCCACCAGGCGGCACAGCCTCAGGTGGAGGCCCAGGTCGAGGCCGGGCAAGCTCCCGCCGCGGTGCCGGCGGAGGCAGGTCGCCCAGCGGGACCCGGCCAGGTTGGGCTCGGTCTTCCCGAGGAGGACCAGCTCGGCCCCCTCGGCCAGGCCGATGCCGGGAGGAGGATGGGCCAGCCGCCCGATGAGCCCCACCACTCCCACCACGGGCGTGGGGTCGATGTCGCGCCCGCCGGTCTCGTTGTAGAAGCTCACGTTCCCGCCCACGACCGGTATCCCGAGGGCCCGGCAGGCGTCCGAGAGCCCGTCCACGATCCCCGAGAGCTGCCACATCACCTCGGGGTGCTCCGGGTTCCCGAGGTTCAGGCAGTTAACGAGGGCCGCCGCCTCGGCACCGGCACAGGAGACGTTGAGGACCGACTCGGCCACCGTCGAGGCGGTGCCCAGACGGGGGTCGAGGGCGCACCAACCGGCGTTGCCGTCCGTGGACAGGGCCAGGCCCCTCCCGGTGTCGGGCAGGCCGGGGGCCGAGAGCCTGAGCACGGCGGCGTCCCCGCCTGGGGGCCCCACCGTGTTCAAGAAGAGCTGGTGGTCGTACTGGCTCCAGACCCAGGAGGGATCGGCGAGCAGGCGGACCAGGTCGGCGCCGCAGTCGGCGGGAGGCGGGAGCCGGCCGGGGTCGTCGGCCCGGCGGACCTCCAGGTCTGCGGGCGGGCGGGCGGGGCGGTCGTAGACGGGGCCCTCCTCGGCCAGGGAGGCGGCAGGCACGTCGGCCACCACCGGCCCCTCCCAGCCGTCCAGGACCCGCAGGCGGCCCCCCTCTGTCACCCGGCCGACCTCGGTGGCCCGCACCTCCCACCGCCGGCACACCTCGAGCACGGCCGGCAGGTCTGCAGGGCGGACCACGGCAAGCATCCGCTCCTGGCTCTCGCTGGTCATGACCTCGAAGGGCGCCATGCCCGGCTCCCGTCGAGGGACGGCGGCCACGTTCACGTCCATGCCCGTCCCCGCACGGGAGGCCGTCTCGCTGGTGGCGCAGGCCAGCCCGGCCCCCCCCAGGTCCTGCAGGCCCACCAGCAGCCCGGACTCCAGCAGCTCCAGGCAGGCCTCGATCAGGCGCTTCTCCTCGAAGGGGTCGCCCACCTGCACGCTGGGCCGCTTGGCCAGCTCCTCGGCGAGGGAGGAGGGGGCACCGGGGGGGACGGGAGGGGCCTCCGGGCCGGCTCTGGGGGGAGCGGCCTCCTCGGTGGTAGCACCGAAGCCGGCCGAGGCCAGCACGCTCACCCCCCCTATGCCGTCCCGGCCCGTGCTGGCGCCGAGGAGGAGGACCAGGTTCCCCGCCCCCGACGCCCTCGCCAGCACCAGCCGGGAGGCGGGCATCAAGCCCAGGCAGAGGACGTTCACGAGCGGGTTGCCGGCGTAGGTCTCGTCGAAGAGCACCTCCCCGCCGACGGTCGGCACCCCGACGGCGTTCCCGTAACCGGCTATGCCCCTCACCACCCCTCCGAAGATCCAGCGTGACCTGGCGTCCTCCAGGGGGCCCATCCGCAACGAGTCCATGAGGGCGATGGGGCGGGCCCCCATGGTGAAGATGTCCCTCAGGATCCCCCCCACCCCGGTGGCCGCCCCCTGGTAGGGCTCGATGGCCGAGGGATGGTTGTGGCTCTCGATGCGCACCGCCACCGCCAGCCCCCCGCCGGCATCGATGACCCCGGCGTTCTCGCCCGGCCCGACCAGCACCGCGGGCCCGTCGGTGGGCAGCCGGCGCAGGTGGAGCCGTGACGACTTGTAGGAGCAGTGCTCGCTCCACATGGCGGCGTACATAGCCAGCTCGAGATGGTTGGGGGCCCGGCCCAGGATGGCGGCGATGGCGCCCGCTTCCCCGTCGCTCAACCCCAACTGGCGATGGAGGCTTTCCACGGCGCCAACGTACCCGGGTGGGGTCAAGGCGCCGAGGCGCACCTCGGGGAGGCGTTGAGGATCCTTGCCCTGATAGGCGATACTGCCTCAATGCCCCGCTCCGACCGGCCCGCCCCGGGCTCCCGCTCCCCCATGTCGGCAGAGCACAAGGAAGCCCTGAAGGCGGGCCGGAGCGAGAGCCGGGCGGTGCGCCGGTACCTCGAAGCCCTCGACCGCAACCGTCCCCGCCGGGGCCGGCGGCGCACGTCCGAGGCCATCCGCCAGCAGCTCGAGAGCGTCGAGAAGCGCCTGGAGGACGCCGAGCCCTTCGAGCGCCTGCACCTCCTGCAGGAGCGCCGTGACCTGGAGGCCGAGCTGGCCAGCCGGGACCAGGGCGTGGACCTGGCCACCCTGGAGGAGGAGTTCGTCCGGGTGGCCGCCGCCTACTCGGCCCGCAAGGGCATCTCCTACTCCACCTGGAGGGAATGGGGGGTGGAGGCCGCCGTGCTGCGGCGGGCCGGCATCACCCGAGGCCAGCAGTAGCCGGTCCCACCGGCTACCGTCGGGCGAGGAGGCGGCCCGCCCGCAGCAGGTTGGCGAGCAGCACGGCCCCGTCGGGGGAGCCGAGAAGGCCCCGGTACGCCCGCTCGGGGTGCGGCATGATCCCCACCACGTTGCCCTCGTCGTTGGCGACACCGGCGATGCGGTCCACCGAGCCGTTGGGGTCCTCCTCGTAGCGCAGGACGACCCGCTCCTCCGCCCTCAGCCTGGCGAGGGTCCCGGCATCGCAGGCGTAGCTGCCCTCGAAGTGGTTGATAGGCAGCCGGAGGGTCCGGCCCACCTCGAGGCCAGCGGTGAGGACCGATCCTGGCGAGGCCACCTTCACCCCGACGGTGGCGCAGATGAAGGCCAGGCCCCGGTTGCGCTGCAGGGCCCCGGGCAGGAGGCCCGCCTCGGTCAGGACCTGGAAGCCGTTGCAGATCCCCACCACGGGGCCGCCCGCGGCGGCGAAGTCCCTGACGCCGTCCATGACAGGGGAGAAGCGGGCCAGGGCCCCGGGCCTCAGGTAGTCGCCGTGGGCGAAGCCGCCGGGGAGCACCACGGCATCCACGTCCCCGAGGGCGGCGGAGCCGTGCCACAACAGGCGAGCCGACCCTCCGAGGGCCTCCACCGCCTCCACCACGTCGTGCTCGCAGTTGGTGCCGGGGAAGACCACGACCCCCACGGTGGCGGTCAAAGGTCCTCCCCCGGGCTCACCCAGACCTGGGCCTCCTCGATGACGGGGTTGGCGAGGAGCCGTTGGCAGAGCTGCTCCACGCGCCGGCGGGCGGCGTCCTCGTCGGGGGCCTCGACCGCCAGGCGGATGGCCTTGCCCATGCGCACCTCCCCCACGTCGGTGAAGCCGAGGGCGGGCAGGGCGGCCTCGACGGTGGCCCCGGCAGGGTCGGCGATCCCGGGACGCAGGCGGACCTCCACCAGCACGGGGAACCTCACTGACCGGCGAGCCTCACTGACCGGTGAAGGTCACGACGCCCCCGGCCGGTCCTCCGCCTCCGCCGCTCCGTGGCGAGCCAGCGGCTGGCCGTCCCAATCGGCCAGCGGGCTCCCGGTGAGGAGCTGGAAGGCGGTGGCATAGCGCTCGGAGCTGGCCCTCACCACCTCCTCGGGCAGGTGGGGAGGGGGGGGGCTCTTGTCCCACCCCGAGGCCTCCAGCCAGTCCCGGACGGGCTGCTTGTCGAACGACGGCGGGGTGCTGCCCGGCGCCCACCGGTCGGCGGGCCAGAACCGCGAGGAGTCCGGGGTCAGGACCTCATCGCAGATGGCCAGCTCGCCGTCGATGAAGCCCAGCTCGAACTTCGTGTCGGCTATCAGTATCCCCCGCTCGGCGGCCCAGGCGGCGCCCCTCTCGTAGGCGGCCAGGGCCAGCTCCTCGGCCGCCCGGGCCGTCTTGGCCCCCACCAGCTCCGCCGCTTGCTCACGGCTGATGTTCTCGTCGTGGCCGGTGGTGGCCTTGGTCGAGGGGGTGAAGACGGGCTCGGGTAACCGGTCCGACTCCGAGAGGCCGGCCGGCAGGGGCGTGCCGTGCATGGTGCCGCTGGCCCGGTACTCCTTCCAGGCCGAGCCGGACAGGTAGCCCCGCACGATGCACTCGATGGGCAGCATGTCGGCCCGCCGGACGAGCATGGCCCGGCCCGCCAGGTCATCGCCCAGCTCGGACGCCTCGGGGGGGAAGTCGCCGGGGGCGGTGCTCACCAGGTGGCTGGGGGCCAGGTCGGAGAGCAACCCCAGCCAGAAGGCCGTGAGCCCGGTGAGGACCTTGCCCTTGCCGGGCACCGGCTCGGGCAGCACCACGTCGAAGGCCGAGATCCGGTCCGAGGCCACCATCAGCAGGAGCTCAGGACCCGCCTCGTAGATGTCGCGCACCTTGCCCGAGTAGGTCAGTCTCAAGCCCATCATTCCTCCTCCGCTATCTGGTCCAAGGCGTCCACCGCCAGGTGGGCGTGGCGCAGCGCCCGCTCGAGGCTGAAGGCCTCCTCCAGCGCTCCCTCGGGCAGCACCACTTCCCGGTCCTCCTCCAGGACGGCCCGGAGGGGCCGCTTCTCCTCCCATGCCCTCCTGGCGTCCCTCTGCACGATCCGGTAGGCGCTGTCCCGGGGCAGGCCGGCGCCGACCAGGGCCAGCAGCACGGGCTGGGAGAAGACCAGCCCTCGGGAAGCCTCCAGGTTGGCGAGCATACGGTCGGGGTGCACCACCAGCCCCTCCACCAGGTCCGTGGCCTTCCGCAGGAGGTAGTAGGTGACCAGGCTGGCGTCGGGGAGCACCACCCGCTCCACCGATGAGTGGGAGATGTCCCGCTCGTGCCACAGGGCCACGTCCTCGAGGCCGGCGCTCAGGTACCCCCTCAGGAGGCGGGCCAGCCCGCACAGGCGCTCGGAGAGGACAGGGTTGCGCTTGTGGGGCATGGCCGAGGAGCCCTTGGCCCCCGAGCCGAACGGCTCCTCCACCTCGGCCACCTCGGTCCGCTGCAGATGACGGACCTCGGTGGCCAGCGTCTCCACGGTGGCCCCCGCCGAGGCACAGGCCCACAGGTACTCGGCGTGGCGGTCCCGGGCCACCACCTGGCTGGCGGGGACGGGCCGGAGGCCAAGGGCGGAGCAGACGTAGGACTCCACCGCCGGGTCGACCTCGGCATAGGTCCCGACGGCACCGGACAGCTTGCCCACCGCCACCGCCTGGCGGGCGGCGCGCAGCCGGGCCCGGTCCCGGTCGGCCTGCAGGCACCACAGGGCCAGCTTGGAGCCGAAGGTGGTCGGCTCGGCGTGCATCCCGTGGGTCCGCCCCGCCATGGCCACCTCGGCCAGCTCCCGGGCCCGTCGCTTGAGCGCGCCCACCAGGGCGGAGGCGGCTCCGAAGAGGAGGTCGGCGGCGTCGGCCAGCGTGGCGCACAGGGCGGTGTCCACCACGTCGGAGGAGGTGAGCCCGTAGTGGACCCACCCGCCGGCGGGCGGCCCGATGGCAGCCTGCACCACGTCCACGAAGGCGGCCACGTCGTGGTTGGTCACGGCCTCCCGCTGGGCCACCGCCTCCACGAGGTCGGCGTCGACCTTGGGCGCGGCCCGCCGCACCTCGGCGGCGTCGGCCCCGGGCACCACCCCTATCCGGGCCCAGCCCTCCACGGCGAGGACCTCGACCTCCAGCCAGCGGCCCAGCCTGGCCTGGTCGGTGAAGAGGGCGGCCATCTCCGGCAGCGAGTAGCGAGGTATCACCGGCCACCCACCCCGACCACGACGGGCCCCTGGCCCCTGCTCACCGGGCGCCCGCGGCCCGGAACTCCTCCAGCTTGGAGGCCAGGTCCGGGTCCGACACGGCCATGATCTCCACCGCCAGCACGGCGGCATTGGCCGCCCCGTCCACGGCCACCGTCGCCACCGGGATGCCGCGGGGCATCTGCACCGTGCTGTACAGGGCATCCACCCCGGAGAGGGCGCTGCCGGAAAGGGGGACCCCGATCACGGGCAGGGTGGTATGGGCCGCCACCGCCCCGGCCAGGTGGGCCGCCATGCCCGCCCCGCAGATGAGGGCGCCGTAGCCGGCGTCCCTGGCCTCCCGGGCAAAGCGCGCCACGGCGTCGGGCGTCCGGTGGGCGGAGAGCACCTGCTCGTCAGCCTCGACACCGAAGCGCTCGAGCATCTCCACCGCCGGGCGCATCCTCTGCGCGTCGCTGCCCGAGCCCATGATCACCCCGACCTTCACCTGACAGCCTCCCTTGCCGCCTCTTTCGCTATGTCACTCCGGAAGTGCAGCCCGCGCCAGTTGATGCGACTGGCCGCCCGGTAGGCCCTATCCCTGGCCACGCCCAGCGTGGGCCCCAGGGCCGTCACGTCCAGGACCCGGCCCCCGGCGGTGACCAGGCGCCCCTCGACGTCCCAAGCGGTGCCGGCGTGCAGCACCTGCACCCCTTCTACCAGACCCGCCTCCTCCACGCCCGTTATGGGGTCACCCCGGCGGGGGGCGCCCGGGTAGCCGGCGGCGGCCAGCACCACCGTCACACAGGCCTGGTCGCTCCAGGCGGGCTCGGTCCGCAGGTGGCCGGCGGCGGCCTGGGCCAGGAGGTCGGCCAGGTCCACGCCGGGAACCAGCCGGGGCAGCACCACCTGGGCCTCGGGGTCCCCGAAGCGGACGTTGAACTCGACCACCTTGGGACCCGCGGCGGTGAGCATGAGGCCGGCGTAGAGGACCCCCCGGTAGTCGATGCCCCGCCGGCGCAGCTCGGCCAGGAGCGGCTCCACGGCCCGGTCCATCACCTCGTCCACCACGTCGGGGCCGGCCCCGGGGACGGGGGAGTAGGCCCCCATGCCGCCCGTGTTGGGGCCCGTGCCCCCCTCCCCCACCCGCTTGAAGTCCTGGGCGGGGACGAGGGGAAGCGCCCGCCGGCCGTCGCACAGCGCCAGCAGGGACAGCTCGGGCCCGGCCAGGCCCTCCTCCAGGACCACCCTCCGGCCGGCCCCGCCGAAGGCCTGCCCGCTCAGCTTGGCAGCGAGGTCAGCCTCCGCCTCCTCTAGCGAGTCCGTCACCAGCACGCCCTTGCCCGCGGCCAGCCCATCGGTCTTCACCACGTAGGGAGGAGGCTGGCTCCTCAGGTGGGCCAGGGCCGGCTCCAGCGCCTCGAAGGTGGCATGGCGGGCGGTGGGCACGCCCGCCGTGGCCAGCAGCTCCTTCATCCAGGCCTTGGACCCCTCGAGCCGGGCCCCGTCCGCCCCCGGCCCCAGCACCAGGCGCCCCCGGGCCCGCAGGCGGTCGGCCAGGCCGTCCACCAGAGGTGCCTCGGGGCCCACCACCACCAGGTCGGCGTCCACCTCCTCGGGTGGTCCCGGCACGCAGGCCGTGCCGGGGGCGCCGGCCATCCCGGGGTTGCCCGGGGTGACCAGGACCTCTGCCGACCGGGCCAGGGCCAGGGCCAGGGCGTGCTCCCGCCCTCCGGCCCCTACGACCAGGACCCTCACGCCGCCACGCGCACGTACTGGTCCCGCCCGGGGCCCACCCCCACCACGCTCACGGGCACGCCGGCCAGGTCGGCAAGCAGGTCCACGTAGTCCCGCGCCGCCCGGGGCAGGTCGCCCGGACTGGTCGCTCCCGAGAGGTCGGCCTGCCAGCCCGGGAGCTCCTCGTACACCGGGGTCACCCGGTGCAGCACCGACTGGTGGTAGGGCATGTGCTGGTACCGGCGGCCCTCCACCGGGTCGTCGTAGGCCACGCAGACCCGCAGGACGGGCAGGGTGTCGAGCACGTCCAGCTTGGTGAGCGCCAGCTCGGTGAGGGAGTTGAGGCGCACGGCGTGGCGCAGCATGACGGCATCGAACCAGCCCGGCCGGCGCCGGCGCCCGGTGTTGGTCCCGAACTCCCGGCCCCGCTCCACCAGCACGTCCGCCTCCTCGCCTCCGAGCTCGGTGGGGAAGGGGCCCGAGCCGACCCGGGTCACGTAGGCCTTGGCGATGCCGATGACGCTGGTGATGTCCCTCGGCCCCACGCCGGCTCCGGTGCACGCACCTCCGGCCACGGGGTTGGACGACGTCACGAAGGGATAGGTGCCGTGGTCGAGGTCGAGGAAGGTGGCCTGGGCCCCCTCCAGCAGCACGTTGCGGCCCGCCTCCAGGGCCTCGTGGACCAGCCCCACCGAGTCGGCCACCATGGGGGCCAACCGGGGAAGGTACTCGCCCAGGTAGCGCCCGGCGATCTCGTCGGCGGAGAGCGGGAGGCGGTTGTACACCTTGGCCAGCACCGCGTTCTTCTCCTTGAGGGCGGCATCGAGCTTCTGGCGGAAGATCTTCTCGTCCAACAGGTCCTGCACCCGCAGCCCCACCCGGGCCGCCTTGTCGGCGTAGGCGGGTCCGATGCCCCGCCGGGTGGTGCCCAGCTGGTTGCGCCCGAGGTAGCGCTCGGTCAGCCGGTCCAGCTCCCGGTGCCAGGGCATGATGAGGTGGGCGTTGCCGCTCACCCGCAGCCGGGAGCAGTCGATGCCCTTGGCCTCGAGGGAGTCGACCTCGGCCAGCAGCACCCCCGGGTCCACCACCACGCCGTTACCTATGACCGGCACCGTCCCCGGGTACAGCACCCCGCTGGGGACCAGCTGCAGGGCGAAGGTCTCCCCCCCCACCACCACGGTGTGCCCGGCGTTGTGGCCCCCCTGGTAGCGGACCACGAGGGCCATGTCCTTGGCGAGCAGGTCGGTGACCTTGCCCTTACCCTCGTCACCCCACTGGGTCCCGACGACGACCGTGGCGGGCACGCCGGGAGTGTACTCCGGGCCGGGGGCCGAGCCCCGGCCCGGCGGGTCTCAGCGCAGGGCCAGCGAGTCCCCCTCCACCTCCACGTGCACCGTGTCCCCGTCGCTGAAGCGGCCCTCGAGCAGGGCCATGGCCAGGGCGTCCCCCAGCTGGTGCTGGATGAGCCGGCGGAGGGGCCGGGCCCCGTAGACGGGGTCGTACCCGGTGCGGGCCAGCCAGGCCCGGGCCTCCGGGCTCACCTCGAGCGAGAGCCGGCGCTGGGCCGCCAGGCGCTCGCCCAGCCGCTCGAGCTGGATGTCCACGATGCGGCTCAGGTCCTCCTCGGTGAGGGACCGGAAACGGATTATCTCGTCTATCCGGTTGATGAACTCGGGCTTGAAGAAATCCGCCGGGTCACCGGGCAGGTTGGAGGTCATGATGAGGACGGTGTTGGTGAAGTCCACCGTGCGGCCCTGGCCGTCGGTGAGCCTCCCGTCGTCCAGCACCTGCAGCAGCACGTTGAACACGTCGCTGTGGGCCTTCTCGATCTCGTCCAGCAGCACGACGGCGTAAGGCCGGCGCCGGACGGCCTCCGTCAGCTGCCCACCCTCGTCGTAGCCCACATAGCCCGGGGGGGCGCCTATGAGCCGGGCCACCGTGTGGCGCTCCTGGTACTCGCCCATGTCGATGCGGACCATGGCCCGCTCGTCGTCGAAGAGGAACTCGGCCAGCGCCCGGGCCAGCTCGGTCTTGCCGACCCCGGTGGGCCCCAGGAAGAGGAACGACCCGATGGGCCGATGGGGGTCGGACAGGCCCGCCCGGCTGCGGCGGATGGCGTTCGACACCGCCGCCACGGCCTCGTCCTGGCCCACCACCCTGGTGTGGAGGACCTCCTCCATGCGGACCAGCTTCTGCACCTCGCCCTCCATGAGGCGGGACACGGGCACCCCGGTCCAGCGGGAGACGACCTCGGCCACGTCCTCGGCGTCCACCTCCTCCTTCAGCATGCGCTGCTCCGACTGCAGCTCGGCCAGGGCCTTGGTGGCCTCCTCCACGCGCCGCTCCAGCTCGGGAACCTGGCCGTAGCGGATCTCGGCCGCCTTGGCCAGGTCCCCGTCGCGCTCGAAGCGCTCGGCCTGCCCCCGGGCTGCCTCCAGCTCCCCCTTGACCTCCCTGATGGCGGAGATGGCGTCCTTCTCGGACTGCCAGTGGGCCGTCATGGCATCCACCTGCTCCCGCAGGTCGGCCAGCTCCTCGTCCAGCTTGGCCAGCCTCTCCTTCGAGGCGGGGTCGGTCTCCTTGGCCAGCGACAGGCGCTCCACCTCGAGCTGGCGCATGCGCCGGCTGACCACGTCGATCTCCGTCGGCATGGAGTCGATCTCGATGCGCAGGCGCGAGGCGGCCTCGTCGATCAGGTCGATGGCCTTGTCGGGCAGGAAGCGCCCGGTCACGTAGCGGTCCGACAGCACCGCCGCGGCCACCAGGGCCTCGTCCTTGATGCGCACGCCGTGGTGGACCTCGTAGCGCTCCTTCAGGCCCCGCAGGATGGCCACGGTGTCCTCGACGGTGGGCTGGCCCACGAATACCGGCTGGAAGCGGCGCTCCAAGGCGGCGTCCTTCTCGATGTGCTTGCGGTACTCGTCCAGGGTGGTGGCCCCGATCATGCGCAGCTCGCCCCGGGCCAGCATGGGCTTGATCATGTTGCCGGCGTCCATGGCCCCCTCGGCCGCCCCGGCACCCACGATGGTGTGGAGCTCGTCTATGAACGTGATCACCTCGCCCTCGGCGTCGGCGATCTCCTTCAGCACCGCCTTCAGGCGCTCCTCGAACTCGCCCCGGTACTTGGCCCCCGCCACCATGGACCCGAGGTCCAGGGCCACCAACCTCTTGTTCTTCAGGCCCTCGGGGACGTCACCCTCCACGATCCGGCGGGCCAGGCCCTCCACGATGGCGGTCTTGCCCACTCCTGGCTCCCCGATGAGGACGGGGTTGTTCTTGGTCCGCCGGGACAGGACCTGGATCACCCGGCGGATCTCCTCGTCCCTGCCTATGACCGGGTCCAGCTTCCCTCGCCGGGCCTCCTCGGTGAGGTCCCGCCCGTAGCGCTCCAGGGCCTGGTACTGGGACTCGGGATCCTGGCTGGTGACCCGGTGGGAGCCCCTCACCTGGCGGAGGGCCTCCAGGAGCCGGCCCCGATCCACGCCCAGGCGGTCGGCCAGGGCCAGGAGGACGTGCTCCACGGACAGGTACTCGTCGCCCATCTCCCGCCTGGCCTCGTCGGCCGCCTCCATGCCGTCGCGCAGGTCCCTGGACAGGCCGGGCTGGCTGCCGCCGTAGGCGCGCGGCAGCCGGCTGAGGCGCTCGGCCAACTGGTTGCGCAAGGAAGTGGGGGAGACACCGGCGCGGGTGAGCACCGGGAGGGCCACGCCCTCCTCCTGGCCGAGGAGGGCGACCAGGAGATGCTCCGGTGACACCTCGGCATGGCTGGACGCCCGGGCTGCCTCCGTGGCGGCCTGGAAGGCCTCCTGGAGCTTGCGGGTCCAGCGGTTGGGGTCAAGGGCCATGCGGTCCACCTCGTTCTACGATCAATAAACTTGACATGAATGTTAGCAAGTTCAGGACCGGCCCTATTCCCTTCCTGCCGGACAACCCGAGCCTCACCCCAGTGTGACCGCCTCCGTACCGGGGCGCTGATCGTCCTCTCACCCCGCCCGGCGGGCCCCCGGTGGCACGGGAGGGTGTGAAGGGGAGGGCCTCCCCAACCCCCTGAGCCCCGGCGCAGGCAGGAGGGGCTAGGAGAGCCTGGCTCCCCAGCTGGTGGTAACCGTCTGGCCCGGCTCCAGGCGGATGACCCCCTCACCGCTCTGGAAGGCGTTGGGCGGGCAGGTCATGGGCTCACATCCGAGGCCGAGCCGGCGGCGCTCCGGCGCCAGGGTGTCGCCGGTGTAGATCTCGATGATCGGGAAGCTGGAGTCCACCCAGATCTCGGCCCGCCGCCCGTCCGTCCCCGTGAGGCGGGCCCAGGCCCGGCCCTCCCCGTCCCGGGCCAGGTCCGTGAAGGCGAAGTCCACCTGCTGGCCACCCAGCTGGCGGCCCCGGCGGAAGTCGAAGGCGGTGCCCTCGACCGGCTCCGTCCCCGTGGGGAGCTGGCGGACGTCATCGGTGACTATCCGGGTGGAGGCGTCCAGCTCCAAGGTGGCGTCGTCGATGTGCCCCTGCCCCGGGGAGAGGTAGGGATGCTGGCCGCAGCCGTAGGGACAGGCCTGCCTGCCCCGGTTGGTGGCCGTGGTGCGCACCGTGAGCCCGTCCTCCCCGAGGGAGTAGCTGACCGCCACCTCCAGGGTGAAGGGCCACCCCTGCAGGGGGTAGAGGGTCGTGCCCATGACCACGCTGGACTCGCCCTCGTCCAGGACCAGCCACGGCCTCCAGCGCAGGAAGCCGTGGATGGCATTGTGCTTGTCGGGCTCGGTGATGGCCACCTGGTAGTCGGTCCCCTCGAAGGAGTACCGCCCGTCGGCCAGCCGGTTGGGCCAGGGGATGAGCGGGGTCCCGTGAGCCCCGTCGCACATGGCATCCAGGGGGTAGGGGTCGAGGACGTTGCGGTCCCCCACCCGGTACTCACGTACCCCTCCTCCGACCTCCACCACGGTGGCGCGCTGGTCCCCGAAGGAGAGCTGGACCTGGCGGCCCGAGGGCGGCCACCCCTCCCCGCCGGGACCGGTCACCGCCGGCCCCGCCACAGCACGGGCGCCTGGCTCACCGGTACCAGCTCCCGGCGGTAGAGGCGGTGGGTGCTCTCGACCGCCTCTCTGGCCTCCCGCCGGGCCTCGGCCAGCTCGGCCCGCAGCCGCTCCACCTCGTCCTCGAGCTCCATGACCCGCTTCACCCCCTCGAGGTTAAGCCCTGCCGCCGTCAGGTCCTGAATCCGGCGCAGGCGCTCGATGTCCTCGTCGCTGTAGCGGCGGCTCCCCCCACCGGTCCGGGCCGGGTCAACCAGCCCCCTCCTCTCGTAGATGCGCAGGGTCTGGGGGTGCACCCCGGCCAGCTCGGCTGCCACTGATATCACGTAGACGGCCCGGGTGTGCCGGGGCCGGCGGGCCGCCTTCACGCGCTACGCCCCCGGGGCGGCGACTCGTTGAGCGTCCCGGCCAGGGCCTCCACGGCCTGACGCTGGGCGTCGTTCAGTTTGGTCGGCACGGTCACCTCCACCGTGACCAGCAGGTCCCCGGGGCCCTTGGCCCGGCCATTGCCGGAGGGGACCCCATGGCCCCGGACCCGGAAGGTCCGGCCCGAGGGCGTGCCGGGGGGAATGCGCACCGTGACCGGCTCGTGCAAGGTGGGGACGGTGATGGTGGCACCCAGGGCCGCCTCGGGGAAGCTGACCGGGACCACCACGGTGAGGTCCCGGCCCCGGCGACCGAACACCGGGTGGGGCCCCACCCGTACCAACACGAAGAGGTCACCGGGGGGACCGCCGTTGCGCCCCGCCCCACCCCTGGCCTTGAGCCTGATCCGCTGCCCGTCCTCCACCCCGGGAGGTATGCGCACCCTCACCTGGCGGGCCCGGCGCTCCACGCCGCTGCCCCGGCACGTGGGGCAGGGCTTCTCCACGATCAACCCCCGCCCCCCGCACTGGGGACAAGGCATGCTGAAGGAGAACAGGCCCTGGTTGTCGTCGACGACCCCGCGGCCGTTGCAGTTGGGGCAGATGCTGGGCGAGGTGCCCGGGGCGGCACCCGTGCCGCCGCAGGTGCTGCAGCTGGCGTCGCTGGTCACGTTCACCGTGGTGGTGACGCCCTCCACGGCCTCCTCGAAGGAGAGGTGGAGCTCGGCCTCCAGGTCGGCCCCCCGCTGGGGCCCGGAGGCGGCCCGACCGCTCGGGCCTCCCCGGCCGCGGTTGAAGATCCCGCCCAGCAGGTCGCCCAGGTCGTCCACCCGGAAGCTGAACCCTCCCGGCCCCCCAGCCGCCCCGCCGGCCCCGCCCCCGAAGGGCCCTCCCCCGCCGCCGAGGCGGGCCCCGATGGGGCCCATGGCCCGGACCTCGTCGTACTCCTTGCGCTTGGCCGCATCCCCGAGCACGTCGTAGGCGGCTGAGATCTCCTTGAACCGCTCCTCTGAGCCCGGGTGGGCATCGGGGTGGTACTGCTTGGCCAGCTTCCGGTAGGCCCGGGTTATCTCCTTCTCAGAGGCCGTCTTGGGCACCCCGAGCACGGCGTAATAGTCCTTCTCGAACCACTCCCTCTGGGGAGCCACCCGTGCCCTCCTCTAACCCTTCACCTTGACCATGGCCGGCCTCAGCACCCGGCCCCTCCAGCGGTAACCGGCCCGCAGGACCTCGGTCACCTCTGGCGTGCCCCCCTCCCCTCCCGGCTCGTGCATGACCGCATCGTGCTCCTTCGGGTCGAAGGGCTGGCCCTGGGGGTCGATCCGCTCCAGCCCCTCCTTGGTGAGAACCTCGGTCAGCGCACCCGACACCTGGGCCAGGGCCCCGGCCTCGGCCGCCCCTGGGCTGGGCGTCCCCGCCACCTCCCCCTCCCCTTCCTCCGTCCTGCCGTCGGAAGGCGAGTAGGTGGGCGCCGACACGTGGGCCAGAGCCAGGTCAACCGTGTCCAGCACCGGCAGGAGCTTGAGCACCAGGCCTTCGGCCGCCCGGTCCACCTGGTCAGCCTGCTGCTTCACGACCCGCTTGCGGTAGTTCTCGAAGTCGGCCTGGAGCCGGCGCAGGGCGTCGAGGTACTCGTCGCGCTCGGCGGCGGCAGCCGCCGCCGGGTCGGGCGCCTCCTGCACCTCTTGGGCTGCTTCTGCGGCTGCCTCCTCGGCTGGCCCCTCTCCAGGCGGCGCCTCTCCGGACGGCACCTCGGGAGGAGCTTCGGAGCCCTCCTCTGGCATCGCCCCGGCGGCGACGTCGGGCGGCGTTCCACCGCCGCCCGACGCCGGCTCCTCGAACGGGGCGTCCGCAGGTGTCGAGCGATCCTGGCGAGAGCCGCTCACTGCTCCTTGCCCTCGTCCACGATCTCGGCGTCCACGATCTCCTCGTCGGAGGGCTGCGAGGTGCCCGCTCCGCCACCGGCCGGGCCGGCGCCGCCGGCGCCGCCGGCGGCAGCCTGCTGGGACGCTGCTGCCTGCTCGTACAGGCGCTGCGCGAAGCCCTGGCTGGCGGTGACGAGGGACTCGGTGGCCCGCTTGATGGCCTCCACATCGCTGCCCGACAAGGCCTCCTTCAGCGACTTGAGACCGTCCTCGACCTTGGTCTTGTCGTCGCCGGAGATCTTGTCGCCCTGCTCCCGCAGCAGCTTCTCGGTCTGGTAGACGAGGGTGTCGGCGTTGTTGCGGACCTCGGCCTCCTCCCGGCGCCTCCGGTCGTCCTCGGCGTGGGCCTCGGCGTCGCGGATCATCCTCTCGATGTCGTCCTTGGGCAGCGAGGACTGGCCGGTGATGGTCATGGACTGCTCCTTGCCCGTGGCGCGGTCCCGGGCCGAGACGTGCACGATGCCGTTGGCGTCGATGTCGAAGGTGACCTCGATCTGAGGCACGCCCCGGGGGGCGGGAGGCAGGTCCACCAGCTGGAACTTGCCCAGCGTCTTGTTGTACATGGCCATCTCGCGCTCGCCCTGGAGCACGTGGATCTCCACCGAGGGCTGGCCGTCCTCGGCCGTGGTGAACACCTCGGTCCTCTTGGTGGGGATGGTGGTGTTCCGCTCGATGAGCCGGGTCATGATGCCACCCTTGGTCTCGATCCCGAGGGAGAGAGGGGTCACGTCGAGCAGGAGGACGTCCTTCACCTCGCCCTTGAGCACGCCGGCCTGGATGGCTGCCCCCACGGCCACCACCTCGTCGGGGTTCACGCCCTTGTGGGGCTCCTTGCCCGTGAGCGAGGAGACCAGGTCCTGGATGGCGGGCATACGGGTGGCCCCGCCGACCAGGACCACGTGGTCGATCTTGTCCTTGGACAGCCCGGCATCGGCGATGGCCTGGTCGAAGGGACCCTTGCACCGGTCGACCAGGTCCTCGGTCATCTCCTGGAACTTGGCCCGGGTCAGCTTCATGTCCAGGTGCTTGGGGCCCTCGGAGGTGGCGGTGATGAAGGGCAGGTTGATGGTCGTCTCCTGCACCGCCGACAACTCGATCTTGGCCTTCTCGGCGGCCTCCTTCAGGCGCTGGAGCGCCATGCGGTCCTTGGAGAGGTCCACCCCCTCGGTGTTCTTGAACTCGGTGACCAGCCAGTCGATGATGCGCTGGTCCCAGTCGTCACCGCCCAGGTGGGTGTCGCCGTGGGTGGCCTTCACCTCGAAGACACCCTCGCCGATCTCCAGGATGGAGACATCGAAGGTGCCCCCGCCCAAGTCGAAGACCAGGATGGTCTGGTCCGAGCCTTCCTTGTCCAGGCCGTAGGCGAGAGCCGCGGCCGTCGGCTCGTTGATGATGCGCAACACCTCCAGGCCGGCGATCTGGCCCGCCTCCTTGGTGGCCGTGCGCTGGGCGTCGTCGAAGTAGGCGGGGACCGTGATCACGGCCTGGTTCACGCTGTCACCCAGGTAGCTCTCGGCGTCCCTCTTCAGCTTCTGGAGGATGCGGGCCGAGATCTCCTGGGGCGTGTAGCGCTTGCCGTCGATGTCGATGCCCCAGGAACGGTCGCCCATGTGGCGCTTGACCGAGCGGACGGTGCGGTCGGGGTTGGTGATGGCCTGGCGCTTGGCCACCTCACCCACCAGCACCTCGCCGGACTTGGAGAAGCCCACCACCGAGGGCGTGGTGCGCGAGCCCTCGGCGTTGGGGATGACGGTCGGCTCGCCCGCCTCGAAGACGCTGACGACCGAGTTGGTAGTGCCGAGGTCGATGCCGACGGCCTTAGGCATTAGTGGGTGCCTCCATTGCTATCGTGGTTCTGTCGTTGGTCAGTATAGCGAAACATGAGCGTCGTCCGCTCAATTCCCATTCTCGCTCACGATAGCTGGCCTCCTCTCCCCCGCTAGCCTTACCCGGCGTGCCCACCCTGATCCTCCTCCGCCACGGGCAGAGCCCCTGGAACGCCGCCAAGCGCTTCACCGGGTGGACCGACGTGGGCCTCACCGAGGCCGGGGAGGCGGAGGCCCGCTCGGCCGGGCAGGCCCTGGCCCACTCCGGGGTCGATGCCGACGTGGTGCACACCTCCCTCCTGGTGCGGGCCATCGCCACCGCCGAGCTGGCCCTGGGCCAGGCGGGGCGCTCCTGGATACCGGTTCGCCGCCATTGGCGGCTGAACGAGCGCCACTACGGCGCTCTCCAGGGTGCCACCCACGCCGAGATGGAGGAGCTGCACGGGGCAGAGCAGGTCCACCTCTGGCGGCGCAGCTACGAGGTCCGCCCCCCCTTGCTGGCCTGGGACGACGAGCGCCACCCCCGTTTCGACCCGCGCTATGCCCGCCTGGCCCCCGACCTGCTGCCGGCGGGGGAGTGCCTGGCCGACGTGGTGAGCCGCCTCCTCCCCTACTGGTACGACGCCCTGGTCCCCGACCTCCGCCTGGGCCTGGTCGTGCTGGTGGTGGCCCACGGCAACAGCCTGCGGGCCCTCGTCAAGCACCTGGAGGCCATCCCCGACGAGGACATCCCGGGCCTGGAGATCCCCACCGGGGTCCCCATCCGCTACGAGCTGGATGAATCGCTGGCGGTGAAGGACAAGCTGGAGGTGGCTTAGGGCCCGGCCCCCTGCGGGGCGCCCGGTGGCATCTCGCCGAGAGAGGGCTCCATCACCTGGGCTATGTCGAGCACCCGGAGCGCCTCCGGGGCGGTGCCGGCGGCCTGGCGCTCCTTCACGGCATCGTCCAGCATGATCATGCAGTAGGGGCAGGCCACCCCGACCACATCGGCCCCCGTGGAGAGGGCCTCGTCGGTGCGCTCGGCGTTGATGCGCTTGCCTATGCGCTCCTCCATCCACATCCGGGAGCCGCCCGCCCCGCAGCAGAAGGTCCGCCTGCCGTGGCGGTGCATCTCCACCGAAGTGAGGCCGGGGACCGCCTCCAGGACCGAGCGGGGGGCCTGGCGGACGTCGTTGTGCCGGGCCAGGTAGCAGGGGTCGTGGTAGGTGACGCTGCGGTCCTGGGGGGCCGAGGGGCGCAGGCGGCCCTCGGACACCAGGCGGGACAGCAGCTGGGTGTGGTGGATGACCTCGAAGTCCCCGCCGAGGGCCGGGTACTCCCGGGCCAGGGTGTTGAAGCAGTGGGGGCACCAGGCCACGACCTTGCGGGCCCCCACGCCCTTCAGGGTCTCGATGTTCTGCTGGGCCTGGGTCTGGAACAGGTACTCGTTGCCCATGCGCCGGGCCGGGTCGCCCGTGCACGACTCCTTGGGGCCGAGGACGGCGAAGGAGACGCCGGCCCGGTGGAGGACCCGGGCCAGGGCCTGGGTGGCCCTGCGGGCCCGCTCGTCCAGGGCGCCGGCGCAGCCCACCCAGAAGAGGTACTCCACCCCCTCGGGGATGGAGTCCCCCACCACCGGGACCTCGAAGGGCAGGCCCTCGGCCCAGTCCAGGCGGTGGCTGGACCCGAGGCCCCAGGGGTCCCCCCGGTTCTCCACGTTGCGCAGCATGGTGCCAGCCTCGGTGGGGAAGCTCGACTCCATGAGGACCTGGTAGCGGCGCAGGTCCACGATGGTGTCGACATGCTCGATGTCCACCGGGCATTGCTCCACGCAGGCCCCGCAGGTGGTGCAGGACCACAGCACGTCGGGGTCGATGACCGAGGGCACGAGGCTGATGCCGGTGTGCCCCTTGGCATCCCCGTCGCCCCGCCCGAGAAGGGCGGGGGCGCTGGCGAAGAGGTGGTCCCGCAGGTTCATGATCAAGAGCTTGGGCGAGAGGGGCTTGGCCGTGGCCCAGGCGGGGCACTGGTCCTGGCAGCGGCCGCACTCCGTGCAGCTGTAGAAGTCCAGGTACTGCTTCCAGGTGAGGTGCTCGATCCGGCCCGCCCCGAAGACGTCCTCCTCCGAGATCTGCTCGGGGTCCATGTTGGGCGTGGTGGCGAGGGGGCCGAGGGCCTTGGGCCGCCGGGAGAGGAGGACGTTGAGCTCCGAGACGAAGATGTGGAGGTGCTTGGAGTAGACGACCAGCACGAAGAAGCCCCAGATGACGGCGATCTGAGCCAGGATGAAGGCGGTCTCGATCCCGGCGTTGGCCCCCCCGTGGCCGAAGGGCGCCAGCGCCAGGCCCACGCCGTGGGAGGCGAAGGTCCACCACGTGTGCCCGTAGGGGAAGGTGCCGTCGTTGTACTGCGCCCCCCGGTACAGCCACAGCGTGGCAATCACCAGGAAGATCAGCCCCAGCACGGCCCAGGCCAGCCCGGTGTGAGAACCGTAGAACCGTGACTCCCGGCCCCTCTCGTGGGGGTTGCGCACCAGGCGGATGACGGCAAAGGTCACCACGGCCGCCAGCACGAGGAAGGCGAAGAAGTCCTCCACGAACCCGAGCCCGGCGGTGTGGCCCACGAACGGGAAGGCGAAGCGACGGTAGAAGAGGTCGCCATAGACCTCGACGATCGTGAACAGCAGGGCTATGAAGCCCCAGAAGGTGAAGAAGTGGGCCACGCCGGGCACGCTCCAGCGCAGGAGCTTGCGCTGGGCGAAGACGTCCGTGACCTCGGCCCACAGCTGCCGGGGCAGACGGGCCAGGCGCCCGGGGGCCTCCCGCCCGGCCAGGGCCAGGCGCACCAGGAAGGCCGCCCGCCAGGCCACGAAGCCGGCGCCGACGGCAGTGACGGCGAAGCCGATGGCGAGTCGGAGGGGCATGGAGGCCGATCCTACTCGTCGGTAACTTGGCCCCTGGCCTGGCGGAGGTCGGGTTGACGGGCTGGGGGCGAGGCGAAGTTCTCGTGGTAGCGGCTGGGCGTGGGACCCCGCTGGTGCTGGTACTTGGACCCCACGGCCTGGGACCCGTAGGGCTCGTCGGCGGGGGTGCTCATGCGCAGGAAGCTGATCTGGCCGATCTTCATCCCGGGGTAGACCTTGATGGGCAGGTTCGCCACGTTGGACAGCTCCAGGGTCAGATGACCTGAGAACCCGGCGTCCACGAAGCCGGCGGTGCTGTGGATGAGCAGGCCCAGGCGCCCGAGGGAGCTCTTTCCCTCCAGCCGGCCGACCAGGTCGTCCGGCAGCGCCACCCGCTCCCGCGTGGACCCCAGCACGAACTCCCCCGGGTGCAGCACCAGGGCCTCCCCGTCGGGGACCTCCACCAGCTCGGTGAGGTCATCCTGGCTCAGGCGCACGTCGATGACGGCCAGGGTGTGGTTGCGGAACAGGCGGAAGTAACGGTCCACGTGCAGGTCCACAGAGGAGGGCTGCACGCAACCCGGCCCCAGGGGATCGATCACCACCCGCCCGGCGGCCAGCTCCTCCCGGATGGTGCGGTCGGACAGGATCACGCGAGGGACGATACAGTAGCCCTCGACCTGCGGGCGTAGTTCAGAGGCAGAACATCAGCTTCCCAAGCTGAGAACGCGGGTTCGATTCCCGTCGCCCGCTCGGGGAGAAAGTGCTGGTCAGACCCACATGGCCCCCTGGTGTGGGCCGCCGCGGCGGATGAGAATGGTGCTCGGTCGCCCGCCGAGCCCGAACTTTCATTGGTGCCACAGAGCCCGCGGGTCAGACCCCGATCTTTCAGCCCAGGATCGACAGATGCCCTTGAAATAAGGGGAAATCCGCGAGAAGGGCTCCTCTACCTGGGAGGATGGAGTTTGTAGAACGACACCCGGGCCCAGGAGAGGAGCACCTACAAGGTGAAGGCTACACCGAAGCTGTTCGAGGTCCCCGACACGGTGGTGAAAGGCCCAGCCTGCAGGTGGCCCGCCCGGTGGTGGCAGCCAGCGAGGACTCGGTGACCGGCGTGGCTGGCGTGGTGCTGTGGGGAGAGCTGCTGGATCACCTGGGAGTGGTGGACGAAGCCGACCGCAGGGAGCTTCGCCCCATCGGGCCGGGGGGCTACTCGGGGGGCGAGTGCTATAGGGCCGTGGTGGAG
>JAJPHD010000016.1 GCA_021325455.1 Actinomycetota bacterium
CGATCGGCCGCCTCCGCCCACCACATGGCTACCTCACACCACCGACCCGGTGGTGGATGCTCAGGCCCTGGCCCTCACCGGGGCTCCGGAATGCGGTATCCAAGTACATAGCACGAGGGTGCGGAGCGCTTGGAGGTGCGCCGGGCCCTGTCAAGCCGCTAGGCAGAGGGCCCCGAAGGGACGTTCGGGCGGAGCAACGGGCGGATCTGAGAGCATGGGGGTCGTGCCGACGGTCTGGTCAGGAAGAGAGGAAGCGTGACGCTGCCCCCCCTCCCCCGCCTCGGCTGCCCCGTGCCGCGGGTGGTCGGGCCAGGGGTCACCGTGTACCTCGGAGGGCACACTGCCAGAGGCCCCGATGGAGAGCTGAAAGGGTCCACCCTGGTGGAGCAGTTCGGAGCGGCCCTCACGAACCTGCTGGCGGCGTTGCAAAGTGTCAGCGGCCAGCCCCGGGACCTCGTATCAATGCAGATGTTGGTCACCGACGCGGCCCGCTACCGGGCGTCGGCCGGGGAGCTCGCCGGGCTCTTGCGCCAGCACCTCGGAGCCCATGCTCCGGTAGTGGCCCTGATGGAGGTGGCGGCCTTGTTGGACCCCGAGGCGCTGGTCGAGCTGGTGGGTGTGGCGGTCGTGCCGGATGGCCCGGTCCGAACCTTCCGCGATGGGCAAGGATGGGAGGAAGGAGCGGGGTACAGCCGGGCAGTGCGGGTCGGGCGGCGGATCCTGGTGAGTGGCACCACGGCAGGGGAGACCGCCGGTCTGTTGGCCGGTGACACCTACGGGCAGACCCGGGAAGCCCTGCGCCGTGGCATCACCGCCGTTCAAGCCCTGGGGGGCCACCCGGAACATGTGGTGCGAACTAGGCTCCTCCTGGCCCCGGGTGCCGACTGGCCGCAGGCAGCCAAGGCCCACGCCGAGCTGGTGGGCGGATCCGCTCCGGCCAACACCACGCTCTATGTGGGGGGCCTCATCGGTGAAGGCCTGCTCGTGGAGGTCGAGCTGGAAGCGGAGATCGACGGGTGACCCTCTCCGAAGGCCCTGTCAGCCCGGCTCCATTCCTGCGGGCCAGCATCCGGGTGAACAACGACCTGAGCACGGCCCAGCTGGTGAGGCTGGCCCAGGCGGCCGAGGCAGCCGGGTTCGACCAGATCTGGGTGTCCCACGACCTGTTCCTGCGCTCGGCTCCCGTCCTGCTCGGCGTGTTGGCCCGTGAGACCAGCCGGATCCAGATCGGCAGCGGGATTCTCAACCCCTATTCCCAGCACCCCGTGGAGCTCGCCATGGCTGCGGCCACCCTCCAAGAGGCGAGCCAGGGGAGGTTCCTGCTCGGCCTCGGGGCGGGAGCAGCCGATTTCCTCGCTTGGGCCGGGATCCCCCGGGATCGGCCCCTGACCTCGGTGCGCCGTACGGTGGCGGCTCTTCGGAGTCTGCTGGGGGGGGGAAGGCCGGTCGACGAGCCCGCTGTGGGTGGGGCCTGGCGGCCGGAGGGGTTCCTTCGGTTCACCGTCGACCCCCCTCCCATCTACCTCGGAGCCATGAGCCCGCGGATGCTGGCCTTGGCCGGAGAGATCGCCGATGGTGTCATCGCTCTCCTCTATCCGCCCGAGCGCTACCGGTCGGTGGTCGCGCAGGTGACCTCGGGTGTCGCCCGGGCCGGGAAGCAGGCGGGGGACCTCGACCTCCCCGCCTGCGTCTGGTGCTCGGTGGACGACGACCCTGAGCGGGCGAGAAAGCCGATGTCCGAGAAGGTGGCCTACTACGGACCCTCCATGGCCTCGTACCAGCTCGCTGACCTGGGCCTACGGCCCTCTGACTTCCTGCCGCTCCGGCAGGCGCTGGATGCCGGGGACCGAAAGCGGGTTCACCGGGAGGTGACCGGGCCCATGCTCTCACTAGGGATCGTTGGCACCCCCGACGACCTGGTCGCCCGGTGCCGTCTCCTGGTGCAGGCGGGGGCCGGCCATTTGTCCTTCGGGCCTCCCCTCGGTCCCGATGTCGTCTCAGCCACGGAGCTCCTTGGGCACCGGGTTCTGCCCCGCCTGCGTTCGGGCACCTGATCCGTTGGTGGCACTGGGGATCGGGCCTGCAGGTGCCGAGAGCAGGGGGGCGACCGCGGCGCCACGCCGCTACTAACCCCCTCCGGGTGATTGACTCCTCCCAATGGGGGATCTACCCTCAGGAACGCGAACGCGGGCGGCAGCGGAACCCCCGGTGGACACAGAGGAGTGAAGGATGAGGGCCGGGGGCAAGAGGGGGTGGGGGGCTAAGGTCTTGGCGTCCGCTATTGGTGCGGGCCTGTTGTTGTCCGCCTGCTCGGGTTCGGGCTCGGGGGCCAGCAAAACCGCACAGTCCGCCTCTGCCGCGCCGGGGGCTGCGGAACAGGGGGGGACGGTCAACTGGGCCGAGCAACCGGCCTCCGCCCCCAATTGCATCTTCCCCATAGGTCCACTGACCTGCTTCACCAGCTTCAACGCCAGCAGCTTTCAGAACCTCCTCTACCGACCCCTCTACTGGCTGGGCAAGGACGGCCGGGTGGCCATCAACTACAGGTTGTCGATCGGTCAGCGCCCCGTCTTCAGCCACGGCAACTCCGAGGTGACGATTCACCTCAACCATTACATGTGGTCGAATGGTGAGCCCGTCACCGGTCGCGACGTGGTTTTCGCCTTCAATCTCGTCAAGGCCAACAAGGACGAGTGGGAACCGTACGTCCCCGGGCAGTTCCCCGACAACGTGGCCGCCATCACGGCCCCGAACCCGACCACGGTGGTGCTCAGGTTGACCCATGCGTTCAACCCCACCTGGTTCGCATACAACGAGTTGACCCAGCTGGTCCCCTACCCGCTGGCCTGGGACATAACGAAGTTCCCTTCGGGTGTGACCGCCACCTCGGGCCATCTGCCCGTCCCCGGGAAGGGCGCCGCCCTGCCGGACACCACCAGGGCGGGAGCCAAGGCAGTGGCCGCCTTTCTCGAGAAGCAGGCCAAGTCGGTGGCGGACTATACCCGGAGTCCCGTGTGGAGGGTCGTGGACGGCCCGTGGCGGCTACAGCAGTTCACCACCACCGGCCTGGCCGTGTTCGTCCCGAACTCGCATTACACGGGGCCGGTCAAACCCAGGATTGCCAAGTTCGTGGAGCTGCCATTCACCAGCGCCAGCGCCGAGTTCAACCAGCTGCTCACCTCGAACCCGTCGAACCAGCATTCTGGAACCAGCCTGACTGTCGGGTACGTCCCTCCGCAGGACCTTCGTCAGCGGTCCAGGGTGCAGGGCCAGGGATACGACCTGAGCACCGCCTACAATTTTGCCTTCGACTTCATTGTGGTGAACATGCAGAATGCCAAGGTGGGTCACATCCTGCGCCAGCTTTACATTCGCCAAGCCCTGCAGCACCTGATCGACCAGCCCCAGTGGATCCAGAAGTTCTACGCCGGCGTAGCCGCTCCGACCTACGGGCCTGTGCCCCTCGAGCCGCCTAACAGGTTCGCCGACAAGTTCGAGAGGTCGAACCCCTATCCCTTCAGCATCGCCAAGGCCAGGCAGCTGCTGACCAGCCATGGGTGGGACGTCAAGCCCAACGGACTCACCACGTGTGGCAACCCGGCCAAATGCGGTCCCGGGATCGCCAAGGGGACCCCACTCGAGTTCAAGCTCCTCTACGTGTCAGGGCAGACCAGCCTGGACGACTCCATGAAGGCCTTTGCCTCCAACGCCTCCCTGGTCGGGATCAAGCTGGATCTGTCCTCGGGCCCCTTCTCAACGGTTACGGGATCGGTCGTCCCCATCTGTCAGCCGGGCAAGCCCACGACGGCCTGTGCCTGGCAGATGCTCAACTGGGGGGGCTGGGTCTACTCGGGTTACCCGAGCGGCGAAGACCTCTTCTTGACTGGCGCCGAGGGGAACTACGGAGGATGGGACAGCCGGCTCACCAACCGGTTGATCGAAGAGGTCACGACCACAGGAGAGGCGAAGGAGCAGCAGGTGCTCGATCAGTACCAGAACGACATAGCCCGCAACCTGCCGGGCATGCTGTTCCAGCCGACGGGCGGCACGGTCATGGCGGCGGCCAAGAACCTGGCTCACTACAGCACCAACCCCTTCGGCTATCTCGACCCCGAGACCTGGTACTTCACCAAGAAGTAGCTGGTGCCCCCTACCTCGAGACCGCCGCTGGCGGCAGACCTGGAAGGGCTTCGGGAGCTGACGGATGTCCAATTGGCTCCGGGTGGGGACAGACTGGCCGTGACGGAGACCACCATGTCCCTGGTCACGAACGCTTACCAGCGAAGGGTGCTATGGGCCGAGGTCCATGGGGAGGGCGTGGCTCAGCTCCTGGCCGTGACCGCGGACGACGGTCCCCGCAGCCAGATGTTGCCCCGGTGGTCGCCGGACGGGTCATGGCTGGCCTTTGCCGAGCGAGAGAGCCAGGGTTTGTCGGGGATCCGGCTCTGGCACCCGGCCTCGGGTGAATCGCGCCTCGTGGTGGAAGGATGGGCCGAGCCCATCGAGGAGCTGGCATGGTCCCCCGACGGCCGGCGGCTGGCATTCGTGTCCCGTCAGGCGGTGGACCCTGGCTGGTATGCAAGTAGCAGGGACCGTCGCCCTCCGCGGCGGGTCAAGGCGTTGCAGTACCAAGAGGACAATATCGGCTGGGTCGCCGACCGCCCCCGCCAGGGCTATGTGGTCGGCGTCGATGGTGAGGGGAAGCCGAACCGCCTGTCGAGCGGCTGGTACGACGACACCCACTTCGCCTGGGCGCCGGACGGCAGAAGCTTGGCTTTCGTATCTCGTCGGCATCCCGGCCGGGACCTCGACTGTCTGAGCGACGTCTTCATCGCCTCTCTCGACGATCCCCAGCGCCCGCGCCAGCTCACCGCAAGCACCCATACCTTCGCCCGGCCGGTGTTCCGACCCGATGGGAAGGAGCTGGCCTGCCTGGTGATGGACGGCTCCCACTTTCCGGCCCGCTGGGACCTCGGGGTGCTGAACCCCTCGGACGGCGGAATCACGGTGCTGGCAGCGGGGCTGGACCGGGACTGCAACCCGGCCAGTGTCGGGATGCCGGCACCGATATGGCTTGACGAGGAGGAGCTGGCGGTGCTCGTCGAAGACAGCGGCGCCGTACATGTCTACACGGTGGCCCGCCACGGACGTGGGTCCCGGCTCACCCTGGGCGGCCACTGCCGGTTCACCAGCCTGAGCGCCGAGGGGGAGCTGATGGCGCTGGTGACCTCCTCTCCTAGCCAGCCCTCGGAGGTGAGCTTGGTCCGCGCCGGCCGGGAGGTCGGACGCAGCCGTCTCAACCAACCCTGGGCCGATCGCCACACCTTGCGGGATGCGGAGCATGTGCCGGTCCCGGCCCCGGACGGGACGCTCCTCGATGCTTGGGTGGTGCGCCCGAGCCCCGGGCTCCACCCTGCCCCGTACCCTGTGCTGGTCAGCCTGCAAGGGGGCGGGACCCAGTACGGCTACCAGTTCTCCCACGAGATCCAGGCGCAAGCCGGGGCCGGCTTCGCGGTGCTGTACCTGAACCCGCGGGGCTCGGCAGGGTACGGAGAGGCCTGGGCCCGCATGGTATGTGGCCCGAAGTCTGCTCAAGGCGGACGCGGTTGGGGAGGGTACGACGTTGAGGATGTGACGACCGTCGTGCAGACGGTGACGGCCGGCTCTGCCGACCTCGACCCGGCCCGGGTCGGTATTCTCGGAGGGTCGTACGGGGCGCTGCTCGTGACCTGGCTCTTGGCTACGACCGAGCTCTTCCGGGCCGGGTGGGCGGAGCGGGGCCCGTATGACCTTTACAGCCTGGCTGGCACCAACGACGAGTCCTCCTGGTTCTTTCGCAGCTACCTGGGGGTGACTCAAGTCGAGGATCCCGAGGAGTACTGGGCCCGCTCCCCGCTGAGGCTGGTTGAGGGTATAACCGCGCCCCTCATGATCGTGCACTCCGAGGAGGACCTCCGCTGCCCCATCCAGCAGGCGGAGGAGTTGTTCACCGCCCTGCGCTTCCTCGGTCGTCAGGTGGAGTTGGTCCGCTTCCCGGGGGAATGCCATGAGCTCAGTCGCTCAGGCAGCCCGGTCCACCGTGTCCAGCGCATGGAGTTGATGATGGAGTGGTTCAAGCGATGGCTGTAACGGTCCTTTGCGAGTGCTCGGTCATAGATGGTGCGGTTCCGGGGCGCATCTTCGACGATGGGGCGGTGGCCATCTCCGGGGAGCGGATCCTGGCGGTGGGGGACAGGACGACGGTGATGAAGGAGGTGGGCCGCGACCCAGTGGCCGTAGTGACGCTCGACGGCCAGTTCGTAGTGCCGGGGCTCTGGGACGCCCACATCCACCTCGGGGCGGTTGTCCCGCCCCACGAGGAGCGCTATGCGGGCGAGTCCGAGGGGCAGCACATGATCCGCTGCCTCCGTAAGGCCCAGGACAATCTCCGTTGCGGGATCACGTCTCTGCGCTCCTTGGGGGAGCGTTTCGGGGCCGACCTCACCATCAGGGACGCCATAGAGGCCGGCACGATAGAGGGTCCCCGGATCTTCGCATCGGGCGACGTCATGTGGAGCCGGTATGCAGCTGGCACGGACGAGTTCCGGCGCATGACCCGCCGGATGATCCAAGCCGGGGTGGATCAGGTGAAGATCCTTGCCTCGGGTGGGATCCCATGGCGCTCCGACAGCATCACGCACGGCCTCTGCAATCGGGAGGAGCTGGCGGCGGTGGTCGAGGAGGCGCACCGCTGGGGGAAGCCGGTGGTGGTCCATGCCATGGGTGACGAGACGGTGGTCATGGCAGCCGAGCTCGGTGTCGACACCATCGAGCATGGCTTCGCAGTGACCGAGGAAGGGGTGTCTGCCATGGCTTCGTGCGGCACCACCTTCTGCCCCAACCTGGCCGTCACGGAGGCATGGGACCCCGCATGGCTGGCAGCTGGGCCCTTCCCGTCATGGTTCGTGCGCAATGCCGACGAAGCCCGTCGGAACCATCACCGGATGTTCCGCGAGGCGGTGTCAGCCGGGGTGCCCTTCATCGCCGGCGTCGACGACTTACCCGAGCCGGACGGGCCAGTCGGGATAGAGCGGTCGGGTAAGACCATCGGCCTGGTGCGGGAGCTTGAGCTGATGGTGGACAACGGGGCTACCCCCGCCCAGGCGCTGGCTGCCGCCACGAACGAGGTGGCGCGGGTGGTGAGAGCAGACGGCTGGTTAGGCAGCCTGGAACGGGGAAAGCTCGCCGACCTGGTCGTAGTGGGCAGCAATCCCCTCGAGCGGATCGGCGCTCTGGCGGAGGTGCGCCAGGTCTGGAAGAGCGGACAGGAGATCACCCTGCGTCCCGGGCCAGGGCTGGTGTGAGGAATGGGGCAGTGACCCCACCGGCGAGTGAGAGGCGCCTCCACAGGCCCTACAGGGTCCTCATGGCGGGATACCCCCTCGAGAGCTGGTTCACGGCATCACCGGAGGACAAGGAGCAGACCTTGCGGCCCCGCCTCCGGGCCGTCCTCGCCGAGTGGGAGGAGCTGGGAGCCCGAGTCGTGGCCTCTTTGTGTGATGACGCACTGACAGTTGGGCCGACCCAGACCGACCGTCCGATCTTCTATCTCCTCTTCGACGTGGATTCCTTGGATGTCGTGGTGGCCATGATCGAGGCGGTACGGCGGAGGGTGGACGGGGTGAGCCTGGACCGGGTGCTGGCCTGGGAGGCTCGCATTGGCCGACCGTTCTATGCCCGTGAGGAGAGCTGGCACGAATAGGAGCGGCGGCCATGATTTCCGCCACGGGTTCTCCGTGGGGATCGAGGAGGAGCTGCTGCTGGTCGACCCGAAGACCGGGCGCCTGGCACCGGTGGCGGACGAGGTCCTGGCCCGTTGCGCCGTGGGTCGAGAACTTGTGGACCATGAGCTGTACGCTGCCCAGCTGGAGCTGCGGTCGGGGCGAGCGGAGACGGTGGGTGAGGCCGTTGCCGCCCTGGCCCGGGCCCGGGCGGCGGCCCGGCAGGCCGGCGCCACGCTCATGGGCTGCGGGGTCCATCCCGCCGGCTCGCCGGGGGACGCCGAGCTGGTGCCTGAACCCCGCTACCTCCAGGTAAGGGAGATGTTCCGTGGCCTCGTGGCCCGGACTCCGGAAGCAGCCCTCCACGTGCATATCGGGTTGCCCGACCCGGCTACAGCGGTCCGCGTCTACAACGGACTGCGGGAACTGCTTCCGTTGTTCGCCGGCCTGGCCGCCAACTCGCCCTACTGGTTCGGCCGGGACTCCGGCCTGGCCAGCTCACGGGCAGCCTTGGTGCGGGCGTACCCGACCCGGGGTGTCCCGCCTGCCTTCCCCTCCTTCGAGGCCTACTGGCAGGGCGTCGAAGAGGTGGTGAGGGCGGCCCAAGTGCCGGATTACACCTTCGTATGGTGGGACGTGAGGCTCCATCCGCGGCTGGGGACAGTGGAGGTGAGGGAGATGGACGCCCAGTCTTCCCTGGAGGACGTGGCTGCCCTGGCGGCTCTGATCCAGGCCTCCGCAGCAGCCCTCGCAGAGGCCAGGTTCCCCGAGCCAGCCATGTCCGACGTGGTGGAATGGTCGAGCTTTCGGGCCAGCAGGGACGGAGTGGGGGCCACTGTCCGGTACGCAGGCGAGGACCGCCGTCTTGCCGAAGTGGCGGGTGAGGTGGTGACGAGGGTCTCGCCCTGGGCCCGGGACCTGGACTGCCTCGATGCTCTCTTGGGGATCGAGCGGATGGTCCGTGAGGGGGGCGGCTCGGGGCAACAACGGTCCGTGTTGCGGCGAGGGGGCCTGTCGGCCCTTCTGGCCCACCTGGTGAAGCTGACTGCAAACGCCGGCCCAGGCTGAGCGGAAGCTCGCTGGCACCGATGGGTATGTCACTCGACGTGGCCGACGCAACCTTCCAGAGGCCGACGGCGTCCAGCGCCGAGCGTACCTCCAGGGTGATCCAGCCAGCTACGAGCTCGTAGGGCAATCCAGCTTGGTCGGCGTCGCGGCGGCGGAGTAGGAGGCTAAGTCCCTCGGCCTCGACGATGCTGGCCATGATGGCCCCGTCTGCCACAGGCTTGTTCGTGTCGGCGACGACGAAGACGTACTCGCCCGGGCGGCGCCGCGGCGACAGCCCCGCCAGAAGCGCCCCCAAGGTTCGCTCATCGCTCACCCGATGAGCCTCCCATCCCAGATTGGTCCCTGCCCGGCGCGCCATTCAGCCATCGGCCGGCGAGCGCCATCAGTGGTCGGTAGTGATCTCTGGCGCAAAGGTCGCGCCGTCGTGGGCGAAAACCACTCTGGCCGGATCGAACTGCTCGATGCGATCGAGCCAGTCAGGCCAGGGCGCGAGGGGTCGGCCAACGCGCCGGGTTGCCCGGCGGGCGAGGTGTGCGCTCGCATACGCAGACGCACAGCCACTCACCGCCCCCGCCCTCGCCGTCGCCGAAAAGTCCATCGCCTGCCCGGCTATCAGCAACGTGCCGTCCTGGGCGCGCACGACGAGGGACTGATGCCCCGGGCTGTGCCCGGGGGTGGGGAGCACGACCAGGCCGTCGGCGATCTCGGCCTCTCCGTCGATGCGGTCGTAGGTCGCGCCGTCGAAGTCGATGAGCTCGGGGAAGGTGTAGTTCGCGCCGGCTGCCGCCTCGAGCTCGGTCGACTGCACGACGATGCGCCGCCCGGCAAGGGCGGGGTTCGCGCCGCAGTGGTCGAAGTGCAGGTGGCTGTTCACGACGACGTCGATCGTGTCGATGCCGTATCCTGCATCACTGCAGGCCACTTCGAGGGGCCGCCGGTGGGGCTGGTAGTGCGCCTCGCTCTCGGGATCCGCAGCGCCGATCCCCGTGTCGAAGATGACGGTGAGCTCGGGGTGGGTGACGAGGTAGCCGTAGACGGCCTCGACCCGGGGCCGGCCGGTGCCGGTTTCAGCTCCCGGTCGCACGAAGAAGCCGAGGTCGAGCCGATGGACGTCCTCGATGCGAGCAAGCCTGGTCATGACAACCGGTCCTCTCGACGGAGGGCGTCGATGACCGGAGCGAAGGCCTCGATGTCACGCACCACGTAGTAGGAGATCCCCCAGCGGTTCCGGCAGGCGAGAAGGTGCTCTGCGATCTCGTCGTGGGTACCGAGCGCCAGAAAAGGACTCTCCTGACGGATCCGTGGGTGGGCGGACCAGCTCGGACGCGAGCAACGCCGCTTCCTGCCTACGTTCTCGGCCTGTCGAACGGTCCGGAACGAGGTGGAGGAG
>JAJPHD010000023.1 GCA_021325455.1 Actinomycetota bacterium
CCCCGGTTCATGGGGCCGGGGTGCATGACCAGGCTTCCCTCGCTGAGCCGGGCGGCACGGCTCCGGGTGAGCCCGTAGCGGGCCGTGTACTCACGGAGTGAGGGGAGGAGCGACTCGTGGATGCGCTCCGCCTGCAGCCGGAGCAGGTAGACCACGTCCACCTTGGGCAGGACGTCGTCCAGGTCGTGGCTCACCGACACCGGCCAACCCGAGAGCGACGAGGGCAGGAGGGTGGGCGGTCCCACCAGGGTCACCTCGGCCCCGAGCATGGAGAAGGCGGCCACGTCCGAGCGCGCCACCCGGCTGTGCTCGATGTCACCCACGATGGCGATGCGCAACCCCTCGAGGCCGGTCTCGCCGACCCGGCCCGCCCATCCCGGCCGGCCGTCCCTGGCCGCCTGGCGCAGGGTGTAGCAGTCCAGCAGGGCCTGGGTGGGATGCTCGTGCCACCCGTCGCCGGCGTTGATGACCGAGGCCCGGGTCCAGCGGGCGACCTGCCAGGGCACCCCCGATGAGCGGTGCCTCACCACCATGGCGTCCACGCCCATGGCGTCGATGGTCTGCACGGTGTCCCGCAGGGATTCTCCCTTGTTGAGCGAGGAGCTCGAGGCGGCAAAGGTCATGGTGTCGGCGGAGAGCCGCTTGGCCGCCGCCTCGAAGGAGAGCCTCGTGCGGGTGGAGTCCTCGAAGAACAGGGAGGCCACCGTCTTGCCCCTGAGGGCCGGCACCTTGGGGATGGCCCGGTCGCTCACCTCGCTGAAGGAGTCGGTGAGCTGCAGGACCTCCTCGATGCCCTCGCGGCCCAGGTCGGCCACGGACAGGAGGTGGGCCCGGCCACCATCGTGGCCCGGCGCCGGTGCCAGGGCGGCGCTCACCGGGGCACCATGTCCCCGATGCTCACGCCGGCGTCGCTGACATCGACCAGCTCGTCGCGGCGGGTAGGCAGGTTCTTGCCCACGTAGTCGGGCCTGATGGGCAGCTCACGGTGGCCACGGTCCACCATCACCGCCAGCTGGACGGCTCGGGCCCGGCCGTAGTCGGAGAGGGCATTGAGGGCGGCCCGCACGGTGCGGCCGGTGAACAACACGTCGTCCACCAGCACGACGGTGCGCCCGGTGAGGTCGAAGCTCACATCGGTGACCGCCTCGGGGAGCACGGGGCGCAGCCCTATGTCGTCCCGGTACAGGGCCACGTCCAGGCTGCCCACCGGCACCGGAACCCCGGCCACCTCCTCCAGCACCCGGCCCAGCCGGTGGGCCAGAGGCACCCCTCCGGTCTGCAGGCCGACCAGCACCACGCCATCCAAGCCCCGGTTGCGCTCCACGATCTCGTGGGCGATGCGGGTGAGGGCTCGCTGGACGTCCTCGGCCGTCATGACCTGGGCCCGGGCAACAAAAACGCCCCGTCTGTGGGGCGTCAACCTGCGCTCTCTCTCCGCCACCTGGCCTCCTGATCCGTACGGGCCTCACCGGACCCACTTGACGGTTCGGACCTCGCGGGCTCCCGGCCTACTGCCCGGGCCGGCCCGCGGGGGTCAGCCCTGCACCCTAGCAGGCCGCTGGGGCGGCTTCGGGGACCCTCGGCCGTTGGGCGGAGGGTCCTGGGCCACCGGGCTCCGCTGGCCTGCCAGCGGAGCGGGCGTCCCGCCGGGGACGGGTGCCTGGGCCGGGGCCGGCCCATCCGCGGGAAGATGGACCGGTTCCTGTCCCGGCGGCGGAGCCGGTGCCTGATCGGCAGCGGGCCCGGTCCTCCTCCGGCGCAAGGCCTGCAGGCCCAGGCGGCGCTGCTCCCAGTCCGCCAGCCAGGCCTCCACCTCGTCCCCGGGCAGCGCCGGGGCGACGAAATGGCCTTGGGCGGCGTTGCACCCGAGGATCCGCAAGCGCGTCCAGGACTCGGCGTCCCCCACTCCCTCGGCCACCACCTGGAGGCGCAGGCTGTGGGCCAGGACGATGGTCGAGCTCACGATGATGCGATCGGTGCGGTTGGTGGACATGCCCTTCACGAACGACCGGTCCAGCTTGATCACGTCGCAGGGCAGGCGCCGCAGGTAGGTGAGGGAGGCGTGGCCCACCCCGAAGTCGTCGATGGCCACGAGCACCCCGGCGGACCGGAGCCGCTCCAGGACCTCCACCGACCGTTCCACGTCGGTTACCAGGCTGCTCTCGGTTATCTCCAGGGTGAGGGCCTCCGGGGGCACCCCGGCCCGCTGCAGCTCGGCTCTGATCTTGGCCCCCAGCTCGGCGTCGTGCAGGCTACGGGGAGAGAGGTTGACCTGGACGTCCAGGTCCAGCCCCCGGGCCCGCCACCTGGCGCACTGGGCGAGGGCCTGGCTTAGCACCAGCTGGGTCAGGGGCCAGATCAGGCCGGTCCGCTCGGCGGTGGCGATGGTGTCGTCCACCGACACGGTGCCCATGGTGGGATGGGACCAGCGGACCAGGGCCTCGACCCCCGTCACCCGGCCGTCGGCCAGGCTGGCGATGGGCTGGAACACGACGTCCAGCCCCCCCTCTTCGACAGCCAGGCGGAGCTCGCCGGCCAGGCTGAGCCGGCGCCGGCTGTGGTGGTCCTGGGCGGGGTCGTAGGCCATGGCCACGACGCCGGCCCCCTCGGCCTTGGCCCGGTACATGGCCACGTCCGCCCTCTGGAGGAGGGTGGCGGAGGTGAGGCCGTCGCTGGGCGAGGTGACCACGCCCACGCTGGCCGCCACCTCCACCGTCACGTCCCCGATGGGATAGGGGGCTTGAAGGGCGGCCCCGATCAGCCGGGCCTGCTCCAGGGCCTGGACGCGGTCCGCCTTCCCCGGCATGAGCACGGCGAACTCGTCGCCGCCGAGCCGGGCCACCAGGTCGCCCGAGTCGCACAGGGCCCGCAGCCTGGCCGCCGCCTGGCACAGCAGCAGGTCCCCGTGGTGGTGGCCCAGGGTGTCGTTCACCTCCTTGAAGCGGTCCAGGTCGATGAGGAGGAGAGCAGCCGAGGGGTCGTCGGCCTCCAGCACCTCCCCCATCCGCTGGGTGAGGAGGGCCCGGTTGGCCAGCCCCGTCAGGGCGTCGTGGGTGGCCTCGTAGGCCCGCTCCCCCACCTCCTGGCGCAGCCGCTCGACCAGCCGGTCGTTGTCGATGTTCACGCCGGCGTGGCCGGCCAGGACCTCGAAGAACTCCCGCTCCTCGGGCCCGAGCGACTTGGTGCTCCCCACCCGGTTGGCCACCGTGAGCAGGCCGAAAACCCCCCCGCGACCGCTGAGCGGTGCCACCAGGAGCTCGGACAGCCCGGGAGAGGCAAGCTCCCCCTGCCAGGGCACCTCGCGGTCGGCAGGGGAGGAGGAGCGCGACACGGCCACCGTCCTGCCGGTGGAGAGCACCCGGGCGAAGGCCGGCGGGGGCTCGACCCGGCGGGTGGTGGTGAACGTCGAGGAGGGGTCCATCCTCGTGACCCGCAGGCCCCCGTCGGGGTCCGGGACGGCCAGGGCCACCTCGTCCACCCGCAGGATCTCCCTGGTGCCCGACAGGATGGCCCGCGTCCTGGCCTCCTGGTCGGGGGCCTCGTTGACCTGGCGGGTGAAGGTGTAGAGAGCCTGGAGGGTCTGGTGGCGCTTGCGCAGCACGGCATAGGAGCGCAGGACCAGGAAGACCAGGGCCCCGGCGGCAAACAGGAGCCCGAGGGCCGACAGCTGCGCCTTGGCCACGATGATGCCGAGAAGGGACAGGCAGGCCGCCACCACGGCCGTCATCAGGACGACGATGCCGTCGGCCAGGGGGAAGGGCCGGGGGATGCGCCCCTCGACCAGGGAGATGACCCCCGCGACCGAGGCGAAGGCCAGGCCCCCGCCGACCAGCACGGCGCAGATGGCCGCCAGCCATCCCCAGGGGCCGAGGGGGGGGTGGTGGCCGAGGATGAGCCGGTAGACGAGGACCACCGTGGCGGCCTGGAAGGCCACCTTGGCCAGGTTGAACGCGACTTTGCTTGGAGACCGTCGGAGGGCGAAAGTCTGCGCCAACCCTGACCCCAAAAGCCAGGCGCCGATCAGCCCGATCGGGCTGGCCAATAGGAGGCCGACGACCAGGGGGATTTCGGTGAGACTGAGCACCACCGACTGCTCCAATACCGCCACCTGGACGGTGGCGATCTCGGCCACCAGGAAGGCAGCCGCCAGAGCCGGCCAGGGCACGCTCACCAGGCCGGGTAGGGGGGCCAGGGGGGCGTCCGACTGGGAGACCAGGACCGCGGCACAGCCTGCCAGGAGCGCGCTGAACAGGTGCACGCGGACCGTCGGGGCGTCCACCAGCCTGAGGGCCCGGACCGGTATGCGCCCCCTCCACTGGGTTCCCCGCCGAGCGGGGGCTCGGGTCGTGCTCGTGGCGGGCAGTCTAGTCCTCGGCGGCCACCACCGAGGCGGCGGCTCCACGCGCCCCTTGTCCCATCTTTCTCCTTTCGTGACTAGACGCTATTGAGGGGTCACGGTCAGTCATGGTTTGGGCTGGACACGCGGCCGTTCCATATGCCATAATTCCTTCGTCTCGATGGCGGGGCATTTAGTGACAACATCCGGGGAATAGCTCTCCCCGGACTGGGGACGAGAGAGGAGGCGTCTTCATGCGTGACTGCAGGTGGGGCTGAGATAGGCCGGGCGCTTCCACGTGGCCGGGACCCCGAGAGGGAGACGGCGACGTGGGTCCAGCGCACACCATGTTTCTGTTTGGGATAGCGTCGCCTCGGTGACCGGGAGGCACAAGGGGACTTTGGGGCGTCCCTATTGGGTCCTGTGGTCGGCGACCACGGTGTCCAGCTTGGGGGACGGCTTGGCCTTGGCCGCACTGCCGCTGCTGGCGGCAGTGTTGACCCGCGATGCCCTCCTCGTGGCCACGGTTGTCACGGTGGAGTCGCTGCCCTGGCTCCTGGTGGCCATCCCCATGGGGACCCTTGTGGACCGGCTGAACCCGGCCCGGGCCATGGCGGTTGCCGATATAGCTCGTATGGGGGTCATGGCGGCTGTCTCGGCCTTGCTGGCCACCGGGCACCTGACGATCTTCCTGCTGTTCGTGCTGGCCTTCCTCTTGGGGGTCTTCGAGACCGTGTACATGGGGGCGGCCCAGCCGGCCATCCCCCAGCTTGCCGAGGAGGACCAGCTTTCTCGGGCCAACGGCCTGCTCACGGCCAGCTCCACGACCGGCGGGCACATGGTGGGCCCTGCCATCGGCGGGCTGGTCTTCTCCCTGGGCCGGCTGGTCCCCTTCGTGGCCGACGGGGCCAGCTTCCTGGCCTCGGGTGCCCTGCTCATCGGCCTCCGGGGCCGGTTCAGGCCTCGTGAGCGGGCGGTGGGGAGGTCCTTCAGACGGGAGATGGCCGAAGGGCTATCGTTCTTCGGCCGCAGCCCCCTGCTCCGGGTCCTCACTACCTTGACCGCCGGCCTGGCCTTCTTCCAGGCCATGGTGCTGGGGCCCCTCGTCCTCTACGTGCTGGCCGACCTGCACCTCTCCCAGGCCGGCTACGGCTACTTCCTCGGCGTGGCCGCCGTGGGCAACGTGGCAGGCGGGTTCGTCGCCCCCCGCCTCCAGAGCCGCTTCAGCACGGCCTCTATCCTCACCCTGGCCGGCGTGCTGGCCGCCGTTGCCTACCTGGTCATGGCGGTGGCCACCTCGTGGGGAGTGGCCCAGGTGGCCTTCACGGTCGAGGCGTTGTGCGTGGCCACGGGAACCGTTGCCAGCGTCACCCTCCGCCAGCGCTACATACCCAACGAGATGCTGGGGAGGGTGAGCAACGTATTCCGCACAGCCGTGTGGGGTGCCATCCCCATAGGCGCCCTGGTTGGCGGTGCACTGGCCCACGGCATCAACCTGCGGGCACCCCTCTACTTCGCCGGCGCCGCCCAGTTCGCCCTGGTGGTGGCCATGCTGGTCCCCCTGAGGCGGAACGTGGGCAGCATCGAGCGGGAGCTCAACCGCCGGAGAGCCCGAGAGGAGCCGGCCACCATGGCCGCCGGGCCCGACGACCAGCCGGGGAACGGCGCCGTCCCGCCCGGAGGCTCCCCGCCAGCCGGGTTGGCGGCACCGGGCACGGCGGTACAGCCTGGCCTGGCGCCCCCCTTGGCAACCCGCTCCCAGCACCAGGGCTTCCCCGGCCCGCCCAGCACGGACCGGGGGACCTTGGACCCGCCCCCTCACCCACCACTGCCCCACCGCAGCGGGCTCTGAGAACGGGCCTGTAAAAGCCCTGCTGTCAGGAGGGGCTTCTAACGAGCAGGCCCAGCTCCTCGAGGCGCTCGATCATGCCAGCCGGCGACCGCTCGAAGAGGGCGGCGATCAGCCGCAGGTCATCGTGGCGGATCGTGAGCATGCGGCCGTTGAAGTCCTGGCGCTGGACCTCGATGGAGCGGACATAGCGCTGGATGACGTCGCGCTCGGGCCCGCTCACGGTCTCCAGCTTGGTGAGGTCGATGATGGCACGCTCCGTGTCGACGCCCCACCGCCGGAAGTCGCGGGTCTCGTACCCCATGTCAGCCGCCTCCGGCAAAAGCTGGTCAACCGGCACCTTGTATATGCCGGCCAGGCGCTGCAGGCGCGGCACCGCGATACGGCGCTGGCCGCGCTCGTAGGCGCCCAGGACCGAAGCCTTGAACTCCTGGTTGGAGAGGGCTTCCACGTCCTGGAGGGAGAGCCGCTTTTGCTTGCGGACAGCTCGGAGCCTCGCTCCCAGTGTGATGCCGTAGACCTCGGAGTCTTCGACGCTGTCCTCGGTGACCATTACCAAAGTGTCCTCCCCTCGTTGGCCGCGCGCAAGGCGCGCGGTTCTGGGCCCATACCGCGCTCGGGGCCACTCCCCCGAGCGGGCTGCCAAATGACCGCCGCCCCGTCCCGCCCGGCGGGCACCGGCCCCGGGCCGGTTGCCGGCCCCGACCGGTGGTGGCCACGATCCGCTTCAACCAGGCCCACAGCCGTGGCGAGAGATACCGTGGAGAGCGAGGCGGCTCGCAGCACCGAACGCCTACCTATCCTCACTCTCTGTGGCATTATCCCCCCCATTTGGCGTGACAGGCCCCATTGCCCAGCCCAGTTCCGACACATAGTAGCGGCTTCCCGCTTCCCGTGCATGCCCAGAAGCACATGTCGTGCCCCCGGGATCCCCCCACCGGCAGCGATAACCTGCGGGGGTGCCCTCTCCCACGCCTTGGGGGCGGACCTCTCTTTCGGGTCGAACGGGCGGGAACCCGGGCACCTGGCGACCCTCGCCCTTCGCCGTGCACGTGTGGCTGATGTCCCTCCCCCCCGCCCGGAAGGCCTCCACCATCCGGGGCCTTGACCCTGGCGCCCCGGGACCGGCCGCCGGGCTGGGCGTTCCCGGCCCGGGAAGCGCCGCCCGCCCGACCCGGAGCGGCACTGACCCCCTCGTGCCCCCCGTCCTTCCTCCCCGGGAGTGGGCGGGACTTCTGAGCCAGGCCGAGGTGGCCTGGAGCCAGCGCCGCCGGGGGGAAGGCGAGCGCCGAGGGTTCATCGCCGGCCGGGCACTCCTGCGCCAGGTGCTGGCCCAGACCCTGGGGTGCGCTCCGAAGGAGGTGGCCCTGGCGGACGAGGACCACAGGCCCCGTCTCGTCCACCCCGCCTCCGGCCTCCACGTCAGCCAGGCCCACGGCGGCTCCCTGGTGGCCTGCGCCCTGGCCCGCCGGCCGGTGGGGGTCCACATCGAAGGCCCTTCCCTGGAGCCCTTCGACCCCTCCGTGGCCGCCAGCACGTGCTCCCCCCCCGAGCAGTACGTGCTCAGCCAGCTGGCCCCAGAGGAGCGGGCCCAGGCCTGGCGGCGCATATGGGTCCGCAAGGCCGCCGTTGACCAGGCCATGTCACCGGGGGTGCGCCTGGCGCCCAGCTCCCTGACGGTGGGGATGGCCGGCGCCCGCATCCGGAGCGCAGGCTCCCGCTCCCGGTCGTGGCGGCTGGCTTCCCTTCCTCTGGGGGAGGGCTACCTGGGAGCCGTCGCCTGCCGGGGGCGGGCCTGGCGGCTTCGGGTGCACTGGGTCGAGCCCGCCTGGGACCCCCGGCTCGAGCCCAAGCTCAGCAACCCGGGCTGACGGCGCCCGGCCCCGATCCCCCACCGCTAGCCCGAGGGCAGCTTCGGCTGGCGCTGGAGCACCTTCCCCACCACGATGGCCATCTCGTAGAACAGGCACATGGGTATGGCCATGGCGAACAGCGAGAAGGGGTCCGAGCTGGGGATGAAGATGGCCGCCACGGCGAAGATCACGACGATGGCCTTGCGCCGCCACCTGGCCAGGCGGGCCGGCGACAGCACGCCGGCCAGCTCGAGGCAGATGAGCACCACGGGCAGCTCGAAGGCCAGGCCGAAGGCCACCATCAGGAGCACGATGAGGCTCACGTAGGCGTTGGGGCTGTACAGCTGCTTCAGGTGAGGGCCCCCCACCGTGCCCAGGAACTGGAGGGCCTTGTCCGACACGAGATAGGCAGTGGCCGCCCCGGTGGTGAACAGGACCATGGAGCTGAGGATGAAGGGGACGGCATAGCGCTTCTCCCTTGGATGCAGCCCGGGGGTGATGAAGCGCCACACCTGCCACAGGATCACCGGCGAGGCCAGGAAGATGCCCCCGTAGACAGCCACCTTCACCCGGATCGAGAACCCCTGCAGAGGGCCCGTGATGTAGAGGTCACAGGCCCGCTGGGCGTGGAGGGGGCTGGAGCAGTAGGGGTGGACCAGGACGCCCAGGATGTGGTTGTAGAGGGCAAAGGCCACGACGGCACCGGCCAGGCCGGCCAGGATGGAGATCACCAGCCTCCGGCGGAGCTCGGCAAGGTGCTCCACCAGCGTCATCTCGTTGGGCGCGGGGCGAGCCGCTCGCCGGGCCCGCGCCGGACCCATCACCGGCACCGTCATGCCAGAGCCTCCCCCTCTCGGCCCTCAGTTGAGCCCGGGGTCGCCCGGGTCGAGGATGGAGCCCTCCTCCGGCCCGGGTGGCGCCGACCGCCGCCGCGGGGGGCCGCCCGTCCCGCTGGTACCCTCGGCTCCCGGACCGTTGCCGGGTGCCGCCACCTGGGGAGGGGGGGCCAGGAGAGAGGCCGCCACCGTCGAGCGGATGCCGGGCAGCCGGTGGACCTGGTCCAGGCCGGGCACGTCGCCAATCACCTCGCGCACCTCCGAGTGCATGTGGTCCCGGAAGCGGCGCAGGTCGTTCCAGGTCCTGCCGGCCTTCCTCGCCATGTCGGGCAGCTTCTCGGGGCCGAGCACCACCAGGGCCACGACCAGCACGACAAGGATCTTGATGGGGCTCAGGTCACCCACCGGAAGGCGCCTCGGACTCTCTCAGGCGGTGGGCACCGGGTCGCCGGCGTCCTGGCCGGCGCTGCTGGCGGCCCTGTCCCCCTCGCCCTTGGCCCCCTCGGCCTGCCCTTCCTCGACGGCCTTCTTGAACTCGTGGGAGGCCGACCCGAGGGACCGGGCCAGCTTGGGGAGCTGGCTGCCGCCGAACATGAGGGCGACGATCGCCAGCACGATCAGCAGGTCGGTGCCCTGCAGGAACCCTAGAAGCATTGGTGCCTACCTTTCCTGGACGGCCGGGTGCACGCAACGTGGAGGGGCAGGAGAAGAGCAAGGGTCGTGCCGGACCGCCCGGCCATCCGTGGAATCCCCCCTCTCACCCCACTCCCCCTCTCGAAGTCGCGGCCTCATCGGCCTGGGGTGCGTCTGGGCGACACTATAGAGCACCGCCAGCTCGCGCAAGTGGTCACCGGCGCCGGCCAGCCCCCGACCCCATCTCGTCCCTCACCCCGTGTACAGTCGTCGTGTTATGCGTTCGGGCGTCGTGATGGACGCCCCGCAGACGGGGGGGCTGGATCGTCGGCAGCACCGTCGTGGGGTGTGGAGGGCGGTGGCGGCCCTGGTGGCCGTGGCGGTGGTGGTGGTGATAGCGGCTGCCGTGGCCTCGGTGAGGCCCCTGCTGGCGGCCCACCGCGACCTGGCGGAGGCACGAGGCGCCCTCCAGTCCGCTACCAGCCTCGACCTGGCCACCCTGGCCAGCCGGCAGGGACGGGCCGCCGCCGAGCAGGCGGCCTCCAGCGCCGCTGCCGATGCCGCCGCCGCCCAGGCCCGCCTCCAGGGATCGTGGGGGCTCGACGTGCTGGGGTTCGTGCCCTGGGCCTCGGACCAGCGGGACGCCACGGTGGCGCTGGCGGCCGACGTGAGGTCGGGATCGACCATCGCCCTCGGCCTGCTCAGGGCGGCGGACCGCTTCGAGGGCCAGGCGCAGGCGCCCTCCGAGCGGGGCCGCATACCGGTCGCCGGCGTGGCGCAGCTGGCCGGCGCCGCCACCCGGGCCGGCACGGCCCTGAGGGCCCTGGAACGCCCCCCCAACCTGCTGCTCCTCCCTCCCCTGGCTCACGCCCGCACCCAGCTCGACCAGGTGGCGGCGGCGGCGGCGTCCAAGCTGTCGAGCACGGGCAGGACCCTGGCCGCCCTCGACCGCTTCCTCGGTGCCGCCGGTCCGCAGTTCGACCTGGTGGCGGTGGAGAACAACGCCGAGATGAGGGACCAGGGGATCATCAGCTCCTATGCCACCGCCACCTTCGCCGGTGGGCGCATCCACCTCGGGCCGCACGGCTCGGTGGCCCAGCTCCTGCTGCACCGCCCTGTCCCGGTGCCGCTCCCCGCCGGCACCCGGGCCTACTTCGGGGACCTGGGGCCGGCCCAGCTCTGGCAGTCCGTCAACGCCACCGCCGACTTCCCGCTCTCGGGCCGCCTGATGGTTGCCATGTACGCGGCCGCCACCGGCCGCCACGTGAACGGGGTCATCGGCATCGACGTGCCCGCCCTGGCCGACATCCTGGGCGTGACCGGGCCGGTCAGGGTACCGGGACTGGCCACTCCCCTGGGAGCCCAGAACGCCGTGCCGGTGCTGCTCGACCAGCTCTACCAGCGCTACCCCCTCGGGTCCCAGACCCCGGACCGGCGGGCCGAGCTGTCCCGGGTGGTGCGGGCGGTGTTCAGCCGGCTCCAGGCCGGGGGCTACGACCCCGTGGCCCTGGGGGAGGCCCTGACGAGGGCCGTGGCCGGCGGCCACCTCCAGCTCTACAGCGCCGCCCCCGGACTGGAGCGGGTCTTTGCCACCCAGGACCTGGGCGGGGGGCCCGCCCGGACCCTGCCCAGCCGCACCTTCCACCTGGCCGTGGAGAACGCCACCGCCACCAAGCTCGACTACTTCGTGAGGCCCCGGGTGGCCATGGCCGTGCACCTCCAGCCCGACGGGACCGCGGTCATCACCACCACGGTGTCCGTGGTGAACACGGCCCCTGCCGGAGCCCAGCCCTCGTACCAGTTCGGGCCCCAGCAGTACCAGGCCCGGGCGGGCCAGTACCTGGCCCGGGTCTACTTCTGGAGCCCGGCCGGCTCCTACCAACCTCACGGCCTGCCGGAGTCGGGCCTCGAGCTGGCCGAGCGGAACGTGGTGGCCAACCCGGCGACCACCTCGACGGCCTCGTTCACCACCACCCTGCCCCATGCCGTCTCGGGTGGGCACCTGGTCCTGCGCCTCGTCCCCCAGCCCCGGGCCTTCCCGATGCCGCTGACCCTTTCCTTGGCGGGCCCGGGCTGGCGCCTCCAGGGCCCTTCCACCACGACCACCCTGGCCTGGGACCACACCTTGAACCTGGTGTGGGCCGCCCGCCGCTGACATCACTATGTGTCATCTACTAAATACGAATAGCGAAAAGAGCCTCGTGACACTGCACTATTTGTGCCCGCTTGCTGGCAATAGCTCGCACGATTGGTCTATGATCGGAGTTCAGCGTGCCACACCACGGGGGGTGGCGGCTCACATAGGGAGGGAGAGCCGATGAGACGGTTTGGCATAGCAGTCGCGTCAATTCTCGCGGGGATGGGGGCTTTCCTTACGGGCACCCTCCCTGCTTTCGCCGCCGGCCCCAAGTACCCACCCGGGACCCTGCCGCCGGTGACCCCCACCCACACCACACCAACCACCGTTGCCCGTCTCACCTTCACCAGCGGGCCGCCGACGGGGCAACTGGCCTTCACCGGGGCGGACATCGCTGCCATGGTGATCGTGGGCCTGCTGCTCATAGCGGCCGGAGTGGCCCTGGTGGCCTTTGCCCGGCGCCGCCTCGGCTTTGCTTCCTGAGCGAGCTCCGCTCTCCTGGGGGGCAAGGATGCTGAGGGAAGCGTGGCTCAGGCTCGCGCCCGTCCGGCGGGAGGGCGTCCTCGCCGCCCTGGGCCGGCCGGCGCCCTGGCACCCGCGGTTCGACCACCGAGCCCCTGACGCCCCCGGGCTTCTCACCGGGGCGCCCGACTTCGTCGGCGTGGGGGTGCAGAAGGCCGGCACGACCTGGTGGCACTCGCTCCTTGCCAGGCACCCCGAGGTGTACGAGCACCCGGGCTTCCACAAGGAGCGCCATTTCTTCGATCGCTTCTGGGCCGGTGGCTTCGAGGAGAGCGACGTGGCCGAGTATCACCGCTGGTTCCCCCGCCCCCCCGGCAAGAAGGTGGGCGAGTGGACGCCCGACTACCTGCACCAGGACTGGACAGCCCCCCTCCTCGCCCGAGCCGTCCCCCAGGCCCGGGTACTGGTGCTGCTGAGGGACCCCGTCGAGCGGTACCGCTCCGGCCTGGCCCACCACCGGGCCAGAGGCGAACGGGTCACACCTGCGGTGGCCGCCGATGCCTTCGCCCGGGGCCTGTACGCCCTGCAGCTGGAGCGCCTGGAGGCCAACGTCGACCGGGGCCGAGTGCTCGCCCTGCAGTACGAAGCCTGCAAGGAGGCGCCGGCCAAGGCCCTGGGGCGGACGCTCCGCTTCCTCGACCTGGACGACACCTGGGTACCGACAGGCCTGGGCAAGCCCGTCAACCCCACCACGGGCCGCGGGCCCGACTTCTCCCAACGGAGGCGGGCCGAGCTCGCCCAAGCTTACGCTCCCGACCTGGCTCGCCTGGCCCAGATCCATCCCGAGCTGGACCTGGACCGCTGGCCCTCAGCCCGCGTGGTGCTGCGGAGCGCCTCGTGACGGTCTCGGTCAACGCCATGTGGGGTGGGGTGATCGGCCTCCTCCTGCTCCTGTTCGTGTCCCCCCTCGTGGCCTCCAGGGTGGCCCGCACCGACGCCGACCCCACCATGTTCCGCCTGGTCATGTGGGGGGCAGCGGTGAAGCTGGCCGCTGCTCCTGCCTACCTCCTCGTCATCAAGTACTTCTACGGGGGCGTGGCCGACGCCGTGGGCTACTTCGGCTACGGGGGGAGGCTGGCCCGGCAGCTCGACCAGGGCGACTTCCACCTCCGGGCCGGCCGGTTCATCGGCGACGGGGCCACCAGGATCGCCACAGGCATGGTGGAGGCCGTCATCGGCCACACCGAGCTAGGGACCTTCTTCGTTTTCTCGTTCCTCGCCTTCCTCGGGCTCGTCTGTTTCTACCGGGCCTTTCGGGTCTCTCTCCCCGAAGCCCACAGCCGCCGCTACGCCAGGCTGCTCTTCTTCCTGCCCTCCCTGGCCTTCTGGACGGCAGCCCCGAGCAAGGACTCCCTGACCCTCCTCGCCCTGGGCCTGGCTGCCCTGGGCGGTTCCTACCTGCTGGTGCGCCAGATGCGGGGATTGGTGTTCCTGGCCATGGGACTGGGGCTGGTGGGCATCATCCGCCCCCACCTGGCCCTCCTGGCCATCCTGGCCGTGGGCGTGGCCTACCCGCTGGGACGCTCCCGGCAGGCATCGGCCGTCACCCCCATCTCGAGCCTGATTGGCGCCTTCGTCCTCCTGGTGGGGGGCCTGCTTCTCGCCGGGGTGGTCGTGCACAGCTTCCACCTCCACAGCCTGAGCCTGCACTCCGTGCACAAGGTGCTCCAGACCAACGCCAAGAACACCGGGACAGCCGCCCGCAGCCAGATCGGGCAGTTCAACTCCAGCGAGCAGGCGTCCACCTCGCTGTCCCCTACCGCCTTCCCCCGGGACTTCTACGACGTGCTGATCAGGCCGCTCCCGATCCACGCCCATGGCTTCACCCAGCTTGGCCAGTCGGCGGAGAACCTGTTCATCCTGGGGCTCATCCTCACCTCCCTCCCCCGCCTGGCCGCCGCCGGCCGGTCGCTCATCCGCCAGCCCTACCTGCTGAGCGCCCTCCTCTTCACCGTGGTGTGGATCGTCCTGTTCGCCAGCATCGGCAACCTGGGCATCGTGGCCAGGGAGCGCACGGAGATGCTGCCCTGGCTGCTCGTGCTGGTGTGCGTGCCGCGCCGGCCGAGGGTCGCCCATGCGCCAGCACCCCTTTCCGCCTCCACCGGCCTCATCCCGTCCCTACCGCCAGGCGCGGCTTCATGACGCTCGTGACCGGGCGGCTTCCCCAGCCTGCCCAGGTAGCGGCGAACCATCTCCTCCCCCCGGCCTGGCGGCTCTACCACCATCCTGTCCTCCGGCGACTGGCAGCGCCCATCGAGGCCCGCACGGGCAAGCCTTCGTTCATCTTCCGAGCCCGGTCCTTGAGCCGAAGGGCCCCCTCTGCGTACGCCGGCCTCGAGCACTACCTCGAGCGCTGGGCTCCCTCCCTCCGCACGGCGCCGGCTGATGACCCCATCTTCGTCCTGGCCTCGGGCTGGAGAAGCGGCTCCACCCTTCTCCAGCGCCTGATCGTCTCCTCCGGCCAGGCACTCATATGGGGGGAGCCCCACGACTTGGCCGGCTTCGTCCAGACCCTTGCTCGGTCCTTCCGCCCCTTCGGGCAGGAATGGCCCCCCCGGGAGTGGATCCTCGATGATCGCCCCAGTGCGGAGCCGCAGCAGCTGTCGACCTCCTGGATCGCCAACATCTGCCCCAACCCCGCCGGGCTCCTGGAAGCTCACCGCGCCTTTCTCCGCGCCTGGCTCGCCGCCCCGGCCAGCGACCTCGGCTACACGAGGTGGGGATTCAAGGAGGTTCGCCTCGGAGCCTTGGAGATCGCCTACCTCCGGGCCCTCTTCCCCCACGCCAGGATCGTCCTCCTCGTCCGGGATCCGGTGGCCGCCTGGAGGTCATACAGCGGCAAGCCATGGATCTACCATCACAGGTGGCCGGACCACCCTCTCGTGTCGGCCCGCGGCTTCGCCGATCTGTGGAACGGGCTGGTGGCAGCCTTCCTGCATGCAGCAGACAACGACCCTCATTGCTTCCTGGTGCGCTATGAGGACCTGCTTCGGGACCGCTCCACCACGGGGCTCCTGGCCCGCTTCCTGCATCTGGAGATCGATTCCAGCGTCATCGAGGTCAGGGAGCGGGGCTGGGACCCGGACCTGGGGGCCAGCCCCCAGGAGTGCCAGCTGGTGGCCCTCCGCACCCGTCGCCTAGGGGCTCGCCTGGGCTACGACAGGAGGGGCGGGCGCGTGTAGCGGCCGGGACCCCTTCCAACTAGAGGTACAGCACGCCCGACCGCCAGCTTCCCACGAGGTGCCCTGCCTGCAACGAGGCCATCCGGATCCATTGGGCCTGGGTGTCGCGGCGGAGGCTCTCGTAGGCGTGAGCGCCGAGCCAGGCCCAGATCCGCACGGCGGTCCGGGCGGAGGAAGGCGGTACGCCGCTGCCTCGGTACTTCCGGTAGAGCTGGGGTCTAGACAGTCCGTACCTGAAGTACTGGCGGGCGTGCGCAGCAGCCGTCGGTCGGGGCCTGATCGCCACCACCGCTCCCGGCACCGGGCTCAGAGTGAAGCCGGCCAGTTGGAGGCGCCACGAGAGGTCCACGTCCTCACCAGTGAGGAACTCCTCGTCCCAGCCTCCCACCGCCTCCAGGGCCGACCGCCATATGGCGCAGTTGTTGCCGGGCAAGAAGGGCAGGAACTCCATCACAGAGGGTAGGCGCTCCGGTGTCCCCACCACCCGGCTGGCCCCCCGCCAGCGCCGGTCCAGGCTCACCATGTCGCGGCATCCACCGACGCCGTCTGCATGCCGGGCGAACCCGACGAGAGAGCCCAACCACGCCTCATAGGGGATGTCGTCGCCGTCGCAGCAGGCGATGAGATCGCCCTCGGAGACGGCCAGGGCCGCGTTCCGGGCATGGGCCGCACCGGGCCGCCCGTCCGCATGCACCAGGCGCAGGCCCGGCAGCCGCCCGTACCATTCCGAGACCACTTCCCCGGGTCGGTCGGAGGAGCCGTTGTCGGCCACGATCACCTCCCACTGGCCCCGATAGTCCTGCCTGGCCAGGCCACCCAGGGTCTCCCCCAGGGTCTTGGCGGCGTTTCGCACCGGGATGATCACGCTCACCAGCCGGGGGGCAGGCCGCGGCGGCTCGGGTCGAAATGACCTCCCCGCCGGACCGGTCAATCCCTGCGAAGCTGGCCCACCAGGCATCTCGTCCCCCCCATCGTCAGATGCTCAGTACCCGGCCAGGATCCCGTAGCGGCGCCCGGTGTTCAGCGCTCGGGTGAACAGCCACGCCGAGACCGGGAACACCACCACGTTGAAGGCGAGAAGGAGGAGGAGGGCCTGACCCACGCTGGGGCCGAAGATGCCTCCCGCATGGGGCATCAGGGCCTTGCGGAGCCCGCTGTTGACGTAGGTGCTCGGGATGAGCCAGGCAATGACCCGGAGGAACCGGGGCAGGACGTTGATGGGCACCACCTGGCCGGCCACAATGCCCACGATGGTGGAATAGAGCATCCACACGGGATCGGACCGCTTGGACAGCACCCGCAGGCTGGCCGTGCCGGTCCCCAGGGCCAAGCCGGCCAGGGAGCCCAGGAAGACCACGCCCAGGGCCGGCAGCAGGCCCGAGATCTGGAAGGGCGCACCGAGGGCCACCGCCACCAGCATCACGATCGACCCCACCACCAGGTTGAGGCAGATCGGCCAGGCGGCGATGGCAGCCGGGAGCACCGCCCAGCCCACGGGCTCTATCAGCAGCATCTCCAGCCGGCCCTGCTGGATGGCCATGTCGAGCTGGCTGCCCAGTCCGAGGATCCCTCCAGTGAACACGAACATGCCCAGGAGCCCGGCAGCGACGAACCCGAGGTAGTTGCCCCCGACGTCGGGGGCATGGGAGTGCACGATGCGGGACAGGAAGAAGTAGATGAAGACCTGGGCAACCAGGCCGATCTCGGTGACCACGAAGGTCAGCGGGTAGCTGATGGTCCCCTGGTAGCCGAGGCGGAGGAAGGCGCTGATAGTCCCCACAGCTCGCCGGACGCGATCGCCGATCCCCTTCATCGCGCCTCCTCCAGGGCCTCTGCATGGTCGGTCAGCCGGTGAGGCGAGTCGACCAGGCGGATGAGCAGGTCACGCAGGCTGATGGTCGAGGGCCGCACGGAGGCAAGCCCTGTCAGTTGGCCGTTGAGCTGGGAGAGCACCTCCCCCAAAGGCCCGTCGAAGGAGACGGTCAGCTCCCGGCCGTCGGTGCGAGCCACCTCCAGGGGCAGGCCGGAAGCAGTCAGCACACTGATGGCCCTCTGGAGCTGCCCCCAGGAGGCGAAGGAAAGCTCGTAGGTGGGACGCTGCCACCTTCTCCTCAACTGCCCGAGGTCTCCCTGGTAGACGAGCTTCCCCTTGTTGAGCAGGGCGACCTGGTCGTCAAGGGCCTCAATCTCCTCCAGGCGATGGGAGCTGAGCAGCACGGCGGTCGAGGCCTCCCGTGCCGCTGTCTGGATGACCTGCAGCAGCTCATGGGAACCGACGGGGTCGACAGCCCCGGTCGGCTCGTCGAGTATCAGGAGGGCGGGGCGGTGCAGCAGCGCCCGAGCCAGGTTGAGCCGGGCCCTCATCCCCGCCGAGAGAGCGAAGCCGACGCGTTCACCCACCCCTCCTAGGCCCACCATCTCGAGGGTGTCCTGGATCCGCCGCTCCAGCACCCTGCCCCGCAGCCCGTGCAAGCGGCCATGGAAGCGGAGGTTCTCGTTGCACGACAGGCGCAGGTAGAGGGTCTGGTCTTCGGTCGGTTGGAACCCGACCAGCCGCCTCACCTGGACCGGGTCCCGTGCCACATCGACCCCGCACACCTCGACCGAGCCGCTGGTAGCGGTGGTGAGCCCGGTGAGGATGCGGAACAGGGTCGACTTCCCGGCGCCGTTGGGCCCCACCACCGCCATGACCTGCCCTCTGCCAAGGGAGAGGCTCAGGCCGTCCAGAGCAGTGACCGGGGAGCGCACGGCGGTGCGCAGCAGGAACCTCATCCAGATGGGGGATGGATCGTAGACCTTGTGCAGGTCGACGACCTTGACCACAGCGCCCTGCCCGTCACTTCCCCCCTCCACTACCGCGGTCATCCTCCCCCCCCTGTAGTCACCTGGCTACCGAGCCGACCGCCGAGACGCCTGGCGCGCAACTCCAGCGAGCGCCCGGCCCGGCTGAATCGTAGCCTACTGGCGGCCTGGAGGTAGGGCAGGCCCCGGGACTCAGCTTCGACGGTCGAAAGTCCCAGCGCCATGCGCAGCAGCCGGGACAGCAGGATCCGGCCCCTGATCAGCTCGGGGCGGCTCCAGGCCGCCAGGGGACCTTCCATGACTGCGTTCCACAGCATGACCGTGACAGGGCCCCCTGAGGTGACCCTGGCCGGCGACTCCAACCTGGAGAGAAACCGCCTCCACTCGTACCAGGGAACGGGTGCCACGCTGCTCATGGGCAGGCAGTGCCAACCGAGCTGACGGGCCAGAGACCCTGCTATGTGCTGGCCCAGGGCGGCCCTCGGCAGGCTGCCCCAGTCGGCGCATCCTGCCAATCGGCGCTCTACCTCCTCGATCCATGCCCCGAGAAAGGCCGAGCCCGGCCAGGCGGCGAAGAGGTTGTTGTAGAAGCGGTCCATCTCGGCACCCCACCCCAGCAGGTCCGCATGGCGCAGGGGCACCAGCAGGCGGCGAAGGGAGTCCAGGACCACCACGTCGGCGTCCAGCCACAGTCCCCCGTGCCGGTGAAGGAGGTGGATGCGCAGGTAGTCGGACCGGTGCACGGCGCTCGGCAGGCGCCGCCAGGTGGCCCGGTCCAGGTCCGGAAGCCAGTCGATAACGTCAGCCGGGCCCAGCAGCCTGACCTCGAGGCCTGCTGCATGGCGCTCGACCGACTCCATGCAGAGGTCGAGGTAGGCGGGCCGGCGACATCCCCCCTGCTGCTCCCAGTACATCCACACCAGGGCCGGCAGGCGGGGAGAACCCCGGTCGGAGGGCGAGGCGGGGCCAACCGGCACGGCACCAGGATGCGCCACCGTCATTTCCCCCCCTCTCGTCGTGCAACCAGGCGCTGCTTCCCTGTGGGCCCTTGCCTATAGATAGTGCTCTCCCCCCCAAGTGGCCTTCTCGAAGGCAAGTTACTACAGGGGGTGGCATAGGGGAAGTCGGCTCAGGTGGGCCCAGGCCGCCTCAGCTCCCCTGGTTCCGTCCACGAGACACCTGGGGTTTGCTATTGCACCCTGCCCCAGGATCCCCAGATCCCCTGGTCGCTTGTCACCCGCCAGAGGTCGCCCCCGCCGGTGGAGCCGTACACGGCCACCGTCCCTGTTCCCGGGAAGGCGACTGCTGCCAGCCCACCCTGAACCGACCCTCCCAGAGAGCGCCATCCGCTCCAGGGCCGGCCCGCTTGCCACGAGGTGCGCCAGACAGCGCCCCCGCTCGACCGGCCGAAAACCTCCAGGTACCCCGGCCGGGGGCTCACGGCGGCAGGACCCCCCTTGACCTGACCGCCCAGGGAGCTCCAGGACCCCTGCCGGTACTGCCAGATGGCCCGGTTGGTCCCGGTTGCGTACACGACCACATCACCGCTCCCGTTCACGGTGGCGGCCGGCCCCGTGCCGGGCTCGAGCCTGCCTCCGAGGTCGACCCATCCCGGCTTCCATCCCCCATCCACCTGCCGCTTCTCCCACACTCCCCCGTCCCCTCCCCGGACCACCACGTCCACCTCGGACCCGTCAGCCACGGCCGCGGGCTGGGCGGAGACCCGTCCACCCAGACGGACCCAGGCTGACCAGGTCCCGGCGGAGCATGTGGTCACCCAGAGGGCTCCTCCGTGTCCCACCGCGAAGGCCTCGTACCGGCCCGCCCCGGTTGAAACGAGAGCGGGCCCCTCCGCGCTTGCTCCCCCCGTCGGCCTGAGCCCTGGCCAGGCATCACCCGGGGCACGATAGGACGCCTCCACCTCGTCGGAGCCGTCCGTTACCGCCAGCATCCGGCTCCCATCCGTCGAACCCGAGACGGCGATACCCGACGCCGACTCGGAGCTGAGCCCCCCGCCTGGGACGGCGCAGGCGGCGTCGATGCGGTCGCCGTCAACCCAGTAGCGGTTGTCGCAGACGGTCATCCCGGCCGGGGCCGCCGTGTCACCTCCCGGGCTGGCCAACGACAGCGGCTCCACCACCTGCTTGGCTCCACTGAAGTCGTTCCCGATGGCGGTGACATCCGTGGAGCCCACCAGGTTCAGGACATAGCGGGAGGGATGGTCCGGGAAGTAGGTCGGGGTCCCGTCGAAGAACGGAATATCGTTTTCCCTGATGCTCGCATTCTTCACCCCGGTCAGAATGATGCCGGCCTGGTTCGGAGCCCCGCCCGTCGGGGTGTCGCTGCTGTTGCCTGCGATCACCAGTCCATCGTTCGGCACCTGCTGGTTGCCCTTGACCTGCACGGTGAACTCCGTGTTCTCCAAACGGTTGTCCGTGAGCCGGACATTGTTCTCTTGCACCTTCTGGCCCTGGAGAGAGGCGAACCAGACATAGTGGCCCGAGATCCAGGTGTCGTGGTCAAAGGCAACATTGTCCTCGGCCCCCCGGGTCGGCACCCCGTTCTGGAAGACCGTCGGATAGATGTCGTACTCGAGGTCTATTGAGTCCATGTAGATCTGCTCGAAGGTATCTTCCTGGAACACGGCCCCGTCGGCAGCTTCCACCGTCACGCCGTGGTAGCCCGCGCCGACGAAGGACGAGCGCGTCACCTGTATGCCCCTATCCAGTGACTGGTTGGGGGCTGATGGAGGGGCCGGGAACAAGATTATGAAGTCACCCGAGACGTGATAGACTCGAAGGCCAGTGAGGTTTATTCCGTGATCTTGCTGGAGGACTATCCCGTAGTGCCCCTCGTGCCCACCGGGACTGACACCGGGTACGTAGGTTCCGCTGATCCCCAGGTCATCGATGCTCACCGAGGTGTCACGGCTCAGGTTCAGGTGAGGCAGCCAGTTGACCCCCAATTGACCCTGGGTCCTCACAAGGCGGGCCCCATTCCCGTGAATCGTGATTCCCGTCTTCCCGTTGATCGACACCGTTCCCTGGGTCAGGTAGCAGGCCTTGGGGGGCAGTTCGACGGTTGCCCCCTCAGGTAGGCCGGCAAAGAACTGGTTGAGGGTGGTCGTCACGTCGCTGGAGCAATCCGCCGGGATGGTGGGAGGGGGCGAGAGGGTCGGTGCCGTGCTGACGGCGGCAGTGGCAGCACGGGCCGAGGGCTCCCCGGCCAGGAGGAGGACGCTGCTGACGAGCGCCAGAACTGCCATGGCCCGGGCGGGGATCCCTACGCATGAGAGGAGCCACCACCGGGACCGCCGGAGCCTGGTCTCGGGAGGGCCGCCAAGTGAGCGCCCTCCCGGATCTCTGGCGCCTGCTCGCCGGCGAGGGGAGGGCTTCATGACGGGACGCACTCCAGGCATATCGACCACGTATTGTGCACTCTTGAGCACTATTCGCAGGGTACTTCGACCTGGGTTCCCGGGCCCCATCGTCCATTGCCGAGGGGTAGCTCGGTGGGCGGCGGCCTGATGCGCCTGGGCTTTGCCGCCCTCTGGGGGCCGAACCCCGAGAGCACCTGGTCAGGGAGCGCTTTGGCTCTTCGCTCAGCCCTAGCCCAGCTAACGGAGGTGCATGATGTCGGGGTGAGGTTCCGGCGCTGGGAGAGAGCCCCCCTGGCCCGTGCCACCAACCGGAAGGACCCCTTGGGCTCGCTGGTCTCCTATGGCGAGCACACCCGTCCATGGCAGCTACGGGGGGCGGCCGAGGTCAGGTGGAAGCTGGCCCGGGAGGGCTGTGACGCCCTGTTGGAGGTGGGGGCCGACTTGGCCTCGCCGCCCGTGCCCTTCTTCTGCTACAAGGACGGCACCTATGGCCTGGCGCTCGAGAGGAGCCCCTACTCCCTTCCCTTCCACAGCGCCCTCTCGGATCGCCAGGTGCGCCGGCTCCAGCGCCGGGAGGAGGCCTTCCACGACCGCGCCACTGCCATATTCACCATGAGCAACTGGCTGGCTCAGGCGATCCTTGGCCACTCCCCCAACCTGGCGGGGAAGGTCAGGGTGGTCCATCCCGGTGTGAACACAACTCCCCGGCGCGAATCCTCTCCACCCCACCACCCTGCCCTCCTGTTCGTGGGTCGCCACTTCCTGCGCAAGGGGGGGGATCTCGTGGTGGAGGCCTTCCGGCTGCTGCGACAGGGCGAGTGGCCCACCATGACGCTCACGGTGGCGGGCCCGGACCGTTGGCCCCTGCCGGAGCCCCCGCCCCCCGGCGTGACCTTCGTCGGGCGGGTTCCCCCGAAGGTGCTGGCCTCCATGTTCGGCCGGCACCATGTGCTCGTGATGCCATCACGCTTCGAGTACTTCGGGATCGCCCTGGCCGAGGCTCTGTGCGCCGGAGTCCCCTGCATCGGACGGAGGGCCTTCGCCATGCCGGAGATCATCGAACCTGGCCGGAACGGGGCCCTCATAGGAAGCGACGACCCCGAGGAGCTGGTTCGGGCGATCACGTCGGTCCTGGAGGACGACGGCATGGCGCTCCGCTGCCGCCAGGAGCGCCACCAAGCTGCCCGCTACTGGTCCTGGGACCGGGCGGCGCGCCAGATGCTGGCGAGCATGGACCCCGGGAACCGTGCTGCCCAGGCCGCCCCGGGCCACCTCCACCAGGAGGGACCGGTCAGCTCGTAGGTGTCATGCACGCCCCGCCCTCCGAGCGGGTGCTCCGCACCCAATACCGGTTCCCGCAGGCCGACACCCTCTCGCTGGCCCTTCCCCGATACCCCGGGGGGCTGGCATCCACCACGGCGGCAGCCCCCGGGAAGCTGTTCTGCTCGATCCGCGCCCCGCTCACTCCTTCAAGGACGACAGCGACCTTATGTGGATGATCGGGGAAGTAGGTCGGGGTCCCATCGAACAGTGGCATGACGTTGTGGGAGATCCTCACGTCTTCCACGTTCTTGAGGAGCACAGCTGGGAACGGCCCCCCCACCGGCAGGTCCCCTCGGTTGCCGGAGATGGTGAGACCCTTGTTCGGCACCTGAGCGTTGCCAGCGACCTGCACGCTGAGCTCAGTCTGGCGCAGCACGTTGTCGGTCAAACGTATGCCGTCCTCTTGGACCCGCTGGCCCTGCAGCGAAACGAACCACACTCCACCATCGTGGAGCCACAGGTCGTGGTCGAAGGTGATCCCATCCTCGGCGGCCACGGTGGGCTGGCCATCCTTGAAGACGGTCGGGTAGATGTCGTACTCGAGGTCCACCGAGTCGACCGGGATCTGCGAGAAGGTGTCGTGGCGGAACGTCGCACCTCGGACCGCCTCGATGGTGACACCGTGGTATCCCGAGGAGTCGAAACTGGATCGCACCACCTCGACCTCCCGGTTGAGGGACTGATCCGGTGCGCCCGGTGGCGCCGGGAAGAGGTTGATGAAGTCTCCCGAGACATGGCGCACGGAAACATGGGTGAGGGTGACATCCTTGTCCTGTCGTAGGACGATGCCGTAGTGACCCTCGAGTCCCGGACTGCCGGCCCCCGGCTCCCGAGTGCCGGCAATGGCCAGCGCCGACACGACCAGGCCTCTGTCGTGCTGGAGCAGCAAGTGGGGGAGCCAGGAGGTTCCCCTGCCAGGGTCCGTGCGCTTGAGGAGGGCTCCGTCTCCCTCCAGGTCGAGGCCCGTTCGCCCCTTGATCACAACCGTTCCCTGGGTCAAATAGCAGGCTCGGGGCGGAAGTCGGATCGTCTCATGGGGGCGGACGTGGGCAAAGAACGAGTTGAGGCTGGCCGTCACGTCCGACGAGCAGTCCGAGGGTATGGATGAGAGGGAGGGCAGTCCCTGCTTGCCAGCTCCCCGGGTGCAGCCGCTGGCAGCCATCATGAGGACGAGCAGGGTCCAGACGGTGGCCCCCCGCCACCACATGCTCCGCATCGAGGCCTTGCGGTCTACAGGTACTCGATCTGGGGCGCGGCCGGGAGGCAGTGGCGGGTGTCGAGGACGTAGGGGGCAGCGTCGGCCAGCCCCTGGACGTCCACGGCGTCGTGGTTGGCCAGGATGACCACGGCGTCGGCCCCGGCCGCCTCTTCTTGGGTGCCCTCCACCCTCGTGACGCGGGCGTCCACGTGCCCGTCCTGCACATGGGGATCGATGGCGAGCACCTCGGCACCGAGAGCCAGGAGGCGGTCCGCCACCACCCGGGCCGGCGACTCCCGGGCGTCCCCGGTGTTGGCCTTGTAGGCCAGGCCGACCAGGAGGATCCTGGACCCGTTGACCGTTCGCCGCCTGCGGTTAAGGGCCACTACCAGCCGGTTCACCACGTAATCGGGCATGTGGTCGTTGACGTCGTTGGCCAGCTCCACGAACCGGAAGCTGTGGCCGAGCCGGCGCCGTACCCGCCACGACAGATAGGAGGGGTCGATGGGGAGGCAGTGGCCACCCACGCCCGGGCCGGGGGTGAAGGCCATGAAGCCGAAGGGCTTGGTCGAGGCAGCGGCGATGGCCTCCCACACGTCGATGCCCAGGTCGGAAGCGAACATGGCCAGCTCGTTCACCAGGGCGATGTTGACGTGGCGGAAGGTGTTCTCGAGCAGCTTGGTCATCTCCGCCACCGCCGGCGAGGAGACGGGCACGGTCTTGGCCACTAAGCGGCCGTAGAACCGCTCGACCGCATCGAGGGAGTCGCCGTCGACCCCCGACACGACCTTGGGCGTGTTGTGCAGCTGCCAGGTCCGGTTGCCGGGGTCCACCCGCTCGGGGCTGTACCCGAGATGGAAGTCCTGCCCCGCCAGGAGCCCGGAGCCCTCCTCCAGGATGGGCCCCACCAGCTCCTGGGTCGTCCCGGGGTAGGTGGTCGACTCGAGGACCACAGTGGCTCCAGGAGACAGGTACCTGGCCAGCAGGCGGGCCGCTTGCTCTATGTAGGAGAGGTCGGGGTTGCCCTCCCGGAGGGGAGTGGGGACGGTGACGACCGCCACATGGAAGCCGGCACAGGCCCGCTCCTCGGAGGAGGCCCGGTACCTGCCCGTGGCGAGGGCCGCCTTCAGCCATTCGTCGCTCACGTCCTCCACGTAGGACTCGCCCACCGCCAGGCGCTTGACCCGGTCCGGGTCCACGTCGTAGCCGACGACGTCATAGCCAGCCTCCACGGCCTGCATGGCAAGGGGCAAGCCGACGTATCCCTGCCCCACCACCACCACCCGGCCGTCCCTGGGCATCACTGGACCTCCGGGTCCTGCTCGGCCCCGGTCTCGACCCTCACCTCCACCCCCTGGCGAGGTGGGTCGGCCGACACTCCTTCCAGGAGCCCCTGACGCCCGAGCTCCCTGACGAGAGCCAGCACGTCGCCCCTCACCGTCACGACATCAGCGCCGAAGGCCCCGGCCAGCTCGACGCCCAGCTCGTCAACGCTGCTCTGGCCGTCCAGACAGCTCCACACCACCGTGGCCGTCGGGTTGAGCAGGTGGGTCAGGCCATGCTCCTCGTCATAGAGGACCCCCTCCCCGTCGAGCTCCACACTGGCCACCTCCGCCCTGGCCACCGGCTTGAACCCGCCGTCGATCTGGTCTGCCGTGATAGTCCCTGCCATACATACTCCTTAGCTGTCCCCAGGGTCCAGTGCCTCACGCCGCAAGGTGGCCGCGCACCAAGCGGCAAGCAGCCTGGTACCAGCGGTCCATGTGGCCCCGGTAGCGGTCGGTGACGAACCGGCGGTCCGGGAGAGCCAGGCCCCTCAGGTAGGCAAGCCGGTCCCTGGTCCCCCGAATGCCCCACACGCCGCCCAGGCACTGGCTCAGGTACCTGTCGCTCGAGCGCAGATAGGAGGCCATGACCCGGCTCTGCAAGACGCCGGGGCGCAGGGCCCCGACCCACTCGCCCAGGAGCCCCAACCCCGACACCGGCAGTGACGCGGTGGCCAGCTGCACCGCCCGGTGGACCACAACCTCGGCCCGGGACGACCTGGTCAGGCGAGCCAGCCGGCCCGAGTCGACCTTGCCTCCGAGGCCCATCTGGGCGATGTCCCTGAGGGATGCCAGCCTGGGGGGCACGTCGCTCACCGCCGCCGAGAAGCAGGCCTGCAGGAACCTGGCCTCGGGGGGAAGGACCTTGAGAGGCCTCCCTCCCAGCACGAGGTCGTCGGGCCTCTCCCACAGCGCCTCCAGGTCGACTGACAGCCCGAAGGGGCCGCTCACCACGGTCCTGTGCAGGTCAACCTCGCAGAAGTCGCCCATCTTGAAGGTGGTCCCCTTGGTGAAGCGCCGGTCCCACCCCGCCCTTGGCTCGGGATAGGCACGGTGGCCCCCGACGGCGGTGAGGGCCGCCACGGCATCGTCCCACTGGTCGGAGCGCACCAGCACGTCGACATCTATGAACGAGCGCTGGGCGGGGTCGGGGTAGTCGAGGTGGGCCACCGCCGGCCCCTTGAGCACGCGGTGATCGAGCCCGGCAGCCTCCAGCGTGGTGACGACCTCCAAGGTGGCCCGCTCCATGCGAAGATCCCGGCCCAGGGCGGCGAGGTGGACCTCGCTCAGCTCCTCGGCCTGGTCATCGGTGACGTGCGTGGTCCCATCCTCGACGGCTGCCACCAGCAGGCCAGTCAGGCGCTCGCTCCTGGTCCCTTGCAGGAAGGGAACCCAGCATTCCCTTCCCAGCGGTCCCCTTGGCAGCAGGCTGGTGGCGGTGGCCAAGCCGTGAGCAGCCAACAAGGGCAGGAGCCAAGCAGCCCGGTCAGTGGCTTCCTCAGGCAGCTTCCTCACCCCTCCTAGCCTTCACCGCGCCCAGCTTCACGAGCTGCTGGAGGAGCCGGGCGATGCCGGGCCCCACCTCGTGCTCGGGAGCGCCGAACTCAAGGGCCAGTCTGTCGACGACAGCCGGGAGGTCGACAGGCTCGGCCAGGAGCCGCCAAACGGCTGCAGCCGATCCCGAGAGCAACGAGGGGGTATCCGAGCCCGGCGGCAGGATGACGACCCCCGTGCCCAGCCCTCTCCAAAGGACCGCCTCTTCGCGAACCCAGGACGTTCTCGTCTCCGCCTTCAGAACAGAGGTCCCCCCCACCATTCGCAGAGACTCAGTCCACGCTGGCGGCCCGCGACGCAGCCAGCCCTCGTACCCGTCCCAAGCCGTTCCTGCCCTGGTTGGAGGTGTCCTCCATCACCCCGTCCCACGGCGAGCTCGCCGCCGCCTGGCGCCGCCGGGACAAGGGCCGCCAGCGTCGGGGGGCCTCGACCAGCGACACCCCTACCAGCGGGGCACCGGCCTGGCGCAGGGTGGCGGTGGCCAGGCGGGCCGCCTCGGCCTTGATGCCGCCTTCACTGCACAGCAGGACCACGGCATCGGCCTGGCTGGCCAGCTGGGCGGCGTCATGGGCGAGCAGCACCGGGGCCGCCTGGACCAGCACCACGTCGGCCAGGTTCCGGACCTGGGCCATGAGCTCCGAGGTCCGGGGGCTGACCCGCGACCCGCCCCGGCGGTCGGCGGTGGCCAGACGCACACCCTCGATGGCGGTGGACCGGGCGATGTCCCCTGGGCCGGGGGGCTGGTCCAGTCCGAGGAGCCCTGGCAGCTCCGCCCGCCCGTAGGCGTTGGCCGCCAGGACCACCACGGTCGAGCCGGCGTCCCGGAAGCTGGCGGCCAGGTTCGCCACCACCGCTCCCTCGCCGTCGAAACCGAGGGGGGAGGCAACGAGCAGGACATGGCCTCCCGGCCGTCCCATCTCGCCACGGTCCCCCGCCAGCATCAGGGTCTGGAGCACCCGGTAGGACTCGGCCGCCGGAGAGGCAGGGCGGTCGACCACCACCACCCCCGCGGGGCCGCCCTTGCGGGACGGCCGCGGCAGCTTGGCCAGCACGGGCAGGCCGAAGGCCGCTTCGGCCTGCGCCCTCGTGCGCACCCTGGTGTCCAGGCGCTCGAGCCCGAGAGCCAGGGCCAGGCCGACCAGCAGGCCGAGGGCACCACCCAGAGCGGTGCGGACGGACCGGCGGGCCGGCACAACCGCTGAGGCTCCCCGCTTGGGCCTGGAGTAGACGGCATAGGTGGTGGGTGCCTGCACCTGGTGCAGGTCCGTGTGCCCCGGGCCCGCCGACAACAGGGCTTCGTACTGGCGGTAGACGGAGCCGTACTCGCCGAGCAGCCCTTGCAGCTGGGCGCTGGCGACTCCCGCCCGGGACGTGCCCTGTGCCTGGAGGGCATTGATCTGGGAGCGCAGGTTCAGCACCTGGGTCCTCATGTTGGCCACCTGCCGGGCAGAGGCGGCCCTGATCTGGTCGTCCAGGTAGCCGATGAGAGCATTGTCGAAGGCTCTCACGATCTCTGCGGCCTGGGAGGGAGACGACCCGCTGGCGCTCACCTCCAGCACACCTATCTTGTCCTCCGCCTTGGCCTGGACCTGCCCAGCCAGGCCGCTGGGAGAGCCCTTGTAGTGGAGCGACTTGGCGGCCATGACAGGGACCTGGCCATTGGTGGCGAAGAAGGCCATGGCATCCAGGGACAGCCCGCTCGGGTCCGTCTGGCCCATAGGCAGGGACAGGTAGCTCGTGGACTGGAAGCTCACGGTCCCGGCCCCGCTGGCTCCAGCCTTGGCCGAGTGGGCCGATACGAAGCCGCCGGCCAGGCCCACGACCGTGAGGAGGGCCACCACGGGCCAACGCCGCTTGAGTGCCCGGCCGTAGTCGGCCGGGCTCATCGATGCCGCGGCGGTGCTCATGGCACGCGCCTTTCCGTACCCAACATCAGGGAATCACCCCCCTCTGGCGACGCCGCCACCGGCGCCCCCCCAATGACACGAAGCATTACTACCACACATCCTCACTGACTGGCCTCGCGCCCCACAGGCTGTTGCCAGTCCACCAGGCCGAGGCTCGTGAACCGCTCGAGCGCCTCGCTCACATCCCGAGCTGCCTGGGATGCCGGGATCTTGCAGGCCTCCGACACCGCCGCCACCATCTCCTCTTCGGTGGTCTCCCCGTCGCACAGCTCCCACAGGGCCAAGGCCGACTCGTTGAGCGCGAGAGCCAAGGAACCCGCCTGGTCCCGCAGGACGTGGCACTCCCGACCGTGCTCCACCCGCAGGCCCGAGCGACGCAGCGGGCGGCTAGCCAAGACGTCGGGCATCTCCTGCCTCCTTGGTGTTGGCGCCGGGCTCCGAGCCGAAGCGCTCCAGCAGGCCGTGGTTGAGGACGAACGTGCTCGCTTCCAGCTGGGAGTGGACGCCGAGCTTGACCAGGATGTTCTGGATGTGGGTCCGTGCGGTGTGAGGTGAGAGGTAGAGCCTCCTGCCGATCTCCCGCCGGTCGCACCCTGCCACCACCAGCGCCAGCACCTCCTGTTCCCTGGCGCTCAGTGCCGAGAAGCGCCTCACGGCCTCGTCGTCCTCGCGGCGGGCCTCGATGAGGCTGCGCAGCAAGGTGCCGAGCATCCCCGGCGGTATCGGTGCCTCGCCCCGGCGCACCCGATGGAGGGCGTCAACGAGGTCCTCCACCGATTCGTCCGATCCGACGTAGCCGTCGGCACCGGCTCTCATGGCCGCCAGGAGCGCGGCGTCATCACCCGGAGGGCCTACCACCAGGACCCTGGCCGGATGGTCCAGGTCCTTGAGCTGCCCGCACAGGGCCGTCTCGTCCCATTGCGCTTCGCCCCCGCACACCACCACGACCTCCGGCCGCCGGATGGCCGCCTCCGCCACCACCATCTCAGGCCGGCCCGGAGCAGCCACTACCTCGGTGTCCGCACAGACGGAAAGGGAGCCGACCAGCGCCTCGCGCAGGAGGGGCTCACCACAGGCCACCATGACCCGGAGGGTCTCAGGGATCACCGCACCCCCGCCCTGGCTCGATCCGGGTGCAAGCCGAACTGGCGGGCGACCCACACCATCTCCGTCTGGGAGTGCACGGCCAGCTTGGCCATGACGCTCTGCACGTGGGTCCGCACCGTCTGGGGGGAGATGTTGAGCACGTCTGCCGCCTGGCCCGCCGATCCCCCAGCGGCTATCAGCTCCACCACTTCCCTCTCCCTTGCCGTCAACATGGCAAGCACCGAATGGCCCTTCTTGACCGGTGGGCGCGGGGCGGAGCAATCCACCTCGTTCCCGAGCGCCAACCCCCGCCGGGCTCTTTCGACGGCCTCGGCCAGCTCCTCGCCCCCGGCACTGGCAGGGATGGTGCCGGCAACGCCGGGCATGCCCGCCAGGTCGCCATCGATACGACCCGCGTCCGCAGCGACCAGGACCACCCTGGCCCCCTTGTCCCCGCCGAGCAGGGCCAGGGCCTCGCGCAGGCGAGCGTCGCTGCTGTCCCGGACCCTCACCACAGCAGCATCGACCCCCACTCCGTCGGCCGCCTCGCGAACACCGTCCAACGACGCCGGCATGGCGACGAGACGGCTGGCCATCCCGGTGATCAGCCTTGCCAGGGCCTGGGCATAGAGGTGGTCGTCATCGACCACCAGCACCGGCCCATCTCCCCTCCCTTTGGCCTCTGCCACCTTCCCCCCCTGTCGAGATTCACCTCGAGACGTGATTGATGTTACCCGAAACGTCACCCCTTGTGCCAGGCAGGGCCTGGATATCTCCATTCGAAGTTGTCATACCACAAATAGTGACTAGTCGGACATGGTAAAGCTGGTGATATGCAGCGGTGGGGGGGATGCCGGTGGGACAGCCGGCGCGCCAGCAAGTCGTGAACCCGGCCACCCTGCTCTACCCCCTCCAGCAGGCATCGTTCGACGCCGGCTTCCTCCTGGCCGCGGCCACCACCGCCCTGGCGGTCCGGGAGCACCGGGGGCGAAGGGCGCAACCGGCCGTGGGCCTCATCATGGCCGCCGCCACGCTGGTGACCCTGCTTGCCACCGGCAATGCCCCGGCCCCCATCGTGCCTGCCCTGGCCCTGCTGACGGCGGGCGGGACGGCCTCGGCCACGGTGCGCAGGCACATCCCCCCATCCCCTGACCCTCTGGCCCACCTGGTCCGCCCCGCTTGCCTGGCCGCGCCGCTCCTCCCCGGTGCCGCCCTCCTGGCCTGGTTCCCGGCCCCCGCCTACCCCCCGCCCGTCCCTCACGTGCTGTGGGTCCGGCTCGCCGTCATGGCGATGGTGGTGGGTGGCTCGTTGGCACTCTGGTCCTTCGACCGGCGCTGGGGGCAGCTCTCTCCAGGCCTGCTCACCGTCTCCACCGCCGGGATCTTCGCCACCGTCCCCGACACCCAGCAGGCCGTAGCACTCATGGGGGTGGCAGGAGGGGTAGCCCTCATGGCCTGGCATCCCCGGCTCCGCCTGGGCCAAGTCGGCATCCCCCCCTTGCTGGGAGTGGTGGCATGGACGGTGGCGGTGGGTGGCCGGGGGCGCCACTCGGCGATAGTCGGGGGATTGACATGCCTCGGCCTGCTGGTGATCGAGCCGCTCGTCCACCTTCTCCTCTCCGCCAAGGGACACGAGCCAACGACCACCGGCCGACGTGGGTTGCCGCGTGTGCTCGTGCTGGCAGCCCTGGGGGGCCAGCTCCTGGTGGCGAGCCTAGAGTCACGGGTGGCGGGCCTCACTCCCACGACGCAAGAAGCCGTGGTGATCGGCCTCCCGGTCCTGGTCGCTGCCTTTGGGATGCTGCTGGCCTGGCAAAGGGTCGGGTGGCGCTGGGCCAAGGAAGTCATGAGCGCCAGGCCGGCTGGCTCATCCCCCGGGGGATGAGCCAGCGGGCCGCCCTTGAGCCGTTCCGCGTGCCCATCCCGTTGCAGGAAACCCCTCGCACCACTATCGGCGCGCCCGTGCCGGGCGTGGGGCTTTGCTGGCCGCCCTCGCGCTTAGAGTGGCGGCGATGACCACCTTCGAGGGTCGGTACCGGGCGGGCTCCTTCTCCTTCTCGGTGCGCACCGACCGCCCGGAGCTGGGACGCCTGGTGGACGGGCTCCTCGCCGGGTTCAAGCTGGGGCAAGGATCCGATGGGGACCAGGTCGAGCGCGAGTACACGCTCTCCGTCGGAGACCGGGCCGCCGGCACCGTGACCCTCGGCCTGGGTGAGGGTCACCTGCTGGCGGACCAGCCCCTGGGCACGGCCGTCGACCTGATCCTCTGGGAGGTGAGCCAGGCCGGGATCGACTCGGCTTCGCCCTGCGTGGCCCTCCACGCTGCCGCCGTCTCCCTCCACGGCAGGGCCGTCCTCCTGCCGGCAGAGCCGGGCTCGGGAAAGACGACCCTGGCGGCGGCGTTGACGATGGCGGGCTGTGACTATCTGAGCGACGAGTTGGCCCCGATAGATCCCGTGAGCGCCGAGGTCGTCCCATTTCCTCGGCCCCTTTGGATGATGCGGGAGTCCATCGCGCTGTTCCCGGGGCTGGCCCAGGCCCTCTCCGAGCAACCGGATGACCCGGCCAGCCCCAAGCGCCACATCCCGCCCCACGACCTGCGTCCCGCCCCCTTCGGGGGTTCCTGTCCGGTGGGCCTGGTGGTGTTCCCCACCTACGTGGCGGGCTCGCCCCTCCTGCTCTGGCCCCTGGGCAGGGCCCAAGCTGTTTCCCGCCTCATCGAGAACTCCTTCAACTTCTTGAGGCTGGGGGGCGCGGGGCTCGGCGTCCTGGCCCGCATGGTCGCGGGGGCCTCCTGCTACCAGATGCGCAGCGGGGACCTGCCGTCGGCTGTGACAACCTTGATGGCCCTGCTCCAGAGCGGAGGGTTCAGCCAGCTGCCAGGCCGATCAGCTCATCGAGAGCGCCGTCCAGGCTCCACGACAGCGGGAGCGGCTCTACCTGGTCGAACAGCCGGCTGAGCCGGGTAAGGCTTGAGGTGCCGACCGTGCCCCTGGGTCCGGAGACGTCCCTCACCCCCAGGGCGACGGCCCGGCCCCGGGTCATGGGGCGCCTCGGGCCCTCATCCCCCGCCATCAGGCCCCACGCCGCCAGCGCGTAGCGGCCCGCCGGGGCCCCGTCGCTGGGGGGGCCCAGACGGGCGGCCTGGGCAAAGACGGCCTCGTCGGCCCGCTCCAGATCGCAGCACGGGACGATCAGCTCACCGGCCTCGGGGTCCACCAGGGCCACCGGGGCGTCCACCAGGGTCACCCTGCTCCGGCGAAGCCGCCCCTCCAGCTTCCCTGGCTCCCCGTAGCTGCGCAGGAAGCTCGGGAGCAGCACGGCCCGCTGGCCCACGATCGCCATGGCATCGATCACCAGCAAGCCCTCCCTACCGCTGTCCGCCAGCTCGTGAGAGCTCAGGTAGGTCGACAGGGCCCGCAGGACGCGAAGAGGCGAGCGGCTTCGCACCACAGCCAGGCTGGACCGGTAGAGGAGGTTCAGTCCCCGGGTCCCTCGGCCCTGCCCGTTCCCCGCGTGCAGAACCACGGAGTAGTTGGCCGGAGGTTCGATCCCGTCCAGCTCCTCGACCAGGTACGAACGGAGCAGATCACGCACCAGGGCATCGGTCTCGGCCGAGTTGGAGCGCACGCCCAGGTGCCACTGGCCCACCCGGAAGGTGCTCGAAGCCGCCCACCCGAGGCGGTCCACCTTGCCCAGTCAGGACGACGGCACCTCGTTTAGGAACTTGGGCGCCACCCGGGCCGTGCCGTCAACTGCGACCTGGTTGCCAGACTGTGCTGCCGCCCGAGCCTCGGTGCCCAAGATGAAACCCCCCCTTCACGTCTCGACGCGATGGTAGCGGTACGGGGAGTGCCTCACCAGTCACGTCGACCCGAAGGCCCCCGGCTCGGCCGCCGCAGTATCCTCTCGCTGAAACCGTTTGGGGGGGAGTGGAGTGCTCGAGACACCGGAGTCAGCGCTGCACCCTGGTCCCTTGGACCAGGGCCTTTCTCGTGTGGCCGCCGTGGTGGTGACCCACCGGCGGCCCCGGCTGGCGACCCAGGTGGTGCGCAGCCTCCTGGAAAACGAGGGGCTTCCCGCCAACCAGGTCTTCGTCGTGGTGAACGGCGAGGGGGGCCTCAGCGATCCGGTGCTCGAGTCCCGGGTGACGATCATCCACCTGAGGGAGAACCCCGGTCCGGCCGGCGGCTTCAGGGAAGGAATGCTGGCCGCCTTCAGCACCGGGCGCTTCGACTGGTGCTACCTGTGCGAGGACGACGTGGGCCTGTTCTCGCTCCCCAGGCCCCGGCTGGGCTACCTCCTGGAGGGCCTGGCCATCCAGGAGCCCGGGGCCGGCCACCCACCGGTGGGCGCCGTCGTCGCCTACGGGCGCGACCTCCACCGCCGCAGCGGGCACACCACCGTCCACCACCCCGGGAAACCGGAGGGATTCGAGCCCGTGGATGCCGCCTGCTGGGGAGCCACCCTCGTGCACCGCCGGGTCCTGGAGGGAGGTGTGGTTCCTGACGACAGCTACTTCTTCGGCTACGAGGACTTCGACTTCTATTACCGGCTGCGCCGGGCCGGGTACGCGCTGTTGCTGGATTGCCGGGCGGCATCGGCCGTCGAGGGCCAGATGACCCTTGCCGGGCGGGAGGCCGCCTTCGCCGGGCAGCGACCGGTTGACGCCGATGAGCCCTGGCGGGCCTTCTACGTGGCCCGGAACTACTTCCTCCTCGCTCGCCGGCACGGGTCCCCGGGCTGGGTGGCGGCCCACCTCCTCTATTCGGTGCGCCGGTTGCAACTGGCACCGTCCCGGGCCGAGCGCAGGGCCATAATGGCGGGGCTGTGGGCCGGAGCCCTGGGGGCCAAGGGCCAGGACCCCCGTTTCACCCGTCAGGTTGGCGAGCTGCAAGCCGATCACCGAGCGGGCAATGGCAGCCGACCTTCCGCTGCCAGCGGGAGGCTGATCCTCCACGTCCTGCCGGTCGACATCGCCAGGGGAGGACAGGTGAACGCCCGGGACCTGCGCGACCTCCTCAACCACGGAAGGGACCGCCATGAGATCCTCACCTTCTTCCAGTGCAAGCCGGTCTTGCTGTCGGCCGAGCACCGCCTGGAGGTCCCCATGGGCTGGCGCCGCTCCGCCGGCTTCGACCCCCTCGCCTACCGCCGGCTGCGCTCCGCCCTTCGGCGCATAGGCCCCGACGTGGTCGTGGCCCACGGGGGCGAGCCCCTCAAGTACCTCGCCCTCATGGGCAGGACCGCCCCTCTCATCTACGTTGCCTTCGGCATCCTCACCGACAAGGCCCGCTCGAGCCCGCGCCGGAGCCTCTACCGCACCCTGGCCCGCAGGGCGGACATGGTTGTCGCCATCTCAAACGAGGTCTTCGAAGAGGCGAGGGAGGTGCTCGGCGTGCCACCCGGGCGCCTGGCCCTGATCCCCAACTCCCGGGACCCCCGTACCTACCGTCCCGGGCCCGCCCGCTCCCGGCCGGCCGACCCTGTCAACCTCCTGTTCGTCGGCCATCTCACCGCCACCAAGCGGCCGGAGCTGTTCATCCGGGTGGTGGCCGAGCTTCGCCGTCGTGGCCGCCGTGTTCGCGGGTACATGGTGGGGGACGGCCCCCTGGAGGGTCAGGTCCGCCAGCTGGCCCCCGAGGCCGGTGTCGAGGTCCTGGGCCGCCGCACCGATGTCCCCGAGCTCCTCCGCCAGGCGGACATCTTCGTGTTCACCAGCGTTCCTGAAGGCGAGGGCATGCCCGGGGTCCTCATCGAATCCGGCATGAGCGGCCTTCCCACCGTCGCCACCGACTGCCCCGGTGCCTCCACTGTCGTCCTGGAGGGCAGGACCGGCCATGTGGTGGGCGTGCACGACTTCGAGGCCTTGGTGGGAGCGGTCGAGCGTCTGGTGACCGACCCCGAGCTGCGAACCGACATGGGCCGGGCGGCGAGGGAGCGCTGCGTGCGCGAGTTCAGCCTGGAGTCGGTGGCCAGCCAATGGGAGAGGCTCCTCTCCGGTCTGCCCGGCCGCTGACGATGGCCAGGGTGAGCGTCGAGAGGCTCCAGCCGCTCGCTGGAATTGGCCCTAGATGATCCCTCTGTCCGTGAGGGCCCGCATCACGGCCTGGAGGCTCTCCTCGGGGCCCATGGCCTCCGTTGCCAGCTCCAGGTCGGGGTCGGCCGGCTCCTCGTAGGGGTCGTCCACCCCGGTCACCCCGGTGGCCTGCCCGGCCCGGGCCCGGGCGTAGAGGCCCTTGGGGTCCCTCCTCTCGCA
>JAJPHD010000018.1 GCA_021325455.1 Actinomycetota bacterium
CCCGGTGCTCACCTTGGGCCTGCCCCACGCCTACATCCCCCAGGCCAAGCCCGACGCCATCCTGGCCCGCCTGGGCCTGGACGGCCCGGGCATCGCCGCCTCGGTGCGGGGCGCCCTGCGGGCCGAGGAGCCGGCGCTCAGCCCTGCCGACGCCGAGTGAGCGCCAGCCCGGCTCGTCCGGCTGGAGGTGAGCCCACGGCAACCGAGTACCCCCAGGTCCGCTTCACGCCGCCGCAGGGTTCGACCGAGTTGATCCTGGTCCGCCACGGCCAGTCGGTGCCGGCCCGGCCCGGACAACCCTTCCCCCTCGTCGACGGCCAGGGGGACCCGGAGCTCTCGGAGGAGGGAAGGGAGCAGGCCGAGCAGGTGGCCCGCCGCCTGGCCACCGAGTCCATCGAGGCCATCTACGTGACCCCCCTTCGCCGCACGGCGGAGACCGCCGCCCCCCTGGCCCGTCTCCTGGGCCTGGCACCCGAGGTGGAGCCGGGCCTCCGCGAGGTGCACCTGGGCGAATGGGAGGGGGGCATCTACCGCCAGCGGCTGGCGGAGAGGCACCCGCTGGCCCGCAGGCTCTTCGAGGAGCAGCGCTGGGACGTGATACCGGGGGCTGAGCCCAACGAGGACTTCGCGGCCCGGGTCCGGCAGGCCGTGACCCGGGTGGCGGTGGCCCACGCCGGGCAGCGGGTGGCTGTCTTCACCCACGGCGGGACCATCGGCCAGATCCTCTCGCAAGCCAGCGGATCCAGGCCCTTCGCCTTCCTGGGCTCGGACAACGGCTCCATCTCGCACATCGTGGTGGCCGACGGCCGCTGGATCGTGAGGCGCTACAACGACACCGCCCACCTGGAGCACGGGTTCACCCTGGGCCCGTCGCCGCTCACCTGAGCTCTTGGCCCGCTCCGCCCGGGGCCGGTCAGGACCTCATCCCTGCTCCCCGGACTGCCGGCGGGTCGGGCAAGCCAAGCGGCCGGGAGCAGAGCTCAGCGGCCAGGAGAGGCGGAGGGCAGGGGCGCCATCTCGCTGATCTCCTCCAGGAGCTCGGCCACCCCGTCCATCTGGTTGGAAGCCAGCACCCGGGACGCTACCTGCAGGACCTCCGGGCGGGCGTTGGCCACGGCCAGGGGCGTCCCGGCCCAGGCCAGCATGGGGAGGTCGTTGAGCGAGTCGCCTACGCACACCACCTCGGAGGGGCCTATCCCCAGCCGCTGGCAGGCCCGTTCCAGGGCCATGGCCTTGGTCACGCCGGCAGCCCCGATCTCCACCCAGCCCGAGCCTGTGGAGGTGACGCTGGCCAGGCTGCGGCAGGCTGCCGTCACGTCCTGCAGGAACCTGTCGTCCTCGGGTCGGTCAGGGTGGCGGCAGATCAGCTTGGTGACCGGGAGGACGAGGTGCTGGAGGACGTCGGTGGCCAGGGTGGTGCTCCGGCTCCACACCCTCCAGGCGTCAGGGTCGGGGTCCGGATGGAAGAGCCCGTGCTCGGCGACCAGGACGTCGATCGTCTCGGTGGCGAAGAGGGTCCCCGGCAGGGCGGCCCGCACGGCCGCCACCACCCGGGCCGCCACCTCGGCGGGCAGGGGCACATGGTCCACCATCCGGCCGGTGTCCAGGTCCCAGGTGACCGCCCCGTTGCCGCACACGGCGAACGGCCCCATGCCGGCTTCGGAGGCGAGGCGGGCCGCTGACCACGGTGAGCGGGCCGTGACCGGCACCACCTCGACCCCTGCCGAGCGGGCCCGCCGGACGGCGGCCGCCGCCCGGGGCGTCACGGTTCCTTGGGGGCTGAGGAAGGTGCCGTCCAGGTCGGTGGCGACCAGGCGGACCGGGCCCCTATCCGTTGGCGCCACGGTGGGCCAGGGAGGGGTCGGCCCCGGGCACGGGGGGGGCGCCGGGGGGGACCGGGTACTCGCCCATGGTCGGTCCATGGGTGATGGCCAGCGAGTGGGGTGGGGCCACGTCGACGCCGTCAGGGTCGTACAGGTAGCCGGGGGCGGCGCCGTGCACACCGGTGTGGCCGTACTGCCACACGATCTTGTTGGTGTGCGGGTCGATGACAATCACTCGGTCGTTGAAGTCGTCGTTGCAGAGGATGTCGCCGTTGGGAAGGGGCAGGGCCAGGGAGGGCTGGTTCATGGCCGCCGCACCGGTGGGCTTGAACCGCCACACCAGCTGGCCGGTCTTGGTGAACTCCTCCACCTGGCCGGGGTCGGAGTAGTCGGCGGTGAGGTAGAGGCCGGGCCGGACCTCGTTGGTGTCCGAGGGGTAGTTCACCCCAGGCGGGTGGGTGGACCAGTGCACCTGGCCGTTCACCCCCATGCTGTCCACCCAGTCCCCGTTGATCTCGGTGATGAGGTACTGGCCGTTGGTGAGGGGGAAGGCACCGTTGGGGCTGCCCCACCGCTGGGGCGGGGCGTGCAGGCAGGCTCCGGGATCGGTGATCCCGTAGATGTGGATCGGGTGGTGGTAGGGGGGGCGCAGGACGAGGATGCGACAGTTCTTGATGTCGGCGGTGATGACGTTGCCGTCGGGCATCATGATGGCGTCGTCGGGGTTCCAGAGGTGGTTGGGGCCCGAGCCGGGCACCCCCGGAGTGCCATAGCGCCAGACGATGCGGTGGGTGGCCACGTCTATGAGGCTGATGGTGAAGTCGTCCTCCTGGGTGGCGAGCACGTACTTGCCGTTGGGTGTGAAGAAGGCGTCGTCGGGGACCAGGAAGCTCTGGCCCTTCTTCAGGTCCCCGGGCTGGGGGAACTCCCAGGCGATGGTCCCGTTGGGGTCCACGATGAGGAGCCGGCTGTTGAGGTGGTCGGCGATGAGGACCGGCCCCGGCAGCACGTGGGGGTTCGACCCCTTGGCCAGGTAGGGGCAGGGGCAGCGGTAGATGCTGGGGTCGGCGCTCGGGGGCTTGGAGCTGCCGGTGGTGGCCATCGAGGAGGGAGTGGACGAGGGGCTGGCGGAGGCCCTGGGGTGCCTGCTGCCCCGGCCCGCACCGCCCCCGCAGGCGGCGGCCAGCAGCGCGACGACGACCAGGGCGTAAAGGACACGGCGCACCCGTGTACTTTAGGCGAGCGCCCCGGTTGTCCCTCGCATCATGGCCCGGCGGTGGTCACCCCTCATGAGAGCCCTCTGTTCGTCCCCCGTCGTTGCCCGCCTTGTGGGCGCCCGGCGCCCTGCTGCCCTGGTGGCGCTGGCCTTGGGGGTGGCGGCGGCGGGCTGCGGCGGTCCCGGGCATGCCCGGGCCCCGAGCACCACGGCCCCGGCCCGCCCCACCACTTCCCGGCCCCTCGCCATCCGGGCCCGTCTCGCTCCCTGGCGGCTCCCTGCCCCCCTCTCCCGGGAGGTCGTGCTGCCCGACGGCCAGGACCTGGTCATCCTGGGGGGGTTGGACCGGACCGGCTCCTCGGTGAGCGGCGCCTTCTGCCTCGACCCTGCCGACGGCGCCATCCGCCAGGTCGGGACCCTGGCCGAGCCCACCCACGACGCCGGAGGGGCGGTGCTGGGGGGGGTGGACGTGGTCGTGGGGGGCGGCGCCGCCACGGTGTACGACACCGTCCAGGCCCTGCGGGTGCCAGCGGGATCGTGCCCGGCGCCGGCCAGCTCGCCCCGGCCATCGGTTCCCGTGTCCTTTGCGTCCGGTTCCTCCCCTCCCCCCGGTGAGGCCACGGCCACCGTAGTGGGGACCCTGCCCCGGCCCCGGGCCGATGTGTCGGTGGCCGAGCGGGCCGGGGTGGCCTACGTGGTCGGGGGCTACGACGGCCAGCAGATGGACCCGGCCGTGCTGGCCACGTCCAATGGCCGCACCTACCGCCGGCTCAGCCGGCTCCCTCGGCCCGTCAGGTACGGCGCCGTCGCTATCGCAGGCCGGTGGCTCTGGGTCATGGGGGGCCTGGCCGGCGGCGGGGCCACGGCCGCCATCCAGAGGGTCGACGTTCGTGATGGGTCGGCCCAGGTGGTGGGGCGGTTGCCGGCGCCGACCTCAGGAGCCACGGCCATGGTGCTGGGCGGGAGGATCGTGGTCCTGGGCGGCCTGGTGGGGGGACATCCCAGCCGGCAGATGGTGAGCGTCGACCCCGGCACGGGACGGGCCCGGCGGGTGGGGCAGCTGCCCGAGCCGGTCTCCAACGCCGCCGGGGCGGTGGTGGGGGGACGGGGATGGCTGGTGGGCGGGGAAGGCCCTCAGTCCCTGGCCACCGTGATCCAGGTCAGCGCCGGCTGAGGTTCCCGGGGGCGGTCAGGTGCCCCCGGAGCGCCGGGCCCCGAGGGCCACCGAGAGGCCCAGCACGGCGATCACCACGAGGGGCACCACGACCCAGGCGGCCACGCCCGCCCCACCCAAGGCGGCCGCCACGGCCAGGACGATGAGCATGCCGACGAACAGCTCGGGGGTGTCGCCCACCAGGAAGTCCCACCAGAAGCGCCCGAACGCTGATGCCCAGCGGAGGGGGCGGACCCTGGGGGGCGAGCGCCTAGGGGAGCGCAGCACGGGCCTCCCGCACCTGGTTGAGGCGAGCCGTCATGAGCCAGCAGGCGGCCCCGTAGCCGGCGATGAGGGCCAGGATGAACAGGTCCCGTCCCGGCCAGCCGACGCCCAGGCCCTCCCCCAGCCAGAAGGTGCCGAAGCTGACCAGCATCAGCCCCACGCCCATCTTCATGGCGTTCTCGGGGACGCCGGCCAGCTGGCGGGCGACTATGAGCCCGGTGACCCCGACCAGCACCACGGCGGCCGCGGCGGCCGCCACGGCCAGGCCCAGCCGGTGAGCGGTGATCCCCAGGGTGAGGACGATCACGATCACCTCGGTGCCTTCGAGCAGGACCCCCTTGAAGGCCACAGTGAAGGCGGTGGGGTCACGGCCTGCGGAGCGGGGTATGGCCGAGAGCCGGGCCACCTCCTTCCTGTAGATGGCGTCCTCGTCGTGCTTGGCCTTGAAGCCGCTGGCCCGGAGCACCGCCTTGCGCAGCCACTGGAGGCCGAAGACCAGGAGGAGGGCGCCGATCACGATGCGCAGCACTCCGAGGGGCACGTAGGTCACGATGGCCGGCCCCAGGGCCGCGACCAGCACGGCCAGGACCCCCACGGCAGCGCCCACGCCCTGCAGGGTGGACCGCCAGCCCCTGGTCACGCCGACGGCCAGCACGATGGTGAGCGCCTCGACCATCTCCACGCAGCTGGCCAGGAAGACGGCCAGGGCGAGGAGGACCACGCTGCTCGTCATGGGCCTAGTCTAACAGTCGTTAGTCTCGCAGGGCCGGGTCCCGGCCACGATGGCCGCCTCGGCCACCACCGGTACGGCGGTGACGGGGGCGAGGCCCGCCTCCAGGAACATCTCTACCCACCGCCCTACCGGCAAGGGGCGTTCCTGGAGCCGCCCGAGGAAGCGGACGGCGTTCTTGGCCACCCGCCACCACCCCCCGGGGCCCTTGGCGAGGAGGGCGGAGGTCTTCGAGGCGATGATGGCCCGGTCCCTGGCGCTGGTGCCCCGGCCGAACATCATGTCGCCGATGACCAGCCTCCCTCCGGGGCGCAGCCAGGTGGCCGCCGTCCTCACCGCAGCCGCCTTGTCGGGGTCCCGCAGGTGGTGGAGGGCATAGTTGGACACGACGAGGTCCACGCTGGAGGGGGCGAGGTCGATGGCCTCGATGGGGGACACCCGGCCCTCGATGTTGGTCAGCCCCGCTCTTTCCACGTTGGCCCGGAGCAGGTCCACCATGGCGGGGCTGATGTCCACGGCGAGGACCCTGGCCACCTGGCGGGCGAGCGGGATGCTCAGCTGCCCGGACCCGCAGCCGAGGTCCACTGCCACCATGTCCGGGCGCGGGCCGGCCTCCTCCACCAGCCTTTCCACCACGCGGTCCAGGGCCGGGTTGTCGGCGTGGTCCCAGCTCACGGCCCGCCTGGTCCACACCCGGCGCTGGTGGAGGATGCCGAAACCCCGGGCCAGGGCGTCGAGCCTCCGGCCCCCGGACCGGGAGTAGCGGCCCCCCGGGCCGCCGGGCCGAAGGTCATCCGGGGGCGGAGCTGGGCTCACCTGGCGGGGGGCACCCGTCGCCTGGTCAGTCACGCCGGCTGGCCGTCGCGGCCGAGGTTGTCGTCTTGGCCATGTCGCCTCGTTTGTCTCGTAGGGGCTAGCGCTTGGCTGGCCTGCTCCTGGTGGGCCGGGACCGAGGCGCCGGAGGGGCCTGGGCTCGAGCTGTCGCTACGGGATGGCGCCCCGTGCCGTTCCGGTGCACGGTAGCTGGACGCGACCCGGCGCCGTGCGCCGCCACCCGGCTGAGGGTGGCTGCCCGCCGGGCCCTCTGGCGGGCCTGGCGGCGGACCCTGCGCCGGCGGAGGACCCGGGCCCGCAGGCCCACGACCGCGGCGGCCAGGACCACCAGCACGGCCAGGAGGGTCTTGAGGGCCGTCACGGCGGGGCTGGGCCCGGCTGCCTGGGCCGGGGCCCGGCCGGCGCTGTGGGCTCGGGAGCCGGCCCCCGCCGATGCCGAGGCTCCCGAAGCCGGGGCGGGGACCTGGGTGGTGGAGTCCCCGGGGACCCTCCAGGCGAGGACCTCCAGGGTGGCGCCGCTCGCTCCGCCGTCGATCAGCGCCCCCGTGACTCGGCCCGGGGACCTGGTGAGGAAGAGGAACTCCCCGAGCTCCTTGAAGCCCGGGCCCGGGCTGCCGTTGAGGACCGTGGTGGCCGGGCCCGCCCTGATCTCGCCCCGGGGCCCCACCTCGGCCTCCAGGGTGGCGTAGCTGACCACGTCACCCGACCGGCTGTGCACGGCGAACAGGGCCCGGAGCCGGCCGGGGCCGGCGGGGGAGAGCGCCGGTAGCAGGAGGTCCGTGCCCGGCGCCGGGTCCACCGTGGTCGTGGACCAGGTGCGCCCCAGGTTGGTCGAGAGGGCCAGTTCAACGGCTCCGGCCCCGTCCTTCCACCAGGGCCAGGCCATGGCCAGGTCCCTGCCTCCGCCCAGGGCCACCAGGGTGGGCAGGCTGAAGGAGTAGAAGGTGGCCCCCGGGAGCACGCTCGGCAGCGCCGGCTCGGTGGCCACGGCGTGAGGGGGGCTGTAGCTGCCCCCGGCCGTCACGGTGGCGAGGGCCACGGTGACGTCCTGGCCGTCGAGCTCAGACCACGAGACGGCAGCCCTCCCCCCGCCCAGGGGGGCGACCTGGACGCCGAAGGCCGGGCCCGCGGTCAGTTTGGGGAGGGTGATGGGCGAGGCGAACGACCGCCCGCCGTCGGTCGAGGCGGTCACCTGGACCTGGTCGGACTGGCCCACGATCTGGCAGTCGTCGCCGGCCTGCCCGTGGGACCAGGCCACCCACAGGGTTCCGCTGGGGCCGGCGGCCACGAAGGGCCGGTCGTCGAACCCCCCTCCTCCCAGGTGGCTGTTCACCAGGACCGGCCGCCCGAACGACAGGGAGGTCCGAGGGGTGGTGGTGAGGTACACCGATCCGTGGGGCAGGCAGCCGTTGGGGCCGGCGGTGGCCGCCACGGCCGCGGCGGCGAAGCCGCCCCCGGGAAGCGTGGTGAGGGAGGGGTCGTAGGCTGATGTGAACCCCGAGGGCAGGATCGCCCCCTGGCGTTGCCAGGAGGCGGCCGGGTCGGGCGGGCGGTCCCAGGCCGTCACCGCCGGCGGTCCGGAGACGACGTTGGTCGTGGCCACGACCACGGTGCCGGCCTGGTCGCTGGCAGCCACGGGCTCGCTTAGCGACCGGGGCCCGGCGCTGGCGACGGGCAGGGGGTTCCCGCCCGATCCGGTGCCCCCCATCGCGAGGGCGGCCGAGGGCGGGGGTGCCGAGGACCGCGGGCCGGCGGTGGCCGGCCCGGCCAGGCCAACCAGTGCCACCAGGGCGCCGGCAGCTCCCCCCAGCACGCGCCCGAGCGCGGCCCGACGGCGCCACCGACCACCCATGGCCCAAAGGCTAGGGCACTCCCGGGCCCGCCACGGGGCATGCCGCCCGGAGGCACGGGAGCGGCGGCTGCCTTGGCCTCAGCCCAGGGAGGTCAGCCAGGCGTTGTGCAGGCTGGCGTAGCGGCCTTGGGCGGAGCGGAGCCGCGCCGGCGGCCCGTCCTCGACTATGCGACCCGCCTCCATGACGAGGACCCGGTCGGCGATCTCCACCGTTGTCAGCCGGTGGGCGATGATCAAGGCCGTGCGCCGGGCCAGGACCGTGCGCAGGGCCCTTTGCACCAGCCTTTCGGTGGGCACGTCTAGCGACGAGGTGGCCTCGTCCAGGACCAGGACCGCCGGGTCGGCCAGGAAGGCCCGCGTGAAGGCGAGGAGCTGGCGCTGGCCGGCCGAGAGCCGCCCTCCCTCCTTGCCCACGTCGCTGTCGTACCCCTGGGGGAGGCTGGTGATGAAGGAGTGGGCCCCGGTGGCCCGGGCGGCGGCCACGATCTCGGGACGGCTGGCGCTCGGGCGCCCGAAGCCGATGTTGTCGGCCACCGTCCCCGAGAACACATAGGTCTCCTGGGTCACCATGACCACGGCCGACCGCAGGGTGTCCTCGGCCAGGTCCCTCAGGTCGACGCCGTCCAGGGTGACCCGCCCCGCGGTGGGGTCGTAGAAGCGGGCGAGCAGGCGGGCCAGCGTGGTCTTGCCGGCCCCGGTGGCCCCGACCAGGGCTACGGTCTGGCCGGCGGGCACCCACAGGTCCAGGTGAGGCAGCACCAACCGGTCCCGGTAGCCGAAGGACACCCCCTCGAAGCGGATCTCCCCTCTCGGGGCAGGGAGCGGCACGGGGGCCTGGGGAGGGGGGACCGAGGGGACCTCCTCCAGCACCCCGGACAGCTTCTCCAGGGCGGCGCTGGCCGACTGGAACTGGTTGTAGAACTGGCTGATGTCCTGCATGGGGTCGAAGAATTGGCTGAGGTAGAGGAGGAAGGCGGTGAGCACCCCGACCGTCATCTGGTGGTGCAGCACCAGGTAGCCCCCGTAGAGGAGCACCACCCCGGTCATGACGTTGCCGATCAGCTTGATCCCCGGCCCGTAGACCGCCACCAGCTTGAACGAGCGCTCGTTGGCCCGGCGGTAGCGGTTGTTGACCTCGTCGAAGATCTCCTGGTTGCGGGGCTCGCGCCGGTAGGCCTGGACCGCCCTGATTCCCCGCATGGAGTCCACGAAGTGCACGATGACGAGGGCGACCGCCTCCCGGGTGCGCCGGTACGCCACAGCCGTCTGCCGGCGGAACCAGGCCGTGAGCCACACGAGGACGGGGAAGGAGGCCAGGGTCACCAGGGCGAGGCGCCAGTCCAGGATGAGCATGAACACGCCCGTGCCGACCACGAGCAGCACGGCCGAGGCCAAGCTATCCACACCATCCTCGAGGAGGGTGGCGATGGCCTCTATGTCCGAGGTCAACCTGGAGATGACCCGGCCCGAGGTGTAGCGCTCGTGGAAGGCCAGGGAGAGGCGCTGGAAGTGGTCGAACACCCGCCGGCGCAGGTCGAGCAGCATGTCCTGGCCTATACGTCCCGACAGCCCGAAGAACCAGCGCCGGGCGCCGGCCTGGGTCAGGGCCACGCCCAGCACGGCCAGGCTGGTGGCCACGAGGGTCCCGGCCCCCCTCCCGTGGAGGACCGGGGGGATGCCCCGGTCGATCCCGACCTTCACCAGGTAGGGGGACGCCAGGCGGGCCAGGTTCTCGGCCAGGACCAGGGCGGCCAGCAGCCACAGGGAACGCCGGTGGGGGGTCAGGAGGGTCCCCAGCAGGCGCCGGGAGCGCTCCCGGAGGAAGAGGGAGGCCCGCTGGGGGAGGTCGTCGACCTCCTCGCTGGCCACCCCCCGCCAGGCGTCGATGCTCTCCCGGCCCGGCGCCGGAGCGGCGCCCGGGGCGCCGGTCCCGTCCCCCAGCGCTGTCGAGCTCACGAGGCCTCCTCGGCCAGGTCCTGGTCGTCGTCCGCCTCCTGGGACAGGATGGCCCGGTAGGCGGGGACGCCGGCCATCAGCTCGGCGTGGGTCCCGGTGTGGGTGATGGTCCCCTCCTGCAGGAAGGCGACCCGGTCGGCCAGGGCGATGGTGGAGGGCCGGTGGGCCACGATGATGCCCGTCGTGCCGGCAAGGACCCGCCGGAGCGCCTCCTCCACCTTGGCCTCGGTGTGCACGTCGAGGGCGGAGAGCGTGTCGTCGAGGACGAGCACCCGGGGGTGGCTGATCACGGCCCGGGCCAGGGCCAGGCGCTGGCGCTGGCCGCCCGACAGGGTGAGCCCCTGCTCGCCGATCCTGGTGGCCAGGCCCCAGGGGAGGTCGTGGACGAAGCCGGCCTCCGCCACGACGAGAGCCTCGGCCACCTGCTCCTCGCTCGCCCCCGGGGCCCCGAGGGTCAGGTTCTCGGCTGCGCTGGCCGAGAACAGGGTGGGGTCCTCGAAGGCCGTGGCCACGGCTGAGCGCAGGCAGCGGAGGTCCAGCTCCCTCACGTCCACGCCGTCCAGGGTCACCCGGCCCGCGCTCACGTCGTAGAGGCGGGGGACCAGGGCGCAGAGCGTGGTCTTGCCCGAGCCCGTGGCTCCCACCAGGGCGACCGTCTCCCCCGGGTCGATGTCCAGCCACACGTCCGACAGTGCCTCGGTCTCCGCCCCCGGATAGCGGAAGGAGACTCCTTCGAACCTGATCCTGCCTTCCACCCGGGCCAGCCGGCGGTGGCCTCCCACGATCTCCGGCTCGGTGTCGAGGACCTCGTAGATACGATCGGCGGCTGTCATGGCCTCCTGGCCCGAGGCGATGATGTAGCCGAGGGCCTCCACGGGCCACTCCAGCTGGATCAGCAGGGTCACGAAGGCCACCAGGCCGCCCAGGGTGAGGGTGTGGTGGCCCACGGCCAGGGCCCCGAACAGGACGATCACCACCAGCACCAGGTTGGGGATCAGCTCCAGCACGGCCCAGAACCCAGCCGTGAGGCGGACCTTCTCCATGGAGGTGGCATAGAGGGCCCGGGCCCCCCGGTCGAAGCGGGCGGCCATCAGGCGGCGCCGGCCGAAGGCCTTGATGACCCGGATCCCCCCTGCGGACTCCTCGACCACCGTGGTCAGGTCACCCTGCTGGTCCTGGACCTGGCGGGACACCTTGATGTAGGCCCGCTCGAAGCGGGCCGACAGGTAGACGACCGGCACCACGGCGGCCGCCACCGCCACGCCGAGCAGGAGGTCCAGGTGCATGAGCAGGCCTATGACGGCGGCGACCTGGAGGCTGTTCACGAGCAGGAAGATGAGGCCGAAGCCGAGGAAGCGCCGGATGGTGGACAGGTCCACCGTGGCCCGTGACAGCAGCTGGCCGCTCTGCCAGGAGTCGTGGAAGGAGGCCGGCAGCCGCTGGAGGTGGGCGTAGAGGTCACTGCGGATGGCGGTCTCGATGCCGAGGACGGCGTCGGCCTGGATCCAGCGGCGCACGAAGGACAGGCCGGCGTCGGCCAGCCCCAGGGCCACTGCCAGGAGGCTCAAGGGGATGAGGAGGCCTCCGAGGCCGTGGACCAGGGGGCCGTTCACCACGTCCTTGGCCACGAGGGGGACCGCCGTGGCCGCCGCCACCCCCGCTGCCGCCGCCCCCGCCATGACCACCATCTGTCCCCGGTAAGGGGTGACATAGCTGCGGGTGCGCCACAGCGACCGCAGGGCTCGCGGGGCTTCGTGGCGCATTTCTGCCACGGTAGCGCGGTGCCCCCGTCGTCCACGAGCGAATTTCCCGATCGCGCCAGCTAGACTGACCCACTCCATGTAGGCGAGCGATGGGAGGAGGTGAGGCGCGTGCAAGCGGGTGAACCCCCGAGTACCTGCCTGTCCCCCACCTCACCGTCCCCGCCGCCTCGTCCAGGGCCAGGCATCGTCTCCTCGCTCTGACGGCCCCGGGCGGCGAGGTTCCTTCACCGTCCTGGAGGTTGCCATGGCCCGCCGTCCCCCTGTCCCCACCGCCCCCCTGCGCTCCCGCCTGACCCACCGCTCCCAGGAGTGGTCCCAGCGGGCCACCACGTCGAAGGCCGTGCGGGAGGCCATCGTCTCCCTGGCCGGGCTCGTGGGCCGCCCTGTCCGCAACGAGGAGGGCAAGGAGGTGGGCCGCCTGGTCGACGTGGTGGCCCGCTGGAGCCAGGACTCGCCCTACCCTCCGGTCACCGGGCTGGTGGTGAGGGTCGGGCCCCGGCTGGCCTTCATCGACATCGACCGGGTGGCCCGGCTGGCCCACGCCGAGGTGCTGCTGGCCTCGTCGGAGCTGGTGCTGCGGGACTTCACCCGCAGGGACGGAGAGGTCCTGCTGGCCCGGGACGTTCTGGACCACCAGCTCATCGACGTGGACGGGGTGAAGGTGATCCGGGCCGCCGATCTCTACCTGGCACCAGCGGGTGGCCGCATCCGCCTGGTGGGCGTGGACGTGAGCCTCCAGTCCCTCCTGCGGCGGCTGGGGCCCGCCCGCTGGCGCCCCCGGCCCACCCCCGACCGGGTGATCGACTGGGCGGCCATCCAGCCCTTTGGGGACCCGGCCCACGAGGTGCGCCTGCGCGGCTCCAACCAGGGCCTGCGCCGGCTGCGTCCCGGGGAGCTGGCCGACCTCCTGGAGGACCTGAACCGCTCGGCCCGCCAGGAGCTGCTGGAGGTCCTGGAGCCGGAGACGGCCGCCGACGCCTTGGAGGAGATGGAGCCCGACGAGCTGGAGGCGTTGCTTCGCGACGCCGACCCCTCGCGGGCCGCCTCCCTTCTCACCTCCATGGAACCTGACGAGGCCGTTGACGCCCTGCGGGACCTGGACGCCGAGGCCCGCCAGGAGCTGCTGGCCCACATGCCCGCTGAGCGGGCCGAGGCCCTGGCTGCCCTGCTCGGCTACAAGGAGGACCGGGCGGGCGGGTTCATGACCACCACCCTGGCCCTGGCCGGGATGGACGAGACCGTGGGGCAGGTGCGGGCCAAGCTGGCCGGCATGCGGGAGCACCGGGCCGACATCGACGGCGTGGCCGTGGTGGACGAGGACGGCCGGCTCGTGTCGGACCTGCTGCTGTTCGACCTGCTGGTGTCGGGAGCATCGGACCCCGTCCGGGCCCTGGTGGAGGACCAGGAGCCGGTCACCGTGGGCCCCGAGGCCTCGGTGGAGGAGGTGGCAGCCCGGCTGATCGAGAGCCGACGCTCGTCCCTGCTGGTGGTGGAGGGGGGCCGCCCGCTGGGGCGCATCCTGGCCGACGACGTCATCGATGCCCTTTCGCCCGAGAAGGGCCGGCTGCACTTCCCCCGGCTGCTCCAGTAGGCCATGAAGATCCGCCCCGGAGAGGAAGAGGCCCGCGCCGCACCGCCGGTGGCCTCCGGCCGCCCCCGGCCCGAGGACCGCGCCCGGCCTCGCCACTCCCCCCTCCGGAGGGCCCGGGCCGACCAGGGGGGGCTGGCCCCTGCCTCCGAGGGCCCCCGCGGATGGCGCCGGCCCTTGGCCCTGCTCGCCGTGGTAGGCCCCGGCCTCATCGCCGCCAGCGCCGGCAACGACGCCGGCGGCATCATCACCTACGCCTCGGCCGGAGCCCAGTTCCGCTACCGGACCCTGTTCTTCATGGTCCTGGTGACCGTGGCCTACGTCGTGGCCCAGGAGATGACCGCTCGCCTGGCGGTCCACAGCGGGAAGGGCCTGGCCGCCCTGATCCGGGAGGAGTTCCCCCTTCGCATAGCCGCCTTGGCCATGGTCTGCCTGGTCGTGGCCAACGTGGGCCTGGTGGTGACGGAGTTCGCCGGGATCGCCACCGCCCTCGGTCTGTTCGGCGTCTCCCGGTACATCTCCGTCCCGGTGGCGGCCGTCCTCATCTGGGCCCTGGTGCTGTTCGGCAGCTATCGGTACGCCGAGCGGGTCTTCCTCATCCTGTCGGTGGCGTTTCTCGCCTACCCGGTGGCCGCCTTCCTCGGCCATCCCCGCTGGTCCCAGGTGGGCCTGCAGACCGCCTACCCGCACTTCGTGGCCTCGCCCTCCTTCATCCTCCTCGGCGTGGCCCTCATTGGCACGACCATCACCCCCTACATCCAGCTCTACACCGCTGGGGCCCTGGTCGACCGGGGGGTCGGCCCCGACGAGTACCCGCTGGAGCGGATCGATGCCGTGGGGGGAGCCATCGTGTCCGACGTCATCTCCTGGTTCATCATCGTGGCCACGGCGGCGGCCATCGGGGGAACGGGCCCCCTCTCCTCCGCCCACCAGGCAGCCCGGGCCCTGGCCTCGGTGGCCGGGGGCAAGGGGGCGGTGCTCCTCTTCGGCCTGGGGCTGCTCGGCGCCTCGGCCCTGGCGGCCGCCGTGGTCCCCCTCTCCACGTCCTACGCCGTGGCCGAGGCCATCGGGGTGGAGCGCTCCGTCTCCCGGCGCTTCAGCGAGGCCCCGCTCTTCCTCGGCCTGTTCACCTTCCAGCTCCTGATCGGGGTGTGCGCCGTCCTGGTGCCGGGCAACCTGGTCCACCTGATCGTGAACACCCAGGTCCTCCAGGGCATCATCACCCCTGTCATCCTGGCCTTCATCCTGATCCTGGCCAACCGGACGAGCGTCCTCGGCGACGCTGCCAACGGCCCCGTCCTCCGCAAGGTGGCGGCCGTGGTCGTGGTGGCCATCGCCTGCCTGTCGGCCGTGCTCCTGGTGCAGGCCGCCGTCGGGTTCTAGGCCAGGTGCCCGGTGGAGGGGCCCGTGTTGCGCCGCCCCCCCTGCGGCCGCGAGGCTCTCGGCCCGTGTGGGCGAGGCGACCTGGAGGTGAGGGCCTGCGGATCGCGCTCCTCGCCTACCGCGGGAACCCCCACTCGGGAGGCCAGGGTGTCTATGCCCGGTACCTGAGCCGGGAGCTGGTGGGCCTGGGCCACCACGTGGAGGTGCTCGCCGGCCCCCCCTACCCGGTCCTCGACCCCGGGGTGCGGTTCGTCCCGGTGCCGAGCCTCGACCTGTACCGCCAGCCCGACCCCTTCCGGGTCCCCCGGCTCTCGGAGTTCCGCTCCCCCGTCGATGCCCTGGAGTTCGCCATCATGTGCACGGCCGGGTTCCCCGAGCCGCTCACCTTCAGCCTCCGGGCTCGCCGGCTGCTGGCCCACCGGCGCCAGGACCTGGACCTGGTCCACGACAACCAGGGGCTGGGCCGGGGGCTCCTCGGCATGATGGCCGACGGGTGGCCTGTGCTGGCCACGGTCCACCACCCCATCACGGTGGACCGGGACCTGGACGTGGCTCACGCCGCCAGTTGGCGCCGGAGGCTGACCCTGCGCCGCTGGTACGGGTTCATCGGCATGCAGGTCAAGGTGGCCCGCCGGCTGCCCCGGATCATCACGGTGTCCGAGTCGTCCCGCCGGGACATCACGTCCCACATGGGGGTGCCCGGGTCCCGCCTGGCCGTGGTGCCGGTGGGGGTGGACCACCAGCTGTTCCGGCCCCGGCCCGAGGTGAGGCCGGTGGCGGGGCGGATAATGACCACGGCCAGCGCCGACGTGCCGCTCAAGGGGCTGGTGCCTCTGCTGGAGGCCCTGGCCAAGGTCCGCACCGAGCGTCACGCCGAGCTGGTGGTGGTGGGCTCCCCCCGTCCTGAGAGCCGGGTGAGGCAGACCATCGAGCGCCTGGGCCTGGACCGGGCCGTGCGCTTCGTGGCCGGCGTCAGCGACGACGAGATGGTCCGGCTGTGGGCCGAGGCGGAGGTGGCGGCGGTCCCTTCCTTGTACGAGGGGTTCTCGTTGCCGGCGGTGGAGGCCATGGCCTGCGGGCGTCCGGTGGTGGCCACCACAGGGGGTGCCCTGCCCGAGGTGGTGGGCACCGACGGGGAGACCGGGCTCCTGGTCCCCCCCGGGGACGCAGGAGCCCTGGCCCAGGCGCTGGGGCGGGTGCTGGACGATCCGGTGCTGGCCCGCCGGCTGGGGGCGGCGGGGCGCCGACGGGTGCTGCGCCGGTTCACATGGCGGGCCACGGCCGAGGGGACCGTGGAGCACTACCGGGCCCTCCTGGAGGGACGGGGACCGGCCATGGCCGGCAGCGGGAAGCAGAGGGTGGGCAACAGGGCCGTCGGGCCGTACGCCTGAGCCGGTGCTGACCGTCGACTACGGCCGCCTCGGGGTCCGCCCTGGTGAGGTGGTCCTCGACCTCGGGTGCGGCGGGGGGCGTCACTGCTTCGAGGGGGTGCGCCGGGGGGCCAGGGTCGTGGCCCTGGACGCCGACGGCGCCGAGGTGGCTGCCGTGGCCGCCATGCTGGCCGCCCTGGACGCCGACCCCGGCTCCCGGCCGGCCGGCCGGGGCCTGGTGGCCCGGGGCGACGCCCGGCGCCTGCCCTTCCCCGACGCCACCTTCGACCGGGTCATTGCCTCGGAGGTGCTCGAGCACATCCCCGCCGACCAGGACGCCATGGCCGAGCTGGCCCGGGTTCTCCGCCCGGGCGGGACCATGGCCGTCACCGTCCCCCGCTTCGGGCCCGAGCTGGTCAACTGGGCCCTCTCGGACCGCTACCACTCCCGTCCCGGCGGCCACGTGCGCATATACCGGCGGTCCCAGCTCGTCTCCCGCCTGACCCGGGCCGGCCTGCGGCTGAGGGGGGTGGGCTACGCCCACGCCCTCCACTCGCCGTACTGGTGGCTCCGCTGCCTGGTGGGGGTGGACCGGGACGACCACCCCCTGGTGGCCGCCTACCACCGGCTCCTCGTGTGGGACATCACCCGGCGCCCGGCCCTCACCCGGCTGGCTGAGGGCCTGCTCAACCCGCTCCTCGGCAAGAGCCTGGTGGTCTACCTGGAGCGGCCCCGGTGAGGGCCTCGGCCTCCTGGGGGGGGCCGGGCCCGGAGGTGCCGGCGCTGGCGGGTGTGCTGAGCGCCGACGAGGTGCGGGCCACAGCCGCCTCCATCGCCGCCGTGCAGCTCCGGGCGGGCATGATCCCCTGGTTCCCCGGAGGGCACGCCGACCCGTGGAACCACGTCGAGGCGGCCATGGCCCTGGCCGTGGGAGGTCTCCTGGCCGAGGCCGAGCGGGCCTATGAGTGGCTGGCGGCCCTGCAGCACCCGGACGGGTCGTGGTGCAACTACTACCTGGGTGCGGGGGTGGAGCAGCCCCGCCGGGACACCAACGTGTGCGCCTATGTGGCGGTCGGGGTGTGGCACCACTTCCTGATCACGGCCGACCGTGGCTTCCTGGAGGCCCTCTGGCCCGTGGTGGAAAGGGCCCTCGACTTCGTGCTGGACCACCAGCGGCCGGGAGGAGAGATCACCTGGGCCGTCGAGCCCGACGGGACTCCCGGCCGCTTCGCCCTTCTCACGGGGTCCTCCTCCATCCACATGAGCCTGCGCTGCGGGCTGGCCGCTGCCCAGCACCTGGGCCTCGAGCGCCCCCAGTGGGAGCTGGCGGCGGGCCGGCTGGCCCATGCCGTGGCCAGGCGGCCCGACGCCTTCGAGCCCAAGGACCGCTGGGCCATGGACTGGTACTACCCGGTCCTGGCCGGCGTGGTGAGGGGGGCGGAGGCCCAGGTCCGGATGGAAGGGCGCTGGGCGGACTTCGTCATGGACGGGCTGGGGGTGCGCTGCGTCTCGGACCGCCCCTGGGTGACGGCGGCGGAGACGGCCGAGTGCGCCATGGCCCTCGATGCCGCCGGGCTGCGCCACGAGGCTGTGCAGCTGCTGGGCTGGGCCCAGGCCCTCCGCCACGAGGATGGCTCCTACTGGACGGGGGTGGTGCACCCTGAGGGGGTGCACTTCCCCGGGGGAGAGCGCAGCACCTACAGCGCCGGAGCCATGGTGCTGGCCGTGGACGCCCTGGGGGGACGGGGCCCCACCTCGGGCCTGTTCCGGGGCGAGGAGCTGCCCTCCGGCCTGGACCTGGACGAGGTGGCCGAGGCGTCCGCCGAGGCCTGAGCCCTGGCGGGGGAGCGGCAGGACCCGGCGGGCGACGGCTCGGAACGGGGACTAGTTGCGGGGCACACGCAAGTTGCGTATAGTTGCGTGTCACAAGCAAGTGGAGGAAGTGTGGAGCCTTCTTACGAGGTGATCGAAAGGGAGCTGGGGGAGATCATCCGCCGGGCCCTGGGCGCCCGGGGCATCCTGACCGCCGACGGGGAGCGGGCCCTGGACCTGTCCACCTACAGCGTCCTGGTGCACCTGGCCGAGGCCGGGCCCATGCGGCTGACGGACCTGGCCGAGCGCCTGGGCCAGGACCGGTCCACGGCCAGCCGCCATGTGGCCGCCCTGGAGGCGGCCGGCCTGGTCGAGCGGGGGGAGGACCCCGCCGATCGCCGGGTGGCGCTGCTGTCGGTGAGCCCTCTGGGAGCCGAGCGCCTGGCAGGGGTGGTCGAGGCGAGGAGGCAGGCCCTGCGCGAGCTCCTCGACTCGTGGAGCCCCGAGGAGAGGGCCGCCTTCGCCCATCTCCTGGCCCGCTTCCGGGCCGGGATGTGCGAGCGCTTGGCCCGGGCCCACGAGGAGGCCAGGAAGAAGGTGCTGGCATGAGCGCCGTGACCGTGGCCGAGCCCCCCGCCCGGGTCGGGGGAAGGCGGCTGTGGTTCATCCTGGGCGCCCTGCTGCTCGGGATGCTGCTGGCCGCCCTGGACCAGACCATCGTGGCCACGGCCCTGCCGACCATCGCCGGCGACCTGCACGGCCTTTCCCACCTCTCCTGGGTGGTGACCGCCTACCTGCTGGCCTCGACCGCCTCCACCCCCCTGTGGGGGAAGCTCGGAGACCAGTACGGCCGGAAGGTGTTCTTCCAGGTGGCCATAGCCATCTTCCTCGTCGGGTCGGCCCTCTCTGGCCTGAGTGGCTCCATGCTGGCCCTGATCTCGTTCCGGGCCTTGCAGGGCATCGGGGGAGGCGGGCTCATCGTGGGAGCCCAGGCCATCGTGGGCGACGTGGTGTCCCCCCGCGAGCGGGGCCGCTACCAGGGGCTGTTCGGGGCCGTGTTCGGGGTTACGAGCGTGGTCGGCCCCCTGCTCGGGGGCTTCTTCGTGGACAACCTGTCCTGGCGCTGGGTGTTCTACGTGAACCTTCCCCTGGGCCTGCTGGCCCTGGTCGTCACCGGGCTGGCCCTGCCCGGCCGGCTCAGGCGGGTCCACCATGTGATCGACTACCTGGGCACGACGCTCCTGGCCGCCGCGGCCACCAGCCTGGTTCTTCTCACCAGCCTGGGAGGAACCACCTACCGCTGGTCCTCTGCCCCCATCATCGGCCTGGGGGTGGCGGGGGCGGTGCTCATCGCCGCCTTCGTGGTGGCCGAGCGGCGGGCTGCCGAGCCGGTGCTCCCCCTCGGGCTGTTCCGCAACCGCATCTTCACGGCCACCTCGGCCATCGGGTTCGTGGTCGGCTTCGCCATGTTCGGCGCCATCACCTACCTGCCCCAGTACATGCAGGTGGTAAGAGGGGTGACCCCCACCACCTCCGGCCTTGAGCTGCTCCCCATGATGGGCGGGCTGCTGCTCACCTCCATCGTCTCGGGCCAGCTCATCAGCCGCTACGGCCGCTACAAGGTGTTCCCGGTGGTGGGGACGGCCTTGATGGCGGTGGGCCTGTGGCTGCTGTCCATGCTGGGTGTGCACAGCACCCTGGCCGACAGCTCGGGGGCGATGTTCGTGTTCGGCGTGGGGCTGGGGGCGGTGATGCAGGTCCTGGTGATCGCCGTGCAGAACGCGGTGAGCCGCTCCGACCTGGGCACGGCCACCTCGGGCGCCACGTTCTTCCGCTCCATCGGGGGCTCGTTCGGAACCGCCGTGTTCGGTGCCATCTTCGCCAACGTCCTGTCGGGCAACCTGGCCCGCCACCTGGGCCGGGTCCACCTGCCCCCCGGCTTCTCGGGGACCGCCGGCGCCAGCCCCGCCGCCTTGAGCAGCCTGCCCCCTGCTGTCCACGCCGGGGTCATCGCCGGGTACGCGTCCTCCATCCAGACCGTGTTCATCCTGGCCGTCCCGGTGGCCCTGGTGGCGTTCGGCCTGACCTTCCTGCTCCGGGAGATCCCTCTCCAGAGGTCGGGGGAAGGCTCCGCCGGGGCAGGAGGCCCTGCCCAGGCAGGCGCCGACGGGGCCGCCCCGCCCGCCCCCGGCCCGGGCCCCGGGCCCGCTGGCCCATCGTCGCCGGACGTGGGCCCGAGGCCCCCCTTCCCCGAGGGGAGTCGGCGGGCACCGGTGGCCGCGGCAGCCACGGAGTAGCCGGGGGCGTCCCTCCCCTGGGCCGGGGACCGGTCCCTTGCCCCGGGGGTCGCGGGGGGTGACCTCGTGGAGGCCTCAGCAGCCCGCCGACACGCGCCGTAGCACCCGCAGGCTGCCGCAGGCGGAGACCTCGGCGAAGGCCCCTGACTCCAGGGCCCGGCACCATAGCTCGAAGGGCGGTCGTCCCCCGTCGGCCGGGTCCGGGAACACGTCATGGATGGCGAGGATCCCCCCCATGCCTACGTGCGGGGCCCAGCCCCAGTAGTCAGCCCAGGCCGGCTCGCTGCCGTGCCCTCCGTCGATGAAGACCAGGGCCAGCGGGGTGCCCCAGTGGCGGGCCACGGTGGACGAGTCCCCGACCACTCCCACCACCCAGGGCTCCAACCCGGCTGCCTCGACGGTCCTGCGCCACCACGGGAGGGTGTCCATGCGGCCGTTGCCGGGGTCGACCAGCCTGGGGTCGTGGTGGTCCCAGCCGGCCTGGTTCTCCTCCGATCCGCGGTGGTGGTCCACGCTGAACAGGATCCGGCCACCACGACGGGCTGCCGCTCCCAGGTAGACGGTCGACTTCCCGCAGTAGGCCCCTACCTCGAGCAGCGGGCCCCGGGCGAGCGAGGTTGCCAGGCAGGCGGCCCGGTAGAGGGCCAGCCCCTCGTCGTCGGGCATGAACCCCGTCGTGGCCCGGGCCAGTGACAGGAGATGGGCGGGCATGGCCGGTCCTCCGGGGATGGAGGTCACGGTCCCACCTCCAGGAGGCGGCCGCCGGCCACGACCAGGAGCTGGCCGCCGGCCACGGCGGGGGTGGTGAAGCGGGGCGCGCTGCCCACGGCCAGGCTGGCCACCTTGGTCCCGTTGACGGCGTCGAGGCCGAGCAGCCTGCCTGCCGACGGGTCCATGAGCCACACCGTGTGGCCGGCCACGACCGGCGGCCCGGCCGAGAAGGGAGGCGACCTCCAGGCCACGGCCAGGCCCAGGTGGCCTCCGCCCGCTGACCCCTGCACCCGGAGCGAGACCAGGCCGTCAACGCAGGGCAGGTAGACCCGGTCGCCCAGGCGGGCGGCGCTCCCGTAGGCGCCGGCGCAGGCGGCAACGGAGGCCAGCTGGCCGCCGCGGCCGCCGAGGTGACGGGCGTCCAGAAGGTAGGCCACCCCGGCCTTGCCGGCCTGGAGCAGCAGGCCCCCGGGGAGGGGCAGGGGGTTGGTCGACCCGAGGTCCAGGTCCTGGCGGTCCAGGGCGGCGGCATTGGATGGCTGGAAGTACCCGAGGGGAGAGAGGGTGGGGGAGAGCCGCCACACCTCGTTCCCGTGGGGCGGGGTGCCGTTGCCGGTGGTGGCGTAGAGGTCGCCGCCGGCCACGGCCACCCCTCCGGGGGCCCAGATCCCCGCCTGGCGGGCGGCCGGGGCCCGGAACACCCGCAGCTCTCCCTTACCGTTCTCGCCCGCGGCCACCACGGCCCCGTGGTAGTCACCACAGTCACCGAACAACCCGCCGTAGGGCACGTACACCCGGCCGTGGGCCAGGGCCAGGGCGCCCCGTTGCTGCTCCACCGAGGGGCTGGCATGAGGCGGGTCGACTCGTCGCCGGGCCACCACGGCCCCGTCGGCCAGCCGCAGGCCGAACAGCACGTGGTGGCCGGGCTCCACGAAGGCCACCACCCAGACCACATGGCGCGCCGGGTCCACGACCGGGGTCCCGGTGATCCCGGAAGGGCTGATGTTGCCGCAGGGCAGGCTGCTCCCGGGCACGGGCCTTCCCAGGCGGGCCCGCCAGCGCAGGGCGCCGCTGCTCCGGGAGAAGGCCAGCACGGTGTCGTCCTCGGTGGCGACCAGGACCAGGCCGCCGGCCACCAGGGGCTCCGCCTGCACCGGCGCTCCCACCGGCGCCCTCCAGACCACGCCGGCCCGCCCCGGGGCGGGCCCGGCGGCGACGTGGCCGCTGCGGGCGCCATCGTGGTGGTAGGTGAGCCAGGCCCCGGCCCGTGATGGGCTGGAGGAGGTGGGGGTGCCGGCCTTTGACGCCGGGGGCGCCGACGAAGCGGACGCTGCCTGCCGGCCCGGGGCCCGGGACCGGGCCGGCGGCCCGGGGAGCCCGCCGCCGCAGCCGGCCAGGGCTAGCGCCAGGCCGAGGGCCGGGACGAGGAGGGCGCCGGCACGGCTCACAGGGCGGCCGTCAGCGGGTGAAGTACCAGTCCGCGGGGTCGATGAACCCGAAGGGGTTCTGGGGGGTCACGCCCTTCAATGTCGACTTCACCTCGGTGAGCTGGAACCCGGCTTGAGGCTGGAACAGGTAGGGCACGTGGCGCGAGACGTAGTCCTCGTAACGGTAGAAGGCGCTCAGGGAGCTGCTCGTGTGGGTCTTGGTGATGAGCGCGTCCAGCGCCCGGCTCGAATAGCTCCCGGCGTTGGAGCCCGCCCCGGTGGCCAGGAACTCCCCTCCCGTGGGCAGGTAGTCGGGCCCGTAGGTCCAGCCCCGCCCCCAGTTGGCGATCTGCCAGGAGCAGGAGGCCTGAGAGGGCTTGCAGGCGACCTGGGTCCCTATCACGCTGCTCTCGGGAGCGGTGGTGAGGTCGAGGATGATCCCGGCGCCCCCAGCGGCCGACTTCCATGCCTCCATCTCGCCCTGGAGGGGGGGGTTGCCGGCGTCGTAGAGCACGTGGAAGACCAGCTTGGCCCCTCGGGCCACGCCCGGCCCGCACTCTCCTGAGCCAGCCCCCGGCCTCACGCACGTGGCGGCCTGCCCGGGTGTCACGTGCCAGCCGTGGGAGACGAGCAGGCCCTTGGCGTCGCTCACGCTGTAGGGGTAGGGGTTGGTCCTCTCCGCTGGGGAGATGTACTTGCTGGCCGGCTTGAGGGGGACGGGCCCATAGGTCGGGGTGGCATAGCCGTCGTAGAGCTTGCGGATGACGAGAGGCTGGTCCATGAGGTGCTGCAGGGCCTGGCGTATGTAGAGCTGGGAGAACAGCGGGCCGGCGGTGGCGTTGTGGTAGTTGATCGATATGAAGGGGAAGCCGTACAGCAACCAGGGGGCAAAGGTGTATCCCTCGCCGCTGAGAAGTCCCTTCTGGCGCAGGTCCGCCTGAGGTATGTAGCCCACCGTGACCCGGCCGGAGCGCAGGGCGTTGAACTCCGCGCTGTCGGACGTGAACGGCAGCTCGACGAACCGTGAGAGCCGGGGCTTGTCCGGCCCCGAATAGTGGCTGTTGGGCGCGAAGGTGGCCTGGCCGGTGGCCGTGTAGCCCACGAGGTGCCAGGGCCCGTCCACGACCTGCCACAGGGGGTTGGTGGCATAGGTCGAGATCTTGTCGGCTTGGCCGGCGAGGAAGTTGTAGACGGCCCTCGCCCCCCTGGCCGTCATGTCGTAGTTCCCGACCGGGGAGTGGGTCGATGTCCTGTCCCAGGCGTGCTGGGGGAGGGGGGTGATCTGGGACAGCTGGTTGTAGGTGAACCAGGTCGGGGAGAACGAGCGGGTGAGGTGCAGGACGACGACCGAGGCCTTGGGCGTGTCGACCCGGGCGATGTTGTCCGGGAACTCGCCCGGGACGTAGGCGAACCAGCTCGTCCTGTTGGCCTTGACCAGGTTGAGGAAGAAGGAGACGTCCCGGCTGGTTACCGGCTTCCCGTCGGACCACTTGTAGGGCTTCAGGCGGAGCGTGACCGTCGTGTTGTGGTCGGAGAAGGTCGGAGGGTAGGCCAGGCTGTCCTGCTCGGCCAGGGTGGGTGTGCCCGTGTTGCCGAAGGCGTACAGCGGGGGCCACATGAGGGTCTGGAACTGGTCGAGATTGGTCCCCGACTCGTGGGCGGCCGAGGTGACGGGGAAGATGTAGTTGGGGATGAGGCCCGCCCGGAGGGCGAAGGTGGCCGTTCCCCCGGTGCGGGGCCGGGCCGAGACGGCCGGCGCCCGGTGCCCGGACGAGGTGGACGAGCACCCGGCCAGCACCAGGGCGAGCGCGGCAGAGAAGACGAGGGTGCCCAGGCCCAGCTTGCCTCGTCGCCCCTCGAGGCGGGGCCGGTACCGAGGGCGGTGGTGGAAGGGAAGGAGGTGGTCGCTCATGTGTCCTCCGGTTCGGTCGTTGGGCCGGTGACGGGTGCTGCGGGGGGGCCCGGGCCGGCTCCGGGCCCCGTCATCCGGGCAGTCGAGGCCAGGGCGTCGAGGTTCTCCCACGCCATCGGGCGCTTCCCCTCCTCCAGGTCCTCGATCAGCGAGACGAGCGTGCGGTGGAGCGGGAGGTCGAGGCCGAGGGCTTCCCCCTTGGCCAGCAGGAGGCCGGGCTGGCACCGGACCTCGGTCCGGCGGTGGCGCACGGCGAGGTCGCGCCATACGCCGGTCTTGACCTTGGTCTGGCCCTCGTACATCCGGGCCAGAGGCTCGAGGGCCCCGGCCGGGTCCGGGCCCAGGTAGTCGCGTGGCCGGAACCCGTGGAGGTCCTCCAGGTCGACGCCAAGGGCCAGGGGGACGGAGAGGGCCTCCTGGACCAGGCGGTAGAGGGCGACCTGGGTGCCGGGGCGGCGGACGGCCTCGAAGACCGGCGCGTCCACCAGGGCCGTGGCGAAGAGGAGGGAGCCCAGGCACAGCTTGGACCACAGGTAGCCCCAGATGTTGGCGGTGACGAAGGTGGGGGCAAAGGAACCGAGCAGGTCAGCCAGGGCCTCCACCCTCGGGGTGATGTTGCCGTCGAGCTCACCGACCTGCAGGGGGTGCTCACCCCCGAACTCGATCACGCCCGGTGCCTGCCAGTCGGCCGAGAAGTTGACGAAGCACCCGACCGTCCGGTCGCTCCCCAGCTCGGAGGCGATGACCTCCTCGTTCAGGCCGTTCTGCATCGAGACCACCCACCCGTCGTCGGCCAGCAGAGGCCGGATGGCGGCCACCGCCTGCTCCGTGTGGTGGCACTTGACGGCCAGGAGGACCAGCCCGAGGGGGCCCTTCACCTCCTCGGGGAGGGCCGCCTCCACGCTCACGTGGTGGTCCCCCCGCATGCCGGTGATGTGCAGCCCGGAGCGCTTCATGGCCTCCACGTGGGCGACGTCGGTGTCGACGAGCAGGACGTCGGTCTCCGCCCGGGCCAGCCAGGCACCCACCATGGCGCCGATGGCCCCCGCTCCCCAGACCGTGAGGGGACGGCCCGTGCCGGCGGTCGGGCCGGCCACTCAGCCCCCCTCCTTGACGGGCCTGGAGCGACCCGGCCCCCGCCTCTTGCCCCCGGGCGGGCCCGCCCCCCGGCCCCTCCTGTCCCCGGCCCCTCCTGTCCCCGGGCCCGCCGTCGCCGTCCCCGCCGGCGCCAGCTGCTGGCCCCCCTGGTCCCGGTCGCCCCTCAGGTAGAGGGGGGCCAGATGGTCCAGGTGGCGCTCCATCTGGTGGCGGGCCTCCTCGGGGTCTCGGCCCACCAGGGCACGGCTGATGGCTCGATGGTCCTCCAGGACCGTGTGGGTGAAGCGCTCGCTTCCCCGGTCGTCCAGGTACGACCTGCGGAGGATCTGGAACAGGGGCTCGGCCAGAAGGACCAGCAGCCTGTTGCCACTGGCCACCAGGATGGCCTGGTGGAAGGCGTGGTCGACGTCGAACAGGTCCTGGCGCCCGAGGGCCGCTACCCGGTCGGACAGGAAGGGCTCCACCTCGTGCGTACGCCCCGGCCCCCAGGCCCGGGCGGCCATCCCGGCGGCGGGGACCTCCAGGAGCTTGCGGGCCTCGAGCAGCTCCTCCGGGGCGAGCTCCCCCGTACGGGCCAGCAGCGTGAGCGTCGTCGTCAGGTGGTCGACCAGGTGCTCCGGGCTGGGGCGGCTCACGTTGACCCCTCCCTTGGAGCCCCTGCGCACCACGACCAGGTTCTCGGACCCGAGGACCCGGAGAGCCTCCCGGACCGTGCTCCGGCTGGTGCCGAAGAGGGCGCACAGCTCCTGCTCGGTGGGCAGGTAGTCGTCGGCACGCAGCTCCCCCGCCAGGATCAGCTCCCGGAGCTGGTCAGCCACCTGCTCGTAGGCGGGCCTCAGCCTGCTGACCGGCAGGGAGCGGGGCTGGCGTCCCCGGTTGGCGCCCCCCGAGGACCGGTCCGCGGAAGCATCCGCCATGGCCGTGGGACCATAGCACCAGCAAAAGTCTGCTGTAAATCAACATCCTACAAAAGCTCCCATATCGCTCCAGTAGGTCAGCTTGGCTGGCGCTTGAGAAACATCTAACATTTGCCGAGCCCGGCCGGGCATGACAGGCTGGCGGCCCGTGATCGTGGTTGCCAGTGCCAACGGGGAAGTGGGGATGGACGCCGCCTGGGCCATCCTGGAGCGGGGGGGCAGTGCCCTCGACGCCGTCGAGGCCGGGGTCCGGGAGGTGGAGGACAACGCCGAGGACCACACCGTGGGCTATGGCGGCTACCCCAACCTCCTTGGCGAGGTGGAGCTCGATGCCTCGATCATGGACGGCTCGACTCGCGCCGCCGGGGCAGTGGGGGCCCTGCGCGGGTACCGGCACGCCATCTCGGTGGCCCGGGCAGTGATGGAGCGCCTGCCCCATGTCCTGGTGGTCGGCGACGGCGCGGCCCGCCTGGCGTCGGAGCTGGGGCTGGCACGGGAAGAGCTGCTCACCGCCAAGGCCCGGGATACCTGGCGCAACGGCCTGGACCGGTCCCCCTCTGATGCCGGTGGGGACGGGTCCCTCGTGGAGCGGGTCCAATCCGTGATCGGTGACATCTTCGACCCTGAGCTGGCCCGGCAGGCATCAGGCACCCACCCGGCCCCGGGTGGCACCGTGAACTTCCTGGCCTTGGACCGGGAGGGCCACCTGGCATCGGCCGTCAGCACCAGCGGGTGGGCGTGGAAGTTCCCGGGTCGCCTCGGGGACTCCCCCCTGATCGGGGCAGGCAACTACTGCGACGACCGCTACGGGGCCGCCGCCTGCACGGGATGGGGAGAGCTCACCACCCGGGCATGCACCGCCCGGATGGTGGTGGCCGGCCTGGCCAGCGGCCAGACCCTGCCCGAGGCCTGTGGCGCTGCCCTGGCCGACCTGAAGGGCCTGGAGCCGGGAGAGCCGGGGGGGCGGGGGTACGTGAACCTGGTCGCCATCGATCGGTCGGGGAGGCACCTCGCCGCCAGCACCAAGGAGGGGACCGAGTACGTGTGGCGCTCCGACGGGATGGACCGGGCTGAGCGCTCTCCGCGCTCCTTGGTGGTTGCCTGAGGATGCCTGCTGCCGGCGGTGAGCCCCCTCCCCGGGAGGAGCTCGCTCGCTCAGAACAAGGCGGTGCCTCCGTCGATGGAGAGCGTCTGGCCCGTGACCCACGCCGCCCGGTCGGACACGAAGAACCGGACGCCGTTGGCGATGTCCTCTGGCCGTCCCAGGCGCCGGAGCGAGATCCTCTCCAGCAGCGCCCGCTGGCCCTCCTCGCCGTAGGAGGCCCACTGGCGCTCCGTGGTGGGGTTGGACAGGATGAAGCCGGGGGCGATGCAGTTCACCGTGATCCCGAAGGGCCCGAGCTCATGGGCCATCTGGCGGGTGAAGCCGATCTGGGCCGCCTTGGCACTGGCGTAGGCCTGGATGCCGGTGAGGCTCACGCTTCTCCCGGCGCCGGAGGAGATGTTCACGATGCGGCCGTAGCGCCGCTTCTTCATGCCGGTTACGGCCTGCCTCGTGCACACGAAGGTGCTCGTGAGGTTGGCCTGCACAACGGCCTGCCAGTCCTCGTCGCTCACCTCCTCGAGCGGCCGCCCCGTCTGCCCACAGACGCCACCAGCGTTGTTGACCAGCACGTCCACGGGACCGATGCGCTCGAAGAGGGCCCTCACCTCGTCGGAGTGGGTGACGTCGACCGTGTCCAGGTCCACGCCGTGGACCGTGAGCCCGTCCTGCCTCAGCCCCTCCGCTATGGCGGAGCCGATGCCGTGGGCCGTGCCTGTGACCAGCGCCGTCCTGCTCCCGGTCTCCTCTGTCATCGGCTGGACCTTCCTGTGAGAGGTGCCGCTCGGTCACCCCTGGGGCTGGCGATGCGAAGAAGGAGAGTACCGGTGGGGACGGGCCCGGCCGGGCCCTGCCTCCAGGTGCCGGCGCCATGAGCCGCATTGCCGAGGTCCTCGGCGTTCCCGTGCGGGCCGGCTTCTTTGCCGACGACCAGGCCGCCATCCGGGCGGGGGCCGTCCAGGACGGGTTCGACTACCTGGGAGAGCCGCTCACCGCCGGGTTCGCCCGCATCAGGCAACCCGGCGAGGCCCTGTCCGTCATCCTTGTCCTGGACGACGGCTACACGGCCCTCGGTGACTGCGCCACGGTCCAGTACGCGGGCGCCTGTGGCCGTGACGCCTTCTTGGGAGCCGGCGAGGCGGCTCGGGTCGTGCACGAGGAGGTGGCCCCGCTCCTGGTGGGACGTGAGATCAGAGCCTTTCACGGCCTGGCCGCAGAGGTGGACGACCTCACCGTGGCCGGGGAACGCCTCCACAGTGCCATCCGCTACGGGGTGTCCCAGGCCATCCTCGATGCCGCCGCCTGGTCGCGGCGCCTCACCATGGCCGAGGTCGTCCGGGACGAGTACCGGACGGGCTGCCCTCTCGAGCCCGTCCCCCTCTTCGCCCAGTCGGGTGACGACCGGCGGGCCAACGTCGACAAGATGATCCTGAAGGAGGTGGAGGTCCTGCCCCACGGGCTCATCAACAGCGTGGAGGCGAAGCTGGGCAGGAGGGGCGAGCTGCTGGCCGACTACGTGGCCTGGGTACGCCGGCGCATCCTCGAGCTGCGCCGGCGGCCCGACTACGCACCGACCCTCCACTTCGACACCTACGGCACGATCGGGCTGGCCCTCGGTGGCGAGGTCGGCTCGGTCGCCGACTACCTGGCTCGCCTCGGCGAGCTGGCAGCCCCCTTCGCCCTCCGCATCGAGCACCCCCTGGACGCCGGCTCCCGCCCCGCCCAGGTGGCCCAGATGGCCGAGCTACGGTCAGCGCTGGCCGACCGGGGCACGGGGGTCCAGATCGTGGCCGACGAGTGGTGCAACACCTTGGAGGACGTGAGGGAGTTCGTGGCCGCCGGGGCTGCCGACATCATCCACGTGAAGTGCCCCGACCTGGGGAGCGTGCACAACACCGCCGCCGCCCTGCTCCATGTGCGGGAGGCGGGCCTGGGTGCCTACTGCGGAGGGACGTGCAACGAGACCGAGCGATCGGCCCAGGTGTGCGCCCACCTGGCAATGGCCTGCGGGGCCTCCCAGGTCCTGGCCAAGCCGGGGATGGGGGTGGACGAGGGCCTCATGATCGTGGGCAACGAGATGGCGAGGGTGGCGGCCCTGGCGCGCCACCGCCGGAACCAGCAACGAGGGGCCGAGCCAGCGGCGAGGGGGGCCGCGCCGTGAGGCCCCTGGCCGGCGTGCGGGTCCTCGCCATCGAGCAGTACGGCGCCGGCCCCTTCGGCAGCCTCCATCTCGCCGACCTGGGGGCGGAGGTCATAAAGATCGAGGACCCTGCCACGGGCGGCGACGTAGGCCGCTATGTCCCGCCCTTCCAGGAAGGGGACACCAGCTTGTTCTTCGAGACCTTCAACCGCAACAAGCGCAGCATCGCCTTGGACCTGGCCTCCGCCGATGACCGGGAGGTGTTCGAGGACCTGGTGCGGGTGAGCGACGTCGTCTACTCCAACCTGCGCGGGGACATCCCGGCGAGGATGGGCATCCGCTACGAGGAGCTGAAGCACCTCAACCCGGCCATCGTGTGCTGCTCGCTCAGCGGGTTCGGCCTGACCGGGCCCCGGCACGACGAGCCGGCCTACGACCACATCATCCAGGCCATGGCGGGATGGATGGCTCTCACTGGAGAACCCGACGGCCCCCCGACGAAGTCAGGGCTCTCGGTGGTGGACTACGCCGGAGGGCTGGTGGCCGCGGCCTCGATCCTCGCTGGGCTGCATGCCGCCAGGCGCGACGGCACAGGGATGGACTGCGACGTGAGCCTGTTCGAGACGGCCTTGTCGATGCTCACCTACCCGGCGACGTGGTACCTCACCCGGGGCCTGGTGCCGGACCGCACCCACCACTCCGCCCATCCCTCCGTGGTGCCGTTCCAAGCCTTCCAGACCGCCGACGGCTGGATAGTGGTGGCCTGCCCCAAGGAGAAGTTCTGGCGCCGCCTGGCGGGGGCGGTGGGCCTCGCCCACCTGGCCGAGGACGAGCGCTTCGCCACCTTCGCCAGCCGCCGGGCCAACGCCCCGGTCCTCCTCGGCCTCCTGGAGGAGCGCTTCCTCTCCCGGCCGGCGGCGGCATGGCTGACCGAGCTGAGGGCCGCCCAGGTGCCCTGCGGGCCGGTGAGCTCGGTCCCCGAGGCGCTGGGTGATCCCCAGACCGGGGCGCGTTCCATGGTCGTGGAGACGGAGCACCCCCTCTTCGGCACCGTGAGGCAGGTCGCCAGCCCGCTGCGCGTGGGCGAGGACGGAGGCGTCCACCGGCGGGCACCCGCCCTGGACGAGGACCGCGACTACGTGCTGGGCGAGGTCCTCGGCTACCGGCCCGGGGGCCTGGACGGGCCGGGCCCAGAGGACGGGCGGTCATGAGCACCGCCAGGCGCTACGCGGGCTACAGGTCCTACTCCTACCTGCGCCCTGGGATCGACTACGAGTCCTTCCGGCTGGCGCCCGAGACCGGGCGACAGCCCGCCTACGACCTGGTCCTCGATGCCGGCCAGCGCCGGCGGGTGGAGAGCCTGCTGGCCCGCTCCATCGTCATCAGCCTCCACGACCACCCGGTGGTCTACCCCCTGCGGCCCGAGGAGTTCCGGGCCTACAACCGGGCCGGCCGTCAGCACACGGGATTCGAGGGCCTGGCCCGATCCGGCCTCACCGCCGTCTTCGACAACCTCATGGACGGCGAGGGGATGATCACGAGCAGCGCCGGCTGGAAGTGGGACGAGACCATTCACGACCTGGGCATGCGCCTTTGCGACCTGGGCCACCAGGACTATGCCATCGTGGGCAGGACGGTCGGAGACATCGTGTCGGCCCACCAGGAGGGGCGGTTGGCCGTCGTGTTCGGGCTGGAGTCGGCCACGCCGATCGAGAACGAGGTTGACCGCCTGGATGTCCTCTACGGCCTGGGCGTGCGCCAGGTCGGCATCGCCTACTCGGAGGCCAACGCCCTCGGCGCCGGGCTGAAGGAGGCCCGGGACGGTGGCCTCACCCGCTTCGGCCACCGGTGCGTGGAGCGCATGAACCGCCTGGGGATCGCCATTGACCTGTCCCACGCCGGGGACCGGACGGCCCTCGACACCATCGAGGCCAGCTCCAAGCCGGTCCTCATCACCCATGCCGGGGCGCGCGCCGTCTGGGGCACCCCTCGCATGAAGCCCGATGATGTCCTGATGGCCTGTGCCGAGCGAGGGGGGGTCCTCGGTATCGAGGCCGCTCCCCACTCCACCGTCTCGCCCGCCCACCCCGCCCACTGCCTGGAGTCGGTGATGGACCACTTCCTCTACGCGGTGGACCTGATGGGCATCGATCACGTGGCCTTCGGTCCCGACACCATCTTCGGGGACCATGTGGCCCTCCACCGGGTCTTCGGGCCGGCCCCTGGCCCGGGAGAGGGTGCGGCCCCCCGGCCGGCTGCCTCCCCCCGGCAGCCCGAGACGCCTCCCACCGGGGCTCCCCCCGCCGCCCAGCCGGTTCCCTACGTGGCGGGCATGGAGAACCCGGGCGAGAGCTTTGCCAACATCGTCTCCTGGCTCGTCCTCCACGACTACCCCGACGAGGACATCCAGAAGGTCATCGGGGGCAACGTGGTCCGGGTGCTGGGGGAGATATGGTGAGGAGGCGCCCGGCCCGGCCCGCCTCGTGGCCAGCCCGGGCTGCACCGCCCCGAGCCTTAGCATGGCGCCCATGTCGTTGTTCTCGCCCGATGAGGTGGTGCACCAGGTCAGCCTGGTCCGGCTGAGCACCCTGATAGCCCGGTCGGTGGCCGGGGTGGGGACGGTGCAGACCGAGGGTGAGGTGGTGCGGCCCAGCACCCGCCCGGGAAGGGTGTGGTTCATCCTGCGGGACCGGGCGGCCCAGGTCACCGTCACCTGCTCCTCCTCGAGGGCCGGCCGGTGCCGGGCCGTGCACGGCGAGAGGGTCCGGGTGACCGGCCGCCTCACCTGGCTGCCCCAGCGGGGACAGCTGCAGCTGGAGGCCCAGGAGGTGGTGCCCGTGGGGGAGGGAGCCATCCAGGCCCACCTGGAGGCCATCCGGGACAAGCTGGCCGCAGAGGGTCTGCTCTCCCGGCCCCGGAGGCCACTTCCCCTGCTGCCTGCCACCATCGGGGTGGTGTGCGGGGCCGATGCCGCCGTGCGGGCCGACATCGAGTCGGTGGTGGCGGCGCGCTTCCCGGGCTACCCGCTCGCCTTCCGGGAGGTGAACCTCTCCGGCCCGGGGGCCGCCGACGCCATCATCCAGGGCCTCAAGGAGCTGGACGCCCGCCCCGAGGTCGAGGTGATCGTCCTGGCCCGGGGGGGTGGCGACGCCGTGGCTCTGCTCCCCTTCAGCGACGAGGAACTGTGCCGTGCCGTGGCCGCCACGGCCACCCCCGTGGTGTCCGCCATCGGGCACGACCGGGACCGGCCGCTGTGCGACGAGGTGGCCGACCTGCGCTGCGGGACGCCCTCGCTGGCCGCCGGAGCCGTGGTCCCCGACAGGGCCGCCCTGGAGCGGACCTTGGACAGCCTCCTGGCGGAGGCGGCCCGGGCCGCCCGGGCCCGGGTCGAGGATGGTGGGCGCCGCCTCGCCGCCGTGGACAGGAAGGGGGCTCTTCGGGCCGGGATCACGTGGTCCCGCCACCGCCTGGACCAGGCAGGGAGCCGGTTGGGGGAGCTGGACACGAGCCGGTGGCTGGCCCAGGCGGCCCGGTCGTTGGGGCGGGCGGACCGGGATTCCCCGATGGCCACCCGGCTCGCCCAGGCCAAGGCCACCCTGGCCGGCCAGGCCCGCACCGTGGAGGCGTTGGACCCGGTCAGGGTGCTCGAGCGGGGCTATGCCATCGTCCGGGGGCCGGGAGGGGCCGTGCTGCGGAGCCCGGGGCAGGTGGAGGGAGGGGACGAGCTCGACATCGCCCTGGCCCGTGGCCCTCTGCGGGCGACGGTGATGGGGGGTGCCCCTTGACCCCGCAAGGGATGCCGCCTGGCTCCGGCCGCCAACCCCCACCTCTTCCCGACCTGGAGCAGATGAGCTTCGAGGAGCTGGTGGATCTGCTGGAGGACCTGACCCGCCGGATGGCCTCTGGCGAGATCGGCATCGAGCTGGCGGCGGGCCTCTACGAGCAGGCTGGGGTGGTGCACCGGGCGGCAACCGAGCGCCTGGCCCGGGTGCAGGCCCGCCTCGAGGCCCTGGCCGGGGACGGGGACCAAGGGGCATCCCCCCCCTGAGCCACCCGAGCCCTCATCCCCGGCGCCAGCGGGCCAGCCCGGCAGCGTGGATGGCGCGGGCCGCGGCCAGGTCCCTCGGGCCGGGGCCATGGCCTTCCTCCCCCGGCACCTCCAGGATGGCTGGGAGGTGCTGCAGCCGGGGGTGGCCGAGCAGGTGGCCGAGGGCCTGCCCGCCGATGGTCCCGGCCCCGAGGTTCTCGTGACGGTCGCGGGCGGCTCCCCTTCCCACCTTCGAGTCGTTCAGGTGTAGGCAGGCCAGCCGGTCGAGACCCACACAGGCATCGAGCTCGCTCACCAGGGCGTCGGCCTCCTCCAGGGTGGCGTAGGAGGCCCCGGCGGCCCACAGGTGCTGGGTGTCGAGGCAGATGCCCAGCCTCCTGTCGCCGCCCGCCGCCGAGATGACGGCGGCCAGCTCGTCGAAGCTGCGCCCGATGCTCCCGCCGGCGCCGGCGGTGTTCTCGAGCAGTATGGGGCAGGCGCCTCCCGAGGCTTCGAGGGAGGCTGCCAGCGCCTCGACGATCCGGCTCAGAGAGGCAGCCAGCCCCTCTCCGAGGTGGCTGCCCACGTGGAGGACCAGGCCGGCCGAGCCGATGGCCGAGGCCACGGCCAGGTTGCTCGCTAGGCAGGCGCGGGACCGCTCGTAGACCTCGGCCGCTGGGCTGGCCAGGTTGATGAGGTAGGTGGCATGGCAGTAGGTGGCGCGCACCGTGGGGCTGTGGGCCTGGCGCCCACGGAAGGCCTTCAGCACCTCCGGGTCGTGGTTGGTGGCCCTCCACGCCCGGGCGTTCTGGGTGAAGAGCTGGATGGCGTCCGCGCCCATGGCCGTCCCCCGGTCCAAGGCGGCGGCCAGCCCGCCGCTCATGCGCACCTGGGCTCCTAGGAGCATGGTCGCAAGGCGCGGGTGCTGAGGACGTCGGCGCCAGGACCGGGCCTACTCCCCCAGCAGCCCGGCCAAGCCGGTGCCTTCCCGGTCCCGGAAGGCCACGTTGACGTCCAGGCGCTCCAAGGTCTGCTCCAGGGTGCGCTGGCCCGAGCGGAGCTGGTGGGTGGTGAAGAACTGGTGCACCTCAGCGCTGACCCCGGGCTGGAGCAGGAACGGGATGGTCTCGAGCATGTGGGGGATGCTGCTGTCGGGGAAGCGGGACACCAGGACGTCCCAGTTGTCCGCCACGAAACGCCAGGCCGCCGGGCCCCCCGCCCGGTTGGCCAGGAGGTGGGCGATGAGGAAGGGGGCATTCTGGGTGCGGACCTCGGTGAGCGACAGCTCCAGGGTGCGGGCCACCAAGTCGGGGTCCTCGAAGCCAGCCAGGCTGTATAGGTAGCGCTCCTCCTCCTGGGGCGTGGCGGGATGGCGGTAGCGCTGGTAGCAGGCGTCGTAGGCGGCCCGACCCCCGCCGGCGGCCACGGCCTCCACGACGGCGTCGGCCAGGTCGGGGGGGATGGTGGCCCGGCCGGCCAGGGCCTCGCCGTGGAGGGCGGCGGCCCGCTGGCGGACCTCGGCGTCGCCCGCCCACGTGCCGAGGGCGGCCAGGAGGGTGGCCCGCAGCGTGCCCCGCCTCTGGTCCTCCCCGGGGCCCGGCTCCCATCCCAGCCGGTCGAAGGCCGGCCGGAGCAGGGAGCGGGCGAACCCCTGGAGGGCGGGGCGGTCGCCGGGGGGGGCGACCCGCTCCAGGAGGGAGAGGGCGGAGGTGGCCACCGACCACACGTCGGGGTCATCCTCGCAAGGAGCCATCAGGCGGAGAAGTGAGACGAGGTCGGAGGCCGGCGCCAGGCCGGCCAGGGCGGCGGCGAGGGTGTCGGACAACAGGTTGAAGCGCTCCAGGGAGGCCAGCCGGGACAGGTCGGCCGTGAGCGCCGCCATGAGCCTCGGGTCGTAGGAGACGCGGAAGAACCCCTGGCCGCCGGCGTTGGCCACGACCCAGTTCACGGGCCCGGGCAGGTCCAGCCGGGCGCCGCTGCCGTCGAGGAGGAGTCGCCTCTCGACGGTCTGCCCGCCGGCCACGCCCCGCACGAGCACGGGGACACGCCACGAGGTGCCGGTGGCCGGCGAGCCGAGGTAGCGAAAGGGTCGCTGGTCGAGCCGCAGCCCCTCGCCGTCCTCGGCCACGGTCACCAGCGGGTAGCCACCCTGGAAGATCCACGAGTCCATGGTGGCCCGGGCCGGCTCCCCGCTGGCTTCCTCGATGGCGTCCCACAGATCTGTCGTCTCGGCGTTGGCATAGCGGTGGGTGGCCAGGTAGCGCCGGATGCCCTCCTGGAAGTCCTTGGTGCCGATGTAGCGCTCCAGCATGCGCAGGACGCTTGCCCCCTTCTCGTAGGTCAGCACGTCGAACATGCCCTGGGCATCCTTCGGCTGGCGCACCTCGTACTCGATGGGCCGGGTGGTGCTGAGCCCGTCGGTGACCAGCGCCGCGGCCCGCGAGCGGGCAAAGGTGACCCAGCGCTGCCACTCGGGACGGAACTCGTCCACGGCCAGGACCTCCATGAAGGTGGCGAAGGCCTCGTTCAGCCACAGCCCGTTCCACCACCGCATGGTGACGAGGTCTCCGAACCACATGTGGGCGATCTCGTGGCAGATGACGTCGGCGATGCGCTGCAGCTCCAGGCGGGAAGCCGAGGAGGGGTCCACGAGCAGAAGCGACTCCCGGAAGGTGACGGCGCCGAGGTTCTCCATGGCCCCGAAGGCGAAGTCCGGGATGGCGAGCAGGTCCAGCTTGTCCCCCGGGTAGGGCTGGCCGAACCACTCGGTGAAGAAGCGCAGGGCATGGGCCCCGACCTCCAGCGCGTAGCTGGTGAGGTGGCCCTTGCCAGGCACGTGGACCACCCGCAGGGGGGTGCCGTCCACATCGACGGGCTCGGTGGCCTCGAGCGGCCCGATGGCCCAGGCCACCAGGTAGGTGGACATGGGCATGGTGTCGGCAAAGCGCACCCGGCGCCGCCCACCCTCGGCCGGTTGCTCCTCGGTCACGGCCGTGTTGGACACCGCTTCCATCCCCTCGGGCACCAGGAGGGTCAGGGAGAAGGTGGCCTTGCGATCGGGCTCGTCCCAGCACGGGAAGGCCCGCCTGGCGTCGGTGGGCTCGAAGTCGGTCACGCCCAGGGTGCGGGTCGACCCCCCGGAGTCGGTGAAGGTGCTGCGGTAGAAGCCGGCCAGCTTGTCGTTGATGCGGCCGGCGAACGCCAGGTGGAGGTACCAGCGCCCCGGCTGGGCCTCGCCGGCCAGCCGCACGGTCAGCCTCTCGGCGTCAGGGTCGAGGTCCACCTCTCCCTCGAGGTGCTCGCCCCCGTCCCCCACCGGGACCAGCCGGGCCCCGCCCACCTCGAGACCGGCGGCGTTCAAGGCGATGGTGCGGACGGGCTTGCTGACCTCCACCTCGATGCGCTCCTCACCGGTGAAGGTGGCCGCTTCCAGGTCGGGGATGATCGCCAGCTCGTAACGCCGAGGCGCGACGTCCCTTGGCAGCCGGAAGGAACCTTCTCCCCCGGTGCTCGCGGCAGGGGTGGGGTGGTCGGGATGGGTCACGGAGGGAGCAGGCTAGCGTTCGGGGGGTCATGGATCTTGCCCCCCCCTCCCGGCCCCTGGATGTCGTCGCCCTGGGCAACGCCATCGTGGACGTGCTGGCTCTGGTGGACGACGCCGCCGTGGAGCGCCTGGGCCTGCCCAAGGGATCGATGTCGCTCGTCGACGCAGCCGAGTCGGAAAGGGTCATGGCCGGCGTCGGCCCCGACGCCCTCCAGGTCGCCGGAGGCTCCGCCGCCAACACCCTGGCCGGGGTGGCCTCCCTGGGGGGCACGGCCGCCTACGTGGCCCGGGTGGCCGACGACACCCTGGGACGGTTCTTCGCCGAGGACCTGAGGGCCACCGGCGTGGAGTTCTCCCCCGGCGAGCTGGTCCCCGAGCCGTCCACCGGGCGGTGCCTGGTGCTCGTGACCCCCGACGGCGAGAGGGTGATGCGCACCTACCTGGGGGCCTCCACGACGCTAGGGCCGGACCACGTGGACGAGGCGCTCATAGCCCGGGCCAGCGTCTTGTACCTCGAGGGGTACCTGTGGGACGTCCCCGCCGCCCGGGACGCCGTGCGCCGGGCCATAGCCCTGGCTCGCCGGCCATCGCCCGGTGGTCCCGGGACGGTGGTGGCCCTCAGCCTGTCCGACCCCTACTGCGTTGAGCGCCACCGCGGGGACTTCGTCGAGCTGGTGGAGCAGGTGGACCTGCTCTTCGGGAACGAGGCCGAGGTCACCATGCTGTGGGGGGCCGCCACCCTGGACGAGGCAGTGGCCGCCGCCCGCTCCAGCGGTGTGGTGGGCGCCTTCACCCGGGGGGCGGCGGGAGCAGTGGTGGCTGGCGCCACCGACACCATTGCCGTGCCGGCCTGGCCGGTGGACCCCGTGGTGGACACGACCGGGGCTGGGGACCTGTTCGCCGCCGGCTTCCTCTACGGCCTCACCCACGGGGCGTCCCTGGAGGGCTGCGCCCGGCTGGGGGGGCTGGCCGCGGCCGAGGTGATCGGCCACCTGGGGGCCCGGCCCCTGGTCCCCCTGCGGGAGCTGGCCGAGGGATCGAGCCTCCTCGTCTAGAGGCGGTAGGGTGCGGTGGGTGGTGCAGGGGTTGAGGGGCGAAATGGGATCCGGCGCCTCCCCTGCCTCCGTGGCCACCCACGCCGTGGCGCCCGCGGCCACCGACCGCAGAGGCCCGGTCCTGGTGGGTGGCGGATCCGAGGAGAGCCTCAGGCGCTTCCTGCACGGGCTCCCCGGCGTGGACCAGGTGGGTGCCGAGGCCCGGGCCGCCCGGCTGGCCGCTCGGTCCATCAAGCGGGAGGCCAAGCTGGCGGCCCTGGACCTGGCCGTGCGCTGCGTGGACCTCACCACCCTGGAGGGGGCGGACACCCCGGGAAAGGTGCGTGCCCTCTGCGCCAAGGCCCGTCGGCCCGATCCCTCTGATCCGGCCGTCTCGCCCGTGGCCGCGGTGTGCATCTACCCCGACCTGGTCGGCCTGGCCCGCCAGCAGGTCGGGTCCAGCGGGGTGGCGGTGGCCTCGGTGGCCACCGCCTTTCCCTCCGGCCGGGCGTCCCTGCGGGTCAAGCTGGCCGATGTGGAGGAGGCGGTGGCGGCCGGCGCCGACGAGGTGGACATGGTCATCGACCGCGCTGCCTTCCTGGCCGGGCGCTACGGCAAGGTACGGGACGAGGTCGTGGCCGTGCGGGAGGCATGCAGGGGGCGGGTCCTCAAGGTGATCCTGGAGACGGGGGAGCTGTCCACCTACGACAACGTGCGGCGGGCGTCCTGGCTGGCCATGCTGGCCGGCGCTGACTTCGTCAAGACCTCCACCGGGAAGGTGGCGCCGGCCGCCACGTTGCCCGTAGCCCTGGTCATGCTCCAGGCGGCCCGTGACTTCGCCTCGGCCACAGGCCACCAGGTGGGGGTCAAGGTCGCCGGTGGGGTGAGGACGGCCAAGGACGCCATCCGCTACCTGGTAGTGGTGAACGAGGTGGCCGGGCCGGCCTGGCTGAGCCCCGGGGCGTTCCGCATCGGCGCCTCCAGCCTCCTCAACGACCTGCTCATGCAGCGGGCCACCCAGCTCGGCGGCGCCTACGCCGGGCCCGACGACTTCACGCTGGACTAGGCCCCCATGGAGCTCACGGCTTGGACCTATTCTCCGGCGCCGGAGTCGCGCCAGGTGGTCTCTCTCCGCCCGTCCTACGGCCTGTTCGTGGACGGGGAGTTCGTGGCTCCCCGGGGCGGAGGCTTCTTCCCTACCGTCAACCCGGCCACGGAGGAGACCCTGGCCGAGGTGGCCCTGGCCGGCCCCGAGGACGTGGACCGGGCCGTGGGCGCCGCCCGGCGCGCCTACGAGGGGCGCTGGGGGAGGATGAGGGGGACGGAGCGGGCCAAGTACGTGTACCGCCTGGCCCGCCTGATCCAGGAACGGGCTCGCGAGCTGGCCGTGCTGGAGACCCTGGACAACGGCAAGCCCATCAGAGAGGCGAGGGACATTGACGTCCCCCTCGCGGCGGCCCATTTCTTCTACTACGCCGGCTGGGCCGACAAGCTCGAGTACGCCGGTCTCGGCCCCTCCCCCCGGCCCCTCGGCGTGGCGGGCCAGGTGGTGCCATGGAACTTCCCCCTCCTCATGGCGGCCTGGAAGCTGGCCCCCGCCCTGGCAGCAGGCAACACCTGTGTGCTGAAGCCGGCCGAGACCACCCCGCTGTCGGCCCTGGTCCTGGCCGAGATCTGCCAGCAGGCCGAGCTGCCCCCCGGGGTGGTGAACGTGGTGACGGGGCCGGGCTCCACGGGGGCGGCGGTGGTCTCCCACCCGGGGGTGGACAAGGTGGCCTTCACGGGGTCGACCGAGGTCGGAAAGGGCATCCAGAGGGCTCTGGCTGGCACCGGGAAGCGCCTCACCCTGGAGCTGGGGGGCAAGGCGGCCAACATCGTGTTCGACGACGCCCCCCTGGACCAGGCCGTGGAGGGCATCGTCGACGGGATCTTCTTCAACCAGGGCCACGTGTGCTGTGCCGGGTCCCGGCTCCTGGTGCAGGAGGCGGTGGCCGAGGCGGTCCTGGACCGCCTCAAGCAGCGGGTGGAGACCCTGCGCCTGGGCGACCCCCTGGACAAGAACACCGACATCGGTGCCATCAACTCCGCCGCCCAGCTGGCCAAGATCGAGGAGCTGGCCGCCTCCGGCGAGGCGGAGGGAGCCGAGCGCTGGTCGCCGCCCTGTGCCGTGCCGGAGCGGGGCTACTGGTTCCCGCCCACGATCTTCACCGGGGTGTCCCAGTCCCACCGCATCGCCAGGGAGGAGATCTTTGGCCCTGTGCTCTCGGTGCTCACCTTCCGCACCCCGGCCGAGGCGGTGGCCAAGGCCAACAACACCCCCTACGGGCTCTCGGCTGGGGTGTGGACCGAGAAGGGCAGCCGGGCCCAGTGGGTGGCCAGGCACCTGCGGGCCGGCGTGGTGTGGGCCAACACGTTCAACCGCTTCGACCCGGCCAGCCCCTTCGGGGGCTACCAGGAGTCGGGGTTCGGGCGGGAGGGGGGACGCCATGGGCTGGAGGCCTACCTGGAGGCCGGCGATGCCTGAGCGGCCCGGCGGAGGGTTGCCCGTGCGCAAGACCTACAAGCTGTTCATCGGAGGCACCTTCCCGCGCTCGGAGTCGGGACGCTCCTACCCCGTCACCTCCGAGGACGGTGCCTTCCTCGCCAATGCCGCCATGGCATCGAAGAAGGACCTGCGCGACGCCGTGGTCTCTGCCCGGCGGGCCCTCGGGACGTGGTGGGGGGCCACCGCCTACAACCGGGGCCAGGTCCTCTACCGGGTGGCCGAGATGCTCGAGGGGCGCCGGAGCCAGCTCGGGGACGAGGTGGCGGCGGCGGAGGGCCTGGGCCGGCGGGCGGCCCTGCGCCTGGTGGACCTGGCCGTCGACCGCTGGGTGTGGTACGCCGGGTGGGCCGACAAGCTGGCCCAGGTGGCCGGAGGGGTGAACCCCGTCGCCGGCCCCTACGCCAACTACAGCCTGCCCGAGCCCACCGGGGTGGTGGGCGTGGTGGCACCCCGGGCCTCGTCCCTCCTGGGCCTGGTGAGCGTGGTGGCCCCGGTGATAGTGAGCGGCAACACCGCCGTGGTGCTGGCCAGCGAGACCAGGCCCCTCCCGGCTGTGACCATGGGAGAGGTCCTTGGCACCTCGGACCTGCCGGGGGGGGTGGTCAACCTCCTCACGGGGCGGACCTCGGAACTGGCCCCGGTGCTGGCCTCCCACCGCGACGTGGACGGCCTGGACCTGGTCGGCGCCGAGCCGGACGAGGCAGCCGGGCTGGAGATGGCCGCAGCGGGGAACGTGAAGCGCGTGCTCCGCCCCGGGCCGGTCGAGCCGGACTGGGGCCGTCCCCCCGCCCTGCGGCGGATGCTGGCCTTCGTCGAGACCAAGACCGTCTGGCACCCGGTGGGGATCTAGGGGTCAGGGGCCGGCGGGGCCGGGGGCCTGGTCCCGGCTCAGTGCCGTTTGAAGTACCACTGGCTGGCGTACAGGAGGAAGAAGGGGTCGTCGGCCTGGGTGCCGGCCAGGTCGTCCCGCACAACGGTGATCGTGGCCGGGGCAGGTAGCCACACGACGGGCACCTCTCTCGCCAGGTAGTTCTCGTAGGCGTCGAGGGCCCCGACGCCATGGGTGTAGCTGGCGACGATGAGGCGATCGGCAGTGGGATCGGAGAAGCCGCTGGCATTGGAGGCACCCGTGGAGGCGAACAGCTCCTCGCCGGTGGGGTAGAAGTCGGGGAGGTAGGTCCAGGCCAGGCCCCCCGAGATCATCTGCCACTTGCAGATGGGCTGGTGGGGCTTGCACAGGGAGTAGCTGGAGTTGACCGAGCCGAGAGGCTCGCCCTCGAGGCTCAGCTTCACGCCCGCCTGGGAGAAGCTGGTTGCCAGGAACTGCATGGCCTGGGGAAGTCCCGGCTGTCCGTTCCAGTAGGTCACGTGGAAGGTGAGCCCGGTCCCCTTGGGGATGCCGCCTCCACAGTCGTCCGTCCCTGTTCCGGGCCGGACGCAGGTGGTGATCCCCGAGGGCCGGACCCGCCAACCATGACCGGAGAGCAAACGCCTGGCCACCGCCGGTGCGTACGGGTAGGGGTTGGCCCGCTCGTAGGAGGTCACGTACGGGTTCCTCGGAAGGATGGGGACGGGCCCGTAGACGGGGGCCGCATAGCCGTGGAAGGCCTGCCTGATCAGCTGGGGCTGGTTCACGAGGCGTTGGAGGGCCTGGCGCAGGTAGAGCTGGCGGAAGAGCGGGCCCACCTCGGGATTGTGGTAGTTGATGGGCATGAAGTTGATGGACCAGCTGTAGGTGGGGACCAGTCGGTAGCCATCGGCCTCCAGCCGCGAGCGCAGCTTCAGGTCCTGGGGGGGGAGGTAGCCGTAGTCGACCGACCTGCTCAGCAGCTCGTTCACCTCGGCCGCCGGGCTGGTGAAGGGCTCCTCCACGAGGTGGACGAGGTGGGGCTTGTGGGGCCCGGAGTAACGGGGGTTGGGGTCGAAGCGGACGTACCCATTGGTGCTGAAGGAGGCCATGAGCCACGGCCCGTCGACGACCTGCCACAAGGGATTGGTGGCATATGCCGCATAGTGGCGGGCCTGGCTGGTGAGGTACCTGTACACGGCCCTGGCCCCCGACGGTGTCATGTCGTAGTTGCCCACCCGGCCCGAGCCCGATGTCCTGTCCCAGGAGTGCTGCGGTATGGGAACGACCTGGCTCAGCTCGTTGTAGGTGAACCAGTTGGCGCCGTAGGACGCATTGAGGGTGAAGGTGATGGAGCGCTGCCCCGACGTGCGCATCTTCACGACGTTGTCGGGGAAGCCCCCGGGGACATAGGCGCTCCAGTTGTCCTTCTCCGCCTTCAGGAGGTTCATCCAGAACAGCACGTCGCGAGCCGTGACCGGTGCCCCGTCCGACCACCGGTAGCGCTTGAGGCGGATGGTGACCAGCCTTCCGCCCCGGCTGTAGCGGGGCGGATAGGCCAGGCTGAGGCTCTCGTTGAGCGTGGGGCGCCCGTGGTTGCCGAACCAGTACAGCGGTCGCCACATGAGGTCCTGGAACTGGGTGATGGTGTAGAGGCTGCCTATGGCGATGGGGGTGAGGGGGAAGGTGTAGAAGGCAGCCGAGTTGGGCTGCTCGGCGAAGACGGCCGTACCGCCCCGGCTGGGCCGGCCGGCTACCGAGGGGGCGGTGCGAGCAGTCGACCTGGCGGCCCCCGAGCCGCAGGCGGCCAGGGCCACGGCCGCGGCCAGGCCGCCCAGGAGGAGGCGTCCCGTGCGCCTCGGCCCGACGGCGCTCGGATGGGAACCGGGGGGGAAGGCACGGGTCTTCACGGCGCTACCTCCTGCAGAGGCACGGCATTGTAGGGGCCGGCACCGGGCCCGGGAGCGGGGCTATCTCCGGGGCGCCGCCTGGGGGCGGGAGCGACCCGGGGGGCGGGGTCAGCGTCGCTCCCCAGACGGCCGGGGCCGGACCCCAGGCCGGGCGCGGGGGGCAGGCAGCTCGGCCAGGCCGGTGGACAAGGTGGCGAAGGCCTGGTCCACCAGGTCGGGAAGGTGGGCGCGGCCCTGGGTGGCGAACCATACCTCGGCGGCCGAATGGAGGCAGGACAGGGCGGCCCGGGCCACCAGGCGAGGAGCCAGCTCTCCGGGGTCCTGGCCCAGCCGCCTGCCCACCTCGGCGGCCAGGGCGCTCACCCAGGCGGCCTGGAGCCCCAGGCTGTGGGACTCGAGGGAGGGGGTCTCGGTCATGAGGCGGTACACGAGGAAGAGCCGGTTGCGGATCTCCTCGTAGCGAGCGGCGACGATGCGCACCGCGCCGTGGATGGCGGAGAGGATGGGCTCGTCGGAGGGCCGGTCCCGCAGGGCGGCGAGCAAGCCGTCGCGGAGCGCCTCGTCGTCGGTCAGCAGGACGTCCTCCTTGGAGGCGAAGTAGCGGAAGAAGGTCCGGGGAGATACCTCCACCTCGGCAGCGATGTCCTCGACCGTCGTGGCGTCGAACCCCTGGCGGGCGAAGAGGCGCAGCGCCGCCTCCTCGAGGTTGTGGCGCGTCTGCAGCTTCTTCCTCTCCCGGAGCCCCGGCGCCCGGATCATCCGCTCAGTCTAGATCAACTGACACGGAATCTATCTTTACATCGGATGGCAAATGACAGTTGATGTCAGTATGCTAGAGGCATGGCACGCACTCAGGGGCGCGGGACGCCCACGGCTGCCGGTCCGGCCCGGACGGCGGCGCCCAGCTCGGGAGGCGGGGAGCCCGGCCGTCCGGCCTCTGCCTCGGGCGAGCGCCGCGCCGGCTACGGCCATCCGTGGTGGACGCTTCTAGCCGTATCGCTGGGCGTGGTCATGGTCGGCCTGGACGGGACGGTCGTTGCCATCGCCAACCCGGTCATAGGCCGGGACCTGCATGCCTCCCTGGCCGGGCTCCAGTGGGTCACCAACGGGTACCTGCTCTGCCTGGCCGTGCTCATGATCACGGCCGGGAAGCTGGCGGACCGGTTCGGGCGCAAGCGGGTCTTCCTGGCCGGCGTCGTGGGGTTCGCCCTGGCTTCCCTCGGGTCCGGCCTGTCTACCAGCGTGGGCATGCTGGTCTTCTTCCGCTGCCTTCAGGGAGTCGCCGGCGCCCTCTTGATGCCGAGCACGCTGGCCCTCCTCCGGGCCGCCTTCCCCCCTGAGCGCCTGGAGATGGCGGTGGGAATCTGGGGTGGGACCTCGGCGGTAGCCATTGCCGCCGGGCCCATCGTGGGTGGGCTCCTCGTGCAGCACGTCTCTTGGGAGTCGGTCTTCTACATCAACCTCCTGGTCGGGGCGGTCGCCGTCGGGGTTGGGGCCTGGGTCGTGGCCGAGTCCCGGGACGAAAGGGGGATCCGCTCCCTCGACCTGCCCGGGGTGGTCCTCTTGTCGGGAGGCCTCTTCTGCCTGGTCTGGGGCGTCATCCGCTCCCAGGGCCATGGCTGGGGCTCGGCCCAGGTCATCGGCTTCCTGGCCGGGGCGGCGGCCATCCTGGTGGCCTTCACCTGGCGGGAAAGCGCCACCCGCCTCCCCCTCATCCCCCTCAGGCTGTTCCGTTCGTCCTCCCTCTCCGCCGGCGTGGTCCTGTCGGTCCTCGTCATGTTCTCCCTCTTCGGCGTCCTGTTCTTCCTCACCCTCTACCTGGAGAGGGTCCATGGGTACTCCCCGGTGGCGGCCGGGGTGCGCGTCCTCCCCCTGACGGCGGTCTTCATGGTGAGCTCGCCCCTGGCGGGATGGATGACGGCTCGCTGGGGCCCCCGCCCTCCGGTCGTCGTCGGGATGGCCCTCATCGGAGTGGCCTTCCTCGGGCTGTCCAGGCTCACCGTGGACGCCGCCTACTCGGGGCTGTGGCCCTGGTTCGTCCTCATAGGCTTCGGCATGGGGTTCGTCCTCATCGGGGCGACCCAGGCCATCGTGGGCAATGCGCCCGTGGACGAGGCCGGGGTGGCCTCGGGGCTGCAGCAGACGGCCACCCAGCTGGGGGGGGTCCTGGGCACCGCCATCCTCGGTGCCGTCATGACCGCAGCCGTGGCTCGGGTGCTGCCCCACCATCTGGTCCAGGCGGGCCTCCCCCCGTCAATCGCCGGTCGCTTCCGGTCCGCCGCCCCCGCCGTTGCCCAGGGGATCCCCCCTGTCCCCAGGGGCACCCCCCTGCCCGTGGCCCACGCCATCACCCAGGCCAGCTACCTGTCGTTCGTGTCAGGGCTGCACGTGGCCATGCTCGTGGGTGCCGTGGTGGCCTTCTGCGGGGCGGCGGTGGCCCTGGTGCTGCGCCGGGGCCGGGCGGTGGAGAGGGTGGTCGTGGTCTAGCTCTGTCCGGGGGAGCCCCGGCCCAGGGCCGCGAACCCGGGCTTGATGCGCTCGTTAATGAGGCGCAGGCGCTGGTCAAAGGGGAAAAAGGCGCTCTTCATGGCGTTGAGGGTGAGCCACTCGATGTCGCCCAGCCCGTAGCCGAACTCCTTCACCAGGGCGGCGAACTCGCTGGAGAGGCTGACGCCGCTCATGAGCCGGTTGTCGGTGTTGACGGTCACCCGGAAGGCCAGCCGGCGCAGCAGGCCGATGGGGTGCTCGGCGAGCGACGGGACCGCCCCGGTGTGGACGTTCGAGGTGGGGCACATCTCGAGGGGGATGCGCCGGTCCCGAACGTAACCGGCCAGGTGGCCGAGGACCACGCTTCCGTCGGTGCGCACGGTGATGTCGTCCACGATGCGCACGCCGTGGCCCAGCCGCTCGGCCCCGCACCACTGGAGGGCCTCCCAGATGGAGGGCAGCCCGAACCCCTCGCCAGCGTGGATGGTGATGTGGAAGTTCTCCCTGGCCACGTACTGGAAGGCGTCCAGGTGCTGGGTGGGTGGGTTACCGGCCTCGGCTCCGGCCACGTCGAAGCCGACCACACCGGCATCCCGGTGGCGCACCGCCAGCTCGGCGATCTCCATGGAGCGGGCCTGGGTGCGCATGGCCGACAGGAGGGCCACCACGATGATGCCCCGGTCCTGGCTGCCCAGGCGGAACCCCTCCAGCACCGCCTCCACGATCTCGTCCAGGGTCAGGCCCCTCTCCTGGTGCAGCTCAGGGGCGAAGCGCACCTCGGCGTAGACCACCCCGTCGGCGGCCAGGTCCTCGGCGCACTCCCGGGCCACCCGTACCAGGGCTTCCCTGGTCTGGGTGACAGCCACCGTGTGCCGGAAGGTCTCCAGGTAGAGCCCCAGGTCTCCCCGGTTGGCACCGGCCGTGAACCAGTGGGCCAGCTCCTCCAGGTCGGTGGTGGGGAGCTTGGCGTAGCCGCACTCCTCGGCCAGCTCGACGACAGTCCGGGGGCGCAGGCCCCCATCCAGGTGGTCGTGGAGGAGGACCTTGGGGGCGGCCCGGATCTGGTCCAGGGTGGGGGCTCCGGTCATCGGGCCCGGGTCGGGTTCATCCGGCCTGTCCTAGCAGGCCGGAGGCCGAGTCGATGCCGGGCCCCGTCCCAGATCTGGGCCTTGGCGTACTAGGAAGTTCGGGCTGGCCCTTGCGCCGGCCACCCGCCGGTACTAGGGTCGTGCTCGCAGCGTGATCGGCGGATCACCCTTTGGAGGTGAAATCCATGCTGCCAGGCGGCAAACGGATCCCTTTCTTTCGCCGCCAGCGCGGTCGGTTCCTGAGGTCCATGGCCCCGGTGGGCGCCTTGGCGGTGGCCATGCTGGCTGCGGCGACGGCCGCCATGCCGGCCGCTTCAGCCGATGCCGGGCCGGCCGCTTCCGCTGGGAGGGCGGCGGCCCCGTCCCCGGCTGCCACGGCCCCGGGGGTGGCTCCGGCCGAGGGCTGGAAGGTCCTGCGCTACGGGGCCGAGCAGTTCGAGGTGCCAGCCAGCTGGCCCGTGTACGACCTGGCCACCCATCCCCGGACCTGCGTCCTCATGGACCGCCACGCCGTCTACGAGGGTTTGCCCGGCCCCGATCCTGCCTGTCCCGCCCAGGCCCTGGGGGTGACGGCCTCGGTCCAGGTCCAGCCCCTGGACTCCCTGGCCCGGGACCAGCAGGGACCCCATGTCGAGGGGGCCACCTTGGGGGGTCAGCCGGCCCTGGTCTCTCCCGCCTCCGGGGTCACCCACCGCCTGGAGGCGGCCTTCCCTGAAGGCGGCGTGCTGGTCACCATCGCCTTCGGCGCCGACCGGGCCCTTGCCGAGGAGATACTGCGGAGCTTCACCCCCGCGGGTTCCGCCACCGGCCCGGCCCGCGCTGGGCCGAGCGGCACCTCCTCCTCAGGGGCCACCCCGGGCGGTAGCTCGCCGGGCGGGGCCGCCACGGCGCCCTCGACGGCAGCCACCTCGTCGGCAGCCACCTCGTCGGCAGCCACCTCGACTGCATCGACCTACCAGGCCGCCTTCGCCAGTGGGACCTCGCTGGCTCCCACCCAGGACATTGGCCCGGTCACCTACACCGGCAAGGGTTTCGATCCCTGCCAGGCCCCCTCGGAGTCCTCCATGAACGCATGGAAGTCCTCGCCCTACCGGGCCGTGGGGGTCTACATCGGGGGAGCCAACCGGGCCTGCGGCGACGGCCCTCTCTCGGCCACCTGGGTGAAGGACGAGGTGACCTCGGGCTGGAGCATCTGGCCCATGTACGTGGGCCTCCAGGCTCCCTGCAACTCCTCCCTCGGCTTCGCCACCATGAGCTGGAAGACCACCACGGCCGCAAGTCAGGGGAAGACCAGCGCCGAGAACGCCGTCTCGGATGCCGAGAACTTCGCCATGGGCAAGGGCACCCCCATCTACTTCGACATGGAGTCCTACGACAACGCCGACTCCTCCTGCTCCAAGGCGGTCATCGCCTTCACCAAGGCCTGGAGCACCGAGCTGAGCCAGCTCGGCTACGTCTCGGGCTTCTACAGCTCGGCGGCGACCGGGGTGCAGGACATGGTGAAGATCTATGGACAGTCCGGCACCCCTGAGGAGATCGACTTCGCCGAGTGGAACGGCCAGGCCACCACCTCCACCAGCTACATCCCTGCCGGGGACTGGGCCAGCCACCAGCGGATCCACCAGTACCAGGGCAACGTGACCCAGAGCTGGGGCGGGGTCAGGATCAACATCGACCAGGACTATGCCGACGCCCGGCTGGTGGGGTCGCCTCCCGACCCGGGCAGCGGGCTCACCCCGGGGGCGGCCCAGTCATCGAACGGAGAGGAGCTGGTGGCGGTAACCGCCCCGGACGGTTCGGTCGAGGTCACGGTGTGGACCCCTTCTCAGGGATGGACCCCCACCTGGGACATCGGGGGCCGGGTGATCGGGGGCCCAGCGGTGGCCTCTCCGGGGTCGGGGGAGTTCGACGTGTTCGCCCGGGGCACCGACAACGCCGTGTGGGAGAGGCGGGATGTCAACGGGTCCTGGTCCCCATGGACCTCGCTCGGGGGAACGGTCACGGCCAAGCCCGGGGCCGCGGCGTCAGGGACCAGCGTGTACGTCGTGGCCCGGGGTACCGACGGGGCGGTATGGGAGCGCCAGGCCGACACGGCCTCGCCCTGGGTCAGCATGGGGGGCAAGCTGAGGTCCGGAACGGGTCCCGCGGCGGCCTACGTCACAGGTGGCGGGGGGCTCACGCCCGTGGCCGTGGGCACCGACTCCCAGGTCTGGGGGGACCAGATGGGCGTCTGGGGCGATCTGGAAGGGGACCCGGTGGGGGACCCGGGAGCCTCGAGCACCGCGTCCAGCCATCTGGAGGTCTTCGCCACCTTCGGTGACCAGGCCCTCTGGCACCGCTGGTGGAACCCCACCCAGGGCTGGACGGCGTGGTACTCGCAGTGGGGCCGCCTGACCAGCGGGCCGGCGGCAGCCGTGTACCCCGGCTCGGGGCGAGAGGACGTGTTCGGCCTGGGTGCTGACGGCCGGCTGTGGTACAAGACCTCCATCGACGGGTCCTGGGGGAGCTGGGAGCTGGCCGGCTGAGGTTCATCCCCCCACGCGCTCGAGCACCCAGGGAGCGGGGTCGGGCGGCTCGGGGCCTATCTCGATCCCGCCGCCCAGGGCCTCCTCCGCCCGCTGGAAGCGGCGGGGGTCGCTGGTGTGCAGCTCCAGCAGGGGCTGGCCCTCCACCACCTGCTCGCCGGGGCGGGCCCGGCACACCACCCCGGCAGCGGGGTCCACTGGGTCCTCCTTGCGGGCCCGGCCGGCGCCGAGCCTCCACGCCGCCACGCCCACGGCCCTGGCGTCGAGCGCCCGCAGCCACCCTGCCTGCCCGGCCCTCACGGTCCGGCGGTGGGGTGCGGCGGGAAGGGGGGCGTCGGGGTCCCCGCCCTGGGAGGCCACCAGGGCCCGCCATCGCTCCAGGGCCGCTCCGCTGCGGAGCCGCTCCTCGGCCCGATCCGGGGGGAGGCCGGCCAGGGCCAGCATCTCCCTGGCCAGCGAGAGCGTGACCTCGACCAGAGGGTCGGAGGGCGGCCTCTCACCGGACAGCACGGCGAGCGCCTCAGCCACCTCCAAGGCGTTGCCCGCCGCCCTCCCCAGGGGGGCGTCCATGCGGGTGAGGAGCGCCGTCGTCCTCACCCCGGCCTCGCTGCCCAGGCCCACCATGGTCTCGGCCAGCCGGCGGGCGGTGTCCCGGTCGGGGAGGAAGGCTCCCGAGCCCACCTTCACGTCGAGGACCAGGGCACCGGTGCCCTCGGCGATCTTCTTGGACATGATGGAGCTGGCTATGAGGGGGACCGACTCCACCGTGGCCGTCACGTCCCGCAGGGCATAGAGGCGGCGGTCGGCGGGGGCCAGGCCGGGACCGGCGGCACAGATGACGCACCCCACCTTGGCGAGCACCGACAGGGTCTCCTCGGGCGAGAGGTCCACCCGCATCCCGGGTATGGCCTCGAGCTTGTCCAGCGTCCCCCCCGTGTGCCCGAGACCCCGGCCCGAGAGCTGGGGAACTGCCGCCCCGCACGCCGCAACCAGGGGAGCGAGGATGAGGGAGACGGTGTCACCCACCCCCCCGGTGGAGTGCTTGTCCACGGTAGGCCGGCCAAGGCCCTGGAGGGAGAGCCTCTCCCCGGAATCCACCATCGCCGCGGTCTGGGCGGCCAGCTCAGCGGCGTTCATGCCCCGCCAAAGCACTGCCATGAGGAGGGCTGCCACCTGCTCGTCGGGAACCGCCCCCGCCGCGTAGGACCCCACCCACCAGCGGATCTGCTCGGGGGAGAGGGCCAGGCCGTCGCGCTTGGCCCTGATGATGTCGACCATGTCGAAGCCCGCCTCCCCCATGGTGGTCTCAGGGTTCCCGGCGGCTGGCCAGGTCGGCGGGCGTGAAGGCCTCGGGGAGGAGGGCCGCCAGCGTCTGGGGCCCCTGGGCCGTGTCCACCCGGAGCTCGGCGCCGCCCGCCTCCCAGAGCACCTGGCGGCAGCGCCCGCAGGGCAGCAGCGGCAGGCCGTCGGCTGCGACGACGCTCACCGCCCACAGGCGTCCTCCCCCGCTGGCGTGGAGGGCGCTCACCAGCCCGCACTCAGCGCAGAGGGTCAACCCGTAGGAGGCGTTCTCCACGTTGCACCCGGTGATGACCCGTCCATCCCGGGTCAGCCCGGCCGCTCCCACGGAGAGCCCTGAGTAGGGGGCATAGGCCCGCTTGGCAGCCCGTATGGCGGTCTCCCGCAGTCCGGGCCAGTCGATCTCGTCCGCGACCGATGGAGACACTTTGTTGAAGCTAACATGTGCCGCCGTCGCAGGGAGGGTCCGAGGGGCCGTCAGGCCCGGAGAGGGGACGATGAGGTGCCGACAACCCGACGGGTAGTGACGGGGCTGGCAGTGGTCGCTCTGGCCGCCACGGCCTGTGGAGGGGGGACGGCGCTGAAGGCCAAGAGCTCCTCGACCTCCAAGGCAACCAGCTCCTCCACCAGCGCCGCGGCCGCTCCGTCCGCCAAGTCCGGTTTCAAGGCCTGCATGGTGACCGACACGGGGGGCATCGACGACCGCTCGTTCAACGCCTCGGCCTGGCAGGGGCTCCAGGAGGCCCATGCCGCCAACCCCAAGGTGCACATCACCTACCTGCAGTCGACCTCTCAGTCGGACTACGTCCCCAACATCACGACCTTCATCAACCAGCACTGCAACCTCATCGTGACGGTGGGGTTCCTCATGGCCACGGCGACCCAGCAGGCCGCCAAGGCCCACCCCAACCAGAAGTTCGCCATCGTGGACAACGAGTACAGCCCCCCCATCAAGAACGTTCGGGCCCTCCTCTACGACACCGCCGACGATGCCTTCCTCGGCGGCTATCTGGCCGCCGGCATGACCAGGACCGGAACCGTGGCCACCTACGGGGGCGAGGACTTCTCCACCGTCACCATCTACATGGACGGGTTCTGGGACGGGGTGCAGTACTACGACGCCCAGCACCATGCCCACGTGAAGGTCCTGGGCTGGAACGAGAAGACCCAGCACGGGATCTTCGTGGGGAGTTTCACGGACCAGTCCAAGGCCGAGGACATCACCAATGCCTTCATCCAGCAGGGAGCGGACATCATCTTCCCGGTGGCCGGTGACGACGGGCTCGGCACGGTGGCGGCGGCCAAGGCGGCGCCCGCAGGCAAGGTGCATGTGCTGTGGGTCGACACCGACGGCTGCGTGAGCGACCCGCAGGGCTGCCCCTACTTCTATGCCAGCGTCACCAAGGGGATCGCCGCCTCGGTGAAGCAGGTGGCTCTCGAGACCTACGCCGGCCACTTCCATGGTGGCAACTACATCGGGACCTTCAAGAACAACGGGATCGCCCTCATCTACGGCAAGGACCTGTCCAGCAAGATCCCGGCCTCCCTCAAGGCCCAGATCGCCCAGGTCAAGCAGGGGATCGAGTCCGGCAAGATCCCCGTGCCGTCGCCCAGCACGCCCAAGGTCTGACCCGGGAGGGCGGAGAGGAGAACCTCCAGGTGCCCAGCAGGGACCGGCGGTGAGGCTCGAGCTGAGGGGGATCACCAAGCGCTTCGGCAGCCTCGTCGCCAACGACCACATCGACCTCACCATCGAGCCCGGTGAGATCCACGCCCTGCTCGGCGAGAACGGGGCGGGCAAGACGACGCTCATGAACGTCCTGTACGGCCTGACCCAGCCGGACGAGGGCCAGATAGTGGTGGACGGCGAGCCCGTCAGGTTCCGCACGCCCGGGCATGCCATCCGGGCCGGCATAGGCATGGTGCACCAGCACTTCATGCTGATCCCCGTCTTCACCGTGGCCGAGAACGTCATGCTGGGCGTGGAGAGGACCAAGCGCCTGGGCTTCCTCGACCGGCGCCGGGCCCGGCGGGACGTGCAGGAGCTCTCCAAGCGCTACGGGCTGGCCGTGGACCCCGACGCCGTGGTGGAGGACCTGCCCGTGGGGGTCCAGCAAAGGGTGGAGATCATCAAGGCCCTGCTGCGGCAGGCCAACGTCCTCATCCTGGACGAGCCCACCGCCGTGCTCACCCCCCAGGAGATCGAGGACCTCTTCGGCGTGATGCGCTCGCTCCGGGACAGCGGGCGCTCCATCGTGTTCATCACCCACAAGCTGAAGGAGGTGAAGGCGGTTGCCGACCGGATAACGGTCATCCGGCGGGGGCGGGTCGTCACGACCACGACGCCCGCGGCAACGGAAGCCGAGCTGGCCTCCCTGATGGTGGGCCGCCCCGTGATGCTGCGGGTGGACAAGGGCCCCTCCCGTCCCGGTGCCCCCGTGCTCGAGGTGAGGGACCTGCGTGTGCTGGACGATCGCGGTCAGACAGTGGTGGACGGCGTCACCTTCGGTGTACGGGCGGGGGAGATCGTGGCCGTGGCAGGGGTGCAGGGGAACGGCCAGACCGAGCTGACCGAGGCCATCATGGGCCTGCGGCCAGTGGCAGGAGGGTCCATCCGGGTGAACGGCCGGGAGATGGTCGGGCGCTCGCCGAGAGAGGTGCTGATGGCGGGGGTGGGCTATGTCCCCGAGGATCGTCAGCACGACGGCCTGATAGTGGACTTCTCTGTAGCCGACAACCTCATCTTGGACATGTACCACCGGCCGCCCTTCGCTTCCGGACCCTCCCTGCGGCCCCGCGTGGTGCAGGAGTCGGCCCGCCAGCGCAGCGAGGAGTTCGACGTGAGGCTGACCTCCATCGACGACCCCGCCTCGGCCCTGTCGGGCGGCAACCAGCAGAAGCTGGTCCTCGCCCGGGAGCTGTCCCGCCCCATCCAGCTGTTCGTGGCGGCCCAGCCCACCAGGGGGGTCGACGTGGGGTCGACCGAGTTCCTCCACCGGCGCATCGTCCAGCAGCGGGACTCGGGTGTGGCGGTGCTCATCGTCTCCTCCGAGCTGGACGAGGTGATCTCGCTGGCTGACCGGATCGCGGTCATGTACCGGGGGAGGATCACCGGCATAGTGCCCCCCGACACGCCGAGGGAGCAGATTGGCTTGCTCATGGCCGGGGCCGGAGCCACCGGGGACGGAGCGGTGCCGCCGGGGAGGAGGCCGGCCGCCAGCGAGGGGAGCGTCGCCGTCGGGGAGGCCGAGCCCACGAGGCGGCCCCGGTGACCAGCACCGTCGCCACCGAGGAACGGGGGGGCCAGCTTCCCCCCCAGGGGGCGCGGCGGCCGTCGTTCGGGCGCTGGGGAAGGGCGTTCCTCGACGCTGCCAGGGAGGGCAACGCCGTGGTGGTCACGATCCTCGCCATCGTCGTGGCCCTCTTCATCGGAGCGCTGCTCATCGCCTTCTCCACCCCGAGCGTGGACCCGAAGTGGGCGCACTTCTTCTCCGATCCCGGCGGGGCCATCGTGGCGGCGGCCAAGGCGGTAGGCAACTCTTACTACGCCCTGTTCCAGGGGTGCATCGTGAGCCCCGCCACCATCAGTGCCTACCTGGCGGGCAAGCAACCCCTCTACCAGATCTTCTACCCGCTGTCGGAGACGGTGGTGGGCGCCACCCCCCTGATCCTGGCGTCACTGGCCGTCACGGTGTCGTTCCGGGCCGGGCTGTTCAACATCGGCGCCCAGGGACAGATCATCACCGGAGGCCTGCTCGGAGCATGGATCGGCTTCGGCCTGAACCTGCCCCCGGGGATACACCAGATCGTGTGCCTGGTGGGCGGCTTCGTCGGGGGGGCCATCTGGGGCTGGCTGGCGGGATGGCTCAAGGCCCGCACCGGAGCCCATGAGGTCATAACGACCATCATGCTCAACTACATCGCCATCAACCTGCTCACCTACCTCCTCAACACGCCCTGGTTCCAGGCCCCGGGCAGCACCTACTCCATCAGCGCCAATGTCGACCAGAGCGCGGTGCTGCCCCACCTGTTCGGGCCCAACCTGCGGCTCAACGCCGGCATATTCGTCGCCCTCCTGTGCGCCCTCGGCTGCGCCTGGCTGCTCAACCGGAGCACCATCGGCTTCGAGTTCAAGGCCGTGGGCCTCAACCCCGACGCGGCCCGTACCGCGGGGATGAGCGTGGCCAAGGTGGCCATACTCGTCATGATCATCTCCGGGGGCCTGGCCGGCCTGGCCGGGACGGCCCAGATACTGGGCACGGACTTCAACGTGACCCCGGGCCTGGCCTCGGAGCTGGGCTTCACCGCCATCACCGTCTCCCTTCTCGGCCGGCTGGGGGTGGGGGGCACGGTCATGGCCGCCTTCCTCTTCGGGGCCCTCAACGCAGGGGGCACCCTCATGCAGGCGTCGACCGGGACGCCCGTGGACGTGGTCACGGTGATCCAGGCCATCATCGTCATGTTCATCGCCGCCCCGCCGCTCGTGCGCACGATCTTCCGCCTGCGCGGCTCACGGGAGGGCGGCGAGGGCCAGATGCTGTCGGCGGGGTGGGGAGGGTGAGCCTCTCCCTCGACGTCCGGCGCCTCTCCCGGCCCGGGGTCCTCGAGTCCCTATCCCGGGCCCGGGCCCGGGTGGTGACCAGGACGCGGGTCATAGGCGCCCTCTCGGTGGGGCTGGGCGTGGTCATGGTCCTCCCCTTCGGCCTCGGCACCAAGGCCGGCGAGATGGCCCTGCTGGGCCTGGCCGGGACCACCACCGCCGTGCACGTGCCGGACATGCCCGTGCCGGTGCGCCCGGTGTGCCTGGCCCTCGGGGCGGTGTGCATCCTGACCGGCCTGGCCCTGATGCCCCGCCCCCTCAGCCGCAAGGCCGGCAACCGGGTCCTCGGCGGGGTGCTGGTGCTGTTCGTGTTCTGCCTCATCTCGTGGGCCGCGGCGGGGTCCCACATGGACCTGGTGGGGCTGGGCAACGACACCCTGGTCCGCTCCATACCGCTCATCCTGGGTGCCCTGGCCGGCATCCTCTACGAGCGCTCGGGCGTCATCAACATCGCCATCGAGGGACAGCTGCTGGTGGGGGCCTTCGCCGGAGCCATCATCGGCAGCGCCATTGGGGACCTGTGGCTGGGGCTGGTGGGGGCTGCCGTCTCCGGAGCCCTCCTCGGTCTGCTCCTCGGCTACTTCTGCCTGCGCTACCTGGTGGACCAGGTCATCATGGGCGTGGTGCTGGACGTGTTCGCCCTCGGCATCACCAACTACCTCTACGACCGGCTGCTCGTCCCCTACCAGAACAGCCTGAACTCCCCGTCAGTGTTCCCCAACATCGCCGTGCCGGGCCTCTCCTCGATCCCCATCATCGGGCCCATATTCTTCGACGCCAACATCCTCCTCTACCTCTGCTACATCCTGCTCATCGTGGTCCACGTGGCCCTGTTCCACACCCGGTGGGGACTGCGGGTGCGGGCGGTGGGCGAGCACCCTCTGGCGGCCGACACCGTGGGCATCAAGGTCATCGCCACCCGCTACGGCAACATCATCCTGGGAGGGCTGATCGCCGGCCTGGGTGGCGCCTACTTCACGATCGGGTCGGTAGGGGCCTTCGGCAAGGACATATCCTCGGGCGACGGCTTCATCGCCCTGGCGGCGGTCATCTTCGGCGGCTGGCGGCCGGCCGGAGCGCTCCTTGCCGCCCTGCTCTTCGGGTTCGCGGACGCTTTGCAGAACATCCTCGGGATCCTGGGCGCCCCCATACCCTCGGAGTTCCTGCTCATGGCTCCCTACCTGGCCACCATCCTCGCTGTGGCCGGCCTGGTGGGCAAGGTGCGACCGCCCGGGGCGGACGGGAAGCCCTACGTGAAGTCCTGAGCAGCTAGCAGCCCAAGCCCCTCTCCACCCGTCGCCGTGCGCCCCGGTTGTGGCACGCTGGCGGGGGCGGTCACCTGGCGGGATCAGGAGGCAGGCATGGGTTACCGGACGAGATGGCTGGGCCGGGCGGGCGCCGGGGCGGCAGCGGTTGGTCTGTCGGTGGGGCTCACGCTTTCCTTCTCGGGGCCACGCCCCGGGGGCCGGGCGGCCCCGGCCCTGGCAGAGGCGGGCCAAGCGGCTCAGGCAGGCACGACCACGCCCATAAAGCACCTGGTGGTCATATTCCAGGAGAACCACTCCTTCGACAACTATTTCGGTACCTACCCTCACGCCCTCAATCCCCCCGGCGAGCCGAAGTTCGTGCCTGCCCCCGGGACCCCCACCGTGAACGGGCTGTCGGAGACATTGCTCGACGACAACCCCAACCTGGCCGACCCCCAGCGGCTGGACCGCAGCCAGGAGATCACCTGCGACAACAACCACAACTACGTTCCCCTGCAGGAGGCCTACGACCGTGGCCTGGTCGACCGCTTCGTGCAGTCCACGGGTCCCACCTACGGGAACTGCGACCCCACGCTCACCATGGACTACTACGACGGCAACACCGTCACGGCGCTGTGGGACTACGCCCAGCACTTCGCCATGAGCGACAACACCTTCGCTGACACCTTCGGGCCCTCGGTCCCCCAAGCTCTCAACCTGATAAGCGGCCAGACCCACGGGGCCGTTCCCTCGCGGCCCACCCCGGCGGTGGCCAACGGGACCCTCATCGCCAACCTGCCCCCTACCCATGACGACTGTGATGCCAGCGGGGCGGTGAACCCCACCACCTTGGAGATGACCGGCACCAACATCGGTGACCTGCTCAACGCCAAGGGCGTCACCTGGGGCTGGTTCACGGGCGGCTTCAGGCCGACGTCCTACGTGAACGGCAAGGCCGTGTGCGGGTCCACCCATGACAACATCGGCGGTGTCCCGCAGAACGACTACTTCAACGGGGAGGACGACCCGTTCCAGTACTACGCCTCGACCAACAACGAGCACCATGTCCCGCCCAGCTCCTTGGCCATGGTCGGCTACAGCGACCAGGCCCACCACCAGTACGGCCTGTCCGACTTCTGGGCCGCGGCCGACTCGGGCAACATGCCGGCGGTGTCCTTCCTGCGCGCCCCCAGCTACCAGCAGGGGCACCCCGGTTACTCGGATCCCCTCGATGAGCAGCACTTCCTGGTCGACACCATCAACCGGCTCGAGCGCCTCCCCACCTGGAGCTCCACGGCCGTGGTGATCACCTGGGACGAGTCCGATGGCTGGTACGACCACGTGATGCCACCCATCGTGAACCCTTCGGACGATCCCGCCAACGACGTCCTGGCCGGGTCCGAGGGGTGCGGGACCCCGACCCCGGGCGCCTACCAGGACCGCTGCGGCTATGGGCCCCGGGTGCCCTTCCTCGTCATCTCACCGTGGTCCCGGGTGAACTTCGTGGACCACTCGCCCGCGGCCGAGTCGTCGGTCATCCGGTTCATAGAGGACAACTGGTCGCTGGGACGGATAGGCAACCAGTCCTTCGACGTCAGGTCCGGGACCATCGACCAGATGTTCGACTTCAGCCATCCCCAGGCCAGGCGGCTGTTCCTGGACCCCGTCACCGGCGAGCCGGTACCACCGGGCCATGCCGGTGGACGGGGCAGATAGCAGGCCCCAGCCCGACGGACGGGCCTGCCCCGCCGGAGGTGGAGCCGGCTACCTCGTCCACCATCCCGGCGGCACCCATCCTGGCCTGGGACCACCCTGGTCCGCATCCCGGCATGAGGGTCTCGGGGGCCTATTCCCCCACTCCCGTGATGCCCGCCAGCTCGCCGCGTAGCTCGGCCAGCTCCTCCTCGGCCCTGGCCCGCAGCGCCTCCAGAGGTGCCCCGGAGGGGACCGGGATCACGACCTCCAGGTAGGCCTTCAGCTTGGGCTCCGTGCCGCTCGGGCGAAGGACCACCCGGGCCCCCCCTTCCAGGTCGTAGATGATCACGTCGGCGGGCGGCAGGTCGCCCGCCGGTGCCAGCAGGTCCCGGGCAGAAGTGACGGCCCGGCCTCCCAGGCGGGAGGGGGGCCGGGACCGCAGCCTGGCCATCGCCTGCCCCATGGCCTCGGTCGCCCCGGTCCCCTCCAGGCGAGCGGTCCAGGCCGCGGTGGCGTGCAGGCCGAAGCGGCGGGCCAGGTCGTCGAGCCGGTCGGCGATGGTCCGCCCTCGCCCCTTCTCGAAGAGGGCCAGCTCGACCAGGGCCAGGGCGGCCCCGAGCCCGTCCTTGTCCCGCACGGCGTCCCCTATGGCGTAGCCGAGGGCCTCCTCGTAGCCGTAGACGAAGCGGTGCCCGGGGCGCCCGTCGGCGGCCCGGGCGATCCACTTGAACCCGGTGAGGGTGCAGGCGTAGGCCACGCCGGCGGCACGGGCCATGGCCTCGAGCTGGGAGGACGAGACCACGGTGGTGGCCACCAGGCGGTCGGCCCCGGCCCCGGTCTCGAGCACATGATCGGCCAAGAGACAGCCGAGCTCATTGCCCGACAGGACCCGCCAGGGCCACCGGCCGGCGCCGGGGATGGCCGCCGCCAACCGGTCGGCATCGGGGTCGTTGGCTATGACGAGGTCGGCACCGGCAGCATCGGCCTGGGCCAGAGCCAGGTTCAAGGCGCCCGGCTCCTCCGGGTTGGGGAAGGCCAAGGTGGGGAAGTCGGGGTCGGGGAGCGCCTGGGAGGGGACGTGCTCCGGGTCCGGGAAGCCGGCCCGGCGGAACAGGGCCGCCAGGATGTCCCCGCCGACGCCGTGGAGAGGCGTGTAGACGACGCGCAGGTCCGCTGCGGGCGGGGCATCGCCCCAGCCCAGGGCTCGCCAGCGGTCCCGGGCGATGCGGAGGAGGGCGTCGAGGTAGGCGTGGACCACCGTCTGGTCGAGCGCTATGACCGGCGAGGGACGGGGGGAGGCGGGAAGCTCTGGCTCCCCGGGCTCGGCGAGGTGGGCCACCTGGGCGATGAGACGGTCGGCGGGGGGGATGAGCTGGGCGCCGTCGCTCAGGTAGACCTTGTAACCGTTGTCGGCACGCGGGTTGTGGCTGGCCGTCACCATCACCCCGGCCACCGCCTCGAGGTGGCGCACGGCGAAGGCCAGGACGGGTGTGGGCAGAGGCCGGGGAAGGACCCGGGCAGGCAGCCCCGCCCGGGTGAGGACCTCGGCTGCATCGGCGGCAAACCGCTCCGAGTGGTGCCTGGCGTCGAAGCCGACCACCACGCCCCTCTCCCGCGCCCGGGGCTCGTGGTCGACCAGGTAGCGGGCCAGGCCGGCCGTGATCTGGCGCACCACCATGCGGTTCATCCGGTTGGGCCCGGCTCCGAGGGGTCCTCGCAAACCTGCGGTCCCGAAGTCCAGGCTGGAGCCGAACCGCTCCTCCAGGCCAGCCAGGTCGCCTCCGGCAACCAGGGACTCCACCTCGGCCCGGGTGGCGGGGTCGGGGTCCTGCGCCGCCCAGGCTCTGGCCCGCGCCAGGATCTCGGTCGGGTCGTTGCTCATAGCCGGCCCAGCACGCACCTGATTAGGTCGCCCAGGGCGGGGGCCGAGGCCCTTCCGGCGGCCAGGACCTCGGTGTGGTCCACGACCGGGCCCCCGAGGCCGGCCGCGAGGTTGGTGACGAGGGACAGGCCCATGACCTCTGCACCGAGGTGCCGGGCAGCGATCGCTTCGAGGACGGTGGACATCCCGACCAGGTCGGCGCCGAGGGACCGGAGCATGGCGATCTCGGCGGGCGTCTCGTAGGAGGGCCCCAGCAGGCCCGCATAGATGCCCTCGGGCAGGGGACCGCCAGCTTCCTGGGCCAGTTGGCGGAGCCGGGCCGAGTAGAGATCGGTGAGGTCCACGAACGGCGAGGGGGAGCCGTCCGTGTGGGGCAGGCCGACGAGAGGCGAGCGGCCGGTCAGGTTCAAGTGGTCGCTGATCAGGACGGGCCCGCCCAAGGGGAGCTCCGGCCGGAGAGCCCCGGCCGCGTTGGTGAGGATCACCGTGGCACAGCCGGCCAGGACGGCCATGCGGACTCCGTGGACGACGGAGGCGGCGGGATGGCCCTCGTAGGCATGGACCCGCCCGGTCATCACGAGGACGGCCTTGCCCCCCAGGCCCACCGAGCGCGCCCTTCCCCCGTGCCCGGGCACGCTGGGGGCCGGGAAGCCAGGGAGGTCGGTCACGGTCAGCTCCGCCTGGGCCGGCCCCAGGGTGTCGGCCACCCCTGACCACCCTGAGCCCAGGACCAGGCAAACGTCGTGGCGGGGGACCCCGGTCTTCCGGCCCAGCTCGTCGGCTGCCAGGGCCGCCAGGGCCAGCGGATCGGGCCGGTCGATGGGTCGGCTAGCCACCGCACGCCTCCGCCAGGGCCTGCAGGGCGGCGGTGAAGGCTTGGATCGGCGGCTGTACCAGGCCCGCTCCCACCTGGCCGGTGCCCGCCTGCTTGCCGGCGATCCCGGTGTTGACCTGGGGGAGGATCCCGGTTCGGGCCACCAACGTAACGTCGATTCCCACCGGGCAGCCCCGGAAGTCCAGTATGGGGAGGCGGTGGACGGGATGCTCCGCCAGGGTTATCTCGTACATGGCGAGGGTGGCCGAGATGGCGTCGGACACCTGGCCCCCCACGAACTGCACTATGGCAGGGGCGGCGGCCATGGCGAATCCCCCCAGGCCCACCGTCTCGGTGATGGTGGAGTCCCCGATGTCGGCGCTGGCGTCCTCCGTCCCGAAGGAGCCGAGGTAGAGCCCCTCGGGCACGGCGGCCGGCCCGGTGAACCACCGGTCGCCGGTCCCCGAGACCTGGATGCCGAAGTCAGTCCCGTTGCGGGCCATGGCCACCACCAGCGAGGAGCCGGGGACGTCGCGGGCGGCGTCGGCACAGGCCTTGCTGGCGGCCATGCCCACGTTGAGGAAGAAGTGGTCATTGCCGTCTATGAAGTCCACGGCCGCGGCCAGCTCGGAGCTGGGGGCCCCCGACAGGACCAGGTGGTGGAGGAGGCGGCGCAGCAGGAGGGAGGTGGCGGCCCGGTTGCGGTTGTGGCCCTCGTCGCCCATGGCAAGCATCTGGGCCGTGATGGCCCGTAGGTCGAGGGGCCCGTGGGAGCGGAGGGCAGCCCGGAGGAGCGGTCCCAGCACCGAGGCCATCCACCGCAGGCGGTCGAGGACAGCCGGGCCGTAGGCCCCGTAGCGCAGCACCTGGCCGAGGCCCTCGTTCAGGGGGCAGTAGGCCCGCCGCCCGTAGGTCGTGTCCACTACCTCCAGGACCCACATCGAGGGGCTCACCACCCCCGCCATGGGCCCCACCGCAGCGCGGTGGTGGCAGGGCTCGAGGGTGATGCCCGAGCCGGCGGCCAGGAGGCGCTCGGCCTCCTCAGGGGTCTCGGCCAGGCCCTCGAGCAGGACAGCCCCCATGAGGGCGCCGCGGAGTGGGCCGGGGGCCCTCTCCCAGGTCGTGGGAGGCCCGGCATGCAGGAAGCAGCCCCGTTCGAGGCCCAGGGCCTCGCCAGCGGGGCGCACGTCGACCAGGTGGGGGGTGGCCGAGAGCAGCCGGTCCAGGGCCGCCCGGTTGGCGGGCTCCCGGCGGCGATCGGCCATCACGGCGGCCAGCGGTTCCCGGCAGCCCGGGACGGGGGGCCGCCATGCCACCGGCTGGGTGACGGCGGCTTGGGCTGTGAGGGCGTCGTGGAGGAGGTCCAAGCCGGCGGTGACCACCACTGGCTCGCCGGCGAGCAGGGAGTCAGCCGTCACCGGTCCCTCACCAGGGCCACGGCCTGGCGGGCGGCCTCGGCATTGCTCAGGTGGACGCTGGCTCCCGCCCCCGCCAGCTGGCCGGCCTGGGCCTCCAGGCCCTGGGGGTCGCCGGGCGTCCCGCACAGGGACACCACCACCGCCGGCCCGCCGCCGGCCCGGGCCGCGGCAATGGCGGGGGCCAGCCAGGCGGCCGGGTCAGGGTCCGCCCCATGACCGAGCACCACGTCGAGCAGGACCACGCCGCAGGTGGGGTCGGCCGCCTCGGCCGCCAGGCGCTCCCGGCGGAGCGTGGGGTCGATCATGGGATGGGGCCGACCAGTGGTGAGCCGGTCGTCCCCGAAGTCGATCATGACGTGCCCGTCGGGGCGGAGGTCGTCGGGAAGCGCCCATGCCGGGTCGAGGGGCACGTTGGACCGGATGGGTCCGAGGGCCTGGGCCGCGATGGCGGTGGCCTCCTCGCACAACGAGCCGCCCGAGAAGAGCCCCCGCAGGGCGCCGGGCCGGGCCTGCTGGCCCGGTTCCCCGGACCAGCGGGGCCAGGAGGGTGCCGGCCGGCCCAGGTGGGCGACGACCTGCTCGGCCAGGGAGGTCAGGTCGGGCTGGCCGAGGCCGAGGAACCCGAGCAGGGTGGGGGTGGAGCAGCCCGTGGCCGCGTCCCGCACCTGCGCTGCTATCTCGGGACTCGGTGGCTTGGAGACCACCACGATGAGCTGGGTGGCCGGGTCGGCGTCGAGGAGCCCGAGGGCACGTAGGCAGGACCTGGCGCCCACCGGCTCGGAGAGGTCCCGCCCCCCGACGCCGATGACGTGGCTGGTGCCGATCCCTGCGGCCTCGAGGAGGCACACCACTTGCTGGGACCCGGTCCCCGATGCCGCCACCAGGCCCACCGGCCCCGGCCGGACCACGTTGGCGAAGCCGAGCCCTACGCCGTTGATCATGGCCGTGCCGCAATCCGGGCCCATGACGAGGAGGTGGCGGCGCTCGGCCTCCTCCTTCAGCGTCACTTCCTCCTCCAGGGAGACGTTGTCCGAGAAGACCATCACGGACAGCCCCGCCTCCAGGGCGTCCATGGCCTCGGTGAAGGCGTGCTGGCCGGGGACCGAGACCAGGGCCAGGTTGGCGTCCGGGAGACGCCTGGCGGCGGACCGCACGGTCCGGGGTGGTCCAGGCTGGGCGAAGCCGCCGGGAGCCCCGGGTCCGGCTGCCCGGGCCAGGGCCTCCTCGATGACGCCGAAGGCCCGGCTCAGAGCCTCCCAGTCCCGGGCCTCCAGGGCCACGACAAGGTCGTCGGGCCCGGCTCCGTCGGGCCGGGCGAGGCCCATGGCAGCCAGCAGCTCCAGGTTGGTCGGCGTCGCCATGGCCACCAGGGCGGCGGTGATGCCGGGCAACCGGCCAGCCTCCCTGGTCACCTGCATGAGCCTCACGGAGTCCACGTAGGTCCCCCGGCGGACCGCCACGGAAGAGGTCATGGCACCTCCCCGGCCCGACCCACGGAGGCCAGGCCTCCCCACAGCAGGCCCCAGGCCATCTCGGGGCCCGAGCTGTGGCCGACGGCGAGGAGCCCATGGAGCGCCCGCCGGAGGCCGGAGCCGGTGGCCAGGGCCTGGAGGACCTGCCCTACCTGGGGCAGGATCTGGCCTCGGCTGGCCAGACGCAGCAGGGTGGCCGACAGGCTGGTGGTGCCCTCCCCGGCCCGGGCGGCGATCTCCGAGCCCCACGCTCCGGCGACGTCCCCGTCCGCCGCCAGGTGACGGACCGCAGCCAGCATGCCCACCAGCATGTCGTCCCCTGCTGGCGTCAGGCCAGGCCCGAGGCCCAGGAGAGGCTGGGCGGCGGCTACTGCCCCGCCCAGGTCACGGCGGGCCAGGGCCGCCACGAGGGAGGCAGGGAACGAGGTCCACGGGTGGCGCCCAGCGGCCACCAGCCCGGCCTGCAGCCCCTCCAGCCGGGACGGGAGCCGGCTGGCATCCACGGGCCCCAAGCGGGGGGCCGGGTCCCAGGTGCGCACCACCCGGACCCGCCACGATGCACCGGCGGCCAGGCCTCCTCCGCCCACCAGGACCTCGCCCCCGGCCGGGGGCTCCCAGGGGGATGGGACCACCACGGCATTGGGCAGCCGGAGCCCCCCGGGCCCGACGACGGTCACGACCTCGCCGCTGGCAGTGCCCAGGTGCGCTGCTCCCGGCCAGCCCCCGAGGACCCGGGCGGGCCGGGGTGGCTCCTCCAGGAGGGGCAGGAGGGCGAGGCTGGCCGCGCCGGGCAGGGTGATGGGCACCGTGTGCCAACGGTACTCTCAGCGCCCGGGCCGGGGGCGGGGCATGATGGAACCGTGGTGGATGCCGGGGCACGACCGTCGGACGCCAGGGCCGCGTGAAGCCGCCGCCCTTTGCCTACCATGCCCCGGGCCGGGTCGGAGAGGCCCTCGAGGTGCTGGCCGCCCAAGGCGACGGGGCCAAGGTCCTGGCCGGCGGCCAGAGCCTGCTGCCGATGCTCAACATGCGCCTTGCCGCCCCGGCCCACATCGTCGACATCAACGGCGTGGAAGGGCTGGGCACGATCGCTGTCGCCGACGGGGTCGTGGAGGTGGGCGCCACGGCCCGCCAGGCCGAGGTGGCAGCCGACGGGGAGGTGGCGGCCGCCGTGCCCCTGCTCAGGGAGGCGCTGGGCCTGATCGCCCATCCCGCCATCCGCAACCGGGGCACGGTCGTGGGGAGCCTGGTGCATGCCGACCCTGCCGCCGAGCTGCCCGGGGTGCTGGCCCTGCTGGGGGGATGGGTGGTCGCCCGGTCCGCAACGGCTCAGCGGGCCATATCGGCGGGCGAGCTTTTCGCCGGGCCCCTCACCACCACCCTCCGGCCTGACGAGCTGGCCGTGGCGGCGTGCTTCCCGGTCCCCGGACCGGGAACGGGCACGGCCTTCGTGGAGCTGGCCCGCCGGCGCGGAGACTATGCCCTCTGCGGGGTGGGAGCCCTGGTGGCTCTGGACCGTTCGGGCCGGGTGACCACCGCTCGGGCTACCTATGTGGGGCTGGCCGGGACCCCTCAGGTGGTCGACCTGAGCGAAGCGGTGGCCGGCCTGCCGGCGAGCGGCCAGGGCCTGGACACGCAGAGGGCTCGTGCCCTGGCGGAGGCCAGCGTGTCGCCTCAGGCGGACATACACGCCAGCTCCTCCTACCGCCGCCATCTGGCAGGCGTGCTCACTGCCCGAGCCCTGCACGCTGCCGCCTCCCGGGCCGCCGCCTCCCGGGCCGCCGCCTCCCGGGCCAGCTCCCCGCTGGCCAACGGCGCACCATCGGTCCCGGCCCCGGGAGAGCTTTCCCCCCACAGGTCGCCCACCCCCCGTTCCGCCCGACCGAGCGGTGACCAGGGCCTCAGCGTGGAGCTGGTAGTTAACGGCGTCCCCCGCTCGGCCGCCGTCCCCCCCCGCCGGCTCCTCTCCGACCTGCTCCGCCATGATCTCGGCCTCACCGGTACCCATGTGGGCTGCGAGCACGGCGTCTGTGGCTGCTGCACGGTGCTCCTGGACGGCAGGCCCGTGCGGTCGTGCCTGACCCTGGCGGCCACGGCCAGCGGCCACACCGTGACCACCGTGGAGGGTCTGGCCGGCGAGGACGGGCGCCTCTCGGCCGAGCAGCAGGCCTTCATCGACTGCCATGGCCTCCAGTGCGGCTTCTGCACTCCGGGCTTCCTCATGACCGTGAGGGCCTTCTTGGATGCCTGCCCCCAGCCAACCGAGGACGAGGCCAGGGAAGCCGTGGCGGGGAACCTGTGCCGCTGCACCGGCTACCACAACATCGTGAGGTCCGTGCTCCGAGCTGCCGAGTTGCGTCGCATGGCGCCGGGCGGGGAGCCGGCCCCCGAGCCATGACCACCCGCTTCCTCGGCCAACCCATCCCCCGTCGGGAGGACCCCCGACTGGTGCGGGGCGAGGGGTCCTTCACCGACGACCTGGGCCGGGGGGCCCTGGAGGTCGCCTTCGTGCGCAGCCCCTACGCCCATGCCCGGGTCCTGGGCATCGACGCCACCGACGCCCTGAAGGTCGAGGGGGTGGTCGCCATCTACACCTACCGGGACCTGGAGGGCAGGATGGCCGAGCCCCTCCCCGTCCTGATCCCCCATCCGGCCCTCACCCACCCCCGGACCCCCTACGCCCTCGCCCCCGGCCTGGTCAGTTACTCCGGGGAGCCCGTGGCCATGGTCGTGGCCACCGACCGCTACGTGGCCGAGGACGCCGTCGACCGTGTGGTCGTGGACTACGAGATGCTCCCTGCCGTGGTGGGGCTGGAGCAGGCGTCGGCAGCCGAGCACCTCGTCCATGAGGATGTCCCGGGCAATGTGGCCGCCCACCTGGTGCAGGAGGTCGGCGATGCCCCTGGTGCCGTGGCCGGCGCCCCTCACCGCCTCGAGCTGGAGCTCTCCATCGAGCGCAGCGCCTCCACGCCCCTCGAGGGCCGTGCCGTGCATGCCTCCTGGGACCAGGCCGACCGCACCATGCGCGTGCACTCCTCCACCCAGACCTCGACCTCGGTGCGCGCTGCCATTGCCGCCAAGCTGGAGCTGGCCGAAGCCCAGGTCGAGGTCATCGCCCCTGACGTGGGAGGGGGCTTCGGCGTGAAGATCATGCACCCCTGGCCCGAGGAGCTGCTGCTCCCATGGGCGTCCCGCCGGCTCCGCCGGCCCCTCAAGTGGACCGAGGACCGGCGGGAGCACTTCATCTCCTCGGCCCACGAGAGAGGCCAGCTCCACCGGGTCCGGGTGGGGTTCGACGCCACCGGGCGCATACTGGGACTGGACGTGGAGTTCCTGCACGACAACGGGGCCTACACGCCCTACGGGATCATCGTCCCCATCATCACCGCCACCCAGCTCCTCGGCCCCTACAAGGTCCCTGCCTACCGGGTGGCCTTCACCAGCCTCTACACGAACACCGTCATCGTCACCCCCTACCGGGGAGCCGGCCGGCCGCAAGGCTGCTTCGTCATGGAGCGCACCATGGACCGCATCGCCCAGTGGCTCGGGCTGGACCGGGCCGAGGTGCGGGCGGTCAACTTCATCCGGCCTGACGAGATGCCCTACGACCAGGGGCTCATCTTCCAGGACGGCCGTCCCCTCGTCTATGACTCCGGTGACTACCCGGCCTGCCTGGAGAGGCTGCTGGACATGGTCGGCTGGAGGGAGTTCCGCTCCGTCCAGGAGGAGGAGAGGGCCAAGGGCCGGCGCCTCGGCATAGGCGTGTCCTGCTACGTGGAGGGAACGGGGGTGGGTCCCTACGAGGGCGGCCACGTCCGGGTGGAGAGCTCGGGCAGGGTGCTCGTCGCCACCGGGCTCACCACCCAGGGCCAGGGCCACGAGACCGTGCTGGCCCAGGTGGCTGCCGATGCCCTCGGGGTGCCCATCGAGGCCGTGGAGGTCACCACGGGGGACACAAGGCGCTTCGGGTACTCGGTCGGCACCTTCGCCTCGCGGGCCGCCGTGATGAGCGGCAACGCCGTGGCGGCCGCGGCCAAGGCGGTGAGGGACAAGGCCATCCGTGTCGCCGCCGACGCCCTCGAGGCCGACCCCGAGGACCTGGAGGTGGTGGACGGCACGGTGCGGGTCCGGGGGGTGCCGTCGCGCTCCATCGCTCTCGGCACCGTGGCCATCCTTTCCAACCCGCTGCGCTATGCCTTCGACGCCGAGGCCCAGCTCGCCACCCAGTTCGCCGGGCCCGCCGACCACGCCACCCCGCCCCTTCGTGAAGGCGACGAGCCGGGCCTGGAGGCCAAGGCCTACTACTCCCCGTTGCGCTGCACCTTTGCAGCCGGGATGCACGCGGCCATCGTGGAGACCGACCCCGACACGGCCGAGGTGAGGGTTCTTCGCTACTGCGTGGTCCATGACTGCGGCCCCCTCATCAACCCGCGCATAGTGGAGGGTCAGATCCAAGGAGGGGTGGCCCAGGGAGTGGGTGGGGCTCTCTACGAGCGCATGGTCTACGACGACGCCGGCCAGCTCCTCAATGCCTCGTTCATGGACTTCCTCATGCCGTACGCCACCGAGGTACCTTCGGTGACCATCGCCCACCTGGAGACCCCCAGCCCGCTCAATCCCCTGGGCATCAAGGGTGCCGGCGAGGCCGGCGTCATCCCCGTCTCAGCCGTGCTGGCCTCCGCCATCGAGGACGCTGAGGGGTTCCCCATCGACCGCATGCCGCTGTCGCCCAGCGAGCTGCACGAGCTGCGCCGGTCCCGGGGAGCCTCGGGTTGAGGGCTCCCTTCGGCCGCCCCTCCGACCGCGGGGCCGAGCCCTGGTGCCGACCGGACGGCGGCCTCACCCTTCCTGCGTCCACCTCCCACCCCTGGGGCCGGTGAGCAGCGGGCCTGTCCGCATCGGGGTGGACACCGGTGGGACCTTCACCGACGTGGTTGCCATCCACCAGGGCGCCAGCCGGGTCGTGGCCACCAAGGTCCCCTCCACGCCCGCCGACCCCTCACGCGCCTTCCTGGCCGGGGTGGCCAAGGCACTTGGACTGCTGGGGCTGGCCGGCCCCGACGTGGAGAGCGTGAGCCATGGCACGACCGTGGCCACGAACAAGCTGCTGACCGGCGAGCTGGGCCCTCTGGGCCTGGTCACCACCGAGGGGTACCGCTTCATCCTGGAGATCGCCCGCCAGTCGGTCCCCGATGGCTACGGGAACTCCTACTTCTGGGTCAAGCCGCCCCGGCTCGTGCCCCCCGACCGGGTGCAGGTCGTGGGGGGCAGGATGGACGCCGAGGGCAGGGAGATCCGCCCCTTCCACCGGGCCCAGGCGGTGAGGGCGGCGCGGTGGTTCCGCCAGCAGGGCATCGGCGCCGTGGGCGTGTGCTTCCTCCACTCCTACGCCAACCCCGCCCACGAGCTGGCCATGAAGGAGGTGCTGTCCACCGAGCACCCTTCCTGCGTGGTCTCCCTGAGCAGCGAGGTGCTGGGCGAGTACCGCGAGTACGAGCGGGCCGTCACCACCCTCCTCGACGCCGCCGTCAAGGCCAGCGTCGGCCGGTATGTGCTCCTCGTGAAGGAAGGGCTGGGAGGGCTCACCGGCCCCGGGGGGACATCGGGAGCCAGCGGGGAGGCGCCTCTCTTCGTCATGAAGAGCAATGGAGGCGTGGCGTCTCCGGAGGAGGTCGCGGCCCTGCCTATCACCACCGTCATGTCCGGGCCGGCGGCTGGCGCCCTGGGAGCGGCCCTCATCGCCGGGAGGGCCGGGTACGAGCGGGTGCTCACCTGCGACGGCGGGGGAACCTCCACCGACGTGGCCGTGGTGCTCGGGGGGGAGCCGACCCTCACCACCGAGGGGTCGGTGGGCCCGTTCCCCTCCCGGATACCGATGGTGGACGTCGTGTCGGTGGGTGCGGGGGGCGGGTCGGTCGCCTGGGCCTCCCCGGAGGGGACGCTCAAGGTGGGGCCGGCTTCGGCAGGGGCAGAGCCGGGGCCGCTCTGCTACGGGAAGGGAGGGACCGAGCCGACCGTCACCGACGCCCACCTCTTTCTGGGGCGCATCCCCTCACACCTCCTCGGTGGCGAGCTTGCCCTCGACGTGGCAGCAAGCCGTGCCGGGATCGGCAAGCTGGCTGCCGGGCTCTCGCTCTCCCCGGAGGATTGCGCCCGGGGCGTGCTCGAGGTGGCGGCCTGGAACCAGGCCAACGCACTGCGCCGGGTGACCGTCCAGCGGGGGCTGGACCTGCGGGACCTGGCCCTCACGGTGTTCGGGGGCTCGGGCCCGCTGCTCGCCTGCAGGCTGGTGGAGCTGCTGGGGTTGCCCCTGGCCCTGGTGCCACCGGACCCCGGGAACGTCTCCGCCCTGGGCCTTCTCTCGGTGGACGTGCGCCACGACTATGTCCGCACCCATGTGTGTTCCGAGGACCGGCTGGACCCCTCCCGGGTGGAGTCGGTCTACCAGGACCTGGAGCGCAAGGCCCGCGCCACCCTCGCCCGGGAGGGCTTCTCCAGCGGGAGCCTGGTCCGCTCGGCAGATCTCCGCTACGGGGGGCAGGCCTTCGAGGTGAGGGTGCCGGTGGGGCCCGGCCCCTTGACGGCAGCGGGAGCCGAGGAGGTGGTGGAGGCCTTCCACGACGCCCACCAGCGTCTCTACGGGTACTGCTTCCGGAGCCAACCCACTCAGCGGGTTGAGTGGGTCAACCTCCGGGTGAGCGGCATCGGACCCTTGCCCCGTCCCCCCATCCCGGTGGTGGCGCCCGGAGGCGGTGGGGTCGAGCGGGCCTGCACCGGGACCCGTCGTGTTCACTTCGACGCCTGGATGGACACTCCGGTCTACCGGAGGGAGGGCTTGGCCCCCGGGGACGTGCTGGAGGGGCCGGCGGTGGTCGAGGAGCACGGCTCCACCCTGCCCCTGGCCCCCGGTTTCCGGGCCCGGGTGGACCCGTGGGGGAACCTGGTGCTGGCGCCCGGGCGTCTGCCACCGGCTCCTGCGGCCGGCGGAGCCGACCCCGTGCTGGTGGAGGTGGTGGAGGGGACGCTGGCCTCGGTGGAGAAGGAGGTGGAGGTGGCGGTGGGGCGCACGGCCCGCTCGCCCATGATCCGCGACGCCCACGACTATCGGGCCGGCATCCACGACAGGCATCTGCGCAAGCTCACCGGCCGCTCCTATTCGGCCCTTGTCCAGCCGGTCGTGCGCGACTTCCCGCTGGAGAGCATGCGCCCCGGCGATGTGTACTTCCACAACGACGTCTACCTGTCGGAGGGCGGCATCGGGCACCTGCCCGACCTGTGCGTCACGGTGCCGGTCTTCCACGGCGGGGAGGTGGTGGCCTTTGTCCAGGTCTTCGGCCACCACGACGACATCGGGGGGACGGTGCCGGGTTCGATGCCCTCCCGGGCGCGCAGCGTCTTCGAGGAGGGCCTGATGGTGCCCCCCATCAAGCTGTGGGACCGGGGGGTCCCCAACCGGGCGGCACTGCGGATCATGACCCGCAATTCCCGCATGCCCGAGTCGCTGGCTGCCGACCTCGACGCCGAGTGCGCCGCCTGCCTCATGGGGGCCCGCCGGCTGGCCGAGCTGTTCGACCGCTACGGGGTGGGGCCGGTGCAGGCCTGCTTCGACGCCATCGTCGACAAGACCACCGAGACGTTCCGCCGGGAGGTCCTGGCCAAGATCCCCGAAGGAACCTATGTGTGGGAGGACTACGCCGAGCACGACGGGGTGGACCCCCCTCGGCTGCACCGCCAGCGCCTCACCCTCACCAAGGAGCCGGACCGCCTGGTCCTGGACTTCAACGGCACCTCCCCCCAGGCCAAGGGGCCCATCAACCACTGCGGGGACGCCGCCGGCGGCAATTTCCTGAAGAAGTGGCTGGCCCCCGTCCTGCGCAACCTGGCCGACTCTCCGGAGCGGGCTGCCCAGCTCGACGTCAACGAGGGGGTGGTGCCCCTCATGGAGATCAGGTTCCCGCCACCGGGGACCCTGCTCACGCCTGTGTTCCCTGCCCCGACCAACGCCCGCACCTTCGTGATCCTCCGGTTGCTCGGTGTGCTGGCCGGTGCCCTGGCCAAGGCGGTGGGAGGGCGGATGCCCGCCGACCAGGAGACCATCCGTTACACCGGCCTCTACGGGCTGGATGGGCAGGGCCGGCCTTACCTCATGAGGGAGGTCCTGGGAGGTGGCTCGGGAGGCAGGTACTACGGCGACGGGGAGGACACCATCCACATCGTGCCCGACTCGAAGAACCTTCCCGTCGAGTTCTGCGAGTCCCGCTTCCCGCTGATCGTGGAGGAGCTGGGCCTGGCCGTGGACTCGGGCGGCCCGGGCCAGTACAGGGGTGGGCTGGGCTACGACAAGCGCATCAGGATGCTGGCCGACGCCTGCTTCATGTCCGTGGCGGACCGCTCGATCCTCTCGTGCTGGGGGCTGGGCGGGGGCCGTGCCGGCCAGCCCTTCCGGGTCACCGTCGACCCCGGGGGCCCCGGTGAGCGGGACCTGGAGGGCCTGGTGGACGAGGAGCCGGTGAGGTCGGGCGAGACGATCCGTATACGCACCACAGGAGGGGGTGGCTGGGGAGACCCTTTCCTGAGGGACCCCCGGGACGTGGAGAGGGACGTGCTGTGGGGCAAGGTGTCGGTGGAGGGAGCGGCCCGGGACTATGGCGTGGTCCTGGTGCAGGGCCGGGTCGACCCCGAGGCCACGGAGGCCCTGCGGGCCCGGCTGCGCTCGGAGCGGGGCGCTCAGCCCTTCTTCGACCGGGGCCCGGGCTACGCCCGGCTGGCCGGCGGTGACCCCTGGGCCGAGGTGGATTGGTTGTGAGCCGCAGGAGAAGATGGACGCTTCCCGTCACACCGAGAGGCAGGTGCCATGCCCGACCCCGTTGAGGTCCGCAAGATCCCCCTGGAGCATGTGAGCGATGCCTCGGGGCTGGACAAGCTGATAGTCGAGGGCCTGGTCGGGGCCGATCGGGTGGTGGCCGTGATAGGCAAGACCGAGGGCAACGGGGGGGTCAACGACTACACCAGGATCATCGCCGACCGGGCCTTCCGGGAGGTGCTGGTGGCCCGGGGGACCCGCTCGCCGGAGGAGGTGGCCCGGATACCGATCGTGTGGTCCGGGGGGACGGACGGCGTGCTGTCCCCCCACGCCACGGTCTTCGCCACCGTCGACCCCTCCCGCGCCCCGAGGACGGCGGAGCCCCGGCTCTCCGTGGGCTACGCCCAGAGCGAGCCCATACTGCCCGAGGACATAGGCCGGCCGGCCATGGTGGAGAAGGTGGCTGCCGGGGTGAGGGTGGCCATGGGCAAGGCGGGCATAGAGGACCCGGCCGACGTCCACTACGTGCAGACCAAGTCCCCCCTCCTCACCATGGCCACCATCGCCGATGCCCGCCGGCGGGGCCAGACGGTCTGGACCGATGACACGCTCAAGTCCATGGACGTCTCCAACTCGACCACGGCCCTGGGGGTGGCCGTGGCCCTCGGGGAGGTGGAGATGCCCGGGCCGGACCAGATCCACCGGGACCTGTCCCTCTACTCCTCGGTGGCCTCCTGCTCGTCGGGGGTGGAACTGGACCGGGCCCAGATCATCGTGCTCGGCAACGTGGCGGGCATAGGCGGCCGCTACCGCATTGGCCACGCCGTGATGCGCGACGCCCTCGATGCCGACGGCGTCTGGGCGGCCATACGCAGCGCCGGGCTCGGCGACCTGCCCGAGCGGCCCCACCCGAGCGACCTCCGGGGCCGGCTGGTCAACGTGTTCGCCAAGTGCGAGGCTGACCCCGGGGGGAGGGTCAGAGGGCGGCGCAACGCCATGCTGGACGACTCCGACGTGCACTGGCACCGCCAGATCAAGGCTTGCGTCGGTGGGGTGATATCGGCGGTGACCGGTGACCCCGCCGTCTTCGTCTCCGTGGCGGCGGTGCACCAGGGGCCCCCGGGCGGCGGCCCGGTGGTGGCCATCGCCGACTTGGCTGCCTGAGGGGGGTCGGCAGGAGGGACCCCTGGCAGGGGACCCGGGGGCGGCGTCGGGTGTACTATGCCGCAACTCCGGGTCCCAGAGTCAGGGGGAGGCGAGGCTGATGGCGAGGATCAGTGTTCGGCGGACCGCTCAGCGGGGTGGCCGCCTGGCTGGCCTGGGGGCGGCGATGGCTGCCCTGGCCCTGGTGGTAGGGGTGGTGGTGCCTGCCGGCGCCCAGGGTGCCCCGGGCCGCACGGCTCAGACCGCCGCCGCAGCCCGGCAGCGGGTGCCCCGGCTCAACCACGTCTTCATCATCATGCTGGAGAACCACTCCTTCGACACCGTGATCGGTGACCCCAACATGCCCTACCTCAACCGCCTGGCCCGGACCTATGGGCAGGCCACGCAGTACTACGGGGTCACCCACCCGAGCGAGCCCAACTACATAGCCGCCACCAGCGGCTCCACCTGGGACAACAACACCGACAACCCCGACCTCCGCTTCGACCACTACAACATCGTGGACGAGCTGACGTCCCACCACCTCACCTGGGCCGCCTACATGCAGTCGATGCCGAGGCCGGGCTACGCGGGCGACGAGTACCCGGCCAACGAGCCCCTCTACGTGAAGAAGCACAACCCCTTCGCCCTCTACACCGACATTGCCGACAATCCAGCCCGCATGGCCCATATAAAGCCCTATGCCCAGCTGGCGGTAGACCTGCGCACCGGCCGCGTGGCCAACTACGTCTGGATCTCCCCGGACACCTGTGACGACCTGCACGGCGGGGTCTACGACAAGATCGCCGGTTATCCCCAGACACCGTGCCCGTACAACTCGACCAACGACGACCCGGCGGACATCTCGCTGAAGCACAAGGCCGATGCCTTCATCAAGCGGACGGTGCAGATGATCATGGCGTCCAAGGCCTGGACGGGCAACAGCGCCATCTTCATCACCGTCGACGAGGGCAGCTACACCGGCGACGCCACCAACGGCGGCTACACGGACGTCTCAGGGTGCTGTGACTCCCCGGTGCTGCCCGCCGGGGACCCCGACATCTCCCCCAGCTGGCCCGGGGGCACGTACGGAGGAGGGCGGGTGGCCATGGTGGTCATCTCCCGCCACGGCCCGCGCCACGCCACCGACGCCACCGCCTACAACCACTACTCCATGCTCCTCACCATCGAGCAGGGGTTCCGGCTGCCCGCCATCGGCTACGCCAGCGACCGCAACCAGGTGAAGCCGATGTGGCCGCTCATCGTGGCCGGTAGGTAGCTGAGGCGGGAGGGACCGGGGCCCCGGCCCCGGTCCTCAGCCCCTCCCTCCCTCCTCGTCGTCGGGGGGGAGGAACTCCAGCTGGAGGTCCCCCAGGCGCACCAGGGAGGAGGCTACCCATCGGGCCAGGGGGCCCAGGGCCTGGTCCAGGGCCGAGCCACCGTCCTGGGCGGCCTTGAGCACGGCCTCCTCCAGCCGGTAGGTGCCCTCGTAGGTGACCTCGGCTGCGTACTGGAGAGACTCGAGGGACCGCTCGTAGACCTGCTCCAGGGTGGGACCCGAGCGTTCCAGGAAGTCGGTGCCGAGGGGAGGGCTCTCCTCGGGCAGGGAGGCCAGGATCTGGGCAGCGTCGGGCACCGAGCTCAGGCGTTGCACCCGCAGGGCTATCTCCATGACCAGCTCGGGCAGGTCCTCGGCGGGCTCACCTATGGACCACGACCGGTAGGCGCTCTGGCTCCAGGTGGGCCAGTCAAGGGTGATGTCGGCCCGGATGCGGGGCGGTGAGCCCTCCCCGGGCAGGCTGTAGGAGGTCTCCCAGGACACGTCCCCCAGGAACACGTCGACCTGGAACCTCTCCTCGACGGCCTGGCGCTGGAGCAGGGCAGCCTCGAAGGTGCGCCTGATGGCGGCGATGACCTCGAGGAGGATGTGGTCAAGCATCCCCGGCGAGGCTAGCTCCGGCCCTCTCGGGGCGGGTGGCCACCCGCCTCCGGCTGGGGGCCGGCCGGGGCGCCTTCCACACCCCGCGCCTCCGGCGCCCGGCGGCTAGCTTGCCATCGTGGGAACACCGAACCCCTGGCTGGAGCGGAGGGTCCTGGCCTATGCCCACCGGGGCGGGGCCAGGGAGGGGCCTTCGAGCACCCTGGCTGCCATGGAGGCGGCCCTGAAGGCCGGCGCCACCGCCTTGGAGCTTGACGTCCATGCCACGGCCGATGGGCACCTGGTGTGCTGCCACGACCCCACGGTGGAGCGCACCACGAACGGCACCGGGGCCATCGCCGAGATGACCCTGGACCAGGTGAAGTCCCTCGACAACGCCTGGTGGTTCGTGCCCGGCGAGGAGGTCTCCCCCGGGAGGCCGGCGGCGGACTACCCGTTCCGGGGACGGGCTCCCGCCGACCCCGCCTACGCCGTCCCGACCCTCGTGGAGGTGCTGGAGGCCTTCCCGGGCGTGCCCCTGAACCTCGACATAAAGCAGACCGCACCTGCCGTCTCCCCCTACGAGGCCACCCTGGCCCGGGTACTTTCCAGATGGGACCGGGTGGACGACGTGATCGTGGCCTCCTTCCACGACGAGGCGCTGGCAAGGTTCTCTGCCCTCGCACCCGATGTCTCGACCGCCGCCGGCGCCTTGGCCATTGCCGAGTTCTGGCGGGCCGTCCACTCCGGGGAAGGGCCGCCGCCGGCCCGCTTCCAGGCCCTGCAGGTCCCCGTTGCCTTCCAGGGGATCACGATCGTGGACGAGGAGCTGGTGAGGGCAGCGCACGAGGCCGGCGTCGCCGTGCATGTCTGGACCGTCGACGAGGAGGAGCAGATGGAGCGCCTCGTGCGCCTCGGCGTGGACGGCATCATGACGGACGTGCCATCGAGGCTGGCCCGCGTCCTGGCCGACCTGGAGGTGGCATGGCGCCCAGGCCCGCCAGCCCCGGGCCGGAGCCGTCCCGTCGCCCCTTCGGAGGCCTAGGGCGTCCCCGGCCCCTCGCCTGGCTGCCCTACCATCGGATGGGTGAGCAGGCCCGTCGTGCCGGCGGCCTCCTCGGACCAGGAGGTCCCCTGGGGCTCGGCCGAGCTGGGGTGGCCGGACGACCCTTACCGTGCCTACGCACGGGCCAGGCAGCTGGGGCCGGTCTGCCCGTGGGCCCTGAGGGGCGGCCACCGGGCCTGGGTGGTCACCTCCTATGCCGAGGCCCGCTCGGCCCTGGGCGATCCCCGCCTGTCCACTGACGGGCGGCGCTTCTTCGCATCGCGCCGGCGGGGTGACCGGTCCCGGGCCGGGGCCTTCACCTCCACCCCTCCGGAAGGAAGCGAGCTCTCCCTGTTCGAGCACATGCTCACCACTGATCCCCCCGATCACACCCGCCTGCGACGGCTGGTGTCCCAGGCGTTCACCCTCAGGCGGGTCAACGCCCTCCGGCCCCGGATCACCGGAATTGCCTCCCAGCTGCTCGACAACCTGGGGGGGGAAGGGGTGACCGACCTCGTCTCCACCTTTGCCTTCCCCCTGCCCATCCGGGTCATAAGCGAGCTCCTCGGCGTGCCCCTGGCCGACCAGGACCGGTTCCGGAGCTGGTTCACCGCCATGCTCACGGTGGGCAGCGACGAGCACCGCCGCCAGGATGCCCGGGCCGCCGCCGGCGAGGTGGCGACCTACATCGCCCACCTCATCGCAGCCAAGCGGGCCCGACCCGCCGACGACATGATCTCGGCCCTGGTGGCAGCCAGGGACGGTGACCAGGTGCTGTCCGAGACCGAGCTCATCTCGATGGTCTTCCTGCTCCTCCTGGCGGGGCACGAGACGACCGTCAACCTCATCGCCAACGGCGTGGTGGCTCTGCTGTCCAACCCGGCCCAGCTGGGGCTGGTGGTCGCCGACCCCGGGCTGATGCCGGCCACCGTCGAGGAGCTGCTGCGCCACGACGGCCCTGTCCACCACACCACCCTGCGCTACACGACCGAGCCGCTGACCCTGGGTGGGGTGGACATCCCCGCCGGCGAGGTGGTCCTGGTGGTCCTGGCCTCGGCGAACCGGGACCCGGCCCGCTTCCCCGACCCCGGCCGCCTGGACATCGGCCGCCCCCCCGGCCCGCACCTGGCCTTCGGCCACGGCCCTCACCACTGCCTGGGGGCCCCGTTGGCCCGCCTCGAGACCCAGGTGGCCCTCACCCTCCTGCTGCGCCGATTCCCCTCCCTCGCCCTGGCCGGCCCCCTCCAGTGGCGTGAGGGGATCTTCCTGCGGGGCCTCCACTCCCTACCGGTCGCCCTCGGGCGGTCGAAATGAGCCGTCCCCCCTGGGGCCGGGCCTGTCCAGGGACCCGCTCCGGCCTCAGGCCATGGAGCCCACCGACTCCCACATACCCCGCCAGGAGGGGTGCCGGAGCTTGGCCATGGCTGCCTCGGTGATCTGGCTGATGCGCTGCGAGGTCAGACCCAACCGTTGGGCCACGTCGGCCAGGGTGAGGGGCTCGGACCCCTCCAGCCCGTAGCGCAGGGCCAGGACCAGGCGCTCGCGCTCGGTGAGGGGCGAGAGGAAGCGGCACAGCTCGACCGGTACCCGCGACGCCATGAGCTGCTCGAAGGGCGGGTCCTCGCTGGGGCCGGGTATCACGTCGCCCAGCAGGGCACCGTCCCCGTCCCGGGAGGTCGGCTCGAACAGGGACCGCGGCTCGGAGGCCAGCAGCATGACCTCGACCACGTGGTGCTCGGACAGGCCGGTGTCCGTGGCCAGCTCGGAGGGGCTGGGGCGCCGCCCGAGGGTCACCTCGAGGCGCTGCTGGGCCTCCTGCACGGCGCGCTCCCGGTCGCACACGTGGGCGGGACGGTATATGGCATGGCTCGAGGTGCGGATTCCCTGGGCGATGGCCTGGCGGATCCACCAGCTGGCATAGGTGGAGAACCGGAACCCCCTCTGCCAGTCGAAGCGCTCCACCGCCCGCAGAAGCCCGATGTTCCCCTCCTGGACCAGGTCCTCCAGAGGGACCCCCGAGGAGCGGTAGCGCTTGGCTATGGCTATCACCAGGCGCAGGTTGGCCTCCACGAACTGCCGCTGGGCGGCAGCGCCCTCCCGGGCCAGGCGGGCCAGGCGGCCGCGCTCAGCAGGCATCAGCTCCCGCCCCCCCTTGGCCAGCTCGGCCTCGGCCTGCCGGCCCAGCTGGACGGCCTGGCCCAGGCGGCGCTCGTCGTCCTTCGTCAGCAGCCGGTGACGGCGCACGTCGGCGAAGTACTGCCCGAGGACATCCTCAACGACGGCGCTCATACCCTGCCCAGTTCCCCGATGCTCGACCCTCTGACGCGAAAAGGCCGATCACCCTGAGGGCGATCGGCGGCTCGGCCGGTTACCCCTGCCGTCGTGAGCAGGAGCACAATGTCTGGTTGTGCAGGCCATGATAGCTACCGGGGCGGCCAGCGCCCAACCCGACGGGCCTCCTGGGCCCTCGGGCGCCCCGGGGGGCCAGCCCTGGGCCGAGGCGACCGACTCGCAGCTGCTCGCCCCCTTGCGCCTCACCATGGTGCGGGTGGCCCTCGGCCTCGGCTGGGTCTCCGCGGCCGTGGTCCTCATAGACACCTTGTCGCCATCGTGGCATGCCGCCCCGGTGGACCACGCTGTGATCCTGGCCCTGGTGTGCGCGGCCGCAGCAGTGAACGGGTTCCTGGGGTTGCTGCCCTGGCGGAGGTGGATGGGCACCCAGAGGGCCGACCAGATCCTGGCCCTGTGGGCCGGCGCCGTGGTGGTCCTGATAGCGGTCTTCATCCACCTGGGCGGCTACTGGGCCGGCGAGTACTACCTCCTCTACTTCCTGGTGGTCCCCTTCATCGCCGCTACCGAGCCCCTGGCCCGCCAGGCCGTCCTCTATGCCATGTCCCTCTGCGGCTACCTGGTGGGGATCCTCTCCGCCCCGGGGCCCCACCCGGCCGCCGGCCTCGGCATCCGGACCGTGGTGCTGGCGGGGGCCTGCGTCCTGAGCGGAGTGCTGGCCCAGGCCATCAGCCAGACCACCAGGGCCCGGGCCCGGGCCGAGTCCTCCGCCCGCCTGGAGCGACTGCTGGCTGACGAGGCCCATCACCGGATCAAGAACAACCTTCAGCTCATCGCCGACCTCCTGTCCATGGAGGCGGCCAAGGTGGGCAGCCAGGTGCCTGCCGTGGTGGAGGAGACCCTGTCCCGGATCCAGAGCGTGGCTGCCGTCCACCAGGTGCTGGCCATGGCTGGAGAGGGCCGGGTGGCCCTGCGGCCGGTGGTGCAGCGCATCGTGAACCTCCTGGCGGACCGGTTGGGTGACCCGCGGGCGGTTTGGGTGTCGGGCGGCGAGGGGATCGAGCTTCCCGGCAGCCGGGCCACCTGGACAGCCCTGGTGGTGAACGAGCTGGTGACCAACGCCCTGCGCCACGGGCGGGGGGGAGTGGAGGTCAGGCTGGAGGGGAATGCTGCCGGCGTGGTCCTGCGTGTCGATGACGAGGGCCCCGGGCCGGGCCAGGCCGGGCCCGGGTTGGGGCTGGCCCTGGTGCAGCGCCTGGTCCACGACGGCCTGGGCGGCGACATGGAGGCCGGGTCCCGGGCGGGGGGTGGGTGGGAGGTGGCGGTCCGCTTCCCGGTCGGGAGTGAGGAGGCCCTCAGGTGCGGGTCCTGATCGCCGAGGACGACCCGGTCATAGCCCTGGGCCTGGAGACAACCCTCGCCGGTCTCGGCCACGAGGTGGTGGCCCGGGTGGACGAGGGCCACCGGGCCGTGGCGGAGGCGGCCCGCACCCGGCCCGACGCCATCGTGCTGGACCTGCTCATGCCCGGCCTCTCCGGTCTGGAGGTGGCCCGGCGGGTCACCGCCGAGAGGCCGGTGCCGATCGTGGCCGTGACCGCCTACGACGACCCCTCCCTCGTGGAGGAGGCCGCCAGCCGGGGAGTCGGTGCCTACCTGGTCAAGCCGGTGACCCCCCGCCAGGTGGGCTCGGCGCTGCGCCTGGCCGTGTCCCGCCACGGCCAGTTCGAGGCCATGCGGGCCGAGGTGGACCGCCTGACGGACGCCCTGGAGACCCGCAAGCTGGTGGAGAGGGCCAAGGGCGTCCTCATGAGGCACCGGGGCCTGTCCGAGGCCGAGGCCTTCTCCCGCATCCAGCGGCGGGCCCGGGACACCAACCGGCGCATGGCCGAGGTGGCCAGCGAGATAATCGCCGCCGACCAGGCCCTGCGCTAGCGCCGGTCAGCCCCTCCCGGCGTTGGGCTTCCTCCCGTGGTTGGCCTTCTTCTTCCCGGACAGCTTGCGCTTGGTGGTCTTCTTGGACACGGGCAGGGAACCCTACCAGTAGCCTCGGGGCGTGGAGCGCCTGGGCCTCGTCGGGCTGCCCAACTCGGGCAAGTCGTCGCTGTTCAACGCCCTCACCGGGGGCCAGGCCCCGGTAGCCGCCCACCCCTTCTCCACCACCGAGACGTCGGTGGGGGTGGCCCATGTGCCCGACCAGCGCTTGACCGCCCTGGCCGGCATGAGCCGCAGCCGCAAGGTGGTGCCGGCCAGCGTCGAGGTGGTGGACATTGCCGGCCTGGTGGCGGGGGCTGCCACTGGGGAGGGGCTCGGCAACCGCTTCCTGGCCGGCATCCGGGAGGTGGACGCCCTCCTTCTGGTCCTGCGCTCCTTCGAGGCGGCGGGGGTGCCGGGGGACACCGACCCGGTGGAGGCTCTTGGGACCCTGGAGCTGGAGCTGGTGCTGGCCGACCTGGCCAGCGTGGAGGGGGTCATCGAGCGACGGCGCAAGCAGGCCCGCTCCGACCGGTCCTTGGCCGGGGAGGTGGCCGCCCTCGAGGCGGCCCTCGAGCCCCTGCAGGCCGGGGTCCCCATCTACCGCTCGGGGCTCGGCCCCGAGGTCAGGGCCGCCTTGAGGCCCGCCTTCCTTCTCACCAACAAGGCCGTGCTGGCCGTGGTGAACATGGGCGAGGACCAGTTGGCCATGGCAGGCAAGCTGGCCCAGGCCGTGGGTGAGGTGCTGGGCGGCGAGGAGCACGTGGTCCCCGTGAGCGTCCAGCTCGAGGCCGAGGCGGCCCAGCTCCCCGAGGGCGAGCGAGCCGAGCTCCTGGAGGGCCTGGGCCTGGGGGAGGGGGCCCTTCCCAGGGTGGCCCGCTCCGCCTACCACCTGCTCGGCCGGCGAACCTTCTTCACCACGGGGGAGAAGGAGACGCGGGCCTGGACGTTCAGGGCCGGGGCGCGCGCCCCCGAGTGCGCCGGGGTCATCCACTCCGATCTCCAGCGGGGCTTCATCCGGGCCGAGGTGATCCGCTGGGACGAGCTGCTGGAGCTGGGCTCGTGGGCGGCGGCCAAGGCAGCCGGGCGGCTGCGAGTGGAGGGCAAGGAGTACGAGGTGCGCGACGGCGACGTCCTCGAGATCCGCTTCAACGTGTGAGGAGGGCCCGGGCGCCGGGCGCCTCGGGCCCGGCGACCCGGTGCTCGGCCCGGCGGGGCGAGGACCGGGTGGGCGGAACGCCCCTTGACCGGCGATCCCCACGACATGAACCGCCCACCGCGGCATGCTGAACGTGACCGCCGATCCAGGCCCCGGCGGTCAAGCCCCGGGAGCCCAAGGACCCTCCAGGGCAGGGCGGCGAACGTGCGAGCCGGTCGGCTGCCCGGGAACGTCCTGATCAACCTGTGACACCGGAGCAAGGGCCGGGCATCGGTACTCTCAGGGCGGTGAGGGCCGGCGAGGCATCCCGGGAGAGGTGGCGAGCCTGATGGCCTGGCTGATGCGTGACGGCCAGGTCCTCGCCACCGTCGAGGTGGCCGAGACCCTGGGGGCCAGGCTCCGGGGCCTGATGGGCCGCCCGGCGCTGGAGGGCGCCCTGCTGGTGCGCCCGGCCCGCTCCTGGCACACCCTGGGGACCCGCTTCGCCGTGGACGTCGCCTACTGCGACCCGGAGCTGGTGGTGCTGTCCGTCGTGACCCTGCGACCCTTCCGCCTCGGCGTCCCCCGCCTCCGGGCGGGCAGCGTCCTGGCTGCGCCCGCAGGCGCCTTCGAGCGCTGGGGCCTTCGGCCCGGCGACCAGCTGGAGGTGAAGGGGTGAGGCGGGCTCTCCCCTCGACCCGTCGCTGGCGGTGACCGGCAGCCTGGTCCTCGTCGCCACCCCCATAGGCAACCTGGACGACCTTTCCCCCCGCGCCGCCCGGGCCCTGGCCGAGGCGGACCTGATCGCCTGCGAGGACACCCGCCGGACCAGGAAGCTGCTCTCCCACTCGGGGATAACCGGCAAGCGCCTGCTTGCCGTCCACGACCACAACGAGGCCGCCCAGACCCGGGCCGTGCTGGCCGAGCTGGACCGTGGGCGCACCGTGGCGGTGGTGTCCGATGCCGGGACCCCGGCCATCTCGGACCCCGGGGGGAGGCTGGCGGCGGCAGCCGGCGCCACCGGGGCCCGGGTGAGCGTGGTGCCCGGGCCCACGGCGGCCATCGCCGCCTTGGTGGTGAGCGGCCTGGCCACGGGCAGGTTCTGCTTCGAGGGGTTCCTGCCGAGGTCGGGGAGCGAGAGGCGCCGCCGCCTGGAGGCGGTGGCCTCCGATCCCAGGACCACGGTCCTCTACGAGGCACCTCACCGCCTGGCCGCCACCTTGGCGGACCTGGCGGAGGTGTGCGGCCCCTACCGGCAGGTGGCCGTGGTGCGGGAGCTGACCAAGGTCCACGAGGAGGTGTGGAGGGGGTCACTGGCCGCAGCCCGGGCCCGGGCCGAGGAAGCCGTCCCGAGGGGCGAGCACACGATCGTCCTGGCCGGCGCCCCGGCGGTGCGGCCCCCGGCCGAGGAGGACCTGGAGAAGGTGGTGGGTGAGGCGCTGGCTGCGGGCCGCCCGGTCAAGGAGGCAGCCGCCCTGGCGGCGGCCGAACTGGGCGTGCCCCGCCGGCGCGCCTACGAGGCGGCCATCAGCTGGCGGGACAGGTCGGGGGAGGCAAGCGCCCCGGCGTGCCCTTTCGAGCCGGACGGGCCGGGTCGGTAGGCTCGCCTGCCAGTGGCACGCTTCTACCAGACCACCCCCATCTACTACGTGAACGACGTGCCCCACATAGGGCATGCCTATACGACGGTGGTGGCCGATGCCATGTGCCGCTTCCATCGCCAGGCGGGGGACGAGGTGTTCTTCCTCACGGGCACCGACGAGCACGGGCTCAAGGTGGCCCAGTCGGCCGAGGCCCACGGGATGGCCCCCGCCGAGTGGGCGGCAGCCAACGCCGAGCGCTTCAAGGAGGCCTGGAAGCTCCTCGACGTGGCCTACGACGACTTCATCCGCACCACCGAGCCCCGCCACCACCTGGCCGTGCAGGCCTTCCTGTCCCGTATCAGGGACAACGGCTGGATCGAGCCGGGCACCTACGAGGGGCTTTACTGCATCTCCTGCGAGGCCTACTACACCGAGGACGAGCTGGTGGACGGGCGCTGTCCGGTCCACGACCGGCCCGTGGTCACCATGAAGGAGGAGAACTACTTCTTCAAGCTGTCGGCCTTCGAGAGCCGCCTCATCGAGTGGTACGAGTCCAATCCGGAGGCCGTCCAGCCCGCCACCAAGCGCAACGAGGCCCTGGGCTTCATCCGTTCCGGGCTGCAGGACATCTCCATCACCCGCACCTCGCTCAGGTGGGGGGTGCCGGTCCCCTGGGACGCCGACCACGTCTTCTACGTCTGGTACGACGCCCTCATCAACTACCTGACCGGCATCGGCTACGGCGACGACGAGGAGCGGTTCTCCGCCTGGTGGCCGGCCAGCCACCACCTGATAGGGAAGGACATCATCCGCTTCCACTGCGTGTGGTGGCCGGCCATGTGCATGGCCGCCGGGATCGACCCTCCCAGCCAGGTGTTCGTCCATGGCTACCTGCTGGTGTCGGGCAGGAAGATGTCCAAGACCGGGGGCCTCACCCAGATCGCGCCCCGGGACCTGGTCGAGGACTTCGGGGTGGACGCCGTGCGCTACCACCTGCTGCGGGACGTGAGCCTTGGCTCCGACGGGGAGTTCAGCCACGAGGGCATGGTGGCCCGCTACAACTCCGACCTGGCCAACAACCTGGGCAACCTCCTGGCCCGGGTGGCCACGGTGGTGGCCTCCCGCTGCGGAGGGCTGGGCCCGGCGCCCCAGCCAGCGGGCTCCGCCCGGCTGGCCGATGTGGCGGCCTCGGTGGTGCGGGATTGGGAGGCGGGGTGGAGGCGGTACGCGCCCCACGAGGCCCTGGAGGCGGCCTGGCGGCTCATACGGGAGACCAATGCCGAGCTGGAGGCCAAGGAGCCCTGGAAGGCCCCTCCCGGTCCCGGGGTGGAGGCCGTGCTGGGTGACGCCCTGGAAGCTCTGCGCATCGTCGCCGTCCTGGCCGCTCCCGCCATGCCCCGCACCTCAGGCGAGGTGTGGAGGCGGCTCGGGCTCTCGGGCTCCCCCGTCGACGCCCGCCTGCCCGAGGCGGTGGTGTGGGGTGGCTACCCGGGTGGGCTGGCCGTGGAGCGGGGTCCGGCCCTCTTCCCGCGCCGGCGGGACTAGGGGGCGGCGCTGCTGCGCTGGTTCGACAGCCACTGCCACGTGCAGGACATGGAGGACCCCGCGGCCGCCCTGGCTCGGGCCCGGGAGGCAGGCGTGACAGGCGTGGTGTGCGCCGGCACCGACGTCCCGTCCTCGGTTGCGGCCCTTGCCCTGGCGGACGCCACCCCCGGGGTCTGGGCCACCGTCGGCCTCCACCCCCACCATGCGTCACGAGGGGTGGAGGGGATCGCCCGCCTCCTCCGGGACGAGGCGGGCGGCCACCTGGTGGCCGTGGGGGAGTGCGGGCTCGACTACCACTACGACCACTCGCCCCGCCCGGACCAGCGCCGGGCCTTCGCCGCCCAGGTGGCCCTGGCCCGGGAGGCGGGGCTGGCCCTGGTCGTCCACACCAGGGAGGCCTGGGACGACACCTTCGCCGTCCTCACCGCCGAGGGGGTGCCGGACCGCACCGTGTTCCACTGCTTCACCGGAGGGGTGGCCGAGGCGCGCCGCTGCCTCGATCTCGGCGCCTGGCTGTCCTTCAGCGGCATCACCAGCTTCGCCCGGGCCGAGGACGTGCGAGCCGCGGCGGCGCTCTGCCCTGCCGACCGGCTGCTGGTCGAGACGGACTCCCCCTATCTTGCCCCGGTGCCCCACAGGGGCCGGCCCAACGAGCCGGCCTGGGTGCCGTTGGTGGCTCAGGCGGTGGCGACGGCCCGGGGGGAGGCGGTGGAGGCCGTGGCCGCCGCCTCGTGGGCGGCCGCCACCACCGCCTATGGGCTGGAGGGCAGGGGATGACGGTGGAGGCCGGGCCGGGCCGGCTCGGCCCTGGCCCCGCGCCCACCGGGGTGCGCCGGCTCCTGGCCGAGCACGGCGTCTCCCCCCGCCGGGCCCTGGGCCAGCACTTCCTGGCCGACCCCAACACGGCCAGGCGGATCGCTCGCCTGGCCGGGGTGGGCCCGGGCGACCGGGTGGTGGAGATCGGCGCCGGCCTGGGGGCCTTGACCCTGGCCCTGGCGGAGACGGGGGCCTCGGTGACCGCCGTCGAGGTGGACCGCCACCTGCTGGCCCCCTTGCGGGCGGTGGCTGAGCCGGCCGGGGCCGAGGTGGTGGAAGGTGACGCCCTGACCCTGGACTGGGGGCGCCTGGTGGGGCCCGGTCCCTGGGTGGTCGTGGCCAACCTGCCCTACAACGTCGCCACCCCGCTGGTCCTGCGTCTGCTGGAGGATGTGGCGGCCCCGGCCCGGATGCTGGTCATGGTCCAGGCCGAGGTGGGCGAGCGCCTGGCCGCCGGGGTGGGCAGCCCGTCCTATGGGGCGGTCTCGGTGAGAGTGACCTACTGGGCCCGGGCCGAGGTGCTGGGGAGGGTGCCCCCCACGGTCTTCGTGCCCCGGCCCCGGGTGGAGTCGGCCCTGGTGGGGATCCAGCGCCGGCCGGAGCCGGCCGTGGATCCCGACATGGTGGGCTACCCGAGGCTGGTGGAGGTGGTGAAGGCCGGCTTCGCCCAGCGGCGCAAGATGCTGCGCCGGTCCCTGGCCGGAGTGGTGCCCGGTGAGGCATTCGGCGCCGCCGGAGTGGACCCCAGGGCCCGGGCCGAGGAGCTGGATGTGAGCGCATGGGGAAGGCTGGCGGCATGCAGGCCAGGACCGAGCGGGCACCGGCCAAGCTGACCCTGTCCCTCCGGGTGACGGGGGTCCGCCAGGACGGCTACCACCTGCTCGAGGCGGAGATGGTGAGCCTCGACCTGGCCGACGAGCTGACCTTCTCGGAGGGCGAGGGCCTGGAGGTCGTCGACCCCTCCGGCTCCGCCGGCCGGGTCCCCGCCGGCCGGGACAACCTGGTCTCCCGGGCCCTGGCCCACGTGGGCCGGCGGGCCCATGTGCGCCTGGTGAAGCGCATACCGGCCGGAGGCGGCCTGGGCGGGGGCTCGGCCGATGCGGCCGCCGTGCTGCGCTGGGCCGGTGTCGGTTCCGGCCCTTCCGGGCCGGGACCCGACACCCTCCGCTCGGTGTCCCGCCTGGGAGCCGATGTGCCGTTCTGCCTGGTGGGAGGGCGGGCCCGGGTGCGGGGCGTGGGGGAGGTGGTGGAGCCTCTGGCGCCCCGGCCCAAGGCACTGGTGCTGGTGCTCCCACCCTTTGGTGTCTCCACCGAGGCCGTCTACCGGGCCTGGGACTGGCTGGGGGGGCCGACGGCCGACGGCCCCAACGACTTGGAGCCCGCCGCCTTGCTGGTGGAGCCGCGCCTGGCCGCCTGGCGGGACGCGCTGGGTGAGGCCACCGGGAAGGTGCCGGTCCTGGCCGGAAGCGGGTCCAGCTGGTTCGTGGAGGGGACGCTTGGCGAGCTGGGCCTCGAAGGCCGGCCCTGCCTGAACGTCGAGGGGGAGGAGGGGCGGCTGGTGGCGGTGAGGACCGGCTAGCGAACCACTACTTGCCTGCCCGCCGCTGCCAACGAGTGGCCTTCAGCATCTTCTTGTGCTTCTTCTTGCGCATCCGCTTCCGGCGCTTCTTGATGAGGGAACCCATGGCGGCGGCAATGGTAGCGGGCCTTCGGGCCCGAGGGCTCATGAGGGTTCCGGGACCAGGAGGCCCCTTCGGTTGGCGGGGCCTTTAGCCCACCACCACGGTGGTGGCGTCCAACAGGTAGTCGAAGGCCAGCACCCGGCCCTGCCTCCTCACCACCCATTCGGCGAAGGCCCGGTGGATGGGGTGATCCTGGTAGCGGGCCAGGGCGTCCTGGTCGGGGAACTGGGTGTAGAGCAGGTAGCTGTAACCCTGGGTGCGGGCACCGGTGAGGTCGGTCCCGAAGCGCAGGGTGGTGAACCCCCCGATCTCTGCCGGCCAGCTCCTGATCCGGGCGGCCATGTCTGCCTCCTCCTCGGGCGAGAGGGGCGGGGCGAAGGAGAACAGCACCACGTGCTGCACCTCCGGCCTCTGCTCGGTCATGGTCTCGTCCTCCCGGTCGAGGGCTCAGCTGCCGGTGAGGGCGGCCCCGGAGGGGAGTGGGGCACCCACTTCCACCCCGGTGCCTGCGGCGAGGGGTCGCGCCCCGGACGCCTCCTTGAACACGAGGTCGAAGACGGAGCGGTCATCCGAGTGCAGGGAGGTGACCGCCAAGGAGGCTCCCCGCCACCCGAAGCTCCACATGGGGTTGGTGGTGCTGTGGGTGTACACGAGAAGGGACCCTCCGGCATCGAGGTAGCCGAGGTTCACGTTGCCCCCGAAGGTCTGGTCGACCTGGCGCAGGGCCTCGGCAGCAGGTACCCCGGCGGCGAGCTGCTCCTTGAAGAAGGCCCAGCCCACCTCGCTGTCTGCTCGCCCCGCCAGCTGGTCCTCCCAACGGGAGCGGAGCTCTTCGGCCCGCTGGAGCAATCCGTTGTGGCACCAGGCGTGCTCGGTCCCGGCGCTGAAGGGCTGGGTGTCGGCCCACTGGATGGTGGACAGCCGGCTGGGCCGGCGCAGGTGGACGAGGAAGCGGCGGGAGGAGCAGCCTCCGGCCAGTGCCTCCCCGGCCTCCTCCTCGAACCGGCCCAGGCCCTTCACCACCCGCACCGCAGGGTCACCGGCGTCCTCCTCCAGCCAGGCCACCCCCCAGCCGAAGCCGGCGATGCCCAGGCGCTCCAGCCTGGCCGCCACGGGAGCCAGGGTGGCGAAGGGCTCCGGTTCGGGGAAGGCGGCGGCCAGGAACTCACACATGGAGCCCGAGACTACCGACTGGAGCCCGTCTGCGTACCTGCCCGGGATACGGTGGCAGGAGCAGTCGGGGATCGTCCAAGTGGCAGGACAGCAGACTTTGGATCTGCGAATCGAGGTTCGAGTCCTCGTCCCCGAGCGCCGCCATCCCCCCCCGGCCCCATGTTCGGTAATGGGGCCCCCAGGTGAGAAGATAGGTCCATGACGCGTCCGCTGTCGGCCGTGGTCCTGGCTGCCGGCGAAGGGACCAGGATGCGGTCAGCCCGCCCCAAGCCGCTGCACCGGCTGTGCGGCCGCCCCATGGTGCTGCACGTGCTCGACGCCCTGGCCGAGCTGCCCGTGGACCTCACGGTGGTGGTCGTGGGCCATGGGGGGGAGAGGGTGGCCAAGGCGGTCCAGGAGGAGGCCCCGGCGGGGCTCCGCCTGGCCTTCGTCGAGCAGCGGGACCAGCGGGGGACCGGGGACGCCGTCTCGGCCGCCCTGACCGAGCTCCCCGACGTGTTCGGCGGGGGGGACGGCGGGGACCTGGTGGTGCTGCCGGCCGACACCCCCCTGCTCCGTCCCCCCACCCTCGCCCACCTGGTAAGGAGCCACCGCAACGCCGGGGCGGCTGCCACCCTCCTCACCGCCCTGGTGGCCGAGCCGGCGGGCTACGGGCGGATAATCAGGGACAAGGAGGGGGCCGTGGCCCGGGTGGTCGAGGATGCCGACGCCACCGAGGAGGAAAGGGCCATCGCCGAGATCGCCACCTCCATCTACTGCTTCCGCCACGAGCTGCTGGCTCCCGCCCTGCGCCGGCTCTCGCCCGTGAACGCCCAGGGCGAGTACTACCTGACCGACGTGGTGGCCGTGCTGCACGACGCCGGCTACAAGGTCGGCTCGGTGGTGGTGGAGGACCCCACGGAGGTGGCGGGGGTGAACGATCGGGCCCAGCTGGCGGTGGCCGAGGCCGAGCTGCGGGACCGCACCAACGAGCGCTGGATGCGGCGGGGGGTGACCATGCTCGACCCCGAGACCACCTACGTGGATGCCTCGGTGAAGCTGGCCCCGGACGTGACCCTGTTCCCCGGGGTGATGCTCTCGGGGGCGACGGAGGTGGCGGCGGGGGCCGAGATAGGCCCGGACACCCGCCTCATCGACACCGTGGTGGGCGAGGGGGCCACAGTGCTTCGTACCGAGGCCCGCCTGGCCGAGATCGGCCCGGGGGCCAGGGTCGGCCCCTTCGGGGCCCTGGAGCCGGGGGCCAGGGTGGCGGCCGGGGTGGTGACTGGGCCATTCTTCAGGGGCGGCGGCCCCGAGCCAGGGCCGGCGGCACCCGGGCCTCCTCCTCCGAGGGATGACGGGTAGCGTGGCTGACCCGGAACGACAACCGACCAAAGCGAGCTGTCCCATGGAGCTGGTGTCCAAGAAGCGCCTGGAGTTGTACGCCGGCCGGTCCCATCCCGAGCTGGCCCGGGACATCGCAGCTCACCTCGGCGTGCAGCTCGGGAACGCCAACCTCAGGCGCTTTGCCGACAGCGAGGACCACTGCCAGTTCGGCGAGTCGGTGCGGGGAGCCGACGTCTTCATCTTCCAGACCCATGCCCGCCCCGTGAACGACTCGATCATGGAGCAGTGCATCATGATCGACGCCGCCAAGCGGGCCTCGGCCCGACGCATAACGGCCGTGTGCCCCTACCTCGGCTACTCCCGCCAGGACCGCAAGGCCTCGGGCCGGGAGCCCATCTCGGCCAAGCTGGTCACCGACCTCCTCTCGGTGGCCGGCGCGGACCGGATCGTGAGCGTCGACCTGCATGCCAGCCAGATCCAGGGCTTCTTCGACGGGCCGTGGGACCACCTCACCGCCATGCCCGTGCTCATCGACTACCTGCGCTCCGAACGCCTGCACGACCCGGTGATGGTGGCCCCCGACGCCGGGCGCATCAAGGTGGCGGAGCGCTTCAGCCAGCACCTGGGCTGGGACCTGGCCTTCGTCTACAAGCGCCGGCCCAAGGGTGCGCCCACCCAGGTGGAGGCGGTGGAGGTGATAGGAAACGTCTCCGGCCGCACCTGCGTGATCATCGACGACATCGTCAACACGGCCGGGACCATCTGCGCCGCTGCCGACCTCCTGATGGAGAGGGGCGCCTCCGAGGTGTGGGCTGCGGCCACCCACGGGGTGCTCTCCGACCCGGCCGTGGACCGTCTCAAGAACTCGTCCCTGGCCAGGGTGGCGGTGACCGACACCCTTCCCATCGCCCCCGAGAAGCGCTTCGACAAGCTCGAGGTCCTGACCGTCTCGGGCATCATTGCTGCCGCCATCGACGCCGTCTTCGCCGACACCTCCGTGTCCGAGATCTTCGGCGGCGACAACCAGGTCTAGGTCGAGGGGAGCAAGCCCCTCGGCGGCACATCTGGTGCCCCCTCACTCTCCTCCTTGTCATTTCCTCACAGTGAGCGCCGGGATTGACCTCACCGGGTAGTGGCAGGGCGTGAACGAAGCGGCACAAACTGTTGCATCGCCGCCCTGGCATTGCTAGAGTGGTAGCGACACGGGGGGTTCTGGTCCCCCCGCTTGATACTGGCGGCGGCGCCGGTCACCTCCCCCCCGGCCGGTGCCGCCGCCGTTTCTTGCCTGGCTCGATAGGCAGGCGGGGTCGTAGGGGCCCTAGACTGGCGGCTCGTCCCCATCGTCCGGCTCACCGGAGGACGCTGCAAGCCATGCCTGAGATACAGCTCGATGCCAAGGTGGGTAGGCCCACCGGCTCACGTGCCTCACGCCGGCTGCGCGCCGCCGGCCAGGTCCCGGGGGTGATCTACGGCCACGGCGTGGACCCTCTGCCGGTGGCGGTGGACGGGCGGGAGTTGCGCGCCGCCCTTTCGGGGCCGGCGGGGCTCAACGCCCTCCTTGCCCTGCGGGCCGATGGCAACACCTACCTGACCATGGCCAAGGAGCTCCAGCGCCATCCGGTGCGGGGCACGGTGGCCCATGTCGATTTCGTCGTGGTGAGGCGGGACGAGCCCGTGACGGCCGAGGTGCCCATCATGCTGGTGGGCGAGGCGGAGGAGGTCCACCGGGGGGATGGGGTGGTCGACCAGCAGCTGTTCAGCCTCCACGTGCGGGCCCTTCCCACCAACATCCCCGAGTCCGTCGAGGTCGATGTGAGCGGCCTGGCCATCGGCCACACCATCCGGGCGGGGGACCTGGACCTGCCCCCGGGGGTCGAGGCCGAGGTGGACGCCGACCTGGCCGTGGTCGTGGGCCAGCCGCCTCAGGTGACGGCGGCCGACCTCGGGGAGGCCGCGGAGGAGGCTGAGGCCGGGGAGGCGCCGCCGGCCGAGGGCGGGCCGGGCGCTGAGGCCGGTCCGTCCGGGGCCGAGCCCGCCACTGGCGAGGCCGCCGCCAGTGAGGCGGCGGGGAGCTAGCTCCCTTCCTGCTCCGACCGCGCCGGACCGGCACCCCCGCCGACCTGCTGGCGGTGGGCCTGGGCAACCCGGGCCGCCGCTACGAGCGCACCCGCCACAACCTGGGGGCCGAGGCCGTGGCCCGGCTGGCCTCCCGCCACGGGGCCAGGCTCCGGGCCAGCCGTGCCCTCCGTTCCCTGACGGGGGAGGCCCGGGTGGGGGACCACCTGCTGGCGTTGGCTCTGCCCCAGACCTTCATGAACGACTCCGGGCTGGCTGTGGCCGCCCTGGTGCGCCGTTACGGCATCGAGGACCTCGGCCACCTGGTGGTCGTGCACGACGAGCTGGACCTGCCGGTGGGGCGGGTGAAGGTGAAGGTGGGGGGCGGCACGGCCGGGCACAACGGCCTGCGCTCCCTGCAGGCCCACCTCCACGGCACGGGCTTCGTGCGGGTCCGCATCGGGATCGGCAAGCCGCCGGGCCGCCAGGCGGGGGTGGACTACGTGCTGTCCGAGCCCCGGGTGAAGGAGCGCTCCGAGCTGGACGTGGCCGTGGAGGAGGCGGCTGACGCCGTGGAGGCCATCCTGGCCGAGGGGCCGGCGGCCGCCATGAGCCGCTTCAACGCCTCCTAGGCACCATTCGTTCGGTAAGTCCGATCATCGTCGAGCAATTGACCGACAGTCCCCCGGCGGGCGTTCTGCATGGTGGCCATATACCGGTAGGGCCACTACGCTCGCGGCCATGGCAATGAGGCTGGAGCAGGCGGTTCGGGGGGGCCAGGACGGGTGGGAGGGCTCCTTCGCCCGCCGGGCCCGGGCCGGAGTGGGTGGCGAGATCGTGAACATGATGGCCCTGTCGGGGGCGACCGACGTCATCTCCTTCTCCGGCGGGTTCCCGGATCCCTCCACCTTCGCCGGCCAGGAGCTGGCCAACATCCTGGCCGAGGTGGCCGACGACCCGGCCGTGTTCCAGTACGCGCCCACCTCGGGGCTGCCCGGCCTGAGGGACTGGTTGGCGGGCCGCCTGGAGAGGCTGGAGGGTCAGGCGCCCGCCGAGGAGGAGCTGATCATCACCAGCGGGGGGATAGAGGGGCTGGAGCTGCTGGGCAAGAGCCTGCTCGACCAGGGGGACGTGGTGGCGGTGGAGGCGCCTTCCTACCTCGGGGCGATCATGGGCTTCCGCAGCTTCGAGGCCGAGGTGGTGGGGATCGGTGTGGATGACCAGGGCCTGGACGTGGAAGCCGCCGGCCGGCTCTTCGCCGAGTACCGGCCCAAGTTCTTGTACACGATCCCCGACCACCAGAATCCTGCCGGCGTCAGCATGGCCACCGACCGACGCCAAGCCCTGGTCGAGGCGGCCCGGCGCTACGGGGTGCTGCTGGTGGAGGACGTGGCCTACCGAGAGCTGGGCTTCGCCGGCGAGCGGCGCCCCTCCCTGTGGAGCCTGGCGCCCGACGTGACGGCCCAGCTGGGCACCTTCTCCAAGGTCTTCACGCCGGGGTTCCGTATGGGCTGGGTGGCGGGCCCGGCCCCGGTGGTGGCCCAGCTGGTGCTGGCCAAGCAGAACACCGACCAGTGCACCGGGGCGCTCGGCCAGCGCCTCCTCGAGGAGTACGGCCGGAGGGGCCAGCTGGACCGTTCCATCGCCACTGCCCGGCGGCTCTACCAGCGCCGTTGCCAGGCCCTGCTCGGGGCCCTGGAGGAGCACCTCCCCGGGGGGGTGAGCTACACCCGACCCGAAGGGGGGTTCTTCTGCTGGGTGACGGCCGGGCCCGGGGTGGACACCACGGCCCTGTCCCCCCTGGCCCGTGAGGAGGGGGTGGCCTTCGTCCCCGGCCGGCCCTTCTATGCGGACGGCAGGGGGGCCAACCAGCTCCGCCTCTCCTACAGCAAGGTCGAGGACCAGCTCATACCGGTCGGGGTGGAGCGGCTGGGCCGCATCCTGTCCCGGGCCGGCGAAGGCCGTTGAGGGCGGGCGGTAGGACGATGGCGGGCACCGCGCCTGGGGTGGGCAGGCCAGGTTTCGTGGCCGAGCACGGCCTGCTCGGCCCCGACTCCCGCGAGGCCGCCGAGCACAGCCGCCGCCTGGTCGAGGAGGAGGGCCTGAGGACCGTGCGCATGACCTGGGTGGACCAGCACGGGGCCCCCCGGGGGAAGTTCATGTCCGCCGCCAACTATTTGGCTTCCCTGGAGAGCGGGATCGACTTCCAGGGGGCGGTGCTCAGCATGGACAGCGCCAACCACGTGTTCCCGCCCGTCTTCGTGGAGGGAGGGGGCTTCGACATACCCGAGCTCACCGGGTTCCCGGACGTGGTGCTGGTTCCCGACCCCGCCACCTTTCGGGTCCTCCCCTGGGCCGACAGGACAGGCTGGGTCCTCACCGACTCCTACTTCTCGAGCGGGGCACCGGTGCCCCTCGACACCCGCCGGGCCCTCCGCCGCCAGGTCGAGGCGGCCCGGGCAGAGGGCTACGAGCTGGTGGTGGGCCTGGAGGTGGAGCTGTACATCTTGCGCAGGGAGTCGGCCACCATCGCCCTGCACGAGACGGGCACCCCCCCGCCTCCCCCGAGGGTCAGCGTGTTCGAGCACGGCTACCAGTACCTGTCGGAGGTGCGCCTGGCCGGGGTGAACGACGTGCTGGAGCGCCTCCGCGACGCCTACGTCGCCCTCGGCCTGCCCCTGCGCTCCATGGAGGACGAGTGGGGGCCGGGCCAGATCGAGGTCACCTTCGACCCGCTCCCCGTGATGGAGGCGGCCGATGCCATGGTGCTCTTCCGCAGCGCGACCAAGCAGGTCTGCGAGCGCCTGGGGCTGCTGGCCTCCTTCATGTGCCGCCCTGGGCTGCCCAACTTCTTCTCCAGCGGCTGGCACCTGCACGAGTCCCTGAGGGACCTGGAGTCGGGGGCCAACGCCTTCATGAGCGAGGACCCGTCGGAGCCGCTGTCGGCGACGGGGACCCAGTTCGTGGCGGGGCTGCTGGAGCACGCCCTCCCGGCCACCGTGTTCTCCACGCCCACCATCAACGGCTACAAGCGCTACCGGCCCTACTCCTTTGCGCCCGATCGGGTCAACTGGGGGGTGGAGAACCGGGGGGTCATGGTGCGGGTCCAGGGAGGCCCCGGCGACCCCAGCACCCATCTCGAGAACCGCTTGGGCGAGCCGGCTGCCAACCCCTACCTCTACATGGCCACCAACCTGGCGGCGGGCCGGGACGGCATGCACCGCAAGCTGCAGCCCCCCGCTCGCATCGAGTCCGACGCCTACGCCTCCGACTCGCCCCTCCTCCCGACCAGCCTGTGGGAGGCGGTCGCGGCCCTCGAGGGGGACAGCTTCTTTGCGTCCGAGCTGGGGCCGGGGCTGGTCAAGGCCATGACCATGATGAAGCGCCACGAGATCGGCCGGTTCCTGTCCGAGGTCACCGACTGGGAGATGCGGGAGTACCTGGAGTTCTACTGACCCCGGTTCCTGTAGGCGGAGGCGGCCCGGTCGTGCTGGCCGAGGTGCTGGAGGTGGCCCTTCCTCTCCTGCGCCCTTTCGTCACCAGCTTTGGCGCCACGACCACCCGGCGCACGGTGCTGGTGCACATCCAGGATGAGCAGGGCCATGAGGGCTGGGGCGAGGCCCCGGCCCTCGACCACCCCTTCTACCTGCCCGAGACGGCGTCCAGTGCCTTCGCCGTCATCGCCGAGCACGCCTTGCCCCTGGCGCTCAGGGCCGGGCCCGATGCCGGCCCCGAGGAGGTGGCCGCCGCCCTCAGCCCCATAAGGGGGAACACCTTCGCCCGGGCCGGAGTGGAGGCGGCCTGGTGGGCCCTGGCGGCCGAGCGGGAGGGCCTGAGCCTGCGGGAGGTCATGGGGGGCATGAGGGAGCGGGTCCCGGTGGGCCAGAGCGTGGGCATCCACCCCAGCCTCGAGGCCACCGTCGAGGAGGTGATGGCCGGGCAGGCCAGGGGCTACCGGAGGGTGAAGCTCAAGGTCAAGCCGGGGTGGGACCTGGAGCTGGTGGCGGCGGTGCGCTCGGCCGTCGGCAATGACGTCATGCTGCAGGTGGACGCCAACGGCTCCTACACGCTGGACGATGCGGAGCGCCTCGCCCGCCTGGACCGCTACGGCCTGGCGTGCATCGAGCAGCCACTCGGGTGGGACCAGCTGGTGGCCCACGCCGAGCTCCAGCGGCGCATCGCCACGCCCATCTGCCTGGACGAGTGCCTGCGGTCGGTGGGCGACGTCCGCCTCGCCCTCGAGCTGGGCGCCTGCCGCAACGTGAACCTGAAGCCGGCCCGGGTGGGTGGCATCAGCGCCGCCCTGGCCGTCCACCGCCTGTGCCGGGAGGCCGGGGTCCCCCTCTGGTGCGGGGGCATGCTCGAGTCGGGCATAGGCAGGGCCTCCAACCTGGCAATCAGCTCCCTGCCCGGGTTCACGGACCCGGCCGACATGTCCCCGGCGTCCGAGCTGTTCGCCCACGACCTGGTGGACCCCACCTACCAGGTGGATCCCGACGGCTGCATCGCCGTGCCGGACCGCCCCGGGCTGGGGTTCCCCGTGCGGGACGACCGGGTGGCCGCGGCCACCGTGCGCAAGGCGGTGGTGGAACCTCCGGCCGGGGACGGCTAGCCGTTCGCCCCTGCCAGGGCGTACACCTGCCGGGCGTTGCCCGAGAAGATGGCTTGCCTCGTGCCCTCCACCCAGGACCGGCGAGCGCCGGCCTCCTCCAGGCGGCGGGCCACGCCGGGCCAGGCCTCGAGGAGGGCCCGGCACCCCCACCAGTGGGTCTCGGGCTGGCCGTGGCCGTCGCTGCCGAGCAGGATCCGCTCCCGGGGAGCCTGGTCGATGAAGGCGAGCATTCGCTCGGCCGTGGCCAAGGGGGCGAAGAGGTTCGAGAGCGACAGCTCCACCCACACGTTGGGCCGGGTGGCTGCCAGCCAGGCCGCCTCTTCGTGCCACGGGAAGGACCCATGGATCAGCACGACCCTGCCTGACTGTCCCTCGGGGGTCCGCAGCAGCTCCTCCAGGAGCAGCGGGTTGGCCTCCGAGAGCCTGATCTCGGAGTCGCCGAACCCCGTGTGGATCTGGAACGGCTTGCCCAGCTCGGCCGCCCGGCCCAGGGCCCGGCGCAGCACCAGGTCCCGTAGCGGCTTGGCCCGCCTGCGCACGGGAAGGCCGGCCCGCTCCCCCTCCTCGAGGGAGGCCTGGGCCGCGTCGAGGCCTGCCTCGGGATCGACGCCCAGACCGGTGCGGTAGGCGATTACGGTCTTGAAGGCCACGCAGCCGTCCCCCGCCGAGGCGCCCATGTAGGTGTCCACGGCCTCCACGATCTCGGTGGCCGCGGCCCCCTGGCCTATCAGCTTGTCCACCAGGGGCTCCAGCCTGGCCATCTCCCACACCGGGCAGCCGGCAACCTCGGCATAGGTGGCCGGCGGTACCCGCTCCTCGGGCACCACGGCCTCGTCCATCACCATCCCCTCCACCTCGGCGTCGGTCAGGAGGCGGCTCACCCAGGCGGCCCAACCCGCCCCGGCCACCTCGTCCCGGGCCTCAGCGACCTCCTCGGGCCGGCACGCCAGCAGGCCGGCCAGGCGGGAGCGCATCACCTCGAGGGCCAGCCGCCCCGGGGCCAGCTGACGCCGGCGGGCGTCGCTCTCCGGCCCCCCCGACACGTCCAGGCTCATGGAGGCCAGGTCGAGAGGGACGAAGGCGAGGGGGAAGGGATGGACGTGGTCGTCTATCACGGCTCTGCCACAGGCCGGGGAGCGCCCGGTGCCCCCGGCCTGGCGGGCTCGGGAGCGTCGAGGGCCTCGGCCTCGGCCCCCCCCTCCTCGCCCAGGATCGAGCCCACCCTCCCGATGGAGTCGGGCCGCCGCAGGCTGAGCCAGCCGAGCACCCCGAGGCCGAGCACGAACCAGGCGCCCGTCACGTAGGGCGAGACGTTGATGGGGGCCGGGGGGGCAGGGAAGACCGACCCGTACCAGGCTGCGGCGAAGATCACGGCCCCGACGAGAGGAACGAGCAGGTGGACGAGGGGGTTGAACCTCCGGCTGGTGCGCTTGAAGAAGGCGATCCCCCCGATGCAGAGCCCTATGTAGACCAGGATGATGGCCAGGGTGCCGATGGTGGCCAGGAGGTAGTACACGGTGAAGGCGTCCCCGCCCAGGGACTTGTTGCCGAAGCCGAACCCGACCACGGCGGCCACCGCCGTGGACACGACGGCCACCACCACGGTGGCGTTGACGGGCGTGCGGAACCGGTGATGGGTGTGGCTGAACCACTCGGGGATGACCCCCTCCCGTCCCATGGCGAAAAGGGTCCGGCTGGCGGCCGTGGCGCAGGCCACGCAGACCACGAAGGCCGAGAACAGGGCCCCGATCAGGACCAGGTCGGCAAGGGTGGAGTTGGCGAAGCGGCTGGCCACCCCGGCCACGCCGTTGTTCACCCACGGGGCGGGGTTCTTGGCCAGGGCCGAGGCCCCGTAGCCGATGGTGGTGGCGTAGGTGGTCCAGACGTAGAACAAGATGGCGAAGATCACGGCGGCGATGACGGCGATCGGGATGGCCCGGCGGGGGTGGGCGGTCTCCTCCCCGAAGTCGGCTGCCGTCTCGAACCCGATGTAGGAGGTGACCCCCAGGATGATGCCGTAGAAGACACCGTGGAAGCCTCCCGACACGGTCTTCCCGAAGGAGAAGGCGCTGGCCGACTGGCCGTGGGCCCCCCCGTGGGCGGTGACGATCACGTCCACTGCGACCAGCACGGCCACCGTGAGCACCCCCAGGGTGAGCTGGAGCTTGGTTGTGACCTTGATCCGGACCACCGAGAGGATGACGAGGAGGCCCATGCCCATGAGGAAGAAGTAGAACCACCAGGGCCCCGACAGCCCGAGGAGGCTGGCCGACAGGGCCCCCACCCCGGCCATGGTCATGGGGACGAAGCACACGAACCCGAACGAGTAGAGCCAGCCGGCCATGAACCCCGAGCGCTGGCGCAGGCTGCGGCTGATGTAGGTGTAGGCGTAGCCGGCCGCGGCCATGCGACGGGTGAAGCCCACCACCACGAAGGCCAGGGTCAGGCAGGCTATGCCGCCCAGCAGGAAGGCCAGGGGCGTCGAGCCGCCCGCCTGGGCCGCCACTCCCCCCGTGTTGAGCTGCATGGCCATGGCCGGGGACAGCACCGAGATGCTGATGGCCACGGCGTCCCAGGTCCGCAACGACCCCCGGGCCAGCTGGGCCCTCTCGGGGACCACCCTCGGGGCCTCGCCGGCCCGCTCTCCCAGTCTCGCCATCTGTCCTCCTTGGCTGTGGAGTCTCGGCTGTGCCGTCTCGGCCGTGCTGGTGGTGCCGGGCAGGGAGGTGGGGCCATCCGGCGCCTCCCTAGGCCACCGGCCCGCTACCTGCGCTTCCCTCCTCTTCGGCCGGCTGCTCGAGCTGGTCCTTGAGGGCCGCTATGAGCTGGGCCGTGAAGTTCTCCTTGGGCTCGACCTCCCCCAGGGCGAAGAAGGTCTGGGTGCGCTGCACGCCCACGGTCTGCCACACCCGGTGGAGCAGCAGCTCTCTCAGGTGGATGTGGTCCCTGACCCGCAGGCGCACCAAGAGGTCCATGTCCCCCGTGACGATCATGATGTCCTGGGCCTCCGGCAGCTCCCTGATGGCCCGGGCGACGGCAGCCAGGTCCTGGCCGGGCACGGCCGTCACGGTCAGGTAGACCACGACCGGGTAACCGAGGGTGGCCCAGTCCACCTCCACCGAGTAGCGGCGGATGACCCCGTGACGCTCCAGGCGGGCCAGGCGCTCCCCCACCGCCGAGGCCGACATGCCTGCCTCGCGGGCCATGCGGCGCTGGGACATGCGGGCGTCGGTGGCCAGCATGCGCAGCAGGGCCAGGTCCACGCGGTCCACCGGCACGGCCGGGGCGGGTGACACCGTGATGGGGGCCAGACCGGCGAGAGGAGCCCGGGCCGGTGTCATGATCGGAACGTCAATCGTTTTATCTGCAGGCTTACTACTGGACACATGGTGGGTCTGATGTCCTGTCCATCTCCTGGACGGAGCCTCTAATAGGACAGTTAGACTACACTTGCTGTCCTAGCTGTCAAGGCCCAGGAGATGCCGTTGACCACTCGCGACCAGCACTTCACCCAACCGGGCGGGGGGGTCCCCACCGGGAAGCCCCGCTATGTCGACGTGGCCGCCGTCCCCCAGATGGAGCTGGTCCCCGGGCTGGTCTTCCAGCCGGTCCTGGGGGAGGGGACGATGGTCAACTTCGTGTCCTTCGCCCCGCGCACCGAAGCCCCCCGCCACGCCCACGAGGAGGAGCAGATCGTCATCGTCCTGGACGGGGAGCTGACCTTCGACCTCGACGGGGACAGGCGGGTGATGCGCCGCTTCGACGTGGCCGTCATCCCTCCCTGGGTGCCCCACGCCGCTTGGACCGAGGACCAGGCCTGCTTCGAGATGGACGTCTTCAACCCCCCGCGCCAGACCCTGATGGACCACGCCAGGCAAGCTGGCGGCCAGCCCTAGCGCGGGGCCGGGCGGCTCCTCGGGGGGAGGAGGATCGGTAGCCTGGAGGAGCCGTGAGCCTCCGCTCCCTGCCCCCCCTGCTGCGTGAAGAGCGCGCCATAGCCGACCTCATCGGCTCCCCCAACGGAGCGCTGGCCGTGCCCGAGCCGGCCCGGGCCTTCGTCATCGCCGGCCTGACCCATCTGTCTGACCGCTCGCCGGTGCTGGTGGCCACCCCCTCGGCTGCCGACGCCGAGCGGCTGGCCCACGACCTGGAGGCCTGGCTGGGGCCGGGGCAGGTGGACATGTTCCCGGCGTGGGAGACCCTGCCCTTCGAGCGGGTGAGCCCCAGCGCCGAGACCATGGGCCGGCGGCTGCGGGCCCTGTGGCACCTCCGAGAGGGCGCCGGGGGCGACGCCTCCGCCCGCCCCCGGGTGCTGGTAGCCCCGGTCAAGGCCCTCCTCCAGCGCCTGGCCCCCGCTCCCGGCGATCCCGGGCCGGTGGTCGTGCGCCAGGGCGACGTGCTGGACCCCGAGGAGCTCGTGGGCCGGCTGGTGGCGGCCGGCTACCGGCGGGAGTACCAGGTCGAGCACCGGGGGGAGGTGGCCGTGCGGGGCGACATCGTCGACGTCTTCCCGTCCACCGCTGACAGCCCCGTGCGCATCGACCTGTGGGGCGACGAGGTGGACCGCCTGACCGAGTTCGATGCCTCCGACCAGCGCTCCGTGGCCACGCTGGCCGAGGTGGAGGTCTACGGGTGCCGGGAGCTGGTGCCCACCGAGGAGGTGCGGGAGCGGGCCCGGGCCCTCACGGCCCGTGAGCCCTGGGGGCGTGACCAGTGGGACCGGCTGGCCGAGGGCCTGGTCTTCGACGGCATGGAGTCCTGGCTGCCCTGGCTGGCCGGCGAGGAGAGGGTGCTGCCCGACCTGCTCCCGGCTTCGGCCCGGGTCATCCTGGTCGAGCCCCGCCGGATGAGGGACCGGGCCCAGGAGCTGGTCGAGGAGGAAAGGGCCCTGGCCGGCACCCTGGCCGAGACGTGGGGGGCGGCACGGGCAGGTGAGGGAGGGGGGTTCCCCTCCCTCCACCTGGACTTCGAGCGGCTCCTGCAGAGGACCCGGGCCCAGGTGTGGTCCATGGTGCCCACTGCCGAGGGCCCCCGCATGCCCGCGGTGGCGGCTTCGGGCTGGGACCCGGTGGTGGGGGACGGCTCCCGTCTGGTGAAGCAGCTCTCGGACCTGGCAGCCGACGGCTGGAGGGTGGTCGTCTGCGCCGATGGCAAGGGGAGTGCCTCCCGGCTGTCCTCGGCCCTGGGCTCGGACGGAGTGGCCGCCCCCCTCCTGGAGGACCCGGGCCCCGCCGACCTCGCCGCCCCGGGGGTGAGGGTGGTCGTCCAGCCCCTGGAGAGGGGCTTCCTTCTCCCGGGCCTCTCCCTTGCCGTCCTGTCCGAGCCCGACGTCACCGGTCGGCGCCGGGCCCATCGCCGGGCCCGTCCCCGGCCCCGGGCCAGCCAGGGGTTCTTCGACGACCTCTCCCCGGGCGACTACGTGGTCCATCATGCCCACGGGGTGGGCCGATACGCCGGCATGGTGAAGAGGGCCATCGGGGGGGCGGAGAGGGACTACCTGCTCCTCGAGTACAAGGGGGGGGACAAGCTCTACGTCCCCTCCGACCAGATCGATGCCATCACCCCCTACACGGGCGGCGAGACCCCTACCTTGCACCGCCTGGGCGGGGCCGAGTGGAGCCGGACCAAGGCCCGGGTGCGCTCCGCCGTGCGGGAGATCGCCCAGGAGCTGGTCGTGCTGTACCGCTCTCGCCTGGCCTCCCCCGGCCATGCCTTCCCCCCCGACACCCCCTGGCAGAGCGAGATGGAGGAGGCCTTCCCCTACACCGAGACGCCCGACCAGGCCAAGGCCATCGAGGAGGTCAAGGCCGACATGGAAGAGCCGGTCCCCATGGACCGGCTGGTGTGCGGCGATGTGGGCTTCGGCAAGACCGAGATCGCCATCCGGGCCGTGTTCAAGGCCGTCCAGGAGGGCAAGCAGGCAGCCGTCCTGGTGCCGACCACCCTGCTGGCCCAGCAGCACTTCCAGACCTTCTCCGACCGCTACGCCGGCTACCCCGTGCGGGTGGAGGTGCTGTCCCGGTTCCTGACCCCGGCCCAGGCCAAGGAGGTCGTGGATGGGCTGGCCGACGGGTCGGTGGACGTGGTCATAGGGACCCACCGGCTGCTGTCCACTGACGTGCGCTGGAAGGACCTGGGCCTGCTCGTGGTGGACGAGGAGCAGCGCTTCGGGGTGAGCCACAAGGAGGCCATCAAGGCCCTCTCGGTGGGCGTGGACGTCCTCACCCTCACGGCCACGCCCATCCCCCGGACCCTGGAGATGAGCCTCACGGGCATCAGGGACCTCACCCTCCTCAACACCCCGCCTGCCGACCGCCAGCCCATCCTCACCTACGTCGGCGAGTACGACGAGCGGGCCGTGAGCGAGGCCATCCGTAGGGAGCTGCTGAGGGAGGGGCAGGTCTTCTTCGTCCACAACCGGGTGCAGGACATCGACATGGTGGCTGGCCGCTTGCGGGAGCTGGTGCCCGAGGCCCGCATCGCCGTGGCCCACGGCCAGATGGACGAGGGGAGCCTGGAGAAGGTGGTGCTGGACTTCTGGGAAGGGGCCTACGACGTCTTGGTGTGCACCACGATCATCGAGTCCGGCATCGACATGCCCACGGTCAACACCCTGGTGGTGGACCGTTCCGACCTCCTCGGGCTGGGCCAGCTCCACCAGCTCCGGGGCCGGGTGGGCCGGGCCGGCCAGCGGGCCTACGCCTACCTGTTCTTCCCCCCTGACCGGGCCCTGACAGAGGAGGCCTATGAGCGGCTGCGCACGATCGGCGAGCACACCGAGCTGGGCTCGGGGTTCAAGATCGCCATGAGGGACCTGGAGATAAGGGGGGCGGGCAACCTTCTCGGCTCGGACCAGTCGGGCCACATCGCGGCGGTGGGCTACGACCTCTACGTCCAGATGGTGAGCGAGGCGGTGGCCGAGCTGAAGGGCGAGGTGCCCCGGCCGCCGGCCGAGGTGAAGCTGGACCTCCCCGTGGCAGCCAACCTGCCGGCGGGCTACATCGGCCGTGAGGACCTCCGCCTGGAGGCGTACCGGCGCCTGGCCACCGTGGCCTCGGCGGCCGAGGTGGACGACATCGCCGCCGAGTGGGCGGACCGCTACGGGCCCCCCCCGCCGCCGGCGGGGGCCCTGCTGGAGGTGGCCCGCCTGCGGGCGGCCTGTGCCCAGGCCGGTGTGCGGGAGGTCACGGTGGTGGGTGGTGGGCCTGGCAGGAGGGGCGGGGTGGCGACGGCCCGCATGGCCCCCCTCCGGCTGCGCCGTAGCGCCCAGGTCCGCCTGCGCCGGCTGCACCCGAGGGCCGTCTACAAGGAGGACCAGTCCCAGGTGGTGGTGCCCCTGCCTGCCGGGGCCGACCCCGTGCGGGCTCTGGTTGAGCTACTGGGCGAGCTGGTCCCCCCGGAGGCCTCGGACCAGGCGGCAGGGTGAGCGCCGTGGCCCTTCCTCGCCCGGCCCGGGAGCCGGTGGCGCCGCTCTTCCGGGCAGGCGGCCCCGCCGGTAGGCTGCCTCGACCGTGACTAGCGACAAGCGGCGCCCCGGCCTCCTGCGGCGGTGCCGGCCGCGGCGGCTGCTGGGGGGAGTGGCCCTGGCCGTCGCCGTGGCCCTCGGCACCTCTGCCTGCCACCTCTCGCCCTATGCGGCCATAGTCAACGGCCAGGTGATCAGCCAGCAGCAGCTCGACTCCGAGCTCCTCGCCATCCAGCACAACCGCTCCTATGCCCAGCGGTTGCAGAGCCAGGGCCTGCCGGTGGAGGGCCAGGGGCAGAACAGCTTCGACATCCGCTTCGCCGACGCCGTCCTCAACCAGGACATCCTCTTCAGCCTGATCCAGCAGGCGGTGCGCCACCGCCACCTGTCGATCACCCCCTCCGACCTGCGCTCGGCACGCGCCGACCTCATCTCCACCTACGGAGGGGCGGCCCTGTTCGACGCCTTCCCCTCGTCCTACCGTGACCAGTTGATCCGCTACTCGGCGGACGTCACCGCCCTGGAGGCGTCGCTGGGCAAGGTCAGCGTGAGCTCGGGGTCCCTGCACCGCTACTACCGCAGCCACCGGTCGCAGTTCCGCACCGTGTGCGTCTCGGTGGTCCTGGTCCCCACCATGGTGAGGGCGCAACAGGCCGAGAGGGCCCTGCGCCACGGCATCAGCTTCTCGAAGGTGTCCCGCAACTACTCCGTGGACCCCTACCTGAGGGCCAACGACGGCGCCATCGGCTGCGCCCTTCCCCAGCAGTTCTCCTCCCGGTTGGGGGGCAGGCTCGGCCATGCCCTGGCCAGCCTCCGCCCCGGGCAGGTGACGGCGCCCGTGCACATCCAGGCAGGGTGGGTCGTGGCCACGGTGACGAGCAGCAAGCCCCTTCCCTTCGCCCAGGCGGGGCCGGCCATCCGCGGCTCGCTGCTGCAAGGCTCGAGCAACCGGGTGGACGCCTTCCTCGAGGCCCTCACGAGAAGGGCAACCGTCACCGTTGACCCGAGGTACGGGTCCTTCGTGGCCAAGGGGGCGAGCAGCAGCGTCCAGCCCCCCAGCCTCCCCCCCACCAAGGACCTGGCCCTGCCCAACGGGATCACGCCCAACGGCAACGCCACGTCGGCCGCCGGCGGGTGACCGTGCCGGCAGGCGGGCCCGCCCCGCCCCTCTGCCCGTGAGCCGGGCCAGGGTGGTCGTGGTCGGCCTGGGGCCGGCCGGGCCCGATCTGGTGAGCCCCGCCGCCCACCAGGCCCTTCGCGGGGCCGGGCACCGCTTCGTGCGCACCTGGCACCATCCCGCCTCGGTGGTGGCCGCCGGCGCTGCCAGCTTCGATCACCTCTACGAGAGCGCCGCCTCCCGGGAGGAGGTCTACGCCGGCATCGCCGAGGCCCTGGTGGAGGCGGCCTCCGAGCATGGCGAGGTCGTCTACGCCGTGCCAGGGTCCCCGTTGGTGCTGGAGCGCAGCGTGGCGCTGCTGAGGGCCGATGGGCGGGTGGAGGTGGAGGTGGTGCCGGGCCTGTCGTTCCTGGACCTGGCCTGGGACCGCCTCCTCCTGGACCCGGTGGGCGCCGGGGTCCGCCTGGTCGACGGCGAGGACTTCGCCGTGCAGGCGGCCGGGGAGCGGGGGCCGTTGCTGGTGGCCCACTGCTGGAGCCGTCACGTGCTGTCGGCCATGAAGCTGTCCGTGGAGGAGGAGCCGGCTGCCCCGGTGACGGTCCTGGCCCGTCTGGGCTGCCCGGACGAGAGGGTCTTCGAGGTCCCCTGGGCGGAGCTGGACCGGGAGGTGGCGCCCGACCACCTGACGACGGTGTTCGTCCCCGAGCTGGCCCCCCCGGTAGCCGGTGAGCTGGTGGGCCTGGCCGAGCTGGTGCGGGCCCTGCGCCAGCGCTGCCCCTGGGACCGGGAGCAGACCCACGCCTCGCTCACCCGCCACCTGGTGGAGGAGGCCTACGAGGTGGTGGAGGCCATCGAGTCACTGCCCTCCGGCCCAGAGGGCTACGCCGCCCTGGAGGAGGAGCTGGGGGACCTGCTGGTCCAGGTCCTCTTCCACGCCACCCTGGCGGCCGAGGAGGGCCAGTTCAACCTGGCTGACGTGGCCCGCCGGGTCCACGACAAGCTGGTGGGGCGGCACCCTCACGTGTTCGGCACTGTGGAGGCGCCCAGTGCCGAGCGGGTGATGGCCAACTGGGAGCGCATCAAGCAGGCCGAGAAGGGGCGGTCCAGCGTCATGGACGGCATCCCCGCCGCCCTGCCCGCCCTGGCGATGGCGGCCAAGGTGGCGGGCAAGGCCCGTCACACCGGGGTGGACCGGAGGGAGCCGGCCCAGGTGCTCGGTGCCCTCCAGCAAGCGGTGGAGGGGCTGCTCGAGAGCCCCGGCGAGGACCAGGTGGGCGTCGCCCTCCTGGCCCTGGCCGAGGTGGCCCAGCGCCTGGGTGCCGACCCGGAGGCGGCCCTGCGCCGGGCCGTGGCCGGCTACCGGCGCCGGTTCGCCTCCCTGGAGCAGCTGGCCGGGGCCAGAGGTGTCGACCTGGGCCGCCTCGGGGATGCCGAGGTGGCCGCCTTGTGGCGGGGGGACTAGGCACCGGGGCCCCGGGCCAGGGCGGTGGCGGCCACTACGGGGCCATTCCGCCCGGCTCCTACTGTTGGCCCATGCGCTTCAGCCTTTGGCCCCACGCCAGCCAACCCTGGGCCGAGATCGTCGACCTGGCCCGCCACGCCGAGCGACAGGGGTGGGACGGGGTCTGGGTGGCTGACCACTTCATGCCCAACAACGAGGACAACTCGGGCCCGTATAACGAGTGCTGGTCAGTGCTGGCCGGCCTGGCGGCCAGCGTCCCCCGGTTGAGGATCGGGTCCCTCGTGAGCGGCAACACCTACCGCTACCCAGCCGTCCTGGCCAAGATGGCTGCCACCGTCGACCACATAAGCGGGGGCAGGCTGGTCCTCGGGCTGGGGGCCGGCTGGCAGGAGGCGGAGCACCGGGCCTACGGGATCCCCTTCCCCTCGGTGGGGGAGAGGCTGGCCCGGCTGGAGGAGGCCTGCCAGGTGCTGCGCTCCCTGCTGGACGAGGATCGCTCCGACTTCGACGGCCGCTACTACCAGCTCCGCCACGCTCCCCTCGAGCCCAAGCCCGTTCAGGCCAGGCTCCCCCTCCTCATCGGCGGAGGGGGCGAGAAGGTGACCATGCGGATCGCCGCCCGCTATGCCGACGAGTGGAACGTGTGGGGGACGCCTGAGACGCTGGGCCACAAGGTGTCCGTTCTCGACAGCCACTGCGCTGAGGTGGGACGGGACCCTGGCCGGGTCCGCCGTCTGGCCCAGGCCGTGGTCCACATGGGGGACGACCCGGCCCAGCTGGCCGCCGCCCGCCAGGAGCCCCAGCCCTTCCCGACCATCGTCGGCACCCCGGAGGAGGTGAGGGAGCAGATGGCCGGGTACGCCGCCGTCGGGGTAGACGAGTTCATCCTGCCTGACTGGAACCTGGGGCCCCCGGCCGAGAAGCGCCGGGCCCTGGAACGCTTCTGGGAAGAGGTCGCAGAGCCCCTACATTGATACCGCCGGTGGAACCGGGCCGCGGCGTGGCCGCACCGGGAGCAGGGTGAGCGCCTCCAGCTCCTTGGTGGTCCCACCCCTGGAAGGAAAGGACAAGGAGACCGCATGAGCTTGGACTACAAGGTGGCCGACCTCTCGCTCGCCGGCTGGGGCCGGCGGGAGATCGAGCTGGCCGAGCACGAGATGCCGGGGCTCATGGCCCTGCGGGCCGAGTACGGCCCCCACCGGCCCCTGCGGGGGGCCCGGATCTCGGGGTCGCTGCACATGACCGTCCAGACCGCCGTGCTCATCGAGACCCTGGTGGCCCTGGGAGCCCGGGTGCGCTGGGCCTCCTGCAACATCTTCTCGACCCAGGACCACGCCGCGGCCGCCGTGGTGGTGGGCCCGGAGGGGACCGAGGACGACCCGAGGGGGGTGCCGGTCTTCGCCTGGAAGGGCGAGAGCCTGGCCGACTACTGGGACTGCACGTCCAGGGCCCTCACCTGGGAAGGAGAGGGCGGGCCCACCATGATCCTGGACGACGGGGGGGATGCCACCCTTCTCGTGCATCGTGGGGTGGAGATGGAGAAGTCCGGCTCGGTCCCGGACCCCGGCGAGGCCGACAACGAGGAGGAGGCCGTGCTGAGCCGGCTCCTGGCGGGGTCGCACGCCTCCAATCCCAGGCGCTTCACCGAGATGGCCAACCACATAATGGGGGTGAGCGAGGAGACGACCACCGGCGTCCACCGCCTGTACCAGATGGCCAAGGAGGGGCGCTTGCTGTTCCCGGCCATCAACGTCAACGACTCGGTCACCAAGTCCAAGTTCGACAACATCTACGGCTGCCGCCATTCCCTCATCGATGGCATCAACCGGGCCACCGACACCCTGATCGGGGGCAAGGTGGCCCTGGTGTGCGGGTACGGGGACGTGGGCAAGGGGTGCGCCCAGTCGCTGCGGGGCCAAGGGGCCCGGGTGGTCATCTCCGAGATCGACCCCATCTGCGCCCTGCAGGCGGCCATGGACGGCTATCAGGTGGCCACGGTCGAGGACGTGGTGGCGACGGCAGATATCTTCGTGACGGCCACCGGCAACCGCTCGGTCATAACGGCCGAGCACATGGCGGCCATGAAGCACCAGGCCATCGTGGGCAACATCGGGCACTTCGACAACGAGATCGACATGGCCGGCCTGGCCCGGGTGCCGGGCATCCAGAAGGTGGCGGTGAAGCCCCAGGTCGACAAGTGGGTGTTCCCCGACGGCCACGCCGTCATCGTCCTGGCCGAGGGCCGGCTCCTCAACCTGGGCTGCGCCACCGGCCACCCCAGCTTCGTGATGTCGAACTCCTTCACCAACCAGGTCATGGCCCAGGTGGAGCTGTTCACGAACCGGGCCAGCTACGAGTCCCGGGTCTATGTGCTGCCCAAGCACCTCGACGAGAAGGTGGCCCGCCTCCACCTCGACGCCCTGGGCGTGCGCCTCACCACCCTCACGCCGGCCCAGGCGGACTACATCGGGGTGCCGGTGGAGGGCCCCTACAAGCCCGACTCCTACCGGTACTGAGGGCCGAAACGCCCTTCTGCCCCAGCAGCCCCCCGTGGTCGCTCACGGGGGGCCTCAGGGCTCAAGCGGGCGGGGTGACCGTCACCAGCGTGCCGTAGGCCAGCCAGGGCCAGGCCTTGGCCGCCGCCTTGAGTGGCAGCTCCACGCAGCCCAGGCTCTGGGGGATGCCGTAGTCGGCCCGGGCGATGTAGTGCACGGCGTCCCCGCCGTTGAAGTAGGCGACGTTCTGCACCGGGTCGGCGTAGTGGGAGCCGTTGGGGTTGGTGCCCCGCATCACCTGGGAGCGCAGCCGCTCGTAGACGGGGAAGGTTCCGGGGGCGGTGGGGGAGGCGGCGATGCCGGTGTTGGCGGGGCTGTGGAAGACGACCTTGCCGTTGTGCCAGATGGTGAGGGACTCCGGCTGGGTCTCGCTGGCCAGGGCGTAGTTGTAGCCCCCCGTGTTGAGCTGGTGGTTGGCCAAGGCGCTGAGCAGGGTGGCCCAGACGTGGGGTCCCGCTATGCCGTCCACGGTGAGGGCGTGGTCGGCCTCGAAGGACATGACGAGGCCCTTCACCATCACGTTGTAGGTGCCTGGGTGCCAGAGGGAAGTGAGGTTGGAGGGCCATCCCTTCTGGCGCCAGTAGAAGTTGCCGGCGGGCGGGTGGAAGGCGGCCCGCAGCTGGGCGGCGGTGTCGGTGGGGGAGAGGGGCGTCCCGGATGGCCTCCAGGCCAGGGGCGAGTAGTCCAGCAGCGACAGCAGCTGTTGGAGGCGGACGACCGACCCGTGGGTCACGCTGAAGTGGTCGACCACCGGGTGGGCCAGCTGGGCGCCGTCCCTGGCCCGCACCCCCGTGGGGATGGTCACGGTGACCTTGGAGTCCGGAACATAGGCCCCGCCGGGGCGAAAGGCCAGGGTGCGGGCGCCGTCCCTGACCCAGCTGCCCGGCACCGAAGGTGAGACCGAGGGGAGGCGGCCGGACAGGGCCACGGGCGTGGAGAACGAGACCGTGATCGGGGTCTCGCCCCCGACCCCGGTGGAGCCGTTGCGGGGGGAGACGGAGGTGACCTTGAAGGGCGGAGGTGGGGAGGGCTTGGTCGTGGTGGTGGTGGGCTTGGCGGCTGCCTTGGCGTGTCCGGCCCCCTTGTGGCCTGCTGCCACCTTGCCCCGGCTCTGCGAGCGGGTGTGGGCCGAGGCGGGCTGGGCCAGCACCCTCCAGCTCAACAGGCCCACCGCGGCGAAGAGCATGACCATCGTCGTCCCGACCAGCCAGGTCGATCCCCGCCGCCACCTGCTGTCAGCTGCCACCCAGGTCCTTTCGCGCCTGCCTACGTCGTCCAGCATAGGAGGGACACCTGTGGCACCGGGGGCGTTCCCGTGACCGGCCATACCGGCCCCGGGTAGTTTCGGCTCCGTGACGACGGGACAGGCGCCTGACCCCGCTCAGCGCGTCGAGGAGCTGCGGAGGCTCATCGAGTACCACAACGTCCGCTACCACCAGCTCGACGACCCCGAGATCAGCGACGCCGAGTACGACTCGTTGGTGCGGGAGCTGCGGGGCCTGGAGGAGGCCCACCCCGACCTGGCCGACGCCTCGTCGCCGACGGCGACGGTGGGGGCCGCCCCCTCGCCCCTCTTCGCCCCCGTCCGCCACCGGGTGCCCATGATGAGCCTGGACAACGCCTTCACCGAGGACGAGCTGCTGGCCTGGGGCCGCCGCTTGGAGCGTCTCGACCCCGACCTGGCGGGGCCGGGCGCGGTGTTCGTGTGCGAGCTCAAGATCGACGGGGTGGCCATATCCCTCCGCTACGAGGAGGGCGTCCTCGTGACCGGGGCCACCAGGGGCAACGGGCTGGTGGGCGAGGACGTCACCGCCAACGTCCGCACCGTCGGGCTCATCCCCGACCGCCTGGGTGAGGACGTGACCCCCTATCCGAGGGTGCTTGAGGTGAGGGGGGAGCTGTACATGCCGGTGTCCGCCTTCGAGGAGCTGAACCGGCGGCGACTGGAGGCCGGCGAGCGGACCTTCGCTAACCCCCGCAACTCCGCCGCCGGCTCCCTGCGCCAGAAGGACGCCAGCATCACCGCCACCAGGGAGCTGGCCTTCTGGGCCTACCAGCTGGGCGAGGTGGACGGCGGTCCCCAGTTCGCCAGTCACCACGAGACCCTGGAGTGGCTGTCCCGGGCGGGGCTGCCGGTCAACCCGGAGATCCGCTCGGTGAAGGGCCTGGGGGAGGTGTTCTCGTTCTGCCAGCACTGGCAGGAGCACCGCCACGACCTGGACTACGAGATCGACGGGGTGGTGGTGAAGGTCGACGACCTGGCCAAGCGGGCCGAGCTCGGGTCCACCCACCACCATCCCCGCTGGGCCATCGCCTACAAGTTCCCGCCCGAGGAGCGGACCACCAAGCTCAAGGAGATCATGGTGTCGATCGGCAAGAGCGGCAAGGCGACCCCCTTCGCCGTCCTCGAGCCGGTCGTGGTCTCCGGGTCCACGGTGGGGCTGGCCAGCCTGCACAACGAGGACCAGGTGAGGCTGAAGGACGTGCGCCCCGGCGACACCGTCATGGTCCGCAAGGCCGGTGACGTGATACCGGAGGTGATCGGGCCCGTGCTGTCCCTGCGGCCCGAGGGCCTGCCCGAGTGGAGGTTCCCCGATGCGTGCCCCCGCTGCGGGGGGCCGCTGGTGCGCCTGGAGGGCGAGAGCGACACGTTCTGCACCAACCTGGACTGCCCCGGCCAGCGGGACCAGCGCATAGTGCACTTCGCCTCCCGCAGCGGCATGGACATAGAGGGCCTGGGGGAGCAACGGGTGGCCCAGCTGACCTCGCTGGGCCTCGTGGCCGACGTCGGGGACCTCTACTACCTGAGGCGTGAGGACCTGATCGGCCTGGAGGGCTTCGCCGAGCTGTCGGTGGCGAACCTGCTCTCCGCCATCGAGGCCTCCAAGGACCGCCCGCTGGACCGGCTGCTGGTCGCCCTCTCCATTCGCCATGTGGGGGGGAGCGGTGCCGCCCTCCTGGCCCGGGCCTTCGGCCACCTGGACCGGATCGCCGCCGCCTCCCCCGAGCAGCTCGCGGCCGTGGAGGGGATCGGCCCCACCATCGCCCGCAGCGTGCACGAGTTCCTTCACTCCGAGCACAACCAGGCGGTGCTGGACAAGCTGCGGCGGGCCGGGGTCAACATGGCCGGCCCCGCCGCCCCGGCCCTGGCCCCGACCCTGGCCGGCAAGTCCGTGGTGGTGACGGGCACCCTGTCAGGCTGGTCGCGGGAGGCAGCCGAGGAGGCCATCGTGGCCCGGGGAGGCAAGGCCCCCGGCAGCGTGTCCAAGCGGACCTTCGCCGTGGTGGCGGGCGAGGCCCCCGGAGCCGCCAAGCTGTCGGCCGCCGAGGCGGCCGGCGTGCCCGTGGTGGGGGAGGAGGCTTTCGCCCACCTGCTGGAGACGGGGGAGCTGCCGGGGGCGGGCCCGGGGTAGGGGCCCGTTCCTTGCCCGGGCCCTGCTGGGCCGGGAGGGACAGGAACGACAGAGTGTCCACCCGGTGGTGCGGGGCACGGGGTAACATGCGCGGCGTCGGCAGGTAATGGCTGACGTCGGATCAAGGTCAAGGGGGTCCATCCCAATGACGACCACCACGCCGGGACAGCAGGAGGTCCTCCCCGCCGGGCGCCTCGAGGAGGCCGACAAGGGCCTGCGCAAGGCCATGGGCTTCAACTCGATCCTGTTCATGTCCATCGGAGCCATCATCGGTTCCGGGTGGCTCTTCGGCTCCCTCAACGCGGCGGCAGTCGCCGGGCCGGCCGAGGCGATCTCCTGGGCTGTAGGCGCCATCTTCATCATCTTCATCGCCATGTCCTACGCCGAGCTCTCGGGGATGCTGCCCCGGACGGGGGCCATCGTGCGCTACCCGGTGCTCTCCCATGGGTCCTACACGGGCTGGGTCATCGGCTGGACCTACTGGCTCTCGGCCATCTCGGTGCCCGCCATCGAGGCCGAGGCAGTGGTCACCTACGTGGGCACCCAGTTCCCGAGCACCGGGTTCGAGAAGACCTCGGCGGGCGTGACGGTCCTCACCGGCAACGGGATCGGCTTCGCCATAGGCCTCATGGTCCTCTTCTTCTGGCTCAACTTCTTCGGCATCAGGATGCTGGGGGAGTGGAACCGGTGGTTCACCTGGTGGAAGCTGCTGATCCCGACCGCCACGTTCTGCATGCTGTTCGTGGCCTTCAACGGTGCCAACCTCACCAGCCTCAAGGGCGGCTTCTTCGCCACCGGCAGCGACAACGTCTTCATTGCCATGTCCACGACGGGCGTCATCTTCGCCTATCTGGGTTTCCGCCAGGCCCTGGACTACGCCGGGGAGAGCCGCAACCCCCAGCGGGACGTGCCCCTCGCCACGGTCAGCTCTGTCGTCATTGCCATGGTGATCTACGTGGCGCTCGCCATCGGCTTCGTGGGCGCTATCCACTGGGCCGGAGCGGGCCTGCACCCCGGTGACTGGGCCGGCCTGCCTGGGAGCAAGTGGGGCGGCAGCCCCCTCTACTCGGCCGTGCGCGCATCGGGGATCTCGGCGCTGCTGGCCTTCTCCCCCCTGCTCCTCATCGATGCCGGCATCTCCCCGTCGGGGACGGGCTGGATCTACCTGGGGACGTCCCAGCGTACGAACTACGGGCTGGGCGTCTACGGCTACGGTCCCAAGGCCCTCCAGTGGCACAACCGTTGGGGGGTCCCCTGGGTCTCGCTGATCGTCGCCTTCGTCATCGGCTGCGTCTTCTTCATCCCCGCCCCCAGCTGGTACAAGCTGGTCGGCTTCATCACGTCCACCACGGCCCTCACCTACATCATGGGGGGCCTCGGCGTGCCCGTCTTCCGCAAGTACGCCCCCAACCTGCGGCGGCCCTACCGGCTCACCTTGGCCTGGTTCTTCGCCCCGGTGGGCTTCCTGGCCGCCGCCATGCTGGTGTTCTGGTCGACCTTCTCCACCCTGGCCAGCGTGTACGCCACGGTGTTCATCGGGCTGCCCATCTTCGCCTGGTACTTCGTGCAGAAGAAGGGCTGGGTGAGCGGGGCCAACCGTGCTCTTGCCCACCTTCTCGGTGCCGTGTTCCTCGTGGCCTGGGTGTTCATCAACTACGAGGGGGGCTGGGTGCTGCGGGTCTCACCCCCGGCCAAGGGGGCCTGGAGCTTCGGGCTCTACGACATCACCCTGTCGGCCTGCGTGGTGTTCTTCTGCGTGGCCATCTGGGGCCTCTGCAACGCCGAGGGGCGCATGCACATCTCCAGGACGGCATGGCTCTTCTGGCTGCTGCTCGCCATGTTCCCCCTCGAGTACTACACGGGCGCGGTGGGGCCGCTGACCAAGGCCCCCTTCGCCTTCCAGTGGGGGACCCTCATCGCCGTGGGTGTCGCCCTGGTGGCCTACTTCTGGGGTGTGGCCAGCGGCTTCAACACCGAGGAGCTCCAGGACATAGTGAACAACGCCGGCAGTGGCCAGGCTCGGCCCGTGCCCGCCGGAGAGCCCGGCACGGCGGGAGTGCATGCCAGCGGGGGCCAGGTGAGGCCGGCCGTCCCGGGCACCTCCACCATGTCCGACTCGCCGCCTCCTGGCAGCGCAGGGCCGGCGCCCTCGTAGGCTCACTCACCACGGCCGTCGTCAACGGCCATGAGGCCGTGGAGCTCGCCTTGACTGGCGCGCCCCCATACTGACAACGTGCGAGCGGGCCGGGGCGCCTCTCAGGGTGTCCCTGCAGGTATGGAGCCCGCATCGCTAGGGGAAGGAAGTCGTACATGGGAACCCTGGAGGGACGAGTCGCCATCATCACCGGGGCTGGCCGAGGCATCGGCCGGGAGCACGCCCTCCTCTTCGCCAAGGAGGGGGCCAAGGTCGTTGTGAACGACCGGGGTGGTGCCCTGGATGGTTCCGGGGACGACCGTAGCCCGGCCCAGCAGGTCGTAGACGAGATCAGGTCCGCAGGGGGGGAGGCGGTGGCCAACACCGACGACGTGGCCGACTGGGAGGGGGGCCAGCGCCTGGTCAACATGGCGGTGGAGACCTTCGGGGACCTGCACGTGCTGGTCAACAACGCCGGGATCCTCCGGGACCGGGTCATTGTGAACATGACCGAGGAGGAGTGGGACGCCGTCATACACGTTCACCTGAAGGGCCATTTCGTCCCCACCCGCTGGGCCGCCGCCTACTGGAGAGAGCAGTCCAAGGCGGGCAAGGAGGTGAGGGCGGCCATCATCAACACCTCGTCCACCTCGGGCCTGCTCGGGAACCCGGGTCAGGCCAACTACGGGGCGGCCAAGGCTGGGATCGGCGCCATGACCATCATCGAGGCCCAGGAGCTGGGCCGGTACGGGGTGAGAGCCAACGCCATCGCTCCCGCCGCCAGGACCCGCATGACCGAGGCCACCCCCGGGCTCTCCGACGTCGTCCAGCCGCCGGCGGAACCGGGCGCCTTCGACGTCTGGGACCCCGCCAACATCTCCCCCTTGGTCGCCTACCTCGCCACCGAGTCCTGCCCTGCCAGCGGCAAGGTCTTCTTCATACAAGGTGGCAAGGTCCAGCTCTTCCAGCCCTGGACCCTGACCACGGCCATCGAGCGCAACGAGCGCTGGACGGTGGCTGAGCTGGCCGACGAGATGAAGGCCCTGGTGGGGGCCTGAAGGGCCGGGCTCGGGTGGCTCCCGCCTGCTCCCCCCTGTGAGCCCGGGCGCGACACAGGGTCCGAGGGGGTAGCGGCCCGGCGGTGGCTGGGGAACACCGCCTCAGCGACACCACCCCCTCGGACCCTGCGTCCGGCGTAATTGTAACTGCGTATGCGGTCCGGGCTAAGGGCCAATTTTGACGTAGCACGCCCGGTCTAGACCTCGCTAGCCCGTGATGTCCTTGATGCGCCCCGCCAGCTCCAGGGCGCCGGGGTCCGGGTTGGGCCCCAGCAGGCCGAGGAGCCGGGTGACGTCCCCGTCCACCTTGATGCGCCCGGCCATGAAGGCCTGCATGCCCGCCTGGGGGTTGCCGTCCACGAACACGGCCCGGGCCGTGGCGTAGTCCAGGGTGATGGTGAGATCAGGGTGCTCCAGGTGGCCGAGATCCATCTCGACCTCCCCGGAGCTGGAGTCCAGGTGGGCCTCGATCGTCCCGGTCCCGAAGGGGACCTCGGTGATGATCTCGTTCATCCGCACCGGCTGGGAGCCGGCGGGGAACCTGCCCCGGTACTCCTCGCGTATCCTTCTCGCCTCCGCCACCCACTCATCGCTGAGGAATGGGTACTTGGCCACGGTCTGCTCCTTGCCTGCTCCGTGCCCGGGCTGCCTGCCCCGCCCGGGCTCGCCTGCCAGGCCGCACCCTAGGCTGCTTCGTCGCCGGCGGGTCCGGTCCCCCCTCCGGCCTACCATGCCAGGCATGGCCGCCCGGATCTCCCCGGCAGACGTGGCCCACGTGGCCCGGCTGGCACGCCTCGAGCTGGCCCCTGAGGAGGTGGAGCTGTACGCCTCGCAGCTGGCCCAGGTCCTCGATTATGCCGCCGAGGTGGCCGCCCTGGACACGGAGGGGGTGGCACCGACCGCTCATCCGCTCCCCGTGCGCAACGTCCTGCGTCCCGACGTGCCGGTGCCCGGGCTGAGCAGGGAGGAGGCCCTGTCCCAGGCGCCCGAGGTCGAGGAGGGGCAGTTCCGGGTGCCGCGCATCCTGGGAGAAGAGCCGTGACCCTGCCCACTGCGCTGGACCTGGCGCAGGCCGTCCGCACCGGGGAGCGGTCGGCGGTGGAGGTGGTGGAGGAGCACCTGGCCCGGGTGGAGGAGGCAGAGCCCGAGGTCCACGCCTTCAACCTGGTGGCCGGCGAGGAGGCCCGCGCCGCCGCCGCCCAAGTGGACGCCCGGGTGGCCCGAGGCGAGGACCCCGGCCCGCTGGCGGGTGTGCCACTGGCTCTCAAGGACAACCTGTGCACCAGGGGCCTGCCCACCACCTGCTCCTCCCGCATCCTCGCTGGCTGGGTCCCCCCCTATGACGCCACGGCTGTGAGCCGGGCCGTGCGCAGCGGTGCCGTGGTCATAGGCAAGACCAACCTCGACGAGTTCGCCATGGGCTCTTCGACCGAGAACTCTGCCTTCGGGCCCACGAGGAACCCCCTGGACCCCATCCGGGTCCCGGGGGGCTCCAGCGGGGGCAGTGCCGCCGCCGTGGCGGCGGGCTTCGCCCCCTTGGCCCTGGGCTCGGACACGGGCGGGTCCATACGCCAGCCGGCCGCCCTGTGCGGGGTGGTCGGGCTGAAGCCCACCTACGGGGTGGTCTCCCGCTACGGGCTGGTGGCCTTCGCCAGCTCCCTGGACCAGGTCGGGCCTCTGGCCAGGACGGTGGGCGACGCCGTGGCGCTCCTCGAGGCGATAGCGGGCCACGACCCCGCCGACTCCACCAGCCTGGATCGCCCGGCACCCGCCCTGTCCGGTTGCCTGGCCCAAGGGGTCGAGGGCCTGCGCATCGGGGTCATCCAGGAGCTGGCCGGCGTGGAGGGCATCGCCCCCGAGGTGGGCGCCCGCCTGCACGAGGCCGCCGACGCCCTGGCCGGAGCGGGGGCCAAGGTGGACGAGGTCTCGGTGCCGGCCACCATGTGGGGTCTGCCCGCCTACTACCTGCTCGCCCCGGCCGAGGCCTCCTCGAACCTGGCTCGTTACGACGGCGTGCGCTACGGCCTGCGCCTGGCCCGTCCCGACATCACCTCCATGTACGAGGCCACCCGCTCAGCGGGGTTCGGGCCCGAGGTGAAGCGGCGCATCATGCTCGGCACCTTCGCCTTGTCGGCCGGCTACTACGACGCCTACTACGGCCAGGCCCAGCGGGTGCGCACGCTCATCATCGAGTCCTTCGCCGCCGCCTACGAGCGCTTCGACGCCCTGCTGTCCCCCACCGCCCCCACCACCGCCTTCCCGCTGGGCTCCAGGACGGCCGACCCCCTCGCCATGTACCTGTCCGACGTGTGCACCGTGGCCTCCAGCCTGGCCGGCCACCCCGCACTGTCGGTCCCCTTCGGCACGGGGGAGGGGGGGCTGCCTGTGGGGATACAGGTGATGGCCCCGGCTCTCGGTGAGCCCGTGATGGTGCGGGTGGGCGCCGCCCTGGAGGACCTGGCCCCGTGACGACGTCCCCCGGCGGCTGGGAGACGGTGGTGGGCCTCGAGGTCCACTGCGAGCTGCGGACCGCCACCAAGCTCTTCTGCGGGTGCCGCAATGCTTTCGGTGAGGAGCCCAACACCAGCGTGTGCCCCGTGTGCCTTGGCCTACCCGGCTCGCTGCCGGTCCTCAACGCCCACGCGGTGGAGCTGGCGATGCGCATCGGGGCCGCCCTCCACTGTGAGGTCCGCCCCTCGATCTTCCACCGCAAGAACTATTTCTACCCCGACATGCCCAAGGACTACCAGATCAGTCAGTACGACCAGCCCATCAACGTGGGCGGCTACCTGGAGCTGCCCGACGGCACCCGGGTCGGGATCGTCCGGGCCCACATGGAGGAGGACACCGGCAAGTCCACCCACGTGGGAGGGGGCGGGCGCATCCACGAGGCCTCGCACTCGCTGGTGGACTACAACCGGGCGGGGGTGCCCCTGGTGGAGATCGTGAGCGCTCCCGACATCCGCTCTGCCGACCAGGCCCGGGCCTACGTGAACGAGCTCAGGGGCATCCTGGTGGCCACGGGGGCCTCGGACGGCAAGATGGAGGAGGGGTCCCTGCGGGTGGATGCCAACGTCTCGGTCCGCCGGGCGGGCTCGGACGCCTACGGCACCAGGTGTGAGGTGAAGAACCTGAACTCTCTGCGCTCCCTGGCCCGCGCCGTGGAGCACGAGGCCGCCCGGCAGGTGGCGCTGCTCGAGGCGGGCCAGGCCGTCGTGCAGGAGACCCGCCACTGGGACGAGGGAGCGGGCCGGACCCAGGCCCTGCGCTCCAAAGAGGAGGCCTTCGACTACCGCTACTTCCCCGAGCCTGACCTGGTGCCTCTGGAGCCTGACGGGCCCTGGCGCGCCCGGGTGGCGGCCAGCCTGCCCCCCCTGCCGGCGGAGCGGCGGGCCAGGGTGGCTGCGTTGGCCCCGGGCGCCCCGCCCGACCGGGTGGCAGCGGTGGTGGAGCTGGGCCTCGACGGGCTGGTGCTCGAGGCGGCGGCTGCCGGTGCCGACCCCGCTCTGGCCCTCAGCCGGGCCGCCAACGAGGTGGCCGCCCGTGCCCCGGCGGCCGGAGGCCTGGACCCGGGTGCCTTCGCCTCCCTCCTCCAGATGGAGTCACGGGGTGAGCTGACGCCCACCCAGGCCAAGGCCGTCCTCAGCCGGCTGCTCGATGGGCAAAGGGACCCCGCCGGGGTCGCCCGGGAGCTGGGCTTCGAGGCCCTGCCTGCCACGGACCTGGCCCAGGCTGTGGACGAGGCCATCGCCGCCCTCCCAAGGGAATGGGAGCGCTACCTGAGCGGGGAGGACAAGCTGGCCGGCGTCTTCGTGGGGGCGGTTATGAAGGCCACGCGGGGACGGGCCGACGGCAAGGCGGTGACGGGCCTGCTGCGGGAGCGGCGCCGGTCCCAGGCCGGTTAGCCGGTCACCCCGGCTGGGAGGTGGCCGTCCCGGCGGCGCCAGAGCCGGGCTCCCCGGCGGCACTGGCGGGGTCCTCCTCGGCCGTGACGGGGCCGTGCTCGGCCTCGTGGCGGGAGAGCTGGGCCACCAGTCGGTCTATGCGCTCCTTGGTCTCGGGGGTGGGCCCGCTCCGACGCTCGGCATAGACGGCCGCACCCAGGTCCCGCAGCCAGGCGTCCGCCCGGCGCTTGGCCTGCACCTCCTCCAGCTTGGCTTGGCCCGCCTTGCCCGCCTCCTGGGCTCGCTGGGCCACCTGGGCCGCCTGGGTCTTGACCTTGTCCATCAATCCCATCGGTTTCCTCCCTGGCTGGACGGTTGGGGCTCCCAGGATGCCACTCGGCGGCAGGTCCCGCCCGGCCTCCGATCACAGCCTGCCCGCTAACCCTGCCTGGCGCCGAAGCGCGCTCTTTCCCGGCGGCCGAACCCCAGGCGGGCCAGCTCGGCCTGGGCCAGGGTGGTGAAGCGGCCCTGGGCCACGTCCTCCCAGGGTTCGGGGCTTATCTCCTCCAGCTGGTGGTACGGGAGGTTGGTCAGGGCCCGGTTGGCGAGGTAGCGCTCCAGCAGCGGCCGGTTGGTGCCATGGCGAAGGGCGGCGCGCACTGCCCTGGCCTCGAAGAGGCGGCCCAGGCGGAAGGGGAGGTAGATACCGAACACCGGCGTGCCCGGGATGATCACCACGGCGATGGCGAGCAGGTAGCTCAGCTGGTCGATGCTGGTCGTGGCGGTGGAGGCGTTGTGGATGGCGGTATGCCCCGCCCTGGCCAGCTGCCCGGCCAGGCCCGCCACCGTGTGCCCGATGAACGGGACGCCAGACAGGGAGCGCAAGCCCCCGCCGGCCTGCTCCAGGGCTCTGCCCGCGTTGGAGACCGTGGTGGTGAGCCGTCCGAGGTGATGGACGTCGATACCGATGAGGATGCCGACAGCCACCCATCCGGCCACCCATATCGAGAGCACGATGTCGAGGACCAGGACTTGGCGCCGGCTGGCGTTGGCCACCATGGGCAGGGTCATGGGGCCCTTCTTACCCGAGGCGGCACCCCATCAGCGGCCGGTCCCCCCGGTCCGGCGGCCGGCCGGAGCCCCTGGCCCGGGGCCGGCTGCCCGCCAGTAGGCCCGCCGGCGCTTCTACACTCAATGGGCGTGGCAACCCATCGCTTTCCGGTCGACAGGGGGCTCACCGCCCGCATGGGGTTCACCATGTTCCTGATCGGCCTCCTCTACGCCGTGTTCCTCGGTGTGCTCATCGGCATCGGCATCGATGCCGGCCTCATCGTGGCCATCGCCGTGGCCTTCGGGCTGTGCCAGTACTTCTTTGCCGACAAGATCGCCCTGTTCGCCATGCACGGCCGGGAGGTGAGCCGGGAGGAGGCTCCCACCCTCCACGGGGTGGTGGACCGGCTGTGCGCCTTGGCCAATATGAAGAAGCCCCGGGTGGCCATAGCCGACACGGACATACCCAACGCCTTCGCCACCGGGCGCAACCAGCGGGTGGCGGTGGTGTGCGCCACCACGGGGTTGCTGCGACGGCTCGACGAGCCCGAGCTGGAGGCCGTGCTGGCCCACGAGCTCTCTCACGTGGCGCACCGGGACGTGGCCGTCATGACCTTGGCCGGGTTCCTCGGAATGGCGGCTGGCCTGCTCACCAGGAGCTTCATGTACGCCGGCTTCTTCGGCGGGTTCGGGGATGACAACAACGATGGTGGGGCCATCGGCTTCCTGGTCATCCTCGGGGTCTCGGTGGTGGTGTACGTGCTCAGCTTCATCCTGACCCGGGCCCTGTCCCGCTACCGGGAGCTGTCCGCCGACAGGTCCGGCGCCATCCTGATCGGGCGGCCCTCGGTGCTGGCTTCGGCCCTGGTCAAGGTGTCGGGTGAGATGGGCCGGATCCCGACCAGGGACCTGCGCTCGGCCCAGGCCTTCAATGCCTTCTTCTTCGCCCCCGCCCTCACCAACGGGGCGAGCCTGGCCACGCTGTTCTCCACCCACCCGAGCCTCGAGCGCCGCCTGGAGCAGCTGGCCCGCCTGGAGAACGAGCTGGGGCGGGCCCGCTAGCCCGTGAGGTTCCTCGACGCCATCCTGGGCCGGTCCCCGGAGGTCAGGCCCAACCTGGACGCCCTGTTCTCGCTGCCCTCCACGGCCGTGACGCTGCAAGCGTCGGCCGGGCTGGTGCCGACCGGCCAGGCCGGCGTGTGCTACAAGCCCGCCTCCGGCCAGGGCTTTGCCGCCACCAAGGAGGAGCTGGACGAGGTCCTGCAGGTGGATGCCGGCGAGCGGGGGGTCAGCATCCACGAGGAGGGGGACTCCTTCGGCTACCAGTGGGTGGTCGTGGAGCACCCGCTGATCGAGGACCTGGTGAACCGGGTCCACATGGTCAACGCCACCCTCCAGGACCGGGGCTTCGGGCCCCAGCTGCTGTGCTCGGTGTTCGGCTTCCAGCCCGCCCCCGAGGGAGGCGGGGACCCGCCGCCTGGCCAGGCCGCCCGTGCCTATCTCGTCTACCTCTACAAGCAGGGCACCTTCTACCCCTTCGCCCCCCGTCCCGGTGAGCACCGGGACCAGGAGCTGGAGCTGATGCTCCGGGGGGTCCTGGAGAAGGAGCTGCCTGTGGAGCAGGACCTGTCCCGGTGGTTCCCCCTCTGGGGCCTGCCGCTGCGCTGAGTGGCTGACCCCCCTCCCGGGCCGGACCGGGCCCGGTTCCCCCGCCAGTACGCCAGGACCAGGCGCTTCAGCCTGGGGGTCCCGCACGAGCTGACCGTGTCAGCGGGTGGGGAAAGGGTACTGTTCCTGCGCTCTCGGGGAGGCACCGACCGGGCCAACTGCCTCTGGGCCACGGACCTGGCCCCCGAAGGGCCCCCGGAGCGGCTCGTGGCTGACCCCCTGGCCCTGCTGGGAGGAGCGGAGGAGGAGCTGCCCCCTGAGGAGCGCGCCCGCCGGGAACGGGTCAGGGAGCACTCGGGCGGGATCGTGGCCTACGGCACGGACCGGGAGGGCCGCCTGGCCGCCTTCGCCCTCTCGGGCCGCCTCTGGGTGGCCGACACGGCCGGGGGCGGGGTGCGGGAGCTGCCGGCGCCGGGGCCCGTGCTCGATCCCCGTCCCGACCCCACCGGCTCCCGGGTGGCGTACGTGTCAGGTGGGGCGCTGCGGGTCATGGAGGTGGACGGCTCGGGAGACTGCCGCCTGGCCGGGCCGGAGGAGGGCGATGTCACCTGGGGCCTGGCGGAGTTCGTGGCTGCCGAGGAGATGGGACGTACCACCGGCTACTGGTGGGCCCCTGACGGTGAGCGCCTCCTGGTGGCCCGCGTGGACCAGGGGCCCGTGCCGCGCTGGTACGTGGCCGACCCCGCTGATCCTGGCCGTCCCTGCTCCCTCACCCGCTATCCGGCGGCGGGGACGCCGAACGCCGAGGTCACGCTGTGGCTTGTGGGCCTTGACGGGTCCCGGGTCCCCGTCACCTGGGACAGGGCCGGCTTCGAGTACGTGGTGACGGCCTCCTGGGCCCCTTGCGGCCTGGTCCTGTCGGTCCAGAGCCGGGACCAGCGCCGCATGCAGGTGCTGGCGGTGGACCCTTCGACCGGCGCCACGACCGTGCTGCTCGAGGACCACGACCCCGCCTGGCTGGACATCGTCCCGGGGGTCCCCGGGCTGACCTCCACAGGGGCGCTGGTGTGGGTGGCGCAGGCCGGCGGGACGAGGAGCCTGGTCGTCGGGGGCGAGGTGGTGACCGGCCCGGGGCTGCAGGTCCGCTCGGTGCTGGACGTCGACGGTGAGGCGGTGCTCGTCTCGGCCTCCTCCGAGCCGACCGAGGTGGAGGTGTGGGCCTGGTCCCCGGAGGAGGGGCTTGGGCGTGTGTCCCCTCCCGGGGGGGTGCACACGGCCCGCCGGTCCGGTGGGACCACGGTGCTCGCCTCCCGCTCACTTGACCACCACGGCCTCGAGGTCGTGGTCATCCGGGGGGAGGCAGTGGTCACCGGCATCCGCTCGGAGGCAGAGACCCCGCTGGTGTCACCCCTGCCCCGCATGCTGCGCCTGGGCCGGCGGGAGCTGCGAGCCTCCCTCCTGCTCCCCTCCTGGCACCGGCCGGGCGAGGGCCCCCTCCCGGTCCTCCTGGACCCCTACGGGGGCCCGGGGGCCCAGCGGGTGCTGGCCAGCCGGGACGCCTACCTGGTGTCCCAATGGTTCGCCGAGCAGGGATTCGCCGTGCTGGTGGCCGACGGCAGGGGCACCCCGGGGCGGGGCCCCGCCTGGGAGCGGGCTGTGCGGGGTGACCTCGCCACTCCTGTCCTGGAGGACCAGGTGGAGGCCCTTCACCAGGCGGCCGCCTCCTGCCCCGACCTGGACCTGGGGCGGGTGGGGATCCGGGGATGGTCCTTCGGGGGCTACCTGGCCGCCCTGGCTGTGCTGCGCCGGCCCGACTGCTTCCACGCCGCGGTGGCCGGCGCTCCCTTCGTCGACCCCCGTCTGTACGACACCCATTACACCGAGCGCTACCTCGGTCACCCCGACCAGGACCCCGGGGCCTACCAGAGCTGCTCTCTCATCGGCTACGCCGAGGGTCTGCGCCGGCCCCTCCTCATCATCCACGGCCTGTCCGACGACAACGTCGTCGTGGCCCACTCGCTGCGCCTCTCCTCGGCGCTGGTGGCCGCGGGCCGGCCCCACTGCTTCCTGCCCCTCCCCGGGGTCACCCACATGACCCCCCAGGAGGAGGTGGCGGGGAACCTGCTCCTCATAGAGCTGGACTTCCTCAAGCGGGCCCTTTCCCGGCCCGGCCCGGCCGGGGCCTAGCCGACCCGGAAGCCGCGCTCCCCCGAGGGCTGCTCGGTGTGCACCTCCACCCGGTCCACCCGGGCTCCCCTCGGCCCCCGCTGGCACCAGTCCACCATCCGGCCCACCGCCTCGGGGCTGCCCTCGAAGGATGCCTCCACCCGGCCGTCAGGCAGGTTGCGGACCCAGCCGGCCAGGCCCAGCTCCTGGGCTCGCCACTGGCAGGAAGCCCGGTACCCCACCCCCTGGACCCGCCCGCTTACCATGGCCCGTACCCGTACCAGCCCGCCCGATGGTTCCCCGGCAGCCACGCTCTTAGGTTGTACCCGACCCGGGACGGCTCCTGCTCGTGCGGCCCGGCGCCAGCGGGTAGACCGTTGCCGATGTCCGCTCCCATCAGGCCCACCGTCACTACCACCGGCGGAGCGGGGCCGCTCGTGGCCCGCCTGCGGGATTCCTTCGAGGCCGGGAGGACCAGGCCGGCGTCCTGGCGTCGCCAGCAGCTGGAGGGCTTGAGGGCCCTTCTGAGGGAGGCCGAGCACGAGCTCGTGGAGGCCCTCCGGGCCGACCTGGGCAAGCCGGCCACAGAGGCGATGATGACCGACATCTCCTTCGTGCGGTCCGAGGCGGGAATGGCCCTGCGGGAGCTCGGGCGGTGGATGAGCCCTGAGCGGGTTCCCGTCCCCCTGGTCCAGAGGCCGGCACGGGCCCGGATCGCTCGCCAGCCCCTGGGCGTGGTGCTCGTGATAGCTCCCTGGAACTACCCGGTGAACCTGCTGCTGGCGCCGGTGGTGGGAGCCCTGGCTGCTGGCAACTGCGTGGTGGCCAAGCCCTCCGAGCTGGCCCCAGCCACCTCAGCCGCCCTTGCCCGGCTGCTTCCCCGCTACCTGGACCAGGAGGCGGTGGCGGTGGTGGAAGGTGGGCCGGAGGAGACCGGGGCCTTGCTGGCCCAGCGGTTCGATCACATCTTCTACACCGGCAACGCCCGGGTGGCGCGGGTGGTGATGGAGGCGGCGGCTCGCCACCTCACCCCGGTCACCCTGGAGCTGGGGGGCAAGAGCCCGGCCCTGGTGGATGCCGGCGCTGACCTGGAGGTGGCGGCCCGGCGCATCGCCTGGGGCAAGCTCATGAACGCCGGCCAGACCTGCGTGGCCCCCGACTACGTCCTGGTCCACCGGGAGGCACGCGATCGCCTGGTGGGCGCCCTGGGCAGGGCCATCCACCGCTTCTACGGGAAGGACCCGGCCCGGAGCCCCGACTACGCCCGGATCGTGAACGACCGGCACTGGGTGCGCCTCCGTCACCTGCTGGAGGCCACCGGGGCCCGGGTGGCCCTGGGGGGTGAAGGCGATCGCCCGTCCCGTTACCTGGCCCCTACCGTCCTCACCGACGTGGATCCCGATGACCCCGTGATGGAAGAGGAGATCTTCGGGCCCATCCTGCCCGTGCTGGACGTGGAGGACCTCGCCCAGGCGGCTTCGTTCGTGGCCAGCCGTCCGAGCCCCTTGGCGCTCTATGTGTTCTCGAGGTCGGATGCCGGAGTGGAGCAGGTGCTGCAGCGGACGTCCTCAGGCAGTGTGTGCATCAACGGGACGGTGCTGCAACTGGCCGTTCCGGGCCTGCCCTTCGGCGGGGTGGGAGAGAGCGGGACCGGCGCCTATCACGGCCGGAGCAGCTTCGAGACCTTCAGCCACCGCCGCTCGGTCCTGGCCAAGCCGGTGTGGCCCGATCCCCCCCTCGCCTACCCGCCCTACACCCGCCTGCGGAGCTGGATCCTGCGCCGGGCGCTGTCGCGCTGACGGCCCCGGCCGGCAGGCGCACCGTCGGGGCCGGAACGGCCCCTCCCGACCGACGTCCCCCCAGGACCGCCAGGCAGGCCGGTCTTCCCCACGGCCTCGCCCGGGCACCTTGGCCTAGGCTCGATGGAGAGGGGAAGGAGAGCCATGGACGGCCTGATGCAGGACTATCCGCTGACCGTGCCCATGATGTTCCGCCGGGCCGAGCGGCTCTTCGGGGCCAAGAAGATCGTCTCGGCCACCCATTCGGGCTTGGAGCGCACCACCCTGAGTGCATGGGCCGAGCGGGTGCGGCGCCTGGGGGGCGCCCTCGAGGACCTGGGCCTCTCCTCCGATGCCAGGGTCGGGACCTTCGCTTGGAACAGCGCCAGGCACCTCGAGTGCTACTTCGCCGTGCCCGGGACGGGGCGGGTCCTGCACACCCTGAACGTCCGGCTCTTCGCCGACCAGCTCGTCTACATCGCCAACCATGCCCAGGACGAGGTGATCTTCGTCGATCGGTCCCTCCTCGCCCTGCTGTGGCCCCTGATGCCCGAGCTGAAATCGGTCCGCCATGTGGTTGTGATGGACGACGGGGCCGGCGAGATACCCGACGACCCCCGTGTCCTCGACTACGAGGAGCTGCTCGCCGGGGCCGAACCGGCTGACCTGCGCGTGGCGGACGAGGATCGGGCGGCAGCCATGTGCTACACGTCGGGCACCACCGGCCACCCCAAGGGGGTGGTGTACTCGCACCGCTCCACGGTGCTGCACTCGATGTGCGCCCTCATGGTCGACAGCCTCGGCATCTCGGAGTCCGACGTGGTCCTCCCGGTGGTGCCCATGTTCCATGCCAACGCCTGGGGGCTGGCCCACGCCGGTGTCTTTGCCGGGTCCTCGTTCGTCTTCCCCGGCCCCGACCTGTCGCCCGCCGCCATCGCCCGCCTGATCGAGCAGGAGCGGGTGACGTTCGCCGCTGGGGTCCCCACCATATGGATGGGGGTGCTGGCCGAGGCCGACCACCACGACCTGACCAGCCTCCGCTGCATCCCATGCGGGGGCTCTGCCGTCCCCAAGGCCCTTTCGGAAGGGTTCAGGGAGAAGGTGGGCGTCCCCCTCCTGCAGGCTTGGGGCATGACCGAGACCCACCCCATCGCCTCGGTGGCCCGTGTCTCCTCCGAGCGGGCTGGCCGGGGGGAGGAGGAGCTGGCCGAGGTCAGGGCCACCCAGGGCATCATGGTCCCGGGCATAGAGTTGCGCATAGTGGAGCCGGGCACCGAAGAGGAGCTGCCCTGGGACGGCAGGTCCCGGGGCGAGCTTCAAGCGGTGGGCCCCTGGGTGGCCCGCGACTACTACGACGACCCTCGTTCGGGGGAGTCCTTCACATCCGACGGCTGGTTGCGGACGGGGGACGTCGCCACCATCTCGCCCGACGGCTACATCCATCTGGTCGACAGGACCAAGGACCTCATCAAGTCGGGAGGGGAGTGGATCTCCTCCGTCGCCCTGGAGAACGAGCTCATGGCTCATCCCAAGGTGGCCGAGGCGGCGGTGATCGCCGTGCCCCATGAGCGCTGGCAGGAGCGGCCCCTGGCCTGCGTGGTGGTGAAGGCCGGGGAGACCCTCACCAGGGAGGAGGTCCTCTCCTTCCTGGACGGAAGGGTCGCCAAGTGGTGGATCCCCGACGACGTGGCCTTCATCGACGAGGTGCCCAAGACCTCCACCGGCAAGTTCTCCAAGAAGGAGCTGCGGGACCGGTTCGCCGGCCACCGGGCCGGGAGCGACTAGGGTCCAAACACGTGTTCCCGGCCAGCTTCCACCCCGCCGTGCGGGAGTGGTTCCGTGCCCGGTTCCCTGACGGGCCCACGCCGGCCCAGGAGCGCGGTTGGCCGGCCATAGCCTCGGGCCGGAACACCCTCATCGGTGCCCCCACCGGGTCGGGCAAGACCCTGGCTGGCTTCCTCGTCGCCATCGACTCCCTCTACCGGGCGGCAGCCGGCGGGGAGGAGGTGGAGGGGGCTACCCAGGTGGTCTATGTGTCCCCGTTGAAGGCCCTGGCCGTGGACATCCGGGAGAACCTGGAGACGCCCCTGCGTGAGATCGCCCGGACCGCTGCGGCCATGGGACTGCCGGCACCGGACCTGCGGGTCGAGGTGCGCAACGGCGACACATCCCCCTCGGCCCGCAGCGCCATGCTGCGCCACCCGCCCAACTTCCTCGTCACCACGCCCGAGTCGCTCTACTTGATGGTCACGGCCGAGCGGAGCCGGGCCCTGCTCGCCTCGGTGAGGACGGTCATCGTGGACGAGATCCACGCCGTGGCCCGGGACAAGCGGGGCTCGCACCTCGCCCTCACCCTGGAGCGCCTGTCCGAGCTGTGCACCTGCCCGCCCCAGAGAATCGGCCTCTCGGCCACCCAGCGGCCCATGGAGACGGTGGCCGGGCTGCTCACCGGAGCCGGCGTCGGGTGCACCATCGTCGACGTGGGCCACGAGCGCCACCTGGACGTGGCCATCGAGGTCCCGGCCGGAGAGCTGGAGGCGGTGGCCTCGGCCGAGCAGATGGCCGAGGTGCTCGACCGCATCGCTGCCCTGGTCCAGGCCCACCGCACCACGATCGTGTTCGTCAACACGAGGAGGCTGGCCGAGCGGTTGGCCCATCAGCTGGGGGAGCACCTGGAGGAGGCAAGGGTGGCTTCCCACCATGGGAGCCTCTCCAAGGAGCGGCGCCTGCGGGTCGAGGCCCAGCTCCGGGCGGGGGAGCTCCAGGCCCTGGTGGCCACCGCCTCCCTCGAGCTGGGCATCGACATAGGACCGGTCGACCTGGTCTGCCAGATCGGCACCCCCCGGAGCCTGTCCACCTTCCTCCAGCGGGTGGGCCGCTCGGGCCACAGCCGGGGAGGCACACCCAAGGGGCGCCTGTTCCCGCTCACCAGGGACGAGCTGGTGGAGTGCGCCGCCCTCCTGGCGGGAGTCCGGGCAGGGAGGCTGGACGCCATCCACCCACCCAGAGCCCCCCTTGACATCCTGGCCCAGCACGTGGTGGCCGAGTGCTCGGCGAGGAGGTGGGGGGAGGACGACCTCTTCGCCCTGGTGCGCCGGGCCGCCCCCTACGCCGACCTGCCCCGATCGGACTTCGACGAGGTGGTGGCCCTGGTCTCCGAGGGGATCGATACCGGCCGGGGGAGGAGGGCTGCCTACCTGCACCGTGACAGGGTCAACGGGGAGCTGGCGGGGCGGCGGGGGGCCCGTCTGGCCGCCCTCACCTCGGGAGGGGCCATACCCGAGACGGGCGACTACCGGGTGGTGGCGGACCCCGACGACACCTTCGTGGGCACGGTCAACGAGGACTGGGCCGTCGAGTCCATGGCGGGAGACGTGTTCCTCCTCGGCAGCACGTCATGGAGGATCCGCCGGGTGGAGCCGGGGACAGTGAGGGTGGTGGACGCCGGCGGGGCTCCCCCCTCAGTGCCGTTCTGGCTGGGCGAGGCACCGGCTCGCACCGCTGAGCTGTCGGAGGAGGTCTCCTCTCTGCGCCAGGGAGTGCAGGACCGCCTCGATGCTCCTGACGCCGCCCGGGCCTGGGTGTCAGAGCACTGCGGCCTGGACCGAGAGGTGGCCGACATGCTGGTGCGCTATCTCGCCGCCGGGCACGCCGCCCTCGGGTGCCTGCCCACCTTGTCCCACCTGGTCGTCGAGCGGTTCTTCGACGACTCGGGGGGCATGCAGCTGGTGGTGCACTCCCCCTACGGTGGCCAGGTCAACCGGGCCCTTGGGCTGGCCCTGCGCAAGCGGTTCTGTGTCAGCTTCGACTTCGAGCTGCAGGCGGCGGCCAGTGACGACGCCGTCCTGCTCTCGCTCGGGCCCCAGCACAGCTTTCCCCTCGAGTCGGTCACCAGGTTCCTCTCGCCCACCACGGTGGAGGACGTCCTGCGCCAGGCTGCGCTGGCCTCGCCCATGTTCGCCGTGCGGTGGCGCTGGAACCTCAACCGGTCCCTGGCCGTCCTGCGCTTCCGCGGTGGCCGGCGCAACCCTCCTCCCGTACAGCGCATGGAGGCCGATGACCTGATGGCCGCCGTGTTCCCCGCACTGGCGGCCTGCCAGGAGAACGTCACCGGGCCCATCGAGATCCCGGACCACCCTCTGGTCCGCCAGACCATGCACGACTGCTTGAACGAGGCCATGGACGTGGAGGGTCTGCGAGCCCTGGTGGAGGCCCTGCGCTCGGGGACGGTGGGGGTGACCTGCCGCGACACCACCGAGCCCTCGCCGCTGGCCCACGAGATCATCAACGGCCGCCCCTACACCTTCCTGGACGACGCCCCCCTGGAGGAGCGCCGCAGCCGGGCCGTGGCGCTCCGCCGGGGGCTGCCCGTCGAGGGCCGGGACTTGGCCGTCTTGGACCCTGGCGCCATAGCCCGGGTGCGGGCCGAGGCGGCTGCCTCGCCACGGGACGCCGACGAGCTTCACGACCTGCTCATGTCGTTGGTCGTGTGCCGGCCCCGGCAGGACTGGGTGGGCTGGTTCGGGGAGCTGGCGGGCCGGGGCAGGGCGCTCGAGCTGGCGGGCCCCCAGGGCCAGCTGTGGGTGGCGGCCGAAGGGCGGGACCGGGCCGAGTCGCTGCTCGGGGGAGGCCTCGGCTTCGAGGAGGCGGCGGTGGAGGCGGTACGGGGCCACCTGGAGGTCCAAGGGCCGGTGACCGTGGAGGGCCTCTCCTCGCTGGCGGCCCTGGGGCCGGGGGCCGTGGCCATCGCCCTGGCCCGCCTGGAACAGGAAGGCTTCGCCCTGAGAGGACGCTTCGACCCGGCCCTGGGGGCAGAGCAGTGGTGCGCCCGCCGGCTGCTGGCCCGTATCCACTCCTATACCAAGGGCCGCCTGAGGCGGGAGATCGAGCCGGTGACGGCGCAGGACCTCATGCGGTTCCTGCTGCGCTGGCACCACGTCGCCTCCGGGACCCGGAGGGAGGGCCGGGCCGGGCTCCTGAGGGCCGTCGAGCAGCTCCAGGGCTTCGAGGTGCCGGCCGGCGCCTGGGAGCGGGCCGTTCTTCCGGCCCGGGTGGAGGGCTACCGACCCGAGTGGCTGGACCACCTTTGCGTGTCGGGGGAGCTGGCCTGGGGGCGCCTGGGGGTGAGGGAGGCCCCGGGGCCGGGCGCAGGGCAGGTGGTGCCCTCGTCGGCCACCACCTCGCGGGCCACGCCCGTGGCCCTGGTACTGCGGGGCGACCTGCCCTGGCTCCTTCAGGCCGCCCGCGGAGGGGCTCAGCCCGTGGAGCCCAGCGTGGGGGCGACCCGCGAGGTGCTGGACGCCCTGGGGGCCAGGGGGGCCCTCTTCGCAGCGGACCTGGCCGCCATGACGAGGAGGCTGGAGACCGAGGTCGAGCGGGCCCTGTGGGACGGGGTGGCCAGAGGCCTGGTCACGGCCGACAGCTTTGCTGCCGTGCGCTCGCTGCTCGCCGGCCGCCAGTCCTGGTCGCAGCAGCGCTACCGGCGACGGGCCGGCCTGCGCCGGGGCGCAGGCGGGTCGTCAGGCAGCGGGGGTCGCTGGTCCCTCTTGCCCGGGGCCGGCCTGGTGGCCGACCGCGACGCCCTGGCCGAGGCGGTGGCCGAGCAGCTCTTGGCCCGCTGGGGAGTCGTGTTCCGGGACATGATGGCCCGCGAGACCCTGGCCCTCCCTTGGCGGGAGGTGCTCTGGGCCCTGCGGCGTATGGAAGCCCGGGGCACGGTGAGGGGTGGGCGCTTCGTCACCGGCTTCACGGGCGAGCAGTACGCCCTGCCGGAGGCTGTGGAGCAGCTGCGCGCCACCCGCCGGCGGCCCCGTGACGGCGAGGTGGTGCGGATCTCTGCCACCGACCCCCTCAACCTGGTCGGGATACTGACTCCGGGCCCGAGGGTCCCGGCCGTGAGCACCAACTGGGTCACCTACCGGGACGGGCTGCCGGACGGGCCTGGCACCTCGCCGGCGGTGGCCGGCACGGTCGAAGCCCTGGTCGGCGCCCGGTGAGGGATCCGGCGGGGCCGCGCCCGGTCTGGTACTGTCCCGCTTAGCCGCTCGGAGGGGCGACTGCGGAGAGGGAGGGGGCCATGAGGGACCACTGGCGCCGGCTCGGCTTGGCGGCAGCAGGCGTGGTGACGGCCCTCAGCCTGGGGGCCGCTCCGGCGGGGGCCCAGGCCTCCCCCCACCATGCCACCAGCCCCACGGGAAACGACATCTCGTACCCCCAATGCACCAAGACCTTCCCGTCGGGGCAGGCCTTCGGGATCGTCGGGGTCAACGACGGCCGAGCCGGGACCCTCAACCCCTGTCTGGGGCCCTACTCAGGGGGCGGGCCGGGAACCAGCGAGCTGTACTGGGCTGCCACCACGTCCACGGGGCTGGCCAGCTCGGCCGGCGGGACCCAACCCTTGGTGGCCCTGTACGTGAACACGGCTGACCCCGGGAACACCTACAACGGCCAGCCTGTAGCTGACTGGCCCACATCCAACTCGGGCGGGGGAGCCGACCCCTACGGGTCCTGCACGACCACCTCGGGGGGCCTGGGGGCCAACTCCTCGGCCTGTGCCTGGCAGTACGGGTGGAACCGCTCCTCCCAGGACGCCAACCAGTTCCTGGTGCCGGCCGCCCAGCAGCTTGGGACTTCGGCGGTGCCCACCGACCCCGGCTCATACCGGTGGTGGCTGGACGTGGAGACGGCCAACACCTGGCAGACGGGGAGCGCGGGCCTCCAGATGAACGTGGCGGTCCTGCAGGGGATGCTCGCCTACTTCCAGAGCGTGGGCAGCCCGCAGGTGGGGATCTACTCCACCTCGTCCTCGTGGGACACGATCACCGGTGGTGGGCAGGTGGAGACCCTCTCTGGGCTGCCGGACTGGCTCCCGGGGGCGAGGAGCCTGTCCGGCGCCGAGGCCAATTGCGCCATGGCCGGCTTCACCGGCCCCGTCCAGGTCACCCAGTGGACGTCGCGACAGCTCGATTACGACTTCGCCTGCGGCTGACAGGCTACTTCTTCAGGTACCAGTACTCGGGATATATGTGGCCCGTGGAGTCCTGGGCCCCCACGCCCCCGAGGCGGGGGCTCAGCACCGAGATCTGGTAGTCCTGGTTGGGGAACCACAGCATGGGGACCTGCTTGGACAAGAAGTTCTCCCAGCGGAAGACGGCTGAGAGGCCGGGTGAGAACTGCATGGCCTGCCCGTTGGCGTCGTTGGTCTTGTTGCTGTAGCCGCTGGAGTTCGTGGCCCCGCCCGTCTGGAACAGCTCGTTCACCGGGTAGTAGATGGGCACGTAGGTCCAGGTCGGGGAGCCCCACCAGGCCAGCTGAGTGGAGCCAGCCGGGCAGGTCGTGAGGCTCTTGCCCAGGCACTCGTAGGCGTCGCTCAGGACCTGGTTGAAGGGAGCCGCCGTGGCCGTGACCTGGATACCGCCGGCCAGGAAGCTGGAGCGCAGAGCCTCGACCTCGGCCGAGTCGACCGCTGACCCGCTCGGGTAGTCGAGCTTGAAGGCCAGCTTGGCCCCGGCATGGATCCCTGCTCCGCACTGGGTGGAAGAGCTGCCCGGCCTCACGCAGGTGGCCACGCCGCCGGCTGGCACGTTCCAACCATGTGACCGGAGGAGGGATACGGCCTCCCGAGGGTTGTAGGGGTAGGGGTCGTGGCGTTCCTGTGGGCTGATGAAGCTGTTGGAGGGCTGGATCGGGATGGGGCCGTACGTGGGCACCCCATAGCCGTGGAGCACGGTGCGGATGATCTGGCTCTCGTCGATCAGGTGCTGGAAGGCCTGGCGGATGTACAGCTGGCGGAAGATCGGCCCCGTGTCGGGGTTGTTGAAGTTCATCTGTATGGCGGTGAAGCCCCAGTCCAGCCAGGGCTTGACGGCGTACCCCTGGGACTCCAGCCTCTTCACCTGCGAGGTGTCGGTGAAGGGCAGGTACCCGTAGTCCACCTGGCCGGCTATCAAGGCGTTGAACTCGGCCGAGTCGCTGGTGAAGGGGATCTCCTCGAACTGCTTGAGCTTCGGCTTGTCCGGCCCGGAGTAGCGGGGGTTGGCGACGAAGATGGTCTGGCCGGTCACCTGGAACCCGGTCTTGGGCTTGAGCCGGTAGGGGCCGTCCACCACCTGCCAGAGGGGGTTCGTGTCCCAGGTCTTGAGCGAGAGCGACTCCTTGTTCAAGAACTTGTAGACGGCTCGGGCACCTGACTTGGTGAGGTCGTAGTTACCGACGGGGCCGGAAGCGGAGGTCTTGTCCCACGCGTGCTGGGGGATGGGGGTGATCTGGGAGAGCCCGCTCTCGAGCAGGTAGTCGTAGTTGAAGGAGGTGTTGAACGTGATGCTGAACTCGTACTTGCTCGGGTAGGACATCTTCACGATGTGCGTGCTCCAGTCCCCCGGGGCAGCGATCCCCCAGTCCACCCGGTTGGCAAGGAGCAGGTTCATCCAGAACTGGACGTCCCTCGTGGTCACAGGCCGCCCGTCAGACCAGATGTAGTGGCGCAGGCGGATGGTCACGGTCTTGCCGCCGTTGGACAGCTTGGGAGGGTAGGCCAGGCTGAGCTGGTAGTCGACCGTGGGCTGGGCGCTGTTCGGGTGGCCGAACCAGTAGAGCGGCCTCCACATGAGGGGCTGCAGGTAGGTGATGTTGTTGTTCCCCGAGTTCGCTCCGTTGTACAGGGGGAATATGTAGGTGGGTGGGGAGCCGGGGGCCTCGGCGAAGGTGACCATCTGGGAGCTGGTGGCCGAGGAGGATCCCTTGGCGCTCTGGGAGGATCGGGTGCCGCTGTGGGAGGAAGAGCCACCGCCGCAGGCGCTCAGCACCAGGGCGAGAGTGGACACCCCCAGCGCCAGCAGACGACCTTTTCTCATGGGTACGGCCTCCATGCAGTTGTCAGGACGCCCGGCATGGTAGGCCAAGGCGCCCCGCTCCGGTGGGCACGGCGGCTTTCTCGCTCAGTAGTAGCGGGGAAAAGCCGACCAGTCCGGCCTTCTCTTTTCCAGGAAGGCGTCCCTGCCCTCAACCGCCTCATCGGTCATGTAAGCCAGGCGGGTGGCCTCGCCGGCGAAGAGCTGCTGGCCGACCAGCCCGTCGTCGACCAGGTTGAAGGCGAACTTGAGCATGCGCTGGGACGTAGGGCTCTTGGAGTTGACCTCTGCGGCCCACTCCAGGGCGACCCTCTCCAGGTCGGCGTGGGGGACGACGGCGTTCACCATGCCCATGCGGTAGGCCTCCTCGGCGCTGTAGGTGCGGCCCAAGAAGAACACCTCGCGGGCCCTCTTCTGGCCCACCATCCGGGCCAGGTAGGCGGAGCCGAACCCTCCGTCGAAGCTGGCCACGTCGGCATCGGTCTGCTTGAAGCGGGCATGCTCGGCGCTGGCCAGGGTCAGGTCGCACACCACGTGCAGGCTGTGGCCCCCCCCGGCCGCCCATCCAGGCACCACGCAGATCACCACCTTGGGCATGAACCGGATGAGGCGCTGCACCTCCAGGATGTGCAGGCGCCCGGCCCGGGCGGGGTCGATGGTGCCGGGCGTGTCGCCCTGGGCGTAGCGGTAGCCGTCAGGGCCTCTCACCCTCTGGTCACCCCCGGAGCAGAAGGCCCATCCGCCGTCCCTCGGCGACGGCCCGTTGCCCGTGAGGAGCACGCAGCCCACGTCGGGACTGGTCCTGGCGTGGTCCAGGGCCTGGTACAGCTCGTCCACGGTCCGGGGACGGAAGGCGTTGCGGACCTCGGGGCGGTCGAAGGCCACCCTCACCGTTGGCTGCTCAGTGGCCCGGTGATAGGTGATGTCCTCGAACCTGAAGCCCTCCACGGGCCGCCAGGAGTCGGGGTCGAACAGCTCCGAGATCATGGTGCCCTCCTTGGACGCTGGCCGGGGGGGAGGATAAAGGGGGAGGGAGAGGGCTCGCTCTCCCGCCGGCCAGGGGTGGCTCTGCCGCTACGGTCAATGACGCCATGTCCATCGCCGTCGATCCGGGTGCGATCGTCGCCTTGCGCCGGGCCCGGTTCCGGCACCGCCTGGCCAACATTGATTTCTTCGAGGCCCTCTACCGCGCCTACCTCACGGCCATAGCGGCGGGCATCGCCGTGGTGGCCCTCTCGGGGGCGACCGGGGACAAGCCGGTGCGGGGCCACCGGCTCCTGGAGCTGACCCAGCACGGGCCGACGGTGGCCGGCTTGGTGGTGGCCATGGGCATGGCCCTTGCCCTGCGGTCAGCGGGGCGGGGTGGGCCCCTGGCCCTGGAAGCGGCCGACGTGCGCCACCTCCTGCTGGCCCCGGTGGACAGGGGAGCGGCCCTGCGGGGCCCCGCCTTCCAGCAGCTGCGGTCGGCCACCTTCGGGGGCGCTGTCCTCGGCGCCATAGTGGGGATAGTGGCCTGGCGCGTGCTCCCCGGGTCCCCGGTGGCCTGGGTGCTGGCCTGCGGGGCCACCGGGGGGCTGGCGGGCATGGGCGCCATAGGGATCGGCCTGGCGGCCTCGGGCCGGCGGGCTGGCCGCCTGGCGTGCGGGGCCGGGGGGGTGGCCGTCATCGGCTGGTCGGTGGCCGACCTGCTGGTGCCCATGCGGACCTCCCCGTTCACCCTCCTCGGCGAGCTGGCTCTCTGGCCCCTCCACGTGGACCTCGTGGCCCTGGTGGGGGTGGGTGTGGCGGTAGGCCTCGGCGCCCTGGGGCTGAGCCAGGTCGGCGGGCTGTCCATCGAGGCCGCCGAGCGCCGGGCCTCGCTGGTGGGCCAGCTGCGCTTCGCGGCCACCACCCGGGACCTGCGCACGGTGATGGTGCTGCGCCGGCAGCTGTCCCAGGAGCGCCCCCGCCGGCGGCCCTGGCTCCCCGTGGCCCGCCGACCTGGCCGCACCCTGGGACTGGCCGTCTGGAAGAGGGGCTGGCAGGGTGTCCTGCGCTGGCCCGGACGGCGGTACCTGCGGCTGGGGATCCTCGGGGCGGTGGCTGGCACCTGCATGCGCCTGGTGTGGTCGGGGACCATCCCCCTGGTGGTGGTGGCGGCCCTGGCCCTGTGGGTGGCGGCCCTCGATGCGGTGGAGCCGCTGTCCCAGGAGGTGGACCGCCGTGACCGGCTCTCGTCCTTCCCCCGGCCCGAGGGATGGGTCCTGGTCCGCCACCTGGTCCTTCCCTCCCTGATCATGGTCGTGGTGTGCCTGGTGGGGCTGGGCGCGGCGCTCGGCTTCGGTGGGCACCTGGACGTGGCCGCCGCCGTGGGGGGGGCCAGCGTCGTGCCGGCGGCCCTTGCCGCCACGGCGGGGGCGGCCGTGAGCGTGGTGCGGGAGCCCCAGGTGGCCGAGGTCGACCTGGCCATGCCCGAGATCACCGGCTTGAAGACCCTGGTGCGGGAGCTGCTGCCGCCGGCCATCGCCTTCGTGGGCCTGGTCCCTGTTCTCTTTGCCTACCACGCCGCCACCCACGGCCAGCCCCCGGTGGAGGCGGTCATCAACCCCGCTCTGGCCTGCCTGGTGGCCCCCATCGGCGCCTTCAGCTGGTTGGCCCGCCGGCCCATGAGGCCGGCCGGCCCCGCGCCCGAGGGGGTGGGCCACGCGTGAGCTCCCGGGGCCCGGGGACGGGGAAGGGCATGCCTGCCGGCGGCAGCCGCAAGGCGGGCAGGGCCCGGGACGCCCGCTCGGGCGAGGCCACCGCCACCGCTCCTGAGCCCGAGCGCCCCCTCCCCACCGCCAGAGGGGTCGACCGCCGGCCCTCCGAGCGGCGGAAGGGGCCCGCCCTCGTCGCCGAGGGAGTCACCAAGGACTACGGGGACATCGTGGCCCTGGACCACCTGAGCGTGAAGCTGGGCCGGGGTGAACGGGTCATGGTGGTCGGCCCCAACGGGTCGGGCAAGACCACCTTCATCCGCATAGCCGCCGGGCTGCTGGAGCCCACCGGGGGGGAGCTGAGGGTGCTCGGGGCGGTGGCCGGGTCGCTGGAGGCCCGCTCGGTCACCTCCTACATCTCGGACAACCCCGTCCTCTACGACGACCTCTCGGTCATCGAGCACCTTGAGTACGTCGCCCGCCTGCACGGGGCCGGGGACTGGGTCGACCGGGGATGGGAGGTGCTGGAACGCCTGGGCCTGGACGGGCGGGCCGACGACCTGCCTGCCCGCTTCAGCCGGGGCCTCAGGCAAAAGACCGCCATCGCCCTCGGCCTCTGCCGTCCTTTCTCCGTCCTGCTGGTGGACGAGCCCTTCGTGGGCCTGGACGCCCCGGGACGGGAGGCGCTGCTGGCCCTGCTGGACGAGGAGGCGGCCCGGGGAGCCTCCATCGTCGTGGCCACCCACTCCCTCGATTTCGCCTCCCAAGCCGACCGGTGCCTGGGCTTGCGGGACGGCTCCCTGGCCTACGATGGGCCCGCCACGGCGGCCACCGTCTCCCAGCTGGTGAGCTGAGGATCCCGATGGCCGCCCCCAAGGGGGTCCGGGCCTAGCACCCCGGCTCCGCCTGGTGCCGCAGGGAGGAGAGCTCCTCCACCAGGCGCTGCAGCTCGGCGCTCACGTGCTCGAGGCGCTCGCCGCGCCCGTTGTCCCTGGCCTCCCGCCGGGCCATCAGGGCCCGCACCTCGGTGCTGAGGGCGGTGGCCAGGTGCTCGATGCGCCGGCAAGCGTCGTGCACCTCCCGGGCCAGGGCCGCCGTGCGGGCCTGGACCTCGCCTTCCAGCTCAGCCCCCAGCGCCACGACCGCGGTGTGGATCCTCGCCGTCAGCTCGGGCACGAAGTCGGGGGGAAGGACGGCGGGGGCGGGCGGGGGCGGAGGATGCATGTGAGGGTGCCGGTCGTCTCCCCAGCTCAGCTGGTCGAGGCGGGCGTTGAGGGTCTGGCTCAGCCGGGCCACGGTGCCGGCCAACCGGGTCAGGTCGGTCCGCAGGCCGACGGCCAGGTCGGCCACCTCGTCCAGGCGGTCCCGCAGCTGGCCCAGCTCGGGGGTGGCCCCGTCGCCGACAGGAGGAGCCCCCGTCCCCATGTCCACGGCTTGGCCCCCGACGAGCTCCATCCCACCATGCTAAGTAGCGCGCCGGGCGCACCGGGGGACCTTGCAGCCTGGTGGGGTCCGCTCAGCCCACCTTGGGGCCGAGCCGGGCGGGTGCAGACCTAGGGCGTGCCGGGCGGCGGGGGCCCAAGCGGTGGCGGATCCCCCACCAGGTGACCAGCATCATGGCCTCCGCCACGATGGTGCCCGACATCTTCGAGGCTCCCCGGCACCTCTCCATGAAGCAGATGGGAACCTCGGCGATGCGGGCGCCTGTCTGGCGGGCCCGGTAGGCCATCTCCACCTGGAACCCGTACCCGTCGGCCTGGACCGACCCCAGGTCCAGCTCGCCCAGCAGGGACGAACGGTAGGCCCGGAACCCGGAGGTGGCGTCCATGATGCCCAGGGCCAAGGCCCGCCGGGCATAGAGGTTTCCGAGGCGGGAAAGGGCGAGGCGATGCGGGGCCCAGTCGGGGAGGGACCCGCCCGGGACGTAGCGGGAGCCGATGACCAGGTCGTAGCCCGCCTCCAGGGTGGCAAGCAGACGGGGTATGTCCCCCGGATCGTGGGACAGGTCGGCATCCATCTCCACCACGGCCTCGTAACCCCGTTCCAGGGCCCAGGTGAAACCGGCCACATAGGCGCTGCCGAGGCCGGCCTTGGCCGGGCGGCGGACCAGGTGGACGCCTCCCACCTCGGCACCGGTGGCCAGGGCCAGGTCACCCGTCCCGTCAGGGCTGGCGTCGTCCACCACGAGAAGATCGCTCTGGGTGGCGCCCCGGGCCCGGCGAAGGACGGGCGCGATGTTCTCTGCCTCCTGGTAGGTGGGCAGGATCACGACCGAGCGCATGGGAGGTCCCTGATCCCGCGCAGGCTACCTACCGTCGCTCGTCGAGCGCTCCCACCACGTGGTCGATGCAGGAGGTGAGGGCGGCCACGTCCTCGGGATCGATGGCGGGGAACATGGCTATCCGCAGCTGGTTGCGGCCGAGCTTGCGGTAGGGGTCGGTGTCGAGGATGCCATTGGCCCGCAGGACAGCGGTGACCGCCGTCGCCTCCAGGGGGGGGTCCAGGTCGATGGTGGCCACGACGTGGCTCCGCTCGCTGGGCTTGGCCACGAAGGGGCGGGCGTAGGGGGAGGCCTCGGCCCACCCGTAGAGGATCTCGGCGGAGCGGTCGCACCGGGAGGCGGCCCACTCCAGGCCCCCCTGGGCCAGGATCCACTCGACCTGGTTGACCATCAAGAAGATCGTGGCCAGCGAGGGGGTGTTGTAGGTCTGGTCCTTGGCCGAGTTGTCAATGGCAGTTACCAGATCGAGGAAGGGGGGGATCCATCGACCGGAGGCGGCAATGGACCTGGCCCGCTCCACCGCAAGGGGGGAGAGGAGGGCTACCCACAGCCCGCCGTCGGAGGCGAAGCACTTCTGGGGTGCGAAGTAGTAGGCGTCCACCTGGGAAGGGTCGAGGCGCAGGCCGCCCGCCGCCGAGGTGGCGTCCACTGCCACCAGGGCCTGCCCGCTGCCGGCCGGGGCGGGCCGGCGCACCTCCATGGCCACTCCCGTGGAGGTCTCGTTGTGGGTGAAGGCGTAGAGGTCGACATCGGGGTTGGGACGGGACTCCGGATGGGTCCCGACCGGCGACTCGATGATCTCGGGCGGGCTGAGGTGGGGGGCAGCGGCAGCAGCGGCGGCGAAGCGGGAGGAGAACTCGCCGAACACGAGGTGCTGGCTACGGCGCTCGATCAGCCCCAGCGTGGCCACGTCCCAGAAGCAGGTGGTGCCGCCGTTGCCCAGGACCACCTCGTAGCCGGCCGGAAGGTGGAAGAGCTCGGCCAGGCCCGAGCGGAGCCGCCCCACCATGGACCTCACCGCCCGCTGGCGGTGGCTCGTGCCGAGGTAGGTGGGGGAGGCCTCGGCCAGGGCCGCCACGGCCTCGGGGCGGACCTTGGACGGCCCCGAGCCGAACCTGCCGTCGGAAGGCAGCAAGGAGGCGGGTATGCGGATGTCCGGTGGGGATGACGGGACGTGCTGGCTCACTGTGCCAGCATGGCAGGAGTGAGAGCGGAGCCCGTAACCGGCCTACCCGGCATCTCCTCCCGGGTCGCTGGGGTCACCCCGTCAGCCACCCTGGCCATAGACGCCAGGGCCAAGGCCCTCAAGGCGGCCGGCCAGGACATCATCGGGTTCGGGGCCGGGGAACCGGACTTCCCCACGCCCCCCCACATCGTGGAGGCAGCCATGGCCGCCTGCCGCGATCCCGCCAACCACCGCTATACGCCCACTGCCGGGCTGCCCGAGCTGCGGGAGGCCGTGGCGGCCAGGACGGCCAGCGACAGTGGCCTGGAGGTGAGCCCGTCCCAGGTCCTCATCACCAACGGGGCCAAGCACGCCGTCTTCAACGCCTTGGCCACCTTGGTGGACCCGGGGGACGAGGTCCTCCTGCCCGCCCCCTACTGGACGACCTACCCCGAGGCGGTGGCCCTGGCCGGTGGGAGGCCGGTGGTCGTGCCGGCCGGCCAGGACCAGGGGTTCCGCGTGGGCGTGGACCAGTTGGAGGCGGCCCGCACGGCTCGTACGAAGGTGCTGGTCTTCGTTTCCCCCTCCAACCCCTCCGGGGCCGTGTACCGGCCCGAGGAGGTGGAGGCCATCGGCCGGTGGGCCGCCGGCGCCGGGGTCTGGGTGGTAGCTGATGAGATCTACCAGCGCCTCGTGTACGGGGAGCACCGGCCGGTGTCCATGCCCGCCGCCGTCCCGGAGGTGGCGGGGCGCTGCGTGGTCGTGAGCGGGGTGGCCAAGGCCTACGCCATGACCGGATGGCGGGTGGGGTGGATGATCGGGCCCGACCACGTGGTGGCGGCCGCCGCCGGCCTCCAGTCCCACATGACCTCCAACGTGGCCAACGTGGCCCAGCGGGCGGCCCTGGCCGCCCTCACCGGTGACCAGGGCCCCGTGGAGGCCATGCGGCAAGCCTTCGACCGGCGCCGGCGGCGCATCTGGGCCCTCCTGAGCGAGGTTCCCGGCGTCTCCTGCCTGGAACCGGAAGGGGCCTTCTATGCCTTTCCCTCGCTGGCCGGCCTCCTGGGACGGCCCTTCGGGGGCGGGAGGCGGCCGTCCAGCACCTTGGAGCTGGCCGAGGCGGTGCTGGAGCGGGCGGGGGTGGTCTTCGTGCCGGGAGAGGCCTTCGGGGCAGCCGGCTACGGCCGGTTCTCCTATGCCCTGTCCGACCCCGACCTCGAGGAGGGGATCACCCGGCTGGCCAAGCTGGCTGCGCAGGCGGTGGGCTAGCTGGACGCCCGCCCGGGTAGGGGACAGCGGTCGCACGAGGTTGTTACTATCCTCGTAGGGGAAATACCTGGACCGGACGCCCAGCGACCGGAGGAGCTGATCGCCTGATGGCAACGACTACGACCGACTTGGACCTTGGCCGCTACAAGCTGGGGTGGAGCGACGTAGAGGAGTACGTCTTCAAGCCCAAGAAGGGCCTCAACACCGACATCGTCCGGGAGATGTCCTGGATGAAGGGGGAGCCCGACTGGATGCGCGACTTCCGGCTCAAGGCCCTGCGCCACTTCGAGCGCAAGCCCATGGCGCCCTGGTTCGCAGTCAACATGCCCGACATCGACTTCGATGACATCTACTACTACATCAAGCCCATCGACAAGCAGGTGGACGCCTGGGAGCAGCTGCCCGCCTCGGTGAAGGCCACCTACGAGAAGCTCGGCATACCCGAGGCCGAGCGCAAGTACCTGGCCGGCGTCACCGCCCAGTACGAGAGCGAGGTCGTCTACCACAGGAACAGGGACGACCTGGCCAAGCAGGGCGTGCTGTTCTGCGACATGGACACCGCCCTGCGGGAGTACCCCGAGATAGTGAAGGCCTACTTCGGCACGGTGATCCCGCCCAATGACAACAAGTTCGCCGCCCTCAACTCAGCCGTGTGGTCGGGCGGCTCGTTCATCTACGTGCCTCCCGGCGTGAAGGTGGAGATGCCGCTGCAGGCCTACTTCCGCATCAACGCCGAGAACATGGGCCAGTTCGAGCGGACCCTGATCATCGCCGACGAGGGGGCTCAGGTCCACTACATAGAGGGGTGCTCGGCTCCCGTCTACACCAGCGACTCCCTGCACTCGGCGGTGGTAGAGCTGGTGGCCAAGCGGGGGGCCCGCATCACCTACACCACCATCCAGAACTGGTCGTCCAACGTCTACAACCTGGTGACCAAGCGGGCCCGTGCCGACGCCGAGGCCCACGTGGAGTGGATCGACGGCAACATCGGCTCCCGGCTCACCATGAAGTACCCCTCGGTGTACCTCATGGGCCCCAAGGCCTCGGGAGAGGTCCTGTCCGTGGCCTATGCCGGGCCCGGCCAGCACCAGGACGCCGGAGCCAAGATGATCCATGCCGCCCCCGAGACCTCCTCCACGATCGTCTCCAAGTCCATCTCGAAGGACGGCGGCATCACCACCTACCGGGGCCTGGTCCATGTGGACGAGGGGGCGCACCATGCCAAGAGCTTCGTTCGCTGTGACGCCTTGATCCTGGACGAGCAGTCGACCTCCCGGACTCTGCCCTACATGGAGGTGGGGGAGAGAGACGCCCAGATCGGCCACGAGGCCACGGTGTCCAAGGTGGGCGACGACCAGCTCTTCTACCTGATGAGCCGGGGCCTCTCCGAGCAGCAGGCCATGGGCATGATCGTCAACGGCTTCATCGAGCCCGTGACCCGCACCCTGCCCATGGAGTACGCCGTGGAATGGAGCCGGCTCATCGAACTGCAGATGGAGGGAGCGGTCGGCTAGGGCCCTGGTCGTCCGGCCCCACCGCCAGGGCCGGTAGCGCCACCCGGAAGGTGGCTCCCCGGCCCGGCTCGGTGTCGACGCTCACGGAGCCGCCGTGCGCCTCGGTGATGGCGGCCACGATCGACAGTCCCAGCCCCGCCCCTCCGCCCTGGCCCCGGACCCGCGAGGAGTCAGCCCGGTAGAAGCGCTCGAAGACCCGGGCGGCGTCGGAGGCGGAGAGGCCGGGCCCCCGGTCCGAGACCTCCAGCAGGGCCCGGTCGCCGTCGAGCCGGGCCGACACGGCGACCGGCGTGCCGGCCGGTGTGTGCTGGCGGGCATTGGCGAGCAGGTTGGTGGCCACCTGGTGCAGGCGTCCCTCGTCGCCGACCACCGGCACCTCAGAGGGGGCCTGCAGGCTGATGGGCCGGGCGGGATCGGCCACCCTGGCGTCGGCCACCGCTCGGGCGGCCACCACGGCCAGGTCGACCCGCTCTCTCTCCAGGGGACGGCCCTGGTCCAGGCGGGCCAGGAGCAGGAGGTCGTCCACCAGGGAGCCCATGCGGAGGGATTCGTCCTCGATGCGGCGCATGGCTAAGGCCAGGTCCTCGGGGTGCTCGGAGGCACCGCGCCTGAACAGCTCGGCATAGCCCCGGATGGAGGTGAGAGGTGTGCGCAGCTCGTGAGAGGCATCCCCCACGAAGCGCCGCAGGCGGTCCTCGGACTCCCTCTGGGCAGCGAAGGCCTCCTCGATACGGGCCAGCATGGCGTTGAGCGCCAGCCCCAGGCGCCCCACCTCCGTAGCCGGGTTGGCCTCCTCGACGCGCTGGGAGAGGTCCCCGGCGGCGATGGCCCCGGCGGTCCGGCCCATCTCGTCCAGCGGTCTCAAGCCCACCCGCACGAGCCACCGCGAGACCAGGGCCACCAGGGCCAGTATGGCCACTGTCACCAGGGCCTCGACCGCCTCCAGGCGTCCCACCGTGGCGTTGATGCCGGACAGGGAGGTGGCGAGCACCAGCGTCCCCTGCCGGACCGGCTCGGCCACGGCCCTCCAGGTCCCCCCTCCGGCCACTGCCCGCACGGTGGAGGGGCCTCCCCCTCGTAGCAGCCGGGCGGGCAGCCGGGGAGGCGGAGGGGAGGGCTGGCCGGGGGGCGGCAGGGTGAGGCTGAGCCGGCGCTCCCCGTTGACCAGGAGGGCGGCGTAGGCAGCCGTCCCCCCCAGCACCTGCGCCGCACCGGGGCCGTTCAGCTCCCGGACCAGCAACCGGGGCCTCAGGGCCGCCGTGGACAGCTGCTGGTCGACCCGGCCTATCAGGTAGGAGCGCAGGGCCGTGGCGGCGGCGGCATCGGAGACCACCAGGCCCACCGTCACCAGGACCAGGACTCCGGCCAGGATCCGGGCCCGGAGGGAGAGGCGGCGGAGCCGCCGCCCGGCGCGTCTCACCGACCCGGTCAGCGCCCTCGCCGGGGAGAGGAGCTCATCTCCCCTTGGCATCGGGGGGAACGCGCAAGCTGTAACCGACGCCCCGGATGGTGTGGATCAAAGGGGGGGCGGTCCCATCCACCTTCTTGCGCAGGTAGCTGATGTAGGTCTCCACGACGTTGGGGTCACCCCCGAAGTCGTACTGCCAGACGTGGTCGAGGATCTGGGCCTTGGACACCACCCGGCGGGCGTTCAGGAGCAGGTATCGCAAGAGCTTGAACTCCGTGGGGGTCAGCTCCACCAGGCGCCCGTCGCGGCGGACCTCGTGGGTGTCCTCGTCCATCTCCAGGCCGGCGAAGCTGAGCCGGCTGCTGGCAGGGCCGGCCCCCGAGCGGCGCAGCACGGCCCGTACCCGTTCCATCAGCTCTTCCAGGCTGAAGGGCTTGGTCACGTAGTCGTCCCCGCCCAGGCGGAGCCCGCCCACCTTGTCCTCGGTGGCATCCCGGGCGGTGAGGAAGATAACCGGCACGGCCAGGCCCTCCCCCCGGAGCCTTCTCACCACCTCGAAGCCGTCCAGGTCGGGGAGCATTATGTCCAGCACGATGAGGTCGGGAGGCCATTCCGCTACCTTGCCCAGGGCGGCCCGGCCGGTGGAGGCAACCTCCACCGCGAACCCCTCGTAGCGGAGGGCCGTGCTGACCAGCTCCGTGATGGTGGGCTCGTCGTCCACCACCAGGAGCCGGGGTGTCGGGGTGGAGGCAGTGCTCATGGCTCGGCTGGCACCGCCCAGGCTGACGGGGGAACCTGTGCGCAGCCTGGGAGAAGCCTGGGTGCTCCCGCAGAGAAGAGTCCCCAGGTCAGCCTAGAAGTCAGCCTTCCGGCGTGCTGCCGGGGCAGTTCTCGGGCAACAATAGAGGTGATGCCCATGCGAGAGGAGTGCAAGCACTTTCAGTGCCGGACCTATGCGTCCGGGGAGACGGCCCGGTTCTGCGTGCTGGACCTGGCCCCCGAGGCCCCGTGGCGCTGCCCTACCGACTGCCGGGCCTACGAGAGACGCTACGCCGACGTGGCCTGGTCACACGGCAGCCTGGTGGAGCCGGCTCTCGAGGACGAGCCCCCCATGCCGGGCTCCGATGTGGCGGCCCTCCTCGACGCTGCGGAGGACATCGTGAACGCCATCGGCCCGGTGGCGGTGGCAGAGGCGGAGCGGGAGCGGGCCGCCCGGGCCCGGGAGCAGGCCCGCATCGCCTCCCTCCCGTGGTGGAAGCGGCTGCGCCGGCGCTGAGGAGCGGAACCCCCTCCCCCCCGCTCGGTCAGGTCCCCTCGAACCTGGGGGCCCGCCTCTCCCGGAAGGCGGCCAGCGCCTCAGCCAGGTCGTTGGACCGCAGGAAGGCGGCGTTCCAGGCCGCCACGAACTCGAGGCCCTCGACCACGGCCCGACCCTGGGCGGCGGACAGGACGGCCTTGGTCCCCTGCACGGCCAGGGGTGAGTTGGCGGCTATGGCAGCGGCCATCTCGCCGGCAGCGCCCCAGGTGGCGTCACGGTCGGGGAGCACCGCGCTCACCAGGCCCATCTCCTTGGCCCGCTCGGCCCCGATGTCCTTGCCCGTGTAGGCCATCTCGGCCAGGTGGCCCCAGCCGATGATGAGGGGCAGCCGCTGCAGGCTGCCCAGGTCGGCCACCATCGCCATCCGAGTCTCGCGTATGGAGAACACGGCATCGGCCGATGCCAGGCGGATGTCGCAGGCCGACGCCAGGTCCAGGCCGCCTCCCAGGCAGTAGCCGTGGATGGCGGCTATCACCGGCTTGGGGCAGGCGGCCACGGAGCTGATCGAGGCCTGCAGGCGGCGGATCTCGTCCCTGGTGCGAGCGGCCTCAGCCGCCGGCGATCCCGCCTCCCCCCCGGACCGACCCAGGACGGCTTCCGACTTCAGGTCCAGGCCCACGCTGAAGTGGTCCCCCCTTCCGGCCAGCACCACGACACGGACCTCCGGCTGGCCTGCCACCTCGGCCATGGCCCGGGGCAGATCGGCCCAGAAGTCGGGACCCAGGGCGTTACGGGCCGCGGGGTGGTCCAGCCACAGGGTGGCGGTCGGGCCGGACTGCTCGATGGTGAGGACCCGGGACGGGAGCACGGGGGCGATGGTAGGCGGCGTGGCGTCCCGGTGGCGGCGGGTACAGTCGTGAACGGGCCGCCCAGGCCCTGATGCCCCTTGTTTCGGGAGGATGCTGTCACGCCCAGCCGCTTCACCGCCGATGCCGTTGCCGCCCTGCCGGGACCGGCCTGGCTGGCCGAGGCCCGCCAGGGTGCCTTCGAGCGGTTCCAGGCCTCGCCCCTGCCGTCCGAGTCCGAGGAGGTCTGGCGCTACAGCCGCATCGACGAGCTGGACCTCGAGGCCTATTCCCCGGCCCTGGACGGCCCCGGGGCCGCCCGGGCGGACCAGGCCCTGGCCGGGGTGAGCGGGCTGCTCTCGGGCGCTGGCCGGCGGGCGGGGCTGGTGGTGGCCGGAGAGGGGGGAGTCCTCCAGGCCGAGCTGGATCCCGGGTTGGCCTCCAAGGGGGTGGCCCTGGGGTCGCTGGCGTCGGACCCCGACGGCGCCAGCCTGCTGGGGGCGGTGGCCCAGGCCCCCGACGCCCTGGTGGAGCTGGCCGGTGCCTTCGTGGCTGACCCGGTGGAGGTGAGGGTGCCGGCGGGGGTGGTCGTGGAGGACCCGTTGGTGGTGGTGCACTGGTCCAGCCAGGAGGGGGGGGCCAGCTTCCCCCGCACCGTGGTACGCCTGGAAGAGGGGGCCGTGGCCAACGTGGTGGAGGTGGTCGCCTCCCCCGACCTGTCCGGCCTGGTCGCTCCCGTGACCGAGATCGACGTGGCCGAGCGTGCCTGCCTCGGCTACCTGGGGGTCCAGCACCTGGGCCGGCGGGTGTGGCAGGTTGCCTATCAGGCCTCCCGGGTGGGCCGGGACGGCCGGCTGACCTCCTTTGCCGCCTCGCTGGGGGGTCACTACGCCCGTCTGCGCACCGACTCGGTCCTGGCCGGCCAGGGGGGTGAGGCGGCCCTGCTCGCCGCCTACTTCGGGGACGGGGCCCAGATGCACGACTTCCGCACCAAGCAGGACCACGACGCTCCCAGCACGACCAGTGACCTCCTGTTCAAGGGGGCGGTGGCCGGCGCCGCCCGCTCCGTGTACAGCGGCCTCATCCGTGTCAGGCGGGGAGCGCACGGTACCAACGCCTTCCAGACCAACCGCAACCTGGTGCTGTCCGCCGGGGCCCACGCCGACTCGGTCCCCAACCTGGACATCGCCGAGAACGACGTGCGCTGCTCGCACGCCTCGGCTGTGGGGCCCATCGACCCCGAGCAGCGCTACTACCTGGAGACCCGTGGGGTGCCACCGGAGGTGGCCGATCGCCTGATCGTGCTGGGCTTTTTCGATGACATCCTGGCCCGCTCCCCCGTACCGGCCCTGGCTCCCCACCTGCGCCGGATGGTGGCGGCGAGGTTGGCCGACCCGGTGGCGGGGCCGGAGGAGGAGGAGTGATGAGGGCTGCCGCCCGCCTCGAGGGGGTGCCGTGATGGGAGAGGTCGTGACGCTCTGCCAACGGGACAAGCTGGCCTCCGGCGAGGCTCAGCGGTTCGACGTGGCCGGGCACCGGATCGCCCTGGTCCGGATCGGGGAGGACTTCTACGCCATCGGCGACCGGTGCAGCCATGCCAACTACTCGCTTTCGGAGGGCGAGGTGTACCCCGAGGACAAGGAGATCGAGTGCTGGAAGCACGGCAGCACCTTCTCCTTGGAGACCGGCGAGGCTCTCTCCCTCCCGGCCACCAAGCCCGTTCCCGTGTACGAGATCGTCCTCGAGGGCGACGAGGTGAAGGTGGTGCTCCCGTGACCGGCGGGGGGTTTCCCTCGTGAGCCTGCTTCGGGTGCAGGGGCTGCGCGGTGGCATCCCGGGCCACGAGATCCTGCGCGGGATAGACCTCGAGGTGCTGAGCGGGGAGGTGCACGCCGTCATGGGGCCCAACGGCTCCGGTAAGTCCACCCTGGCCCATGTCCTCATGGGCCGGCCCGGCTACGAGGCGAGCGCCGGCAGCGTGACCCTGGACGGGGAGGAGCTCTTGGGCCTGCCCACCTGGCGGCGAGCCCAGGCCGGCCTGTTCCTGGCCTGGCAGTACCCGGTGGAGGTACCGGGGGTTGACCCGGCCGAGGCGCTCGCCGAGGCGCTCGTGGCGGGGGGGAGGGAGGCGGGTGACGTGCCCGCCCGGCTGTCGGCCGAGGCGTCCCGCATCGGCTTCGAGGAGCGCCTGCTCACCCGGCCCCTCAACGTGGACCTTTCGGGTGGGGAGAAGAAGCGCAACGAGACGGTCCAGCTCAGCGTCCTCCAGCCCCGTTTTGCCGTGCTGGACGAGATCGACTCGGGACTGGACATAGACGCCCTGCGAGCCGTGGCGAGGCGGGTGGAGGAGGCCACGGTGGACTCCGATCTCGGGGTCCTGGCCATCACCCACTACCCCCGGCTCCTGAAGGAGCTGCGCCCGGACGTGGTTCACGTGCTGGTGGACGGGCGCATCGTGGCGACCGGCGGGCCGGCGCTGGCCGAGGAGCTGGAGCGCAGCGGCTACGGGGCCTACGGAGCTCCCGGCGCGAGCGAGGGCCCCTGGGAGGTGGGAGCGCTGCCCGAGGGTGGGCCCCTCGGGCCCTAGCGCTGCCGGGCGGCGTCAGCGGTCTCCGCCGTCCCCGGGCAGGAGCACCGGCGAGCCCCCCTCCCTGGGGCTCACCTGCTCGCCGTCACCTCGTCCCGGCCCTTCCGGTCCCACCCCGTGGCGTCCCCCTCCTCTACCGGCGGGCCGCCCTCCCTGCTGACGGGCAGCTCGACCACGAAGCGGGCTCCCCCGCCGGGTCGCTCCTCCACCCACACCTGCCCCCTGTGGAGGGCCACGTGCTCGGCCACCAGGGAGAGCCCCAGCCCCACCCCCTCGGTCCCCAGGCGCCGGCGGGCCAGCGGCCCCCGTGAGAACCGCTCGAAGACCCGGGTGCGGTCCTCGGCGGGTATGCCGGGCCCGGCGTCGTCCACCAGGAGGCGGACCCGGGCGTCGTGGCGCTGCACCCGGACCTCGACCGCCCCCCCGCCGTGGTCCCGGGCATTGCCGATGAGGTTGGCCACCACCCTCTCCAGGCGGCGCTTGTCCCCGAGGACCTGGACGGAGGCCGCGGCCGGCTCCACCACGAGGGGCACCTGGTCGTCGGCCTCCACCGCCATGGCATGGGCCACCAGCTCGCTGAACTGGAGGGGCTCCAGCGACTGCTCGATGACCCCGGCGTCGTACCGGGAGATCTCGAGGAGGTCCTGGACCAGCCGCTCGAACTGGCGGATCTCGGCACCGAGGAGTTCCAGGGCCTGCTGGCCCCGTGGGGAGAGCTCGTGACGCCGGGCCTCCAGGACCCCGAGGGTGGTGGAGAGGGTGGTGAGCGGGGTGCGCAGCTCATGGGCCACGTCGGAGGCGAACCGGGCGTCTCGCTGGATGCGGGCCTGGAGGGCATCCACCATCGAGTTGAACGAGGTGGCCAGGGGAGCCAGGTCGACGTCGCCTCCGGCTTCCAGCCTGGTCTCGAGGCGCCCCTCGGTGATGTCGGTGGCCACCCTGGCCGTCTCCCGCAGGGGCATGAGGGCCCTCCGGCTCGCCCACCGTCCGGCCAGCGCACCCAGCACCGTGGTGGCGGCGGCCGCTGCCGCCAGGACCAGGGCCAGGATGGACAGGGTGTGGTCGAGGCTCCCCAGGTCGAACACCTCGAAGTAGTAGGCGTCCAGGCCGGCGATGGGGACCCCCACCGCCAGCTCAGGGTGCCCGCTGAAGGTGAAGATCTGCTGGGCGGCATGCCCCCTGAGGACCTCGTCGACAAAGGTATCGGGGAGGGCGTCCCGGCCGACGGCCAAGGAGCTGGCATACCACTGCCCCCGGTAGCTCAGCACCGACGAAGCGGTGCCGCTGGTGCCAAGGGTGCTCAGGAGCTCGGGCAGTTGCTGGTTGTGGTTGTTGCGCAGGGCGCCCCGAAGGAAGTAGGCGTTGGAGAAGGTCTGGCGGCGGGCGGCCGCCTCCTCGCTGTGGACCACCGAGGAGCGCGTGACCGTGTAGGTGGCCAGGGCCATGATCACCGACAGCCCCAGGGCGAGCACGGTGAAGGCGGCCGTCACCCTCGAGCGCAAGCCCAGGCGGCGCCGGCGCCGGGCAGGCGGCGAGCCGGGCACGGAGCTCACCCGGCCTGGAGCTTGTACCCCAGGCCCCGCACGGTGAGGACGTGGTTGGGGTTGGTGGGGTCTGGCTCCACCTTGGTCCGGAGCCGGCGGATGTGCACGTCCACCAAGCGGTTGTCCCCGAAGTAGTCATAGCCCCACACGCGCTCGAGGAGCTGCTCCCGGCTGAGCACCCGGCCGGGGTTGCTCGCCAGCTCGCAGAGCAGGAGGAACTCGGTCCTGGTGAGGTGGATCTCCTGTCCGCCCCGGCGCACCACCCCGGCCTCGGGCTCCAGCTCCAGGTCCCCCACATTGATGGCCTGGGTGGGCTGGCCGGGAACGGCGCGGGCCCGCCTCAGGAGGGCCCGGATGCGGGCACCCAGCTCCTTGGCGACGAAGGGCTTGGTCACATAGTCGTCGGCGCCGGCCTCCAGGCCCGCCACCACGTCGTGGGTGTCGGTCCGGGCGGTGACGATGATGATGGGGACCGTGCTCACGCGCCGGATGGCCCGGCAGCACTCGAAGCCGTCCATGCCCGGCAGCATGAGGTCGATGAGCACGAGGTGGGGCAGGGCTCGCCTCTCGAAGGCGGCCAGGGCCTCCTCGGCCGTGGCCGTCTCGATCACCTCGTAGCCCTCGTCCTCGAGGGCCAGGCGCACCGAGGCGCGTACCCGCTCGTCGTCCTCGACCACCAGGATGCGGCTGGCCACCGTCTCAGTCTTGTCGCTCTGGGGCCCGCCGTCTGCGCCCCAGCGGGCGTCGAGGGTCATGGCACCTGGGGCGGCCGTGGCCCGAAGCTGGCGTAGTCGGCCCTGGTCACGGGTCGAGACACGAGGGTCCCCTTGCCGGTGGGTGCCTCCACCTTCTTGCCCTGGAGCAGGAGACGGACAGCCTTCACCCCCGGGACGGCGGTGGCGGTGTAGACGATCTGGGCCACGGCCATCACCTGGTTGCCCCCCGAAGAGATGCCGAGGGTGAAGTCGAGATGGGCCACGCCGTGACGGACCCGGGCCGAGCGGAGGTTGGCGTGGTCGCTGATGTCGGTGCTGAGGCCGCTGGCCGCCTGCTCGCTGGTGGGGCTGGCCAGGAGCTGGTCGATCACCTCCCTCACCGTGAGGGGTGCGGGCAGGTACTCGGTGGCTGGGTAGAGGCGCTGGCCCGGTCCCACCAGGTAGATGGGTACGGGCGCCAGGGTGGGCTTGCCATGGGAGGACACCGCCGGGGTGGCGGGGGCGGCTCGGCCGGCGGAGGCGTTCAGCAGGCCGAAGGGGACCTGCTTGGCCGGGATGACCTCGGGGGCGGCGTTGGCGGGCAGCCCGCAGGAGCTGGACAGGGTGGCGACAAGGAGGGCGCCGGCCACGGCGGGGAGGACAGAGCGGCGCGCCCAGCGGGGGGCGAGGTGGGCCACCGGGGTGGCCGCTCGGGGCCGTCCCGGGCGCCGCCGACCCGACCGGGAGAGAGGGGTGGGACGGGGAGACTGGTCAGCCAGCCCCGGCTCCCAGGGCCAGGACGGCATCGTCATCCTCCGGGACAGCCAGGTCGGGGACCTCCTCCAGGGAGTCGACCAGGTGGACCACCCGGTCGAAGCCAACCGTGCGCAACACCCTGGCGATACTACGACGACCGGCGCAAACCGTCACTGCTCCCCCCGCCTCCCGGATGCGGCGCACGCCACCCACCAGGGCCCCCAGGCCGGCGGAGTCCAGGAAGGGGACCCCGGAGAGGTCGATGAGGACCGGCGCGGGCCGGACCAGGGCGTCGAAGCAGGCCCGCAGCTCGGAGGCGCTGGATGCGTCCAGGTCCCCCTGGGGCCGGCAGGTCAGCCAGCCTTGCCGGTGCTCGATGGCGATGGTGAGCATGCGGTTACCTCCTGCTGCGCCCCCCGAGGGGCGTGGCCTCCCATTCTGGACGGCCCGTGCGACAAAGGGGCAACCGTGCCGTGACAGTCTCGTGAAGACTTGGGAGGCCCCCGACCCGGCTCTCCGGTCCCCGGCGACCCGGGGCCCTTCAGCCCTCGATGGAGATGGCCTGGGTGGGGCAGGTGTCCACCGCCTCCTCCACCCGGGCCCGCAGCTCCTCGCCCGGGTGCTCGTCCAGCAGGTAAAGGAGGCCGTCCTCCCTCACCTCGAACACCTCAGGGGCGATCTCCATGCACAGGGCATTGCTCTGGCACACGTCGAAGTCGACCACGACCTTCACCGAGCCTCCCAGGGACGGGGCAGCACAGGGATGGCCTCACCCTAGCGGCGGGCCCCAGGGAGATGAAGTCCCCCCCGGGCCCTCAGCGGGGGGGCAGGGCGAGGGGCCCGCCCCAAGCCAGCACCACCATCACCCCGGCGGCCACGAAGGGGGCCAAGGGGATGCTGGCCTTCCACGACCGGCGGGAGGCGACGAGAGCCAGGCCCCCCAGGGCGGCCAAGCCGAACCCGAGGGCCATGCTGAAGACGACCAGTACCGGGCTCAGGAAGCCGACGTAGAGGCCCACCAGCCCGGCCAGGCGCACATCGCCGAACCCCAGGCCGGCTGGCCACACCAGATGCACCACGGCGAAGGCGAGGAAGGCTGCTGCGCCGGCGGCAGCCGCCCTGGCCAGGAGCCAGAGGTGCCCGCCCGCCAGGGCAGGAGGAAGCAGGAGAGCCGGGGAGGCCAGGACGCCGAGGTGGACCAGGCGCTTGGGCACCCGCCGCTGAGCCAGGTCCACCCCTGCCAGCAGGATCAGCATGGCGGCGAGGAACCAGCAGGCGGGCAGGGTGGGGGCCGTCCCCAGCCGGGTCGCCAGGACGGTGAAGGCCACCGCCGTCATCCCCGCCAGCGCCACCTTGTTGGCCAGGGCCGGCGGGGCGGCCAGAGCCGACGCCGGCGCCCCGAGGCGACTGGAGGGCGCCGGATCCTGCAGCAGCCCGTGCCGGCTCGCCACGGCGGCGGACCAGGAGCCGACGGCCAGCCCGAGGATCCCGCTCCCGGCCACCAGGCCAGGGGTCACGGCATGCCGACCACGCCGGCCGTGACCGCCCCCTCGATGGCATCGGTGATCTGGGATCCCACCAGCTCGTCGTTGCTGATGAGGGCGTCGCGCAGGGCTTGGACGATGTGGAGGTGCTCGGCGACCATGCGCCGGGCGTCGCCCTTGGCTTCCTCCAGGATGCTCTCCACGGCGGCCCGCCCGTCGTCCGATCCGAGCACCTTGGCCACCAGGTTGGCCTCCCTGCCCAGGCTGACGGCGTCGAAGGAGACCAGGGAGCCAGCCATCCCGAAGCTGCCCACCATCTGGGCTGCCATCTTGGTGGCCGAGGCGAGGTCGCCCCCCACACCCGAGGTGGTGTCACCGAGGAGCTCCTCCTCGGCCGCCATGCCCCCCATGGCTATCTGGATGAGAGCCCGCAGCTCGGAGTGGGTGCGGGTGAAGCGCTCCTCGGTCTCGGTGTGGGCCAGCAAGCCGAGGGCCGGGCCCCGCTTGACGATCGAGAGCACCTCGAGCCGCCGCCCCTTGCCGACCAGCCAGGCCACGGCGGCGTGGCCGGCCTCGTGGGTGGCGATGGCGCGGCGCTCGGCCGGGGTGTACTCGACGGGCTGGGGGAGCCCGATCTCCTCGGTCATCTTGGCCCGGTTGAGGTCCTCCCACGTCATCTGGTCCCCGCCCCGGCGGAGGGCCCAGACCAAGGCCTCGTCCAGCAGGTGCTCGATCATGACCGGCGAGTAGCCGAAGGTGAGGTCTGCCAGGGCGTCCCTCCGCACCGGGTCGTCCAGGCCCGGGTCGTGTGACTTGCGGTCCAGGTAGTAGTCGATGATCTCGCGCCGGCCCGCCCGGCTGGGGAGGTCGAAGTAGATGCTGCGGTCGAACCGCCCCGGCCTGAGGAGGGCCGGATCGAGGTCGGCGGCCCGGTTGGTGGCCCCGATGACGAGGACGTTGGCTGGGGAGCTGTGCCGCCGCCGCAGCTGGAGGCCGGGAGGCAGCCACCGGTTGAGGGCCTCGATGGCGGCGCCCGCCAGGCGGACCCCGGCCGTGGGGGAGTCGAACGACTGGAGCTGTATCAGGAGCTCGTTGACGACCCCGGAGATCCCCTCCCCCCGCCCCCCCATGCCGGCCCGGGTGGAGCCAATGGCGTCGATCTCCTCGATGAAGCCTATGGCCCCCCCCTCGGCCCGGGCCGCCCGGCGCAGGGCCCGGAAGAAGGCCCGGATGCGCCGGTTGGTCTGGCCGTAGTACATGGACTGGAAGGCCGAGGAGGAGACGAACAGGAACGGCACGCCGGCCTCCCCGGCCATGGCCTTGGCCATGTGGGTCTTACCCGTGCCCGGGGGCCCCTCGAAGAGCACCGCCCTCCTGGGGGTCCCGCCCATCTGCTCCCGGAAGGACCTGTAGGCGAGGAAGAGGTTGAGGGTCTTCACCACCTCCTCGACCAGCACCGGGGATCCCTTGACGTCGTCCAGGGTCACCCCCGTGTCTCCCGGGCGGTACAGGACGTGCGGGGACCGGCCCGTTCCCACGAGCGGTACCGCCAGCACCAGGCCCAGGAGCACCACGATGAGCAGCGCCGGCCCGAACGTCCCCAGCCAGCCGAAGTGCACCCACCGGGGAAGGACGGGAGCCTGGGTGATGGTCCGCCACCAGAGCCAGGCCGCTACCACAGCCAGCAGAGCCAGCAGGCGGCGCAGGCGGCGGAGGCGGGCCCGTTCCCTCGCCGCCGCCACATCGGCCCGCGACCCCTCCACCAGCTGCGCCCGTGACAGAAGCTTCAGCTCCATCTTGACTCCCGTCCTCCCGGCGAGTCAGGAGTCGGCCCCCCCGACTCGGTGCTGTCACTCTAGACGGGCGCGGGACCCCGGCCCGGTCGTGGTGGGCCGGGGAGGCATGGCCCCCCCATGACGGGGTGAGGCCGGCGGGCGGGTTCCCCCCTACCCGGCCGCCCCGCCGGCTTGGTCCAGCCCCTCAGCGAGGGTGTTCCACGACAGCGTGGCGCACTTGATCCGGACCGGGAACTTGACCACCCCTTGGAGGGCGGCCAGGTCGCCCAGGTCCCCGATGGTGGAGGGGTCGAGGGCGCCCGCCCCGTCGTCGTCCTCCCCGTCGCCGCCCCCGGCATCCAGGTGCGCCTCGTGGATCGACATCATGGACTTGAAGGTCCTGATGAGAGAGCGCACCTCGGCCACCGAGCGGCCCTTCACCGCCGCCGACATCATGGAGGCCGACGACTGGCTGATCGAGCAACCCTGTCCCCCCACCTTCAGGTCGCTCACCTTGTCCCCCTCCACCTTGATGTAGAGCACTATCTCGTCCCCACAAAGCGGGTTGAACCCCTCCACCCGCAAGGCCGGGGGGCAGTCCAGCTCCCCCCGGTTACGGGGGTTGCGGTAGTGGTCGAGAATGATCTCCCGGTACAGGTCCTCAAGCCCGGGCATGCGCTCTCCCTGACACCATGTCTCCCGAACCTAGAAGAAGAGCTTCCCGGCCTCGGCCAGAGCCTCCCCCAGGGCGTCGACGTCGGCCTCGTCGTTGTAGAGGTAGAAGGATGCCCGCGCCGTGGCCGGGACCCCGAGCCTGCGCATGAGCGGCTTGGCGCAGTGGTGGCCCGCCCTCACGCACACCCCGGACTGGTCGAGCACCTGGGACAGGTCGTGGGCGTGCACGTCCTTGTAGGCGAGGGACAGCACGCCGCCCCGAAGGGCCACGTCGGCGGGGCCGAAGATGCGCAGGTCGTCGCCGTGGCGGTCCGCCAGGCTCCTCAAGGCGTAGGACGTGAGGGCCACCTCGTGGGCGCGGACCGCATCCAAGCCGATGGCGGAGAGGTAGTCGATGGCCGCCCCCAGGCCGACCGCCTCGGCTATGGGGGGTGTCCCGGCCTCGAACTTCCAGGGCACCTCGTTGGTGGAGAAGCCGTCCAGGCGGACGTCGCTTATCATCTCGCCGCCGCCCAGGAAGGGCGGCATCTCCTCCAGCAGCTCCCGGCGGGCCCACAGGCACCCGATGCCGGTGGGGCCGAGCATCTTGTGCCCCGTGAACCCGAAGAAGTCGCAGCCCAGCTCCCTCACCCGCGTGGTGATGTGCGGCGTGTACTGGGCCCCGTCCCCCAGCACCAGCGCCCCGGCGCCATGAGCCGCCTCGGCCACCTGGGCCACGGGGTTGATGGTGCCCAGCACATTGGAGACCAGGGTTATGCCCACGAGCTTCACCCCGTCCAGGAGGCGCTCCAGGTCGGAGAGGTCGAGCAGGTAGTCCTCTCCCACCGGCAGATAGCGGAGCTCGAGGCCCCGCTCCTCGGCCAGCATCAGCCACGGGACAAGGTTGGCGTGGTGCTCCATCTCGGTGAGGAGCACGGCGTCCCCGGGGCCCAGGTGGCGCCGGCCCCATGTCTGGGCCACCAGGTTGATGGCCTCGGTCACGTTCTTGGTGAACACCACCTCTGAGGCCGACCCCGCCCCGATGAAGCGGGCGACCTTGGCCCGGGCCTCCTCGTAGCGCCTCGTCGCTTCCTCGGCGATGGCGTACACGCCCCGGTGCACGTTGGCATGGGTCGTCTCGTAGTACTGGTCCATGGCCTCCAGCACGGCTCGAGGCCGCTGGGACGACGCCGCCGAGTCCAGGAAGACCAGGCGCCGCCCGTAGACCTGGCGCCCGAGGACCGGGAAGTCAGCCTTGATGCGGGCCACGTCCAGCTGTCCCTCCCTGGCTCGGGGCTGCAGCGCGGGCCCGGTGCCGGCAGCGGCGGTGGTGCTGGTCATGCCGCCCTCCATGCCTCGTAGCCCTCGGACTCCAGGCGCTGGGCCAGCTCCGCTCCCCCCGACTCCACCACCCGCCCGTCGATGAGCAGGTGGACCCGGTCGGGCGTGAGCTCCTCGAGGATCCTCTGGTAGTGGGTGATCACGAGGGCACCCAGATGGGGACGAGCCTGGCGCACGGCCTGCACTCCTCGGGCGACCACCCGCAGGGCGTCGATGTCCAGGCCGGAGTCCGTCTCGTCCAGGATGGCCATGTCGGGCTCCAGCACCGCCATCTGCAGGATCTCGTTCCGCTTCTTCTCCCCCCCGGAGAAGCCCTCGTTGAGGTAGCGATCGGCGAAGGAGGGGTCCATGCCCAGCCGCTCCATCCATTCCATGATCGACACGCGCAGCTCGAGCACCGACAGGTCCATGCCCCGCCGGGCGGAGAGAGCCTGGCGCAGGAACTGCACCACCGGGACGCCCGGTATCTCCTCGGGGTACTGGAAGGCCAGGAACATGCCCGCCTTCCCCCTGACGTCAGGCGCCCACCCCGTCACGTCCTCGCCCCGGAGCAGGATCTGGCCCGCCGTCACCTCGTAGTCCGGGGCGCCCAGCAGGGTGTTGGCCAGGGTGGACTTTCCCGACCCGTTGGGTCCCATGAGGGCATGCAGCTCGCCTTCGCCGACGCAGAGGTTCACCCCGCGCAGGATCTCCTGGCCCTGCACGGCCACATGCAGGTCCCGTACCTCGAACAGGGGAATGCTCACGTCCCGAGTCTATTAGCACTACGGGCGTAGGGGAAACCTAGAGAGGGACCAAGGTGCCCTGGTCCCCTGACGGGAGCCTGCCCCCAACCGGGGGCCCGTATCGGTGCCGCCGCCGGCGGCCCCGGGGGCAGCGGCCCGGGTCCTATGCTGCGCCCCCGGTGGAAGACGCCTCGGCACTCGGGCACGGTCCCGGCCCAGCCCCGGGCTGGGCCCCCTTCCCCAGCCACCCTGGGCTGGACGGCACGGTGACCCTGGTCGAGGGGGCGACCTTCTGCGTGTGCGACCCCAGCGGGGACCTGGTGGCGGAGCGGCCCGAGGGCCTGTTCATGCGGGACACCCGGTTCCTCTCCCGCTGCGAGCTGCGCGTGAACGGTGGTCGCCCGGAGCGCCTGGCCGTCTCGTGCCAGGATCCTTTCAGCGCCATCTTCGTCTCGAGAGCCCGTTCGGGGGCCAGTGAGCCCGGCCATGCCGGCGAGGACGGGCTGTCGGGCACGACGGGGCCCCCCAGCCTCATGGTGTTCCGGTCCCGGTACGTGGGCCGGGGGATGCGCGAGGACATCCGGGTCCGCAACTTCGGTGCTGAACCGGCCTATTGCCTGGTCGAGCTGTTCCTGGACGGGGACTTCGCCGACGCCGCCCAGGTGAAGGCGGGGCGGGTGGGGGTAGCGGACTCCGACCGCTCGGCGGAGGTTGTCGACGGGTCGCTTGTCCTGCGCTACCGCAGGGGGGCATCGACGCGGGAGACCAGGGTCAGCTTCAGCCACCCCATGACCGTGTCCGGTCTCCTGGCCAGCTCCGAGGTCATCGTGCCGGCGGGGGGGGAGTGGTCGGTGTGCCTGCAGGTCTCCATGGCCGTGGACGGGACTGCCATCGAGCCCCGGTACCTCTGTGGCCAGCCGGTGGAGCGGGCCACCCCGGCCGCCCGGCTGGCCCGCTGGCGGCGGGAGGTCCCCTTGGTGGAGACCGACCACGAGGGCCTGCGCGCCATGGTCGGCCGCAGCGCCGAGGACCTGGGCGCCTTGAGGCTGTTCGACCCCGAGCACCCCGAGCGCGCCGTGGTGGCTGCCGGCGCCCCCTGGTCCATGCAGCTCTACGGCCGGGACTCCCTGCTCACCTCGTGGATGGCCCTGCTGGTGGACCCGGACCTGGCCTTGGGGGTCCTCCAGACCCTGGCCCGGTTCCAGGGGCAGCGGGAGGACCCCCGCACGGAGGAGGAGCCGGGGCGGATCCTGCACCGGGTGCGGTTCGGGGACGCGCCGACCGGATTGGGGCATGACGCCGCCCCCTACTACGGCTCCGCCGACGCCACCCCTCTGTTCGTCATGGTCTTGGGGGAGCTGCGCCGCTGGGGCCTGGCCCGGGAAGTGGTGGACCGCCTGTTGCCCCATGCGGACAGGGCGCTGGCCTGGATCGAGGAGTACGGGGACCGGGACGGGGACGGCTACGTCGAGTACCAGCGGGCCAGCGACCGGGGCCTGGCCAACCAGGGCTGGAAGGATTCGCCCGACGGGATCCGCTATGCCGATGGGCACCTGGCCCGGGCCCCCATCGCCCTGTGTGAGGTTCAGGCTTACGTCTACAGCGCCTACCTGGCCCGGGCCCATTTCGCCCGCGAGGTGGGGGACACCGTCACCGCCGAACGCTATGGCCGCAAGGCCGCCTCGCTGCGGGAGGCCTTCAACCGGGACTTCTGGCTGGCCGACCGGGGGTGGTACGCGGTCGGCCTGGACCCGGACAAGGCCCCCATCGATTCCCTCACCTCCAACATCGGCCACTGCCTGTGGACCGGGATAGTCGACGAGGACAAGGCCCCTGCCGTGGCAGCCCGTCTGTCCTCTCCGGCCCTCTCCAGCGGCTGGGGCCTGCGCACCCTGGCCAAGACCATGGGGGGCTACAACCCGCTCAGCTACCACTGCGGCTCGGTGTGGCCCCATGACAGCGCCATCGCCGCCGCCGGGCTGATGCGCTACGGCTTCGTGGCCGAGGCCCAGCGGATCGTCACCGCTCTCATGGACGCGGCCCGCTGCCAGGGCGGAAGGCTCCCCGAGCTGTACGCCGGTCTTGACCGCTCCGAGCTGCCCATGGTCGTCAGCTACCCGGCATCCTGCTCCCCCCAGGCCACGGCGGCAGCCTCCCCGCTCCTGGTCCTGCGCACCCTGTTGCGCCTGGACCCCTGGGTGCCCTGGGGACAGGTGCTGCTTTGCCCCGCCCTCCCGGAGGGGATGGGCTACCTGCGCGTGGACCGCATCCCGCTGGGAGGAAGCCGGGTGACCGTGGAGGTCTCTCACGATGAGGTGAAGGTCGAGGGCCTGCCCCCGGGGCTGGAGCTGCGCCTGGAGGCCCGCCAGCCGACCACGGCGGTATAGCCACCCCTTGGTACCCCCGGTGGAGGGGTCCCCGGCTCAGGCCGGTGACCCCCCGGCACGGTCGGCACCGTCCGGCCCCATCGGCGGTGAGGGCTGCCACTCCGTGACCAGGCCGTCCAGCTCCGGTCGATGGGGAGCGGGGGGTCGCCCGCCGGGCAGACTGCCCAGGTAGAGGAAGCCCACGACGGCGTCCTCCGGGCGGAGGCCGAGGGCGGCCTTGACCTCGGGGTCGTAGGCGGCATCCCCCGTGCGCCACATGGAGCCGTACCCGAGGTCGGTGGCGGCGAGCAGGGCATTCTGGGCCGCCGCGGCGGCCGAGGCCAGCTGCTCGGGCTCGGGAACCTTGGGATGGGGGCGGACGCGGGCGGCCACCACGAGCACCAGGGGGGCCCGGCCCAGCTTGCCCCTCTCCTTGGCCAGCTGGCCCTCGGTGGGCTCCTGGCCCCTGGCCCGGCAGCGGGCGGCGTAGGCGTTGGCCAGCACCTCGCCCATGGCGTCCTTGGCCTCCCCGGCCAGCACCACGAAGAGCCAGGGGCGCAGGTGCTCGTGGTCGGGAGCCGAGGCGGCTGCCTCCAGGATGCGGCGCAGGTCGGTGGGGCTGGGCGCAGGAGGGCCCAGGCGGCTCGCCGAACGGCGGGCGGCAATGGCGGTGAGGGTCTCCATGGGCCGGGGCCTTCTACCAGCCCCTGTCCACCCACTCCTGGAGGTGAGGGCGCTCGGTGCCGATGGTGGTGTCCGCCCCGTGGCCGGGCATGACGATGGTCGCGGGGGGCAGAGAGGCGAAGAGCCGGCGCTCGATGGAGTTGATGATGGTGGGGAAGTCGCCCAGGTCCGTCCGGGTGTTGCCCGGGCCGCCGGGGAACAGCGTGTCTCCTGACAACAGGACCGGCGAGCCCTCGATGCGGAAGCACATCGAGCCGGGCGTGTGCCCGGGAGTGTGGATGGTGTGCAGGCGCAGCCTGCCCACCGGCACCACGCTCTCGTCCTCCAGGAGGTAGTCGTAGGAAGGGAGCATGCTGGCGTCCTCGGCGGTCACCCCCACGGCTATGCCGGCCTCCCGCACGGCCGGTACGGCCTGGATGTGGTCCCAGTGCCCGTGGGTCTCGATCACCGTGGCCACCCCGAGCGACCGGCACAGCTGGAGCAGCTTCTCGTGTTCGTTGGCGGCGTCCACGAGCACGGCCTCGCCGCTTTGGCGGCAGCGGACCACGAAGACGTTGTTGTCGATGGGCCCCACCACCAAGCGGTGGATGTCGACCTGGCTGTCCCGGTAGTGGAGGGTGGGTGCTTCCTGGGCCTGGGGCATCTTGACCGCCCGGTCTAGTAGCTTCGTCGTTGGGCCGTCCAGCGTAGGCGGTGGCGAAGCAGTCCTGGAGAGAGAGTGAATTTCGCCTTTAGCGAGGAGCAGGAGGAGCTGAGGCGCTCGGTCCGTCGGTTCCTCGAGGACAAGTCCCCCCTGGCCGAGGTGCGCAGGCTCATGGAGACCGAGGAGGGCTACGACCCCGCTGTGTGGGCCCAGATGGGCAACCAGCTCGGCCTGCAGGCCCTCGCCATTCCCGAGGCCTACGGGGGAGCCGGGTTCTCGTACGTGGAGCTGGTGCTGGTCCTGGAGGAGATGGGCCGGTCACTGCTCTGCGCCCCCTACCTGTCAAGCGTTGCCCTGGCGGCCAACGCCCTGCTGACCTCGGGGGACGAGCAGGCCAAGAAGGAGCTCCTGCCGCCGATCGCCTCTGGCGAGGCGGTGGCCACCTTGGCCCTGTCCGAGGACGGCGGCCGCCTCGACCTGGAGGCCGTTGCCACCAGGGCTCACGCCAACGGGGGGAGCGGATGGACCCTCGAGGGGCAAAAGACCTTCGTGGTCGACGGCCACGTCGCCGATCTCCTGCTCGTGGCGGCCAGGGCCCCCGCCGGGCTCAGCCTGTTCGCCGTGCAGGGGGATGCCCCGGGCCTGACGCGGGCCCCCCTGCCCACCATGGACCAGACCCGCAAGCTGGCCCGCCTGCAGCTCTCCGGCACACCCGCCCGCCTGGTGGGAACCGAGGGGCAGGCCGGGGCGGGGCTGTCCAGGTGCCTGGACCTGGCCTCTGTGGCTCTGGCCGCCGAGCAGGTGGGAGGGGCCCAGAGGTGCCTGGACATGAGCGTCGAGTACGCCAAGGCCCGGGTGCAGTTCGGACGCCCCATCGGGTCCTTCCAGGCCATAAAGCACAAGTGCGCCGACATGCTCCTCGAGGTGGAATCGGCCCGGTCGGCGGCCTACTACGCCGGTTGGGTGGCTGCCGCTGCCCTGGGCGGCCCGGACGTGGCCGGCGGCGACGGGACCAGCGGCGAGGAGCTGCCGGTCGTGGCCAGCCTGGCCAAGGCTTACTGCTCCGACGCCTACTTCCATGCTGCCGCCGAGAACATCCAGATCCACGGCGGCATCGGCTTCACCTGGGAGCACGATGCCCACCTGTACTTCAAGCGGGCCAAGTCGTCCCAGCTCCTGCTCGGCGACCCCACCTTCCATCGGGAGCTGCTCGCTCGCCGCATCGGGATCTAGCTCGCCTTGGCACCCGAGGGTTGGGGGGCGCTGGCCGGGATAGTGGTGGTGGGTGCCTTGATGGCTGCGGCCGCCTGGAGGGGGGCGAAGGCCCGTAACCGGGCAGAGGGCTGGTCCTCCCTCGACCTGAACCGGCTGGCGGAATGGGTGGCCCTGCGCCTCCCCCCGGAGGTGAGCGCCACCCTGTCCCTTCCCGACGTGCGCCGCATCGTGGAGTGGAACCATCAGTACTTCCTGTCGCGGTCGGTGGCAGGCAACGGCCACGGGGACCAGGCGGCGGCTCCATTGGTGGTGACGGGGGCCGAGACCGTGGACTGGGTCCTCTCGCGGGCCGAGGCCGAGGAGCGTGGCTACACGGCCAGCCAGGTGCATGCCGTCCTGGCCGCCCAGGTCCGCTACCTGAGCGAGCACGGGCTCACCGGGTAGGCCCCTCAGACGGCGCCCGGGGGCCGCCCTCCTGAGTGCTCCGAGGTCCTCTAGGTCCGGGCCCCGGCCTCTCCCGGTTGGTGCCCCGACGTTCGCACGGGCCGAGGGGAGGGGATACTGGACGGCAGTGGAGACCATGGGTGATCCCGAGGCGGGGGGCGAGCTCCGGGCTTCCGACGCCGACCGCGAGAGGGTGGCCGAGATCCTGCGCCAGCACTGCACCGCCGGCCGGCTGGACCTGGATGAGTACTCGGAGCGCCTGTCCCGGGCCCTGAGGGCGCGGACCCTGCCCGAGCTCCTGTCGGTCACCTCCGACCTGCCCCACCCGGACGCGGTGGTGCCCACCACCCCGCCTCATCGGCGGCGACCTGGGGGCCGGGCGCTGGAGCGGCGGGCATCGTGGGGGCCCGTGCCCACCGGGACCGCGGCCTGGGCGGGCTTCGCCATCGCCATCGCCGCCCTGGTGGTCTCCGTTTACGGTCCGCTGGCCTGGGCCATCTGGGTGTTCTGGCTCTTCGTGGCCGTCTTCGTGGCCGCCGGGGTCAGCCTGGCCCTGCGCCGGCTGCTGGGCGGCCCGGGCCGAAAATGATCGGTGGGCCGGCCCGGGCGTGTATAGAGTTGGAGCACCAGAGAAAGGAGGTGGTCCAACTGAGCGATAGAAGTCTTGGGACCCTGGAGGTGGCTGGCCGCTAGGCGGCCCGCTGGACCACCTGGTGAATCCCAGCCAGGCACCGCTCGGCGGGCTGTCGGGAGCTGGTCCCGCCCGACACCACATGACAGGCTCGCCGGGTTCCTTTCCAGCAACGCTGTGAGGTAGAGGGGCGCCCCCCGGGGCGCCCCTCTATTCGTTCCCCGGGTCGCAGGAGGGGGTATTGGGTACGGTTTCCGGAGTGAAGATCACCGGCGGGGGGGTGGTCCTCCAGGGTGTGTGGGCTCGACCTGCCCACCCTGGCGAAGCTTCGGGAAGGGTGCTGGTTCTCTGCCACGGCTTCCCGAGCGGTCCGCGCCAGGGGGACCACGGCGGGCAGACCTACCCCCAGCTGGCCGAGAGGCTCGCCCACCAGACCGGCTGGCAGGTCCTGGCCTTCAACTTCCGGGGGACGGGCGACTCCGAGGGGGACTTCTCCCTCGGGGGGTGGCTGGGCGATCTCCGGGGCGTCATCGACCATGTGATGGGCCAGCCGGGCGTGACGGGCGTCTACCTTGCGGGCTTCAGCGTGGGGGGAGCACTGGCCCTCTGCGCCGCCGGCGAGGACGACCGGGTGCGAGGGGTGGCCAGCCTGGGGGCTCCGGCGAGCTTCGACGACTGGGCGGCCGATCCCGGGTCCCTGGTGGAGGTGGCCCGGCGCCTGGGCATCATCCGCACTCCCGGGTACCCCGAGGACCTGGGGGAGTGGGCACGGGAGGTCTCGGAGCTGCGTCCCTTGGGCCTCATAGGCAAGATCCCTCCCCGGCCCCTTCTGATCGTCCACGGCTCTGACGACGAGGTGGTCCCCCTGGTCGATGCCCGGGCTCTGGCCGATGCGGCTGAGAGCCAGGCCCAGCTGCGGATCCTGCCCGGGGCCGGTCACCGCTTGCACCACGACCCCAGGGCCATCGCCGTCCTGCTCGGCTGGATGGAGCGCCTCGAGTCGTAGGCCCCGAGCCGGCTCGGGTCAGCTCTGGCTGGCCAGGGCCTCCTCTATGGTGCCCCTCAGCCGGCGGGCCGCCTGCTCGGGGTCGGGAGCCTCGGTCAGGTACCTCACCACCACGAAGTGGCGGGCGCCGGCAGCGGCCAGTCCGGCCACGGTGTCGGGGCTCACCCCCCCGGTGACGAACACCGGCCTCCCTGCCCGCTGGTTGGCGTAGCGCACGTAGCCGGGACCTGTGCCTGGGCGCCCAGGCTTGGTGGGGGTGGCCGTGACCGGGCCGGCCGACACGTAGTCGACCGGCTCGCCGAGGCTGGCGTCGAGCTCGGTGGGCTGGTGGGTGGACAGGCCCACGATGGCCTCGGGACCGAGGATGCGCCGGGCCAGCCGGGCCGGAGCGTCGTCCTGGCCGACGTGGACCCCGTCAGCCTCGACCTCGAGCGCCAGGTCCGGGCGGTCGTTCAGGATGAAGGGCACGTCATGGTGGCGGCAAACCTGTCTGGCCAGGCGGGCCCGCTCCAGGAGGGCCCTGGCCTCCAAGGCCTTTTCCCTGAGCTGGACCAGGTCGACTCCGCCCCTCATGCAGGCGTCGAGGAAGGTGGCCAGGTCGGGCCGGTCCGGGCTGCACAGGTACAGCCGGCGAGACCCGAGGTCCGGGCGGCTCACGCTAGGCGGCCGCCCAGGGTGGGGTCCTCACGGCCGGCCCCGGCCGCCGGCGCCGGCGGCCGCCCTGGCCCCGGCCTTCATGGCCGCCTTGTGGGCCCGCACCTCGGCCAGGGTCTCCGGGCCGGTGATGTCGGCCACCGAGAGGCGGCTGCCCGGCTCTCCGAACGCCCCTGCGGCCTGGCGCCATCCCTTGGGGCGGATGCCGAGCTGCTTTCCGAGGAGGGCCACGAAGATGCGCGCCTTGTTCTCGCCGAAGCCGGGGAGAGCCCGGACCCGTCGGAGCAGGTCCGTGCCGTCGGCCGCCCCCTCCCACACCGAGGCGGCCTCACCCCCGTAATCGGTGACCAGCACCCGGCACAGGTCCTGCACTCGCCGGGCCATGGAGCCGGGGAAGCGGTGCAGAGCTGGCGGCTGGGCGAAGATGTCGGCCAGCTGGCCCCCGTCCATGGCCGCTATCTGGGTCGCCTCCAGCCGTCCCCCCAGGCGGTCACGCAGGTCGAGGGGGCTCCGGAACGCCCGCTCCAAGGGGATCTGCTGGTCCAGGACCATGCCGATCAGCAGGGCGAAGGGGTCCTCCGAGAGGAGCTGGTCAGCGGCAGGGTCCTGGCTCAGGTGGAGGATGGCCCCGCTCACGGCAGCTCACAGTAGTACGAGGGGCCAGGGGCATTGGGCTGGCTAGGGGCAGGGGGACGGGTGCCCGATGCCATTCCGGGCCAGGAGGGCGCACACGGAGCCGACTGCCTCGCCAACGGGGACCTGGTGGGCCGGGATGGTGAGGTCGGGGTCGGCCGGCTCCTCGTAGGGGTCGTCCACCCCGGTCACCCCGGTGGCCTGCCCGGCCCGGGCCCGGGCGTAGAGGCCCTTGGGGTCCCTCCTCTCGCA
>JAJPHD010000006.1 GCA_021325455.1 Actinomycetota bacterium
ACTATCGAGTAGATGGCCCCGCAGTTCTCGCTGGGCTTCGAGGGGCAGGGGGCGAAGACCCCCCAGGTGGAGCCGGGGGTGGAGGTGACCGTGGTGGTGGTGCTGGCTCCGGCCCGGGCGGTACGGACGACGGGCAGGAGGAGAAGGACCGAGAGGAGGGCGATCACCCCCGTCACGACGCGAACCCTTGTCATGTGACTGCCCTCCTCCCTCGATCCCCCGAGCAGGCCCCGTGGCGACGCCAGCACCCTAGGTTCGGCCGAGCTGGTATCCAAGGGGGGAAAATCTCCTAGGTACAGCGCCCGGGCGCGGGGCGGGCCTACCGCCCAGCCAGGCACCGCCGCACCTCTCGGGTTACCGACGGGAGCTCGGGTGCCACGACGCGGCCTCGATCCAGGTCGCGTATGACCATCTCCAGGAGGAACAGGGCTTCGACCAGGCCCTGGTCTCCGGCTGGTTGGCCGAGGGCGAGGCGGGCGGGCCGGCTCTGCAGGCAAGCCGACCGGAAGGCGTCGAGGAGGGGGGCTCGCCGCCGAGCGTAGAGGCGGTTGAAGAAATAGAGGAGGAGGTCGAACCCGAGCGGCGCTTCGGAGGCCCAGTGCTCCCAGTCCCACACAGCCAGCCTGCCCTCCCCGGTCCACCCGAGGTTCCAGGGCACCCAGTCCCCGTGCCAGGCGCCGAACCGCACCTCCCGGGTCGCGGCCGCTCTCACCGTGTCGGCCACCAGGGCCCTGAGGCCGGCATCGACCCTGGAGCGGTCGTCCAGGCTGGCCGCGTACGAGGAGCCCTCGAGCGCTCCGTCCTTCAGGGGAGCCAGGTTGGCGACCTCCATGGTGGCCCATGGGGGGGGAGGCTGGCCCCGGTTCCCGAGCCGTCGCACCCCCCGCGGGAGGGGCGTGGTCACGAGCAGGTCCAGGCCCTGCCAGCTCCCTTGGTGCAGCACGGTGGGGACCAGCAGGTGGGGAGGGTTGGCCTCGGCGCAGCGGGACAGGGCGGCCGCCTCGGAGCGGACCCGCCGGCTGCTGGGCTCGTCCCATCCGATCTTGGCGAAGGCGAGGGGCCGAGCCTTGTCGTCGAACAGCTGCATGACCGGGGCTCGCCGCTCACCCGCCAGGGAAGCCATGGCCACATGTCCTCGGGGTGAGCCGACCACCCGACGAAGGTGCTCGACGAGGGCCTCCCCCTCGGCGCCGGTATGGCTGACCACGATGCTGGCCCGCCGGGCCAGCCCGGGCATGGCGGTCGCCCCCGCCAGGGCCCACCTCAGGGCCCGGCGGCTCGGACGCAACAGGCCGTTGTGGCTGACAAGGACCCGGGCCGCCATGCCCGGGCTCCATTCGGGGACCAACATCCGGGGATGACGCCTGGTGGGGAGAAGGAGGTACCGTTCACCTCCGGAGCCGGGGCCGGTGGACAGTCGCCAGGCTCCCTCGATGGATGGCCCGTTCCCGTGGAGGAGACCGAGGACCTTGCCCACCGTGTCGGGGCTCGCCCTGGAGGTCGTGGCTACCATGCGAACCGCGTCCCCAGCAGGTCGGAAAGCTCCTCGGCCACCGAACCGAAGCGCCGGTCCAGCCAGCCCAGAGCCTCCCGGTCGGCGCATGTCATCCGGGGAGCCGAGTTCTCCTTCGTGAAGGCGGTCCTCGGAGGTCCAGGAAGCCCGAGGAAGGCAAGCAGGCGGACCAGATGGGGAAGCGGGTCCGAGAAGAGGTCCTCGCTGCGCAGGGCGAAGAGTTGCTCCCTCGGGAAGAACCCGAGCCAGCGCCGGAGGTGGAGGGCATAAGCCCCCTGCTCGGCGTAGGACAGGTGCTCGTGAGCGAAGCTGTAGTAGCTGGGGTCGGCCTCCATCCGGGCATGCTCGGGAGCAAGGAGGCCCTCCTCCTCCTCCAGCGCCTGCATGAGTGGCCTGGTCTCGTTGCCCAGCTTGCGCTCGTCCCGGAAGTGGGAGAGGGCCCGGTCCACGGGGTGGCGGAGCAGGACGATGAGCCGGGCGCCGGGGACCACCTGGGCCGCTCGCCGGGCGGCGAAGGGATGGTAGAGGTAATAGGGGCTGGCCTCTCCGCTGATCAGGCCCCTCCGGCTCCCCAGAAGGGGAAAGAAGGAACGGTACCACTCCTCGCTCTGGCCGAAGTGGCGGTCGAAGTAGTGGACGCCCTTGATGCCCTGGAGGGGAGGGAAGAGCGGTGACACGCCGGCCTGCCTGGTGAGCCACCGGGCCAGAGCCGTCGTGCCAGACCGCTTGGCCCCGATGATGAGGTAGTCGGGAAGGCCCCGCCACCGGCTGGTCCCCACGGCGTAGGCGCGCAGGCACCGCTTGGCTCCCTGGCGCACCTGGAGCGACAGATGGCTGCGGCCCTGGGTCCCGGGAGGAAGGCCGGGTACGCCCCCCCGCGTCACCGTCCCTACCTGCCCCACGTCATTGCAAGGACGCCGAGAGCGGCCCCGCCTGCGCCGGTGCAGGCTGGAGTGGACCGGGCGCGAGGGACGGGCGCGCACGGGCCGGGGCTGGTGAGAGAACCGGTTCCTCGGCATGGGCCCGGGCCAGCAGGGCCAGGGAGACCATCATGATGTGCAGCTCGACAGGAAGGGCGTTGTAGTAGGGCATCTGCACCAGGCCGATGAAGATCACGGCGTGCAGCCAGAGGTACTGGCCCTGCAGCCGCCGGAAGCGCAAGAGGCTGTAGCCGAAGAACCCTATGTAGAGGGCCGCCGCCGGTATCCCGTTGGAGACGAGGAGGGTCCACAGCTGGCCGTGGGTCCCTACCGAGGGCCCCTGGCTGGTCGTGGAGACGGGTGAGCCGTACCCGAAGACAGGTGAGCCGGCCGCTGACTGTTGGGCCTGGGCGTAGAGCGAGCTACGGGTGGCGGTGTTCGAGTGGGCCAGCCTGTCCATGATGACGTGCCCGAGCGGAGTGAGTAGGACCACTGCGGCCACGACGGCCATGGCCAGGAGGACCGTGATGAAAGCCTTGGCCCGGCCTCGGGCCGCCAGGCGCAGGGCGATCAGGACCACCCCCACGCTGAGGCTGAGCCACAGGCCCTTGTTCAAGGAGATGATGATGGGTGCCACGGAGGCGATGAGGCCCATCACCAGGAGGACCCGGACCCTCCTTCGCTTGGTCATGTACACGAGGGCCACGGCGAAGGGGATGAGGAGAGCCACGTTGGCTCCCCACTCGTTGGTGTAGTTGAAGGGGGCGATGGGCCGGGCCACCTTGAACCCGAGCAGGCTGGTCCCTGAGGCCAGCTGGGCGTGGACCAGGGAATGGACGAAGGCGTTGGCCTCCAGGCTGTGGGGGAGGAGCCGTTCGGTGACGGTCCGGAACTCCACATGGTGGACGACGATCCCGGCCACGCCGAGCAGCATCACCGAGGCCAGCAGCCACGTCATCACGCCCAGCACCAGCTTGACGGGGACCTGGCGGGATGAGCGCTGGTAGAAGTAAAGGAGGAACACGGTAGCCGACAGGTAGAGCGAGCCGCGGTAGACGAAGGCCAGGGCTCGCCCCGAGTGGGCCTGGGGGGCCAGGTGCAGCATCATGGCCGAGGCCAGCATCCAGCCGATGAAGCCCAGCCACAGGCCGAACCCCTTGGGGAGGCGAAGGGGGCGCCGGGTCAGCAAGGAGAGCGCCATCGGGATGGCTGCCAAGGGGAATATGAAGGCCCCGATCCCGAGGGCCCACCACAGGGGGAAGGCACCGAAGACCACGTAGAGGGGCCAGCGGCCCGAGCGGCGGTCCAGTGCGGCTCTCAGGCTCATGGCGGCTACAGCCCCCTTCCCACCAGGGCGCTGACCCGGGCCAGGCCAGCGCTCGGCACCCCGGCGCTGACCAGCAGGGCCAGGTAGGAGCGACGCTCGAAGGGATTGGCGGCCAGGGCCCTGGCAGCCCAGTGCCGGGCCTCCGCCCGGCGCCCACTGCACGCCCGGGCATAGGCCAACCGCCCCTCGAGCCGGGCCCGCCCGGCTCGGTGGCTGCGCAGCTCGGGGTGCTTGGCCAGGAGGTACAGGATGGCTGAGGCGATCAGGTCCCAGCGGCCGGCGAACCACGAGCCGCCCGTCCAGGCCACGTCCACGAGGGGCTCGGAGAGTGAGCGGATGGGGCCGGCGACGGCCAGGCGCAGGAGCCAGTCGTAGTCCTCCCCGTAGCTGCCGGGGATGGCCTCGTCGAACAGGCCCACCTGGTGAAGGATGAGGTCCCGGCGGCAGGCGAGGCCCGAGAGGTGCAGGTGGACAGGCCGGGTCCCCAGCAGGTCGGGCAGCCCGAGCGTCGGGTGACGCGAACGGCGAAGTCGGACCCTTCCTCCTGCCAGGTGCAGGGCCAGGCTGCACGAAACTGCTGACAGGTGCGGGGCCTGCTCCAGGGTGGCCACCTGGGCGGCCAGCTTTCCCGGCCTCCAGACGTCGTCGTCGTCACAGAAGGCCACGTAGGCGCCCTTGCTGGCCAGTATCCCGGTGTTGCGGGCCCCGGACGGCCCCGGGGTGCGCCCGTTGGCCAGCAGCCGCACCGGGCGGTCGGGCCTTCCGGGGGGGAGGGTGCTGGGCTCCAGCGTCTCCGCGTCGCTCACGACCACCGACTCGACAAGGCCCTCGTAGAGCTGGGCCTGCACGGCCTCCACCGCTCTCCTCAGCAGCTCCGGCCTTCCTCTGGTGGGGATCACCACCGCCACCTCGGGGTTCACGGCCCCACCCCGGGGCCGTGGCCCCCGGGTCGAATGGGATAGCCGTAGCGGGCGAGGGAAGGGGCGCTCAAGGCCGAGACGAGGAAACGGTGGCGCCGGGGCAGGTCGGTGCGCCAGGCCTCGTCCCTACGGAGGGCGATGGGCTCCTCCCGGAACCGCAAGGGGTTGCCCGCCACGGTGTGGTTGGGGGCAGGGGGGGTGGGCCCCGCCGGGAGGGCGATGTCCGACACCAGGCCCAGGATGCGAGCCAGCTCCCGGTGAGGATGGTCCACCAGGTCCTCGTAGCGGACGAACAGCTGCCGGGGGGAACCGGCGCGCACCGCCTCGAAGATGAGGTTGAAGAGCACCCAGCGCAAGGCCATGTGGGCGGGGCGGTACCGGGGCAGCTCCCGGTTCGCCTGGTCAGGCATGGTCACCCTCTTGGTCCAGGAGAAGGCCACCCCCCGGCTGTCCCGGACCAGGTGCACCATGCGCACGTTGGCACCGAGCGCCTGCCCGAGAAGCCACCCGTAGGCAGGCTCCTTGCTCGAGTCGACGATCACGGGGCTGTGGCTGGCTGCCGCCACCGCCCGGTACAGCGGGACGAGGAGGTCGGTGAACTGCTCCACCTCCCGGCGCAGGCCGGGCCCGGCCTTGGTCACCGCCAATGGCAGGTAGCGGTGGCGCCGGACACGGCTGTGCAGGCGGAGCACCGCCGGCAGGTCCAGGCTGCCCCAGCCCCCGAAGGCCCGCTGGCCCACCGCGGTCCAGAAGGGGCAGGTCCTGAAGGGGGAGCCGCACCCGCATAGCTGGTTGTCCCGCAGGCCCAGGTCCCAGAGACGGACCAGCTCCCCCGTTGAGCAGAGCCCGGGCGTCTGCCCCAGCATGCGGTCCAGCAGGGTGCTCCCGCTTCTTCCCGAGCCGCCGATGTACAAGACGGCGGGGGCGCGGCCCGCTTCCTTGGCTGCGTCGCTTGCCCTGGGCCATGTGGCCGTTGCCATGCCGTGCTCTGGCCCCTATGCCTCTACTACCTGCACTGGTGTCCAGGCCTCTCGGGACGGACCGTTGGCCCACCGGGCTCCTCCCTCGTCACGGCCGGGAAGGGGCAGGCTTGGCTCCCAGGGCGGGGAGGGCAGGGGAGGCGGGGGCGGGCGAGGGCTCGGGCCGGCGGGCGGCAAGGGGCCGGGCCGGGGGCC
>JAJPHD010000009.1 GCA_021325455.1 Actinomycetota bacterium
CGACCGGGATGCTCCGCCCACCCCCACAGGGTGATGTCGTCGAGCAGGTTGCGAAGCGCGAGGACGCTCCCGTGCACGACGCTCAGCGACACCGCCTTGTCCCGGGCCACGCCCCCCCGCCAGGTCCGCGAGCGTCGATGAGCCCCTCGACCGAGGAGCCACCGGCACCGTCCGTTCCCGTCCCCCCTTGCACACCCCGGGCCTTCGGTCGATCCCCGGCTACGGCTCGGGGCCGGGACCGGGTTGTCCTCCCGGACGCCCGACAACACCAGGTGCTCGAAGAATGCCCGGACCGCCGCCGCCCGACGATTGACCGACGACGGCGCCGATCCCCGTCCGGCGCTGATCGCCACCACCTTCTCCGATCCGGGGCGACCCACGCTCTGCCCTGGCCGCCACTCGGCACCGTCCTCCAAGAGGGCCTGGCGGCCGGCCTTCCACCGCCGGCACCTTCGGCTTCATCGGCCAGCTGCAAGGCGGAAGCCGACGCCGTCCGGTCGCCCCTGCCGACGTTGGCTCCGGGGACAGGCATCTACGCCAGACACGGGCCCAGCCCCGGACGCGCACCAGCCGGCCCGAAGGCCGGCTGGTGGATCGGTACAGGATCAGGCCCAGAGGCCTGCGCAGATGCTCAGTACTGCCAGCCCTGGGTGGAGTTGGTGAAGGTCAACCCGCTGGAGGGCACGCTGCAGCTCGTCTGGTTGCCACCGGAGACGGCGTAGTACGTACCGGGCGCTGTCTGCCCTTCCTCTGCGGAAGCCAGAGTCTGCTTGATGGTGAGGATGTAGAAGCAGTGGCCGCTCTTGGAGAAGGCCGTTGCCTCCCACCACTGGTTGCCCGTCGTGGCACCAGCGGAGCTCGGCCCACCCCCGTTCACCTGAACGGCGTTGGGGTCAGTGGAAGCAGCCCCCCCGCTGTCGGTGAAGGTGATGTTGGGCTCTGACTTGCTCAGGCCTGCAGCGTTGGCCTGCAGATAGTCGTCGGTGTTGGCATAGGCTGCCTCGGCCGTGGTCAGGGCGTTGCGCAGGGTGGACTGAGCGGCCCGGTCATTCGCCCGGTTCCGCACACCCAGGTAGGTGGGGATGGCGATCGCCACCAGGATGGCGATGATCAGCAGCACCACCATGAGCTCGATCAGGGTGAAGCCCTTCTCGTCCCCCTCGCGCTCGGCCCTCTTCTCAATGAGGAACTTCCTCAGGTTGGACAGCATCCGCACCTCCTAGGTCTCGATCCTTGCTGCCAACCACTGCGTCGGCAGGAAGCGGAATGAACCTGAGAGGTTTTCGCAAGGGGGATGGACCAGCCATCCCCGGCAGATGCGGCCCCGAGAGCAGGTCAGCGCCGGGCGGCGTCCCGCAGCTCGCCGGCCCAGCGCCCCGCCGCGGTGAGCGGCACCTCGAGGGCCGTGGGGTCTACGGCGGCAGCCAGCATGGCCGCCGGGCCCTGCAGGGCTATGCGGACCGCCTGGGCGACCCTGAGGATCCCCATCCCCCTCCCCACGCCGGCCCGCAGCACCTCAGCCGCGCAGTGGCGGAGCATGGCCTCATATTGGTGACCCTCCCCCACCTCTCCCAGCAGCAGGCTCCCCTCGGCCATGAAGAACCCGTGGGTGCCGATCTCCTCCACCTTGTCCCAGAACCCCTGGTCGGCTGCGACGCTCGGACCGCCCGTCAGCCACACGTCGCAAAGGGCATCGAGCAGGTCGATGAGCTCCCGGCGCAGCCGCTCGTCCTGACGAGCAGGGGCAGGCAGCTGATCGCTGGCCAGCGCCGGCAGGACCCAGCCCCTCCAGGTGGCAGTGGGATCCTCCCTCCAGGGATAGGGCTCGCCCACGTGGACCATGTGGCCCCGCTGGGCGGCCCTGCCGGCCAGAACTTCGGCCACGTCGCACACCATGTCCGGCGTCTCGCTGGGCTGGGGAGGAGGAGGCCACTCCCGGGTCTCCTGCCACCACTCGACGCCTCGCAGCACTATGAGGACCCGGGCTGCGGCCTCCGCCCACAATCCGAGCCTTCCCCACCTCTCCACCCCGGTGACGGCCTCCGCCAGGGCCGAGAACTCGCGCCGGAAGCGGGCCGTCCTGAGGGGCCCCCCGACCTCGGGGAAGACTTCGCCCGCGGCCCTGCTGCCCGCCCTGGCGGCGGCCAGCGCATCCCAGACATAGAAGCGCTGGCCCCTCCCGGGGGACAACCTCACCTTCCGATCCTGAGGTGGGCTGCCCGCCACCCTGGCCGTGCCATCAGCCACCATGCCAGGAGGGTAGGGCTCGGCGGTTCTCCATGAGTCCTTTCTCGTCAGGTTCGACGAGCGCCAATACCTCGGCGCCTGCCCGAAGCGACTGTTGGGGGGAGTCTACGAGTCTCCGTCCCTCCTCCCGGGGAAGGAGATCAAATCAAAACAAGAACCCCTTTCCTCCGTACACCCCGGCGCCGATACCCCCACCCAGGAGCAACAGGAGGTTAGTGACGGTGCTCGAGCAAGAGGCCCCCACCGAGGGGATGGCGGCAGACGGGGTGGTCCAGGCCTTCCGCGCCCTGGCCGGACCCGAGCAGGTCAGGGTGGTTGCCAGCCTGCTGGGCGTGCCCTGGGAGGAGATGGCGCTGACGACTGAGCAGGATGAGGGAATGAGTGAGGTCCTGGAGGAGGACTACGAGACCGAGGACGACGAGGCCCTCCTTGCTGCCGAGTTCGGCATACTGCCTCTCGCCACCATCGACCTCCCCGATCCGCTGGCCCCCCCCACTCCCCCCCGGGAGATCGCGGCGCCCGTGGACCCTCAGCTGCTCCAGCCTCCCGATGACCTGCTGGCTGAGCTGTTCTCTGACAAGAGTGGTGACCCCATCCCTGATGCCGGTGCCGGTCACGACTCCTCGGGGGGCGGCTGGCCGGGCGAGCCCCAGAGCCAGGGCAACCTCGTCGATGACCTCTTCGGGAGCGGAGACACAGCCGGTTGGGCCGGAGCCGCCGGTCCCGAGCAGTCGGGTCTCGCCGACCAGCCCACCGCGGAGCTGCCCCAACTGGCCCCCGAGGCCAATCCGGTCCACCGGGCCGAGCTCGGGCTGCCCATGGAGGCGGCACCCGATCCCTGGGACGAGGACGAGTTCTTCTCCCGGGGTCGCCGCTTCCGCTGAGGGCCGACCCCATCCTCCTCGACGGGAGGCCCTCCCCCGCCGGCGGTGGGGCCGTGCCGGCACCAGGGACCTCGATCATGGTGACTGCCGGACACCGGGAGGCAAGAACCCAAGCGGAGGGCGACCCACACCTGCGCCGACGTGAAGCGGCGGCGCTGGCCGGGGGGGTCAGGAAGCCAGCACCGCCGCCGGGGCCACCCTGGGAAGCAGCCCCCAGCCCAGAGGGACGACAAAGAGTCTTCCCTAAGTGACTATGCGTGCCAGAGTAGAGCACACCGACTCCCCGGGCAAGCGCGCCCCAGGCCGGGCCCCCGGGGCGGGACGGCTGGCCGCCCTCACAGGACCGGACTACAAGAGAGCCAGTGCCCCTGGCCCTCCCCACCACCCACGACACCGCCTCCCTCCTCGCCTTCCTGAGGCCCCGGGCCATCCCGGGCGTGGAGGAGGTGACGGCCGCCACCTACCGCCGCACGGCAGGCGGTGACGGGGGTCCCCTGGTCGTGGAGGTGTCGCTGCGAAGCTGCGGACCTGGGGTCGATGCGGCCGTTCGCACCCCCGGCCGCCCCCAGGGACCTGGTCCCGCCCCCTCCTGGGCGATCAGGCGGCTCCGTCATCTCCTGGACGCCGATGGCGACCCGGTGGTGGTGGATGCCGCCCTTTCATCCGACCCGGTCCTCGCCCCCCTGGTGGCAGCCCGACCGGGGCTGCGCCGCCCCGGGGCCTGGGACGGCTTCGAGGTGGCTGTCCGGGTGGTCGTGGGCCAGCAGGTGAGCGTGGCCGGCGCCTCGACCCTCATGGGACGCCTGGTGGCCCGCCTGGGCCGCCCGCTCCCCAGGCCGGAGGGCCGTCTCACCCACCTCTTCCCCACCCCGGCGGCGGTGGCGGAAGCAGACCTCACCACCGTCGGCCTCACCCGCCAGCGAGCCCGGGCCCTGAAGGCCTTGGCGGGGGTAGTGGCCTCTGGCGATCTGATCCTGGACCCGTCCTCCCCTCCAGCCGAGGTGCGGGCCCGCCTCCTCGCCCTGCCGGGCGTCGGTCGCTGGAGCGCCACCATGATCGCCATGCGGGCCCTCGGCGACCCCGACGCCTTCCCCGAGACCGACCTCGGGGTCCGGCGGGGCGCCCAGTCCCTCGGCCTGCCCAACGGCCACCAGCTCCGCCGGCGGGCTGAGTGCTGGCGTCCGTGGCGGGCGTACGCCACCCTGCACCTGTGGGCGGCGGCCGGCGCCGCCCACCGGGCTGCCCCGGCCCGAGCCAAGCCGTGACGCCGGGATAGGCTCACGACCCGATGGCAACGCTGAGGCAGGCCGGCACGGAAGGCTATGCCGCCTTCGAGGAGCACCAGACCTGGTACCGGGTAGACGGGGACCTGGAGGCTGGCGGCCCCGCCCCCCTCGTGGTGCTGCACGGCGGCCCCGGAGCGGTGCACGACTACCTGCTCCCCCTCACTGGCCTGGCCGAGAGGGGCCGGCCCGTGGTGCTCTACGACCAGCTGGGCAACGGGAACTCCACCCACCTGCCCGACCGAGGAGCCGACTTCTGGACGGTGGAGCTGTTTGTGGCCGAGCTGGACAACCTCCTCCGCCACCTGGGCATCGGGCAGCGCTACCACCTGCTCGGCCAGTCCTGGGGTGGGTTCCTGGCCCAGGAGCACGCCATCCGCCAACCCGCCGGCCTTCGCTCCCTGGTCCTCTCCAACACGGCTGCCTCCTTCCCGGCCTTCGTCGCCGAGGCCAACCGCCTCCGGGCTGGCCTGCCTCCCGATGTGGAGGCCACGCTCCGCCGCCACGAGGCGGCGGGGACGACCGATGACCCCGAGTACGGCGCCGCCTGCGAGGTCTTCTACCGTCGGCACGTCTGCCGCTGCGATCCCTGGCCCGAGGAGGTGACCCGGACCTTCGCCGCCATCGAGGCAGACCCCACCGTGTACCACACCATGAACGGCCCATCGGAGTTCCACGTGATCGGCTCCATCAAGGACTGGAGCTCGCAGGGTCGCCTGGGCCGAATCACCGTCCCGACCCTGGTGGTATCGGGTCGCCATGACGAGGCCACCCCCGTGCTGCAGGAGGCCCTGGTGAAGGGCATAGCCGGCGCTGAGCAGGAGATCCTGGAGGAATCGTCCCACATGCCCTTCTGGGAGGAGCCCCAGCGCTACCTCGACGCAGTGGAGCGGTTCCTGGCCCGCCACGACTGACTGAGCGCCAAGCGCCCAGGACGCGCCGAACGGGAGCCCCTGGGCCGGGGCAGCAGGCGACGGGCGGATCAGCCCCCCGGGCGGTTAGCGGGCACAGGCCCCGAGGAAGCACTCCAGCATGGGGTCGAGGAGGGGGTTGGTGTCGAGGGACCGGTGCAGGGCCACGACGTGGCGCCGGGGCGGGGACCCTGCCAGGCGCAAGGCCCGGACACCGGGCCCCTCCCCCAGCCCGAGGGCGGGCACCATGGCGACCCCTAGGCCGCTCCGCACCAGGCCCCAGACCACGGCGTAGTCGTTGCTGCGGAAGGCGATGCGCGGGCTGAACCCCTCTGCCGCGCACAACCTCACCAGGCACTGGGCCCCCGGGCCGTCCTCGTCGCTGGATATCCAGGTGTCCGACCTGAGCTCGCCCACGCTCACCGCCTTCCCGTGGCGGTGCGACCGGCGTTCCGGGACCAGGACGAAGAGGTCCTCGTCCATGAGCGCCACCGCCCCCAGGCTGTCGGGCCAGGCGGTCGGCACCAGGTCGTAGTGGTAGACGATGGCCAGGTCCAGGTTGCCGCCCACGAGGGAGGGGACGAGCTGGTCGGGCTCTCCCTCCTCCAGGTACACGTCCACCCCCGGGCGCTCGGCCACGAAGCTGGCCAGAGCTTCGGGGACGATCCGCGACCCCGCCGTGGGGAAGGCGCCCACCCGAATGGCCCCTCGCTGGCCGGCGGCCAGTGCCTGGATCTCGCGCTCTACCCGCTCCAGCTCGGTGAGCAAGCGGTCCACCGATCCCGCCAGCGCCCGGGCGGCAGGAGTGGGACGGACGCTGCGGGGGTGACGCTCGAACAGGGCCAGGCCGAGGACGCGCTCCAGGCTGGTCATCTGCTGGGATACGGCCGACGGGGTGTACCCGAGGTGGGCAGCCGCCTCGGCAAAGGATCCCGTGGCCAGGACCTCCCGCAGCGAGCGCAGCGCCACCGGGTTGAGCATCAGCAAATCTTAGTCTAAGCACCACTAGATAGTGGTCTAGGCGATATTGACATGGTCAGGCCGGGGGTCAAAGCTCTGCACGCCACCAACAACCAGGAGGTACCGCCATGGGGCAGTCCTCGGGGGGTAGAAAACTGACCACGCCCAGGATGGTCGTCCTGGCCGGCGCCTTGGCCCTGGTGCTGGCCGCGTGCGGATCGACCACCAGCTCCAAGTCGGCCGCCAAGTCCACCTCGGCCTCGTCGCCGACCAGCTCGGCCCCGTCGAGTAGCGCTGTCCAGGGGGGCACGGCCACCCTGGCCGAGGGGGCGCAGGGCACGCCCAACTACATCTTTCCCCTCGACCCCGCCGCCGACCTGACCGTGGCCAACATCGGCTACTTCCAGGGCCTCATATACCGCCCTCTCTACTTCTACGGGGGGGATGGGTACGGGGTGGGGCTCAACCCCAAGAAGAGCCTGGCCTACCCGCCCGTCTACACGGACGGCGGCAAGACCGTCATAGTGAAGCTGAAGCACTACCAGTGGTCCGACGGCAAGCCGGTCACCAGCCGGGACGTCACGTTCTTCATGAACCTTCTGGTGGCCAACAAGGCTCAGTACGGCAACTACGTGAAGGGGAAGTTCCCCGACAACGTGACGAGCTACCAGGCCAAGGGGCCCTACGAGGTCGTCTTCCACCTCAACCGGGCCTACAACCAGGCCTGGTTCACGGGGGACGAGCTTTCCAACATCACCCCGCTCCCCCAGCATGCCTGGGACAAGACCTCGGCCACCGGCAAGGTCGGTAACTACGACACCACCACCAAGGGGGCCAAGGCCGTCTACAACTTCCTGGCCGGCCAGGCCAAGGACACCTCCACCTACAACACGAACCCCCTGTGGAAGGTGGTGGACGGCCCTTGGAAGATGACCCATTTTGACAACACCGGTCACCTCACCTTCGTGCCCAACCCCCGCTACTCGGGGCCCGACAAGCCCCACCTGTCCAAGTTCGAGGAGCTGCCCTTCACCTCGGACTCGGCCCAGTTCGACACCCTCCTCACCGGTAACCAGCTGAGCGTCGGGTACCTACCGGCCCAGGACCTGGGTCGCCAGAGCCTGGCCTCGAGGGCGGGCTACCACCCTCTCCGCTGGGCCCAGTGGCAGATCAACTACATCGACATCAACTTCAACAACCCCCAGGTGGGGCCCATCTTCCACCAGCTCTACATCCGCCAGGCGCTCCAGCACCTGATGGACCAGACCGGCGACGTGAAGACCATCCTGGACGGCAAGGGCGGCTACCCCGACTACGGCCCCATACCCCCCAAGCCCGCCAACCCCTATCTGAGCAAGGTCCAGGAGTCGAACCCCTACCCGTTCAGCATCAGCGCGGCCAGGAAGCTGCTCCAGACCCACGGGTGGAAGATCCCCGCCTCGGGGCCGGCCACGTGCACGCGTCCCGGCGCCGGCGCTGGCCACTGCGGGGCGGGCATCAAGGCCGGCCAGCAGCTCAAGTTCAACCTCCTCTACCTGAGCGGCAGCTCCTACATGCAGCGGGAGATGGAGGTGTACAAGAGCGACGCCGGCCAGGCCGGCATCGTCCTCAGCCTGTCGTCGGCCCCGTTCAACACCGTGGTCAGCGAGACCCTCCCCTGCACGCCCTCGCAGGCCCAGTGCAAATGGCAGATGGGGAACTGGGGGGCCGGATTCGCCTGGTCCTACCCCCCCGTGCCCACCGGTGAGCTGCTGTTCCAGACGGGGGCCCCCGACGGGAACAGCTACTCGAGCCCTACGGCCGACCGTTTGATCAACGACACCATCCACTCCAACTCCTCGGCCGTCATGAAGAGCTACGACGCCTACCTGAGCCGGAACCTGCCCGTCATCTGGCAGATGTGCACCTACACCATCAGCGAGGTGAGCAACAAGCTCCACGGGGTCAGCTTCAACCCGGTGGGCCCCATCACCCCTGAGGACTGGTACCTCACCAAGTAGCGCCGTGGTGGAGCCGAGCGACAGCGACCTGGCTCGGGAGGTGGTGCCTCTCCTGCAGGACCTGCTCCGAGCCGACACCTCCAACCCGCCGGGCCACGAGACCCGCGCCGCCGTGGTGCTCAAGGCCTATCTGGAGGCGGCAGGCCTGCCCTGCGAGCTGGTGGCAAGGGAGCCGGAGCGCGCCAACCTGATCGCCCGCATAGAAGGAACGGGTGAGGGGCCGTCACTCGCCCTCCTCGGCCACACCGACGTGGTCCCGGTCGAGGACGCCCCCGACTGGGAGAGGGGGCCGTTCTCCGGGGACCTCGACGACAACGGCTACGTCTGGGGACGGGGCGCCGTCGACATGAAGAACCAGACCGCCGCCCGGGCCGTGGCCATAGCCCTGCTGGCCCGCTCCGGCTGGCGCCCGCGAGGAGACCTGGTGTTCGTGGCCCAGGCCGACGAGGAGGACGGCACACACCAGGTCGGCCTCACCTGGCTGCGTCACCAGCGCCCCGATCTGGCTTGCGACTACTCGCTGGACGAGGGGGGAGGGATGCGCCTGGAGCTGGCCGATGGCCGGGTCCTCGTCACCCTGAACGTGGGCGAGAAAGCCACCCTGCCTGCCCTGGTGACCGTCCTCGGGGAGGCTGGCCACGCCTCGGTCCCCTCCCCCAGCAACGCCGTCCTCCGCCTGTCCACCATCATCGGGCGGCTGGGCCAGTACCAGCCGGAGCGCACGGTCACCCCTGCCGGGAGGCGCATGCTGGAGCTGCTGGTGGGCTCCCCCGACGGGAACCTGGAGGAGGCCATCGCCAGGGCTGGCTCTCTCCACCCCTGGCTGGAGCGCACCCTGCCGGCCCGCTTCTGCACCACCATCTCCCCCACCCGGCTCACCGGGTCCCCCGCCCGCAACGTCATCCCTTCCCGGGCCAGCGTGGAGTGCGACTGCCGGGTGCTGCCAGGCACCACGCCGCCCCAGCTCGAGGCCGAGCTTCGCCGGGCCCTCGGTGACGACCTCGCCTACGAGATCGCCTTCCTGGAGGAGCCCACGGGAGGCACCACCTCGCCCGTTGACTCCCCCCTCGCCCGCATCTGCCAGGAGTTCCTTGACCGCCACGACCCCGGGGCCACGGTCTTCCCCACCATAAGCACCGGGTTCAACGACTCCCACTTCATGCGGGAGAGCTTCGGGACGACGGCATACGGTTTCTCGCCCTTCAGGCGCTCCGCCGACATCGATGAGGATGCCAGGGCCCATGCCCGCAACGAGCGGGTCCACGTGGAGGACCTGGTGCACACCACCCGGTTCCACCTCTTCGCCGCCCAGCGCCTGAGCGAGGTAGGAAGGGCCTGAGAGGGCCGGGGCGCCTCCCATTGCCGGCGCTCCCCGAGGAGAGAAGGGGAACCGGCGGTGGAGATGCTCGAGGGGGGCATAGCCGTTGGGGCCCCACGAGGACGCCAACAGGGCCGGCGACGCTCACTCGGCGGTGGCCAGGGGGTCCAGGTTGAGTCCGGTCCGCCCCCTCAGCCCCCCCAGGATCATGGCCACCACCGAGACGATGGCCAAGAAGAGGGCCGAGGCCACGAACCCGTGGGTGACCAGCGATCCGCTGTGGCGGTTGGCCCCCACCACGAGCCCGAACACCAGGCTGGTGAAGGCCAGCCCCATGGCCGTGCCCATGCCCCTCGTCATGTTGAGGACCCCCGCTGCCACCCCGGACTGCTCCCGGGGCGCCGAGCCCATGATGGCGGCGTTGTTGGGAGGGGTGAAGAGGCCGAGCCCCGCCCCGAGGAGGGCCAGCTCACCAAGGAAGGCCCCCAGGTTGTCGTGGAACAGCGCCAGGCCGACGAACATGGCCGCCGCCAGGGCCATGCCCGAGACCGTGAGGGGGCGGGCGCCCACCTTGTCGGCCAGCCTGCCGGCCAGAGGGGCGACCACCCCCAGAGCCACGGGCATGACCGTCAGCTCCAGGCCGGCCCGCCCGGGCCCGATGCCAAGGCCCCTCTCCAGGAAGAAGGGCACCACGAACAGCACGCCGAACAGCACCAGGTAGGAGAGGAGGCCGCTGGAGATGCCCGCCGAGAACGGGACCCGGCGGAACAGGGACAGGTCCAGCATGGGGGCGAAGAAGTGCCGCTCCCTCAGCACGAAGGCCCCCACCAGCACCGCCGAGGCCACGAGCAAGCCGATGATGAGCGGCGAGCCCCAGCCCGCCTCGTCCCCGAACGACACCGCCGCCAGGAAGCAGATCACGGCGGGCACGAACAGCCCTAGGCCCAGCCAGTCGAAGCGGACCCTTTCCTGCAGGTGGCGGGAGCGCGGGATGAGGAACCAGCCAAGGGCCGTGCCCAGGATGCCCACGGGCACGTTCACGAAGAAGATGAGCCGCCACCCCCCGAGGGCTATGAGCAGCCCGCCCACGGTCGGCCCCAGGGCGAGCCCCAGGGCCTGGGCCGCCCCCTGGATGCCTATCCCTCGGCCCAGCTTGTCCGGGGGCATGGCCAGGTAGATGATGGCGACGCTGTTGGCCTGGAGCATGGCCGCCCCCCCGGCCTGCAGCACTCGGAACCCGTTCAGGGCGAGGAGGCTCGGCGCTATGCCGCACAGGCCCGAGCCCACGATGAAGACCATGAAGCCATAGGTGTAGAGGAGCTTGCGCCCGATCATGTCGGCGAAGCGCCCCACCGCGGTGACCAGGGCCACGAGCACCAACAGGTAGGTGAGGCCCACCCAGGTGACCGCTCCCAGGCTGGCGTTGAAGGAACGCTCCAGGGTGGGGAAGGCCAGGGTCACGATGCTGGCGTCCAGCTGGCCCATGAAGGCCCCTATGCAGACCGTGCCCACCGCGAACCAGTGGGCATCGGGGCGCCGGCGGATGCGGTCCGGACGGGGGGGCTCGACGAGGATGCGGCGCCAGCCGTGCTGGGGACCACCCACGTCCAGCTCGTCGGGACCTGGCTGCGCCGGCCCTTCGGCTGGTTGGCTCTTCGGCTCCCGTTCCGTTCCTCGCTCCTCTCCTGCCACCTCTGCCTACCGGGGCCACAGTAGGGCCCCCGGCCGAGGGCCAACCAGGGAACCCGGGGAGAAGGCCGGCCCTCTCGCCCCGGCGAGCACCGGCGGGGGATGGCTGGGGGGCCATAGGCTCGGGGCCGTGCTCGGCCTGCCCGACGGAGCCCGTGCCTGCCTGTTCGACCTGGACGGAGTGCTCACCAGCACGGCCAGGGTCCACGCCGCGGCCTGGAAGGAGATGTTCGACGCCTACCTCCGAACCCGCTCCCGGCGCACGGGGGAGCCGTTCGTCCCCTTCGACGCCGAGAGGGACTACGACGAGTACGTGGATGGCAAGCCCCGTCTGGACGGCACCCGCTCCTTCCTCCAGTCGCGCGGCATCTCCCTCCCCGAGGGCCACCCCGACGACCCGCCGGGCAGCGAGACGGTCCACGGGCTCTCCCGGCGCAAGAACGATCTGGTGCTCGAGAAGATCCGCTCAGGAGGAGTGGAGGCATACGAGGGGTCCGTGCGCTACCTCCAAGAGGTCACCAGGGCCGGGCTGGCCAGGGCTGTCGTCTCGTCCAGCGCCAACTGCCATGACGTGCTGGTGGCAGCGGGGATCGAGGGCTTCTTCGACGCCCGGGTCGACGGGGTGGTGGCCGAGCGCGAGCATCTGGCCGGCAAGCCCGCTCCCGACACCTTCCTCGCCGCCGCCCGGGCCCTCGGCGTCGAGCCGGCCGAGGCAGTGGTGTTCGAGGACGCCCTGGCCGGGGTGGAGGCAGGCCGGGCCGGCGGCTTCGGCCGTGTGATAGGCGTCGACCGGGTGGGCCAGGCCGCCGAGCTGAGGGCCCACGGTGCCGACCTCGTGGTGAGGGACCTGGCCGAGCTGATAGAGGAGGGCGCCAGGCGGTGATCCAGCACCCCAACTTCCCCATAGAGCCCTGGCAGGTGAGGGAGACCCACCTGGACCTCGACATCCTGGCCCAGACCGAGTCCATCTTCGCCCTGGCCAACGGGCACATCGGCTGGCGGGCCAACCTTGACGAGGGCGAGCCCCACGGCATCCCTGGTTCCTACCTGAACGGCGTCTTCGAGCTGCACCCCATGCCCTACGCCGAAGCCGGCTTCGGCTATCCAGAGTCGGGCCAGAGCCTCATAAACGTGACCAACGGGAAGCTCATCCGGCTGCTCGTGGACGACGAGCCGCTGGACATCCGCTACGGCCAGCTCCGGCACCACGAGCGCTGCCTCGACCTGCGGGCGGGCCTGCTCACCCGGGACACGGAGTGGACATCGCCAGCCGACTGCACTGTCCGAGTCCGTTCCACCCGCCTGGTCTCGTTCACCCAACGGGCCGTGGCGGCCATCCGCTACGAGGTGGAGCCCGTCGACACCCAGGCCCGGGTGGTGCTCCAGTCCGAGCTGGTCGCCAACGAGGAGCTGCCCCGGGCCAGCGGGGATCCGAGGGAGGCGCTAGGGGCCACTCCGGCGCTGATCTCGGAGCACCACGCTGCCCGTGACGGCCTGGCCCAGCTCATCCACTCCACCCAGCTCAGCACCATCCGGGTCTCGGCCGCCATGGACCACGTCATCACCGGGCCCGAGGGGCTCAAGGTCATGGGGGACTCCACTCGGGACTGGGCCCGGGTGACGGTCGCCGTGACCCTCGAGCCCGGGGAGAAGCTGTGCCTGGTCAAGTTCGTCGCCTACGGCTGGTCGGCGACCAGGTCCCTGCCCGCCCTGCGGGACCAGGCGATGGCGGCCCTCACCGCCGCCAGGATCACGGGCTGGGAAGGACTGGTTTCCGAGCAGCGGGACTATCTCGACGACTTCTGGGCCCATGCCGACGTGGAGCTGGACGGGGACCCCGAGATACAGCAGGCAGTCCGGTTCTCCCTCTTTCACGTGCTGCAGGCGGGAGCCAGGGGCGAGCGCCGGGCCATCCCCGCCAAGGGGCTGACCGGGCCGGGCTACGAGGGGCACACCTTCTGGGACACCGAGACCTTCGTGCTCCCGGTCCTCATGCACACCGCTCACCGGGCCGCGGCCGACGAGCTGCGCTGGAGGCACAGCACGTTGCCAGCGGCGAGGGAGCAGGCCCAGCGCCTGGGACTGGCCGGGGCGGCGTTCCCGTGGCGCACCATCCGGGGCGAGGAGTGCTCGGGGTACTGGCCTGCGGGCACAGCGGCCTTCCACGTCTCCGCCGATGTGGCCGATGCCGCCCGGCGCTACGTCGAGGCCAGCGAGGACATGGAGTTCGAGCGGGAGGTGGGCCTGGAGCTGCTGGCCGAGACCGCCCGGCTATGGAAGGCCCTGGGCCACAACGGCGACAACGGTGAGTTCCGCATCGACGGGGTCACCGGGCCCGACGAGTACAGCGCCATTGCCGACAACAACGTCTATACGAACCTCATGGCCCGCCACAACCTGCTGGCTGCCGCCGAGGCCGCCGGCAGGCACCCTGACCGGGCGGGCGAGCTGGGCATCGGCGAGGAGGAGGTGGCGGGCTGGGTGGCAGCGGCCAAGACCATGGTGGTGCCCTACGACGAGGTGAGGGGGGTGCACCCGCAGTCGGAGGGGTTCACCCACCACCAGGTGTGGGACTTCGCCTCCACCCCACCGGAGACGTACCCGCTCCTCCTCCACTACCCGTACTTCGACATCTACCGCAAGCAGGTGGTGAAGCAGGCGGACCTGGTGCTGGCCATGCAGCTGTGCCCCGACCAGTTCTCGGATGAGGAGAAGGCGCGCAACTTCGCCTACTACGAACGGATAACCGTCCGGGACTCCTCGCTCTCCGCCTGCAGCCAGGCCGTCATGGCCGCCGAGGTGGGCCACCTCGACCTCGCCTACGACTACCTGGGGGAGACCGCCCTCATAGATTTGGACGACCTGCAGCACAACACCAGGGACGGCGTCCACCTGGCCTCCCTGGCGGGGAGCTGGCTGGCCCTCGTGGCTGGCTTTGGGGGGATGAGGGCGCGAGAAGGCGTGCTGTGCTTCGCCCCCCGGCTGCCTCGGCAGCTCCGCGGCCTCTGCTTCACCGTATGGTGGCGTGGCAGGAGGCTGCGAGTCGAGATCAAGGCTGCTTCCGCCGGGGAGACCGCCACCTATCGGCTGGCAGCCGGACCCGCCCTCGAGATCCGCCATCACGGGGAGAGCGTCCTCGTCGAGGAGGCACAACCGGTCACCTGCCCCATCCCTGCCCCCCCTGCCGGCCTGGTGCGCCCCACCCAGCCCGCAGGGCGGGAGCCCGCCCACCGTGAGATCGGGGGTCGACCGGCCGACAGCGGCACGCCCGCCTCGCCGGGCCCCTAGCGCTCCAGGGGGGTCCCGTGCCGGCGTGGGTATCCAGCTGGTTTCCCGCCCCCGACTACTGGCTGAGCCGGCTGGTGCTGGAGCGGGGGCTGGCCCTCGTCTATCTCATCGCCTTCACGGCGACCCTGGACCAGTTCGTCCCGCTGCTGGGCGAGAGGGGGCTCCTCCCGGTGCCACGCCTGCTGCGCGTCACGAGCTGGCGCTCCACCCCCAGCCTGTTCCGCCTGCACTACAGCGACCGGGCCCTCTACCTGGCTGCCGGGCTGGGCTGGGCGCTGGCCGCCGCCCAGCTCGCCGGGGGGCCCGACCTCGGACCTCCATGGCTGACCATGCTGGTGTGGCTCCTCCTGTGGGCCCTCTACCTCTCGATCGTGAACGTGGGCCAGGTCTTCTACAGCTTCGGGTGGGAGTCCCTCCTCCTGGAAGCGGGCTTCCTCGCCATATTCCTCGGCTCCAGCCGGGTGGCCCCCCCCATCGTGACCATTTTCATCATGCGCTGGCTGGTGTTCCGCCTGGAGTTCGGGGCCGGGCTCATCAAGCTCAGGGGCGACCGGTGCTGGCGGGACCTCACCTGCCTCTACTACCACCACGAGACCCAACCCATGCCCAACCCTCTCAGCTGGTACTTCCACCGCCTCCCGCGGCCGCTGCACAAGGTGGAGGTGGCGTCAAACCATTTCGCCCAGCTGGTTGTCCCCTTCGCCCTCTTCGCCCCCCAGCCGGCCGCTGACATTGCCGCCGCCGTGGTGGTGGTCACGCAGTCATACCTGCTGCTGAGCGGCAACTTCGCCTGGCTCAACGCCCTCACCATCGTGCTCGCCACCTCGGCCATGGACGACACCGCCCTCTCCCACGTGGTCCCCGTCGCCCCTCCTGCCCATGCCCTCACCGACCCGGCCTGGTTCGTGGCCCTCGTCCTCACCGCCACGGCCCTCGTGGCCGGGCTCAGCTACTGGCCGGCCCACAACCTGGTCTCCAGGCGCCAGCTCATGAACGCCTCGTTCAACAAGCTCCACCTGGTCAACACCTACGGGGCCTTCGGCTCGGTAACCAAGGTTCGCTACGAGGTGGTGCTGGAGGGCACCGACAGCGACGGGCATTGGCAGGAGTACGAGTTCAAGGGCAAGCCCGGCTCCCTCCGGCGCCGGCCTCCCCAGGTGGCTCCCTACCACCTGCGCCTGGATTGGCTGATGTGGTTCGCGGCCATCTCGCCCGCCTACGCCGAGGGCTGGCTGGTCGCCCTGGTCGGGAAGCTGCTCGCTGCCGATAGGGGGGCGCGCCGGCTGCTGCGCCGGGACCCCTTCGGCGGCCAGCCGCCCGGGGCGATCCGGGCCCAGCTCTACCGGTACCGGTTCACCACCTTCGGGGAGCGGCGCCGCACCGGCCAGTGGTGGGTGCGTACCTACGCCGGCCAGTACCTACCTCCCCTCCGCCTCTCCCGTGACGGCCGGGTCGTGGGGCACATGGAGCGGTAAGGGGGAGAAGTATCTCGATAACCGTGGCTGGTCACCCTCCTTAGCGGCGTTGGACCTGGTCAGCCAACAGCGGGGCACCGGGATCCATGGGGGCTCCTTTCCTGCTACGGAAAGGCGGGCTTGCCAGCCCCGCCGCTTGCTCCTCAGCGACTGTCGCCCGCCCCTCTGCTTGCGTCGCCCGCTGCTCATCGCCGAGCTTTTCGCCAAGAGGTCCCAGCAATCCTCCAGGGCTTGCCTGCCTCTGCGGACCAGCCCCGGCGGTGGGCATCGGCGGCCAGCCGGCCCAGGTGAGCAGAATGCCGGTGGCCAGCAAGAAGGACACTGCCGAGCGATCCCCCGGGAGCCTCGGTGACGCCGATGACGGCCTTGGAAACCTCGGAGGGGGTGGCCATGGGGGGGACGAAGAGGCGGGCCGTCAGCCGATCGTTCCCCGGGAGCTCACAAAAGGGGGCCAGCGCCAGCATGACCTCCTCCCTGCCGCCAACGACTTGAGCCCAGACCGGTGGCTGGTCCGGGGACCCGGCGACCGGGCGTACCGTTATCCGCACCTCAGTGACCGGGCCCGTTGGCGGAAGCACGATGATCTCGGGCCGCGTAGTGACATCCACCCGCCCCGACGGCAAATAGCTGGAGGAGAGGGGTAGCACTACCGGCATCCTCCCGCCGTGTGGCGCCCATGGTGGAGGCAGGTCGTAAAGGCGATCGGTATCCGCTGCGCTCTTCCCTCCAGACGCTCCTGCCAGAGCAAGGACCGCTCGCCTGAACGCCTGTCCAACCTCGTCCTGGTGCTCCAGCAGCCTCCAACGCGGGGCGCTACCTCGGTGAGCAGGTGGTTCCTGCCCTCCTCGGTTAGTGCTCCCTCCTCCACCGAAGCCTCGAGCTCCTTGGCTCCCTCCAGAGCCCACCGCACAGCGGCCTTGCGCAACCCGAGCCGGGGGTCCACGACGCTGGCGAGAGCGCCAGCCTCCAGGAGGGCGAGGGCTCGACGAAGAGGATCGGCATCCGTCTCGGCCACCTCGACCAGCAGCGCCAGACGCCCCAGGGCGTCCCGGAGCCTGTTGGAGGAGTGCGGTGAGGCGACGTATTGGAACCGAGCGCGGGCCCCGGGGTGGGCTAGGGCCTCCAGCCTGGCCCGGTTGCCTGAGCCGATGAGGGCATCCACAGCAGGCCGCTCCGCCTCGGGCACGCGGGGTTGGTCGATCGGCGATCCGGCCTCGATGGCGATCTCGACCAGAGACCCAGGCTGGGCGTAGTCGGCTTCGAGTTGGATGTGCTCAGTGATATCGAGGAGCGCGGACCCGGCCGGTCCGGGGGGCCAGTCTCGGAGCGTCCAGGCATGCAACTCCTCGTCCCAGTTGGCTGCCAGCGGCCGCCAATGGCCCGGGGAACCACCGACCTCATGCCCTCCGTACGTCAGCTCGTTCCCGAGCTCAGTCTCAGGCTCGTCGGGGCGCGACCGCTCGACGGCGCTACCAGAATGCTGGACGGGCGCCTCGCTGGGGCTGAGGCCAGAGGCCCGGAAGGCAAGGGCTTGGTGGCTGCCCAGGCCTCGGGTCCGCCATGCCGCCGCCTCGTCCAAACCGACGCCAGAGGCGAGATAGCGAGCCGCCTCCCAGCCGCCTATCCCCGCCTCCTTCCCGCGGAGAGCGCCCTCGAGGCTCACCCCGGCCTTGCAGTACCCCTCGGCTTGATAGGGGCCAATTCCGGCCTCCAGCCAGCGGACAGCGTCCTCGGGGCCGAGGCCAGCCCGGGCGAAGACACGCAACTCGAGCGCGCTGACCTGGCGTCCGCTGGCCAGCCGGAGAGGCTGTCCTACACCTCCTGCACCGTCGTGCTCCCATCACGGCGGGCCGCCTTCGGTACCGAGCCCCTCTGGCTCTGAGCCGGGGGCTGCCAAGCGGAGGAGCCTGGTCAGGTCGCGCAGCGCCCGGCTACGCCGCTGCCGGATGGCGGCTGTATCCCTGGTGCCGTCCGGCGGGAAGGTGGCTCAGGCATCCCCGCCCACAGGGCTACCCATGCCACTTGGTCCCCGCCGGCCTCTGGTCGGGGCGCCTCGGCGGGGAGCGCAACCTCAGGGTGGCACGCGAAGGTGAGATAGGCGAGAGCGCAGGCTCCTGCCGCCACTCCGGTCCTCCCGGCCGCGAGGAGGCACCTGACTGCTTGTCGACAGGCTCGCTCAGCCTCAACCCGAGCCAGTGAGTCGACGGCCTCCTCCGGCACTCCTAGCGGCTCCTCAGCCACGCCGAGCCACGTCCCGTTGGGTTGGTCACCGGCGCCATCCTCGTGCACTGAGGCCGGCGACCCCTCCAACAACCCGCCCTTGCGCCGCTCGCTTCGCAGCAGATCCTGGCGGACATGCCTCATGGCTCGGGCTGCGTAGCGCTCCGGCAGGAGCTCATCGAAAGCTCCCTTCCCCTGTTGCTCACGGTGCTGGCAGGTCACGAGCAGGCGCATGGCGGTCTCGTTCTGGAGATCTTGAGCAAGTTCGGAGGTGAGCTGGGCCCCGCTGAGCAGAGCCCGGGCCCGTCGCAGCCCTTCTGCTCCCAGCACCCAGCCGGCCATGGCCTCGTATTGCTTGCCCAACTCGGGGCCAAGGCCCCGGGCTGGCAAGCGCTCCGACGCCTCTGCCGCCACCATTACCCCCTCAGACCCCGCCGCCACCGCCGCCCATGTTGATACGCTGACTGGGCGGCGCCTGTCACAACCCCCCCAGCTTCACGCTAAGTAGACCATGAGCACCACTGCACATCAACTAACCAGCACCCATCCTGGCGACAGTCCTCTCCTCTCGGTGATTCGAGGGGGGGCCTCGCCCAGTCCCGGTGCGGCGAAGCCAGTTCCCAACCCGTCCCTGCTCGCCCACCGCCTGAGCCTGGCCTGCGTGGACCTGGGCCTCGACGACGTCCTTCCGACCGGTTGGATCACGGTCACGGGGAATGGTGCCCGGTTCGAGCCCCTCCCGCCTGCCAGCCTTGAGCGCCTGGTTCAGCGCCTGGAGGACCTGGCCGATCGCCTGCCCCCGAGCCTGCCCCTCAGCCGGGAGAGGGCCAAGGTTCCCTCTTCTAGGCCCGAGACGACGCCTGCAGCCGCCTACGGCGCCGAGGAGGCTCCTGGCATAGCCCCGGGCTCGGATGTTCCACGACCGACACGACCCCGGGGCCGGCCCTGGGCCCGGCGGCCGACGCGCACGTAGCGCACCCGGCGCCAACTACTCCGGGCGCCACCAGCAGGCCCGGAACCCCGGTTCGCCTACGGGTGGCCCGAGCCAACCCACTGCTCATCCGCACACACCGCGATCGGACGGTGTCTGATCTGATCGACCGGTTCACGGCAGCGTCGCCACGCTGGTTGCCGGGCTGCGGTGGGAAGCCGGAAGGTGGAGGCCGGTGAGCCGGGCGGTCGCCGCGAGCAGCTGGGGCATGGTCGAGTCGGGGACGCTGTTGCGGTAGCGGATATGGCCTCTGGGGCCGATCAGAACGTACTGGTCGGGGGTGCCGGAGGGGTCATAGGCCAAGCTGAGCGACTTCGACGCCATGCCCCACAACCATCCCGGTTGGGTGATGCTTGCTCCTGCAGACCCTGCCGCCGACTTCCCGAAGCTGAGCAGCTGGGCCACACCCGCCTGCCCAGGCGGAAAGTCGCCGTAGAGGCCGAGGGTGACCACCCGTAGCCGGCTGCGGGCGAGCTGGCGAAAGTGGGTTGCGACGGCCGGGATGCTCGCCGCGCAGCTGGCGCAGCCCCCGGCCACGAACCACACCATGGTGGGGGTGCCCCGGAGTGACGCGATGGTGGCGGTAGCTCCCGACGGCGTCGTGTAGGTGCCGTCGGGCGCAACCGGCGCCGGTGCAGTGGGATCGGATGGCTGGGCGCGAGAGGCGACCACCGCCCTCTGGGGCCTGGTCGCGCCGCCTCCGGTGCCGGCTAACGAGTAGGCGCCAAGGCCGACGGCGACGCCAAGCGTGCCGGCGGCGAGCATCCACCGCTTGCGCCCGGGGCGGGCCCTGGGCTGCCCCTGGTCGCCGTACCCGCTCATGCAAGCCCTTTGGCGGCTGATAGCAATTGGGGCATGGTCGATCCCGGTGAGCTGTTCACGTAGGTGATCTTCCCGTTGGCGTCGATCAGGTAGTAGATGTCCAAGTAGGCCTGCGGGTTGTAGGTATGGGTGAGGGTCGCCGACGCCTCCCCGAAGGTCCAGTCAGGGTTCGTGAAGGAACGACCGGCTAGCGTCCTTGCGAACGCCGGGAGAGCGGGGCCGGACTGACCGAGGTCCTGGTAGTTCTCGACCTCGACGACCCGGACTCCATCGGCGGCGAGGGCAGCGATGTTCTGGGCCATCGCCTGGGTGCCGGCCTCACACGACGAACACCAGGTCGTCATGAACCAGAGCAGCACCGGCTTGCCCCGCAGGGCGGCGATGGTCTCGGTCTTGCCACCGAGGGTCGTGAACTCCCCAGAAGGGGCAGTGGACCCGACCGGCAAGTACGCAGCAGACGACGTCGATCCCGACGTACTGCCCGATGTACTGCCGGACGATCCGGACGAGCGGTTGGCTGCCTGCAGCCCCACGACGAGGCCGACGATGGCCACGACCGCGACCACGCTGGCCCCGAAGAGCATCCGGTTCCGGCGACGTCGCTGCCTCTCGCCTCCCCGGCGAGCTGCGCCTCCAGTGGGGCGCTCGGGTCGCTGCTTCCTCGCCTGCCCTCGCCCCGCCTTGCTCATCGCATGACTCCCTCTGGCGTCCAGTGTTCGGGTGGCCGCCCATTGCTCCCTGCGCCCTGGTCATTCCGTTCAGGCGTGCTGCAACAACCCATAGGGCCCGCGGTGGCCTCGCCCATTGACGTCACCTCCGTCGCACACCCCTCCTCAGAGAGGCAGGTGGCACGGGCCAGCTTGCGTAGCCCCCACCAGCCCATGAGGGCGAGCAGGACGAGGCTTGCTGCGAGGAACTCGGTCTGGTGCACAGCGAAGAAGTGCTGCAGCGTGCCGGTCGTCGTGTACAGCCCGACCCCCGACACCCCGACAAAGGCGAGGACCGAAGGGATGATCGGCGTGCAGCACAGGAAGCTCGGCAGCAGGCTCGCCACGAAGGCCACGCCTCCCGCCGCGCCGCTGGCGGCTCGGGCGGCCACCACCTTGCGCATGGCGTAGACCTGCACGCTCAGGACGAGCCCCATGGCGAGGCCGAGGACGATCGCCCAGATGAGCAGGTAGGCGCTCAGGTAGTCCCAGTTGGCGAGCTCGAAGCGCTGGGTGTAGTCGAAAGGCAGGAGCAGCGTGTAGAAGAACGCCACCACGGTTGATGCCATGAGGAAGCCGGCCATCCGCCACGGGGTCCCGAGCACCTGGGCGAGCGCCTTGGGCGCCCGGACCCGAGGAGCCACGAGGGCCTGGGACCGGGCGGCGCTCACGGGCGCCACGCCTTGTTGGCAGGGGTGCAGCACGCCGAAGCACGCCTGCGGTTGCGCACCACGAGGCCGAGCGCCACGGCGAGGAGCAGGGCGGCGATCACCCCGCCCACCACGCCGAGGGTGGCCGCGCTGGCCGCGGCCAACGCGGCGAAGATCGCCGGTCCGCCACAGCACAGCACGGGGAGCACGAGCAGCAAGATCGCCGCGCCCGGACCCTTTCGCTCCCCCGCCGGTCGGGCCGGGCGAGGCGGTGTGGTGACCTGCCAGGTTGAGCGGCTTTGGTCGGTGTCGGATAACGCCACGGCAGCCTCCCTGTCAGCCGGCAGATCGGACTAGATCGGAAGAGAGTGGAATGCAGGGCCCCAAGCACATGTCCCTACTCTACTACATATCCGTGGGAGCGAGTCAATGCCGCCCTTCACGGGTAAGGGGTTGGGGACATAGCGGACAGGTCGAGGAGGCGCAATGGAGCTACGAGGGATCGCCGGTGACGCGGCAACCGGGATCGTGGCCGGCTACGTCGGGACGAAGGCGATGGAGCCGGTGAGCATGTTCTTGTACCGCCACGAGCCCGAACAGTCCCGGGCCGCCGAGGACGCCGTCCGCCCCGGGCCGCCCTACCGGATTGCCGCGGAGAAGATCACTCGCAGGCTCGGGCTCACCCTGTCCGACCATGTGCTCGACCGGATCGGGCTCGGGCTCCACTACGGGCTGGCCATGAGCTGGGCTCCCCTCTACGGGGTCCTCCGACACCGGGTCCGGCTGGCTGCGCCGGCGGCCGCTGTGGCGACCGGGCTCGCCATGGCGGTTGTCGCCGACGAGCTGATGACGCCGCTCCTCGGCTTCTCCGCCCCGAACCGCGCCTATCCGCTCGCCACCCACCTGCGAGGCCTTGCGGCCCACGTCGTCTTCGGCGCCGCCGTCGCAGGGGCGAGTGAGACAACCTGGGCGCTCGGTCGCCGAGCAGTCCGTGCACTCGGGATGGCCAGGTCCTCATCTGTACCGGGGCGCACCTGACGGCCCTGGAGGCCCTCGACCACTGAGCAGGGTGGTCGGCGTAGAGCCCTCAACCGGCGCGCCGGTGAGCGACGAGGCTCAGGGGCCGGCGGCCTTGCGTCCCCACCCCCACATGGGGCGCAGGCCCAGGGCGCCGACGACCCCCAAGCAGGAGAGGAACCCGAGCAGCGTCGCCGGAACGCCGGCGAGCAGGCAGCCGACCAAGGCCATGACGGAGGCGGTTACCCCTGCCGCCGTGCCGACGAGCGCTGTCGGCCAGGTCTCGGTCGCGCCGGTGCCCTCGAGCCTTGCGATCCGCCAGCGCAGATGCTCCGCATCGCCGAAACCTGGTGAAGCTACGGCCGAAGGGGCCCGACCCATGAGGACCACCTTGACGAGAGCGGACAGCACCGCTTCCGGGCCGACCACCCTGGCCGCCTCGTCGTCGGCCGCCGCCTCTAGCTCCCGGCGCAGCCCGTCCCACGCCCGGCACACGGGAGGGAAGCGGCCGTAGGCGCCCGCCACGGCCGCGCCGAAGATCAATAGGCGGGGGTGCCCCAGGCGCACGTGGGCGGCCTCGTGCTCGCACACCGCCTCGCGTTCCGGTGCCTCCAGGGGCGCCAGCAGCCCCGAGGACACCATCGCCCGGCACCGCCACAGCCCGGTGGCGCAGGCAACCGGCCGGGCCGAGGGCACCACCCAGACCTCGCCGGCGCTCGTCGGGCGGCGCACCGATCCCGAGAGGGCGATCCCCCGCATCTCGGCGCGCCGTGCCGTGGCCGCCCGGTGCAGTCCTTGCCACACGAGCACTCCGAGCACGGCCGCCCCGGGCACATAGCCGAGCAGCGCCCACTGGCCGTGGTCGAGTCCGAGCAGGCAGCCTCCCCCCGTTGCCCGGATCCCCGAGAGCCACGATCCGAGCGCGCTGCCCGAGCACACCAGCCACACCGCGGGCAGGACCGCCCACCCCACCAGGCTCACGAGGTGCGCGCCGGCCGCGACCCGTGGCGAGACGCCGTGGCGGCGGGCCGTGAGCACAGGGAGCCCGATGAGCAGGGCGAAGAAGCCGAGCCCGACGAGCGCGTCGCTCACTTGGGGCGCACCCGCTCGAGCGCCGCAGCCAGCTCGGCCACTAGCTCCGGGTCGTCGAGGTCCTCGACGAAGTGCGCCAGCGCCGCTGCGGGGTCCGCCGTCGCAGAGAGCAGCGATCGGATCGCCTGGGCGGTCAGCTCGTCGGGGTCGCCTGCTGCCCGGTAGAGGTGACCCCTTCCTCCGTCGACCCGTTCGACGAGGCCCTTCTCGACCAGGCGGCCGAGCACGGTCATGACAGTCGTGTACGCCCGGTCCAGCCCGCCGAGCCGCTCCCAGACCTCCCGACCGGACAGCCAGGCGCGAGCCGCCCAGAGCTGCTCGAGGATCTCGCTCTCCAGGTCGCCGACCCGGCGCCCGGCGACCACTCGTCGCGGCACCTCACACCTCCTACGTGTTTGTAGGTTAGCGAAGGATCGAGCCTCGTCGGGCTTCATGCATGCCTGCCGGCTCGCCAAGTAAGGGAGGGCCGTCGCTTGGCCAGTTCGGGCCACAGGTCGGGCAGAGGGGTCCTGGTGAACCGGCGCACCTCGGCCGGCTCCTGAGGCCGATCCATCTCGTCGGAGGTCGGAGATGGTCCACAGGGAGCCGTCCTCTGTACAGCAGTTAGCTGCGCCCCCGGCAGGACTCGAACCTGCGACGCACGGTTTAGGAAACCGACGCTCTATCCACTGAGCTACGGGGGCTCCTGGCCGGCGTATCACCCAACCGGTCTGCCGGCCACGCCACACCGGCGAACCACCCCACACTACCCCGCATGTCGATCCAGCACCTCAGCTCCCCCCGCCCGTCCTCCGGCGCTCAGGCGTCGAGACGGGCGGCCACGCCGCGCAGGTCCCCCTCGTCGTCACGCCACGCCAGTCCCGGGCCGAACCCCGAGGACGCCAGCCATGGCTCCACCAGGCGGTCCTGGCTGCCGCCCACCTCCAACAGCAACCAACCCCCGGGCCGGAGCAGCCGGGCGGCGCCGGCCACCACCCGGCGGACGACAGCCAACCCGTCGCCACCGCCGTCCAGGGCCAGGGGAGGCTCGTAGCGCCTGACGTCGACAGGAAGGAACTGCAGCTCCCCCGTCGGGACATAGGGAGGCACGGCCGCAACCAGGTCGAACCCGCCACTCGCCAGGGGCCCGTCGACGTCCCCCACCACTGCGTCCACCCCGTTGCGCCGGGCGCAGCGAACCGCGCTCTCGTCGACATCGGTGCCGGCCACCAGGGCACCAGGCACGGCGGCCATGAGGTGCACCGCCACCGCCCCGGCCCCCGTGCACAGATCCGCTGCCCGTCCCCTCGCCGGCAGCAAGCTGGCGGCCCGCCTGGCCAGGCCCTCGGTCTGGGGGCGGGGGACGTACACGCCGGGGTCGACGCCCACCGGGCGCCCGCAGAACAGCACCGTGCCCGTGATCCAGGCCAGCGGCTCACCTCCTTCCCTGCGCCCCAGCCAGGCTTCCAGCACCCCCTCGTCAGGTGCCCGGGCCACCAGCTCGGCAGCCTCGTCGCCGGCCGCCACGCACCCGGCGGCCGCCAGTCGCGAGGCCATCGACTCCACCACCCCGGGCCCGGGAAGCACGGCCCAAGTACTACCTTGCCCAGGATGGCCCTGGTCCTCTCGGTGAACGTGGGCGAGGCCCGGCCCAGCGCCCCCACCTCCGCCCCCTCGGGCCTCACCGGGATCGACAAGAGGCCTGTCCCCGGGCCGGTCGAGGTCCGGGACCCCGGGCCCAAGGGCACGGGCGGGAGCGGCCTGGCGGGCGACGCCGTCTGCGACCGGCGCCATCACGGCGGGAGCGACCAGGCCGTCTACGCCTACGCCCGGGAGGACCTCGACCTCTGGGAGGCCCAGCTGGGCCGGCGCCTCGACTGCGGCGTCTTCGGCGAGAACCTCACCACCCTCGGCTTGGACCTGACCACGGCTCTGATCGGTGAGCGCTGGCAGGTGGGCACCTGTGAGCTGCAGGTGACGGACCCTCGGATCCCCTGCCGCACCTTCGCCGGCTGGCTGGCCGAAGCGGGCTGGGTGCGCCGCTTCAAGCAGGCCGGCGCCCCGGGGACCTACCTGAGAGTCCTGAGGCCCGGTGTGGTCCGGGCCGGCGACGCCATCGAGGTGCTCTCCCGACCGGCCCATGGGGTGACCATCGGGCTCGCCTTCCAGGCCCACACGACCCACCCCGAGCTCCTGCCCCGCCTCCTCGAGGTCGGGCCCGCCCTCAGCGAGGAAGCCCGGCGATCGGCCACCGGCGGCGTGGCATGATCGGCATATGGGCACGAGCCACTACGTCATAGGGACCGGGGACCGGCGGGTCATTGCCCTCCACGGTTGGCTGGGGGATCACCGGGCGTACGAGAGCATGTGGGCCTGGCTGGACCGGAGCTCATTTTGCTTCGCCTTCATGGACTACCGCGGGTACGGCGGAGCCAAGGGGCAGGCAGGCCGGTACACCATGGACGAGATCGCCGCCGACGTGCTCGACCTGGCCGACGAGCTGGGCTGGGAGCGCTTCTCGCTGGTCGGCCACTCCATGGGGGGAATGGCCATCCAGAGGGTGCTGGTGGAAGCCCCCGAGCGGGTGGAGCGCCTGGTGGGGATCAACCCCGTCCCTGCCAGCGGAGTCCCGTTCGACGAGCAGTCCTGGGCCCTCTTCGAGGGCGCCGCCGCCAACCCCGCCCACCGCCGGGCCATCATCGACTTCACCACGGGCAGCCGCCTCACGGGTGTGTGGCTGGACCACATGACGGCCCGCTCCGTCGAGTGCTCCGACGAGGCTGCCGTGGCCGGCTACCTGACCGCCTGGGCCAAGACCGACTTCCACGACAGGGTGCTGGGGAACCCCGTGCCGGTCAAGGTCATCGCCGGCGAGCATGATCCGGCCCTCTCTGCCGACGTCATGCGCCAGACCTGGATCCCCTGGTACCCGAACGCCGAGCTGGAGGTGATGGCCAACTCCGGCCATTACCCGATGGACGAGGTCCCCGTCGCCCTGGCCACCTCGGTCCAGAGCTTCCTGGCCAAATGACGTCGCGGCTGCAGGACCCCACCTGACCGCTCCCGCCCGGTGGCCCCCCCGCCCGATCCCTTCCCGGTCTTCGACCCCCGTACCTACGAGAGGGGGGTCCCCTACGGGCTGCTGGCCGAGCTGCGGTCCCATTCCGCCGTCTCCTGGGTGGAGGAGCCGGCGGTGCTGGGCTGGCCGGCCGGCCCCGGGTTCTGGGCCGTGTGGCGTCACGCCGAGGTAAAGGCGGTGCTCAGGGACGCGGGCCGCTTCTCGTCGGCTCGCGGGACTCAGATAAGGGACGCGGACACGGCGGAGGACCTCGCCTACATCACCCGCCAGATGCTGAACCAGGATCCTCCCTACCACACCCGACTGCGGAGCCTGGTGGCCAAGGCCTTCACCCCGAGAGCCGTCTCCCTCCTGGAGGAGCGCATCAGGCAGCGCTGCAGTGAACTGGTCTCGGACATGTGGGAGCGTCTCGGGGACGGTGAGGAGGTGGACTTCGCCCAGGCGGCGGCCGACCTGCCCCTCTTCACGCTGGCCGAGGTGCTGGGCCTGCCCGAGGGCGACCGTTACCTGCTCTACGACTGGAGCAACCGGGTCATCGGCTACCAGGACGAGGAGTACTCGGAGAGCGCCGCCTTCGACCCGGCCAGCTCCGGTGCCTCGCCCATGGCCCGGGCGGCTGCCCCCCTGCGCCCGGTGCCTGGCCCCGACGGCCGCCTCCCCAACCCCCGGGGCAAGGACGGCATGCCCGACCTCTATCGCTACGCCCACGAGCTGGCGGCGTGGAAGAGAGCCCATCCCGGCGAGGACGTCATGTCCCTCCTGCTGGCGGCCGAGGACGAAGGCGGCCAGGGCATCACCACGGAGGAGTTCGAGAACATGTTCTGGCTCTTCGCCGTGGCAGGCAACGAGACCCTGCGCAATGGCATACCCGGTGGCATGTACTGCCTGCTCACCCACCCCCACGAGCACGAAAGGGTCCGGTCCGACCCTTCGCTCCTGCCTGGTGCCGTGGAGGAGATGCTGAGGTGGTGGCCGCCGGTCATGCACTTCCGGCGGACCGCCACCTGCGACACCGAGGTGGGTGGTCAGCCCGTGGGCGCCGGGGACAAGGTGGTGGTGTTCCACGTGGCGGCCAACCGCGATCCTGCCGTCTTCTCGGACCCCGACCGCTTCGATGTGGGGCGGCGGCCCAACGACCATGTCTCCTTCGGCTTCGGCGTCCACTTCTGCCTCGGTGCGCACCTGGCCCGCACCCAGATGCGGTCTCTCTTCGGCGAGCTCGGCCGCCGGGAGCGCCTGGAGCAGTCCGGCCCCCTGGTCCGCCTCCGGTCCAACTTCCAGAACGGCGTAAAGCACCTCCCGGTGCGCCTGGCCCGGTAGGCGGGGGCGACACCTGGGTAATGGCGTTCCGTGATCCCCGAGCGCCTCCTGGCACCTGCCAAGGTGCACGCCTGGCTGCGCCACGAGGAGGAGCGGATCGCCGAGGCGCTCGGGGGCCCGGCCCGGTTGAAGGTCATCGTGGTGCTGGCCTCCGTCATCGGCTTGGAGGCGGCCGACCTGGCCACCGTGGGAGCGGTGGCCACCCCGCTGGAGCGGGCCCTGCACATCTCCAACACCGACGTGGGCCTCCTCGTCACCGTGTCCACGGCCATCGGGGTCTTCGCCACCCTGCCCGTGGGGGTCCTGGTGGACCGGACGACCAGGACCCGCCTCCTGGTAGCGAGCATCCTGCTGTGGAGCGCCGCCGAGCTGGCCGGGGCCGCCGCCCAGTCCTACATTTGGCTGCTCATCACCCGGCTGGCCCTGGGAGCCGTGGTCGCCACCGCCGGCCCGACCGTCTCGTCGCTGGTGGGCGACTTCTTCCGGGTGTCGGAGCGGGGCCGCATCTGGGGGTTCATCCTCACCGGTGAGCTGGTCGGGGCAGGGCTGGGGGTGCTGGTGTCGGGGGACCTGGGCGCCATCACCTGGCGAGCCTCCTTCGCCTGGCTGGTCCTGCCCGGGGTGCTGATAGCCCTCGCCATCTGGAGGCTCTTGCCCGAGCCGGCCCGGGGGGGCCAGAGCAGGCTGGCCCCCGGGGCCGAGGAGATCGCCAGCGCCGAGGACGTGGCCTCGGGTGAGGCGCCCGAGGGATCGGTGGCGGAGGAGGCGGCCGGGGAGGAGCCGGAGCAGGGCATAGTCGAGGAGGAGGTGGCCGAGCAGGGCATCTCGCCGCGCCGGTCGCTCGTGCTCCACCGGGACCCCACGGGGCGGGACCTGTGGTGGGCGGTGCGTTATGTGCTCGCCATCCCCACCAACCGGCTCCTCATCGTGGCCTCCGCCCTCGGCTACTTCTACTTCCAGGGCCTGCGGACCTTCGCCGTCGAGTTCCTGCGGGGCCGCTACGGGCTGGGCCAGGCCGGCGCCAGCTCCCTCCTGGTCCTGATCGGGCTGGGCGCCATCGCCGGCGCCCTGGTCACCGGCCGTCTGGCTGACCGTCTGATCCGGGCCGGACAGGTGTCCGGGCGGGTGCTGGTGGCCGGGGTGGCCTTCCTGGTCTCGGTCGGGCTGCTCGTGGCCGGTCTCCTCACCACCACCATGGCGATTGGGGTGGCCCTGTTCTTCGTGGGAGCTGCCGCCCTGGGCGGGGCCAACCCGCCCTTGGACGCCGCTCGCCTCGACATCATGCACTCCCGGCTGTGGGGCCGGGCCGAGTCCGTCCGAACCGTGCTGCGAGCCTCCCTGGAAGCGGTGGCACCGCTGCTCTTCGGGTACGTCTCCGACCAGCTGGGAGGGCACACCACCGGCCTCGGCCATCCCGCCGGCCACGCCTCCCGCGGGGCGGTGGGCCTCGACCTCACCCTCATCCTCATGCTGTCCACGGTCCTGGCGGCCGGTGCCATCATGCTCGTCACCCGCCGGACCTACCCCCGGGACGTGGCCACGGCCATGGCCTCGGAGCAGGCCACCGCCCCGTCCTCCCCCACCAGCCAGCGGGCGGCCTGAGCCGGCGTGACCCCCGGGGACGAGCCCTAGTAGCGTGGCCGGTGGTGGAGGTCGAACTGGCCGCGATGAGGGTTGAGGTCCGCTCCAACGCGCCGGTGGTGCTGCTGCGGGCCGTGAACGGGGATGGACGGGTGCTGCCCATCTTCATCGGAGTGCCCGAAGCCGTGGCCATCGCCTCTGCCGTCCAGGGAGTGAAGCCCCCCCGGCCCATGAGCCACGATCTCCTGGGGGACCTGGTCACCAGCCTGGGCGCCACGCTGGAGAGAGCGGTGGTCACCGAGGTCCACGACGACACCTACTACGCCGAACTGTGGCTCTACCGGGCCGGCCATCGCACCCGGGTCTCCAGCCGCCCCTCGGATGCCATCGCCCTGGCCCTCCGGCTCTCCACTCCGATCTATGTGGAGGACGACGTCTTCGAGTCCCACAGCATCGTCATCTCCGAGCCCGAGGACGAGGAAGAGGAGCCCGAGCGGGACCCCGAGAAGCTGGTGGACGAGTTCCGCAACTTCCTGCGGGAGGTGCGTCCGGAGGACTTCTCGGGGCCGCCGGGAGGCGGGTCCAGCTAGGGCGGCCGGCCCGGCGTGGGCCGGCGGGGCTCGGGGGCGGACCCTAGGTGCGGTGGCGCCACGCTTCCAGCAGGCGCAGCCACACCTCGGAGATGGTCGGGTAGGCCGGTACGGCGTGCCAGAGGCGGCTCAGGGGGACCTCCCCCACCACGGCCACGGTGGCGGCATGAACCATCTCGGCCACCCCCGGCCCCACGAAGGTGGCACCGACAACGACCTCCCTCTCGGTGTCCACGACCATCTTGGCCCAGCCCGAGTAGCCGTCGGCATAGAGGGCCGCCCCGGCCACCTGACCCAGCTCGTACTCCACGGCGGCTACCGTCAGCCCCCGGCCCCGCGCCTCGGCCTCGGTGAGGCCCACCGCCCCCACCTCGGGGTCCGAGAAGACCACCTGGGGGATGGCCCAGTGGTCAGCGGTGGCCGAGTACGGGCTCCAGGGAGCGGGTGAGACATCCTCCCCCCGGGCCCGGGCGGCGATGGCGTCCCCGCATATGCGGGCCTGGTACTTGCCCATGTGGGTGAGAAGGGCACGGTGGTTCACGTCCCCGGCGGCATAGAGCCAGCCTCCCGGCAACGCCTCGACCAGGCAGCTGTCGTCCACCTCCAGCCAGGATCCCGGCTCCATACCGACCGATTCCAGGCCCAGGCCCGTTGTTCGGGCCTTTCGTCCTGTGGCCACGAGGAGCTGGTCGGCCTCCAGCTCGACGGGGCCTGACTCCCCGGCCAGGACGAGGGTCACCGGTCCCCGTCCACCCCCCCCGGAGACCTCCTCCACCCGGGTGGCGGTCCGAACCACGATCCCCCTCTTCTCCAGCGCCTCTTCCAGGCGGCGCCCCGCCTCCGCCTCGTAACCGGGGAGCAGTGTCGCTTCCTGCTCCACGACGGTCACCTCACTTACCCCGAGAGCGGACCAGGCGGTGGCCATCTCGCAACCGGCCACCCCTCCGCCCAGAATGGCCAGGCGCCGGGGAACGGCCTGGGCGCTGGTGGCCTCCTTGGTGGTCCAGGGCCGGGCCTCCGCCAGGCCGGGCACGGGAGGCAGGGCGGGTTCGCTGCCGGTGCAGATTGCCACTGCCGCCCGGGCCACCAGCGTCCGGGTCCCCCCAGCTGGCAGTGACACCTCCACCCGGCGTTCCCCAGCCAGGCGTCCCTCGCCCCGCACCAGCTCAACGCCGATGCCGTTCACCCACCGGGCCTGTCCCCCGTCGTCCCAGTGGGCGGCGAAGGAGTCCCGCCGGCGGAGCACCGCTCCCACCTCCAGCTCCCCCTGAGCCGCCTGGCGGGCCCCGTCCACGGCCCGGGCCCCGGCCAGGGCCTCGGGGGGGCGGAGCAGGGCCTTGCTGGGCATGCAGGCCCAGTAGGAGCAGTCCCCACCCACGAGGGCCTGCTCCACCAGGGCCACGGACAGCCCTCCCTGGTGGGCGTAGTCGGCCACGTTCTCCCCTGTCGAGCCGGCACCTATGACCACCACGTCGTGGGTGGCCGGGGCTTCGGTGGCCATGGCACGGTCCTCCTCGCTGTCGCTGCGGCCAAAGGTATCGCCCCGGCCCTACCCCCGCTCGTGGCGTGGGCGCTCTATCGTCGGGCCGGAAGAGGAGGTGGTGGCCATGCCCAGCCGCACCTGGTACAGCCTGTTCCGGCGCTTCCGCCGGCTGATGAAGGACCGCAGGCGGCGCCGCCAAGCCGGTCGCCGGCGCTAGGACGGTACGGACTCCGGGCGGGGGACGGGGGCGCGCCGCCTCTCTGCCCGCCACCCGCCGGCCGGGGCGGCGAGGCGGGCTACCGTTGGCGCCCATGGTGGTGGACGGGATAGGGCTGCTCGTCACCAACCGCCCGGAGGTGGGTGAGGGGCCCCTGGGGCTGCTGCGCGACGCCGCCGTGGTGACCGAGGGCGACCGGGTGTCCTGGGTGGGCCCGGCGACCCGCATCCCCGAGGGGGCGACCGCCCCCCGTCTCGACGCCGGAGGGGCGTGCCTCATCCCCGGCTTCGTCGACAGCCACACCCACCTGGTGTTCGCTGGCGACCGCTCCGAGGAGTTCGCCGCCCGCATGGCCGGCCGCCCCTACGGGGCCGGTGGGATCAACACGACCGTGGCTGCCACCCGGGCTGCCAGCGACGCCGAGCTGGCCGCCCAAGCAGGCCGGCTGGCCCGTGAGGCTCTCGCCAGCGGCACCACCACCATGGAGGTGAAGTCGGGCTACGGGCTGACCGTCGCCGACGAGGCACGGGCCCTGCGGATCGCGTCCAGCCTGGCGCAGGACCCCGGCCTGCCCTCTGTCGAGCCCACCTTCCTCGGGGCCCATGTGGTCCCTCCGGAGCATGCCCGGGACCCGGATGCCTACGTGGAGCTGGTGCGAGGACCCATGGTGGAGGCGTGCGCTCCCCTGGCCCGGTGGTGCGACGCCTTCTGCGAGCGGGGCGCCTTCGACGCTGACCAGTGCCGGAAGGTGCTGGCCGCCGGCGCCGCCCACGGCCTGGGTCTGCGCCTGCACGCCAACCAGCTGGGCCCCGGCCCCGGGGCTCAGCTGGCCGCCGAGCTGGGGGCCACCTCGGCCGACCACCTGACCCACCTGAGCCCGGCCGACGTGGACGCCCTGGCCGAGGCGGGGGTGGTAGCCACCCTCCTTCCCGTGGCAGAGTTCTCCACCCGCTCGCCCTACCCGGATGCCCGCCGCCTGCTGGCTGCGGGCCTGGTGGTGGCCCTGGCCACCGACTGCAATCCCGGGACCAGCTACACGACCAGCATGCCCCTGGTGGTGGCCCTGGCCGTGCGGGAGATGGGCCTCACCCCCGACCAGGCGCTCTGGGGCGCCACCGCCGGCGGGGCTGCCGCCCTGGACAGGCAGGACATCGGGTCCCTTGGCCCTGGCGACCGGGCCGACCTGGTCATCCTGGACGCCCCCTCTCACATCCACCTGGCCTACCGGCCGGGGGTGGCCCTGGTCCGGTCGGTCGTGGTGGGAGGGCGGCTGGTGGTGGACCGAGCACCCGCCGCTGCCTAGGGCCGAACCCGGGCCAGGCGGGGCCGGCCACCCGCCGGACCGGTCTGCTGGGCCACCTCTCTCATTTCGGCTCGCTTCGGCTCACTTCGGCGAAGTTGGTACCGTCACGGGCCTTTTTGACACGTCACGGTACCAACTACAGGGCGGAGCCCGGCCCCCCCGTCGAACGCCTCCCCACCACACCACCCCAGCGGCCTTGCCACCACGCCAGCGGCCTTGCCACCACGCCAGCGGCCTTGCCAGGCGTCATGCGTTGCCAGGCGCCGCGCCCGGCCAGAGCCACGTCACTGCTCGGGCCCCAGCCGGGCGAGCACCGCCTCCAGCTCGGCGGGCAGCTTCGAGGTGAAAGCCAGACGCTCCCCACTCACGGGGTGGTCGAGCTCCAGGGCGTAGGCGTGCAGGAAGGTCCGGCCCAGGGGAAGGGCCGGCCGGGCGCCGCCGTAGCGCTCGTCACCCACCAACGGGTGGCCGATGGCCGCCAGATGGACCCGGATCTGGTGGGTGCGGCCCGTCTGCAGCTGGCACTCCAGGTAGGTGGTCGGGGCGGGGGAGGCAAAACGCCTTCTCACCTCGTAGCTGGTCCTGGCCGGCCGCCCCCCCGCCGCCACCGCCATGCGGGTGCGGTCCCGCTCCGATCGGCCTATGGGTGCCTCGACCACGCCCGCCTCGGCCTCCATGCGGCCCCAGGCCAGGGCCAGGTAGCTGCGGGCGGCCCGGCGCGACGACAGCTGGGCGGCCAGGCTGGCGCGGGCCTCCTCGGTGCGGGCCACGGCCAGGAGCCCGGAAGTCATGCGGTCCAGGCGGTGGACGATCCCTGGCCGGTCCGGGTCGCCCACGCCGGCCAGGTCCGGGAAGCGGGCCAGCAGCCCCTGCACCAGGGTCCCGGTGTGGTGCCCGGCGCCCGGGTGCACCACCATACCTGCCGGCTTCTCCAGCACCACGAGGGCGGCGTCGGCGTGGACCACCTCCACCTCGACCGAGGGATCCGGCTGGAGCCCGGGCGCGGGGGTGGGGGACAGGACCACCTCGAGAACCTCCCCCTCGGCCACTTTGCGGCTGGGAGCGCCCACCGGCCGCCCACCCAGCCGAACCGCTCCCGATGTCACCAGGTGGGCCACCTGGGAGCGGGAAAGGCCGGTGACGGTGGCCACCACGCGATCCACCCTGTCCCCCGCCAGGGCGGGAGGGACAACCACCGACAGCTGCTCTCCCGCCGGGGCGGGACCGCCGAGGGCCCCTGAGCCCACCGGGCTACCTTCAGCCCTCAGGACGGGGAGCCCGGCGCCAACCGGTCCACAGGAGCAGGATGACCCCGATCACGATGCAGGCGTCGGCCACGTTGAAGGTGGGCCAGTAGCGGGTGTAGATCCAGTCGATCACCGCTCCCCCGTGGGGCCGGAACAGCCGGTCAGCCAGGTTGCTCAGGGCCCCACCGAGCACGAGGCCGATGGCCACCGCACCCGGCGCCGTCCGCATGCGCCGGCTCACGGCCAGCAGCACGCACACCAGAACCAGGCCTATGGCCACGATCCACAGCGTGAAGCCCTTGAAGAGGCTGAAGGCGGCGCCGGAATTGTAGGTGAGCCAGAAGTTGATGGTCCCGATCACGTGGACGGGATGACGGAAGTCGGCCACGGCCAGCGACTTGGTGGCCTGGTCGGCGGCGATCACGGCCAGGGCCAGCCCCGCTGTGACCAGGCGCAGGCCGAGGCGCCCCCTGCCCGCGGGGCGGGAGGCAGCAGGGGCCCGGTGAGGGGGCCTTACCTGCGCGACAGGCCCCCGCTCTTGCAGGGAACGCACAGCCTGGCCTGGGGGAGAGCCTTCAGCCGCTGACGGGGGATGGGGTTGTGGCACCGCTCGCAGAGCCCGTAGGTCCCGTTCTCGATCTTGGCCAGGGCGTGGTCGATCTCCTCGATGGCGCTCAGGGCCTGGGCCGAGAGGGCCAGGTCCCGCTCCCGGTCGACGGTCGTGGTACCTCCTTCGCCAGACTCCTCGTCGAACTGGACGTCACCGGGCTCCATCTCCTCGGCCAGGGACTCGGCCTCGGCCTTGAGGGCCTCAGCCTGCTCCACGTACGTGAGCCGCTCGGCCAGGAGGAGGCCCCGCTGCTCCTCCAGGAAGCGATCCTCGTCCTTGGCCGGGGCGCCTGCCGTGCTCTGCCTGGTATCGGTAGCCACGCCTTCATCCTTCCCCTTCGCCCGCCGGCCTACCGGGGCAGTCTTGGTGGGAGCGGGCCTGGCGGCGGCCTTGGGGGTGGGCCGGGCCCGGGCCGCCGGGCGCTTGCCCGGCGCCGGCCTCTGGGCCGGTTCCCGTTGGGCGGCGGGCCGGGCAGGCTTGGCTCCCGGGCGGGCCGCCGCCCCGGACTTCGCCGGCGCCCCGGACTTCGCCGCCCCGGACCTCGCCGCCGCCCCGGACCTCGCCGCCGCCCCCGACCTCTCCCCCGCCCCGGACCTCTCCCCCGCCCCGGACCTCGCCGGCGCCCCGGACCTCTCCGCCGCCTGCTTGGGCCGCACCCTCCCGCCCGGCGCCCTCTTGGTCCCACCGGACCCCTGCCGGCTGGCCCCATCAGTGCGACGGCTGGAAACCTGCCCCGCCGACGCTCGCTGGGCGGCCCTGGAGGCCGGGGCCGAACCCCTCGCCGGCGGGCCAGGGCGGCCCTCCCCGGTCGCCGGCGCGGCTGCCCTCCGGCCCGGCGCCTTCTTTTCCGTCCCCGGCTTGCGGCCGGACCCGTCGGCAGGCGCGGCGGGGGGTTGGCTGGAGGCTCGGCTGGCTCGGGCCATGGTCGTACGCTCCCCTGAGGACGAGGGTGGCGGATGATAGCGCACCGGGCTGGGCATTGGCGCCGGGTCACCCTAGCCGCCCTCACCCTCAGGTACAGCGCGCCGTCGTGACGAGCCCCGAATTACTGTGAGGCCATGGCGCCCCCCGAAGCTCCGGCAGCGGACGCCCCCTACCCCGAGGTGCCCCAGCAGCCCAACCTCCCCGCCCTCGAGCAGGAGGTCCTGGACTGGTGGGAGCGGGACGGCACCTTCCGGGCCTCCGTCGAGGCCCGCCCCGGGGGGGAGAACGAGTACGTCTTCTACGACGGCCCCCCCTTTGCCACGGGGCTCCCCCATTACGGTCAGCTGCTCACCGGGTTCGTCAAGGACGCCGTACCCCGCTACCAGACCATGAAGGGGCGGCGCGTGGAGCGCCGGTTCGGATGGGACTGCCACGGGCTCCCGGCGGAGATGCTCGCCGAGAAGGGGCTGGGCCTGGCCACCCGGGCCGACATCGTGGCCTACGGGATCTCCAGCTTCAACGACTACTGCCGCTCCTTCGTCCAGGGGACCACCGACGAGTGGCGCTGGTACGTGACCCGCCAGGCCCGCTGGGTGGACTTCGACAACGACTACAAGACCATGGACCTCTCCTACATGGAGAGCGTCATGTGGGCCTTCAAGGCCGCCTACGAGAAGGGGCTGATCTACCAGGGCTACCGGGTCCTGCCCTACTGCTGGGAATGCGAGACCCCCCTCTCGAACTTCGAGACCCGCCTGGACGACTCCTACCGGCCGCGCACGGACCCCGCCGTCACGGTGGCCTTCCAGCTGGAGCCCCAGGGCGATGGAGAAGGGCTGAACGGGGCCTTGCGCCTCTTGGTCTGGACGACCACTCCCTGGACGCTGCCCTCCAACCTGGCCCTGGCCGTGGGGCCCGACATCGACTACGCCGTCTATCAGACCGAGCTCGGCCCCACGGTCGTTGGCAAGGGGCTGGAGGACCGCCTCGGATCCGTCTCCACTGCGATCGGCGAGCCCGTGGCCAGGCTGAAGGGTGCCCAGCTGGTGGGCCGGCGCTACCGGCCTCTGTTCCCGTTCTTCGCAAGCGCCCCCAACGCCTTCCGGGTCCTGGCGGGGGACTTCGTGAGCACCGACGAGGGCACCGGGATCGTGCACACCGCTCCCGGCTTCGGTGAGGACGACCAGCGGGTCTGCGAGGCCAACGGGATCGAGGTGGTGTGCCCGGTGGACGAGCAGGGCCGGTTCACGGCTGAGGTCCCCCCCTATGCCGGCCAGCAGGTCTTCGAAGCGAACCCTGCCATCGTGGCCGACCTCCGTGCCGCCGGGGCCCTCGTGGCCGAGGAGGACTACACCCACAGCTACCCCCACTGCTGGCGGACCGAGACACCGCTCATCTACAAGGCGGTCACATCATGGTTCGTGGCCGTGACGGCCCTTCGCGACCGGATGGTGGAGCTCAACCGCTCGATCCGCTGGATCCCGGCCCACGTGAGGGACGGGGCGTTCGGCAAGTGGCTGGAGGGGGCCAGGGACTGGTCAATAAGCCGCAACCGCTTCTGGGGAGCCCCCATCCCGGTGTGGGTGAGCGACGACCCCGGCCACCCCAGGGTCGATGTCTACGGGAGCTTGGCCGAGCTCGAGGCCGACTTCGGCGTGCGGCCCGAGGACCTCCACCGGCCGGCCATCGACGCCCTGGTGCGGCCCAACCCCGATGACCCCACCGGGCGCTCCATGATGCGGAGGGTGCCCGACGTGCTGGACTGCTGGTTCGAGTCGGGATCAATGCCCTATGCGCAACTGCACTACCCCTTCGAGAACCAGGAACGCTTCGAGACCCACTTCCCTGCCGACTTCATCGTGGAGTATGTGGGCCAGACGAGGGGCTGGTTCTACACCCTCCACGTGCTTTCCACGGCGCTCTTCGACTGCCCTCCCTTCCAGACCTGCGTGGCCCACGGCATCGTGCTGGGCGACGATGGCCGCAAGATGTCCAAGCACCTGGGCAACTACCCCGACCCGGCGGGTGTGCTCGAGACCCGAGGGGCGGATGCCATGCGCTGGGCCTTCCTCTCCTCGCCGGTGCTCCGGGGCGGGAACATCGTCGTCGAGGAGTCGGCCTTCACCGAGGCGGCCCGCCAGGCCATCCTCCCCATATGGAACACCTGGTACTTCCTCTCCCTGTACGGGCGGGTGGATGGCATCCGGGGCCACCGCCGCACCGATGCCACCGGGGTCCTCGACCGTTACATCCTGGGCAAGGCCTCGGCCCTGGTCAGCGAGGTGGGGGAGAGGATGGACGCCTATGACCTGCCCGGAGCGTGCTCGGCCATCGCCTCCTTCCTCGACGCCCTCACCAACTGGTACGTGCGGCGCAGCCGCGACCGGTTCTGGCAGCCGGTGGCTCATGAGGGCGGGACGGCTGGGCACGGCCGGGCGGCGGCCAGCCAGGACAAGCTCGACGCCTACGACACCCTGGCCACGGTGCTGGAGGTGCTGTGCCAGGTGGCGGCCCCCCTCCTCCCCCTCGTCACCGAGGCGGTGTGGCGGGGCCTGACCGGCGGCCGCAGCGTCCACCTGACCGACTGGCCCGATCCGTCATCCCTGCCCGCCGATCCTGACCTCGTGGCCGACATGGACCGGGTGCGCGAGGTGTGCTCGGCTGCCCACTCCATCCGCAAGGCCGCCGGCCGCCGGGCCCGCCTCCCCCTCCCCTCCCTCACCGTCTCCGCCCCCTGGGCCGGCCGGCTGCGACCCTACGCCGACCTCATCGCCGACGAGGTGAACGTTAAGGACGTGAGGCTGTCCCCCGATGTTGACCGGGACGCCTCCCTGGTGCTGTCGGTCAACCCGGCCGTGGTCGGCCCCCGCCTCGGGGCCGGGACCCAGCAGGTCCTGGCTGCTGCCCGGAAGGGCGATTGGGAGCGCTCCGGAGAGGACGGGGTGGTGGTGGGGGGGAAGTTCCACCTGAGCCCAGGCGAGTTCGAGCTGCGCCTCCGGCCCCGAGACGAGCGGTCCTGTCGGGCCCTGCCCGCCCAGGACGGCGTGGTCACCTTGGACCTCACTGTCACCCCCGAGCTGGAGGCCGAAGGACGGGCCCGGGACCTCGTGAGGGAGGTGCAGCAGGCCCGGAGGGAGGCCGGCCTCCACGTGGCCGACCGCATCCACCTGACCCTGGAGGTTCCCGGAGGGCCCGACGGTGATATCGGCCAGGCCGTAGCCAGCCACCGGAGCTGGCTGATGGACCAAACCCTAGCGGTGGACCTGGCGGTGGTGGGCCCGCAAGAGTCAGACGGCCAGGCCTCTCCGGGCCGCACAGGTGGCGGGCAGGTGAAGGTGCGCCTCCGCCGGGCCGGCGCCGGCGGCTGAGCTGCCGAGGTCCGGCGTCCTCAGCCCTGCCCCTCAGTCCCCCCGGAACCCGCCATCCCGTGCCGGCCCCGGGCGGACCCCCCTTCGGTCCCATCGGGGCTGCCGGCGCTGAGGAGGGCGTCGATCCGGTTGAGGATGGGAGATCGGCGCCTCCCAGCCAGCTCCCGGGCCCTGACCAGCTCCAGCTCGTCGGGGTCGAGCACCTTGAGCAACGGCACGATCTCCGCCGACCGCAACTGGTCATAGTCGGCTATCGGGAACTCAGCCTCCCACTCCGCCTCGTCCTCCCACGGCTCGTCGTCGTCCCAAGAGGTCTCCCCGGCTGACCCCCCCGCCCCGTTGGCCAGCGCTTCCAGCCAGGAGTCCTCCTCCTCCTCCCAGGCGGCCTCGTCCGCTGGCAGCTCCTCCTCGGGCCGGCTCTCAGGGGGGAGCCCGCCGGCGTCCAGGGGGTCCTCAACGCCGGCTGGCCCCGGGGCGGACCCCTCGTCTCGGCCCTCCCCGACGTCCACGCCCTGGTCGGGGCCGGCGGCGGCGGCCAGCTCGTCCAGGCGATCCAGGATGACCCTCCTGCCCCGCCCTCCCACCTCCCTGGCCCGCACCAGGTCGATCTCGTCGGGGTAGAGCAGGGGTAGCAGCGGGAGGATCTCCTCGGCCTCCAGCTCGTCATAGTCGGCGATGGGGAACTCCACCTCCCCCGCTTCGGCGTCGGGCAGACCGGGGGGCGTGGTGCCCGGGTCGGGCGCTACCCCCCGCTCAGCCGGCCCGGGGTCCGGCGTCGGCCCCCGGTCGGCCGGTGTGGGCTCGGCAGCAACCTCGGCGGTGGCGGCCGGGTCGCCGGCAACCCCACCCACCGGCTCTTCGCTCTGAACGGGGATGGGCAGCTGGGGGGGAAGCCACCCCGCATCCTCTCCGGTACCCGCGGCGGGAGCCGTCGGCGGGGCGGAGAGAGGCAGGGGGGCCGGGGGAGGCCCCACGCTCACGCCCTTTGGCGCCCGGCCCAACCTGGTCAGCACCGCCACCATGACGAAGGACGCCGCGCTGGCAGCGATAGAGACGTAATCGAAGGTCAGCGACGCCCGGACGAACCCCAGGATGAAGGTCACCAGGGCCAGCACCAGGAGGGCGATGGGGACGACGATGAACACGGCGCCACCTCAGGAGAGTGGGCAGGGCTCTCGCATCCTATGTCCCCGGCCACAGGCAGCCTGCTAGCCCCTCCCCCGGGTGACCTCCGGCCTCACGGTCCCAGCCGCTCCTCAGCCAGGGTGGCCCCGGCCGGCCGGGGAAGTCCTCAGCGGCTCCTGGAGGCCTGTCCCCGCTCCTCGGACTCCTCGGCGTCGTACACGGAGCGGCCGGCGCCGTTGGCGGTCATGGGCATCAGGCGGGTGGGGCGGGGGTCCTCGTTCGCCTCCGGGCGCTCACCCGTGGAGGAGGCCACGAACTCCCTGCGAGCCCGCTCGCTCCCGCCCGCCGACGGCCCCGGAGCGCTGCTGGCCTCCCCGGCCTCGCCCTGGGACTCCAGCATGCGGCCCAGCGCCTCACGGGCCGACAGCCCGCTGCCCGGCTCCCCCCGCTCGACCTCCTCGCCGGCTGACTTCCCAGTGCTCGGGCCGCCGGCGGCGCCTGCAGTGACGGCCTCCGCCTCGACCTCACCGGCCTCAGGAGAGCTATCCTGGCCCCCCTGGTCGACCGTCTCGGCCGGGTTGGCGGCCTCCTCCATAGCCCTGGACACCTGGGCCGGCCGGTCCACCGGTACGCCCACGTTCTCCCCGAACCAGGCCAGAGCCCGGTTGAGCGACTCCTGGACCCGCTCCCGCTCCTCCTGGATGTGCGCCTCCAGGGCGGAGACCTGTCCCGACAGCTCGGCGCGGGTGGCGGTCAGGCGAGCCACGTCCTCGCGCAGCTGGCGCTCGCCCTCCTCGATGCGGCTCTTGGCCTGACGCTCGGCGTTGGTGACCAGCGTCCTGGCCCGTTCCTCTGCCTCCGAGACCAGGTTGCGGGCCCGAGCCTCGGCCTCGGTCACCAGGTTGCGGGCCCGAGCCTCGGCCTCGGTCACCAGCTTGGCCGCCTCCTCCCGCGCTTCCTTGACGGCCATGTCGGCAGTGCGTTGGGCCAGGACCAGGGTTCGGCGCACCGTCTCGTTGTCGACCTGGCCGTCCCGGGATCCGCCCTCGCTCAGGGCCTGCTCGGCCCGCTCGGCCCGCTCGGTCGCCTCCCGGAGGCGGTCCTGGAGCACTTCGATCCCGGCTGCCACCCGCTCCAGGAACTCGTCCACGTCGTCTTGGTGGTAGCCCCGGAGCTGCTGGCGGAACTCCACTTCCCGAAGCGTCTTGGATGCCACTTCCATGGGTCCCCATGGTACCGCCCTCGAGGGGGGGAACCGGGGATGGTAGCCCGCTCAGGCGTATATGAGCCGGGGCACCACGAACAGAAGCACGAAGAACAGGATGATCGGCGACAGGTCCAGCCCCATACCGCCCACCCGGACGGGCGGGAGGACCCGGCGCAGGGGGGAGAGCACCGGCTCGACGACCCGGCCCAGCAGGGCCCGAACCCGCACCACCGCCCCGCCGGGGGTCATGGGAAACCAGCTGAGGAGGATGTAGATGAAGACGACGGCGGTGTAGGCCCGGTCCAGCTCCCAGAAGATCGTGCGGATCACGTCACTGGGACCGGTACAGGCCCCGCTCGGCCAGGCGCTGTTTCTCCTCGGCCGGCACTTCCACGTTGGACGGCGTGAGCAGGAAGACTTGGTCGGCCACCTTCTTCATGTCCCCGCCGAGGGCATAGGTCACGCCGCTGCAGAAGTCGATCATGCGCCGGGACAGGTCGCGGTCCACGACCTGGAGGTTGACGATCACCGGCTGGCTGGTGCGGAACCGGTCCCCGATCTCCTGGGCGTCGGCGAACCGGGAGGGGGCGATCACGTGCACCTTGGGCTTGTCGGTCGGCATGGGCCGCACCACGGCGCCCGAACGGGAAGGGCCGGGGGCAGGCGCCGGCGCCTCGTCGCGCGCCAGGGTGCGGATGGCCCCGGCCGGCTCGGGCTCTTCGGGCACCGAGGGGTAGGCGCGCACCGCCGGCCGACCGGCGGGGGCGGGAACCTGGTCGTCGTAGCTGTCGTACTCGTCGTAGTCGTCGTCGGTCAGGCCCAGGTAGACCATGGCGCGGCGCACAAACGTTGCCATCTCAACCCTCCTCTGCGGTCGAGCCTATTCTCCCAGTTTTGGTTGTGCGGGTCGGGGACCGAACAAGGCCCGCCCCACCCGGACCATGGTGGATCCCTCCCCCACCGCCGGCTCCAGGTCGTCGGTCATCCCCATGGAGAGCTCGGCCAGGCCCAGCTCGGCGGCCAGACGGGCCAGGGTGCGAAAGCCCTCCCTGGCCCCCTCGGGATCGCCCTCAGGACCTACGGTCATGAGCCCCTGGACATCCAGGCCGAGGGCCCGCAGGGCCCCTACCGCCTGCGGGACGTGGCGGGGCGGCAGGCCGGGGCGGTCCGGCCGCCCCGCCACCTCCACCTGCACCAGGACCGAGGCGCCGGGGGCCCGCCGGGCGATCTCCTCGCCCTCGACCACCCGGTCCACGCCCTGCCAGAGCGAGACCACCGGGGCCAGCGACCGCACCTTGTTGCGCTGGATGGCGCCGATGTAGTGCCAGCGCAGCTCTCTTGCCCCCACCTCCTGCCCCACGGCCCGGGCCTTGGCCAGCAACTCCTGGGCGTAGTTCTCGCCCACGTCCTGCAGGCCCGCTCCCCCGGCGGCAATCACGGCATCGGGACCGAACCCCTTGGTCACAGCCACGATGCGCACCCTCGCCGGGTCGGCCCCGGCCCTCTCGATCCGGCGCCGGACCTCGGCCAGGCGAACCGCCACCTCGGCGGCAGAGATCCCCTGCGTCAAGCCCGCCATGCCACCACCGCCTGACGGCCACGGTCCCCCTTGCCCCGGTGCGAGAAGAGCTCGGGCGAGCAGGCCGTGCAGCACCCCACCTCCACCGCCAGGTCCACCCCGGCCGAGGTCAGGGCGGCCCGCACTCCCGCAGGCAGGTCCAGGGCGGGCCTCCCCGAGGAGGTACGTCCCCTCACCACGTCCCCCACCGCTGCCGCCACCCGGTCCAGGTCGGCCGGAGAGAACTCGTAGCACCCGGGGTGGATGCAGGGGCCCAGGCCCGCCACCACGGAGCTGGCTCCGAGGGAGCGCATGGCCTCTGCCGTGGCCTGCAAGACCCCGGCCAGCAGCCCTCGCCAGCCGGCATGGGCCACCGCCATGATCCCCTCCGGGCTGCCGAGGACCACCGGGGCGCAATCGGCCGTGAACACGGCCAGGCAGGCGTCCGGGTGGGCGGACACCAGGGCGTCACCGGCCGAGGCGGGCAGCTCCCCCGGCTCTCCCACGACCAGCACGTCGGAGCCGTGGACCTGGCGGGCCCAGCTCCAGGGGCGGGCGACCACCGCCTGCCAGCGGGGCACACAGCCGTCCCCGGGGCGCAGGTCGCCCTCGCTACGTCCGGTCCATCGGACCCTCACCGGGGTCCCCGGGAGGATGGCGTCCCAGCTCAGCGGAGGAAGGAGGGGACGTCGAAGTCGTCGTCCCCGAGGTCGAGATCCTCCGCCCCCACACCGGCCTCCTCGTCGGCCAGGCCCAGGGGCTCGGTGGCGGGCAGCGGGTGGGCGGCGGCCTCCTTGGGGCTGCGGCCCTCGTCCCAACGCTCGAAGCCGGCAGCGATCACGGTCACCCGCACCTCGTCCCCCATGGCGTCGTCCACCACGCTGCCGAAGATGATGTTGGCATCGGGGTGAGCCACGCTGTGGATGATCTCTGCCGCCTCGTTGACCTCGAACAGCCCCAGGTCCGAGCCCCCGGCGATGTTGAGCAGTATCCCCCTGGCCCCCTCTATTGACGCCTCCAGCAATGGGCTGGTGATGGCTCCCCTGGCCGCGTTGACCGCCCTTCCCTCACCCGACGCCGAACCGATGCCCATGATGGCGGTGCCGGCGTTGCTCATGATCATCTTCACGTCGGCGAAGTCGGTGTTGATGAGGCCCGGCGTGGTGATGAGGTCGGTGATGCCCTGGACCCCTTGCAGCAGCACCTCGTCGGCCATCTTGAAGGCGTTCACCATCGAGGTCTTGTCGTTGGAGACCGTGAGAAGCCGGTCGTTGGGGATGATGATGAGGGTGTCCACCTTCTCCTTCAGGCGCTGGATGCCCTGTTCGGCCTGGACGGCCCTGCGCCGCCCCTCGAACGAGAAGGGACGGGTGACCACCCCGATGGTGAGGGCCCCCAGGGACTTGGCGATCTCCGCCACCACCGGCGCTCCTCCCGTGCCCGTCCCCCCACCCTTGCCGGCGGTGATGAAGACCATGTCGGCGCCCTTCAGGGCCTCCTCGATCTCGTCCTGGTGCTCCTGGGCCGCCTGCCGCCCGATCTCGGGGTCGCTGCCCGCCCCCAGGCCTCTCGTGAGCTGGCGCCCTATGTCGAGCTTGACGTCGGCGTCGCTCATGAGCAAGGCCTGGGCGTCGGTGTTGATGGCGATGAACTCCACGCCCTTCAGACCGGCATCGATCATGCGGTTCACGGCGTTCACGCCGCCCCCGCCGATTCCGACGACCTTGATCACGGCGATGTAGTTCTGCGAAGCGCCGGTCATCTGCTGAATGCCTCCCGTTCCTTGGGCATGAGGGCTCTGGGCATCGAGGGAGCGAGCCGCCTGGGCGACAGGACCAGCCTCGGTGGCTCCTGGTGCCCGCCGGACGGGGTGCCCGCGATTCCCCTCTGGAGCCCGCCAGGGTTGGCCTGCCCTTGCCTGCGAGCCCGGCACCGGAAACCGGCCCCGTGCTCCGCAGTCTCGACCTCTATCAAAGGTTGAGATAGAGGAGCATCCCTCTATCTCCGCCATCGGGTCATACCCTACGGTGCGGCTAGCGACGGGTCAAGGTTGGCAGCCGTGGATCCTGGACGCTGATGACCGCCACCCGGCTCAGGTCGACCTGGGAGAGGATGGCCGCCACCGAGTCCAGCTTGTCCGCCAGCTTGGTGGGGCGACCAAGCTCCACCACCCCGGCCGGCCGCAAGACCAGGTCCAGGCGGCCTCCGCCCGTCCGGCGGACGACCTTCACGTCGGTAGCCAACGACCCTGAGAGGAACCGGGGGAGGGCAGCGGCCACCCGCAGGGCAGGCAAGGCTGCCTCTATCTGGGACCCGGGCGCTCCGGCCGTCCCTACACCCGACAGCCTTACCAGCCCCGGCCAAGGGGCGGCCCCGCGCTGCAGCACCCGCCCCGTCGGGTCGACCTCGGCCCAGCCGCCCCCGGTCGCGGCCACCTGGGCCACCGGTGTGCGCTCCTCCAGGGACACGTCGAGGGTGGAGGGCCAGGAACGGGCGACGGTGGCCCTCTTGACCCACGGGATGGCCTCGAGGGCCTGCTCCGCTTGGCCCGGGCTGATGTCGGCCAGCGGGGTCGTCCGTCCGAGCCCCAGGGCCCGGACCACCTGGGACCGCTCCACGTGATGGGCTCCCACCAGGCGCAGGTGGCGTACGGCCATGGCCGGGCTGTGCATGACCACGATGGCCGCCACCGCCAGGCAGGCGGCCCCCATGGCGGCCAGCAGCACCCTGAGGCGACGCCGGCCCTGCCTGCGAGCCACCGCCGCCCGGCGCCGGCGGATCCTCGGGTCCATCCTCGGCCTCGGGACCTCACCGTCTACTCCGAGGGGGTTGCGGCCCCGAGCCAAGCCCTCCTGCCCCCTCCGGCGCTCGGCCCCGTCCGGCTGGGCACGCCCCTGCCTTTGCCCATGCGTCGGCTGCCCGAGGACCCTCTTCCGAACGGTGGTGCCTCCCGGCCTGGTCAAAGTCTCACCCTCCAGTTCAGATTAAGTCCCTACCCGGCCCAGCAGCTCGTCGGGCAGGCTGGTCAGGTCACCCGCTCCCACCGTCAGGCACAGGTCCCCCGGCCGCAGTATGTCCGTCAGGCCGTCAAGCAGGGCCTGACGGGTGTCGAGGTAGATGACCTCCCGGTCAGGATGGGCCCGGCGAACCGCATCGGCCACCAGTTGTCCCGAGACACCCGGTCGAGGCGGCTCACCGGCGGGATACACGTCGGTTATGACCACAACGTCGGCGTCCACGAAGGCATCGGCGAAGGTGGCCCAGAGGGACTCGGTGCGTGAGTACCGGTGGGGCTGGAACACGCACACCACCCGGCTCCATCCCCCCAGACGGGCGGCGGACAGGATGGCGGCCACCTCGCCGGGCAGGTGGGCGTAGTCGTCCACGTAGGTGACCCCGTCGCGTGTCCCGCGGAACTGGAACCGCCGGGCCACCCCTGCGAAGCGGGCGAGGGCTGCCCGGGGCGCCTCCACCTCCGCCCCCACCTCCAGGGCGGCTATTAGAGCAGCCGTGGCGTTGCGGACGTTGTGGAGCCCCGGTATGGGCAGGCTGAGGGTTGGCGTCCGGGAACCCAGGTGCTCCACCTGGAACGTGCTCCCGTTGCGGCCGGTGGACAGCTCGACTATCCGCCAGTCGGCTCCGGGGGAGGTTCCATAGGTGGTGGCGCCCGCCTGGCGCCCCAGGCGGGCGGCGACGGGGTCATCGGCGCACACGATCCCCCGGCGGCCGAGGGGGGCGAGGAAGCGGCCGAAGGCCTCCACCAGCGGCTCGAAGCCGCCGTAGTGCTCGAGGTGGTCGGGCTCCACACTGGTCACCACCCCCACCTCGGGTGTGAGGGCCAGGAAGGTCCCGTCACTCTCGTCCGCCTCCACCACCAGCCAGTCTCCGCTGTCCCAGACGGCCCCTGTGCCGATCTCGTTGAGCTCGCCACCCACGATGAAGGAGGGTCGGAGCCTGGCCTCCACCAGGGCCAGCGCTAGCAGGGAGGAGGTGGTGGTCTTGCCGTGGGTGCCGGCCACTGCCACGGTCCGGCGGGTGGCGGCTATGGCGGCCAGGATCTCGGACCGGATGAGGACGGGAAGGCCCTGGCGTCTGCCCTCCACCACCTCCACGTTGGCCTCGGGGACGGCGCTGCTGTGCACCACCGCATCGGCCCCCGCCACATGCTCGGCGGCATGGCCCACCGAGACCGCCACCCCCGCCGCGGCCAGTCGCTCCAGGACGGGGGAGTCCTTAATGTCGCTGCCGCTCACCGCATGCCCCATGGCCGCCAGCACGGCAGCGATGGGGCTCATCCCCGCCCCTCCCACCCCCACCACGTGGATCCGCTGGCGCCGGCTCAGGTCGAAGGCCCCGGCCCCGCTCCCCTGGGCGGTCACCGGCGCCACCCCCCCGCCGAGGCCCAGGTCTCGGCCAGGGCCGCGACCTGATCGGCAGCATCGGCGTGCCCCACTTCCGAGGCTGCCCGGGCCATGGCCGCCAACGCCCCCGGATCGGCCAGCACGGGCCCCAGGTGGCGGGCCAGGGCCTCGGGGGTGCACTCATCGTCAGCCAGCACCACCGCTCCTCCAACGCCGGCCAGAAGCCTGGCGTTGGCGCTCTGGTGGTCACCAGGAGCCCCAGGGAGGGGGACAAGGAGCGCGGGAAGCCCCGTGGCGGCCAGCTCGGCCACCGTGCTGGCGCCCGCCCGGCACACCGCCAGGTCGGCAGCGGCAAGGAGACGGGGCATGTTCTCCTCGTACTCCACTGCCCGGTACCACAACCCCCCCTGCTTCAGCCCCGCCTGGCCCGCCGATCGGTCCCAGCCCGGCCAGTCCCGCCTCCCCACCACGTGGTAGATGGCGAGATCAGCCCGGCTGGACCACAACCGGGAAAGGCCGGCGACGGCTCCGTTCACCCGCCTCGAACCGAGGGACCCCGTCCACACGGCCAGCACCAGGCGACCGGCGGGAACACCCAGCTCCTCCTGGGCGGCCCGGCGTCCGGCCTCGGAGCGGTCCACGCCGAGCACCTCCTCCCTCACCGGGGTCCCGGTCACCACCGCCCGGGGCAACCCCGTGCCGGGGGCGGCCACGGCGCTGGCCCGGGCGAAGGGGCCGAGGACCCGGTTGGCTGCCCCGGGCACAGCGTCGGCGTTGAGCAGGACGACCGGCACACGGAGGATCCCCGCCGCCAGGGCGGGAGGGAGGCTGGCATAGCCCCCCACGGCCAACATCACGGCGGGCCGGGACCGGCCCAGAAGGGCGAGGGATTGCAAGAAGGCCAGCCCCAGCCCGGCCCCGGCAGCCAGGTCCTGAAGACCCGGCCGGCGCCGGAGGCCCCGCCCCGGCAGGAGGCTCACGCCGAACCCGGCGGCGGGGATCAGAACCCGCTCCTGGCCGCGGCGGGAGCCGATGAAGTGGACCGAGGACGGGTCATGCCCCCTTCTCACCAGGGCCCGGGCCACGGCCAGGGCCGGCAGCACGTGCCCGGCCGTGCCCCCGCCGGCGATGGCGGCGAACCACCGCCCCGGCGGGGGAGGACCGGCGGCGTCGGCGCCGACGACGGCCTCGCCCGGGCTGGCCTGCACCGGGCTCACCCTCCGCTGGGTCGCCGGGCCACGGACCAAGGCCGGGTGGCCGTCAACAGCCACCGACCACCCTCGCCCGGCGGGGCCGGGCGGGGCCGGAGCCGCCAGCGGCCTGCCCCCTCCGGGCCAGGCCCCCCTCTTCATCCTCCCCGACAGGCAGCCGCACCGGGGCTGGGACCGGGCTGGCCTCCTGGCGGGCGATGTTGAGCAGGATCCCCACCGCCAGGAGGTCGATCACCAGGGAAGAGCCCCCGTAGGAGACGAAGGGCATGGGGACCCCCGTCACCGGGAGCAGGCCGATGACGGCCCCCATGTTCAGCACCGCTTGCCCGGTGAGCCAGCAGGTGATCCCCGTCGAGAGCAACGAGCTGAACCGGTCCGGGGCCCGGGCGGCGATGCGGAGGCCGACCAGGGTCAAGGCGGCGAAGAGTGCCACCACGAGGAGGCTGCCCACCAAGCCCAGCTCCTCTCCGATGATGGAGAAGATGAAGTCGGTGTGGGCGTTGGGCAGGAACCCCCACTTGGCCCGGCTCGCCCCCAGGCCGACCCCGAACAGGTGCCCGTTGGCGAAGCCGACCAGGGACTGGACGATCTGGTAGCCGCTGTTGTGGCGGTGGGCCCAGGGATCGAGGAAAGAAAGGAGCCGGGCCCGGCGGTAGGGCCTGGCCAGCGCCACCACGAAGGAGCCGGCGGCCGCCAGCCCGACCAGCGCCCCCACCAGGCGGCCGGGGACACCGGCGGCCCACAGCAGCCCAAGGGTTATGCAGCCGAGGATCATGGCCGTGCCCATGTCGGGCTGCTTGAGGATGAGCACGGCGCAGACTCCGAAGGCGATCAGGACGGGGCGAACAGCCGGTGCCCAGCGAAGGCCCGGTCCCACCCTCCGGGTGAGGACGTCGGCCCCGAACACGACCAGCGCCAGCTTGGCCAGCTCCGAGGGCTGGATGCGCAAGGGACCGGCGCCCAGCCAGCGGCTCGAACCACCCACGGTGGCCCCCAGCCCGGGAACGAGCACGGCGACGAGCAGGACCACACAGGCCACCATGAGGGGCCCGGCCAGGCGGCGCCAGGACCGGTAGTCCACCCTGGCCACCACCAAGAGGAGGACGACCCCGATGGCCACCCACAGGACCTGGCGCTCGAACACGTACCAAGGCGAGCCGTACTGGCTGAGGGAGTCCACCGAGGAGGCCGAGAGCACCATCACCAATCCGATGACACAGAGGACCGCCACCAGGGCGGAAAGGAGCACCTGGTTGGCGGCCACCTTCCCGGCCCCTCCACCGGGCCTGGCAGACGGGTCCCGCGGGGCCGCTGGCGACAAGGTGCTCGGCCTGCCACCCCCCGGTCCGGCCCCGCCGGCCTGGCCGGCACGGGTGACCCGCCGGGCCCGGCCGACGGAGGCTTCCCCCCTGCGAGACCGCTCCGCCTCAGCCTCACCCCGCCGCCCGGCCCCCCACCAGCGCCGCCGGCGCGGGGGGACCACCTGCAGCCCGCCCTCTGGGCGCCCGGCCGGCGCCGGGCGCCTCGAAGCCCCCCGGCGTCCCCGATCGACCGCCCGCACGTCAGGGCGACTTGCACCCGCCTTCCTCATACCACCGCCTTTCCGATCTCGATCCTGCGCCTGACCTCCCTCGTGAAGTCCTCGCCCCGCTCGGCATAGGACCGGTACCAGTCGAAGGAGGCACAACCGGGGGACAGGAGCACCACGTCCCCGGGACGGGACAGTTGGCCGGCCACCTCCACGGCCTCGGCCATGGACGCCGCCCGCCGGGCAGGGACCCGGTCGCCGAGGGCCGCCTCCACCTCCGGGGCGGCCTCGCCTATGGCCACCACCGCCCGAAGGTGCGCCGCCCCTGCCCGCAAGGTCCCGAGGTCCAGGCCCTTGTTGCGCCCGCCGGCGATGAGCACGACCGAATCGAAGCCCGACAGGGCAGCCAGCACCGAGGCCGGCGTCGTCGCCTTCGAATCGTCGAACCACCTCACCCCTCCAGCTTCCCCCACCAGCTCGACGCGGTGGTGGAGCCCCGAGAAGGACCGCAGCACCCGACGGCAGGCCGTGAGCGACCCCCCCGAGGCCAGGGAGATGGCACAGGCCGCCAAGGCATTGGAACGGTCATGAGGTAGCGACCTCCACAGCTCGCTCACGGCCAGGATCGGCTCCCCCTCCGGGGTCCTCAGCCATCCGCCCTCCTCGTGGAACCGCCCCGGCGCCGGTCCCCCCAGCCCGAAGGTGAGCACTGTGGCTGCGGGCGCCCCTGCCAGGCGAGCCATGACCACGGGGTCGTCGGCATTGCCCACGGCCACGTCCCCCTCGGCCTGGCTGGCCCAGATCCTGGCCTTGGACTCGGTGTAGTGGTCCATGGTCCCGTGCCAGTCCAGGTGGTCCTCGGCCAGGTTCAGCCACGCCCCGACCCGGGGGCGGAAGGTCTGGCTGAGGGCCAGCTGGAAGGAGGAGACCTCGGCCACCACGATCTCGGGCCGGGTTGCCACCACGTCGAGCAGGGGCGGCCCGATGTTGCCTGCCGCCACGGCCGCGATCCCTGAGGCGGAAAGCACCTGGGCCACCAGCGTGGTCACGGTCGTCTTGCCGTTGGTCCCGGTCACCGCCACGAGGGGGATGCCGAGGGCCCGAGCGGCCCTCCCCGCCAGCTCGATCTCGCTGACCACGGGCAGGTGGAGTCCGAAGACGGGGTGGCTGACGGGGACGCCGGGGCTCACCACGGCCAGGGCCGCTCCCCGAGCCAGCTCCCCCAGGAGGGGGGCAGCCGGGGCCTCGTGGAGGGCTATCCCCAGCTCGGCAGCCATGGCCCGGGTCTCTTCCGTCGGCCCGTCGTCCACGGCCACCACGGGGACACCCTGGGACAGGAGCCGGCGCGCCACCGCCAGCCCAGTCACGCGCATACCCACCACCAGTACGGGCCGCCCCGGGACGGCCAGGTCGTCCAGCCCGGGCAGCGGCCCGGGACCGACCATGCCTTCGCCGTGGCCGCTCATGGCTTCAGGCCCAAGGAGATGAAGTCCACATAGAAGATGCCGAGGGCGACAGCCGTGCATATGCCGGCGAGGATCCAGAACCTGATGATCACGGTCGTCTCAGGCCAGCCCAAGAGCTCGAAGTGATGGTGCAGAGGCGCCATGCGGAACACCCGCCGCCCGAACAGGCGGTAGCTCGCCACCTGGATCACCACCGACAGCGTCACGAGCACGAAGAGGCCCCCTATAACCGGGAGCAGGAGGTCCACCTGCAGCTGAAGGCCCAGCCCGGCCAGGGCCGCTCCTATGGCCAGGGACCCTGTGTCGCCCATGAATATGCGGGCGGGGGCGGCGTTCCACCAGAGGAAGCCGGTGCAGGCCCCGGCCATGGCCACCGACATGACCGCCAGGTCCAGGGGATGGTGAGCGCCCGCCCCCCCTGCTCCCGATCCGTAGATGGAGGGGTGGCGGGACTCCCAGTAGCCCATGATGGCCATCACCCCGAAGGCGAAGACGGCCGACCCTGCCGCCAAGCCGTCCAGGCCGTCGGTCAGGTTGACGGCGTTGGAGGCCCCGGTCACCACCACCATGGCGAACAGCACCCACCCGACGCGCCCCAGGTTGGCCCCTATCGAGTCGTAGCGGGTGAAGGAGAGGTCGGTGGCCACGTTCGACCACACGAGAGCCCCGACCGCGAACCCCAGGGCCACCACGATCTGGCCGCCCAGCTTGGCCCGCTTGTTGAGCCCCAGGCTGCGGTGGCGCCTGACCTTGGTCCAGTCGTCGATGAAGCCGACGGTGGCAGCCCCCACGGTCACCGCCACCACCATGAGCCCCGAGGAGGCGAACGGAAGCCCCAGGCCCACGTGCCCGGCTACGTAGCCCACCCCGGCAGCCACCACGATGGCCATGCCGCCCATGGTCGGGGTGCCCGCCTTGACCGAATGCCCTTGGGGGCCATCGTCCCTGATCTGCTGGCCGATGCCCCGGCTGCGGAGCCACCCGATGAGGATGGGGGCCCCCAGTGCAGAGACCAGAAGGGCAACGGCCCCGGCGAAGAACAGGGAGGTCATCCCCCGCCTCCGGCGCCACCAGCCGAGCGCCAGGGGGCCGGGCCGGTCCCGCTCGGAGAGGGCGGCCCCGAGGGGCCGTCCCTCTGCCAGCCCTCCAGGGCGGCGGCGGCCACGGCCCGGTCGTCGAAGGGAATGACCCGTCCTCTGACCTCCTGGCCCTGCTCGTGCCCCTTTCCGGTCACCAGCACCACGTCGCCGGGCTGGGCCGCCGAGATGGCGAGGGCGATGGCCGCTCCCCGATCGGGCTCGGAGACGAGGACCTCCGGCCGGCGGACCCCGGCGCGCACCTCGGCCATGATGGCGAGCGGGTCCTCCGATCGGGGGTTGTCCGAGGTCAGGACGGCCAGATCGGCCAGCCGGGTCGCCACCTCACCCATCATGGGCCGCTTGGCCCGGTCCCGGTCCCCGCCACAGCCGAAGACCACGATCACCCTCCCCCCCGGCTGCACCCCCTCCCGGGCGGCGGTCAGGAGCTGCTCCAGGGCGTCGGGCTTGTGGGCGTAGTCCACCACCACGGCGAAGGGCTGGCCCCGCTCCACCCGCTCGAAGCGACCCGGCACCCCGGGAACGGATGACAGGGCCTCGGCGATCGTGGCTGGCGGCACGCCGAGATGCTCGCCCACCCTGGCGGCGGCCACGGCGTTGGCCACGTTGAACCGCCCCCCGAGCCGCAGCGTCACAGGCCGGCCCCGCCAGCGGAAGCGGCTCCCGGCCGGCCCGAGCTCCACCCCCTCCGCCTCGGCGACGGAGTAGGGCAGGACGGGTATGCGTGCGTTACGCAGCAGCCTGGCGCCCCAGGGATCCTCGGACCAGACCAGGCCGGCCTGCGCCCTTTCGGGCACGAAGAGGCTGGCCTTGGCCTCGAAGTAGGCCTCCATAGTCCCGTGGTAGTCCAGGTGCTCCTGACTGAGGTTGGTGAAGACGGCCACCTCGTAGCGGATGCCGTCCACGCGGTGCTGGGAGAGGGCATGGGAGGAGACCTCCATGGCCACTGCCACCCCCCCACCGTCTCGATGGCGGGCCAGGGCCTCCTGCAGCACGGGCGCCTCGGGGGTGGTGCGCGCCCCGCTCAAGGTCCCGAGCACGGCGGTGGGCCACCCGTGGGCCTCGAGGACGGCGCCCACCAGATGGGTGACCGTGGTCTTGCCGCTGGTCCCGGTCACCCCGACCATGCGCAGGTCGGCGGCCGGGTGGCCCTGGAGGGCGGCGGAGGCCCGGGCCATGGCCGGGCGGACCTGGCCGGGGGCTACCCGGGCCTGGACGACGGGAAGGGACAGCCGCCGCTCACAGAGGAGGGCCACCGCCCCGGCAGCCACCGCCGCCGGAGCCAGGTCGTGCCCGTCGAGGCGCGACCCGGGAAGGCAGCAGTGCAGCGCCCCGGGACGGACAGCCCGAGTGTCGAAGGTGACCGAGGAGACGTCCACCGGGGTGGGATCGCCGATCACCTCCAGCGGTCCCACCTCCTCCAGCAACCGGTCGAGTCGGATGGCGACCTACCCCCCCTCGGGACGGGCTGACCACGAGCCGGCGGCCCGACCCGGGCTGGCATCACGGCACACGTTCGACAATTGACTCGCTCGGCAACTCCCGGAGGCGGTACTGGAGCCGACCATGGCCCCAGGCCTCACTGCCCGGCGCCGCTGGAGGTCGACGGGGCGATGGTAGTGCCCGGGCCTCCGCCGCCCGGGCCACCGGAGCCGGGGCCAGTGGCCCCCTGACCACTGCGCCCTGGGCCCGACCCGGGCGGGATGTCCAGCTCCCGCAGGGCGTACTGGGCGATCTGGGAGAAGACGGGAGCGGCTACCGACCCGCCGTATATGGGAGTGGGGTGCTCCAGGGTCACCTCGATGGTGAGGGCGGGGTGCTGGGCGGGCACGAACCCCACGAAGCTGGCCATGAAGTCCCCGGGCTGGTAGCCGGGGCCGGTGGTGCTCGGGATCTGGGCCGTGCCGGTCTTGCCGGCGACGGTGTAGCCGGGGACCGCCGCCATGGGGGCGGTCCCATTGGTGCCCACAACGTGCTCGAACATGCCCGTCAGCTCCCGGGCCACCGTGGGGGACACGACCCGGTGCCGGCGACCGGTTGGGACGGGGTGACGAGCCTGGCCCGGACCCAGGATGTAGCGGACCAGCCGGGGGGGCACCCACATGCCCCCGTTGGCGACCATGTTGTAGGAGTCCGCTAGCTGCAGCCCGGTGACCGCCTCGTCCTGGCCTATCGGCATGGAGCCCATGGCCGATCCCGACCAGGTGGACGGAGGGTGCAGGATGCCCACGGACTCGCCCGGGAAGCTGAGACCGCTCGGCCGGTCCCAGCCGATGGCCCGCAGCCAGTGGTACAGCCCCTTGGGGCCGAGCTCCCTGGCGACTTCTATGGTCCCGATGTTGGAGGAGCGGGCCAGTATCTGGGTGGCCGTCAGGTGCTCGGTCCCATGGGGCTCGGCGTCCGAGAAGACGGCGCCTCCCACCGTGATGTCGGGCGGCACGGTGAAGACGCTCTGGGGGGTGATGAGCCCCTCGGTGAGGGCGCCTGCGAAGGTGGCGAGCTTGGCCACCGACCCCGGCTCGTACACCGTGGTGAGCGCCAGGGGCGACGACGAGGGACGGGGCGGCCCCCCATGGCCGGCGACCAGGCTGGGCATGGCCAGGATGTCCCCCGTCCTGGCGTCCAGGACCACGGCCCAGCCAGCCTTGGCATGGCTCTGGACGATCTCCCGGGAAAGGGCCTGCTCGGCCTCGTACTCGATGGCCTTGTTGAGGGTGAGGACCAGGCTCTTGCCGGGGACTGCCGGCTTCACCCGCTCCGTCCCCCCCGGGATGGCTCGTCCCGCCGGGTCCAGCTGGACCACCTCAGACCCGCTCCTGCCCCGCAGCACCTGGTTGTACTGGCCCTCCAGCCCCGAGTAGCCGACGCCGTTGGTGTTGACCTGGCCCAGGAGAGGCAGAGCCAGGTTTCCGTTGGGCTCGAACCGCCTGGGATCCCGCTGGAAGGTGAGTCCCGGGAGGTTGAGGGCCTCGACCTTGGCCGCCACCCCCTCGCTCACCTGCCGGGCCACGTAGACGAACCCCGAGCGCTGCGAGAGGGTGGCGCGAAGGCCGGCCTGGCTCTGGTGGAGGAGGGGGGCGAGCTGGCGGGCCTCGGCCCCAGGGTCATGGATCTGGAAGTCGTCGGCGATGATGTCGGTCTCGGGCACGGACATGGCAAGGACGGTGCCCGAGCTCCCGTAGATGGTCCCTCTCTCCGCTGGCAGCTCCACGGTGTGGAGCAGCTCGGCCTGCCCGTAGGAGGTGTAGCGGCGGGTGGAGATGACCTGGACGTCGGTGAGCCGGACGGCCACGGCCACGAAGGCCAGGGTCATCACCATGAGGAGGGCCACCAGCCGGCGCCCGGGGGCGGGGCGTGCGGCCGTGCCCCGCCCCCGGCCGGCGGCCGGCCGGGTTGCGGAACGCCCCCTTGGGCTCCGTCCCCGGCCTCCCCCGGGGTGGCTCACCCCCGGCCCGGGACCCGTCACGGGCCCGCGGTGGTGCTGGTGGAGCTGGAGGCCGTGCTGGCCGGGGCCGGCGCCGGGACCCCGCTCACCTTGTGGCTGGTGGGGTGATCCCCAGGGATGAGGTACACCACCCGAGGCGGGTTCACCATGTGCAGGCGGTGCACGGCCACCGAGACGATCCGGGCCGGGGCCTCGAGCTGGGCCACCTCGAGGGTCAGCTCGGCGTGGTCGATCTGGGCCTGGGACAGCTGCTGTTGCATGCGGTCCAGGCGGAACTGGCGTTGGGTGAGGACCACGTGGAAGGCCACCACGGCGAACATCAGCAAGGCGACGATGGCGCCAGCCGAGACAGCGACCACCCGACCCCTTCTGAGCCGCGGGCGGGGCCGGGGCCGGGGAGCGGGCGCCCAACCGTCGGGACGGGCCGGGGCCACCCCCCGGACCACGGCATGGCGCCGGCCGGGAGCGGGGGCCTCCCGGGGCAGCGTCTCGGCTGCCGTGGCCGTTGCCCCCTGGGGCAGGCCGGCGGCCACTCCCGCCCCGGTGCCGGCCACCGCCTGAGCTGCGCTGGCCGTGACCCGGGCCCGCCGGGCCCTCGCCCGTGCCTCCTGGACGGCGGTCACGGCTCTCCCCCGTTCGCCGCCGGAGCATCCAGGCGCTCTGCGGCCCGCAAGCGGGCCGCGCTGGCCCGCGGGTTGCGGGCCACCTCCTCAGCGGTGGGCAGGCGGGCTCCGCGCGTGAGCAGGCGGGCCCACGGCCGGGCCCCGCACACGCAGGGAAGTCCCGGTGGGCAGGTGCACCCGCCGGTGGCGGCCCGACCCAGCACCTCCTTCACCAGCCGGTCCTCGCCCGAGTGGTAGGAGAGGACCACGCAACGCCCCCCCGGCACCAGTGCCGCCACGGTGGCGGCCAGGGTGGGGCCCAGCACCTCCAGCTCGGAGTTGACGGCGATGCGCAGGGCCTGGAACACCCGGGTGGCGGGATGGCCCCGGCGCCGGGCACGCGCAGGTATGGAGCGCTCGACCACCTCCGCCAGCTGCCTCGTGGTAAGCACAGGCCGGGCGCCGACAATGGCTCCGGCCAGGCGGCGGGCGAACCACCCCTCGCCGTGGGCGGCGAGCAGAGCGGCCAGGTGCTCCTCGGTCCAGCCGTTGACGATGTCGGCCGCGGTGGTGCTGCGGCTGCGGTCCATCCGCATGTCCAAAGGGGCGTCGAAGCGATAGGAGAACCCCCGCTCCGGGCGGTCAAGCTGTTGGGAGCTCACCCCCAGGTCGAAGAGGGCCCCGACCAGGGGGATCCCTTCCCATCCGTGTGGGCCGGCCGGCCCCGACTGCCGGGCGTGGCGAGCAGCCGGGCCGGCCGGGCCTCCCCGGCCCGTCGCCAGGCCGGGAAGCCGGTCGAAGCGGTCCTTGCGCACCACGGCCCGGGGGCCGAAGGCGGCAAGCCGGGCCGTGGCTGCCGCGACCGCCTCGTCGTCCTGGTCCAGGCCGAGCAGGCGGAGGTGCGGGTAAGCTGCCAGCAGGGCCTCCGCGTGGCCCCCGCCCCCGACCGTGGCGTCCACCACCAGGCCGGGGGGGACGGGTCGGAACAGTTCCACCACCTCGGACACCATGACGGCCTGGTGGTGGTAGGCCTGGCTCATCCGCAGCCCCTCGATCGGCAAGGCGCCGTCGGGTTGTCTCCCCAATCGACTCAGATGGAAGTGGGCGGAGTAGGAGTCTTCCACTGCGCCGATCGAGGGGCTGCGCACAAGCCGGGCCTCAGCCGGCCGGTGCTCAACATAAACTTGATAGAGAGGGTTCACCTCCTTCCTCAGGCGCTGGTCCCCAGAAGCTGGCGCTCCTCGGGCTCCACGGTCGCCTCCCACCGGGCCGGGTCCCATAACTCGACCCGCTCGGTTGCCCCTATGACGAGCACGTCCCCCGTGAGCCCGGCGAAGGTGCGCAGGCGGGGAGGAATGGCCATCCTGCCCTGACGGTCCACCTCCACCTCGGCCGTGCCGGCCGAGAAGAGGCGGGAGAGGTTGCGCTCCTCCGGCTGGGCGGACGCCCCCGCCTGGTTGGCGTCCAGTTGCTTCTCGAACTCCTCCGGGGTCCATAGGGCCAGGCAACCCTCGTGGTACTTCGTCAGGTAGCCCCCGTGCTCGAACGCGGCCCGGAACTTGGACGGCAGTATCACCCGCCCCTTGGAATCCAGCGAGTGCTCGAAGGTCCCGACGAACCTGGTCACCTACTCCCTTTCGCGCCACTTCCCGCCACTTTACTCCCCCTACTCACCCCGTGCAACCACAAAGGGGAGAAAAGTGGGCACGGTCTGGCGCCCCGCAGGCGGGCTACCGTGGTGGCGGTGGAGGGGGCCCTGGACCGGAGCCTGGTGGATTGGCTGGCGGACTCCGACCCGGCGCTGCGGTGGCAGGTGCTCAGGGATCTCGTCGGCGCCCCTTCGGCCCAGGTGGCAGCCGAGCGGGCCCGGGTCACCACCGAGGGCTGGGGAGCGCGTCTGCTGGCGCGACACGACGAGGACGGCCAGTGGGCGGGAGGGGCCTGCTTCCCAGCAGGTTTCCGGGGCGACCTCTCCCATGGCCAGCCCTGGACGTCGACTTTCCCCACCCTGCTGTTGCTGCGAGATCTCGGGGTCGACCCGGCGGCAGAGCCGGTGCGCCGGGCCATTGACATGGTCCGCGACAACTGTCGGTGGGAGAACGCCGGGCAGGCCTTCTTCGACGGCGAGGTCGAGCCGTGCATCAACGGCCGGGTCGTCGCCCTGGGCGCCTACTTCGGCGTACCCGTAGAGGGTGTCGTCGACCGGCTGCTGGGCGAGCAGCTGGCCGACGGGGGCTGGAACTGCGAGGCGGAGAACGGCTCCCTGCGCTCGTCTTTCCACACCACCATTTGTGTGCTGGAGGGCCTGTCCGCTTACGAGCAGGCGACCGGGAGGGGTGCCGAGCTGGTGGCGGCACGCCGCCGCGGCGAGGAGTACCTGCTCCAACGAAAGCTGTTCCGGCGGATGAGCACCGGTGAGGTGGTCGACACGGACTGGCTCCAGTTCTCCTTCCCGACCCAGTGGCACTATGACGTCCTGAGAGGCCTGGACTACTTCCGTGGCGTGGGCGGTCTACCGGACCCGAGGCTGGCGGAGGCCATCTCGTTGGTGCTCGACAAGCGCCAGGCGGACGGCACCTGGCTGCTCGAGAACACCCACCCTGGAGAGGTCCACTTCGCCATGGAGGACGGTGACGGCCGGCCCAGCCGATGGAACACCCTGCGCGCCCTTCGGGTCCTGAGATGGTACGGGGCCGGCGACCGGCCCGGGCCGGCGGCCGCATCAGCAGGAGGCAGTGGCCGGCGCCACCGATAGAGGAGGCGGGAAGGGAGGCCTTACTTCCAGCGCCGGCGCAGCCCGAGGAGCTCCTGGGCGTAGCCCACCACCGACACCGGGGACATGATGAACTGGTAGAAGAGGATGTAGGCCAGGAGCCCTCTCCTGTTGCGCCGCACCCGGAGGTCCAGGGGGGCGAACACCCGCCTCCTCTGATAGCGGTACAAGAGACCATTCACGAGCAGCGTGAAGGGCAGCACCACGGCGGTGTACAGGCCGACGAACCAATAGAGCCCGAAGCAGGCCATGACGAGGCCTGGCATCCACAGGAAGGTGTAGGCCAGGTCCATGGGCGGGATCAGCAGGTCGGTGGCGGTGAGGAACATGGCCATGGGACGGGGCTGCCTCCAGGGCCGGACAGCGCGGAAGCCCTCTATCATCCCCCGGGCCCAGCGGGCCCGTTGGCGGGCGAAGTGCCTGAAGCTCACCGGTACCTCGGTGAAGGCCACGGCCGTTGGCTCGAAGTACACCCGGGACCCCTGGCCCAGGAGCCGCCACGTCAGCACGATGTCCTCCCCGATGGCATCGGGCCATCCACCCGCCTCCCGGAGGGACTCGGTCCGGTACAGGCTGAAGGCCCCCTGGGCCACGAGTGTCCCCTGGTACAGGCCCTGCATGCGCTTGACCGAGGCGATGCCGAGGAAGTAGTCCCATTCCTGCATCCGGGTCCAGACGTTCACCCTGCTGTTGCGGACCAGGACCGCGCCCGCCACCGCCACCACGTCGGGAGGGGCACTGGCCTGGCGGGCCACCAGGCGCCTCACCGCCTGGGGATGAAGGACGGTGTCGGCGTCGAGGGAGATGACCAGTGGCGTGGTCACCTGGGTGAGGGCCGCGTTCAGGGCGTGGCTCTTACCCGGCCGCTCCTCCCGCAGGTAGGTGAGGTGGAGGCCGAGGCGCCCGACGGCCTCCTCGGCAACCTCTCTGGTGCGGTCGGTGGAGGCGTTGTCTACCAGGATGACCCGGATGTCGCCGGCATAGTCCTGGCGGGACAGGTAGGTGAGCGTGTCGGCTATCCGGCTCTCCTCGTTGTGAGCCGGGAGGATGACGGTGACCCCGAGGAGGGGGGAGGTGTCGGGAAGGGGTGGTTGGCGATCGAGGAGGAGGCTGGCGACCAGGAAGGCGACCATCCAGCCGGGCAGGTAGGCGAGCAACACGATGCTCGAGACGGCCGCCGGCCAGCTGATCTGGCGGGAGAGGGACACCAGCCAGGGCTCCGATACCCAGGCCGAGAGCCCCAGCCAGCAGGTGGCCACGACCTGGGCGATGACCAGCTTGGCCAGCACCGGTACGTAGCGGCGCTTCCTCGCCGGCAGGTCCGGGAGGGACTCGGCCGATCCTCCCGGCCCCGCCCCCTCCCCAGCGAGGGGCGGAAGCGCGGCCGGCTCGCGCCAACCGGTGAGGGTAGAGCCCATACCTCCCTATCGGCACGGGCAGCCTCGCGGCTTAGCCCCTCCTACGGGAGGTGGTCGACGAGGGCGGACTCCAGGTCGGTGCACGGCACGGGCGGGGCCACCACGCCCGCCTCGAGGGCCAGCGCCGCCCGGTCCTGGTCGGCGGGGGCCAGGGCGAGCAGGTCCACCAGCTGGCGGGCCCGCAGCTCGAGGAGGACGGCACCGTGGAACACGGCACCCGCCCTGGTCCTCCTCTGGGAGAGGCCCACCGCCTTGCGGCCCTCAACCGTGACCTCCCCCGGGCCCAGGCCGGCAAAGCAGATGAGCCTCGACCAGGGGGAGGGCTCGAGACCCCCCCGGTGGACCTGGCAGGGACCCTGGCCCAGGTCCGTGAGGGCCGCCGCCCACAGGTCGCCCACCCACCAGAACGCCTTGCCCACGTCGGCTTCCCACAGAGGGTCGCCCGCCGGTATGGCCAGGTCCACCCACACCATGGAGCCGGGGACCACCAGCACCACCCCGCCCCCGCTGGCCCGGCGCACCACATCGACACCAGCCCTGGCCACCGCCCGGCTGTCGAGGATGGAGGGGTCCTGGGTGCTGCCGAGGACCAGGGCCGGGCGGGTGGGCCGGCACACCCACACCCTGCGGGACGGCCCGTCCATCCATGGGTCCCGGCCGTGGAGAGAGGCGGGTGACCCCTCGACAAGGGCCACCTCCCAGCCGGCGGCCACCTAGGCGGTGAGGGAGGTGGCCGCGCCCAGGTACGGCTCCCAGTCGGGCCTGATGGCCCCGTTGGCGAGCAGCCATATGCGCTCCCTCGGCTGGTAGGGGGGGCGCCGGAGCGTCAGGCCCACCTCGGAGAGGAGCCGGTCCTCCTTGCGGGCGTTGCAGGCCCGGCAGGCGGCCACGACGTTGTCCCAGGTGTGCGTGCCCCCCCGGCTGCGGGGGACGACGTGGTCGATGTTCTCGGCGTCGGCCCCGCAGTACTGGCAGCGGTGGCCGTCCCGGGCGAATACGGCCCTCCGGTTGAGGGCCACCCTGGTCTGGTAAGGCACCTTCACGTAGTGGGCCAGGCGCACCACCGACGGCTCGGGGAAGCAGGCACGCGCCGAGCGGAACAGGCCCTCGGTGGCATGGACCAGCTCGGCCTTCTCGGCCAGGATCAGCATGAGGGCCCGCCGGGAGGTGACCACGCACAGCGCCTCGAAGCTGGCGTTGAGGACCAGGGCCCGGCTCACCGCCTCACTCCTGGGGCGGCACCGTCGCTGGCAGCGCCTCTGGCGCCCCAGCCGGGTCTAATGGTCGGTCCATCGGGGTCGAGACTAGCGCGCCAGGCCCCGTCGACCCTTGCACCACTCCAGCCAGGCCACCAGGTCACGGACCTCAACGGTGGCATCAGCGTGACCCGTGGCGCACTCCAGGCGGAACCCGAGCCAGCCCGGGTCGGGCCGCGGGAGGGGCGGCCACCGCCGCCACCACCCCCGGGGCGCAAGGGCCAGCAACGAGGTGGCCGCCGTGGCCCACAGCCCCGGCCGCCGAGCCAGGGCCCAGGCCAGCCGGCCCACCTCTAGGCGGGGCGGGCCCGGCGGCTGGCGTCCCATGGCCCGGTGTCGGCTCGGGGCTCCCGCGGCAGGCCCAGCACCATCTCACCGAGGATGTTGCGCTGGACCTGAGAGGTGCCGGCGTAGATCGTCCCCGCCCTGGCGTTGAGGAAGGTCCCCGCCCAGGAGGCGGTGGAGTTGGGGGCACCCGGGTCGTCGGTCTGGAAGGCGCTGGTGGGCCAACGACCGGTGGGAGCCAAGCCGTCCAGCCCGAGGATGTCCATGGCCAGCTCGGTCACCCTCCGGTGGTACTCGCTCCAGTAGAGCTTGAAGATCGAGCCCTCAGGCCCGGGCCGGCTCCCTCGTAGGAAGGAGGTTAGGGCCCGGTACCCGAGGTAGCGCATGATCTCCACCTGCGAGTAGCACTGGGCCAGTCGCTGGCGGGTGACCGGGTCGCCCGTGGCCCCGCGCTCAGCGGCCAGGGCCAGCAGGCGGTCCAGCTCGGCCCGGAAGCGCAAAGGGAGGGTGGCTGCGGCCTGGCCCCGCTCGAACCCGAGGAGGGTCATGGCCACCGCCCAGCCGCCGTTGACCTCACCCACCACGTTCCCCAGGGCCGTGCGCGCTCCGGTGAAGAAGACCTCGTTGAACTCGGACTGCCCCGTGATCATCCTGATGGGCCTCACCTCCACACCGGGCTGGCCCATGGGCACGAGCAGGAAGGTGATGCCCCGGTGCTTGGGGGCGCCGGGATCGGTCCGGACCAACAGGAACATCCAGTTGGCCAGATGGGCGGCCGATGTCCAGATCTTCTGCCCGTCGATGACCCACTCGTCGCCGTCCCGCACCGCCCGGCAGGACAGGTTGGCCAGGTCCGAGCCGGCGTCGGGCTCCGAGTAGCCCTGGCACCAACGGTCCTCACCCGAGACGATCCTGGGCAGGAAGTGGCGGCGCTGCTGCTCTGTCCCGCAGGTGAGGATGGTGTTGCCGACCATCTGGATCCCGAAGGAGTCGTTGGGGCCGCCCCCGGGCACCCCGGCCCGGGTCAGCTCCTCGGCCAGCACGACCTCCTCGAGGGGTCCGAGGCCCCCTCCCCCGTACTCGGCGGGCCAGGACACGGCGAGGAACCCATGGTCCCGCAAGGTCTCCCGCCACCAGGCGACGAACCCCGGGACCTCGTCGGGGCTCAGCCCGCCCAGGCCCCGCCATCCTGCGGGCAGGTGCTCGGACAGGAAACGGCGGACCCCCCGGCGGTAGGCCTCGGCCTCAGGCGGGTAGCTGATGTCCACTTCCGCCCACGCTAGAGCCCGATCCAAGGCCGAGGGCCCTCCAGGCCACGGCGCCTGCGCCCACCAGGGGGCCCGAAGGGCCCAGGCCGGCCGGCACCACCTTCGTGCCGGCCGAGAACGGCAGTCTGGCCAGGGCGTCCACCTCCGCCTGGGCGGCGGCGAAGAAAGGATCGCCGAAGCCCAGAGCCACCGATCCCGCCACGACCGCCAGGTCCAGGTCCAAGAGGTTGGCCACCGAGGCCACCGCCCGGCCCACCAGGGTGCCGGTGCGGGCCACCACCTCCGGGGGAGCTTCCCGGGGGGGGCGCCCGGTCATGGCGGCGATGGCCGAGCCCGAGGCCTCGGCCTCCAGGCAGCCCGTCCCGCCACAACCGCAGGGCCGCCCGCCCGGCACCACCACCACGTGGCCCACGTGGCCGGCGTTGCCCGCCCCCCCGTGCAGCAGGCGCCCCTCCAGCACCAGGCCACCCCCCACCCCGGTCGAGACCACCATGGCCAGGAACCCGTCCCTGCCCCGGGCCGCCCCTACCCACCCCTCGGCCAGTGCCAGGGCCTTGGCGTCCACCTCTACGAACACGGGCAGGTCCAGCAGCTCCAGGAGCCTCTTGCGCAACGGGAAGCCGTCCCTCCACGCCGGCACGTTCACGGGGAACACCGTCTCCCCCTCCCCGGTCATGGGCCCGACCGATCCCACCCCGCAGGCCACCGGCCCCTCCGGCCCCGCCTCCTCCCGGGCCTCGGACACGAGAGCGGCAACGACCGAGAAGAGCTCCTCGGGGTCGGCACCAGTGGGAGTGGGGAGTTGGCGCGAGCAGGAGAGGCGGCCCCTTTCGCTGACCAGTCCTGCCGCCACCTTGGTCCCTCCTATGTCGAGCGCCAAGCACACGGGCATGCCGAAACGGTACCGTTGCCCATGAGTCCCAGGCGCCGCTCCCGGGTAGGGTGAGAGGGGCCGTCGAGCGGGAGGAGAAGGGCAGAGCCCATGGTGGCCAGAGAGCGGTCGGTGGCCCTACCGGGGACCGACCTGGCCGGTTGCCTGGAGGCCATAGCCAGCAACATCGAGCGGGTCATACAGGGCAAGGGCGACGTGATCCGCCTGGTCCTGATCTGCCTCATAGCCGAGGGCCACCTCCTCATAGAGGACGTACCGGGCGTGGGCAAGACCAGCCTGGCCAAGGCCTTGGCGCTCTCCCTGGACTGCCGGTGGTCGCGCATCCAGTTCACGCCCGACCTCCTGCCCTCGGACGTGACCGGCGTCAACGTCTACAGCCGGGCCCAGGAGACATTCGAGTTCCGACCGGGCGGCATCTTCGCCAACATCGTCCTCGGAGACGAGATCAACCGGGCCTCCCCCAAGACCCAGGCCGCCCTGCTCGAGGCCATGGAGGAGGGGCAGGTGACGGTGGACTCCACCACCTACCCCCTACCTACGCCCTTCATGGTCATCGCCACCCAGAACCCCATAGAGCACGAGGGGACCTATCCGCTGCCCGAGAGCCAGCTCGACCGCTTCCTGATGCGCGTGCAGGTCGGCTACCCGGCCCGGGACTCCGAGATGTCGATGCTGGAGGCCCATGCCGCCGCCCCCCTGATCGGCGACCTGGAGCCGGTGGCCGGGCCCCTCGACGTGGCCGCCCTGGTGGAGCAGGCTCGCAGCACCTATGTGGCGCCAGCGCTGCGGGGGTACATCGTGGACCTGGCCGCCGTCACCCGCTCCCATCCTGACCTGGCCCTCGGTATGTCACCGAGGGCCGCCCTGGCCCTCCTCCGGGCCTCCCGGGCCCTGGCCGTGGCCCAGGGCCGGGACTATGTGATCCCCGACGACGTCAAGGCCATGGCCCGGCCCGTGCTCTCCCACCGGCTCCTCCTGTCGGCCGACGCCCAGCTGGCCGACCTCGACCCCGGGGAGATACTCGACGACATGCTGGCCCGCCTGCCGGTGCCCACCGCCCGCCAGGCCACCCCGTGACCCAGCGGTGAGCTGATGCCCAGCAGGCGAGGGTGGGAGGTGCTGGCCCTCGGGCTGGCAGTCATCATCCTCGGCCGGGTCCTGGGCCTGATCTCCCTCTACATGATCGGCACCGCCGCCATCGTCCTGGTGGGCGCGGCGGTGGCATGGGTCCGCCTGCACCGCTTCGAGCTGGTCGCCACCAGGATCCTGCGCCCCGCCCGGGTGGAGATGGGGTCGGCCGCCACCGTCGAGCTCCTCGTCAGCAACTACGGCATACGGCGCTCGCCGGTGCTCCTAGCCTCCGACCCCCTGGACGGCGGCCGGCGGGTGGCAGCCTTCGCCCTGGCCCCGCTCCAGCCAGGGGAGATGGGGAAGGCCACTTACCGGGTGCCGACCGAGCGGCGCGGCATCCAATGGGTCGGGCCGCTCGACCTGGAGTTGAGGGACCCCTTCGGCGTGGCATCGATGCATGTCCGGGCGGCCGAGACCTCCCGGTTGACCGTGCTGCCCCGGATCGAGCGCGTCCCCCCACCGCCGGCAGGGCTCGGGTCGCACCCCGACTCGGGCCTCCACCAGCCCACCCTGCGGGGGAGGAGGGGCGAGGACTTCTACAGCCTGCGCCCCTACACGGTGGGCGACGACCTCCGGCGGGTCCACTGGCCATCGACCGCCCGGTTGGACGAGCTCATGATCCGCCAGGACGAGCGGCCCCGCCAGGACCAGGTCACGGTCCTGCTGGACCGGCGGCGGGCCGTGCACGATCGCGCCACCCTGGAGCTGGCCGTCTCCGCGGCAGCAAGCATCGTGGCCTCGGTGGCGTGGCGGGGGCGGGGCCTCGTCCGCCTGGTGGACACCAGCGGCACGGACACCGGCTACGGCATCGGGGCGGCGCATGCCGACCGCATCATGGACCGCTTGGCCCAGGTGGCCGGCGACGGGCCCTCGTCGTGGACGCCGGGGCTGCACCGCATCCGCTCGCAGCCGGGGGCCGGTGTGCTGGTCTTCGTCACCACCGAGGCCGCAGGCGACTCCGAGGTGGAGGGCCTGGAGCACCTGCATCCCCGGTTCTCGCCCATCACCGTCATGGTCGATGGCCCGGAGGGGACCTCGGCCGCCGGCCAGGCCGGCGAGGGCCGCCCCAGGGTGGTGCGATGCGGCCAGGGAAGGCCGTTCCGGGACGCCTGGGCAGCGGCTGTCGGCGAGGGGCGGGCGGTGGCCCCGGGATGGAGGCCGCACCTGGCCCGCCCCAAGAACGCAGGGGGACACAGGTGAGGGCCCCCTACACAGGCACGGCTGCCCGCCGTGTGGGGGTCCCGGTGGCTCGCAGCAGAGCCGGGCCGGCCGGCCACCTCCCGGCCACCTTGGCCCTCTCGGCGGTCACGCTCGTCACCGCGGCGGGGATGGGCCGGCTCTTCGAGGGGCTTTCCTACCTGCCCCCCGTCCTGCTGGCCGGCGCCGCCGCCCACCTCCTTGCCTTCGCCCTGCGCCGGTGGCGGGTCCCCGTGCCCCTGGCCGCCCTGGCCAGCGCGGCCGAGGTGGTGCTGGTGCCCACCTGGGTCGTCTTCCCGTCCCGGACCCTGTGGGGGATCCCCATCGGTGACACCTGGGCCAGCGTCACCAATGCCCTGGCCCAGTCCCGCCTGGACTTCCAGACCATGCACGCCCCAGCGCCGGCCACGGCCGGGTTCCTGTTCCTGGCCATGGCGGGCATCGGCGTGGCGGCGGTGCTGGCCGACGCCGCGGCACTGCGCCTGGGGACGGCCATAGAGGGGCTCCTCCCCTCCTTCGGGATCCTGATCTTCACCGCCGGACTCGGCGTCAGCTCAGGGCGGGCGGCAGCCACCGGGGGCTGGGTGGCGGCTTCCCTGGTCTTCCTCCTGACCGTCGAGGTGGAGCACCGGTGGGGCTCGCTGGCCCACTTCACCACCGGCACCGGCGCTCGCTGGATGCTCGCCACTGCCGGCGCCGCCCTCTCCGTGGTGGCCATCCTCGGGGCCCTCGCTGTCGGACCCAGCCTGCCCGGCGCCGGTGCCCGGGCCCTGGTGAACTGGCACAGCCAGGGAGGCACGGGCAGGAGGGTGGCCCTCAGCCCCCTGGTGGACATCAGGGCCGAGCTCCTGAAGCCGTCGCGGATCGAGGTCTTCACGGTGGCCACCTCTGCTCCGGCCGGCTCGTACTGGCGCCTCACGGCCCTGGACGACTTCAACGGGGTGGAGTGGTCCGCCGACGACTACTACCGCCAGGTCGGCTCCGCCCTGCCGGGGGGGGCGGGGCCCGAGACCACCAGGACCCTCACCCAGACCGTCACCATCAAGTCCCTCGACAGCGCCTGGCTGCCCGCCGCCTACCGCCCGGTGGCCGTGAGCGGGGTGCCCGGGGCCACCTTCGACCCCCGGTCCGCCAGCCTCATAGCCCCTTCAGCCACCACCAGGGGCCTGCGCTACACAGTGGTGTCCCGGGTCCCCAGCTTCACCCCCGCCGAGCTGAGCACGGCCAGGGTCGACACCGGGGACCCTGCCCTGGCCCGCTACCTGGCCCTGCCTTCGTCCCTGCCCCCCGCCATCGTCTCCCTGGCGCACCAGGTCGTGAGAGGCCAGACCACCCCCTACGGCAAGGCCCTCGCCCTGCAGGAGTTCTTCCGGCGCAACTTCACCTACAGCCTCAACGTCCCAGCCAGCAGCTCCGATGACGCCCTGGTGCAGTTCCTCTTCCACACCAGGAAGGGCTACTGCCAGCAGTTCGCAGGGGCCTACGCCGTCATGGCCAGGGCCGTGGGCCTGCCCGCCCGGGTGGCGGTGGGCTTCACCCAGGGCCAGCGCTCCGCCAACGGCGTCTACCACGTGCTGGCCCTCGACGCCCACGCCTGGCCCGAGGTGGACCTCGGCCAGTTCGGCTGGGTGCCCTTCGAGCCCACGCCGGGCCGGGGAGCGGCGGCGGCCGCCACCTACACCCATGTCCAGCCGGCCCAGGCCAACCCGGCCACGGCACCGGCCGCCACCGCCACCACCACGGCCACCACGACGGCCACCACTCCGGGGACGGCCAGGACCGGGGGGTCCTCCAAGATCGCCCCCCAGCTCCTGGGGCGGGGGCGGTTCCGGGCCGGAGGCGCCTCTCCGGCACCAGGCGGACGGTCCCGTGCTGCCAGCCCCGCCGCCGCCGACGCCGGGTGGGCCTTGCTCAGCACGATCGGGTTGGCGGCCCTTTGCCTGTGCTGCGTCCCCGCCCTGCTGCTGGCCCGCCGCCGGCGCCGGCGGGCCAGGGCGGCCGGCGAGGCCGAACGGGTACTGCTTGCCTTCGCCGAGGCCAGCGAGTCCCTGGCCCGCCTGGGGCGGGTGCGCCATCCGGCAGAGACCTTTGCCCAGTACGCGCGCCGGGTTGCTCCGGGGCTCCCACCTGACGCCGCCCGGGCCGTCATCTTCCTCGCCGAGGCGGCCGAGCGAGCGGCCTTTGCCCCGGACGGCTCCTACGCCGGTGCCAGCGGGGGAAGAGCGGCGGCCGCCCTGGGCAAGGTCAATCGGGCCGTCCGGGACCAGGTCCCCGCTTCCCGCCGGCTGGCCTGGTGGTTCGATCCTCGCCCCCTTCTGGGCGGCGCACGGCGCCCCGACCAGGCAGGGGGCGCCCCCCTGTCCCTGGTTGCCCGCCTGGCCAGCCAGGACTTCGAGCTGCGGGTGAGCTCTCTCGATCCCGAGCTGGAGGAGGAGGCCGTCACCAGCAGCCCCAGGGAGCCGGCCACGCACCCGTAGACGAGGAGGGCAAGCCGGGGGCTCCACAACTCCCCCGGTGAGCAAGCTCGCCCGGTGTTAGTTAGTCACCCCGGCAGCCCGGCCAGGCCATGGCCCGCCCGCCCCTCCCGGGGAGACCGCCGGTAGGCCCGGGCTCAGGCCCGATGGCCTACTCCTGACGAAAGCGGTCCCGGAAGTGCAGACGCACTCCCGGCTCTCGGGGGACCGAGCGGCCCCGGATGGACCCCGACAACTCCGCCCAGCCCGCCCGGGCAACGCTCCTGAGGTGGCGCTCCACGTAGATACTGGCCCCCAGCATCACGAGGAACCCCAGTGCCCCGAGGACGAGGGAGGTCGAGAAGCTGGCGAGCAGCAGGGCCAGGCCGCCCACGAACCACAACAGGCCCCACTTGCAGCTGCGCCCGGGCCGCCGGCCGGGGCCATCGCTGCCGACCCTGTGAGCGAGGACGGGATCGTGCTCGTAGAAGGAGCGCTCTATCTGCTCGAGGATGCGTTGCTCATGCTCGGACAGCGGCACCGTGCCCTCCTAGCTCCCCCCTCTGGTTGCCCATGCTTGCAGCTGTCCGTACCGGCATCCCCTACTCCTCCGCCCCAAGATCATCGCGCATGCCACGGTCCTCAACAACGCGAGCCCCCCGCTCAGGCCCCCCAGGCGGCGTCCGGGGGCGGCTGGCCCGTGCGCCTCCCTGGGCCGGCCCCCACTGGGTGTCCCCCGCCCTCTTCACCTCGAGCCTGCGTCCCCGGGCCAGGGTGGCGGGGCCAACGGCGTCCTCTCCGAAGAGCTCCCGGACCCGGTCCACCGCTGCCGAGGCCGCTCCCCAGTCACCGGGGGGCCCGTCATCGCCGCCCAGGCCCTCGAAGCTGAGCTGGTGCCCGGACCTTTGGCCTCCCGCCGAGGTGAGGCCGGAGACGGCTACGCCGAGCAGCCTCACACCGGTTCGGACGTCCACCCCTTGGAGCAGCCGGACTGCTGCCCGGGCGATAGGGGGACCGTCGGCCACGGGGTGGGCGCCGGTATGGGACCGGGTGATGGTGGAGAAGTCAGCGAAGCGCACCTTGATGGTGACCGTCCGGCCCTCCCGGCCCGCCCGGCGCAGTCGGGAGGCCACGGCGTCGGCCATACGCACGGCTTGGCGCTCGATCTCGGACCGGTCCACCAGGTCCTCGGGGTAGGTCTCCTCGTGCCCGATGGACTTGACCTCCCGGTCGGGCTCCACGGCCCGCGGGTCCCGGGCCCAGGACAGCTCGTGCAGCTGGCGGCCAGCGGCCTTGCCGAAGACGGCGACCAGGGCCGCCGGTGGCACGGCCGCCAGGTCCCCCACCGTCTGGACCCCCATGCGGGCCAGCCGCGACGCCGAGGCCGGTCCCACTCCCCAGAGGGCTCGCACGGGCAAAGGGTGCAAGAAGGCCAGCTCCTCCTCGGCGGGCACGACCACCACCCCAGGTCCCGGGACGGTCCCGGTTGGGGTGGGGCGGGGCTTGGCCGCCTTGGATGCCAGCTTGGCGATCAGCTTGGACCGGGCCACCCCTACCGAGCAGTCCAGGCCCAGCCGGTTCCTTACCTCCCGGCGGACCTGCCAGGCGATGACGGGGCCGGGGCCGAAGAGCCGCCTGCCCCCCGAGACGTCCAGGAAGGCCTCGTCCAGCGCAATGCCTTCGACCAGGGGGGTGAAGGAGCCCAGCACCTCGTGGAGCCGCCGGCTCGCCTCGGCATAGGCCTCGTAGCGCCCGGGGAGGAAGATGGCCTGGGGGCAGAGCTGGCGGGCCCGTGCTGACGGCATGGCCGAGCGCACGCCGTAGAAGCGAGCCTCGTAGGAGCAGGACGCCACCACACCCCTGGGCCCCGACCCTCCCACGATGACGGGGAGCCCTGCCAGCGAAGGGTCGGCCTGCACCTCCACGGCCACGAAGAAGGCGTCCATGTCGACGTGCAGGATCGAGAGGTCCAAAGACCTCTTCCCCCCTCCGGGGTTCAGGTCACCGGGCCCACCGGCCGGTGGCAAGCCCTCACCCCCGCAGCCGGAGCCTCCGGAACGCTTCGGCGAACCGGACCCCCGCCCTCTCACCGGCCTCGGCCGCACGCCGGCGGACCGCCTCCTCGGCCCAGGAGCCGGGGGTCCCTACCTGGGAGGCATGGCAGAGCACGGCCCGGACCTTGGCCTCGATGGTGTCGGACACGTCGACCCAGACGTCTGGCACCAGGGTCCCGGACAGGTAGATGACATCGACCTGGTGGGCCGGGCCAGCATCGGGGAAGTAGAGGGGGAGCGCCGCCGCCGGTGACACGGCATCGAGGGTGGCCCACCCGATCACCCGGTGGTCACGGTGGTTGAGGTACTCCTGCCCGAACACCGCCGCCTCTGGGTCGGGGCACACCACCACCTCCGGGCGCAGCTTGCGGACCAGGGCCACCAGCTCGGCCCGGAGGGCCCGGTCGTCCTCGAGCTCCCCATCGAGGCGGCCGAGGTGGTGCTGGCCGGCCACGCCGATCTCGGAGCCGGCGGCAGCCACCTCGCCCGCCCGGCGGGCCACCAGCTCGGCGGGCCGGGCCTCCGGGTCCAGGGTCCCCTTGTCGCCCCTGGTGGCGATGGCCACGTGAACCTCGGCCCCCATCCGGCTCCAGCGGGCCAGGGTCCCGCCGCATGACACGTCGGGGTCGTCTGGATGAGCATAGACGGCGAGCACGCGCCCGGGGCGGTCCTCCACCAGCTCAGCGGGGCCTGGATGGGCTTCCAGCACCTCCCGCCCCAGGGCCGGCGCCCCTGCCACCTCCATGCCCGCCCGCCCCAGTCTCTAGGGGACGCTGGCCAGGGCCTTCATGGCCCGGTCCACTCCCTCGTCGTCCACGTCGTGGTGGGTCACCAGGCGGACCACCCCGGGGGCGATGGTCCCGGCCAGCACGCCCTCTCCCTCCAGGTGCTGGAGGACCCTCTCCGGCTCTGGGTGGCGGAAGACAACGATGTTGGTGTCCACCCTCGCCGGCTCGCACCCGGAGTCCGGCCACCGATCGGCAACCGCCTCGGCCAGGCGTCGAGCCCGCTCGTGGTCCTCGCCCAGGCGATCGACCATGGTCCGCAGGGCCACCAGCCCGGCGGCGGCGATCACGCCCGCCTGGCGCATGGCCCCTCCCAGGCAGGCCCGTTCCTCCCTGGCCACCGACATGACGTCGGCCGGGCCCGCCAGCATGGAGCCCACCGGAGCGCACAGGCCCTTGGACAGGCAGCACATGACGGTCGTGGCCGCCCCCGCCCAGGTGGAGGCGGGAACGCCGCTGGCCACCTCGGCGTTGAACAGGCGGGCGCCGTCCATGTGCACGGGTAGAGGCCGGGCCGAGGAGGCCAGCTCCTGGAGGAGGCCCAGGCTCCAGACTCGCCCGCCCGAGGGCATGTGGGTGTTCTCCACGCACACCAGGCCGGGCTGGGGCCAGTGGTGGTCGGCCGTCTCCCTCACCCAGGCCACCTCGGCGGGTGAGATGGTCCCCTCGCTGTCGTCGAGGATGTGGAACTGGACCCCGGCGTTGCGGGCCGCCCCCCCGTGCTCGAAGGCCACGATGTGCTGTTGGCGCCCCGCTATCACCACGGCGCCTGGCCGCGTCAGGCTGCGCAGGGCCACCTGGTTGCCCATCACCCCGGAGGGCACGAAGAGGGCTGCCTCCTTGCCGACGCGCTCGGCGAAGGCCTCCTCAAGGGCCACCACGGTGGGGTCCTCCCCGTACTGGTCGTCGCCCACCTCGGCCTCGGCCATGGCCCGGCGCATGGCGGGGGTGGGGCGGGTGACGGTGTCGGAGCGGAGGTCGACCAGACCGGCAGAAGTGCCCATACCGCCAACCCTATCCATCCCGGCAGGCGCTCCCCAGCGCCGGGCCGCTAGACATCGTGCATGCCTGACGCCGAACCCGCCGCCCTGCTGGAGCTGGCCACCTCCCTGGCCAGGAGGGCGGGCGCCCTGCTGGCCGAGGCTTCGGGGCGGGCCCGCACGGAGATCGGCACCAAGTCCAGCTCCACCGACATGGTGACGGAGATGGACCGGGCCAGCGAGGCGCTGATCCTCGGTGAGCTGGCCCGCTCACGCCCCGGAGACTCCATCCTGGCCGAGGAGGCCGGGACCAAGGGAGGGGACGGCCCCATCCGCTGGATCGTCGACCCCCTGGACGGGACGACCAACTACCTGTACGGCCTGCCCGCCTATGCCGTCTCCATCGCCGCCGAGGGCCCGGGGGGACCCCTTCTCGGTGTGGTGCACGATGCCAGCCGCCAGGAGACCTTCACTGCCCTGGCGGGCCAAGGTGCCTGGCTGAATGGCGTCCGTCTGCTCCGGCCCCCCGCGCCGGCTCTCGACCGCTGCCTGATCGGGACGGGCTTCGGCTATAGCTCCGAGCGCCGCCGGGCCCAGGCCAGGCTGCTGCCCACCGTGCTGCCCTCGGTGCGTGACATCCGCCGGGTGGGCTCGGCCGCCATCGATCTGTGCTGGGTGGCTGCCGGCCGCCTGGACGGCTTCTACGAGGCCGGCCTGGGCCCCTGGGACCTTGCCGCCGGCATGGTGGTGGCGGAGGAGGCAGGGGCCTGGGTGGGATCGGTCCCGGGCGGGGCCGAGCTCCCCGACATGGCGGTGGCCGCCGCCCCGGGCCTGTCCGGGCCGCTCACTGCCCTGCTGGAGGAGGCCAGGGACCGAGCAGGCAGGCCGTAGGGGGGCTCAGGAGAAGAACAGCTCGCCCACGTCGTGGAGCAGCGCCGGGTCGATGAACTTGGGCGCCACCGCCTCCCCGAGGGGGACCCTCACGATCTCGCCCCCTTGGAGAGCCACCATCTGGTCGAAGGCCCCGTCATGGACCGCCTCCACCGCAGCCACGCCGAAGCGGGTGGCCAGGACCCGGTCGAAGGCGGTCGGAGTGCCACCCCGCTGGATGTGACCGAGGATGGTCACCCGGGACTCGAAGCCGGTGCGGCGCTCGATCTCCTGGGCCAGCACGGAGCCGATCCCACCCAGGCGCTCGTGGCCGAACTGGTCCACCTCCCCTGAGCGGACGACCAGCGTCCCCTCCTTGGGCTTGGCCCCCTCGGCCACCACCACGATGGAGGCAAAGCGGCCCTTGTGGTGCCTCCGGGTCAGGCTGTCGCAGATGACGTCGATGTCGAAGGGCTCCTCGGGCACCACGATCTCCGCCGCCCCCCCGGCGATGCCGGCATAGGTGGCGATCCAGCCGGCGTGGCGGCCCATGACCTCGCACACGATCACCCTGTCGTGGGACTCGGCCGTGGTGTGCAGACGGTCTATGGCATCGGTGGCGATCTGCACGGCCGTGTGGAAGCCGAAGGTGACCTCGGTCCCCGACAGGTCGTTGTCGATGGTCTTGGGCACCCCCACCACCGGCAGACCGGCCCCGGCCAGCCGGTGGGCTACGCCCAGGGTATCCTCACCGCCCACGGCGATGACGGCATCGACGGCCTCGGCCTTGATGGTGGCCAGGACCGCCTCCTCCCCTCCCTCGACGCGGAATGGGTTGGTGCGGGACGTACCGAGGATCGTGCCCCCCCGGGGCAGGATGCCCCGGCACCTCTCCACGTCGAGGGGGATGACCCGGTCCTCGATGGCCCCCCTCCAGCCGTCGGCGAACCCCAGCACCACGTCCCCGAAGGAAACCTCACCCTTGCGCACCACGGCCCTGATGACGGCGTTCAGCCCCGGGCAGTCCCCCCCACCGGTCAGGACACCGATTCGCATGGCCTCCCTCTCCTAGCTGGCGTCGCTTCCTCTCAGGCGCTGGTCCGGGCGATTATGACGTCGCAGGGGGCATGATGGGAAACCCTGTTGGGCACGCTGCCGATGAGGAACCTCCTAGCTCCGCTCATGCCCACGTTCCCCACCACTATCAGGCCGGCGCCCAGCTCGGAGGCCACGTCCAGGATGGCGGCCGCCGCCTCCCCCTCCACCGCCCGGGTCTCCACCTGCCTCACCCCTCGCCCGGCGGCGATGCCCCGTGCCTCGAGGAGCACCTCGTCCACCTCCTCCCTGGGGTTGATCATCCACCTGAGCTCCTCGGGCGTCTCCAGGCGCTGCCGGCGGAGCCTCTCCTCGGGCACCGGCTCGTAGGCGCTCACCACGACCAGGACCGAGCCCAGCCGGGCAGCCAGGTCAGCAGCCCGGCCCACGGCCAGGCTGGCCGTCTCCGAGCCATCGGTACCCACCACGATCGTGTCGTACACGGCTCCCTCCGCCTCCAGGGGCCAGGACGGAAGGCCCCAGCTCCACCCCGACAGGCTAACCCAGCTGACTTTGGCCGACCCCCGGGGGTCACTAGCGTGGTCGTGTGCGGCTCCTCCGGTCGCTCCGAACCAAGGTGCGCGAGAACCTGGCCCTGCACCTCCTGGCCCTGTTCGTGGTGGCGGGCTGCTCGACAGCCGCCTGGTGGCAGCTGGGCCGGGCCCTGGGGGGCAACGGGCTCAGCTGGGCCTACGTGTTCGAGTGGCCCTTCTTCGCCATGTACGCGGTGTGGATGTGGTGGAAGCTCTCCCACGAGGACAAGGCCCAGGGCCCCGGCGCCCGGGCCCCCTCCCGGCCCCGGAGCCCCGAGGATGATGAAGCCGACCGGGTGGCAGCGGAGAGGCTGGCGGCCTACAACCAGTACCTGGCGGCCCTGGCTGCCGCCGACCGGGAGCGCCAACGCCAGCGGGGGGAGAGGCGCGGCCACGCCCGCCACTAGGCCGCGCCCGTCATCGGGTGATGATGGCCTCCACCTCAGCCCGGCGTAGTGCCGGGCAGGATCAGGCGCTGGCCCGCCTGGAGCTGTCCACCGTGCAGCTCTGCCTCCATCTGGTCCACCAGCGGGCGGGGGTCACCGCCGGGGTCCAGTCGGGTGGCGATCCCCCACAGGGTGTCCCCGGGCCGGGCCACGTACACCCGGCCCCGGCTCGGCGGAGCTGCGCCCCCCGCCGGCAGCCCGGCCACCGGCCTCAGCGCGGCCCAGCTCGGTACGCCCACGGCCGCAGCCAGGCACAGCGCCACTGTGGCCCTTCTCCTCCGGTAGGTGGCCGGTGTCTCCCGGCGGGAGCACCTGGCCGGCGGGGGGAGCCGGCCCGGCGCGGCCTGCCTTGGTACCCAGACCGTGACGGCTGCCATGCCGCACCTCCTCACTAGGGAACGTCTGTTCCCCTCCAGTGAATCGCGAACACATGTTCGCCGTCAAGTCAGAGCCGAACGGGTGTTTGCGCCGGCCTGTCCCGGTGGGTAGCATGCGGAACGTCCGTTCGGCGACGACGTCCCTTCGGCGGGAAAAGGCAGGCAGGTCCTCATGGCTGAGCAGGTGACCGGCAAGCGGCGCGAGATCCTCGAGTTCATCGCCTCCCAGGTGAGGGAGCGCGGCTACCCGCCCTCCGTGCGGGAGATCGGGGAGGCGGTGGGGCTGGCATCGTCGTCGACCGTGCACTCCCACCTGCGCGTCCTGCAGCGGGAGGGGTACCTGCGCCGCGACCCGACCAAGCCCCGGGCCATCGAGGTCCGCTGGGAGCCCGCCTCGGGGGCCGCACTGGCCAGCCGCCCGGCCCGCCACGTTCCCCTCGTCGGCGAGGTGGCCGCCGGTCTAAACGTCCTGGCCCAGGAGAACGTGGAGGACGTCCTCCCCCTGCCCGAGGACCTGACCGGGACAGGTACCCTGTTCATGCTCCGGGTCAGGGGGGACTCGATGATCGAGGCCGGGATCCTGGACGGGGACTACGTGGTGGTCCGCCAGCAGCCCGAGGCGTCCCGGGGCGACATCGTGGTGGCAGGGATCCCCGGAGACGAGGCAACCGTCAAGCGCTATACGACGAGGGGGCGCAAGGTGGTGCTGCAGCCCGCCAACCCTCGCATGGAGCCGATCGAGCTCGACCCCCAGGACGTCACCATCTACGGGCGGGTCGTCACGGTGCTGCGCCGGCTCTGACGGCCGCCAACTGGAGGTGGCCGCCCCCGGCGTCAGGTGGCCACGCCGTGGGTCCGCAGGATGTCGTTGAGGCGAGCCTTGTCATGGCGCTCACCCTCGGCGAGCCTCCTTATGACCAGGACACAGGGAAGCCCGAAGGTCCCTCCCGGGAACTCCCGGGAGCGGGTCCCGGCGATGGCGACGCACCAGGGCGGCACCACCCCCCGCCCCAGCTCGGCCCCCGTCTCCACGTCGATGACCGGTATGGACGGGTTCAGCACCGCTCCGGCACCGAGCACTGCCCCCTCCCCCACCCGGGCCCCCTCCGTGACCATGCACCGGCTGCCGATCATGGCCCCATCGCCCACCATCACCGGCGCCGCTTGGGGAGGCTCCAGCACCCCGCCCAGGCCAGCCCCCCCCGAGACATGGACGTCCCGCCCGACCTGGGCGCAGGAGCCCACGGTGGCCCAGGTGTCGACCATGGAGTTGGCCCCGACCCGAGCCCCGATGTTCACGTAGCTCGGCATGAGCACGACCCCCCTCTCCAGGAAGGAGCCCCAGCGAGCCAAGGCTCCAGGCACCACCCTCACCCCTGCGCGCGCATAGCCCTTCTTGAGGGGGATCCGGTCGGCATACTCGTAAGGACCCAGCTCGATCGTCTCCAGCGCCGACAGCCGGAACAGGAGCAGCACCGCCTGCTTGCACCACTCGTGGACGACGACCTCCCCGTCCCCGGGCCGCACCTCCGCCACCCGGGCCTCCCCCCTGTCCAGGAGGTCGACCGCCTGGTTCACCAGGGCCAGGGCCTCGGCGTCACCAGCCACAAGCTCCTCCCGCCGGCGCCACAGCTCGCCGATGCCCCTCTCCAGGTCTGCCACTGGCGAGACCCTATCCCCGCCCGCTCGCCGGGCGGCCCGCTAGAGGGGCCGGCCCCGGCGGGCCTCCCGCTCCCCTGAGCCCGCTCAGGCCACTCCCAGCCGCCTGGCCACCAGGTCCAGGCGGTCCATGGGGGCGACCATGGCCACCCGGACATGAGATGACCCGGAGGGCCCGTACAGGTCTCCCGGGCTCACGAGCACCCCGCCCTGGCGGGCCAGGCGATCCGTCCACGCCCAGGCCGGCCCGCAGCCATCATCGCCTGTTGCCGGCTCCCGGGCGGGGACCGCCGCCCAGAGGTAGAAGCCCCCGGCGGGGAAGCCGGCCTCGAGACCCAGCCCTTCCAGGACGGATGAGAACCTCTCCAGCCTCTGGGCGTAACGGCGGCGCTGCAGGTCGACGTGGCGGTCATCTCCGAGCGCCACCACGGCGGCGGCCTGGACCGGTCCGGGAACCATGAGGCCGGCGTGCTTGCGCACCTCGCTCAGGTAGCCGACCAGGTCCGGGTCGCCGGCATAGAAGCCCACCCGCAGCCCGGCCAGGTTCGAGCGCTTGGAAAGGGTGTGCAGCGCCAGCACGCCCTCCAGCCCCTCCTCCAGGATCGTCCTCGGCCTCCCCCGCCACGTGAAGTCCACGTAGCACTCGTCGGAGAGGACAGGCACCCCATGGTCACGCCCCCAGGCCGCAGCCGCGGCGAGGTCCTCCAGGGCTCCCGTCGGGTTGGCCGGGCTGTTCACCCAGAGCGCCAGCGCCCGTTCCGCATCCCCGGGGTCCACCGAGGCCAGGTCCAGCACCCCGCTGCCGCTCTGCACCAGGACCGGGACGGCCCGGCAGCCGGCCAGCCTGGCACCCATGGCATAGGTGGGGTAGGAGAGCTCGGGGTACAAGACGGTGTCCCGGTCAGGGCGGCGCAACCGCAGCCACTGGGCCACAGAGGCCACGAACTCCTTGGTCCCCACGCAGGCTGCCACCGCCTCGTCGGGTACCTCGACGGCGAAGCGGCGCCGCAGCCAGGCCCGGGCTGCCTCCCTGAGAGCGGGCGAGCCCACCGAGGGGGGGTAGCCACGCTCTGCTCCCGAGGAGGCCAGAGCCTCCACCACCTCCGGCGGCGGGGGGTCGCCAGGGGTCCCGACGGACAGGTCCACCAACCCCCCCTCGTGAGCAGCCGCCAGGGACCGTGCTCCGGCCAGGCGCTCGTAGGGGTAGGGCGGGGGGACGAAGCCTGCGGGGGGAGCCTTTGCTGTTTCTCTCACGAGCCGTCCTCGCTTCCGTCCGAGCCGCCGGCGTCTCTGCCTGCCACCACGAAGGGTCGGAGCCGGGCCAGGGTGGCCGGCTCCAGGCGGGCACGCAGGCGTGTGCCGGTCTCCTCGTGGGACTCGACCAGCACCTCCCCCTCCCGGTGCACCGCTGCCACCACATCCCCCCGTTCGTAGGGAACCGCCATCTCGACCACGGGATCGAGCGCCCGCAGGCGGTCGCTGATGGCTACCAGGAGCCCGTCCACGCCCTCGCCGGTGAGGGCGGAGATGGCCACCGACCCGGGGTGGGCGGTGAGGGCTCGGGACGGGTCGGTCCCCGGGCGGTCGATCTTGTTGAAGGCCAGCAGCTCGGGGACGCTGGCGGCCCCGATGTCGGCCAGCACCCGCCTCACGGCATCGATCTGCGACTCGGCATCGGGGGCCGACAGGTCGACCACATGGACCAGGAGATCCGACTCCGACACCACCTCCAGGGTGGAGTGGAAGGCCTCGACCAGCTCGTGGGGGAGCTTGCGCACGAACCCCACCGTGTCGGAGCACACCACGGCCTCCCCCCCCGGCAGGTCCAGGCGGCGCGTACGGGGATCGAGGGTGGCAAAGAGGCGGTCCTCCACCAGCACCCCGGCATCGGTCAGCCGGTTGAGCAGCGTCGACTTTCCCGAGTTGGTGTACCCGACCAGCGAAACTGCCCGCTGGCGCGACCGCTGCCGGGCCCGGCGCTGGGTGCGCCGGGTCCGCTCCAGCTGGCGCAGCTCGGCCTCCAGCTTGGTCATGCGCCGGACCAGGCGCCGGCGGTCCACCTCCAGCTGGGTCTCGCCCGGGCCCCTGGTCCCGATACCGCCCGCCTGCTGGGACAGGCCCTTGCCCTTGCCTCTGAGCCGGGGCAGCCGGTAGCGCAGGAGGGCCAGCTCGACCTGGGACTTCCCCTCCTGGGTATGGGCGTTCTGGGCGAAGATGTCGAGGATCACGGCCGTGCGGTCGATGGCAGTGCGACCGAGGATCCGCTCCAGGTTGCGCTGCTGGGCGGGGGTCAGCTCGTTGTCGAAGACGACCGTGTCGGCATCGACCTCCTCGGATAGCTGGTGGAGCTCGGCCGCCTTCCCCTTGCCCACGTAGGTGGCGGGATCAGGCTGGTCCCGACGCTGGAGGACCCGGGCCGCCTCGTCGGCCCCGGCCGTGTCCACCAGGCGGCTTAGCTCGTCCATGCCGGCCTCGGCCTCGTCCACCCCCACCGGGGGGATGGCCACGCCGACCAGCACGATCCGCTCCCGGAAGCTGCGCTCTATCAGGCTCATGAAGCCAACTCCACCTCCACCTCGACCACCCCCACCCGCTCGGCCGGCCCCTCCAGGTAGGCCTCCCCACCGGACCACTCGACCTGCAGGTCACCTCCCGGGTTGTGCACGGTCAACCGGTCCCCGGCCACCAGGCCCATGGCGCCGGCCGCTGCCGCAGCCGCCACCGAGCCGCTGCCGCAGGCCAGCGTCTCACCCACCCCCCGCTCCCAGACCCGGATGGTGAGGGCCTGCCGGCCCGGCCTCGCCCATTCCACGTTGAGCCCGCCGCTCCGGCTGGCCTCGATGGCGGGCCCCAGCCTCCCGAGGTCGAGGGAGCCGAGCTCGGCCTCCACGAGCACCAAGTGGGGGTTGCCGAGCTGGACGAAGCGCCCCCTCCAGTGCCGGTCCTCCACCGCCACCTCCTCGTCGGCCGGGCTGACCGCCGGCACGCCCATCCCCACCCGGACCCGGGCCACCTCGGGCCTCCCTCCCGGGCCGACGTGCACGGCCCGCGGTCCGGCCACCGTGCCCACCACCAGGTCCGGCCCCCTGACCAGCCCGTCCCATATGGCTGCCTGGGCCAGGCAGCGGATCCCGTTCCCGCTCACCTCCGCCTCCCCCCCGTCGGCATTGCGGAGCTCCATGCGCAGGTCGCAACCGTTGTCGCCGGCCATGACCCGCATCAGCCCGTCGGCCCCGATGCCCCGGCGGCGGTCGCACAGGCGCGCCACCGTGCCCGCGCTCAAGGGGAAGCGCCCGTCCAGGTCGACGAGCACCAGGAAGTCATTACCCAGCCCGTGGTGCTTGGCCATGCGCACGGTGGTCACAGCCACCAGTCTCCCAGGCCAGCCATTCCGTTACGAGCGTATTCCCCCTGGCTGGGGCCCCGGCCGGGTCCACCGGGGAGGGGTGGCCGGCCGGACCGGAGCCGACCGACCACCTTCATCGCTCCAGCAGGGGCTCCACCCGGGACTCCGCCTCCTCGGGGGAGCCGACCCAGTCGATACGAGGATCCCGGCGGAACCATGCCAGTTGCCTGCGGGCGAAGGCCCTCGTGCGGCGGATGGTGGCCTCCACCGCCTGCTCCAGGGGCAACCCCTCCTCCAGGTGCGCCAGCAGCTCGCGGTAGCCGAGCGCCTGGCGGGCGGTCCGGGAGAGGCCCTCGGGCCGGGCCAGGAGCGTCTGCACCTCCTCCAGCCAGCCCGCTGCCATCTGGTCGTGGACGCGGCGGGCGATGCGGGCAGCCAAGGCCCCAGGCGGCGGGGAGATGCCGACCATGGTCACCCCCCTGGGTGGGTAGGCGGTCAGCCCCGGGCCGAAGGAGGAGAAGGGACGGCCGCTCCCCAGGGTCACCTCCAGGGCCCTCACCACCCGCCGGCGGTTGGTCGGTGTCATCCGGGCCGCCGCATCGGGGTCCAAGGCGGCCAGGCGGGCATGAAGGGCCGGCACCCCTCCCGGCCCCTCGGCCTCTTCCTCCAGCGCCGCTGCCACGTCCGGCCAGCGTCCCGGCAGATCGAGGTCGTCCACGATGGCCCGCAGGTAGAGTCCCGTGCCCCCCACCAGCAAGGGGAGGCGGCGGCGAGACGACAGGTCTTCCAGCACCTCCCGGGCGGCCAGCTGGAAGCGGCGCACCGAGAACTCTTCCGAGGGGTCCGCCAGGTCCAGGAGGTGGTGGGGCACCGAAGCCCGCTCCTCGGCGGTGGGCTTGGCCGTGCCAATGTCCATGCCCCGGTACACGCTCATGGAGTCCACGGCGAGGATCTCAGCCCTACGATGCCGCCGGCCCAGGGCCAGGGCCAGGGAGCTCTTGCCGGCGGCGGTCGGGCCCACGATGGCCACCCCTCGCTCCAATGGAGCCATGTCCCCACGACGCTACCGGCAGGCCCGGCCGCAGCGGACGGACCGGCCCGCCCCGAGGTGGAGCGACGGGCTCCGGACCTCCCGCCCGGGGGCCCCCTCGGTACCGTTAGCATGCCGGGGTGACCAGGGAGGACCACTGAGCGTGCCCGCCCTCCGGCTCCCGGCCGACCTTCTCCCCTCGGTCGCCGAGCTCAGGCGGCGTAGCGGCTTCAAGTGGAGCCACTACCCGCCCGACGTGCTGCCGGCCTGGATAGCGGACATGGACTTTCCTCCCGCTCCCGCCGTGCGCCGGGCCGTGCTCGCTGCCCTGGACCGGGGCGACCTCGTGTACCCCAACTTCGAGACCTGGGGTGGGCTGCCCCAGGCCTTCGCGGCGCGGATGGAGTCACTCTATGGATGGCGGCCGGACCCGGCCCGGACCGTGGTGGTGGGGGATGTCGTGCAGTCCATCTATCTCACCCTGCAGACCTGCACCGCTCCGGGGGACGGGGTTCTCGTGCAGACCCCCGTGTACCCCCCCTTCCTCCAGGCGGTGGCCGAGACCGGCCGGCGGCTCCTCGACAACCCCCTGCGCCAGGGGCCGAGCCGCTACGAGGTGGACCCCGGGGGATGGGCTGACCTGGAGGGGGCGCGCCTCCTGCTGCTCTGCAACCCCCACAACCCCACCGGACGCGTCCTGGAGCGGGCCGAGCTGGAGGCCCTGGCCGAGGTGGTCCTGGCCCGGGACCTGATCGTGGTCTCGGACGAGATACATGCTGAGCTCACCTGGGCGGGCCACACCCACACCCCCTTTGCCATGTTGGGAGAGAAGGTGGCGGCGCGCACGATCACCCTCACCTCGGCCACCAAGGCCTTCAACATCGCCGGGCTGCGGTGCTCGGTGGCCCACTTCGGCAGCGCCGAGCTGCTGGCCCGGTTCCAGTCCGTCCCCGAGCACCAGAGGGGAGGGGTGGGGAGCCTTGCCATCGCTGCCACCCTGGCGGCCTGGCAGGAGGGCGGCGAATGGCAGGAGCTGGTCCGGGCCCAGCTCGAGGAGAACCGCCGCCTCCTCGGCTCCCTGCTGGAGGCCCACCTGCCGGGAGTGCGCTACCTCCCTCCTGAGGCGACCTACCTCGCCTGGCTGGACTGCCGCCAGTTGGGGATAGGTGCCGATCCCTGGCGCCACTTCCTCGACCGGGCCCGAGTGGCGCTGTCCGACGGAGCCGACTTCGGGCCTCCTGGCCGGGGCCATGTCAGGCTGAACTTCGCCACCTCCCCGGCCATCCTCACCGAGATCGTGGAGAGGATGGGTCGCTCGGTCGGGAGGGCAGGGGCCTAGGTTCCGCCCTCCAGCCCCCCCGGGCCCGGGGCCGGCGCCGGGGCGGGGGAGGGCATGGGCACCTCGGTCCGCAGGCGGGGCAGGGCGGTGGGGTGCTCCGACCGCAGGAACTCGATCAGGGCCTCCCTGACCTCGCAGCGCAGGTCCCAGAGCCGCGAGGCGTCGGCCGCGCTGACCAGGGCCCGCACGTGCATGGTGGCCGCACCGGCATCGGTCACCTGCAGGGCGCTGGCCTTGCCGTCCCAGTTCGGTGAGGCGGCCAGGACCTCTGACAGGCGCTGGCGCATGGCCTCCACGGGAGCGTTGAAGTCCAGGTCCAGGTCCACCGTCCCGAGCAGGTCCGAGGTCTGCCTGGTCCAGTTCTCGAAGGGGTTGGTGGCGAAGTAGGAGAAGGGCAGGACCAGCCGGCGCTGGTCCCAGACCTGGACCACCACATAGGCGAGGGTTATCTCCTCCACCCGGCCCCAGTAGCCCGAGACCACAACCACGTCGTCCAGGCGGAGCGGTTGGGTTACGGCCATCTGCAGGCCGGCGATGACGTTGGAGAGGATCGGCTGAGCCGCTATGCCGGCGACCAGCCCGGCGAGGCCTGCCGACGCCAGGAGGCTGGCCCCGATGGCCCTCACCTGGCCGAAGCTGAGCAGGATGACGGCGGCGGTGACCACCACCACTCCGAAGATGAGCACCCGCCTTATCACCTGGACCTGGGTGTGTATGCGCCTGGCCCGCAGGTTGTCCCTCTCTGTGACCGAGAACCGCTCCAGCAGGAGGTCGTCGAGCACCCAGGTGACCTCGATGACGAGCCAGGCCAGGCCGGCTATGAGGAAGGCCCCCACGGCGTGCAGGAGCACGTTCCTCACCCCGTGGGGGATGCCCTGGGTGAGAGGGAGGGCGATCTCCACCGCGGCCACCGGCAGCACGAAGCGAAGCGGCCGGCGCGAGCGGCCGACCAGGGACCTCTCCAGCGCCGCCCCGTGGCGCTGCCGGGCCTCCTCCGGGCGTGGGCGCCAGGGGGCGCCTCTTGGCCATCGGCCCCGGCGCCGGCGCCGGCCGCCGGCGACGTCGGTCCTGCCGGCCGCCTGCCCGGCCTCGGCCTGGGCGGCTGCCCTCTCGACCAGCCTGGCCATGACGGCGAAGGCCACCCCGTGGACGGCGAGGGCGACGACGACGGCACCGATCAGGGTGCCGGCCGCTACCGCCCCCGCGGCTACCACCGCGCTCATGGGCGGCACGGGAGCCCTCGGCAGGGATGCCTGGCCGGGGCTGGCAGGTCCGGAGGGGGGGACGGGACCCTCACACCTCCAGGAACCTGCGTACCCCGAGGGCCGAAGCCCCGGTGCCGATCACCGCACCCAGCACGATCACGGCGGCAACGGTGAGGGCGACCTGGTGCCCGGTGACCAGTGCATACCTGAACAGGTTGGCCTGGAAGTGGGCGATCAGATAGGAGACCAGGTGCCCCATGCCGAACACCGCCCCCGCCGCCACCAAGGCGCCCACGAGCCCTTGGACGAGCCCCTCCAGCATGAAGGGCACCCTGATGAACCAGTTGGTGGCCCCCACCAGCTTCATCACGGCCACCTCCCGCCGGCGGGCGAAGATCGCCACCCGGATGGCATTGAGGATGAGCACCAGGGCCGACAGCAGCAGGACCACGGCCAGGGCGGCAATGACGATCTGCATCACGTCGGTGACCCGGAGCATGGCGTCCACGGCCTGGCGGTTGTAGAGGACCCTGTACACGCCCGGCTGGTGCTCGAAGCGCCGGCCCAGGGCGGCTGCCTGGTCGGCGTGGCGCAGCACTATGCGGAACGACGTGGGCAGGTCATCGGGCTTGAGGACCTTCAACAGGTCCGGCTGGGAGGAGAAGTACTGCTTGGCCTCCCGGTAGGACTGGGCCGGGCCCACGTAACGGAACGACTTGACCTCCGGGTCCCGGCTGAGCTGGTCGCGGACGGCCCGGATCTGAGCAGGCGTGGCGGCCGGGTAGGGCTGGCCGGCCGGCGTCATGTACACGATCAGCTCCACGCCCCCCCGCCATTTGCCCACCGCCCTGCTCACTCCCTGGTTGAGGAGCAGTGCCGCCCCCACCAGGGACAGCGACACGGCCACGGTCAGGACGGCGGCCAGCGTCATGAGGCGGTTGCGCCACAGGTTGCTGGCCATCTCCTTGACCGCGTAGGGCATGGTCCTCCTCCGCTTACCTACACGTGTCCGTAGACGCCGCGAGCTTCGTCCCGCATGATCCGCCCCTGGTCCAGGGCTACCACACGCCGGCGCATCCGGTCCACGATCGAGGCGTTGTGCGTGGCCATCACCACCGTGGTCCCCGTGCGGTTGATGCGGTCCAGCAGCCGGGTGATGTCCTCCGAGGTGTCCGGGTCCAGGTTACCGGTCGGCTCGTCGGCCAGGAGGATGAGCGGCCGGTTGACGAACGCCCGGGCTATGGCCACCCGTTGCTGCTCGCCGCCCGAGAGCTGGTGAGGGAGGGCGTCCCTCCGCCGGGCCAGGCCCACCAGGTCGAGGATCTGGGGGACCTGGGCCGCGATCACGTGCCTGGGCCGCCCGATCACCTCCAGGGCGAAGGCCACGTTCTCGAACACCGTCTTGGTGGGGAGGAGCCGGAAATCCTGGAAGACGCAGCCGATATTGCGGCGCAGATAGGGGACCTTCCACCGGCTCAGCTGGCAGACGTTCTTGCCCGCCACCCAGATGGTGCCCTGGTCGGGGAGCTCCTCCCGCAGGACCAGGCGCAGGAGGGTGGACTTCCCCGACCCGGTGGGGCCGACGAGGAACACGAACTCACCCTTGGCGATGCTCACCGAGCAGTTGCGCAGGGCAATGACCGCGCCATGGTTGTACGTCTTGGTGACGTTCTGGAGTTCGATCATGGCTGGCTACGGAAGGCCCCTACGGCCACCACTCTGAGCAGCGAAGAAGGCTACCACCGGACCTCGCCGGGGCTGGTGGACCCCACCGGCCCGCTCACCCGCCATCCCGCCGGCTTCTCTGCCAGCGCAGGTAGGCCTCCATGAACTGGTCAAGCTCCCCGGAGAGCACGGCTTCCACGTTCCCCGTCTCCTCCCCGGTGCGGAGGTCCTTCACCAGCTGGTAGGGGGCGAGCACGTAGGAGCGGATCTGGTTCCCCCAGCCGATGTCGCCCTGGGGCCCGGATATGGCGTCCAGCTCCGCCCGCCGCTCAGCCCTCTGGCGTTCCGCCAGCTTGGCGGCCAGGATCTGGAGGGCCCGGGCCTTGTTCTGGAACTGGCTGCGCTCGTTCTGGCAGGAGACGACGATGCCGGTGGGAAGGTGGGTGATCCGCACCGCCGAGTCCGTGACGTTCACGTGCTGGCCGCCCGCTCCCGAGGACCGGTAGGTGTCGATGCGCAGGTCCTTCTCGTCCAGGTCGACCTCGTCACTGGCATCCTCCATGAAGGGGACCACATCCAGCGAGGCGAAGCTGGTCTCCCGCCTGTGGGCGCCGAAAGGGGATATGCGCACCAGCCGGTGGACCCCCCGCTCGGCAGCCAGCAGGCCGTAGGCGTAGCGGCCCCGGACGATGAAGGTGGCCGAGAGGATGCCCGCCTCCTGGCCCGGTGACACCTCGTCCACCTCCACCGAGAAGCCCCGGCGCTCGGCCCAGCGCAGGTACATGCGGAGCAGCATCTCGGCCCAGTCCTGGGCATCGGTGCCCCCCGCACCGGCATGGATGTCGGCCACCGCGTCCCGCTCGTCGTACTCCCCCCCGAAGAGGGCCCGTAGCTCGAGGGCATCGAGCTCCCTCGACAAGGAGGCCACGGCGGCCCCCACCTCCTCCTCGACTGAGTCATCCTCCTCCTCGACGGCCAGCTCGTACAGGGTCTTGGCGTCCGAGAGGCGGCCCCCCAGGGACTCGAGGAGGTCTATGTCGTCCTTGGCCCGGCCGTAGGCGGTGGTGACCTCACGAGCCCGGTCCGGGTCGTCCCACAGGTCGGGGCGCGCCACCTCCGCCTCCAGGGACTGGAGCTCGGCACGAAGCCGGGGGAGGCCGAGGTAGGCCTCGGCCTCCTCCACCCGCTTGGCCAGGGTGGCCAGCTCCCCGCTGAAGTCGCGCACGGCCGGGGCTGCTCAGGAGCGGCCGTGGCAGAGCTTGTACTTGCGCCCGCTGCCGCACCAGCAGGGCTGGTTGCGCCCCATCCTCTCCGGCTCCGGGCGGCCGGCCGGGCCGAGGCCGCCCCTGGCGGGCGGACCTGGCGGATAGGCCACCCCCGCCTCGGGCGGTCCCGGCTCCTGCCAGGTCGGCCGGCGATCGGCACCTCGTGGCCCCGCCGGGCCGGGAGGGGATGGCGGGGCACCGGCCTCAGAGGCGGGGAGCGGACCTCCGAGCACCCCATGCCCCTCCTCTCCCAGCGTGGCCAGCTCTGCGGCCGCCAGCTGGGACGCCGTCAGCTGGTCGGTGAGAACCGAGAGGTCCTGCACGGGCTCCCCTGCGCCCAGGTATTGGGCCTGGGCCAGGTCGGGCTCGGGACCGGTCTCCTCCAGGACCTCGACATGGAGCACGTAGCGGAGATAGTCCTCGTCTATGGAGGCCATCATCTGGCCGAACATCTGGTAGCCCTCCCGCTGCCAGCTCACCAGAGGGTCCTGCTGGCCCATGGCCCTCAGGTTGATGCCCTCTCTCAGGTAGTCCATCTCGGCCAGGTGCTCGCGCCAGCGCTGGTCGATTATCTGCAGCATGATCTCGCGTTCCAGCTCCCGGGCGGTCTCGGCTCCCCCGGGCATCTCGGCCTCCCGCCTCTCGTAGTACTCCAGCGCCTCGGCCAGGATGCTCTCGGCGATCTGCTCCGTGCTCACTGCCTCGGCCAGGTCCTCAGCGGTGAACTCGGTCGGGTAGTACTGGTGCACCTCGGCCACCAGCCGCTCGAGGTCCCAGTCCTCGGGGAACTCCCCGGGGCAGGTGTCGGCCACGATGGTCTCGATGGCCGACTCCAGGAGCTCCACCGTCCGTGCCCGCAGGTCCTCACCGTCGATGATCTGCATGCGCCGGGCGTAGATCACCTTGCGCTGCTCGTTCATCACCTCGTCGTACTTGAGGACGTCCTTGCGGATCTCGGCGTTGCGCGCCTCGACCGTGTTCTGTGCCCGCTCTATGGCCTTGGTGACCATCCGGGCCTCGATGGGCACGTCTTCGGGCAGGGCCTTGCCCATCACCCAATTCATGGCACCGGTGGCGAAGAGGCGCATGAGCTCGTCCTCGAGGGAGAGGAAGAACCGGCTCTCCCCGGGGTCCCCCTGCCGTCCGGACCGGCCCCGCAGCTGGTTGTCGATCCGACGGCTCTCGTGGCGCTCGCTGCCGAGCACGTACAAGCCGCCCAGCTCCTTGACGCGCTCTCCCTCCATCCGGCACTGTTCGGCGAACTTGCTCACCAGCTCGGCGAGCCGGGCCCTGCCCTCCTCGCTCGACGGGTCGGTTCCTTCGGCCAGCGCCTCCTGGAGCGCCAGGCCCTCCGGGTTGCCCCCGAGGATGATGTCCACTCCCCTACCGGCCATGTTGGTGGCCACGGTCACGGCACCCAGGCGCCCGGCCTGGGCAACGATCTGGGCCTCCCGGGCGTGCTGCTTGGCATTGAGGACGTGATGGGGTATCCCCCGCTGGGTGAGAAGGCGCGAGAGCTGCTCCGACTTGGCCACCGATGCGGTGCCGACCAGGACCGGCTGCCCCCGCTCGTGACGCTCGGCGATGTCCTCCACCACGGCAGCGAACTTGCCCGCCTCGGTCTTGAAGATGACGTCCGAGTGGTCGACGCGGATCATGGGGAGGTTGGTGGGGATCGGGACCACCGGGAGGTTGTAGGTGTTGGCGAACTCGGAGGCCTCCGTCTCGGCCGTCCCCGTCATGCCTGCCAGCTTCTCGTAGAGGCGGAAGTAGTTCTGCAGGGTGACGGTGGCCCAGGTGTGGTTCTCCTCCTTGATGGTCACCCGCTCCTTGGCCTCCACGGCCTGGTGCAGGCCGTCCGACCAGCGGCGGCCTTCCAGGATGCGCCCCGTGAACTCGTCTACGATCTTCACCTCCCCCTGGGCCACGATGTAGTCCTTGTCCCTCTTGTAGAGCTCCTTGGCCCGCAGAGCCTGGGTGAGCTGGTGGACGTAGTTCACCGCCACCGCCTCGTACAGGTTGTCCAGGCCCAGCTGGCGCTCCACCTTGGCGATCCCCTCCTCGGTGGGGACCACGGTGCGCTTCTCCTCGTCCACCTCGTAGTCCACGTCCCTGCGCAGGGTGCGGGCCACGCTGGCGAACTGGTAGTAGAGGCGAGCCGACTCCGTCGCCGGCCCTGAGATGATGAGCGGGGTCCTGGCCTCGTCTATGAGTATGGAGTCGACCTCGTCGACGATCGCATAGACGTGCTCCCGCTGGACCATGGCGTCCCTGGTCCGGCACATATTGTCTCGGAGGTAGTCGAAGCCGAACTCCGTGTTGGTCCCGTAGGTGACGTCGCACTCGTAGGCCGCCCTCCGCTCGGCCGAGTCCTCCATCGTGGGCAGGACGAGACCCACGTCGAGTCCAAGGAAGCGGTATATCTGGCCCATCCACTCGGCGTCCCGGGCGGCGAGGTAGTCGTTCACCGTCACCACGTGGACGCCTCGGCCCGTCAAGGCGTTGAGGTACACAGGCAGGGTGGAGACGAGGGTCTTGCCCTCGCCCGTCTTCATCTCGGCGATCCAGCCGAAATGAAGGGCCATGCCCCCCATGAGCTGGACGGGGAAGTGCCGCTGGCCGATCGTCCTCCTGGCTGCCTCCCTGACCACGGCGAAGGCCTCGACCAGCAGGTCGTCGAGATCCTCGCCCTGGTCCAGCCGCTCCCGGAACTCCACCGTCTTGTGGGCCAGGGAGATGTCGTCCAGGGCCTCGACCTCGGGCTCCCTCCCCTCGATGATGGGCACGATCTCGGCCAGCCGCCGGACCTTCTTGCCCTCGCCGGCCCGGAGCAGCTTGGTGAACATGCTCATGGCGGTTCCATGCTACCGGCCCTGGCCTGGGCGTCCCGGGCGGGCAGCTACGGTCATTTCGCCCGGGATCCTCCCTGTGGCCCAGGAGAGGGCGGGGATCGCCCTGGGCCCGGCGCCCGCCGGGCTGCACGGGTCCGGGCCGCGCCGGGGAAGAGCTCTCAGAGCCCGTCGGTCTCTATCAACCTCTCCCGCACGGCGTACATGACAGCCTGCATCCGGGAGTGCAGATGGAGCTTCTCCAGGATGTTGCGGACGTGGTTCTTGACCGTGTTGTCGGAGATGAACAGGCGCTGCCCGATCTCCCGGTTCGAGAGCCCCTTGGCGGCCAACCCCAGGACCTCGAGCTCGCGTCCGGTGAGGACGGGGGCGGGGAAACGAGCCTCGGCCCTCTCGGCCAGGGCCGAGAACTCGCTCAGGAGCTTGGCGGCCATGGAAGGCGTGATGAGGCTCTGGCCCTGGGCCACGGCCCGGATGGCATCGGCCACCTGCTCGACAGAGATCTCCTTGAGCAGGTACCCGCTGGCGCCCGCCTTGACCGCCTCGAAGAGGTCCTCGTCCTCGTCGCTCACGGTGACCATGAGGATCTTGGTCGTCGGTGCCAGGGCGTGCACCGCTCGGGCCGCTTCGATACCGGTCACCTTCGGCATGCGTACGTCCATCAAGATGACGTCGGGAGCCAGCTCCTCGGCCTTGGCGACCGCCTCCTCCCCGTCCTCGGCCTCGGCCACGATCTCGATGCCCGGCTCGTCGGCCAGCACCGCCCTCAACCCCCGGCGGAAGAGGGCTTGGTCGTCGGCGATGATGACCCGCAGGGTCTGGTCGCCCGGGCCGAGCCCGGTCTCCACGCCGGTCTCGATGTCGGTGTCGGTCACGGTCACCCCTTCGCTCAGATGGAGTCGATGAGGCCGATGTCCCCGTCGTTGCGCCTGTAGACCACCGCCGGCCGGTCCGTCTCTGCGTTCGTGAAGAAGAAGAAGTCGTGGGCCAGGAGGTCCATCTCGAGCACGGCCTCCTCCGGTGTCATGGGCTTGATGGCGAACTGCTTGACCTTCACGATCCGGCCGGCCCCGTCCACCGCCCCAGCCCCTCCTGCCTCATCGAGCTCCTCCTCTCCGGTGCCCGGGCTGACGCCGCCGCGCCGGGCAGAAGCGGGGCGGGAACCCGGGCGACGAACGGGGGCGGCCCCGCCAGCGGCCGCCACCTTGGGGCTGGCGTGGTGGCGGGGGTGGGACCGGCCCACCAACCTTCCCTTCAGCTTCTCCATCCGGTGCTCCAGCTTGTCCAGCACCCGATCCACGGCCACGAGGGTGTCCGCCGCCGACGCCCGGGCCCGCAGAACCGTACCACGTCCCACGACCCTGACCTCGCAGACCTCCTTGTCCGCTATGCGGGGGTTGCGCTCCTCGGTGAAGTTCACCTCGGCCCGCTCCACCCCGTCCAAGTACCTGCTCAGGTGCCCCACCTTCTCCTTCACCACGGACCGAACGTCCTCGGGCACCTCGACGTTGCGGCTACGGATGGAGATGTCCAACGCTGGCTCCCTTGCTCGTGTGGGCCGAAGCCCAAAGGTGGGGTCCGGAGGTCCGCGCCGCCTCCAGGTGGCGGTGGCCCCCCTCGGCGGGCAGTGCCCCGGGGGTCCCGGCGGGATGGAAAGGCGATGGGCAACGTGCGGCTGACCTGGTCTTTGCCCCCACACTCGCCTGCGGAGGAGGTGGCCGGCCGGGAGCCGGCGGCCGTGGGCCCGGGGCCCACCGCCCTGCAGCCCCCAGGGTGGCCGGCGTCGCTCCTTCACCGCCGGAGGCCGCCCATCGGCCTCTCAGCAGGCAGGTCTTACTCCTAAGCCGCACCATGCTCAGCAACCACGGGTCGCCTTACGTGGGTCGTTTCGCCTGCGGCTGGCGTCGACTTGCAACCACAGACCCGCACGCAGCCCATCCCCCGCGAGTGTAGGCCTGCGGCGCAGGCGGTGCGGGAGGGAGGTGGGGAGCCCCGGACCTCAGCCCTGGCGGAGCTGGCTCTTCAACCGGGTGAGCACGGGGGCAGGGCCGGGGTCTATGCCTGACTGAGCTGCCAGGTGGAGCGAGACGAAGTCGCCGATCATGACCAGGTCGAGCAGCTGAGCCAGCTCCCCCTCACCGGCGGCCCGCACCTCGCACACGTCGGCCACCGCTCCGGCCAGGATCTCGCCCACCAGGGCAAAGCGCCGGGCAACCTGGGGGTGCTCTCCGTCGTGGCGGAGGTTCACGACCGTGATGAGCTTCCTGGTCACGTCGGCCAGCCTGGCCCAGCCCTCGACCTCGTTGTGGCACAGCTCGGGGTAGACGGCCCAGAAGGCCGGGGACTTGGCGTTCTCGTTGACCTGGGTCTTCCACCGCAGGGCAGCGGTCATCCCCAGGGCGCGCGAGCTGTGGACGAGGGGGATGGTGTTCCCTATCCTGGCCGCCACTTCGGCCGCCACGCTGTCCCCCCCGAGAAGCTGCTCCCGGCGGCGCCGGAGCTGGGCCACAGCCAGCTCCACCCAGCGGGAAGCGCCCGGGAACAGCCCGATGGACTCCAGCACCACCAGGATGGGGATCGCCATGGCGCCGATGGCGGCCCGGGGCTCGGGCAGGTCGCGGGGCACCCCGACCAACGGGAGCTCGGCTCTCTGGGCCAGCTCGGCCAGCTGGCCGCCCCCGGTCACCACGACCATCTTGGCCTGCTGGCCGAGGCTCTCCCCGGCGGCCTCGACCGTCTCCTCGGTGTCGCCCGACCACGACACGGCGAAGACCAGGCTGGCTGGGCCCACGAAAGCCGGGGGGGTGTAGGACTTGACGACCGTCACCGGTACTGGCAGGTAGGGGCCCGCCACCGCCAGCACCACGTCGCCGGCCACGCCGCTACCCCCCATGCCCAGGACCACCACGTTCTCGATCTGCTCCCGGGCGGGCAGCCCCGCCACGTCCGCCGCCCGCTCGGCTGCCGACGCCACCTGATCGGGGAGGCCGGCGTGGGCCTCCAGCATGCCTTCGCTGTCCAGCGCCCCCAGTCCCGGCACGCGCCCGGCGAGGTCGCTCACGTCGCCGTCTCCTCGCCAGGCCGGGGATGGGGAGGGCCGGAGCCGGCCTCGCTGGCGAGGTCTCCTGGCCTGGACGAGGGCGACCCGGCCGGGGCCCCGGGGTCGAAGGTGGGCTTGATGCCCTCGGCCTCGGCTTTGGCCATCAGCCGGGCGTGCTCCTCCTCCCCCACCGACTCGGCCTCCTCCACCAGCATGATGGGGATGTCGTCCCTGATGGCGTAGCGCCGGCGGAGGCGGGGGTTGTAGAGGGACTCCTCGTCGGCGAAGTAGAGGAGAGGGCCCTTGTCCTCGGGGCAGGCCAGGATCTCCAGGAGCATGGGGTGCAGGGGCATGGCTACCTTCCTTCGTCCCTCGGGCCCCCAGCGTCGTCGGCGGCGGCCGAGGCGCCCTTGCCACCGGAGCCCGGCCCGTCCCCGCCCGGCGTCCCCGCCCGGGCGGCCTCGAGGGCGGAGAGGACCTCCGCCACGTGGCGGTCGCAGGAGGCCCGGTCACCGGCCTCCAGGTTGAGGCGGAGAAGGGGCTCGGTGTTGGAGGGGCGCAGGTTGAACCACCAGTCGCCCAGGTCGGCGGTGAGCCCGTCCAGCCGGTCGAGGGAGGCCCGCCCGGCGTAGGCAGCCTCCATGGCGTCTACGACCGACCGGGGGTCGTCCACTTGGATGTTGATCTCCCCGGAGTTGGCGTAGCGTTCCAGGGGCCGGCGCAGCTCCGACAGGGGCTGACCCGCCCTGGAGACGACTTCCAGGACCACGGCGGCGGCGATCAGCCCCGAGTCCGCCCGGTAGTTGTCCCGGAAGTAGTAGTGACCGGAGTGCTCCCCCCCGAAAACGGCCCCGGTTTCGGCCATGACGGCCTTGATGAAGGAATGGCCCACCCGGGTACGCACAGGAGTCCCCCCGGCCTCAGCGATGACCTCCGGGACCACCTTGGAGCAGATGAGGTTGTAGAGGATGGTGGCTCCGGGGTGCTTGGCGAGCATGGCCTGGGCCACGAGGGCAGTGGTGATGGAGCCCGAGAGCGGCTCGGCTTGGTCGTCGACGAGGAACACCCGGTCGGCGTCACCGTCGAAGGCCAGGCCGACGTCGGCGCCCGTCTCGCGCACCCTGGCCTGGAGGTCCACCAGGTTCTCGGGCTGGATGGGATCGGCAGGATGGTTGGGGAAGGTCCCGTCCAGGTCCCCGTAGAGGATCTCCAGGCGGAAGGGGAGCCGCTCGAACACCCGGGGGACCACCAGCCCGCCCATGCCGTTGGCGGTGTCGGCCACCACCCGGAGGGGTCTGAGCGAGGCGGCGTCGACGAAGGACACGACGTGGTCCGCGTACTCGTCCAGGAGGTCCATGCGCTCGACCCGGCCCGGGCCGCTCCCCCCCGACCCTGGTTCGCCCCCCCCGGCCTCCTCCTGGAGGGCCATGCGCTGGATCTCGGCCAGTCCCGTGTCCTGCCCCACCGGGCGGGCCCCTGCCAGGCACAGCTTGATCCCGTTGTAGCGGGCCGGGTTGTGGGAGGCGGTGAACATGGCTCCCGGGGCGTCGAGGTGCCCCGACGCGAAGTAGAGCAGGTCCGTCGAGGCCAGGCCGAGGTCGACGACCGCCGCCCCCTCGGCCGTGGCCCCGTCCACGAAGGCCGCCACCAGCTCCGGGCCGGAGGGCCGCATGTCCCGGGCCACCAGCAGGCGCTCAGCGCCTGTGAAGCGGGCAAAGGCGGCCCCGACTGCCCGGGACAGGGCAGAATCCAGCTCGTCAGGAACGACGCCGCGCACGTCGTAAGCCTTGAAGACCGAGGCTGGAGCGGGCATGGCAGGCAGAGACTAACCCAAACGGCCGCCCGGGGCCCAGGGCCGGGCGGGCCCGGCCCAGCTCGACCCAGCGTCCTCTCAACCTGGGGTCCCCGTGGGCCTAGGGGTCCCGGGCCTCCACCAGCTCGCGTTCCCCGGCTCCTGAGTCAGCGCCCGGGCCCGCAGGAGGCTCGCCGGGGCCGTCCTCCCCTTCCTCGCCGCGCCGGCCCCGGGCCCTCTCCAGCAGGGGCCTGTGCTCCGGCATGGGCACTGGCCCGCGCCAGCCCATCCACACCACGCCGGCCAGGCCGGCCAGGGTGACGGCGATGCCGGCCCAGTCCCCCTTGGTCCTGCCGTAGACGAGGGAGACATGGTGGGAGCTCGGGACGACCACCATCAGGTTGGGGGTCACCCTCCAGGGGCCCCGGGCCCCGTGGGCCTGCCAGTTCGGGAAGTACGAGGTCTTGACCAGGACCGGGGTGCCCGTCCTCGTGACGTCGAAGCTGATGCGGTTGTCGCCCTGGCTGACATGGCTCACCGCTGTGGGGGGAACCGGGACCGCCGGCGTCCGCTCGTGGGCGTGCTGCCCACCCAGGTCCAGGGTGCTGGCGCGGACCCGAGGCCACGATGGGGGACCGCTCTCGGCCAGGACGACCCCCCAACGCCGGGGGTGCATGTACCAGGGGATCGAGACCTTCAGCCAGCCGGGGCCCGTCCTCGCCACCGCGGTGAGGACCACTGGTCGATGAGACAGGGGCACCACCGTCGAGGAGTCGTGGACCAGGTAGATGTCCCAGGTGCGCTTGATGGTCTTGTTGCCCACGACCGTGGGCCACGGCCCGGAGGTGGCGATCCTGGTGAGGGAAGGGTCCCGGGCGGCCTGGGCCTCGGCCTGGGGCGTGAAGGCCATGTAGTAGCGGACGCCCAGCAGCTGCAGGTGCTGGACGCCCGCGGCCACGTCCAGGGGCCCGTAGGGAAGGTTGGCCTCCGCCTCCGACGGGTGCAGGGAGAGCTCGGCCTGGTTGATGAAGTGGTAGGGGGTGGTGGCCGAGGACTCGAACAGCAGGCCCTCCATGGAATCGATGCAGCCCCGTGTCCAGAAGGGCAGGAGCATCAGGGCCATGGGCGTGCCGAGATCGTTGAGCTCGGGCCCGTACTCCCACATGGCCCGGCCGCAGCCGTACCGCTTGCCCACCCGGGCCATGGTGCGCATGAGGGCGTGGTACTCGGGCCAGGTCGACTTGCCCTGGTAGCCCGAGTAGTTCCAGCGCACCCAGTCGGGAACGAAGCTCTGCTGCACCGGGATCGGGATCCACGAGAGCCCGAGGGGCACCACCACCACGGCTGCCGCCGCCACCCCGGCCAGGAGGGGGGTGGCCACCGCTGCCACCGGGCCCGCCCGGGTGAAGCCCCGGAGGTCCCTCCCCGCCGCCATGTGGGCCACCGCCTCCGGCCTCCAGCGACGGGCCCGCCTGGCCAGCTTGACGAAAGGCCCGACCCCCGAGCCCTCGGCCAGGGCCACCCACAGGTCAAAGGCGGCCGGGCCCAGAGACGGCTGGCGCCGAGCGAGGTGGGCAGCCTCGCCCAAGGCCTCCTTCAGCTCGTAGGCGCGGGCCAGGTCGGGATCGAGGTCCAGGGCCACCCGGGCGGCATCCCTCTCGCCCTGACCCCAGTCAGTGGGGTCCTGGTCCAGGTCGGCCCGCTCCCTGGCCAGGGGGTCGAGGCCCTGCCTGATGGCCTGCACCAGCTCGGGATGACCGGCGAACCGCCTCGCCACCTCGTCCCCCGTCGCCCAGAGCGCCCCCAGGGCCGCCTGGCCCAGGTTCCGGCGTCCCGGCCAGCGCGCCTTCCTGCGCCCCCACAGGTCGGCAGCCAATATCCCCAGCTCGGCCGCCGCCACCCCCGCCAGCAGGTACACGCAAAGGATCCAGAAGGGCAGCAGGCGGGCGTTGTAGAGCTTGCTCGTGGGGTCAAGGATGAACATGGCGGCGGACAGCCCCGCCATGACGATCAGGAAGGTCCCCACCCTCCGGCGCCGGACCAGGGAGATCACCGCTCCCACGGCGGCCAGGGCCACCGCCCACAGCAGGCTCTCGGGGAACATGCTGGCCACGTAGGTTGTGACCTTCTGCCAGCCCATGTTGGTCGTGTAGGGCAGCCCCAGGTAGAAGGGGATGACCCAGAACCCGGTGATGGCCACGCCTGCCGCCGCCACCGTCACCGCCCAGCGCAGGCGGTAGCGGTCCCACCGGGCCAGGACCAGCACGACAGCCCCTATCCCGGCCCAGAAGGCGGGCACGAAGTGGCACAGGGCGGACACGGCCAGAAGGAAGGCGGCCAGGGCCCGGCGCTTCCCGGTCCGCAGGCCATCGGCCACGAGGCCAAGGAACATGAGGGCAAAGGCCAGGCTGAGGGAGAAGCCGAACTCCCCGGCCAGGGTGGAGGCGATGTTGCCTCCGTAGATGGTGAAGCTCTGGTCGAAGAGGAAGGGCAGCGTGGCAGCTGCCAGGCAGGCGGGGCCGGGCCGGCGCATACCCGCTCCCCGCCCAAAGAGGTAGGCGCTGAGCGGCAGCAGCAGCGAGCCCGCCGCCGTGACCAGCTTGAACGCCACGTTGTAGGGGGCGACCAGGTTGAGGATGGCCACGAAGAGCGCCGGCAGCGGGAAGTAGAAGGTGTACTGGGGATAGCCGTCGTACCACCAGGGGCTCCAGCCCGTGAGGCGGAAGTGGGGGAGCAGGTGGTGCTCCATGTACCAGGGCAGGGCCACGTGGGCGCCGGTGTCACCGCCGGCGGTGGTGGTGTTGGCAAAGAGGAGAGAGGGGTCCAGCTGCCAGAAGACGAGCGCCGTGGCCCCCCCCACGACGAGGACGGTCACCAGGTCAGGGAGGCTGAGCTGCGGCAGGAGGCGGAGGGCCCGATGGCGCATCCCGCCCATCCTGCCTGATCGACCCCCTGGGCGCAGATCGCCCCCCGAAACGGCACCTCCGCCCGTACCGCCCTCCCTGTCCCCGGACCGGTGCTGCCAGCGGGCAGGGGCCCCGCTGTCAGTGCAAGCGGGCCAGAGCCAGGGCCACCACCGTCGCGCAGTTGAAGGTGGCGTGGGCCACGATGCCAGGCCCCAGCCGGTGGAAGGCCTCGGCCAGCACACCGAGGACGAGCCCGAAGACCCCGAGCCCCAGGGCGATGATGAGCCCCTCGCCATGGGCCAGCCCGAAGGCCGCCGCCGTCGCCACCACGGCCACCGCCGGTCCGGCCCACCGGCCCGCCACCGCCAGGCTCCGGTCCAGGGAGCGCAGGAGCAGACCTCGGAAGAACAGCTCCTCCACCACCGGTGCCCCCAGCACGATGAAGACGGCCAGCACGGCGAAGCCCGCCCCCCGGGCGTGGCCGGTGAGGGAGAGCGCAGGGTGGGACAGCACCCGGTTGAGATGGGGGAAGGAGGGCCTGAGGGGTATGTAGACCGCCGGCACCAGCACGAACTGGGATCCGAGGCCCGCCGCCACGCCGATGGGCAGGTCCGGCCAGGGCCGGAGGCGCAGGCCGAAGTCCCTGCTCAGGCGGCCCGACCCCCACGCCCGGCTCGTCACCAGGGCAGCACCGAGGAGGCCCACCCAGAGCCCGACCAGGCTGGCTATGACCACGGCAGGCACCTGCTGGGGCCGTCCCGACGAGGTGGGGACCCCCCCGACCAAGGTCACGACGGCGACCAGGACGGCGGAGACGAGCGAGCCCACGAAGAAGCCTGCTGCCGCCAGCAGGACCCCCCAGGGGCTGGAGCCCGGCCTGGCAAAGAGGGTGGACCGGTCCCGGTGCCTGCCAGGGGTGAGGCCGCCCTGCGGCCGCGGGGGCCGGGCGGGGGGCTCCTCCCCCGAAGCCAGGGTCCTGCTCAGCCCGGTCTCCGGCGGTCCTCCCGGGTCCAGCCTCTCGGCACCCGCAGGCCGTCGGCGTGGGCGGGGCACATGCCCCAGGCTAGGGGGCCGGGGCCGGGGGCATCGTCCAGCCACACCATGCGGGAGTCGTAGTCATAGGTCAGGTACGCTGAGGCCGGCGCCCCGCATCCGGGGCGAGCACAGGCGGAGGGCACGAGCTCAAACGCTAGCCTGCACGCGGCTGCCTTCTTTTCGTATCCGGCTCATAGCTGGCCTTGACCTCCTGGGCACTGCTATGGGCCCCCCGACGCCTACCATTGTGCTCATGAGTCGTCAACCACCGGACCTCCGCCCAGACCGGCCGGGCAGACCGGGCGGCGGCCCGGGAGGTCCTGGGAGCCCGGAGCAGAGCTGGCGCTGGGCCGCCTTCGTCCTCATCGGCCTGGTCATATTGGCCATCGCCGTCTCGTCCTTCCTCTCCCACACGCCGAGCACCAAGATCTCCTACAACCAGTACCTGTCCGACCTGAGCTCCCATCAGGTCTCCTCGGCCCTGGTCAACAACGCCACGGGGCAGATCACCGGCTCCCTCAAGAACGGCACCCCCTACGTGGTGGACGGCCCCAGCCCGCTGCCCAACAGCGAGTACAACGCCCTCCACGCCAGCGGGGTCAACGTCAACTACACCACGCCGAGCCAGAACGGGCTGATCTCCAACCTCCTCTACATCGGCCTGCCGGTGGTGTTCCTCATCGCCTTCTTCGTGTGGATGAACCGCAGGGCGCAGGGTCAGATGTCGGGGATCATGTCCATCGGACGGTCCAAGGCCAAGCTGTTCAGCACCGACCGCCCCCGAACCACCTTCAACGACGTGGCTGGCTACACGGGTGTCAAGCAGGAGATCAGCGAGGTGGTGGAGTTCCTGAAGACACCCGGGCGGTTCCGGGACATCGGGGCTCGCATCCCCAAGGGGGTCCTGCTGGTCGGGCCACCGGGCACGGGCAAGACCCTGCTGGCCCGGGCCGTGGCCGGCGAGGCCGGGGTGCCCTTCATGTCCGTCAGCGGCTCGGACTTCATGGAGATGTTCGTGGGGGTGGGGGCGAGCCGGGTGCGGGACATGTTCCAGACGGCTCGCAAGCAGGCCCCCGCCATCATCTTCGTGGACGAGATCGACTCCATCGGGCGCAAGCGCGGAGCCGGCCTGGGCGGCGGCCACGACGAGCGGGAGCAGACCCTCAACCAGATGCTGTCGGAGATGGACGGCTTCGACACCACGGAGGGGATCGTGATGATGGCCGCCACCAACCGGCCCGACATCCTGGACCCCGCCCTCTTGCGTCCCGGGCGCTTCGACCGTCAGATCGTCGTCCCCCTCCCCGACCTGGACGAGCGGCTGCCCATCCTGATCGTCCATTGCCGAGACAAGCGCATGGGCCCCGACGTGGACCTGGAGCTGGTGGCCAGGGGGACCCCCGGCATGAGCGGGGCCGACCTGGCCAACCTCGTGAACGAGGCGGCCCTCCACGCCGTGCGCCGGGGCAGCGATGCGGTGGAGATGCGGGACTTCGAGGCGGCCCGGGACCGGGTCCTCATGGGACAGCGCCGGGACTCCCTTGTCCTCACCGAGCAGGAGAAGGAGCGGGTCGCCTACCACGAGGGTGGCCACGCCGTGCTGGCCTACGTCCTCCCGCACGCCGACCCCCTCCACAAGGTCACCATCCTGCCCACAGGCATGGCCCTTGGCGTCACCCAGCAGCTGCCGCTGGAGGAGCGCCACATCTACCCGGCCGAGTACATCGAGGACTCCCTGGCCGTGCGCATGGGAGGCAGGGTGGCCGAGCTGCTCGTGTACAAGAACCTGTCCACGGGGGCTGCCAACGACCTGGTCGGCAACACCGAGCTGGCCCGGAAGATGGTGCGGGAGTACGGGATGAGCTCGCGCATCGGCCCCATGGCCTGGGGTTCCCAGGGCATGGTCTTCCTGGGCGAAGACCTCATGCACTCCCGTGACTACTCGGAGGACACCAGCCGGATCATCGACGAGGAGGTGGAGCGCATCCTGCGCGAGGCCGAGGAGCGGGCTACCGAGTACCTGACCAGGCACAAGTCGGGCCTCGACGCGGTGGCCCACGCCCTGCTGGAGCGGGAGACCCTGGACGGCGACAGCGTGGCCCGCCTGGTGGACGAGGCATACGGGCGACCGGTCCACGCCGGCGAGGAGCGCCCCCAGCCCCATCGCTTCGCCCTCCCCGAGGAGGTGGTGGGCAATGGTGCTGCCGCCCCTGCCCGCCATCCTGACGGCTCGGGGGGGACACCAGGCAACCACGTCGAGGAGAGCGGGGCGCAGCACACCGGATGGCACCGCTCCTCCGATGCCTAGCTGTGCGGGTGCCATGAGCGATCACCGGGAGCTGGCCTCGACCCTTCGTGACGCGGCCTACACGGCCATCGGCCTGGGAGTGCTGGGCCTCCAGAGGGCCCATGTCCGCCGGCGGGAGATAGAGCGCCAGCTGGTCGAGCTCTCCCGGGACCTGGACGAGCGGGTGGCGCCCGTGCTGGACGAGCTGGAGAGGCGCCTTCCTGGCCAACTGGCAGCTGCCTTCCGCCAGGTACGCCAGCAGGTGGTGAGGAGGCCGGCCTAGCCCCTCGGTCAGCGGGTGACCAGGGTCTCCCTCCACTCGGCCAGCACGTCGGCCAGCGTCTGCTCCAGGCTCACTTCGGGCCGCCAGCCGGTGGCCTGCACCAACCGGCTCGGGTCCCCCCGCAGCACGGCCACGTCAGCGGGGCGCATCAGCCCCGGGTCGGGCTCCAGGCGCAGGTTGGCATCCACCAGGGCGGCCAGACGCTGCACCACCTCCTTGATGGCAACGTCCCTCCCGCTGCAGACGTTGTAGACCTGGCCCGGCTCACCTGACAGCACGAGCAGCCGGTAGGCGCGCACCACGTCCCGCACGTCGGTGAAATCCCGGCGGGCCGACAGGTTCCCCACCTTGATCGTGGCCCGGCCCTCCCGGGACGCCTCCAGGATGCGGCGGGCCATGGCCGGCACCACGAAGTCCGGAGACTGCCCCGGGCCGACGTGGTTGAAGGGCCGGGCCCTCAAGACCGCCAAGCCGTGGGCCAGGTGGGCCTGGACGCCGAGGAACTCCGCCGCCACCTTGCTGGCGGCATAGGGGCTCACGGGCCTGAGAGGCGAATCCTCCCCTATGGGGAGATCGGCCGGCTGGACCCGCCCGTAGACCTCGGCCGAGGAGACGAGCAGGACCCTCGGTCGGCCCCGGCAGGCCCGTGCCGCCTCCAGCAGGGCGAGGGTCCCCAGGGCGTTGACCCGCAGCGCCTCCTCAGGGTGCTCCCAGCTCCGGCCCACATGGCTCCACGCTGCCAGGTGATAGACGGCATCGGGCTCCCAGGCGACCATCACCTCCTTCAGGGCCTCCCCACGGGTGACATCCAGGTCAGCGGGGGCCTCGGCTACCTCGTCCCCCAGGTCCCGGAGGTGGGGCACGAGCCAGCTCCCCACGAAGCCCCTGCTCCCGGTGACGAACGCCCGCACCCGACCACGGTACCCCGCCCGCGGGGAGCCACCGGACCGAGCCCGGTGGACCTGGGACCGGGCCCGGTCTCCTCGGTTCCGCGGGGTGGCCCCCAGCCAAGAGGAGAAGTGGCAGGTACGACCGACAGTGGAGGAGCTCTCCCGGTGTCCTTATGATTCAATGTGACTTCGGCACCACTAAGAGTGGAGGGTAGGGATGCGGGCTCGATGGTTGGTGGCGGTCATGGCCACGGTGGGCATGAGTGGCCTCGTCGTCCCCCCGGCCTGGGCCGGCGAGGGCGTCTCCTATCAGAACCCGGTGACGGCCGATCGGCCCGTTCCCGTCCCTCCCACCCCATCGTGCACCGTGACCTTGGCCAGTGACTACGTCACCAACGCACCCTCGGGAGCGCCTCAGGACTACCAGGGGACCTTCGATCCGCCAGCCGGTTGCCCCGGCCCTTGGGCCAAAGTGGTCCTGCACTGGACGGGCCAAGAGGCCGGCCGTCAGTACGACCGCGCTGGTGAGGTGACCCTGGGCGGCGCCGAGATCTTCTTCACCTCCACCCCGGAGCCCGACCCAGCCGGGATCACCTGGCATGCCGAGAAGGATGTCACCGAGTACACGTCCCTCTTCACCCCCGGGCAGCCCTATACGATCAGCGTCCCCAACTACCTGAACAGCGTCGACACGGGTGTCATGCACATCTCCGTCTCGTTGACGTTCTACGAGCCCGACGCCGCCTACCCCGCACCTCGGACTCCGAACGAGGTGATCGGGTTGGGGACCCAGTACCTGGCCAGTCCTCAGGATGTGGCCACATTCCACCTCACAGGCCTTCCGAGAAACCTCACCCGGGCATTGGTCGAGGTCTACCCCAAGGGCAATGCCTGCGACGAGTTCTGGTACGGGGGCCTTCCCAACGACTTCGTCTCCGCCCATCCCTCCGCCGGGCTATGCGGAGGAGGCCCCTACCGGGAGATCGACGTGTCCCTCGATGGGCAGCCCGCCGGAGCCACCATTCCCTTCCCGAACATATTCACCGGGGGGATCAACCCGTTGCTCTGGCGCCCCATTCCGGCAGTGGACGCCTTCAACCTGCAACCCAGGGACATCAACCTGACCCCCTTCGTCGGTCAACTCACCGACGGGGACAGCCATGCCCTCACAATGTCCATCACCAATGCCCAGTCGTACTGGTCACTCACGCCCAACCTTCTTCTCTATACCGACCCGAGCACCAGTCAGACAACTGGAGCACTCACCGAGGACACGCTGTCCCAGCCGACCAGCATCACGGCCAGTGAACAGACCGGGGCTGGGCACGTCAACTACACCGTAAGTGCTCGCCGCTCCGGGACGCTCTCGGGGTGGGTGCAAACCCCGAGTGGACGGGTCACGACCACCATAACCACGAGCCTCAGCTTCGCCAACACCAACGTCTTCGAGCTCCGGAACTACCGCCAGCAGACGACGAGCAATCAAACCCTCGAGACCGTCACCACCACCCAGGGTCCCAGCGGCACCGAGGTGAGCATCACCAAGGAGCAGGACCCCCTCACCGCAGTGGAGATGTTCCAACAGCCGACCAGGACGAACTGGTTCCTGTTGCCTGCCCATGTCGTGGCATCGAAGACGGTGGTCACCTCGCAGTCCGAGAATGGGACCCTCGTCTTCGCCAGCCGGCTGGCCAACACCACCTCGGGGTCGGGCGTCCTGTCAGAGTACGACAGCGGCCAGTACCGCCTGGCCAACGGGACGGACCGCCAGACCTATGAGTACAGCGACTCGACGGGCGTGTGCTACGACCACCGCATCACCGCCGCACAGGGCTCTGTGACCTCGGACCGCCTGAGCACCAGCTGCTGAGGCGCTCGCCTCAAACCCTCCGGCGCGCCGCCGCCCGGTAGGCGTCAACGTGGCCCTCGACACTCGCCCCCCAGGTGTAGCGGGAGGCGACCTCCAGACCCCTGGCCCGGCGCGCCGCGAGGCCGTCGTCCCCCCGTACCAGCATGTCCAGAGCGCCGGCCAGGCCCTCGATGTCCCCCGGCTCGACCAGCAAGGCGGCCCCGTCGGCCAGCTCCTCCATCACCGTTCCGGCCGTGGTCACCAGGGGGGTCCCCGTGGCCAGGGCCTCCAGGACGGGGAGACCGAAGCCCTCCTCGAGGGCGGGATAGGCCACGGCCGCCGCCCGCCGGAGCAACTCGGGCACGGCCGCTTCCGGCACGTAGCCCAGCCGGACCACCCGTTCGGGGTGGCGGGCCTCGGCGATGACCTGGGCGAGGGCCTTCTCCCCCCAACCCGGGGCGCCAGCCACCACGAGGCGCAGGCTGGGATGGGCCGGGCACATGCGGTCGAAGGCCTGAACCAGGGTAGGGACGTCCTTGCGGGGCTCCACGGTGCCCATGAAGGCCACGTAGGGCCAGTTGATCCCGAGCCGGGCCAGGACCTCGGGCATGGGCGATCCGGGGCCTCCGCCCCCCTCGGGGGGGGCGGGGCTGAACCGGTCCAGGTCCACTCCGTGGGGCACGACCCGGACCTCGCCCGCCGGAGGGCACAGCTCCATCAGCCTCCTCGCCGTGGTATGGCTGACGCAGACCAGCACTTCGGCCTGGGCCGCCGCCACCCGCACCGCCCGGCGGAAGACGACGACCTTTGAACGGTCGTGCCACTCGGGGTGGTCGAAGAAGGTGAGGTCGTGGATCGTCACCACCTTGGGCACCGATGCCCCCTCCGGCATGGTGTAGTGCGGGCCGTGGTGCACGTCCACGGGGAGGCGGGCCAGCAGCCGCGGCAGGCGGGCCTGCTCCCAGAGCAGCCGCATCGGCCGGGGATCGGGCACCACGGCCTGCACCGAGGCCCGGGGCACGGCCCCCCTCCACCGCCGGGCGTCGCCGGAGCGTGCCAGCAAGGTCAGGTCCAGGTCCGCTCGGGACCCCAGCGCCTGGGCCAGGGTGACCGTGTAGCGGCCGGCTCCCGCCGGCCTGGCGGGCACGGCGCTCACGTCCAGGCTGACCGCCAAGCGCTCGTCGGCACCTGTCCCCCGGTCGGCCTCTACCGACCGGTTGGACGGGCCCCTCATGCCGCCTCCTCCCAGACCTCGACATGGGCCCTCGCTGCCTCGGCCCAGGTGAGCCGGGACGCCCGGGCCCTCCCCCTGGCCACCAGATGGGCCCGTAGCTCCTCGTCGGTGGATGCCGCCACGATGGCCTCCGCCATGCGACCGACGTCGCGCGGGTCCACCTCCAGGGCCTGGCCGGCGGTGCTCGGCATGGGGCTGGCCACGACCGGGGTGCCAAGGGCCATGGCCTCGATGGCTGGGAGGCCCCACCCCTCCAGCAGAGGGACGTAAGCCAGGCAGCGGGCGGCGGCGTAGAGCCCGCTCAGCTCGCCGGCGCTGGCCTCTCCCAGGAGGACCACACCCGGCGGGGCCGCCAGCCTGGGACCCCAGCCCCGCGGGCCCACCACAACCAGGGGCCAGGGCTCGGGCAGCCTGGGCCGGGCCTGGGCGAAGGCCTGAACCAGGCGGGCCAGGTTCTTGCGGGGCTCCATGGTGCCCACGCTCAGCAGGTAGGGGCCCTCCACTCCGGCCTGCGCCAGCCTGGCTCGCGCCGCCTCCCGGTCCGGGGGGGCCAGGTGGTCGCAGCCCTCTTCCACCACCGTGACCGTACCGGCAGCCACCCCTGCCCGCACGAGGGCGTCGGCGGTGGCGGTGGAGGGAACGATGAGCCTGCGCGCCCGGGACAGGGTCCGGGCCAGCGCCGCCTCGTGCCAGCGGCGGGCCCGGGGCGGGAAGGTCTCGGGCAGGCAGCGCCACGCCAGGTCATGGACACAGGCAACGGCTGGCACGGGCCCGGTGGGGGGAAGGGCCACCGACACGGCGTGGACCAGGTCCAAGCCGCCGACTTCGGGTACCAGGCCAGCGTGCCAAGCCCGGCTGGCCAGCAGGCCGGGCAGGCGGGACGCCCGGACAGGGGGCCCCAGGGCCGCCAGGGGGTCGGGCCGGCGCTGGGGCCGACTGGCCAGCAACAACAGCTCCGGCGCCTCGCCGCCGAGCTGGGCCAAGCCCTGGATGAGCCCGCGCGCGTAGGTCCCGATCCCGCCGGGGACCGCCCGGCGGAGCTGCTCGACGACCAGACCGACCCTCACCCTCCCCCCTTCCGGCTGGACACAGCCTCTGCGTACAGCCTGGCCAGCCCCTCAGCACAGTCGGCCCAGCGGTAGCTCCCGACCCTGGCGCGCCCCCGCTGCACCAGTTGGCGCCTCACCGCCTCGTCGTCCAGTACCCGGCTGAGGGCTGAGGCCAGGGCGACCGGGTCTCCTACAGGCACCAGCTCCGCCCCGTCGCCCAGCACCTCCGGCAGGGCGCCGGCCCTGGTCGCCACCACCGGTACCCCGGCTGCCATGGCTTCCAGGGGCGGGAACCCGAATCCCTCGTAGACGGAGGGGTAGGCGAACGCGGCAGCCCCTGCCAACAGCGAGTCCCGCCGCTCACCCCCCACCCATCCGAGACGGAGGATCCGCCTCCGGTGGGGGGACCGTTCCAGGGCGGCGGCCATGTCAGCCACCCCCCACCCGTCCGGCCCGGCCAGCACCAGGGCCACGTCCGGGTGGCCGGAGGCCAGCTCGTCGAAGGCTCTCACCAGTCCCGGGAGGTCCTTGCGGGGCTCCACGGTCCCGAGGGCCAGGATGTAGCGCGACGTACCGGAGGGGAGGGTCAGGGCCCTCTGCCCCGTCCCGGCCGGACGGTCCGGCAACCACACGCCGTGGTGCACCGCCCGCACCCGCTCCGGGTCCACCCCGAGCAGCTCGACGACCTCCTGGGCCACCCAGTGAGAGGGGGTATGCACCCAGGCCCCCCGGGAGGCGGCCCGGCGCACCAGGGCAGGAAAGCGCCTGCTCACCGGCTCGCACATCTCGGGGAAGCGCAGGGCCGTGAGGTCGTGCACGGTTACGACCCTGGCCGCCCGCCGGGCCGGCGGGACGACGAAGTTGGACCCATGGACAAGGTCCATCGGTCCGGCCAGCCACTCGATGGGCGGAAGCTCGGTCATGCTCCAGGCCCAGTGCAGGGGGCGGGCGGGCAGGGGGCGGTCCACCCGGACGACGCCGGCCGGCAGCCGGCAGGCCAGGGCGTGGCGGGTCCTCCAGGTCACGGCGAAGGCGCGGACTTCCAGATCCCCCCGAGACGCCAGCGCCCCCAGCGCCCCGGAGCAGAAGGTGGCCACCCCGGTCCGGGTCCCGAGGAGCGGAGTGGCATCCATGGCCACGCGCAGCCGCCCCTCCACCGCACCGGAGCTCAGGGCTCCGGCCGGTCGGGTCCGGGTGGCTGGCACGCTGGCCAGCCTTCCACACGCACAGACCGGGAGCGACAGCGCCTACCCTCCGAGCGTGATCACCGCCCTGGCCGGAGGCGTAGGTGCTGCCCGGCTCCTGGCGCCCCTGTGCCGGGCGGTGGGGCCCGCTCGGGTTCACGCCGTGGTCAACACCGGCGATGACGAGGTCCTCCATGGCCTGCACATAAGCCCGGACCTCGACACCGTCACCTACACCCTCGCCGGCGCCGCCAACCCCACGACAGGTTGGGGCCTGGCGGGCGAGACCTGGCGGGTCATGGAAGCCCTGGAGCGCTACAGGGGCCAGACCTGGTTCCGCCTGGGGGACCGGGACCTGGCCACCCACCTGTACCGGACCCAGCGCCTGGCCGAGGGGGCCCCCCTGTCGGCCGTCGCGGGGGAGATCGCCAAAGCCTGGGGCATTCGATCTCACCTCATGCCGATGACAGACGACGAGGTGCGGACCCGGGTGACCCTGGCCGGCGGCGAGGAGGTCAGCTTCCAGGACTACTTCGTGCGCCGCCGGCACTCGGTGGCGGTGACCGGGCTGCGCTTCGAGGGGGCGGCAACCTCCCGCCCTGCCCCGGGGGTCCTGGAGGCGGTGGCGGGGGCGGAGCGGCTAATCATCTGCCCTTCCAACCCACTGGTCTCCATTGCCCCCATCCTGGCCGTGCCGGGGGTCGAGGAGGCCGTGAGGGCCCGGCGCCAAGACGTAGTTGCCATCTCGCCCATCGTGGCCGGGGCCGCCCTCAAGGGCCCCGCTGACCGGCTCTTGGCCGAGCTGGGCCACGAGGCGTCGGTGGTAGGAGTGGCCCGTCTCTGGGCACCCATAGCGGGGACCCTGATCGTCGACGAGGCCGATGCCGGCCTGGCCAGGCAGGTGGAGGCGGAGGGCATGGACTGCCTGGTGGCCCCCACGGTGATGGACCGCCCCGGGGTGGGTGAGTCCCTGGCCCGGCTGGCCGTCGGAGATACGCTGAGCGCCTCCTGAGCCCCATGGGACCCGTCACCGTCATCCCCGTGCCCGGCTTCCCGGAGGTGCGCCCGGGGGACGTGCTGTCCGACCTGGTGGCCGAGCGCGCCGATCTGGCCGACGGGGACGTGGTGGTGGTCACCCAGAAGGTCGTCTCCAAGGCCGAAGGCCGTCTGGTCCCGGTGAAGCCCGATGACCGCCCCTCGGTGCAGGCGGTGGTGGAGGCCGAGGCCGTCCGCGTGCTGAGGCGCAGAGGGGACCTGCTCATGACCGAGACCCGCCACGGGTTCGTCTGCGCCAACGCCGGGGTGGACCTCTCCAACGTCGAGAGGGGGTGGGCGGCCCTGCTCCCGCTCGACCCCGACCGCAGCGCCCGCAGGCTGCGCGACGGCCTGAGGGCCAGGCTGGGAGTGCAGGTGGGAGTGATCGTGTCTGACACGTTCGGTCGGACCTGGCGGCGAGGCGTGACCGACGTGGCCATCGGCTGCGCCGGCGTGGCCGGGGTGGTCGACCTCAGGGGCACCGAGGACGCCTTGGGACGCCAGCTCGTGGCTACGGAGGTGTGCGTGGCCGACGAGATCGCCGGTGCTGCGGAGCTGGTGATGGGCAAGGCCCAGGGGGTGCCGGTGGTGATCGTGAGAGGTCTCGAGGGATCATGGCTCCGGGAGGCTTCGGTGCGAGGGGAGATCGTGCGCCCTCATGCCGAGGACCTGTTCCGGTAGGCCACGGCCCAGGTTCCTGCCCCGGCACGGCCTCGCCCGCCCTCCGGTCGGCCCGGCCTCCTACCGGCCCTACCGGCCTGCCCGCGGCGGCTCCGCCCGGCTGGCCCTCAGGCCAGGATCCGGCTCAGCCCGGCCACGGCAATGAGGTCGAGCACCACGACTGGCGCCGCCTGGTAGAGGCGGCTGCGCGCCTGGCGGGTGCAGGCCGGGGTGGCATGGCGAGGCGGCCTGCTCCCTGGGACGGCGGGCCCTGGTCGAAGACCTGGTAGACGGCTGGCCGGCAGCTGTGGGAACGAGGTTGAGTACGGCAGGATGGCATAGGCCACGGCCCAGAGGGCCACCCCCAAGGCCCCCAGCTGGACGAGCCGGCGGAGCACCCCCACGACCGCCAAGCGCCATTGCCTCGGGAGCGGTTCGGCGGGGCCCCGGACGGGCCTGCCCGGGGGGACCAGCCGCTGGCCGCCGGCAGGTTGGCCAGCAGGAGCGGGAGCCCCCGGGGGAGCGCCGGGGGCGAGACGGAGCGGCCAGCAGGCACCTCCCTGCCCTGGGCCTGGAGAGGCCGCGCCCTTTCCCCCGCATGCCCGGATCCCTCCCGGCCGGGCGGTCCCGGGGAGGGGTGGGCCTGGCCGGCGGCCCGGCTCCGGCCGGTGCGATCACCCTGCCCCGGTCCCCGGCCCCCCCCGGTGCCGTTGTTCTCCGTGTCCGACCCTCCTCCCCAGCAGCGGGGTCAGCCCCTCGTCCTCCTCACCGAGTCCAGCACGGCAGCGGTGCCCTCCGCCAGAGCGGTCCAGGGAGCCCATCCCAGGACCTTGCGAGCCTGGGCCGGGTTGAGAGCGGAGCGTTGCAGCTCCCCGGGCCGAGGGGGCGCCAGGGTGGGTGCCCGCTCCACCCCGGCGGCACGGGCCATGGTCTCGTAGAGCTCCCTGACCGAGGTCTCGACCCCCGTCCCGATGTTGAGGACCTCCCCCCCGCCACGGCCCCCGGCCCTCACGAAGGCATCGACCACGTCGTCCACGAAGACGAAGTCGCGGGTCTGGCTCCCATCCCCGTAGATGGTGCAGGGCTCGCCGGCCAGCAGATGGCCGGCGAAGATGGCGACCACCCCGGCTTCGCCGTGGGGGTCCTGGCGGGGCCCGTACACGTTGGCCAGGGCCAGGGCCGAGAAGTCGAGGCCGTGCAGCTCTCGATAGGCGACCAGGTAGTCGATGGCCGACTTCTTGGACACTCCGTAGGGGGACAGCGGCCGCCAGGGGCAGTCCTCCGCCAGGGGCAGGAGGGCGGGGTCCGGGTCCCCGTAGAGGGTGCCGCCGCTGGCGGCCAGCACCACCCGCTCGGCGCCGGCAGCCCGGGCCCCCTCGAGGACCCTGATGGTGCCCAGGATGTTCACGTCGGCGTCGAAGTGGGGGCGGGCCACGGACACCCGCACGTCGGCCTGGGCGGCCAGGTGGTAGACGACCGACGGGCGCCGCCGGGACATCAGGCGGACCAGGTCCTCGGAGCGGATGTCCATCTGGTGGAAGGTGAGGCGCCCTGCTCCTGACGCCCGGGCATCGGACAGGTTCGCCAAGGACCCCGACGAGAGGTCGTCGATGACATCCACCCGCCGGCCCTCGGCCAGTAGCCGGTCCACCAGGGTCGAGCCGATGAAGCCCGCCCCACCGGTGACCAGGGCCAAGCCGGGATCGCTCATGGCCCCATGCGGGCGCCACTGGCCCTCACCCCGTCGGCGACGGTCACCCGGTTGCCCACCACGCAGAGGTCGCTCAGCCAGGCCTTGGACCCCACCCGAGCCCCCTCCCCCACTATGGAGCCCTCCACCACCGCCCCGGCACCGACCACCGCCCCGGCCATCACCACCGAGCCTTCCACCAAGGCCCCTCCTTCGATCCTGGCCCCGATCCCGACGACCGACCCCGAGACCCGGGCCTCGCGGGCCACGAAGGCGGCGTCGGCCACCAGGGCCGGCCCGGCTATTTCCCCGTCGATGACGGGGGACCCTGTAGCCCAGCGCCCCCCGCCCAGGTCCCTGGCGCCCGGCGCCGGGGGGGTCCCCCGCACCCCCGAGATCAGGTCCTTGCAGGCCGCCAGGTAGCTGGGGAGCGTCCCTGCATCCACCCAGTAGGCGTCGGATGCCCAGGCCCACAAGGCGCCGTCGGCCACCATGGAGGGGAAGGTGTCCCTCTCCACCGACACCGGCCCCCCGGCGGGGATGCGGGCCAGCACCGAGGGCTCCATGACATAGGTGCCGGCGTTGATGAACCGGGAGGGATAGGGGGGACCTGGCTTCTCCAGGAAGGCCTGGACCCTGCCCTCCCCATCCGTTGTGACCACACCAAAGGCCGACGGGTCGGCCACAGGAGCCAGGTGGATGGTGGTCTCCGCTCCGATCCGACGGTGGAATGCAACCAAGGCGGACAGGTCGGCGTCGGTGAGGACATCGCCGTTGACGGCGAGGAAGGTCTCCTCCACCTCCGCCTCGGTGGCCGCAAAGCGGATGGCTCCCCCCGTGTCCAGGGGCAGGGGGTCGACGGCATACATGAGGCGGACCCCGCACGCCTTTCCGTCGGGGTAGGCGGAAAGGAAGGCGTCGGGACGGTAGCCGAGGGACAGCACGGCCTCGTCCACTCCGTGGGCTGCCAGGTGCCCGAGCACCCGCTCGATCATGCGGACCTCCACCACGGCGAGGAGCTGCTTGGGGGTGTCCAGGGTGAGGGGGCGGAGGCGGGTCCCCTCCCCGCCCACCAGGACCACGGCCTTCACGGCTTGGTGGTGGAGGTGTGCTTGGCGTGCCTCCCGTGGGCGGTCGTCGAGGTGCGCGCCCCGGGGGCAGTGGTCGAGGTGGTCACGGGGGCCGAGGTGGCGGCCGAGGCCTTGAGGAGGTTGGCGGCCGAGGGTGGCTTGGGGATGTTGGCGCCCGCAGGCACAAAGGCAATGGTGATGAGCTGCCCGTTCTCGAGCAGCAGGCCGGCCGGGTCGCTCACGACGTGGCCGGTCGAGGAGGCCAGGCTGTTCCACACCTTCACCTGTACCTGGCCGGGCTTGGCACCGCACAGGTCCCCGTCGTGCCATACCTTCTTGCCCGGGTAGCGGAGCGTGGAGGAGGACAGCTCCATGCCCGGGTAGTCCTTCACGAACCGCCCCAGGGTGGCGTCGTGCCCGGTGTCGGGCTGGCCCGCAAGCGGCTGGATGTTGATGATGCCCTGCCCCAAGGTGTTGATCCCGACCTGGGAGGCGTTCGGGTTGGGCTTGGGGGCGGGCTGCAGCTTGCCGCAGATGTCGAAGGCGAAGGCGGCGTGCCAGTGGTCGTGGACAGTCGGCGGGACGGCAGAGGCCGGGTGGTGGGCCTGGTAGCGGCTGAAGCCCACCGTGGCCAGCCCGAGCAGCACCACGATCACCAGCGTGATGTAGTAACCAAAGGGGGTCTGGCGCCGGCGGGTCCGGCTCCCCCCTGTGCGGGCGGCACGGGCGATCTTCCTGCCTACCGGTCCTCGAGCCATGGTCGAAGCAGCACCCTACCCGTTGTCGGAGGGCGAAGGGGCTCGCCTCGAGCTCAGCCAGTAGCGGCCGCACGCCAGCGCCCCTCTCACGGCCAGTCCGGTGGCCACGACCGGGAGGAGGGCCCGCCGGCGCCCCTTGGTCGTCCGGCCGGCGAAGTGCAGCAGCGACCGGTGATGGGCGGCGATCATGCGATAGGGGTGCCGTCCGGCCGAGACGCCCTGCAGGTGGGTCACCCGGGCGGAAGGCTCGTAGGCCACCTCCCACCCGGCCTGCCGGGCCCGCCAGCACAGGTCCACGTCCTCGGAGTACATGAAGTAGGACTCGTCGAAGCCCCCCAGCCCCTCTAGCACCGACCGCCGGGCGAGGAAGCAGGCACCCGATACCCAGTCGACCAGCCTCGGTTCCGAATGGTCCCAGTCGGCCATGTGATACCGGCGGCTCCAGCGGTTGTTGGGAGCGACCAGCCCGAGGAAGCCGTGGCCCACGGCGTCGGCCAGGCGGGGAAAGGTGCGGGCCGAGGGGTACAGGCGGCCGTCGGCCTCCTCGAGGCGGGGCCCCACCAGGGCGACCCGGGGGCTGGCGTCGAGCGCCGCCACCAGCGCCGCCACTGCGCCGCCCTGGACGATGATGTCGGGGTTCCCGACCAGGACCAGCTCGTGCCGGCAGGCGGCCAAGCCCCGGTTGGCCCCTGCGCCGTAGCCGGCGTTCCGCCCCGTGTCCACCACCCTGGTGCCAGGGTCGGCCGCCCGCAGGGCGTCTATGGACCCATCGGTGGACCGGTTGTCCACCACGACCACCTCCTGCACGCCCTCTGACCGTAGGCTCCTCACGCACCTGAGCAGGTGGGGCCCGGCGTTGTAGTTGACGATCACGGCCCCCACCCGCTCGCCGACCGGTACGGGAGCGGTCACGGGGCGCCAGGAGGCGGGACCGCCGGCCGGCCCAGTCGCTCCTTCAGCCAGGCCGCCGTCCGGGCCAGCCCCTCCCGGAGGTCGACTCCCGGCTCCCAGCCGAGCAGCCGGCGGGCGAGGGTGATGTCAGGCCGGCGGCGGGCAGGATCGTCCACCGGCAGCGCCTCGAAGACGACCTCTGAGGTCGAGCCCGTAACGGCCAGCACCTCGGACACCAGCTCGAGGAGGGTGAACTCGGCAGGGTTGCCGATGTTCACGGGGCCGGTGTGGGCCGAGTCCAGCAGGGCGAGGATGCCGCGCACCTCGTCGTCCACATAGCAGAAACTCCGGGTCTGGCTGCCGTCCCCGTACACGGTGAGAGGCTTGCCCTCCAGGGCCTGCACGAGCAGGTTCGACACCACCCTGCCGTCGTGGGGCCGCATCCTCGGGCCATAGGTGTTGAAGATGCGCACGATGCCCACGCTCAGGCCGTGGCTGCGGTGGTAGGCCATGGTCAGGGCTTCGGCGAACCGCTTGGCCTCGTCGTAGACGCCGCGTGGGCCGACCGGGTTGACGTGCCCCCAGTAGCCCTCGACCTGGGGATGGACCTCGGGGTCACCGTAGACCTCGCTGGTGGAGGCCAGCAGGAAGCGCGCCCTTTTGGCCTTGGCCAGGCCGAGGCAGTTGTGGGTCCCGAGGCTCCCCACCTTCAGGGTCTGGATGGGGAGCTCGAGGTAGTCCCGAGGTGAGGCGGGGCTGGCGAAGTGGAGCACGGCGTCCACGGGGCCGGGGACGTCCAGGTAGCTGCTCACATCGTGGCAGCGGAACTCCATGCCCGGGTGGTCGAGGAGGCCGGCCAGGTTGTCGAGCGTCCCCGTCACCAGGTTGTCGATGCACACGACCTGGTCGCCCCGTCCCAGCAGGGCCTCGCAGAGGTGGGAACCGAGGAAGCCGGCCCCTCCCGTCACCACCGCCCTCACTGACGGCCCATCCCGAGATAGCGGAATCCGGCCAGCCGCATGGAGGCGGGCTCCAGGAGGTTGCGGGCATCCACCAGGCAAGGAGAGGCCATCACGGACCTCACCTTGTCGAAGTCCAGCCAGCGGAGCTCGTCCCACTCCGTGAGCAGGGCCAGGACCGAGGCCCCCTCGCAGGCCTGATAGGGATCATCACAGAGCTCGATGCCTGCCAGGTCGGGCTGCGGGCCGCGTACCGTCGGGTCGTACGCCCGCACCCTGGCGCCGGCAGCCACGAGGGCAGCGGCTATGGCGACGGCGGGCGACTGCCTGCGGTCGTCGGTCCGGGCCTTGAAGGTGAGGCCCCACACGGCGACCTGCGCCTCCTCCAGGGGGCCGCCCACCATGGTCGCGATCTTGGCCAGGACCCGGGATCGTTGCTCGTCGTTGACCTCGATCACCCCTCGCAGCAGGCTGAAGTCGTAGCCGGCGTCCTCGCCTATGCGGACCAGGGCCCTCGTGTCCTTGGGCAGGCAGCTCCCGCCCCAGCCCGGGCCGGGCTTCAGGAACTCGAAGCCGATGCGCCGGTCGTAGCCCATGCCGAGGACGACGTCCTTGACATCGGCCCCTACCGCCTCGCACAGGTTGGCGACGGCATTGATGAAGCTGATCTTGGTGGCGAGAAAGGCGTTGGACGCGTACTTGATGGTCTCGGCCGAGGCCGGGTCGGTGACCATCACCGGCGCCCGCACCTGATCGAAGAGGGCGGCCACCCTGATGGCAGCAGCCTCGTCGTCGGCTCCTATCACGATGCGGTCGGGGTGCTCGCAGTCGTGTATGGCCGAGCCCTCACGGAGGAACTCCGGGTTCGAGACCACGGCCACGTCGGGCCGGGCCAGCGCCCTCTCGACCACTCGCGTCGACCCCACCGGGACGGTGGACTTGTTGATGACGACGGACCCGGGCTCGAGGACGGGCCCGATCTCGGTGGCGGCGTCGACTATGTAGGACATGTCGGCCGACCCATCGGGCCGCTGGGGCGTGGGCACGCACAGGAAGACGAACTCCTGGCCCGGCACGGCGGCTGCGGCGCCGAGGACGAACCTGAGCCGGCCCGAGGCCAGGCCCTCCCTCACCAGGCCCTCCAGCCCCTCCTCCACGATGGGGATACGGCCGCCATTGAGCATGGCCACCTTCTCCGCCACCACGTCGGCACACAACACGTCATGGCCGAGGCGGGCGAGGAAGGCGCCCGTGGTGAGGCCCACGTACCCCGTCCCGACCACCGCCACCCTGCTCATACCGCCACCAGCTCCTTCACCAGCACCTCGAGGGACTCCTCCCAGGCCGGGAGCAGGGGGAGGCCCGAGAGGCGCAGGGCAGCATTGTCCAGCACCGAGAAGGGGGGGCGGGGAGCCGGCCGGGGCGGCTGGAGCGAAACGGTGGCGATGGGCTCCACCCGCCCGGGATCGAGGCCGGCGGCGCCCAGCACGGCCCGGGCGAAGCCGTACCAGGTCGTCTGGCCCTGGTTGGTCACATGGAAGAGCCCCGGCCGGCGCTCCACCGCCAGGCGCATCACCACCCCGGCCAGGTCGGCCGCCATGGTGGGGCTGCCGTGCTGGTCGTCCACGAACCGCAGGGGCCCCGGCTCCCGGGCCAGGCGCAGCACGGTGCGAGCCATGTTGGACCCGTGGCGCCCGCAGACCCATGAGGTGCGCACGATGGTGGCCTCGGGGGGGCAGGCGTGCTCCCCCCCCAGCTTGGAACGCCCGTAGACGGAAAGGGGATGGGGGTCGTCCCACTCCGTGTAGGGGCGGCCGCTCGCCCCGTCGAACACGTAGTCCGTCGACAGGTAGCAAAGATGGGCACCGCACCACCGGGCTGCCTCGGCCACGTGGCGGGTGCCGAGGGCGTTCACCAGGTAGGCCCGGTCGGGGTCCTCCTCGCAGGCATCCACCGCCGTCCAGGCCGCGGTGTGCACGATGACGTCGGGGCTCGTTCCCGCCACCAGCTGGAGGACGGCATCGCGGTCGGACACGTCGAGGCGGGAATGGTCCAGGGCCACCACGTCCCACCTCGGCCCGAACGCTGCCGCCACCTCCTGGCCTACCTGGCCCCCCGCCCCGGTGATGACCACCCGCATGAGCTACCAGGCCGTCTCCTGGACGGGGGCCCGGCCCCGCCGGGGCTCCCACCACTCCCGGTTCCCGGCGTACCAGGCCACGGTGGAGTCCAGGCCCTCCCGGAACCCCACCTCTGGCTCCCACCCCAGCTCGCGGCGGATCTTGGTCGAGTCGAGGAGGTACCGCCGGTCGTGGCCCGGACGGTCGGGGACCACCATCTTGAGGGAGGAGGGCCGGCCGGTGGCGGCGAGAACGAGGTCGGCGACGTCCTCGATGCTCGCCTCCTCACCACTGCCCACGTGGTAGGTCTCGCCCACCCGGCCCCGCTCGAGGACGGCCTCGACGGCCCGGCAGTGGTCCGACACGTGCAGCCACTCTCTCCGGTTGCGGGTGGAGGCGTACATGGGGAGGGGCTGGCCATCCAGAGCCCTGGTGGTGAAGAGGGGGATGAGCTTCTCGGGGAACTGGAAGGGCCCGTAGTTGTTGCAGCAGTTGGTGATGGTGGTAGGCAGCCCGTACGTCTCGCCGTAGGCGCGCACGGCATGGTCCGCGCCCGCCTTGGAGGCGTTGTAGGGAGTGCGGGGCCGGTAGGGGGACTGCTCGGTGAAGGCCTCGGGCGAGTCGAGGGCCAGATCGCCGTACACCTCGCAGGTCGAAATGTGGTGGAAGCGGGCCACCCCCGCTCGTCTGGCCGCCTCCAGCATGGTCTGGGTGCCGAGCACGTTGGTGCGGAAGAACAGCCCCGGGTCCAGGACCGCCAGGCTGTTGTGGGACTCGGCGGCGAAGTTGACGATGGTGTCGACGCCGTGGGCTGCGATGGCCTCCTCGGCCCGGTCCAGGTCGCAGACATCGGCGTGGACGAAGACGATCCCGCTCTCGACGTCAGCCAGGCTCTCCCGGCTGCCGGCATAGGTGAGGGCGTCGTAGACGACCACGGGCCCCTCGTGGCCGGCCAGCCAGTGGCGGACGAAGTTGGACCCGATGAACCCGGCCCCGCCGGTCACGAGCAGCCTGCCAGATGCCATCGGGGCGCCAGGCTAGAGGCTGGGGGGCCGAGGGCTGGGTCAGGCCAGATCGACCCGTGAGTGGTCGCCCAGCATCAGGCGGACGGCCCGGGGGCGGCGGCTGGTCCGGGAGACCTCCACCATCTTGCCCACGAGGGAGTCCTCCACCCTCGGTATGTCGATGATCCGGCTCTGCTCCAGCACCACCGAGTGCTCGATCTCGGACCGGACTATCTCGCAGCCGTAGTAGACGGAGGTGAAGGGGCCGATGAAGCTGTCCACGATCCTGGTGCCCTCGCCGATGATGGCCGGTCCTCTGATGGTGGAGCGCACTATCTGGGCCCCGTCCTGCAGGACGACCCGCCCCTCCAGGCGGGAGTCCCCGTCCACCTCACCGTGGTTGGCGGGCTCCAGGCCCTCCAGGACCAGACGGTTGCCTTCCAGGAAGGCGTCCAGCTCCCCCAGGTCCTTCCAGTACCCGTCCACCACCTGGCACCGGACCCGGTGGCCGTGGTCGATCAACCACTGGATGGCATCGGTGATCTCCAGCTCCCCCCGGGCCGACGGGGAGATGGACGCCACCGCCTCGTGGATGCGGGCATCGAAGAGGTAGACACCCACCAGGGCCAGGTCAGAAGGGGGATGGGCCGGCTTCTCCACCAGGCCCACCACCTCGCCGGCGGGGTCCAGCACGGCCACCCCGAACCGCTGCGGGTCGGGCACCCGGGCCAGCAGGATCTGGGCCGCCGGGGACTTGCCCTGGTCTCCCTCCAGGCCCTGGAAGGTGCCGCTCAGCCGCTCCCGCTCCCCCTCGAAGTCGGCCACCAGGCCGGTGATGCCCTGGCGCAGCAGGTTGTCGCCCAGGTACATGACGAACTCCTCGTCCCCCAGGAAGGGCTGGGCGATGAGGACGCCGTGGGCCAGCCCCAGGGGCGCTTCCTGGGGGATCCAGGTCACCTCCAGCCCCCAGGCCGAGCCGTCCCCCACTGCCGCCTCCACCTCGGCCCTGGTGTCGCCCACCACGACCCCCACCTGGCGGATCCCGGCCTCGGCCATGGCCTCCAAGGCGTAGAAGAGGATGGGCTTGTTGGCCACCGGCACCAGCTGCTTGGCGCTGGTGTGGGTGATGGGCCGGAGGCGGGTGCCGGCTCCGCCGGCGAGGATCAGGCCCTTCACGGCGTCACGACCTGCAGGCGGTGGGGTCCCACGGGGGGGGCTTGGTGGAGCCCGAGGGGGTGGCGGTCCCCCCGGCTGAGGAGCCGGTTCCCGACCCCCCTGCCGAGCCTCCCGCACCTCCCGAGGGGGCCGATCTCACCGCCCCCGGCGAGGCCTTGGTGCTGATCCCCCCGTAGCTGGCCCCGGTCGTGAGGGTGATGACCGAGCCGCCCATGTTGGGGTCTTCGTTGATGGTGGCGCCGCCCTTCACGTGCTCGGCCAAGGTGCGGGCCTCGGCCTCGTGACCGGGCCCGTAGGTGACGATGGAGGATAGATAGCCATAGGAGTTGGCATCTCCGTAGTTGACCACCTTGAAGCCGGCACTGCTGAGGGCCTGGGCCGCCTGCTGGGCCTGGCCCGTCGCTCCCGAGCCGTTCAGGACCTCGACGTGGACCGACGAAAGAGCCACCGTGGGCGGAGGGGAATGCCGGGCGGCGGGGCGCCGGCTCCCCCCGGCGGGGGCGGGCATCCCGTAGCTCTCCCAGGCCCGGATGACGGCCTTGTCCGCCGACCACTCGGGCTGGAGCACGTCCGCCCCTCCCGGGGTGACATAGGGGGTCCCGGGCATGGTCCATGAGGGGGTGCTGCCCGGGTTGGCCCTGCCGAACTCGCTGATGAGGCGCAGGATGTCCGAGGTCGAGAAGCGGCTGTCCACCCGCACGTCCCCCACCGCCTTGGAGACCAGCGAGTTGGCCACGAAGGGATTGTGGATCCCGCGGTGCACGGCCGTCTGGGCCAGCACCCGCAGGAACTCGTGCTGGCGGGTTATCCTCCCCAGGTCCCCGGTGCCCTCCGGTATCCACTGGCCGCCCTTGTAGTACTGGTAGAAGCGGCTGCGGGCCAGGGCCAGGGCCATCTTGCCGTTGAGGTGATGGTTGCCGGCGGTGGGAATGTCCAGGCCCGACTCCGCGTCCCTGGCGGGGTAGGGGAAGTACATGCATATCCCCCCCACCGTGTTCACGATGCCCTCCAGGCCGGTGAAGTTGACCTCGATGTAGTGGTTGATGGGGATCCCGTAGTCGTGCGTGATGGTCTGTATGAGCTGGCTGGGCCCATTGTTGAAGGCCGAGTTGATGCGGTTCACGGTGCTCGTGCCGGCGATGTGCACGTAGCTGTCCCGGGGTATGGAGAGCATGGCCGCCTTGCCGGTGGCGGGGATCAGGTGCACGAGCACGATGACGTCGCTGCGTTGCCCGGCAGCCTGGGCCGTGCTGCCGTACTCGGCCTGCTGGGACTTGCTGAACCCGGATCGGCTGTCCGAGCCCACCAGCAGGATGGTCTCGGGCTTGCCGGGAGGCGGGGGGGCGGCCGTGCGACCGACCCCCTGGAGGCCGTGCACCACGACCTTGGGTATCTGGCTCACCTTGTAACGGGCGTAGAGATAGGTCGATGCCGTTCCCGCCATGCACAGGACGACGATGACGTTGAGCACGAGCAGGGCCCGCCTGGGCCAGCGCCGGGCCGGGCGCTGTCGGTGGCGGGGAGAGGGGGGACCGCCGGGGGGCCGGCCCGCCCAGGGGGCCCAGCGGCGGTGCCGATAGCGCCGGCGCCGGTGCTCGCCCCCCCGCCGGGGGATCTCGAGGGCGGGATCGGGCCGCTCCGGCGCCACCACGCCCCCCCTCGGGAGGTCCTCGCTGGCCGGCAGGTTGATCCAGACGCGCCCGCCCCGCCCGCTGCCGAGGTCAGCCATGACGGGCCACCCTACCAGCGGGTTCCCTCTCTCCCGACGCGCCCGGGGGCCTCCCGGGACCGGGCATCACGACCCCAGGACCCCTGGGGAGGGCCAACGGTTCCGCCGGGGGCCAACCCGAGAGGGGGGACGAAGGCCCTAGCCCACCGGCAGGCCCAGGCCCCGGCTTATGACCAGGCGCTGGACCTCGCTCGTGCCTTCCCCTATCTCCAGGATCTTGGCGTCGCGGTAGAAGCGGGCCACGGGCGTCTCATCGATGAAGCCGTAGCCACCGAATATCTGGGTGGCCTCCCGGGTGGCGGACACGGCGGCCTCGGTGGCAAGAAGCTTGGCCATGGCCGCGGCCTGCTTGAACGGACGGCCGTGGTCCTTCAGCCAGGCCGCCCGGTAGGTGAGGGCCCGGGCCGACTCCACGGCCACGGCCAGGTCGGCGCATTTGAATGCCACGGCCTGGTAGCGCCCAATGGGGCCGCCGAAGGCCTGGCGGCTCCCGGCGTAGGCCACGGACTCCTCCAGGCAGGCCTGGGCCAGGCCCACCGCCAGTGCGGCAATGGCGATGCGCCCGTCGTCCAGGATGGCGAGGAACTGGGCGAGGCCCCTCCCCTCCTCCCCGAGGAGGTTGTCAGCAGGGACCCGGCAGCCGTCCAGCGTGAGGCCGTGGGTGTCCGAGGCGTGCCAACCCATCTTGCGGTAGGGGGGCTCGACGATGAGGCCAGGGGTCCCCGCCGGCACGATGATGGCCGAGATCCCCTCCCCGGGCCCGGTACGGGCCGTGACCGTGATCACCGAGGTGATCGGGGTGCCGGAGTTGGTGATGAAGGCCTTGGAGCCGTCGATCACCCACTCGTCACCCTCCCGCCTGGCCCGGGTCCGGGTGGCGCCGGCATCGCTGCCACCATCGGGCTCGGTGAGCCCGAAGGCCCCGAGGGCCTCCCCGGCACACAGGGCGGGCAGCCACTCATCCCGCTGGGCGTCGGTGCCGAACTGGAATATGGGGTTGGCGCCCAGCCCTACCCCGGCCGACAGCGTGATGGCCAAGGAGGAATCCACCCGGCCCAGCTCCTCTATGGCCAGACACAGGGTCGTGAAGTCCGCCCCCGAGCCCCCGTACCTCTCGGGGAAGGGCAAGCCGAACAGGCCCAGCTTCCCCATGGCCAGCACGGTGTCCAACGGGAAGTGGTGGTCCCGGTCCCAGGCCTCGGCATGGGGCGCGATCTCCTGCTCGGCGAACTCCCTCACAACCTTGCGGAAGGCCTCCTGCTCGGGCGTGAAGTCGAGGTCCATACCGCTTCTGATCGTAGGCTGTGAGGCGATGACCAGCGCACCTTCCTCCCTACCCGCCCCGGTCTGGGTGAACGACCGCCTCGTCCCCGGCGAATCCGCCGGGGTCTCGGCCTTCGACCACGGGTTGGTCACCGGCGACGGCGCCTTCGAGACGGTCCTCATACGGGGAGGGGAGGCCTTCGCCCTTTCCCGGCACCTGGCCCGCCTGGCCCGCTCGCTGAAGGGACTGGGCCTGGACCCCCCGGCCGAGGACCTGGTCCGCCAGGCGTGCGCCGCCGTGCTCGGATCCTGCGGGCTGGACCAGGGCCGCTTGCGCATAACCGTCACGGGCGGTCCCGGGCCCCTCGGGTCCGACCGGGGCGAGGGGCCCCCCAGCCTGGTGGTGGCGGCCTCCCCCCTGGACCCACCGGCCCCCAGCGTGGCCGTGTCGGTGGTCCCCTGGCCGCGCAACGAGCGGGGGGCCCTGGCTGGCCTCAAGACCATCTCGTACGCGGAGAACGTGGTGGCCCTGGCCTATGCCCACGGACGAGGGGCCGGCGAGGCCGTCTTCGCCAACACGGCGGGCCTGCTCTGCGAGGGCACCGGCTCCAACGTGTTCCTGGCCCAGGGGGGGCGCCTGACCACGCCCACCCTGGCCTCGGGCTGCCTGGACGGGGTGACCAGGGCTCTGGTCCTCGAGTCATGCGAGAGTGCTCTCGAGCAGGACGTGCCCGTCGGCGCCCTGGCCGGCGCCGAGGAGGCCTTCCTCACCGGCACCACCCGGGGCGTGCAGCCCATCGCCTCCGTGGACGGCACCCCTCTTCCTGCCTGCCCCGGGCCCCTCACCCGGGCCGCTGCGGACGCCTACGCCAGGCTGGTGGACGCCGGCTCGGACCCGTGAGGAGCTCCGGCCCTGCTCCCGTCCCGGGGAAGGCCCACGATCCGCCGGGCACCGGCCGCGGGAAGCGGCCGGCATGCCCCCACGGCCCGGCGTACCGCCTCAGGCCGGTCTGAGGTGCACCACATCGCCCGCGGTGACGCGGCGCAGGCACACCCCCACGTCGATCAGCAGGTGGCCCTCGGGAGTGACGTCGGCCACGGTGCCGGTGAAGGTCTCGTCGACCAGGTCCACCCGCACCAACCGCCCCACGGTGGAGCAGCGCCGGCGGTACTCGCTGGCCTGGGCGGCCTGCCCGGAGAGATCCCGGAGGGCCTCGTAGCGGTCTTCCAGGGACGCGAGGAGGGAGGCGAGGAGGCGCTCCCGGTCCACCTCGAAGCCCACCAGCTGGCTGAGGGCCACGCCCCCTTCAGGGGGGCCGGCCTGGTCCGCGGGCCAGTTCACGTTGATCCCCGCACCCACCACCACCGCCTCCACCTGCCCCGAGACGGCCATCGCCTCGGCCAGGACCCCACCCAGCTTCCGCCCCCCCGCCAGCAGGTCGTTGGGCCACTTGAGGTCCGGGTCCACGCCGGCCTCCACCCGGCAGGCGTCGGCGGCAGCCAGGGCCATCACCGCCGTGGCCAGGTAGAGGTGCTCGCCGTCCAGGGGGGGCCTCATGAGGACCGAGACCAGGAGGGAGGTCCCCGCCGGAGCCTCCCAGGTCCGCCCCAACCGCCCCCTGCCGGCCGTCTGGTGGTCAGCCACCGCCACCAGGCCTTCGGGGGCCCCCTCCCGGGCCCGGCTGATCAGCCAGGCGTTGGTGGAGTCGATCGAGCCGAACCGCCGGATGTCGCTGAACCGGGTGGCCCCGGGCTGCGATGTGGCGCCGGTGTCGGGCATGGCGGTAACCATATGACTGTGGGGATCGGTTCCCCACGCAGAGAAAGGCTGCTCGCGTGCTGACCAAGGTCCTCATCGCCAACCGGGGGGAAATAGCGGTGCGGGTGATCCGCACTGCTCGGGAGATGGGCATCCCGACGGTGGCCGTCTACTCAGAGCTGGACCGCGATGCCCTGCACGTGCGCCTGGCGGACGAGGCCTACGCCCTCGGAGGCCAGACGGCAGCCGAGAGCTACCTCAACACCGAGGCCATCTTGCAGGTGGCTTCCCGCAGCGGGGCCGATGCCATCCACCCCGGCTACGGCTTCCTGTCCGAGAACGCCGGCTTCGCCCGGGCCGTGCGGGAGGCAGGCCTGGTCTTCGTGGGGCCGCCCGCCGAGGCCATCGAGGTGATGGGGGACAAGATCAGCTCCCGCCTGGCCGCTCAGCGGGCCCAGGTGGCCGGAGTGCCGGGGACGACAGAGGTGCTCACCTCGCCTGAGCAGGTCGTGGCCTTCGGCGAGAAGGCCGGGTGGCCGGTCGCCATCAAGGCTGCCTACGGCGGGGGGGGCAGGGGGATGCGGGTGGTGCCCGATGCCGCCGCCGCGCCAGCGGCGCTGGAGTCGGCCCAGCGGGAGGCCGAGAAGGCGTTCGGCCGGGGTGACAGCTACCTGGAGCGCTATCTCACCTGGCCCCGCCACATCGAGATGCAGGTGATCGCTGATACCCATGGCAACGTGCTGTGGTTGGGGGAGAGGGACTGCTCCTGCCAGCGACGGCACCAGAAGCTGGTCGAGGAGAGCCCCGCCCCCGGCTTCCCCGACGAGGTGCGCCAGGCGATGGGCGAGGCTGCGGTGCGGGTCTCCCGGGCCTGCGGCTACGTCAACGCCGGCACCGTGGAGTTCCTCTACCAGGACGGGGAGTTCTACTTCCTGGAGATGAACACCCGCCTCCAGGTGGAGCACCCCATCACGGAGATGGTCACGGGCCTGGACCTGGTGGCCCTGCAGCTCGAGGTGGCCGCCGGGGAACGGCTGGGTTTCACCCAGGAGGAGATCGCTCGGCGCGGGCATGCCATCGAGTGCCGCATCAATGCCGAGGACCCTGCCGGTGGGCGCTTCCTCCCCTCACCGGGGCGCATCACCCGCTTCCGGCGGGCCGACGGGCCCGGCGTGCGCACCGATGCCGGCTACGAGGCCGGTGACACCGTGAGCCAGTTCTACGACAACCTGGTGGCCAAGCTGGTGGTCTGGGCGCCGGACCGGGAGGCCGCCAGGCGGCGGATGCTCCGGGCGCTGGAGGAGACCGAGATCGAGGGGGTCGCCACCACCATCCCCGCCCACCGGGCCATCCTGTCCCACCCGGATTTCGCCGAAGGGCGCCACTCGACGCGCTGGGTCGAGGAGACCCTGGACCTCTCCGGCGTCTCGGCCGGGGCGGGGGCCTCCGTCTCGGCCCCGACTGCACCGAGGAGCACACCCGGCGGCGGCGACCAGGCGCCCGAGGAGGAGCCCCGGGTCCTGCGCCAGGTGGAGGCCGAGGTCGATGGCCGGCGCTACCAGGTCCGCCTGTGGGTCCCTGCCGCGGACGGGGGCAGCCCGGGACCGGCGACGTCCCCCGGCCGGGCGGCGGGCACGTCGGCGCCCGGCCGGGCGGGGACGCGTCCCGCCGGGCGGGGCGGGACGGGGCGGGCCGCCCAGGGCGGTGCAGGGCGGTCCTCCCGGGACGGGGCGGCCGGCAGCGGGACCGTGACCGTCCCCATGCAGGGCACGATCGTGAAGATCCTGGTCTCTGTGGGCGACCCGGTGGAGGTGGGCCAGACCGTCTGCGTGCTGGAGGCCATGAAGATGGAGAACGCCATCCCCGCCGAGAGGGCAGGGACGGTGCAGGAGGTAAGGGTGTCGGCCGGGGACGCTGTAGGCCCAGGCGACGTGATAGCGGTCATCTCATAGGAGGCGCAGTGGCAAGCACGCAGGACGTGACGGGCATGCAGGCCAAGGAGGCGGCCCGCGAGAGGGTGGACCGGGACCTGGAGGGGCTGCTCACCCTCAGCCACACCCTCCACCAGCACCCCGAGCTGGCCTTCGAGGAGGAACGCTCGGCGGCATGGGTGGCCGAGGCCCTGGCCACCGGAGGGTTCCAGGTGGAGGCCGGCGTCTGCGACCTGCCTACCGCCTTCGTGGCCACCGCCGGGTCCGGCCCCCTGGTGCTGGCAATCTGCGCCGAGTACGACGCCCTGCCGGGCATCGGCCACGCCTGTGGGCACAACATCATCGCCGCCGCCGCCGTGGGGGCGGGGCTGGCCCTCGCCCCCCTGGCCGACGAGCTGGGGATGACGGTGAAGGTCATGGGGACCCCGGCCGAAGAGGGTGGAGGGGGCAAGATCCTGATGCTGGAGCGGGGAGCCTTCGCCGGGGTCAATGCGGCCATGATGGTGCACCCTGCCCCCATCGAGGAGCTCCAGATGCGCTGCCTCGCCGTCTCCCATCTCGACATCCGCTATACGGGGAAGTCGGCACACGCCTCCGCCTACCCCGAGCAAGGCATCAACGCCGCCGACGCCCTGACCGTGGCCCAGGTGGCCATTGGGTTGCTGCGCCAGCACCTGCGCCCCGGGGACCAGGTGCACGGGATCGTCACCGACGGAGGGGATGCCCCCAACGTCATCCCGGCCCGCAGCACCGCCCAGTACCTCGTGCGCAGCCCCTCGCTGGCCGCCCTGGCCGAGGTGGAGCCCAGGGTGCGGCGCTGCTTCGAGGCCGGTGCACTGGCCACCGGGGCGAGCCTGGAGATCACTCCCCTCTCACCGCCCTACTCCGAGTTCCGGTCCGACGACGAGATCGCCTCCTGCTACAAGCGCAACGCCGAGGCCCTGGGCCGCAGCTTCCCGGAACTGCCCGACCGTCCCATGGGGGGATCGACCGACATGGCCAATGTCTCCCTTGCCATGCCCGCCATACACCCCATGGTGGGCATCGACTCCCTGCCCGCCGTCAACCACCAGCCCGAGTTCGCCGCGGCCACGGTGACCCCGGCGGGCGACCGGGCGGTGCGGGACGGGGCGCTGGCCATGGCCTGGACGGCCATCGACCTGGCCTCGTCACCCGGCCTGCGCCGGCGGCTGGAGGCCAGGGCGGCGCAGTAGGGGGCGGCCTACTCGGCGGCGTCGGCCAGGGCCTCGGCCAGGGCCGGGTGGACCAGCAGGCTCTCCACGATGTCGGTCACCTGCAGATGGGCGGTGACGGCGAGGGCCAGGACCGAGATCAGCTCGGCAGCGTTCTTGCCCACGATGGAGCCGCCCAGCACGATCCCGGTGGCGGGGTCGGACAGGATCTTCACGAAGCCCCTGGCATCCCCGTCTATGAGGGCCCGGGCATTGGCGGCGAAGGGGACCTTGGTGACCCTGAGCTTGCGGCCCTCGGCAAAGGCCTCGGCCTCGGCCAGGCCCACGTCGGCGATCTCGGGCTCGGTGAAGATGGCGCTGGCCGCCTTGTCGTAGTCCAGATGGCGGTGGGCCCGGGTGTGCAGGCCCATCACGTGCTCCGCCACCTTGCGCCCCTGGGCGTAGCCGACCGAGGCCAGCGGCAGCTTTCCTGACACGTCCCCCGCCGCGTAGATGTGGCTCACGTTGGTCTGGCAATGCTGATTGACAGGGATGTAGCCGGCCTCGTTCACCCGGACACCGGCGGAGGCCAGCCCCAGGCCGTCGGAGTTGGGGACCGAGCCGATGGCGAGCAGGGCATGGGACCCCTCCGCCATCCGGCCGTCACTGCAGCGCACGACCACGCCCTCGTCCGTCCGGTCGATGCCGACCGCCCGGGCCCCCTTGAAGAGGGTGACGCCGCGCCGAAGGAAGTCCGCCTCCAGGGCCGCGGCCACCTCGGGGTCCTTCTGGGGGAGGACCTGCTGGCGGCTCACGATGAGCGTGACCTCGGAGCCGAGCGACCGGAACATGTGCACGAACTCCACGCCGGTCACCCCGGAGCCGATGACGACCAGGTGCCTGGGGATCTGGGGAGGAGGGTAGGCCTGACGGGTGACCAGGACCCGCTCGCCGTCCGCCTCGGCCCAGTCCGGGGTGCGGGGACGGCTACCCGTGGCCACCAGCACGGCATCGGCCTCCAGCTCGACGGGCCCCTCCTCGGCGGTGTCCACGAGCACCTCCTGGGCCGACTTGAAGACGCCGGCGCCCCGGACGACGCGCACCCCCTGACTGGCCATGAGCTCGGTGGCAGACCGCTCCAGGTGGCCGGTGATGCGGTCGATCCGTTCCCTCAGGACCTGGAGGTCCAAGCGGGCGTCGAGGTCGCACAGGCCCATGGACGAAGCCCGCCGGACCAGCGACATCAAGCCGCCCGTGGAGATCATGGCCTTAGAGGGGATGCAGTTCCACAGGTTGGCCGACCCGCCGATCACATCCCTCTCGACCAGGGTCACCTCCGCCCCCATGCGGGCGGCGTGGGTGGCGGCCTGGACGCCAGCGGGACCGGCGCCGAGGATCACGAACCGGACGGGCACACCAGAGAGGTTACTAACCAGGCTCCGGAGGTGACCGGTCCCGGCCGGGGCCGGGCCGGCCTGGCCCCGGGGGTGACCCCCGGGGTCGAGGGCTAGCGGGCGGGCTGGTAGACCCCGAAGGCCTCTCGCAGCACGTCGCTCACCTCCCCCAGGGTCGCCCGGAGGCGCAGGGCCTCCTTCATGGGCACGAGCAGGTTGGCGCTGCCCCGGGCGGCGGCGGCCACGTCGGCCAGGGCTGTGTTCACCCGCTCCTGGTCCCGCGAGGCCCGCAGCTCCCCCACCCGCTTGCGCTGGGCATCCTGGAGGGCGGGGTCGAGCGGGAAGACCTCGGGGGCCTCAGGCGCCTCCTCCACGTAGCGGTTGACGCCCACCACCACCACCTCCCCATCCTCGACGGCCTGGGCGTAGGAGTAGGCAGCCTGCTCGATCTCCTCCTGCATGAAGCCGGCCTCGATGGCCGCCACCGCCCCTCCCATCTCACCTATGCGGTCAAGGTAGGCAGAGGCCCGTGCCTCGACCTCGTCGGTGAGGGCCTCCACGTACCAGGAGCCGCCCAGGGGATCGGCGGTGTCGGTCAGCCCGCTCTCGTGGGCGATCACCTGCTGGGTGCGCAAAGCGAGCTTGGCCGCCCTCTCGGTGGGCAGGCCGAGAGCCTCGTCGAAGCTGTTGGTGTGGAGGCTCTGGGTGCCGCCCAGGACCGCCGCCATGGCCTGGACGGTGGTGCGCACCACGTTCACCTCGGGCTGCTGGGCCGTGAGCGTCGACCCACCCGTCTGGGTGTGGAAGCGGAGGCGCTTGGACCTCTCGTCCCTGGCCCCGAAGCGCTCCGCCATGATCCTGGCCCACATGCGCCTGGCAGCCCGGTACTTGGCCACCTCCTCGAACAGGTTGTTGTGGGCGTTCCAGAAGAAGCTGAGCCTGGGGGCGAAGTCGTCCACGTCCAGCCCGGCCGCCAGGGCCGCCTCCACGTAGGCGATGCCGTTGGCAAGGGTGAAGGCCACCTCCTGGACGGCCGTGGACCCCGCTTCCCTGATGTGGTAGCCCGAGATCGAGATGGTGTTCCACGAGGGCAGGTGCTCGGCGCAGTAGGCGAAGGTGTCGGTGACCAGGCGCATCGAGGCCCGGGGCGGGTAGATGTAGGTCCCCCGGGCCACGTACTCCTTCAGGATGTCGTTCTGTATCGTCCCGCCCAGGCGGGCGGGGTCGAACCCCCTCTCCTCGGCCACCAGCTCGTAGAGCAGGAGCAGGATGGCAGCGGTGGCATTGATGGTCATGGAGGTCGTGACCCGGTCGAGGGGCAGGCCGTCCAGCAGGACCCGCATGTCCTCGATGGAGTCGATGGCCACCCCCACCTTGCCGACCTCGCCCTCCGCCCTCGGGTGGTCGGAGTCGTAACCCATCTGGGTGGGCAGGTCGAAGGCGCAGGAAAGCCCGGTCTGGCCCGCCTCCAGCAAGAACTTGAAGCGCCGGTTGGTGGCCTCGGCGGTGCCGAAGCCGGCGTACTGGTGCATGGTCCAAAGACGCCCCCGGTACATGTCGGGGTAGATGCCCCTGGTGTACGGGGGCTCTCCCGGGCGGCCCACCCGTCGGGCAGGGTCCCAGCCGGGCGGGAACCCCGGCCCGTACACGGCCTGCACCTCGATGCCCGAGGGGGTGCGGCGCTCGCCCATGGGCCAGAGCCTATGACGGCGCCAGGGTGCCGGTATGGGTCAGGGCTGAGGCCAGCGCGGGTGACCAGGGCGCCGGGCGCCGGCGTAGGCTCGGCCCCTCGTGGATACCCGTGAGATCAGCCTGCCCGCCCTCCATGCCCCGGTGGTCATCCACAGGGACACCTGGGGGATAGCCCACGTCCAGGCCTCCGACGAGCACGACTCCTGGGTCGCCATGGGCTTTGCCTGCGCCGAGGACCGCTTCTGGCAGATGGAGTACGACCGGAGACGGGCCACGGGCCGCTGGGCCGAGGTGGTGGGCCGGCCGGCCCTGGCAGCAGACGTGCTGGCCCGCAGGCTGGGCCTGGCCGGGGCGGCCCGGGCCGATGTCGAGGCCATGACCGAGGGGACTCTCCAGGCGTTCACTGCCTACGCCAGAGGGGTGAACGCCTTCCTCGAGGGGCCACGGGAGAGCTGGCCGCCCGAGCTGGCCCTGGCCGACATCGATCCCGAGCCCTGGGAGCCCTGGCACTCCGTCGCCGTCTTCAAGGTTCGCCACGTCCTCATGGGCACCTGGCAGCGCAAGTTGGCCGACGCCCTGGTGGTGGCCCGGGCCGGGGCCGAGACGGTGGCAGCCGCGGGCCTGGAGACCTCCCCGCCTCCGGGCTCGGTGGTGACCCTGCCGCCCGGAGGGCGTCTCCGCGGGACCCGCCCGGGACCGGCTCCGGGTGAAGGCCTCCGCCGGAGGGCGGGCGAGGATCCCCCGGCCGGCGGCCTGGCGAGCCTGCTGGAGAGGGCCGGGCAGGAGCTGGCCGCCGCTGCCCCCCACCTCGGCTTCCTGGCCGAGGTGGAGTCCGGCTCCAACGCCTGGGCGGTGCACGGCAGCCGCACCGTGAGCGGCTTCCCCGTGCTGTGCAACGACTCTCACCGGGCCCTCGACGTCCCGAACGTCTACTGGCCGGTGCACGTCTCGTGCCCCGCCTTCGACGTCATAGGAGCCACGTTCCCGGGTCTGCCCGGCTGGCCCCACTTCGGGCACAATGCCTCGGTGGCGTGGGCCATCACCCACGCCTACGCCGACTATCAGGACCTCTATGTGGAGTGGTTCGACCCCGAGCATCCCGGCCGGTACCGGACCAGGCAGGGATGGGCCGAGGCCGGCCACCGCCGGGAGGTGGTCCGGGTGCGGGGCGAGGACCCGGTGCCGGTCGACGTGTGGACCACCTCCCACGGCCCCGTGGTCCACGGGGACCCCGCGGAGGGCCGGTGCCTCTCGCTGCGGTACACGGCCACGGCCCGGCCCTGCCGGGGGTTCGAGGTGCTGCGGGCCATGCTGGCGGCCCGCTCGGTACCCGAGCTGTTCGAGGCCCAGCGGGGCTGGGTGGACCCGGCCAACAACATGCTCGCCGCCGACACCGCCGGCCACATCGGCTACCTGCTCCGGGGCGAGCTGCCGCTGCGGTCCGAGGGGTGGTCGGGACGCTTCCCGGTGCCGGGCTGGACGGGGGAGAGCGAGTGGGAGGGGACCTTGCCCTTCGAGGAGCACCCCCACAGCCTGGACCCTCCCGAGGGGTTCCTGGTGACAGCCAACCACGCCGTGGTCGATGCCGGCGAACCGTACATCGCCACAGTCTTCAGCGACCCCTGGCGGGCCGAGCGCCTCGTCGAGCTGCTGGGAGGCGACGGGCGCACCAGCGCCTCGCAGCTGGCCGCCCTCCAGGCCGACACCACCTCGCTGGCCGCCCGGGCCTGGGCTCAGGTCCTGGCCGGGACCGGCCCCCTGGAGGGCGACGCCGAAAGGGCTCGCTTGCTGCTCGCCGGCCTGGACGGGGACCTCGGCACCAGCCGGCCCGAGGCCCTCCTCTACGCCTGCTTCCGGCGCGCCGTGGCCCGCCGGCGCTACGGGAAGGCGCTGGGCAGCGCCCTGTGGGACTGGCTGGCATCGGACGAGCTGCCGGCCACCGACACCCTGGTGAGGCGGTGGCTGACCAACGACCTGTGGGCCCTGGCCCGGGCCGCCGGCGGGAGCCGGGGCGCCGGGCTCTTGCTGGAGGCCGTGCCCGAGGCCTTGGGCGAAGCCTGGGACGAGGCTGTCAGGCTTGGTGGTGACCCGGACGGGTGGCGCTGGGGCGACCACCACCAACTGCAGGGCCGCCACCTGCTCATCCCGGCGGCCCCGGAGGCCTGGAACCTCCCTTCGGTCCCCATGGGTGGCGACGGCGACACGGTGCAGGCGGCAGCCTACGGCTGGGGGCCGGGGCCCTTCGGCGTGACCGGATGCTCGGTCTACCGTCAGGTGGTTGACCTGGCCGACATCGACCACGCCTCCTTCGTGGTGCCCGGGGGGGCCTCAGGGAACCCTTCCAGCCCCCACTACTCCGACCAGCTCCGGGAGTGGGCGGCCCACCGCCGGGTCCCCGCCCTCTACCGCTGGGAGGAGGTGGAAGCGGCCACCTCCGGCCTCACCCGGCTGCGGCCCTAGGCCCCTGCCGGGGCCAGGCGCGGGTGGGGCATGCACAGCTCGTCGTACTCGGCGATCACGATCTCACCCGCTCCCTCCCCGCAGGCGGGGCAGGCGGGGTCCCGCTGCATCTTGTAGGTGCGGAAGGTCTCCTCCAGGGCGTCGTAGGCGAGGAGCCTCCCGATGAGGGGCTCCCCCAGTCCCAGTAGGAGCTTGAGGGCCTCCATGGCCTGGATGGAGCCGATGATGCCGGGCAGCACCCCGAGCACGCCGGCCTCGGCGCACGAGGGGGCCAGCTCGGCGGGCGGGGGCTCGGGGACGAAGCACCGGTAGCAGGGTCCCTCGTAGGGGGAGAACACCGTCACCTGCCCCTCGAAGCGGAATATCGATCCGTGTACCACCGGGATCCGCTTCACCAGCGAGGCGTCGTTCACGAGGTAGCGGGTCGGGAAGTTGTCGGTCCCGTCCACGATCACGTCGTAGCCGTCGATGATGTCCAAGATGTTGTCGGCACCGAGGCGGACGTCGTAGGTGACCACCTTCACATCCGGGTTCATGGCCGTGAGGGTCTTCTTGGCCGAGTCGACCTTTCGCTCGCCTACCCGCTCCATGTTGTGGAGGACCTGGCGCTGCAGGTTGGAGGCGTCTACGACGTCCATGTCGATGATGCCGATGGTCCCCACCCCCGCCGCCGCCAGGTAGAGGGCCGCCGGCGACCCCAGCCCCCCGGCGCCGAGGAGGAGGACCTTGGCGTCGAGCAGGCGCTGTTGCCCCGCCGGTCCCACCTCGGGCAGAAGCAGGTGGCGGTGGTAGCGGTTGCGCTGGTCGGGAGTGAGGGTGCGCGGGGCCGCCCAGGGACGACCCTCGTCCTTCCACTTGTTGAACCCCCCGGCCATGGACACCACGTCGGCGTACCCGAGATCCTCCAGGGTCCGGGCCGCGAACGCCGAGCGAGTGCCGCCCGCGCAGTACACGACGATCGGGGCCCCGTGGTCGGGCAAGCGCCCCTCGACCTGGCTCTCCAGGTTCCCCCTCGGAATATGGATGGCCCCCGGCACGGCTCCTTGCTCGTACTCGTCGGGCTCCCGGACATCGAGGAACACGGCCTGGCCCAGCCGGTCCCCGGCCTCGCCGGTGTCCACCTCCCGTATGCCAGCCTTGGTCTGGGCGAGCAGCTCACGAAAGCTCGGCATGTGCGATCAGCCCCTTCAGTAGCGGTCCCGTTCCGTAAACCCTACCTTCCTGGTCAACATTCCCCTAACGTCGGCGTCGTGGAACTGCAGGAGCTCCTCCGGAGACGGCGCATGGTGCGCGCCTTCCGCCCCGACCCGGTGCCCGCCGCCATCCTGGACCGGGTCCTGGACGCGGCTCGCCGGGGCCCATCGGCCGGCTTCGCCCAGGGGGTGGCCCTGGTGGTGCTGGAGGGAGCCGACCAGACCTCCTCCTACTGGGACACCGTGACCACGCCCGCCTGGCGCACCGCCTCCTCCCGCTGGCCGGGGCTGTCCGCCGCCCCCGTCATCGTGATACCGCTGGCCAACCGCCAGACGTACCTGGACCGCTACTCCGAGGCCGACAAGGCGGCGTCAGGGCTCGACCGGGCCGAAGCCTGGCCGGTCCCCTACTGGCTGGTCGACGCGGCCTTCGCCACCATGCTGCTCCTCCTCGCCGCCGCCGACGAGGGCCTGGGGGCGGTGTTCCAGGGGATCTGGAGGGGGGAGGAGGAGCTGCTCAGCAACCTGGGCGTCCCCGAGGGATGGAAACCCATCGGAGCGGTGGCCCTGGGCTGGCCCGACCCTCGAGGGGACCACCCATCCCCCTCTCTGTCCAGGGGGCGCCGGCCCTGGGAGGAGGTCGTGCACCGGGCCAGGTGGTGAGGCCCGGGCGCCGCGGCCCTCAGCCCACGATGGCCGGGAGGACCTCGCTGATCGAGCCCCGCAGCACGGCATGGGCGATGCTGTCGTACGGGGTGGGCTCGGCGTTCAGGATCACCACCCGTGCTCCCGACTGCCAGGCCAGGGGTACGAGGCCCGCCGCCGGGTGGACGCTCAAGGTGGTGCCGACGGCGAGCAACAGGTCGGCCGAGGTGGCGGCCCGCTCGGCCCGGGCCAGGACGGCGGGGTCGAGGGACTGGCCGAAGCTGATCGTGGCCGACTTGAGGATCCCCCCGCAGGCGCAATGAGGGTCCTCCTCCCCGGCCCTCACCCGGTCCAGGACCTGCTGCATGGGGGTCCTGTCCCCGCATGACCAGCACAGCGCGTGGCGCATGGTCCCGTGCAACTCCACCACCACGTCGGGGCTGCTGCCGGCCATCTGGTGCAGCTCGTCGATGTTCTGGGTCACCAGGGCAAGGAGCTTCCCGCTCCGCTCGAGCCGCACCAGCGCCAGGTGCCCGGGGTTCGGGGCTGCCGACCAGGCCGGGTGGTGGAGCCGGGCCTGCCAGGACTGCCGGCGCACCTCGGGGTCGCTCAGGTAGTGCTGCAGGCTCGAGGTGCGCTCGGCGGCGGGGTTCTTGGTCCACACCCCTTGTGGCCCCCGGAAGTCGGGTATCCCCGAGTCGGTGGAGATGCCTGCGCCGGTTAGGACCACCACCCTCTCGGCCGCCTCCACCCACGCCCTCACCCGCTCGATCTCCTCCTCGTCCACCACGGTGCTCATGACCAAGAGCTTCGCGCCCGAAGCCCACCGCCAGGGAACCCGGGCGAAGACGACGCCCCCGGGACAGCGACTCGCCGGCAGTAGCGTGCCACGTGTGAGGCAGGCAGGAGCCGGCCGTACGACCCCCGAGGGCGTCGAGCCAGGGACACCCCCCACCCCGGCCGGCTTGCCCCGGGCGGCCCTGGCTGTCGAGGTGTGGCTGGTGCTGGCCCTGTCCCTCGGGGCCTCAGCCGTCTACGCCATCCTCTCCCTCGTCCAGTCGCTGACCTCGGCCCAGGCCCTCCGCAAGCAGGCCGCCGTCCTGAACGGCGCCGTCACTCCGGGCCGGCCCTACCTGGACCTCGCCTACCAGCTGGTCAACATCGCCGACACGCTGGTCCCGGTGGCCCTGGTCGCTTACCTGCTGTACCGCTCGGGGGAGTCCATGCACACCATCGGCGCCGACCTGCGCCGGCCTCGGCGGGATGCCCTCCGGGGCCTGGTGCTGGCGGCTGTGGTGGGGGGGGCGGGCCTGGGGCTGTACCTGCTCGCCTACTCCCTCGGGATCGACCTCAAGGTGGTCCCCACCACTCTGCCCCCCACCTGGTACCGCCTCCCGGTGCTCGTCCTGGACGCGGCCCAGAACGGCATCCTCGAGGAGGTCATCGTGGCCGGCTACCTCCTCCACCGGCTGTCCCAGCTGGGATGGAGCGACAACAAGGCCCTCGCCACCAGCGCCGTGATCCGCGGCTCCTACCACCTGTACCAGGGGTTCGGCGGCTTCGTGGGAAACCTCGTCATGGGCCTCATCTTCGGCCGCCTGTACCAACGCTGGGGACGGGCAGCTCCCCTGGTGCTGGCCCACACGCTCATGGACGCCGTGGCCTTCGTGGGCTACGTGACGCTGAAGAGCCGGCTGCACTTCATCCCCTGACGGCCCGGCCTGGGCCGCAAGGGCCCCTCAGGAGCCGCTCCCCGGCCTCCCCGCCACGGGCTCGAAGGCCTGCAGCAGTTCGAGGAGGATCCTCACCCCGAAGCCGGTGGCTCCCTTGCGCAGGTAGCCCCGGTCCTCGTCGGACCGGGCCGGCCCGGCGATGTCCAGGTGGGCCCAGGGCACGTCGTCCACGAACTCGGAGAGGATGAGCCCCGCCACCAAGGTGCCGGCCTGGCGGTCCCGGCCCGTGTTCTTCATGTCGGCCACGTCGGACTCGATGTGGCGGCGGTAACGGTCCGGCAGAGGCAGGGGCCAGACCGGCTCGCCGGCCCGGGCCGAGGCCGCCCTCACCTGGGCGATCAGCTCCTCGCTGTTGCCCATGAGCCCGGCGATCTCCCGCCCCAGGGCCACCACGCAGGACCCGGTGAGGGTGGCCAGGTCGATGATGGCATCGGCCCCGTCCTCCACGGCCAGGGAGAGCCCGTCGGCCAGCACCAGACGGCCCTCGGCATCGGTGTTGAGGACCTCGATGGTCTTGCCGTTGCGTATCTTGAGGACGTCGCCAGGCTTGGTGGCCTTCCCGCTCGGCATGTTCTCGGTCGTGGGCATGTAGCCCAGCACCCGCACGGGGACCTCCATCTCCGCCAGGGCGGACATGGTGCCCAGCACGGCGGCGGCCCCGCCCATGTCGGTCTTCATGGCCGTCATCCCGTCGGCCGTCTTGATGGACAGGCCTCCGGAGTCAAAGGTGATGCCCTTGCCCACCAGGGCGACGGTGGGGACCGGGCCCCCGTCCCCGGGAGGCGAGTAGGTCATCTTGATGAGGCGGGGGGGCTCCTCGGACCCCCGGGCCACTCCGGCCAGACCTCCCAGGCCCTCGTTGGCGATGTCCACCTCGTCCCACACCCGGACCTCGAGCCCGGCCTCCTCCCCCACCTTCCCCGCCACCTCGGCCAAGCGCCGGGGGGTGAGGGTCCCGGCCGGCTCGTTCACCAGGTCCCGGGCCAGGCAGACGGCCCGGGCCGTGGCCTGGCCCCGCCGCACCCCCCTTTCGAGCTCGCCGAGCTCGCCGCCACCCACCACGACCAACGAGGTGAGGGCCAGAGGGTCGGGGGAGCCCTTGTAGGTCGTGAACCGGTAGGCGGCGAGAAGGGCCCCCTCCACCACGGCCTGGGCGGCCTCGGCGGCGGGCAGCGCCCGCAACATATCGGCGTCGAGAGGGAAGGCCGCGGTGCCATTTCGCCAGACAGAGCGGACGAAGGCGGCCGCTGCCTGGCGGAGGGCCTCGGCATCCACCGACTCCCCCAGCCCGACCGCCACCGTGATCGTGCCGCCGGCGCCGGGGGCGGCCAGGGCCTCCCCCACCTGCCCCGAGAAACCCTGCGAACGGCAGTAGGCGCGGTCGAGGCCCTCGGGAGCCCGGCCGGCCAGCACGGGAACGGCCACCGAAGAGGTGCCCGAGGGGATCTGGGAGGAAGCGGAGCAGGCAAGAGGCACGGGTCTCATCCCCTATCGGTTCGGGGCCCGCGGGCGAGGAGGTGCTCGCCCTCCTGCCAGCGGGCCATGGTCCAGCACAGGTCGGAAAGGCGGTTGAGGTAGGGGCCCACCTGGGACGGCGGCTCTGCCGGCAGCGAGAGGGCAAGGCGCTCTGCCCGCCGCACCAGCGTCCGGGCCAGGTCCAACAGGGCCGAGACCCGGCTCTGGCCCGGCACGACGAACTCCGCCGGTGGGTCGAAGCGCGAGCTCAGGTCGTCGATGGTGGCCTCCAGGGCCGCCACCATCCCCTCCGTCACCAGGCTGGCCCCGGGGACCAGCTTGTGGCGGTTACGCGGCTGGGTGGCCACCTCCGCCATGAGCACCCACAGGTCCCGCTCCAGGCGCACCAGCAGCTCGTCGAGCTCAGAGCCCGGCTCGGCCTCGGCCCGGGCCACACCCAGCGCCGCCTGGGCCTCGTCCACGGCCCCGTTGACCTGGATAGCGGGCTCGTCCTTGCGCACCCGGCCCCCGTAGAGGAGCCCGGTGGTGCCGTCGTCGCCCTTGCGCGTGTAGATACGGGGTGAGGGCATACTCCGCCCGGCGACTCTAGCCAGCCGTGCCGCCGGCCAGTCCCGACCACCCCCTAGCCTGTTGAGCCATGCACCCGAGGAGCAGGGCCTACCTGGAGGCCGCCGCCGAGAGGGTCGTGATCTTCGACGGCGCCACCGGCACCAACATCCAGCTCCGCCACCTCGGCCCCGACGACTTCGGGGGCCACTCCCTCGAGGGCTGCAACGAGGTCCTGGTCCGGACCCGCCCTGACGTGGTCGAGGAGCTGCACGCCTCGTTCCTCGACGTGGGAGTGGACGTGGTGGAGACCGACTCGTTCGGGGCTTCCTCGGTGGTCCTGGCCGAGTACGGGCTGGCCCACGAGGCCTATGAGCTCAACCTGGCTGCAGCCCGGATCGCCAGGGAGGTGGCCACCTCCTATGCCACCCTCGACCGGCCCCGCTGGGTGGCAGGCAGCATGGGGCCGGGGACACGATTCCCGAGCCTGGGCCAGATCCCCTTCGTGGAGCTGCGGGACGCCTACGAGGTGCAGGCCCGGGGCCTCTTGGACGGTGGGGTCGACCTGCTGCTCATCGAAACGGTCTTCGACCTGCTGCAGGCCAAGGCAGCCATGATCGGCTGCCGCCGGGCCATGGCCGCCACCGGGCGGGAGGTGCCTCTCCAGGTCCAGGTCACGTTGGAGCTGACCGGCCGCATGCTGCCCGGCACGGAGATCGGGGCCGCCCTGTGCGCCCTCGACCCCATGCGGCCCGACGTGATCGGGCTCAACTGCGCCACGGGGCCGGCGGAGATGGGCGAGCACCTGCGCCACCTGTCGGCCCACGCCCGCATGCCGATCTCCTGTGTCCCCAACGCCGGGCTCCCCCAGGTGGTGGAGGGCCAGATGCACTACGACCTCACCCCCGAGGCGCTGGCCCAGTACCACGCCCGCTTCATCACCGAGCTCGGCGTTTCGGTGGTGGGCGGGTGCTGCGGGACCACCCCGGCCCACATGGCGGCAGTGGTGCAGGCCTGTGCTGGCCTCACGCCTGCCCCCCGCCAGCCCGCCCACGAGCCGGGAGCGGCCTCGATCTACACCCATGTGCCCTTCCACCAGGAGACGTCCTTCCTCTCTATAGGGGAGAGGACGAACGCCAACGGCTCCAAGCGGTTCCGGGAGGCCATGCTGGCCAGCGACTGGGACACCTGCCTGGCCATGGCCAGGGACCAGGTCCGGGAGGGGGCCCACATGCTGGACGTCTGTGTCGACTACACGGGCGCCGACGGGGTGGCGGACATGGAGGAGGTAGCCAGCCGCTTCGCCACGCAGTGCAGCCTGCCCCTGGTGCTGGACTCCACCGAGGCGCCGGTCATCGAGACGGGGCTGCGCCACATAGGGGGGCGAGCCGTCCTCAACTCCGTCAACCTGGAGGACGGCGACGGACCGGGCACCCGCCTGGACCGCTTCCTCTCCCTGGCCCGGGAGTACGGCGCCGCTGTCATCTGCACCTGCATAGACACCGAGGGCCAGGCCCGCACCGCCGACTGGAAGCTGCGGGCGGCCAGGGCCATCGTGGACCTGGCCGTGGAGCGCTACGGGCTCGAGCCCTCGGACCTCCTGATCGACCCGCTGGCCCTCCCGCTCTCCACCGGCATGGAGGAGAGCCGGCGGGACGGCCTGGAGACCATTGAGGCCATCAGGCGCATCAAGGCCGAGCTGCCCGGCGTCTACACCGTGCTGGGCCTCTCCAACGTGTCCTTCGGGCTCGTCCCGGCGGCCCGCCAGGCCCTCAACTCGGTGTTCCTGCACGAGTGCGTGGAGGCGGGGCTCGACGCCGCCATCGTGCACGCGGCGCGCATCGTGCCCCTCAACCGCATCGACCCCGAGGTCCGCCGGCTGTGCCTGGACCTGATCTACGACCGCCGCCAACCCGGCTATGACCCCCTCCAGGACCTGCTGTCCTTCTTCGAGGGGGCGGCGGGCAAGGCAGGGGGCATGACCGGGCGCGAGGACCGCAGCGGATGGAGCGTGGAGCGCCGCCTGGAGACCCGCATCGTGGAGGGTGACCGCAACGGCCTCGAAGCCGACCTGGACCAGGCTCTGGCCCAGGGAACCCCCGCCCTCGACATCGTGAACGAGACCCTCCTCGCCGGCATGAAGACGGTGGGGGACCTCTTCGCCTCGGGAGAGATGCAGCTCCCCTTCGTGCTCCAGTCCGCCGAGACCATGAAGGCCGCCGTGGCCTACCTCGAGCCTCACATGGAGAAGACGGGCCAGGGGGGTAAGGGCCGCATAGTGCTCGCCACGGTCAAGGGCGACGTGCACGACATAGGAAAGAACCTGGTCGACATCATCCTCACCAACAACGGCTACGAGGTCTTCAACCTGGGGATCAAGGTGCCCGTCTCCGACCTGATCACCAAGGCCACTGAGGTGAATGCCGACGCCATCGGCATGAGCGGGCTCCTCGTCAAGTCCACCCTCATCATGCGGGAGAACCTGGAGGAGCTGAACGAGCGGGGGCTGGCCTCCACCTTCCCTGTCCTCTTGGGCGGGGCGGCCCTCACCCGTACCTACGTGGAGCGGGACCTGCGCCAGGTGTACAAGGGGCGGCTGTTCTACGGCCGGGACGCCTTCGAGGGCTTGCGGACCATGGACCGGCTCATGGAGATGCGCCGCAGCGGTGAGGACGACCCCGACTTCGGGCGGGTCCTGGGCGGCAGGCAGCTGCCCCCCCGCCGCAGCCAGCAGGCAGAGGCGGAGCGGGCCGCCATCGCCTCGGGCCAGGCGCCTCCCCTCCCGGAGCGCTCGCCCGCGGTGGAGACCGACAACCGCATCTTCACGCCTCCCTTCGTCGGCTCCCAGGTGGCCAAGGGCATTGCCATCGACGACGTCGCCGCCTACCTCAACGAGACGGCCCTGTTCCGCAACCAGTGGGGGTACCGACCAGAGCAGGGCGAGGGCGACCCCGCCTTCAAGAGCCGGGTGCGGGCTGTCCTGCGGGACCAGCTGGACCAGGCCAAGGCGTCGGGCGTCCTGGTGCCCCAGGTGGCCTGGGGCTACTTCCCCGCCAACTCGGAGGGCAACGACCTCGTCATATGGAAGGACGACGCCCGGCGGGTGGAGTGGCTGCGGTTCTCGTTCCCCCGCCAGACCAAGGAACCCTGGCTCTGCATCGCCGACTTCTTCCGCTCCGTTGGCTCAGGGGAGCCCGACTGGGCCGCCTTCCACGTCGTCACCATGGGGCCGGAGGTCTCCCGGGCCACAGCCGAGCTGTTCGCCTCCAACCGCTACCAGGCCTACCTGCTGCTCCACGGCCTCGGGGTGGAGATGGCCGAGGCGCTTGCCGAGTACTGGCACCGTCGTGTCCGGGAGGAGTGGGGTTTCGCCCACGAGGACGGGCCCACCCTGGGTGGCCTGTTCCGCCAGCAGTACCGGGGCGGCCGTTACTCGTGGGGATACCCGGCCTGCCCGGACCTGGAGGACAACGCCAAGGTGGCCGAGCTGCTGGACGTGGCCCGCATCGGGGTGAGCGTGAGCGAGGGCTTCCAGCTCCACCCCGAGCAGACCACGTCAGCCATCATCTGTCACCATCCCAAGGCCAAGTACTTCGTGGCCCGCTAGAGGCCTACTTCGTGTAGTACCAGTACTCGGGGGTGATGGTCCCCAGTGGGTTGAACGGGGTGACGCCCTTCAGGCCCTTCACGATGGTCTGGATCGTGTAGGTGAGCGGGATGTTGATGACCGGCAGCTGCCGGGCGGTGAAGTCCTCGTACTTGTAGAAGTCCTGCAGCGAGCTGGAGTGGTGGGTGAGGTTGATCAGGCTGTCCATGGTGGGGTTGGAGTAGTTCTGGCTGTTGGACGTGGCGCCCGTCCTCAGGATCTCGCCACCGGTGGGCTCGTAGTCCGGGGAGTAGATCCACTCGCCGTAGTAAGCCGCCTGCCAGCTGCAGATGGGCTGCTTGGAGGTGCAGGCCACGGCCTTGGAGATCACCGTGTCGAAGGGGACCGATGACAGGGACAGGTCGATCCCGGCCTTGGAGGCATCGGACTTCCAGTTGGCCATCATCTGGGTGAAGCTGGCCGAGCCGTTGGAGTAGAAGAGGCTGATGCTGAGCTTCTTGCCGGCGGGGATCCCCGCTCCACAGTGGCCCGCTCCCGAGCCCGGCTTGGTGCAGATCATCACGCCGGACTGCATGGACCATCCGTGGCTGGTGAGCAGGGACCGGGCCTTGGCCAGGTCGAAGGGGTAGAGGCCCTTCTTGACCAGGGGGGAGAGCCACTTGGTCTTGGGCTCGAGCGGCACGGGGCCGTTGGTCGGGAACCCGTACCCCCGGAAGGCGGCGGCCACGTCGGCCTTCTGGTCCACCGTCATCTGCAGCGCCTGGCGGAAGTAGAGCTGCTTGAAGACGGGGCCCATGGTCGGGTTGTTGAAGTTCAAGAGGGCGTAGGGCCAGGCCCAGCCGTAGGCCGGGGCCAGGGTGTAGTTGCTGCCCAGCGGGTTGGTCGGGGGCAGCGGGTTGCCGCCCGGCGACTTCTTGGGCAGGTCCTGAGGCGGTATGTAGCCGACGGAGATCGAGGTCCCGGCCCGCAGAACGTTGAACTCGGAGGAGTCGGAGGTGAAGGGGACCAGCTTGAACACCGACAGGCTCGGCTTGGGGGAGCCCGAGTACTTGGGGTTGGGGACGAAGGAGACGTTGCCGTCGGAGTTGAAGCTCTGCAGCTTCCAGGGCCCGTCAACCACCTTCCACAGCGGGTTGGTGGCATAGGTGGTGAGCTTCTTGGCCTGGCCGTCCAGGAACTTGTAGACGGCGGGGCACTTGCTTGCGCTGGCCGTGCAGCCTCCGCTCCCAGGCTTGGCCGACATCGAGGTCCGATCCCAGGCCATGGGCATGGGAGTGATCTGGGACAGCTCGTTGTAGGTGTACCAGTAGCTGGAGTAGGAGGCGTTGAGGGTGAGGGTGAGCTGGTGGGGGTTGTCCACCTTGATGGAGGTGATGTTGTCGGGTATGGCGCCCTTCACGTAGGCGGCCCAGGTCGACTTCTCGGCCTGCATCATGTGCAGCCAGAACACCACGTCCTTGGCCTGCACGGGCTCGCCGTCCGACCACTTCCAGTCCTTGAGCTTGATCGTCACCTGGCGTCCCTTGAAGGTGGGCGGGTAGGCCAAGCTGAGCTGGGGGTTCAGGTTGGCGCTGGCGCCCTGGCCAAACCAGTACAGGGGGCGGAAAAGCCCATCTTGCAGGTTGCCGTTGGTGACGCTGAAGTAACCGGTGCTCTCGAAGGGGAAGATGTAGTTGGGCGGGCTGCCGGGCAGCTCGGCGTAGGAGGCGGTCCCACCCTTCTTCTTCGCCGAGGCGGGGGCGCTGGTGGACGACGACGCAACCGACGAGGCCGACGTGGCCGGCTTGTGAGAGCTCGTCGTCCCGCCGCAAGCAGCCAGCAGCAGCGCTCCGGCTGCGGCGGCAGCCACCCCCACACCGGTCCGGCGCAGCAACTTCATCGGAGCCAACCTCCTAGACGGGCGATCCGGCCGGACTGTAGCTCCCCCGTGAGGCCGGGTGGTGTCATCCCACCCGGCCTCGTCAGGCACCCTTGGCCTGGGAGACCAGCTCGCGGAACAGCGCCCGGCTGGGGTGCGCGCCAGGCAGGCGCTCCGGATGCCACTGCACCCCCACGCACCACCTGGTACCGGGCAGCTCGACCGCTTCCACCACCCCGTCGGGAGCCCAGCCCACCACCTTGAGCCGGGGGCCGGGGTCGCTCACCCCCTGGTGGTGGGAGGAGTTGGCCTCATAGGAGGCCCCTCCGGTCACGGCGGCCACCAGGCTGGCCGGGTCGAGGTCCACCCGGTGGGCCTCCACCACCGCCTTCTCCCGCCGGTGCTGGAGGGAGCCGGGCACCTCGTCCCCGAGGTCCACATGCAAGGTCCCGCCCAGGGCCACGGCGAGCACCTGCGCCCCCCTGCAGATGCCGAGCACGGGCAGGCCCGCGTCAATGGCCGCCTGCACCAGATCGATCTCGAAGGCGTCCCGGGCCTCATCCAGTGAGTGGGTCCTCTCGTCCAGCTCCCTCCCGAACCGGCCGGGGTGGATGTCCCCTCCTCCCGTGAGCAGGAGGCCGTCCAGGTCCCCCAGGACGTCTGGGGCCAGGGTCGGGGCCAGCACCTTAGGGGCGCCCCCCGCCTCCAGGACGGCTTCGGCGTACCGGCCCCCCTCGGGGGCTCCGCCGTCCCGGGGGGCCCCGACGGTGACGCCTATCACCGGCGGCAGCGAGAGGTCAGGCGACCGGGGCATCCAGGACCTCCAGGCAGGCCTTGGCGGCATCCATGCGCACCGGCACCCCCAGGGGCAGGGTGGCCAGGTGGGCGCCGTGCCCCAGGGGCAGGTTGTAGAGGACGGGCACGCCGAGCGGCACGAGGAGGTCGGTGAAGACCTGCTCGAGGCCGAGGGAGTTACCCCCCGACCGGGGCTGGCAACTGGCGTGCTCGCCCACCACGATGCCGGCGCAGCCCTCCAGGGCCCCTGCCGCCAGGAGCTGGGTGAGGTAGCGGTCCACCTCGTAGGGCTCGCAATCCACGTCCTCGAAGAAGACCACCCGGCCCGAGAGGTCGGGCTGCCAGGGCGTCCCCACCAGGCTGGCCAGCAGGGCCAGGCAGCCACCGGCCAGGGGGCCCTCGGCCACGCCCTCCACCATGGCCTCGGTGTAGGGGTCGTCGGGACTGGGCCCCACCGTGTAGGGCCGGCCTTCCATCAAGGCAGCCCGGAAGGAGGCCATCGTGTAGTCGCTCGCCCTCCCCATGCTGGTGACCACCGGCCCGTAGAAGCTGACCCAGCCGCACTTCTGGAGGAAGGCGTGCAGCACGGTTATGTCAGAGAAGCCGATGAAGGCCTTGGGAGGGCGGGTGGCGAGGCGGTCCAAGCCCGACGGGCCGGCCATCTCGACCAGGGCCAGCAGGGTGCGCATGGCGCCGTAGCCGCCCCGCAGGCAGATGACGGCATCGACGGAGGGGTCCTCCAGGGCCCAGAGCAGGTCGGCAGCCCGGTCCCGGTCGCTACCGGCCAGGTACCCTCGGTCCGTCCCCACGTGAGGGGCCAGGCGGACCTGGAACCCCAGCTCCTCCAGGCGCAGCGCCCCCCTGGTCCCCCGGGACCTCTCCAGCACCGGGCTGGAGGGAGCCACCACGGCCAGGGTGTCCCCAGGGGACAGCCTGGGGGGCCGCCGAGGCTCGGGGGCCAACCTAGGCCTCCACCACGGCCAACCCGTGGGAGGCCCGGTTGAGGGGGAGGGGGTCCGGGTCCCCGGCCACGACGATGTCCTCGATGCGGGCCCCGTGCTCGCCGGCCAGGTAGATGCCCGGCTCCACCGAGAAGGCGTGGCCGGTCACGAGCAGGGTGGCGTTGCCCGCCACCAGGTAGGGCTCCTCGTGGCCCTCCAGGCCGATGCCATGGCCGGTGCGGTGGATGAAGGCCTCCCCGTAGCCGGCTGCGGCGATCAGGTCCCGGGCCAGGGCGTCCACCTCGGCACAACTCCGCCCTGCCGTGGCACCGGCCACGGCCCGCTCCTGGGCCTCCTGCAGCACCCCGTACAGCTCGGCGAAGCGGCTGCTCGGTTGCCCCGTCACGACAGTGCGGGTGATGTCCGAGCAGTAGCCCGGCTCTCCTTCCTCCAGCGCCAGGGTCCCCCCGAAGTCGCACACCACCACCTCACCCGGTCCGATCTGCCGTGTCCCTGGCTCGTGGTGGGGGCTGGCGGAGTTGGGGCCGCTCCCCACGATGGCGAAGTCGACCCTCTGGTGACCCTCGGCCCGCAGGCGCTCGCCCAGGTCAGCCGACACCTCGGCCTCGGTCCTGCCCACGAGGGGGATCTGCCCCGCCTGGAGCTGGGCGGCCACCCGGTCGACAGCCTGGGCTGCGGCCCGCAACGCCTCGATCTCGAGGTCGTCCTTCACCGCCCGCAGGGGCCCGGTGACCAGGGAGGACCGGTGCCAGCTCCGGCCAGGCAGGAGGTCCTGGAGGCCGAGGAGGAAGGTGGCCCAGGCCCGGTCGGAGACGGCCAGGCTGGTCCGGGAGCCCACCAGGCCGGCCACGATGGCCACCGGGTCCTCGGTCTCCGACCAGGGCCGCAGGGTGAACAGCTCCGGGTCCTCCACCACCCGCGGCGCCTCCAGGCGGGGGACAACCAGCACGGCCTCCTGGTCAGCAGGCAGGACCAGCATGGTCAGGCGCTCGAGGGGCATGGCCTCGTAGCCGCTCAGCCAGGGCAGGTCGGCCCCGAGGGACAGGAGCATGGCCTCCACCCCGAGCGACGCCATCCGGTCCCTCACCCGCGCCATGCGGGAGAGGCGGGCCCGGTGCCCGGCCTGGCTCATGCGCAGGAGACGGCGGGCCGCCCCACGCCAGCGGCCGCCGCCGCCCCCCTGGCGTGGTAGCTGGAGCGGGTTAGGGGGGAGGCCTCCACGTGGCCGAGCCCCATGGCCCTCCCCACCTCTGCCAGGCGCTCGAACTCCTCCGGCCTCCACCACCTGGCCACCGGCAGGTGGGCAGCCGTGGGGCGCAGGTACTGGCCCAGGGTCACGATGTCCACCCCCACGGACCGCAGGTCCGCCAGGGCGCCCACCACCTCGCCCTCGGTCTCACCCATCCCCAGGATCATGCCCGACTTGGTCGTGAGCCCCGCCTCCTTGGCCCGGGCCAGCACGGCCAGGCTGCGGGCATAGCCGGCCGAGGGCCTCACCGCCCTCTGCAGGCGGGCCACGGTCTCCAGGTTGTGGTTGAGAACCTCCGGGCCGGCGGAGAAGATGGTGTCCAGCGCCGGCTCGGAGCCCTTGCAGTCGGGGATGAGGACCTCCACCGCCGTCCCCGGGCAGCGGGAATGGATGGCCTCGATGGTGGCGGCAAAGGCCCCCGCCCCCCCGTCGGGCAGGTCGTCCCGGGCCACCGCCGTGACCACCGCGTGGGCCAGGCCCATGCGGGCCACCGCCTCGGCCACCCGTCCCGGCTCACCGGGGTCCAGGTCCATGGGGTGCCGGGTGTCCACCAGGCAGAACCCGCAGGCCCGTGTGCAGCGCTCCCCGTTGATCATGAAGGTGGCAGTGCCGTCGGCCCAGCACTCGAAGATGTTCGGGCAGCCGGCCTCCTCGCACACGGTGACCAGGTCCAGCTGGCGCATGGTGGCCTTGAGGGCCCGGTACTCGGGGCCCATGTTGGCCTTGACCCGCAACCAGGGGGGCTTGCGCTCGTCGAGGGCCAGGCCCCCCGCCGGGTCCACGCCCGCCTGGGCCAGCCGGGCCCCCAGGCGCACGGGGACGGGCCGGCCGGCTCCCCGGGCCAGTGGTCGGGGAGGCTGGGATGCACCGGGGAGCTTCTCCCCCCGGGAGAACGCCGACAGGTCACGGGGGGACACCCGCCAGGCCACGTCCTGGCGCTCCCAGGTACCCGGGCCGCCTGCCCAGCGCTCCACCGCCCGGGCGGCCACCGCATCCACGACCTCGGCCAAGCTGGCCTGCAGGCCCTCGGCCCGCAGGGAGGTCACGGGCTTGTCGGCGATCCCGCAGGGCACGATGTGGGAGAAGTAGCCGAGGTCGGGGTCCACGTTGAGGGCGAAGCCGTGCATGGAGCGGCCCCGGCTGAGGCGCACGCCGATGGCGCAGATCTTGCGGGGGTTGTCCCCCTCCGGGTCCACCCACACCCCGGGGTAGCCAGGAAGGCGGCCCGCCCCGGGAAGACCAACGTCTGCCAGGGCGTCGATGATGACCTGCTCCACGGAGTGGACGTAGCGAGGGGTGGCGTCGGGCACGACCGGCACCGAGAGGATCGGGTAGCCGACCAGCTGCCCGGGGCCGTGGTAGGTGACGTCGCCCCCCCGGTCGGTGTGGACCAGGTCAGCCCCAACCGACGCCGGCGGGACGAGGACATGCTCGGGCTTGGCCCGCACCCCCAGGGTGTAGACGTGGGGGTGCTCGAGGAGCAGGAGGTGGTCCTCCGGGCCGTGCTCGAACAGGGCGCGCTGGAGCGCATGGGCCTCCCGGTAAGGGACGCGCCCCAGCCAGCGGACCCGCAGCACCCCTACAGCTCCTGGGACCAGTCCCGGGTCTCGATGATCTCCTTGAGCCTGGCGAGGAACCGGGAGGCATAGGCCCCGTCCACGGCCCGGTGGTCGAAGGAGAGAGCCAGGATCCCGGTCGAATGGATACCGATGCCCTCACTGCCGTCGGGCATGGTGACCACCACCGGGCGCCTCTTCACGCCGTCGGTGGACAGGATCCCAACCTGGGGCTGGTTGATGATGGGGACCGTCATGAACGTCCCGAAGGGCCCGGGGTTGGTGATGGTGAAGGTGCCCCCGGCGATGTCGTCGGCGGTCAGCTTGCGGCCCCGAGCCCGTTGGGCCAGGTCGGCCACCTCCCGGGCGATGAGGCGGAGGCGCTTGTCGGCGGCATGGTGGATGACGGGCACGATCAGGCCCTCGTCGCCGAGGTCCACGGCGATCCCGAGATGCAGGTCGTGATGGACGATGAGGGCGTCGTCACCGACCGATGCATTCAGGTGGGGGAACTCCCTGATGGCGTCGGCCACGCCCCTGGCGATGAAGGGCAGGTAGGAGAGGCTGATACCCTCCTCGGCCCGGAACCGGTCCTTGTGGGCCCGCCGGACCGCCTCGATCCCCTCGTAGTCCACCTCCACGGCGGCGAGGGTGTGGGCCGAGGTGGCCTTGGACCGCACCATGTGCTCTGCCGTGCGCCGGCGGATGTTGGTGAAGGGGACGATCTCGTCCCGGGCTCCCGCCACGGCCGGGGCGGCCGGCATGGGCTGGCGGACCAGGGCCTGGGTCGCCTGGGGGACGCCTGGCTGGGGAGCGGCTTGCTGCCCGGCGGCCGCCGGCTGGGGCGGGGCCGCAGGCTGAGAGGGGGGGGCCTCCTGCTCGGCCGGGGGCGGGGCGGGCGGGGCGGCAACTGCGGGCTGGCCGGCACCCACATTGGGCCCGCTGCGCTGGTCCACCGCGGCCAGAACGTCGGAGCGGGTGATGCGCCCACCTGCCCCCGTCCCCCGGATCTGGGAGGGATCCAGGTGGTGCTCGGCCAGCAGCCGGCGCACGACCGGTGACAGCACCCGGCTGGCTCCCTCCCCAGCCTCGCCGGCCCCTCCCCCTGAGCCGTTGCCCTCGGAGGGACGGGGGGGAGCGGGCTGGGCTTGCTGGGGGGGCTGGGCCGCCTGCTGGTTGGGCTCGGCTCGGGGCGGCTGCTCGGGGGGCCTTTGCTCGGCCTGGGGCTGGGATGCCTGCTGGCCTGCCTGGGGCCGGGCCGGCTCGGGGGCGGGCGGCTCCTGGGCTGGGGCCTGGGGTGCGCCTTGGGCCTGGCTGTCCCGGCTGGGAGCCTGCTGGGCCGGTGCCTGCTCGCGGGGGGCCTCCTGAGGGGCTTCCGCCTCCTGGGTGGCCGACCCGTCACCCCCGGCGCTCTGGCCGGGTGGCTCGGCGGTCACCACCGCCAGCTTGGCGCCGACGTCGACGGTCTCCCCCTCCTGCACCAGGATCTCGGCCAGGTAGCCGGAGGCGGGCGAGGGCACCTCGGAGTCGACCTTGTCCGTCGAGACCTCGAAGAGCGCCTCGTCCTCCTCGATCTTGTCGCCCACCGACTTGAGCCACCGGGTCACGGTGCCCTCGGTGACGGTCTCCCCCAGCTGGGGCATGGTGATGTCAGCCAACGTGGAGTCCTCTCCCGGTCAAGGCCAATACGGTCTCCCCGAACGCCTCCGAAAGCGTCGGGTGCGGTTGGATGAAGTGGGCCACCTCCTCAGGGGTGGCCTCCCAGTTGACGGCCAGGTAGCCCTGGCCTAGCTGCTCGGTCACCCACGGCCCGACCATGTGGACACCGAGCAACCGCCCAGCTCCGCCGTCAGGCGCCCTTTCGGCGATGACCTTCACCAGGCCGTCGGTCTCTCCCACGATCTTGGCCCGGCTGTTGCCCCCAAAGGGGTCCTTCTTCACGACCACGTCATACCCGGCTTCGACGGCCGCTTCCTCCGACCACCCGGCGAAGGCCACCTCCGGGTGGCAGTAGATGCACCAGGGCACCCGGTTGTAGTCCACGGGTACCGCCGGCTCGCCCAGGATGGTCTTCACGGCCACGATGGCCTCGGCAAAGCCGACATGGGCGAGCTGGGCGGTGGCCACCACGTCCCCCACTGCGAAGACCCCGTCGGCCCCGGTGCGCTGGTACTCGTCCACCACCACGAAGCCCCGCTGGTCCAACTCCACCCCCGTGCCCTCGGCGAGCAGCCCGTCGGTGAGCGGCCGGCGCCCCACCGAGACGATGACCGAGTCGACGGTGACGGACTCGCCGTCCCCGTAGTGCACGGTGGTCCCGCCCCCGTTGGGCGTGTGGCCGGTGACCTCCACCCCGAGGTGCACGTCTATCCCCCTCCGGCGGAAGGACCGGGCCACCACGTCGGCCACCTCCCTGTCGCAGCCAGGGAGCATCTTGGGCAGGATCTCCAGCATGGTGACCTGGGTGCCGAGGTCGGAGAGCATCGAGGCGAACTCGCAGCCGATGGCCCCGCACCCGATCACCGCGGCCGAGCTGGGCAGGCGGTCGAGATCCAGGATCTCATCGGAGGTCATGACCAGCCTGCCGTCCACGTCAAAGCCGGGGATCGTCCGGGGGACCGACCCCGAGGCGATGATCACGTGGCGGCCCGTCAGGCGGGTGCCGTCATCGACCTGGACCACATGGTCGGGCAGCAGGGTCCCGGTCCCCGCCACCGTCGTGATCTTGCGGCCCCGCATGAGGCCCGACAGGCCTCTCCAGAGCTGCTCCACGACCTTCTGCTTGCGGGCCTGGGTGACCGAGAAGTCCACGCTCGGCTGGCTGGCCTGGATGCCGAACTCCTTGGCGCCGGCCACGGTGCGAAAGACGCTGGCGGCCTCCAGGAACTGCTTGGCAGGTATGCAGCCCCGGTGCAGGCAGGTGCCCCCGACCTTGTCCTTCTCCACCACGGCCACCGAGAGCCCGGCAGCCGCAGCGTAAAGAGCAGCGGCATAGCCACCGGGGCCGCCGCCTATCACCACTATGTCGTACGGCTGCTCCGATCCTTGGGCCGTGGGGACCACCTCCATGTCGCCTCGTGGCTACCGCTTCCAAGGTTGACAGCCTAGAGCCTGCCGCCAACCCGGTCCTCTGGCCAAACGGGCCGGCTGCCTACCATGGCCGCCCGTGAAGGTCTTCATCTCCTGCGACATGGAAGGCGTGGCCGGGGTGGTCGACTGGGGGCAGTGCCGGGGTCCCGGCCCGGAGTACGAGGTGGGCCGGCGCCTGCTCCTGGACGAGGTGAACGCCGCCATCGAGGGCGCCGTGGCCGGCGGGGCCACCGAGGTGCTGGTGAACGACTCCCACGGCCTCATGGCCAACCTGGACCCAGGGGACCTGGCGGCCGAGGCCGGCTACCTGTCGGGGCGCCACAAGCCCTGCTACATGATGGAGGGCCTGGACCCGTCCTACGGGGCGGTGCTCATGGTGGGCTACCACGGGTCCATGGGCTCCGCAGGGATCCTCTCCCACAGCTACAACCCGAGGGCCGTGGCCGAGGTCAGGCGGGGGGGCCGGGTGACGGGGGAGGCGGGCATCAACGCCCTGGTCGCCGCGGCCCATCAGGTCCCGGTAGCCCTCGTGACGGGCGACCAGGTCACCGCGGCCGAGGCCACCCCCTTCCTCCCTGGGGTAGAGACAGCAGTGGTCAAGCGTTCGGTGACCCGCTTCTCCGCCCAGAGCCTGCACCCGGCCGCGGCCCGCCGGGTGATCCGGGACGCCTCGGAGCGGGCCGTGGCCAGGGTCGGCGCCGGCTCGCTGGGACCGCCTCCGGCCTCCAGCCCGGCGAGGCTCGAGGTGAGGTGGCTGACGGCCGACATGGCCGACATGGCCAGCTGGGTCCGGGGCGTGGAGCGGACGGGCGAGCGGGAGACGGAGATGGTGGACGAGGACCCTTTGGGCCTGTTCCGGACCTTCATCACCTGCATATACCTCACTCGCTCCCTGGTGGAGTAGCAGGGTGGCGGCGGAGAGCGGCGATCAGGAGCCGACCGGCCCCTCTCGGGACGGAGCCTGGGAGGAGGCGCGAGCCCTGTGGAGCCTGGATGGGGAGGTGGCCCACCTCAACCACGGCTCGTTCGGAGCCGTTCCGGTACCTGTGCAGCACCAGCAGGCCCGGCTCCGGGCGGACATGGAGGCGAACCCCGTCAGGTGGTTCCGTCACCTGCCGGAGGCAGTAGCCCGGGCCCGGGGTGTGCTCGCCCACTTCCTCCAGGCTGACCCGGCTGGCACGGCCCTGGTCGTGAACGCCAGTGCCGGCGTGAGCACGGTGCTCGCCTCCCTGGCCGAGGCGCAAGGGCCGGTCGGGCCCGGGGACGAGATCCTTCTCACCGATCACGCCTACGGAGCTGTGGCCATGGCCGTCACCCGGACCGCCCGGCGGTCGGGGGCATCGGTGAAGGTGGTCCCTCTACCCGCCCGGGCAGGGGCCGGCGAGGTGGTCGAGGCCGTCACGGCGGCGGTGACCGAGCGGACCCGCCTGGCCGTGGTGGACCACATCACCTCGTCCACGGCGAGGTCGTTCCCGGTGGGCCAGCTCGTGGAGGGCCTGCACCGGCTCGCAGTCCCGGTGCTGGTGGACGGGGCCCATGTCCCCGGCCAGCTCCCCGTGGCGCTGGAGACCGTGGGGGCGGACTTCTGGGTCGGCAACTTCCACAAGTGGGCCTGCGCCCCTCGGGGCACGGCAGCCTTGGTCGTGGCTCCGCCCTGGCGGGACACCATCCGCACCCTGGTCGTCTCCTGGGGAGAGGGGGATGGTTTCCCGGGCGCCTTCGACCGGGTCGGTACCGCCGATTTGACGGCCTGGCTGGCGGCCCCCTCCGCCCTGGCCCTGCTCGAGAGCCTGGGCTGGGAAAGGCTTCGGGCCCACAACACGGCCCTGGCCGCCTACGGCCAACAGGTGGTCGCCGAGGCGCTCGGCGCCGACACCGGAGAACTCTGGGCCGACCCCGGTCTCTTCATGCGCGTGGTCCCCCTGCCCCCCGGGGTGGCGACCAACGACCAGTCGGCCCGGGCACTGGCAGAGGAGGTGAGCCAGAGGCTGCGGGCCGAGGTGGCGATCACCTGCTGGCGGGGCCGAGGCCTGCTGAGGCTGTCGGCCCAGGCTTACAACACCCCCGCCGAGTACGAGAAGCTGGCAGGGGGGCTGTCCCGGCTGCTGTCCGCCTGAGGGGCGCCCCGGGGTGAGGGCCGGCGGGACCTCTGACCGGAACCGCCCGCTCCGGGCTACGGTCGGTCCATGCCAGACGACGTCGCGCTTCCGGTCCCCCTGGACCTCGACACCTTCATCCACCTGCCCCGCACCGCGGGCCTGGCCCTCTCCCCTGACGGCCGCCGCCTCGTGACCCTGGTGTCCACGGTGGCCCCCGACGGAAGGCGTTACGGCACGGCCCTGTGGGAGGTAGACCCTGCCGGCGACGAGCCAGCCCGCCGGCTGACCCGCTCGGCCCAGGGCGAGGCCTCACCGGCCTTCATGCCCGATGGCGATGTCGTCTTCACCTCGGCCCGGCCCGACCCCGACCGCCGACCGGGGGAGCCCGGGGAGGACCAACCGGGGCCCGGGTTGTGGATGCTGCCCGCCGGCGGGGGGGAGGCCCGCCTTGTGCTGGAGATCCCGGGGGGCATGGACGCCCTGGCTGTAGCCCGCCAATCGGGGACGGTGGTGCTGGCGGCCGCGGTCACTCCCGGAGCCGGCAGCATCGAGGAGGACAGGGAGCGGGCCAAGGCGCGGCGAGAGGCCGGTGTCACGGCCCTGCTCCTCGAGCACTACCCGGCCCGGTACTGGGACCACTGGCTGGGGCCACGCCAGCGCCGCCTGCTGGTCGTGGACCCCCGGTCCCTGGGCGAGGGGGGCCAGGCGGAGCCGCGGGACCTGACCCCCGATCCCGGTCGGGCCTTGGACCAGGTGGACCTCGACGTCACCCCCGACGGCGCCACCGTCGTGTGCGGATGGAGGCGGCGGGAGGGGCGTCAGGTGGTGACCGACCTGGTGGCGATCGACACCGCCACGGGTTCCCGGCGGCTGCTGGCCGGGGACGGGGCCAACCATTCCGAGGTCCGTTGCTCACCGGATGGGCGCTGGGCCGTCTGCGTGCGAGAGCAGCCGGGCCAGGTCGGCCGGGCCAGCGACCAGACCCTGTGGCTGGTGAGCCTGGACGGGGAGCCGATGGGCCCCGGCACCCCTGGTGCGCCCGGGTCGAGGGAGGCGGCCGGGCCGCTGGCGGGGGGGCGCGACCTCCTACCCGGCTTCGACCTCTGGCCCACCCATCCCGTGTGGGCACCCGATGGCCGGACCATCTACTTCACGGCCGACGAGCGAGGGCATTGCCCGGCCTGGAAGCTCGCCCTTGACAGCGGCGAGGTCACCAGGCTGGCGAGCCAGGGGGCCTTCTCCGACCTCTGCCCCTCCCCCGATGGCGATCACATCTACAGCCTGTGGAGCACCATGGGGTCCCCCCCGGCCGTGGTCCGGCTGGACACAGCCGGCGCCGACCAGGTGCCCGTCGTCCTCCGCTCGCCGGGGCCGGCTCTCTGCCTGTCCTCACGCGTGGAGGAGCTGTGGGCCGAGGCCGATGACGGGGCGAGGATCCACTCCTGGCTGGTGCTGCCACCGGGGGCCTCGAGCAGCGAGCCTGCCCCCCTGGTCGTCTTCATACACGGAGGGCCCCTCGGATCGTGGAACTCCTGGCACTGGCGCTGGAGCCCGCACGTGCTCGCCGCCCAGGGCTATGCCGTCCTGCTGCCCGACCCTGCCCTCTCCACCGGTTACGGGCAGGACTTCGTGCAGAGAGGCTGGGGCCGGTGGGGTGAGCGCCCCTACACGGACCTCATGGACGCGGTGGACGCCGCCCTGGGCCGGCCGGACCTGGACGCCTCCCGCACCGCCGCCATGGGCGGGTCCTTCGGCGGCTACATGGCGAACTGGGTGGCCGGCCACACCGATCGCTTCCAGGCCATCGTGACCCACGCCAGCCTGTGGGCCCTGGACCAGTTCCACGGGACAACGGACCTCGGCTCGTGGTGGGAGCTGGAGTTCGGCGACCCCTACACCGAGCCTGAGCGCTATCTCGCCAGCTCACCGCACCTGGCCGTCGACCGGATCCACACTCCCATGCTCGTCATACACGGCGAGCTCGACCACCGGGTGCCGTTGAGCGAGGCCCTGCGGCTCTGGACCGACCTCTCCCTGCACGGGGTGGAGGCCAAGTTCCTCTACTTTCCCGACGAGAACCACTGGGTGCAAAAGCCCCAGAACATGAAGGCGTGGTACCAGACCGTGCTGGCCTTCCTCGATCATCACGTCCTGGGCAAGGAGTGGCGCCGCCCGGAGCTGCTTTGAGGGCCCGACCGGCCGGCCCTGCGGGCGGCTCGGGCCTGGCCCCCCGGGGGCCCGTCACAGCAGCCTGGCCCGTACCTCGCCGGCCAGCTCGACCGACACCGCCGGGGCGTCGGTCCCGAGCTCCTCGGGGAGAGGCCCCATGATGCGGATGATGATGTCGGTGTAGCCCATCTCCCCGAAGACGGCCAGCTGCTCAGCCACCGCTCCGGGATCTCCGTAAGCTACGGCAGCGCGCTCGAAGCCGCGGTAGCCGGCAGCCATCAGGGCATCCCCCACCCGCTCGGCCTCCGACGCCCGCTCGGTTATCAGGACATCCTTGCGGACGGGGATGCGCGAGGGCTGGCGCCCGTGGCGGGCGCAAGCCTCCCGGTAGATGTCCATGTCACGGGCCGCCGTCCTCGGGGTGAGGTCGGCATTCCCGTACCAGCAGTCCCCCAACCGTGCGGCCCGGTCTATGGACCGGGGCACCCCCCCGCCGATCCACCACTCGGTGCCGTCGGGGGGAAGGGGGGCGATGCGGGCGCCGCGGATCCCGTGGAGCTCGCTGTCCACGACCTCGCCGGCCAGCAGCGACTGGACCACGCGGATGCCCTCCTCCATCAGGGTCGCCCGCCGGCGCTGGTCCACCCCCAACGCCTCGAACTGCCCGGCGCCGGACCCCGCGCCGGCCTGCACGATGAAGGGACCCGAAGCCATGGCGGCCAGGGTGGCGATCTGCTCGGCCATGAGAACCGGGTGCCACAGGGGCACGAGGAAGAGGCATCCGGCAGGCCGCTCGGCCCATTCGGCCAGGAGGCGGCCGAGCATGGGGACGTTCTGCACGTAACCGGCGGGCCCAGTGGCGTGGTGGTCTCCCAGGCTCAGGGAGTCGAGGGACGCCCGGGCGGCGGCACGGGCCTGGGAGAGCACGGACCGGGGTCCCCCCCGGGGGCCCCCAGGCCCGGCGGTGGAGAAGCTCGAGCCTATGGAGATCCCGACGCGCATGGCCAGGCCAGGTTAGATCTCCGTCCCCGGACCGAGCTCGGCCCACACCAGCTTGCCCTCCTCCCGGGCCTCGGTCCCCCACCTCCGGCTCAGGGCCTCCACCACATCGAGGCCGCGCCCGGTGGTGGCCGCCTCAGTGTGATGCCGATGCCTGGGCTCCCCGAACGAGGAGTCGATGACCTCCAGCCGCAGGCCCCCGGACAGCCGCCGGACCCGGACCACGAAAGGCGTACGGGCGTGGAGGATGGCATTGGTCACCAGCTCGGAGAGCACCAGGCCGGCGGTGTCGGCCAGGCCGCTCATCTGCCACCGGGCCAAGGCTCCGGCCAGGAACCGACGGGCCTCCCGAGCGCTGGCCGGCTCTCCGGGCAGCGCCACCTCGGCCCGGTCACCGGCGCGCCGTTCAGGAACCATGTCTGCGCCCAGGGCTACCGCCACCTGCTGGCGGCCCTTCGCCACCATCCGGACCGGCTCATCCATCCATCATGGTCCCTCCCGGCCCCTCGAGACCATCCCCACGTGGGTCAGCCGACCTCCAGGGTGAGGGCATAGTCGGCCCTCCCCTGCCCCCATGTGGTGACGACGACCGCAGCCCGCCGGCCGGGCGGCCCCGAGATGCGGAAGATCGCCGGGTTGCCCGGGGCCGAGCGGCTGGCCGCCTGGGGTGGGACCACCCCCCCTCCCCCCAGCTCCAGCCGGGCCGAGCGGGGGGCTCCGGGGGTGGCGAAGCTGACCCGGACCTGCTGGCCGGGGTGGACGACGAGAGCTCGGGCCGTTCCCGAGCGACGGGCCAGCTGACGGCACCCCCGATGGCCCCGGTACGTCCAGCAGTACGAACGAAGGACAGCGGGCACACTGGCGCCGCCAGCCTCCACCGTGGCGGAGGGCGGCCGCCGGAGCTCCTGCCTGGTAGCCCCCGGCCGGGGCTTGACCGCCAACTGGGCGACCCCGAAGCCGATCCCGACCGGGGCCAGGGCGACCACGGTGATGAGGACCAGCATCCACACCCGGCGCCTGGTGGAGTGCGGCTGGGGAGGGCCCCAGGCCGACGGCCTCCCGGGGCGGGACATGGCGCCAGGCTACTGGGGCGCGGGCCGGGAACCCCTTGGTCGACCGGTGCTACTTGGGCTGCATCCGCAGCCCCCCGTCCAAGCGGATCACCTCGCCGTTCAGGTACGGGTTCTCCACGATGTGGGCCACCAGCCCCGCGAAGTCAGCCGGGCGTCCCAGCCGCTTGGGGAACAGGACACTGGCCCCCAGGGCGGCCCGGGCCTCCTCGGGCAGCAGGCCGAGGAGAGGAGTGTCCATGAGGCCCGGGGCGATGGTCACCACCCGGACCCCGGCAGGAGCCAGGTCCCTGGCGGCGGGGAGGGTGAGGCCCACGATCCCCCCCTTCGAGGCGGAGTAGGCGATCTGGCCGATCTGGCCCTCAAAGGCGGCGATGGACGCCGTGTTCACCACCACCCCCCGCTCGCCGTCGGCGGTGGGCTCGGTGGAGGCGATCCTCGCCGCCGCCAGGCGCAGGACGTTGAAGGTGCCTATCAGGTTGACCTCTATCACGCTGCGGAAAGGGTCCAGGTCGTGGGGAGCGCCGTCCCTGGAGACCACCCGCTGGGCCCAGCCGATCCCGGCGCAGCTGACGGCTACCCGCAACGGCCCCCGGCGGGAAGCCTCCTCGACCGCCCGGGCCACGTCGTCGGGGGAGGTCACGTCACCGCCCACAAAGGCGGTCCGCTCCCCCAGCTCCTTGCCCAGCCTCTCGCCGGCGTCGGGGTTGCGGTCCAGGATGACGCAGGAAGCTCCCGCGCCGACCAGCCTGCGCACGGTCGCCTCGCCCAGCCCCGACGCCCCGCCGCTCACCAGTGCCGAGATCCCGTTCAGCTCCATACGGGTGACTGTAGGGACAACCGCCGCCCCACCGCCAAGGCGCCCCTATGGCCCCGTCCGGCCCAGCTGCCTCGTGGCCGCCTCCACCGCCAGCCCGTCGACCAGCTCGTTGAGGGGGTCGCCGGCGTGCCCCCTCACCCAGGAGAACGACACGTCCCCCCGCCGTACCACCTCATCCACCAGGGGCCGCCACAGGTCCTGGTTGGCCACGGGCTTGCCTGCGGCGTTGCGCCATCCCCTCCGCTCCCACCCTGCCCACCACCTCTGGCGAAAGCAGTTGACGACATAGGTCGAGTCGCTGATGACCTCGACTGGCCCGCTCACCGCCCGCAGGGCCTCGAGGACGGCGGTCACCTCCATGCGCTGGTTGGTGGTCCAGGGGTCGAAGCCGCTGGCGAAACGGGCGGCGCTCGCCCCATCCCCTCCCGAGAGGGCCCAGGCCCACCCTCCCGGCCCGGGATTGCCCTGGCAGGCACCATCGGTGTAGACCACAGCGCTCACCCCGCCAGCATGCCAGCCCCCGGGGTCGGACCCGCTGGCCAAGGCGAGGATTGCCATTTCGCCCCTCCCTCTACGATGGAGGCGTGATCTTCGACGGCTTCTCCCACCAGCTTCCCGACACGGACCCGGAGGAGACGGCCGAGTGGGTCGACTCCTTCGACTCGGTGGTGGAGGCCCAGGGCAAGAACCGGGCCCGGTACCTGCTCATGCGCCTCCTGGAGCGGGCCCGCCTGGCCCAGGTCGGCTTCCCGGCCACCGTCTCCACGCCTTACATAAACACGATCCCCACTGAGGCCGAGCCCTGGTTCCCCGGCGACGAGCACATGGAGCGGCGCATCCGGGCCTACATCCGTTGGAACGCGGCCTTGATGGTCACGAGAGCGAACCACCGGGCCTCGGGCATCGGGGGCCACCTCGCCACCTATGCCTCCTCGGCCAGCCTCTACGAGGTCGGGTTCAACCATTTCTTCAGGGGGAAGGACGACGGCACAGCGGGGGACTTCGTCTATTTCCAGGGCCACGCCTCCCCGGGCATCTACGCGCGTGCCTACCTCGAGGGGAGGCTCACCGAGGAGCAGCTGGACAACTTCCGCCAGGAGGTGAGGGGCAACGGCCTTTCTTCCTACCCCCACCCCCGGAACATGCCCGACTTCTGGGAGTTCCCGACGGTGTCCATGGGCCTGGGGCCCATTTCGGCCATATACCAGGCGCGCTTCAACCGCTACCTGCTACACCGCAAGATCGCCGACACCTCGGGGTCCCGGGTGTGGTGCTTCGTGGGGGACGGCGAGGTGGACGAGCCCGAGACGCTGGGGGCGCTGTCAGCGGCGGCCCGGGACGAGCTGGACAACCTGATCTTCGTCGTGAACTGCAACCTGCAGCGGCTGGACGGGCCGGTGCGGGGCAACGGCAAGATCATCCAGGAGCTCGAGGCGGTGTTCCGGGGAGCGGGGTGGAACGTCATCAAGGTCATCTGGGGCTCCAAGTGGGACGAGCTGCTGGCCCGGGACGTGGACGGCGTCCTGGTGAACAAGATGACCACTACCGTGGACGGCGAGTACCAGAAGTACGCCACCGAGTCCGGGGCCTACATCAGGGAGCACTTCTTCGGGCCCGATCCTCGCCTCCGCCGCTTGGTGGAGCATCTCTCCGACGAGGAGCTCCAGGCCCTGCCCCGGGGGGGACACGACTATCGCAAGCTCTATGCGGCCTACAAGGCCGCCACCGAGCACGAGGGCGCCCCCACGGCCATCCTGGCCAAGACCATCAAGGGATGGACGCTCGGGCCCGACATCGAGGCCCGCAACGCCACCCACCAGATAAAGAAGATGACCAAGGCCCAGCTGCGGACCCTGCGGGACCGGCTCTACCTCCAAGAGGAGATCCCCGACGAGGCCCTGGAGGCCGAGGAGGCCCCCTACTACCGCCCCCCCGAGGGCTCGGAGGCCCATGAGTACCTGATGGCCAGGCGCAGGGCTCTGCACGGCTCCCTTCCCAAGCGTGTGAACCGCTCCAAGCCGCTGCCGCCTGCCAAGGAGGAGACCTTCCGCGAGCTGCTGGCCGGCTCAGGGAGGCAGGCCGTCTCGACGACCATGGCCTTTGCCCGCCTGCTTCGCCACCTGGTACGGGATCCCTCCATCGGCTCCCGGGTGGTGCCCATCGTGCCCGACGAGGCCCGGACCTTCGGCCTTGACGCCCTCTTCCGGGAGATCAGGATCTATGCCCCCACCGGGCAGCTCTACACGCCGGTGGATGCCGACCTGCTGCTCTCGTACGCCGAGGGCCAGGACGGCCAGATCCTGGAGGAGGGCATCACCGAGGCCGGCTCCATGTGCGACTTCATCGCTGCCGGTACCTCGTATGCCTCGTGGGCCACCCCCATGATCCCGTTCTTCCTCTTCTATTCCATGTTCGGCTTCCAGCGGGTGGGGGACCTCATCTGGGCCGCCGGCGACCAGCGGGCGCGGGGGTTCCTGCTCGGGGCCACGGCCGGGCGCACCACCCTCGAGGGCGAGGGCCTGCAGCACAATGACGGCCAGTCCCAGCTGCTGGCCACGACCCTGCCCAACGTGGCGGCCTACGACCCCTCCTTCGCCTACGAGGTGTCCCTCATCGTGAGGGAGGGGATCAGGCGGATGGTGGGCCCGCACCCCGAGGACGTCATGTACTACCTCACCCTTTACAACGAGAACTACGTGCAGCCCCCCCTCCCCGAGGGCCAGGCCGGGGAGCGGGTGGCCGAGGGGGTGATCAGAGGGATCTACCGTTTCGCCGAGCGCCCGGAGGCAGCCGAGCCCCGGGACGGACGGCGGCGGGCCACCCTGCTCTTCTCCGGGTCGGCCTGGTCCGCCGCCATGGAAGCCCGCGAGATCCTGTCTGCCGACTACGGCGTGGATGCCGAGGCCTGGTCCGTCACCTCCTACAAGGCCCTGCGCGAGGACGCCCTGTCGGCCGAGCGGTGGAACCGGCTGCACCCAGGGGAGCCCCACCGCACACCCCACGTGACCGAGGTCCTCTCCCGGGCCGACGGGCCGGTGGTGGCGGTCACCGACTTCATGAAGGCCGTTCCCGACCAGGTGGCCCGGTGGGTGCCAGGACACTTCGTGCCCCTCGGCACCGACGGCTTCGGTCTCTCGGACACCCGGACGGCGTTGCGCCGCTATTTCGAGGTGGATGCCGCCCACGTCGTGGTGGCGACGCTGTCTGCCCTGGCCGACACCGGCGAGGGGAAGCCCGAGGAGGTGGCGGAGGCCATAGCCCGGTTCGGGATCGATGCCGACGCCCCCGACCCCCGGGTGGCTCAATAAGCGCCCATGGCCTAGCGCCCGCCTCCGGCGGGACGCCCCCTCCCCGCCGTCGGGGTCCCCACCTCCTGGTCGCACCAGGGGGTGCCTTGGCCGCCCGCCCCCCCGGCTCCTCCGGGCCCGGCCAGCAAGACGGTGTACGCTCGTCCGAGCCCCGCCATGCCCGGTGCCCAACCCAGCCCACCTGTCGTCGTGGTAGCCCGCCGGCCCGTGGAGGCGGACGGCCTGAGCCTCCTGCTCGCAAGGGCAGGGATGGACGTAACGGCGTTGAGCGGGCCAGAGGCCTGCCTCCTGGAGACGGTCGGCGCCGTGGTGGCATGTCGGCCCGGGACCGTGGTGGTCATCGACCCAGAGCTGGGCGAGGACCCGGACGGAGCGGGCTGGATCCGCCCATTGGTGCGGCTCGGAGCACATGTGGTTGTCGTCGGTCACCATGATGACCTGGCCAGGGCCCGGATGGTGGCCGATGGGGCGGCGGCGATCCTGGACCGGGTCCTCCCGCCCTGCGAGCTGGAGCACGCCGTTCGGCGGTCCGCCCGGGGCGGCCACCTCGTACCCCCTGGTGAACGGAGGCGACTGCACGCCCTCCTCGCCCGCCACCTGTCCCGGGAGGAGGGCCTGCGGGAACGGTTCTCGCGCCTCACCCCTCAAGAGCAGGCCGTCCTGGCGGCGATGATGCAGGGCGTCAGGCCCCAGGCGATCGCCGTGGCGAGGCAGGTCTCGGTGACCACGGTCCGGGCTCACATCCGCTCCGTGTTGCGGAAGTTGGAGGTCAGTTCGCAGCTCCAGGCCGTGTCCCTGGCCCGGCGGACCGGCTGGAAGCCTCTCCACCACTAGTGGTCACTACCTGGCCTCATGGAGCCAGAAAAAGTTCGTCAATCCGAGGGATGCCATCCCCCGTCTCCGATGCCAAGCTGGTACCCGGTCACAGGCGTTGCAGTTTCCGGGACCCGGAGGGGGGACAGATGGACGGGAGGTCGGGACCGCGGCGTATGCGGGTGGTCATCTGCGACGAGCAGCGGGTCTTCGCCGAGGCCCTGTCATGGGTGCTGTCCAATGAGGGCTACGACGTCGTGGCCTGCAGCCGCACCCCTTCTGAAGCTGCCGCCATCCTTGGCCAGGGAGCTGCCGACGCCTGCCTGGTGGGGCTGCCATTCGCCAACGTCCGCACCGGACGGGTGCTCAGCACCGTGAAGGAGGCCGCCCCCGGGGTGGCCGTCGTGGCACTGGCCCCGGGGTCGACCCGCCGTGTCGTGGAGGAGGCTGCCGGGGCAGGGGTGGCGGGCATGGCGCTCAAGGAGGACGACACCGCCGAGATCCTGCGAGTCCTCTCCGGAGCCACCCAGAGCCGGTTGTCCGCCGGGGTGAAGATGGTCCTGGCCGAGGGCCGCCCTCATGGGGACCACACGGTCAGCCCGCTCAGCCCCCGCCAGCGCGAGGTGCTCGCCCACCTGGCCAACGGGGCATCCACCGGCGACATGGCGGCCGCCATGGGTGTGCGCCCGTCCACCGCCCAGACCCATGTAAGGGCCCTGCTGGTCAAGCTGGGCGCCCACTCGAGGATGGAGGCGGTGGCCAGGGCCGTGCACCAGGGCCTCGTGGTCGACCTCCCCCGCTCCCGGATCGACCACCCATGCTGACCCGCCCCCGGCCCGTGACGCTCCATGGCGGGGTCTCCCGACCGCCTCAGGAGGCCAGCTCGCTCGAGGGGGAGCTGAGCGGGCTGAGCCGGCAGGTCAACCGCTTGGGAGCCATCCTCGACCGCATAGCAGACGGGGTGGTCGTGCTCGGCCCGGAGGGAGAGGTGCGCTTCACCAACCCGGCCGCAGCCGCCCTCCTCTCCGCCTCGGGGGGCGAGCTGCCCTTCCCGATCGCCCCGGGGGAGCAGCTCGATGCCACTCTGCAGCTCCTCGGGGGCCGGGAGGTCCATCTGGAGGTGAAGGGGGTGGAGGCCGAGTGGGACGGGGGGCCGGCCTGCCTGGTCCTGTTGAGGGACATCAGCCGGCGCCACGAGGCCGAGGCCGCCATGACCCGGCTGAATGCGGAGCTGGCCCGGTCCAACACCGACCTCGAGAGCTTCGCCTCCTTCATCGCCCACGAGCTGAAGCAGCCCCTCTCCTCCATCAACCGCCAGCTCCACCTGGTCCAGCGCCGGCTGGCCGGGGTGGACCCAGGGGCGACCCAGCTGCTGGATGCGTCGATCTCGGCTCTTTCCGACCTGAGCCAGCTGGTCGGCACCTTGCTGGGGTACTCCCGAGCTGCTCAGGCACCGGTGAAGGCCACCGAGGTTGACTGCGCCCGGGTGGTCCGCAGATGCCTCGCCACGGCGGCCGACCTCCCCGGCAGGGTCAAGGTGGGCCCCCTTCCCGTGGTGCGGGCCGACGAGCACATGGTCCGCCTCGTCTTCCAGAACCTCATACTCAATGCCTTGAGGCACTGCCGGACAGGGGTGGAGCCGGAGGTGGAGGTGGGCTCGGAGCGAACCGCCAGGGGATGGCGCTTCACCGTCTCCGACAACGGCCCGGGCATCCCCGCCGACCACCGCTCCCGGGTCTTCGACCCCTTCTGGCGGCCCGAGGGCTCCGACGATGCTGGCTACGGCATCGGCCTGGCCGTCTCGGCACGGGCGGTTGCCCGGCTGGGGGGCGAGATCTGGGTGGAGGAGCCCAATGGAGGGGGCAGCCGCCTGTGCTTCACCTTGCCCCAGTGACAGCTTCTGGCCGAGCCCAGGAAGCCGGACGGCTCAAGGTGCTCATCGTCGAGGACCATGCCCTGGTGGCCGACAGCCTGGCCGCAGCCCTGGCCGAAGCGGGCCTCGAGGTCCGGGCCGTCATCCCCCGCCACCGGGACGACCTCACCCCCGCTCTGGACTGGGGACCGGATGTGGTGCTTCTGGACCTCAAGCTGGGTGCCTTCGGGAGCGGGCTCGACCTGCTGGCCTTGCTCGGAGGGCCCGGGAGGGCCGTGATCGTGATGACCGGCGAGACCGACCCTTGGGTCCTGGGCCGCTGCCTGGAAGCGGGCGCCGCCGCCGTCATGGACAAGGGGCAGCCCCTTGGAGAGGTGCTGGATGCCCTGGAGAGGGTAGGCGACGGGAGGCCCGCCATGAACCCCCTGGTACGGGCCGAGCTGGTCGGCTGGTACCGGCGCCGTAACCACGAGGTGAACCAGCTGCTCGCTCCCTTCGGCCAGCTCACCCCCAGGGAGCAGCAAGTGCTGGCCCAGCTCATGGATGGACAGCCCGCTGAGGCCATCGCCAGGGCCTCCTACCTGTCCATCTCCACCGTGCGCTCCCAGATCAAGTCCATCCTGGCCAAGCTGGGGGTCACTTCTCAGCTGGCCGCCGTGGCCCGGGCCAGGCAAGCGGGCTGGCGGCTCCCGGCCCGCTGACCTGGTTTCACCAATTCTGGTGATGTGCACCGGGGGGGCCGGCCCTAGGCTCAGGCGGGTCTTTCCGGGGTGTCCTTGACAAGGGGTCGCCAGAGGAGAGCGAGGTAGGGGCCCAGAGGCGCGGGCCCGCCGGAAGGGCAAGGAAGAGAGGGGGGGAGATGACCGTCACCGACGTCGACCGGGCAAGCCACGGCCCCGTCGGAGGAGGTGAGCCGGACCGGGGCGAGTGCCTCGCCGGCGAGGAAGTCGTGGTGAGGTCGCTCATGGCCCAAGCCTTCGGGGGGGAGGCTTGGGCCTGGGCCCAGCTCGTCGAGCGGTTCGATCCGATGATCCAGGCGATAGCCCGGCGCCACCGCCTGGCGCCTGCCGATGCTGCTGACGTCTCCCAGACCACCTGGCTACGGCTCTTGGAGGCCATCAGCTACGTGGAGCATCCGGAGCGAGTCGGTGGGTGGCTCGCCACCACCGCCCGCCGGGAATGCCTGCGGGTGATGCGGGCCCTGGAACGCCAGGTGCCGGTGGGCGACGCCAGCGTCCTGGACGGGGTGGACCACGATGCCGCCCCGGTCGAGGCACGGACCCTTGCCGGCGAGCGGGACGCCGCCTTGCATCGCGCCTGCGACGAGCTGTCACCTCGGTGCCGCATGCTGCTCGATCTCCTCATGGCCGAGCCGCGCCCCAGCTACCAGGAGCTGGCCCAGGCCTTCGAGATGAGGATCGGGAGCATCGGTCCCACCCGGGGCCGCTGCCTGGACCACCTACGACGCCTTGTCATGGAGCTGGGCCTCAGCTCAAGCTGAGTCCCATGCCGGGGCCGAGCGACCCTGGGCGGGGGACCGGGGTGGACGCTGCCGGGGGGACGATGAGGGCTGCGTGCTCACCAGCCGGTACCGCCGGAGCGCGGCAGCGGGAATGGGGCAGTAGTCCTCTGCTCGAAGGAACTCGTCGATGGCGATTCCTTCCAGGGCCGCCTGGGGGCACAGGGCTCCTCGGCCTTCCACCAGGTCCAGCGCGTTCACGGTACGGAACTCCACCACCCTCGCCGCCATCCCGGGCCCGGTCGCCAGGGCCAGCCGGGCGTGGCCGGGTGCGGACAGCACTACGGTGCCAGGCTCGTAGGCCACGATCACCTGACGCGCTCTTTCCGACTCGGTGGGTCGCAAGACGAGGTCGGTCCTACGCTCGAGCTCGAAGGGGCGGTCCCGGGGACCGCCGCCCACCAGGAGCTTCCAGCTCACCTGGCACGTCCACACCCGGCGCCGGCGGCCTCCGCTGCTCCGTCCCGCCCCGGCCGTGGGGGCCGCCTCCGAGCCCCGAGGTGGGCCCACCAGCGCTGGCGGGGTGAGGTAGGTCTCCTGCGGGTCGCACCCCAGGCCCCCCACCACCAGCCGGGCGGCCTCCAACGCTGCGGCCTCGGAGCCGGCCAGCTCGTCCGGATCGAGGTGGGCCAGGGCGGCGCTGGCGGGCAGGGGCGGATAGACGAACAAGTCCCCGGCGAAGAGGGCGGCCCGGCGCGCCTCGTCGTCCAACTTCCGGTAGGTGCCCACCACGTACATGAGATCAGCTCGGCCCGACTGCCATCTGCTAGCACAAGAGGCAACAGCGAGCCTGCTGATACCTCGTTCCTGGAGAGGCTGGCGTGACGCCGGCCCGGCTCGGCCGGCCGGGCAACCGGGGCGTATCAGGACAGGCAGCTTCCTGCTCTTTCCCGACGTGGGGGGCAGCCGAGAGGACCAAGCCGACCTGCCATCAGAGGCGGGTCCCGGATCGCCAGGCTCGCCCGGGCTCCGCCCGGGAGAGGGCGTTGACCCCCGACCCCCAACGGTGGTCGGGCCCTGGAGCCGGGCCGACCAGCCCTCCGGCCCCCCCCACGCCACCTCGGGGCCGGCCGTGCCTCCCCAGGAGGGAGCTGTCCCGGGAGCCCCCCGGCCCGGCACCCGCATGGTCGCCCAGGTCTCCAGCCGGCTGCTCCGATCTGGCCTGGCCGAGCTGATGAGCACCAGCGAGACGGTGGAGAGCCTGGAGCTCGTGACTGGGTGGGAGGACCTTTTGGCGGTGTGCCGGGCCGCCCGTCCGGATGTGGTGCTCCTGGAGATCACCGCCAGCCAGCTGGAGGGGGCCAGCCTGGCCATGTCCACCATCCGGAGGCTGAGCCCGGGAGCCCGGACCGTGGCCATTGCCAGCGGTCAGGCGGCAGAGAGGGCCATGCCGGACCTGGGGGCCATGGGCCTCTCCAGCCACGTGTCGACCCGCTCGCCCCTGGGCCGCCTCCTGGAGGCGGTGGGGCTGGTGCCGGTACCGGACAAGAGGCGCGTGCCAGCTCGGAGACCTCCCGGGTGGCAGCCCGGCCAGGACCTGACCCTCAGGGAGAGGGAGATCGTGTCCTACCTGCGGGCCGGCCTCACCGTGTCGGAGATGGCCAAGCGCCTGGCCATCAGCCCGAAGACCATCGAGAACCACAAGCAGCGCCTGTACATCAAGCTCGGGGTGCAGAGCCAGACCCAGGCGGTGCTCAGCGCGGCCCTGGCAGACCCGGGGTCCTGGTCCGACCCCGGCCGCGACCGCCCCCGGCCAGCCGGCCGGCTGGTGATCGGGGACCGCAACCGCCTGGTGAGGGAGCTGATCGCCCGGGCCTGCCTGGCCAGGGGCCTGGAGGTCGTGGCCGAGGTCTCCACGCCGGCCCAGGTGACGGCGGTCACCCGGGCCTGCGTCCCTCAGGTGGCCCTGGTGTCGGACCCGTTGGCCGGCGCCAGCGCCTCCTCCACCGTCGAGGCCTGTGCGCGTGTGGGCATGGGGGTCGTGGTGATGGCTGAGCGCTGGTCCCCGGAGAGCGCCACGAGCCTCCTGGCCGCCGGCGCCCAGGGCCTCGTCATGTACGACACCCCCTGCGAGGACGTGGCGGAGGCGGTTCTGGCGGTGACGGCCGGGGGCAGCGTCCTGGATCCCCGCGCAGCCCGTCTCGTGCTGAGCGGGTGGCGGGAGGCCCATGACCGGGGCGCAGGACGAGGGATCGAGCTCACGAAGAGGGAGCAGGAGGTGCTTCAGGCCATGGCTGACGGCCTCAACTCCAAGGCCATAGCGACCGTCCTGGGCATGGCCACCAAGACGGTGGAGATCCACAAGGGCCACATCTTCGACAAGCTGGGCGCCCGTACCCAGGCCCATGCGGTGTCCATCGCCATGTCCCAGGGGCTGCTCCCCGCCCCACCCCTAGGGGGGATCACTCATGGTGGACCCCTTGTGGCTGATGCTTGACTGGCTCGGCATGGGGACGGGGGGGAAGCTCCCGGGGTCCGTGGCCTTTTGGAG
>JAJPHD010000003.1 GCA_021325455.1 Actinomycetota bacterium
AAGGGTTGGGCTGTTCGCCCATTAAAGCGGTACGCGAGCTGGGTTTAGAACGTCGTGAGACAGTTCGGTCCCTATCCGATGCAGCCGCAGGAGATCTGAGGAAGGCTGTCCCCAGTACGAGAGGACCGGGACGGACGTAGCTCTCGTGTGCCAGTTGTTCTGCCAAGAGCACCGCTGGTTTGCGACCTACGGCAGGGATAAGCGCTGAAGGCATCTAAGTGCGAAGCTCTTTCCAAGATGAGATCTCCCACAGGGTAAACCTGGTAAGGCCCGTGGCAGACGACCACGTTGATAGGCCGGAGGTGTAAGCGCGGCAACGTGTTCAGCCGACCGGTACTAATCGGCCGAGGGCTTGGAGACCCATCCTCTGCTTGTGCTCGCTATGGAAGGCTCACAGGGGCTGGCGCCAGTGGCTCCCAGCCGTGTGCTTGACAGCGTTTCGGTGGCCATAGCGGCGGAGTCACACCCGTTCCCATCCCGAACACGGAAGTTAAGCCCGCCAGCGCCGATGGTACTCGGGGGGCATCCCCCTGGGAGAGTAGGTCGCCGCCGAACACCTTCTGGGCCAGGGCCCCGCCACATGGCGGGGCCCTGGTCGCGTCCAGCCCCGGGCCAGAGCCCGGGAGGCGGCGGGAGAGGACCCAGGGGGCGCCCCGTACCATGGCTCGGTGCGCAGGGACGGCGATAGCAGGCGGCGTCAGGGTCAGGCGGGGCGCCGGGAGGACCCTGAGGGAGCCAAGCCCGCCCGGCGCGCCCGGCCGCCGAGGAAGGCGCCCGCCCAGCAGGCCCGGGCCAGGCGCAGCGGGGGTGACGGGGAGCCGAGGCCCCCTCGTGACCGGGGCGGAGAGGGGGGGCCCGCCCGCCGCCAGGGGGAGGAAAGGACCGCCCGGGGGGAGGGCGGGAGCAAGCGGCCCGGCGACCAGGGAGGCCGGAGCGGCCCGCGCACCAGCCGTTCGACCGGCCCGCGCACCGCTGGGGGGAGACGCCAGGGCAGGGACGAAGCCCGGAAGGGATGGGGGAGCATCGCCCGCCGGGGGGCCCGTGCCCTGGGGGAGGGTGAGGAGGGGCCGGGAAGCCCGGGCCGGGGCCGCCCCGATACGTCGCACGCCCCCGGGCCCCCCCCGGCCTGGGAGCCGGAGGTCTGGGTCCGCTCCGAGGAGGACGGGCGCCCGGGGCCCACGCGTCGCCGCCGGGCTCCAGGGGGGAGCCACGGGCGCCTGCCCGAGGACGTGGGCCACGAGCTGCGCCAGGCAGCCGAGCCCCGTCTGGTCCCAGCCCTCGAGGCGCAGCTGGCCCGGGCCGCCCGGGCCTACGAGCGGGACCGCTACCAGGAGGCCGAGCGCCTGCTGGCCCGGTTGGCACGGGAGGCTCCCGCTGCTGCCGCGGTCCGGGAGCTGTACGGGCTGTGCCTGTACCGGCGGGGCCGCTGGGCGGCCGCCATCCGGCAGCTGGAGGCCTTTCACGACCTCACCGGGTCCTTCGACCAGCACCCCGTGCTGGCGGACTGCTACCGGGCGCTGGGCCGGCGAGCCCAGGTGCGCCGCCTGTGGGACGAGCTGCGCCGCGCCTCGCCGGGCCCCGACCTAGTGGCGGAGGGGCGCATCGTCATGGCCGAGACCCTGGCAGAGGGCGGGGACCTGGCCGGGGCCGTCTCCCTTCTGGAGAGGTCCCTGCGCCCGGCCCGGGTGACCCGCGAGCACCATGTGCGCCAGTGGTACGCCTTGGCCGACCTCTACGAGCGGTCAGGCGAGCTGGCCCGGGCCCGGGAGCTGTTCCAGAGGGTCCTCGACCACGACCCTGAGCTGTCCGACACGGCGGAGCGCCTGGCGTCCCTCGGGTAGGCGGGCCCCGAGCTCACCAGCCCGGCCTAAGACCTCACCAGCCAGCAGCGGCCCCGGACCGGGGCCGGGGGTCGGTGGCCCCCACGAGGCCCGCCCCGGGGCCGCCTCTCACCTCGATGGCGTGGGCATGGCCGAACCCCCGGGCCCAAGGCTCCTGCATCGCCACGGCGTGGCCCCGGGTGGTCAGGCCCTCGGCCCAGCGGGGCGGAGCCTGCCCCTCCACGAGGACCGATACGGCCCCCCGCCAGGCCCAGGTGTCGAAGCCCGCCGGCGGCCCGCCGCCCGCTGCACCCGTCGCCGGGGCCCCGGACTGCGCCGGGACGGTCCCGGCCGGGGCCGGCAGGGTCCCGGCTCCGGGCGCCTGCGACCCGTTCTCTCCCTGCGCCGGCCCGAGGGCGAACCTCCCCGCCGCCACGGCCTCCTCCACCGCCTGGCCCGAGCTGAGGAGGCGAGCCAGCAGCTGGAGGAGGATCTGGGGCTGGGCGTCACCGCCCATGGTGCCGAGGACCAGCCGCAGCTCCCCTCCTGGACGGGTGACCAGGGTGGGGGACAGGGTGTGGGGCGGCCGCCGGCCGGGCCCGTACTCGGCCAGGTGGCCCGGCACCAGTGAGAAGCCCTGGCCGCGGTTGTGCAGGAAGATGCGCACGCCGGGGACGATCAGCCCTGACCCCCACCCCGAGGCATTGGACTGCACCAGCGAGACGCCCTGGAGGCTCGAGTCCACAGCGCACAGGGCGATGGTGTCCCCGGCCCCGGCGGGGACGGGGATGAGCCCGGCCCGGTCGGGCCGGATGGCGTCCCGCCGTGGCGCCAGGCGGCCCGGCCCCACCAGGGCGGCGCCGTCAGCCCCTTCGTGCAGCACGTCGAGGCGGTCGTAGGCCGCCTGGCGGGATGCCTCCACCAGCAGATGGGCCCACAGGGGGTCGTCAGGGTCGGTGGGCAGGTCGAGCCCGCTGGCGATCCAGGCGCTGGCCAGGGTCAGGTAACCCTGGGAGTTGGGGGGCACCGTCCACAGGTGGTGGCCCCAGGCGTCGGCCACCAGGGGGTCCACCCAGTCGGCCTGGCTGCGGGCCAGGTCGGCCTCCGAGTACTCCCCTGCGCCCAGGGACAGGAGGCCCTCGCCGAACTCCCCCCGGTAGAAGGCGTCCCGTCCCCCCGTGGCGATGGCAGCAAGGGCCCGGGCCACCCCGGGGCGGCGGATGGTGTCCCCGGCCTGGGGTGGGCTCCCCCCGGCCAGGTAGTCGGCCGCCTCCGGCAGGTGGGCCACGTTGGCAACGGAGGCGGCCAGGCCGGGGGAGGCGGGGAACCCGTGGGCGGCGTACCACTGCGCCGCCCCCAGCACCTCGTCCAGGCTCAAGCGGCCGAAGCGCTCGTGCAAGGCGACCCAGCCGTCCACGCAACCCGGGACGGTGACCGCCGCCGGATGGCCAAAGGCCGGCATCCACCTGTGGCCCTCGTCCCGGAGGCGCCCGGGGTCCGCCCCCGAGCCTGCCCTTCCGGAGGCGTTGAGCGCCACGGGCGGCTCGCCGGGGCCCGGGTGCACCAAGGCCCACAGGTCACCTCCCATCCCACAGGCGTGCTGGCAGGTGACGGCCAGCACGGCGCTGGTGGCCAGGGCGGCGTCCACGGCCGAGCCCCCTTGGCGGAGGACGGCGACGCCGGCCTCCGACGCCAGGTGGTCGATGGCGCACACCATCCCCCGGGGGGCGTAGCGGACGGGAGCGGGCACGAGGGAGAAGCTCATGAGGCCAATCATGGTATGACGGAGCCCATGCATGCCGCTCTTACCGAACGCTACGGGAAGCCCGAGGAGCTGAGGTGGGGAGACGCCCCCCAGCCCAAGGTGGGGCCCGACTCGCTGCTGGTGCGGGTCCGGGCCGCCGGGTGCAACCCGGTCGACTACAAGATCCTGGCCGGCAACCTGGACTCGCTCATACCCACCTTCTTCCCTCTGGTGCCGGGGTGGGACCTGGCCGGCACGGTGGAGCAGGTGGGGCCGGCGGTCACCTCCTTCCAGGTGGGTGACGAGGTCATCGGCTACGCCCGCCAGGACTTCGTCCACCTGGGCACGTTCGCCGAGCTGGCCAGCGTCCCGGTGCGGGCCCTGGCGAGGAAGCCAGCCGGCCTCTCCTGGGCCGAGGCCGGGGCCCTGCCGCTGGCCGGCCTCACCGCCTACCAGGCGCTCACCGAGGCCCTGGGTGTCGGCCCGGGCCAGACCGTGGTGGTCCTGGCCGCCGGAGGGGGAGTGGGGAGCTTCGCCGTGCAGATCGCCAGGTCCCTGGGCGCCGGGGTGCTGGGCACGACCAGTCCCCGGCACCGCGACTGGGTGGCGTCCCTCGGGGCCACCCCGGTCGACTACACGGCGGGCGACGTGGCGGACCAGGTGAGGCAGCACTGCCCTGATGGCGTGGACGCCGTGCTGGACCTGGTGGGTGGGGAGGCCCTGCGTCAGGCGCCGGGGCTGCTGTCCCCCGGCGGCCGGCTGGCCTCGGTCATGGACCCCCCCGCGGTGAAGGAGCTGGGCGGCCGGTACGTCTTCGTGCGCCCCGAGCCCTCCCAGCTGGGCGAGCTGGCCGCCATGGCCGAGAAGGGGGATATCCGGGTCGGGCTCCAGCAGACCTACCCGCTCGACCGGGCCGGCGAGGCCCTGGCGAAGCTGGCCGAGGGCCACACCCAGGGAAAGATCGCCGTCGAGGTGGGCTAGGGGCGGGGGCCGCCGGCCGCCCCCGGGGCACCGCCGGCGCCCTCAGACGATCCTGGTCTGGTGGCCGGCCCAGTAGCGGTCCCGCAGCAGCCGCTTGTAGAGCTTGCCCGTCGGGTGCCGGGGCAGCTCGGCTTCGAAGTCCACGCTGCGGGGGCACTTGAGGGGCGACAGCCGGGACCGGCACCAGGCCAGCAGCTCGGCCTCGAGGTCGGGGCCGGCGAGAGCCATGTCCCGGGGCTGGACCACAGCCTTCACCTCCTCGCCGTAGTCCTCGTTGGGCACGCCGAACACGGCCACGTCCTCCACCTGGGGGTGCATGATGAGGACGTTCTCGGCCTCCTGGGGATAGATGTTGACCCCCCCTGAGATGATCATGAAGGCCCGGCGGTCGGTGAGGTAGAGCCAACCGTCCTCGTCGAGGTAGCCGACGTCCCCGAGGGTGGTCCACCCGGCAGGGTGGCGGGAGGCCGCCGTGGCCGCCGGGTCGTGGTGGTACTCGAACTGCCCGCCCCCCTCGAACCAGATCGTCCCCGGCCGTCCGGGCGGCAGCTCCCGCCCGTCGTCGTCGGTGACATGCACCACGCCCGCCAAGGGGCGTCCCACCGACCCGGGGTGGGCCAGCCACTGCTCGGAGTCGATGGCCACGAAGCCGTTGGCCTCCGTGCCGGCGTAGTACTCGTGGAGGACGGGCCCCCACCACTCGATCATCTGGCGCTTGACCGGGACCGGGCAGGGGGCGGCGGCGTGGATGCAGCAGCGCAGGCTGGACAGGTCGTAGCGGGAGCGGATGGCGGGGTCCAGCTTCAGGAGGCGCACGAACATGGTGGGCACCACCTGGGTGTGGGTGACGCGATAGCGCTCGATGGCGGCCAGGAACGCCTCCGGGTCGAAGTGCTCCATGACGACCAGGCTGGTGCCGATGCGGGTGGCCTCCATGCAGAACCGCAGGGGGGCGGCATGGTAGAGGGGTGCGGGCGAGAGGAAGACGCTGGCGTCCGAGAACCCGTACAGGCCGGTGAGCAGCAGGTGAAGCGGTGTCGGCGTGCCGAGCGGCTGGCCGGGCAGGGGGCGCCTGATGCCCTTGGGCCGGCCGGTGGTGCCCGAGGAGTAGAGCAGGTCCGCCCCCTCGACCTGGGCAGAACTGGGCAGGGGCCGGGCCGGTTGCCTGGTGAGGGCCTCCTCGTACCCCTCTCCGAGCACCAGCCAGGTGCGCACCTCCGGGCAGAGCTCCCTGGTGCGGGCAGCGACCCCGGCCATGGCCTGGGAGGTGACGACGGCCCGGGCACCGGAGTCGGTGACTATGTAGGCCACCTCGGGGGGGCTGAGCCGGGTGCTGATGGCCGTGTAGTAGAGGCCGGAGCGCTGGGCGGCCCAGCAGGCCTCGAGGTAGTGGGCGTTGTTCTCCATGAGGATGGCGACGAAGTCGCCGGTCCGGGCGCCTTCCTCCCAGAAGAGGCCGGCCAGGCGGGCGGACCGCTCGTCCAGCTCCTGGTACGTGACCGTCTCCCCGGAGGCGGCCATCGTGCAGGCGGCCTTGCCCGGCTGGCTCGCGGCTATGGCGCCAGGGTGCACGCCCCATCCTTAGCGCGAACCGGTGAGGGGGGCGATCGGGCCTTCCGGGCAGGAACCGGCGGGGGCGATCGGGCCTTCCGGGCCGGGGACGCCTGGGGCCGGCCATCACCTGGCCCGGAGCCTGCTAGGGGGCCTCCGGGACCCCCGGCCGAGCCCGGGGCCGGGGGCTGACAGGATGGGGGTATGAGCTCGCTTGCCGCCGACCTGCGCTTCCGGGGGCTGGTCCACCAGGTGACCGACGAGGGCCTCGAGAAGCGCCTGGACGGCGAGCGCCTGGTGGTCTACATCGGTTTCGACCCGACCGCCGACAGCCTGCACGTGGGCAGCCTGCTCCAGCTGTGCCTGCTGCGCCGGCTGCAGGAGGCCGGCCACCGGCCCATCGCCCTGGCGGGGGGGGCGACGGGGATGGTGGGCGATCCCGGCGGCAAGACCGAGGAGAGGGTCATGCAGTCCCCCGAAGAGGTCGCTGCCCGGGTGGAGGGGATCAGGCCCCAGCTGGCCCAGTTCGTCGACTTCGCTGCCGGGGCGGTCCTGGTGGACAACTCCTCCTGGCTGGGGCCGATGGGCCTGCTCGACTTCCTCCGCGACGTGGGGAAGCACTTCACGGTGAACCAGATGGTGGCCAAGGAATCGGTGCGGGCCCGCCTGGAGGGTAGGGAGCAGGGCATCTCCTTCACGGAGTTCTCCTACATGCTTCTCCAGGCCTACGACTTCCTGCACCTGTACGACACCTACGGCTGCCGGCTCCAGGTCGGGGGGAGCGACCAGTACGGGAACATCACCATGGGCATCGACCTCATACGCCGGGTGCGCGGCGCCGAGGCCTGGGGGATGACCACACCTCTCGTGCTCAAGGCCGACGGGACCAAGTTCGGCAAGTCCGAGGGTGGCACGGTCTGGCTCGACCGGCGGCGCACCTCGCCCTACCAGCTGCACCAGTTCTTCATGCAGGCCGAGGACAAGGTGGTGGGGCAGTACCTGAGGTACTTCACCTGGCTGCCGCACGAGCGGATCCAGGAGCTGGACGAGGAGGTGGCGGCCAGACCGGAGGGCCGGGAGGCCCAGAGGGTCCTGGCCCGGGAGGTGGTGGCGCTGGTCCACGGGGAGGGCGAGGCGCGCCGGGCCGAGCGGGCGGCGGCGGCGCTCTTCGGCGGAGACCTCCGGGGCCTCGACGAGGAGGACCTGCTCGAGGTGTTCGCCGAGGCGCCCTCCGCTGATGCCAGCGTTGGCCGCCTGGCCGGCGCCGGGTGGCCGCTCGTGGAGGCGATGGTCGAGTCGGGGATGGAGCCCAGCCGCTCGGCGGCACGCAGGACGATCGCCCAGGGCGGGGCCTATGTGAACAACCGCCGGGAGACCGATGTGGAGCGGAGGCTGGGGAGGGGGGACCTGCTGGCCGGGAGGTGGGTGGTGCTGCGGCGCGGCCGGCGGGACTACCACCTGGTGCGCTTCGGCTAGGCGGCCGCCCCAGCACCTGGAGCCCGGCTCGCCGGGAGCCCGGACCGACGGTACATGCTGTGGTTAGAGTGGCTCCCGCTTCCTTCCCCCGCCGGCCTGCCGGCCCCGCCGGCCGGGCCGGAGACGCGCGAGAAGGAGGGGAGAAAAGGAAGATGGCCTATCTGAACCTGGCCGTGCTGAGCGGGCGTCTGAGCCGGCCGGCCGAGCTGCGCCTGCTGCCCTCGGGGGACCGGCTGGTGGCCCTCGAGGTGAGCGTCCCCAGGGAGGGGGCGAGGACCGAGACCGTCCCCGTGGCCTGGATGGCGGCGCCGCCAGCGGCAGCGGACCTCGACACGGGCGAGGAGGTGCTGGTGGTGGGCCGGGTGCGGCGGCGCTTCTGGAAGGCCAGAGGGGGTGGGACCATGAGCAGCACCGAGATCCTGGCCGACCGGGTGGTCCCGCTTCGCCGGGGGGCACGGTGCCGGGCGGCGCTGGCCGAGGCGGTCGGGCGGCTGGGGGAGGCGGCCCCGCCGGCTCGCTGACCGCCCCTTCCCCCCCTGAGCTGGGCCGCCCCTTCCCACGCCCGGACCGTCCCTCCCCCTGAGCTGGGCCGCCTCCCGGCCCGCTTGCGGCCACCAGGGTCCGGGTAGGGTTGGGGAGGAGCTTTCCTGCCGGCCTGGCCGGTGCAAGACTTGGTTGGCCGGTGCCCCACTCTCCGGCGGCACGCCGGAGCCAGGAGACGGAGGAAGTCGGCAGGCGAGGATACGAGCGAGGAGCGATCCGTGGATATCCAGCAGCTGCTCGGGGACGAGGCTGAGTCCCTGCTCAGCCATACCTGCAAGACCATCTCCAAGGAGGACCTCATCCTCCCGGGGCCAGACTTCATCGACCGGGTCATGCTCGACACCGACCGCCCGGTGGCGGTCATCCGCAACCTGGCCCAGGTCGTGAACACGGGCCGCCTGGCCGGGACGGGGTACCTGTCCATCCTGCCCGTGGACCAGGGGATCGAGCACTCGGCGGCGGCCAGCTTCGCCAAGTACCCCGCCTACATGGACCCCGCCAAGCTGTGCGAGCTGGCCGTCGAGGGGGGCTGCAGCGCCATCGCCACCACCCTCGGGGGGTTGGGGATGGTGGCCAGGCGGTGGGCGCACCGCATCCCGTTCATCGTCAAGCTCAACCACAATGAGCTGCTCACCTACCCCAACCGCTACGACCAGGTGATGTTCGGCTCCGTGGCCCAGGCCTTCGACCTGGGGGCCGTGGGCGTGGGCGCCACCATCTACTGGGGCTCCGAGGAGTCCACCCGCCAGCTCCAGGAGGTGAGCGAGGCCTTCGCCGAGGCGCACCGCCTCGGCATGTTCACCGTGCTGTGGTGCTATCTGCGCAACTCCGCCTTCAAGAAGGACGGGGTGGACTACTCGCTGTCCGCCGACCTCACGGGGCAGGCCAACCACCTGGGGGTCACCCTGGAGGCCGACATCGTGAAGCAAAAGCAACCGGAGTGCAACGGCGGCTTCATGGCCCTCAACTTCGGGCGCACGGACCCCCTGGTCTACAGCGAGCTCACTACCGACCACCCCATCGACCTGACCCGCTGGCAGGTGGCGAACTGCTACATGGGCCGGGTGGGCCTCATCAACTCCGGCGGGGAGTCCAAGGGGGCCGGCGACCTCGGCCAGGCGGTTCGCACCGCCGTCATCAACAAGCGGGCCGGCGGGACGGGCCTCATAGTGGGGCGCAAGTCCTTCCAGCGACCGACCGCCGAGGGCGTGAAGCTGCTGAACGCCGTCCAGGACGTGTTCCTGGACACCTCCATCACCATCGCCTGAGGCGCAGGACCGCCCGCAAGGCCCGGTGGTCGGAGCCGGTCCTCGGCATGACCCGGCCGCTCACCACCTCGACGGGCGGGGTGACCATAAGGTGGTCGATCTGGCTGTGCGGACGGGAGGCGGGCCAGGTCCTGCCCCGCACTGAGCGGCGCCAGCCAGGCAGGAACGTGGTGAGGAGGGGCCCCCACATGTTCATGTCGCCGCCCAGCACGGCCGCCTCGCCCTCACCGGGCAGCGCCCTGCGCAGCCGCAGGAGCTGCCAGAGGGAGCCGTGGGAGAGGTGGGACAGGTGGGTGCCCACGACGGTGAAGGGCCGGCCGTCCACGTCCAGCTCCAGGCGCAAGGCGCCTCTGCGGGAGGGGTCGAGGGGCAGGTGGCCGAGGTCGATGCGCTCCTCGGAGCGGACGGGCAGGCGGGACAGCACGGCCACCCCCCAGTCGCCCCGGCCCCTCGGGGCCCGGCCCCCCCTTGTCCCCTGCCCGAGCAGCCGGGCCTTGGCCGGCGGAACGGGGAGCCGCTGGTGGGCGAGCAGGTCACCCCGGGCCAGGGGCAACCAGCTCAGCGCATAGCCGAGGCGCTGGGCGGCCTCGGCGGCGAAGCCCACCGTCCCGTCGGCCCGCCAGGCCTCCTGCAGGATGAGGACGTCGGCCGCCAGCTGGCGGCAGGCGTCGACCACGTCGTAGGGCCTCCGGAACCGGTCCACACCCCAGTGCGTGTTGAAGGTGGCCACGCTCACCTCGGGCGGGGGGGAGGGCACGGGACGGTCACGCTAGCCGTCACCTGACCCGACGGGGCGCCTCGGCCCCTACCACCTGACGGAAGGGCGGCGCCAATACAATGCCTCCTGCGCAAGAGATCGGAGGCACATTGACCGATACCGCGACGTCCCCCCGCCCTCCCGAGGAGCTGGACAGCGTCGTCATCCGCTTTGCCGGGGACTCGGGAGACGGCATGCAGTTGGCGGGGGACCGCTTCACCAGCGTGAGTGCCGTCTTCGGCAACGACCTGGCCACCTTCCCGGACTTCCCGGCCGAGATCCGGGCCCCGGCGGGGACCCTGGCGGGCGTGTCGGCCTTCCAGGTCCACATCTCCGACCACGACATCCTCACCCCCGGTGATGCGCCCAACGTCCTGGTGGCGATGAACCCCGCTGCCCTGCGCTCCAACCTCGGTGACCTCCCGAGGGGGGCCACCCTCATCGTCAATGCCGACGCCTTCGATGACCGGGCCCTGGGCAAGGCCGGCTACGCCTCCAACCCCCTCACCGATGGGTCCCTGGCCGGCTACCGGGTCTACGAGGTCCCCATGACCAGCCTCACCCAGGAGGCGGCCAAGGAGGCGGGTGCCAAGCCCCGGGACGCCGAGCGGGCCAAGAACTTCTTCGCCCTCGGCCTCCTGTCCTGGATGTACCACCGTCCCCTGGAGCCCACCCTGGCCTGGACGGAGAAGCGCTTTGCCGACCGTCCCCTGGTGGCCCAGACCAACATCCTGGCCCTGCGGGCGGGCTGGAACTTCGGGGAGACCGCCGAGCTCTTCGAGTCGTCCTACGAGGTCCACCCCGCCGACCTGGCGCCGGGGACCTACACCAACGTCACCGGCAACACCGCCCTGGCCTGGGGGCTCGTGGCCGCCAGCCAGCTGGCCAAGCTCCCCCTCTTCCTCGGCTCCTATCCCATAACTCCCGCCTCCGACATCCTCCACGAGCTGTCCAAGCACAAGAGCTTCGGTGTCCGGACCCTCCAGGCCGAGGACGAGATAGCCGGCGTGGGAGCGGCCCTGGGAGCGGCCTTCGGGGGCCACCTGGGCGTCACCACCACCAGCGGGCCCGGCTTCTCGCTCAAGTCCGAGACCATCGGCCTGGCGCTCACCCTCGAGCTGCCCCTCGTGGTGGTGGACATCCAGCGGGCCGGTCCGTCCACGGGCATGCCCACCAAGCCCGAGCAGGCGGACCTCCTCCAGGCCATGTACGGCCGCCACGGGGAGGCCCCCGTCCCGGTGGTGGCAGCCATGAGCCCCGCCCACTGCTTCGAGGCCGCCATCGAGGCCTGCCGCATCGCCCTGCGTTACCGCACGCCGGTGGTGCTGCTCTCGGACGGCTACCTGGCCAACGGGGCCGAGCCCTGGCGGCTTCCCGACGTGGCTGACCTGCCCGACATCTCCGTGACCTTCGCCACTGAGGCCAACCACACCGGCGAAGACGGGGAGCCGGTCTTCTGGCCCTACCTGCGGGACCCGGAGACCTTGGCCCGCCCCTGGGCCCTGCCCGGCACGCCGGGCCTGGAGCACCGCCTCGGGGGCCTGGAGAAGCAGGACGGGACGGGCAACGTGTCCTACGACCCCGCCAACCACGAGCGGATGGTCCGCTTGCGGGCGGCCAAGGTGGCGGGCATAGCCCGGGACATCCCCCCCGTCGCCGTGGACGACCCCAGCGGGGAGGCCGACCTGCTCGTGCTGGGGTGGGGCTCGACCTACGGCGCCATAGCGGCGGCCTGCCGCCGCCTCCGGGCCAGGGGCCGGCAGGTGGCCCACGCCCACCTGGTCCACCTCAACCCGTTCCCCTCCAACCTGGGCGACGTGCTCTCGCGCTACCGCCAGGTCGTGGTGCCGGAGAACAACCTGGGCCAGCTGGTGAAGCTGGTCCGGGCGGAGTTCCTGGTGGACGCCCAGCCCATCACCAAGGTCCAGGGAGTGCCCTTCCGGGCCGGCGAGGTGGAGGCGGCGTTGGCCGCCTTCCTGGAAGGCCGCCGTGACCAGAGGGGGAACCGATGAGCGATACCCTTGCCCCCGCCACCACCCGCAAGGACTGGACCTCGGACCAGGAGGTCCGCTGGTGCCCGGGTTGCGGGGACTACTCGATCCTCGCCGCCGTGCAGATGCTGCTGCCCGAGCTCGACGTCAGGCGGGAGAGCACGGTCTTCATCTCCGGCATCGGGTGTGCCGCCCGCTTCCCCTACTACATGCGGACCTACGGGATGCACTCCATCCACGGGCGTGCCCCGGCCATCGCCACCGGCCTGGCCCTGGCCCGCCCCGACCTCGACGTGTGGGTCATCAGCGGTGACGGGGATGCCCTGTCGATAGGGGGCAACCACCTCATCCACGCCCTGAGGCGGAACGTGAACCTCACGATCCTGCTGTTCAACAACCAGATCTACGGCCTCACCAAGGGCCAGTACTCGCCCACCTCCGAGGTGGGCAAGGTCACCAAGTCCACCCCCTTCGGGTCCCTCGACGCCCCCTTCAACCCCGTGAGCCTGGCGCTCGGGGCCAATGCCAGCTTCGTGGCCCGGACCCATGACATGGACCGCAAGCACATGATGGAGACGTTCCGGCGGGCCCATGACCACCGCGGATCGGCTCTGGTCGAGATCTACCAGAACTGCAACGTGTTCAACGACGGCGCCTTCGAGCAGATAACGGCCAAGGAGGCCCGGCCCCGCAACCTGATCCCCCTCGTGCACGGCCAGCCCATCCGCTTCGGCATCGAGAGGGAGAAGGGCGTGATGCTGGACGGCCAGGGCCGGGCCCGCATCGTCGACGTGGCCGACGTGGGGGAGGAGGCCCTGCTCGTCCACGACGAGCGCCGGGAGGACCCCAGCCTGGCCTTCATGCTCTCCCGGCTGGCCGAGGGCCCCTACTCGCCCACCCCCATCGGCGTCTTCCGGGCGGTGGAGCGGCCCGATTACGGCTCTCTGATGGACGAGCAGCTGGCCGGGGCCCAGGACCGCCAGGGACCCGGTGACCTCCGGGCCCTGCTCCACTCCTCCCCGACCTGGGAGGTCTCCGCCTAGGCCTGGCCAAAGGGCGCCTTTCCGGCCCCCGCCTGGCTGTCCGGTCCCGGGCCGTTGTGGGTAGCTAGGAGGCATGGGCCTCACTGCCCGGCTGGACGGGTTCCAGCGCCGCCACGACTGGCTCGGCTTCCCCATCGCCGTGGCCTACAAGTTCTTCGAGGACCAGGGAAACTTCCTCGCCGCCCTCATCACCTACTACGGCTTCATCTCCCTGTTCTTCCTCCTTCTGCTCTTCGTGGCCATCGTGAGCTTCCTGGCCCAGGGCCACCCGGGGCTCAGGTCCCAGATCGTGCACTCGGCCATCACCGACTTCCCCATCGTGGGCAACCGGATCCTCACCAACATCCGCTCGCTGGCGACCAACCGCTTCGGGCTGGTCGCCGGGGTGGTGGTGAGCCTCCACGGAGGCCTGGAGGTGGTTCAGGCGGGGCAGAAGGCCTTCAACCGGGTCTGGGCCGTCCCCCGCCAGGACCGCCTCAACCCGGCCCAGACCAGGATCCGTAGCGCCGCCATGCTGGGGGTGCTCGGAGTGGGCGTGCTGGTCACCACGGGCCTGTCGGGGTTCACCACCAACGCCTCCCCTGTCATCGGCGAGGGCGCCACCGTGGCCGCCACCCTCGTCTCCTTCGTCCTCAACGTGGCGATCTTCGTCGTCGCCTACCGGTGGCTGACCTCGCTGCCCCTGCGGACCAGGGACGTGGCGCCCGGGGCGGTGATGGCAGGCATTGCCTGGCAGGTCCTCCAGCTGGTGGGCACCTTCTACGTGGCGCGCACGCTGCGGGGAACGGCAGCGCTGGCGGGACTGTTCGGCGTGGTGCTGGGCCTCCTGGCCTGGATCTACGTCGAGGCGGTGGTCACCGTGGTCTGCGCCGAGGTGAACGTGGTCCTGGCCCGGCGCCTCTGGCCGAGGGGCCTGCTCAGCCTGTTCACCGACACCAAGAACCTCACCCCTGCCGACCAGGCCGTCTATGCCTTCTACGCCGGGATCGAGCGCTACAAGAGCTTCCAGCACATCAGCGTGACCTTCGACCCCGCCCGCCCCCTCCCCCCCGAGCAGCCGCCCCCCGCCGAGCTGCCCCACCAGGTGCGCCTTGTCCCGGGGACCTCGGGCTCCGGCCAGGGCCCGGGGCCGTCCTCAGACCCGGGCGCCGGTGGCGAGGGCGGCGGCCCGGGTGGGCCCGTCGGGCCGACTGGAGAGGGCCGGGGCCAGGGGGGCCAGGCCCCGGGCCAGGGCCGAGACGGCCCGGAGGGTAGCCCCCCGCGGTGCGTCGGGGTGGGCCAGGCCGTAGGCGGGGCGGAGGGCGGGGGGCAGGAGGTCGGCGGTGACCAGCCGCAGCGCCGCCCAGGCGACCCGCTCTCCGGCGGGCCCCAGGCGGCCCCAGGCCCGGCGCAAGGGGGGCCTTAGGACCTCCTCGGCGATGGCCCGGGCCTGGTCTGTAACGGAGAGGGAGGCGGCCTGTTCCTCCACCCAGGCGGAGAAGGCCCCGACCTCGGGCGGGAGGGCGTCCTTGGTCACCCCGAAGGCGGCGGCCAGGGCCATGGTCTCCCGGTAGAAGCAGGCCCTCTCCCCGTCGCTGAGCCGCCCGATCCAGCGCCGCTCCACCACCAGGGCGGTGTCGACCAGGGTGGCGTGCACCCATGCCGCCAGCTCGGGATCGGTGGCCGAGTATGGACGTCCGTCAGGCCGCCGTCCCCGCACCCGGCGGTGGGTGCGCCCCACGGCCTGGAGGGCCCGGCGGGAGGAGGCGGGGTCGGCAAAGGCGATGGTCCCCATGGCCGACACCGTGCGCAGGAGCCGGTCGAAGGGATTGGCCCGGAAGTCCGAGTGCTGGGCCACACCGGCGGCCACCGAGGGGTGAGCCAGCTGGAGGAGGAGGGCACGGGGACCTCCCAGGAGGAGGGCGGGGTGGCCGAGGAGGCGGGCCGCCACCGTCTCTGGCCCCAGCATGGCCTGAGGGTGGACGCTGGCCGGCGGGGGCCCTAGGTCACCGAGGTCGTGGACGGCGGCGGGCATCTGCCGCCAGCCTAAGCGAGGCTCAATCCGTCACCGGGCGCCAGACCATCCCCGTACGGGGCTTGGGGGTGAAGAAGGTGGTCTTGGGCGGCATGCGCCGGCGCTCCCGGGCCGCCGAGGCGATGGCCGCGACCGAGGGCGGCCGCACCAGCACGGCGGCGTCGGCTTGCCCGCCCGCCACGGCCCCCAGGACCACGGCCGGGTCATGGTGGAAGGAGACCTCGCCGCCGGGCAGGTCGCCCAGGGCCACGTCCAGGCGGGCCGTGTCCAGGTCGTCCCCGGCCCGGGTGGCGGTCTCCGGGTGGGCGAGGAGGTACCAGCTGCGCTCGGCAGTGACGAGCGCAGGCGCCCCCGCCCCGGTGAGGAGGCGGGCCAGGGTAGGGGGGTCAGGGGGGTCGGCGGCCCGGATGGGGGCGGGCTCGAGGTCGAAGCGGGCCCGGAGGGCCCCCTCCAGGTCCAGGCCCTCCGGTAGGCCGGTCAGGAGCCGGTGGATGGGGCCGACGGCCAGCTCGTCCTCGGTGAGCTCGACGACGAGGGCCATCACCAGGTCGTAGTCGCCCGGTGCTCCCGAGCGGTCGACCCGGCGTTCCTCGGAGTAGGCCAGGGCCGTCTCGTAGCGGTGGTGGCCGTCGGCGATGACCACGGGCGCCGATCCCACGCTGGAGGCGATGGCCCCGATCCGCTCCAGGTCGCTCACCACCCACAGCTCGTGGAGGACCCCCTGGTCGTCGGTGGCGGTGGCGGCGGGCGCCCCGTCCCCCTGGCAGTGGGCGCTCAGTCCCCCGGCCAGGGACAGCCCCCACACGGGCGAGGTGTTGGTCCGGCAGGCCCGCAGAAGCTCCAGCCGGTCCGTCTTGGCCTTGGGGGTGGTGCGCTCGTGGAGGAGCACGTCACCCTCACCCGGGCGGGAAACCTCGAGGGCCCCGATCACCCCCCGGGTGGTGCGGGCCTGGCCGGCGTGGTCCGTGAAGCTCATCCGGTAGAGGTAGAAGCCGGGGCGGGTGTCGGTCCGGAGCACTCCTCGGTCCACCCAGTCCGAAAGGAGCCGGGCCGCTTCCCGGTAGGGGTCGGGGCCGCCCTCGGGCAGCTCCACCCGCACCGCGTTCCACGGGCTGCGCCCGGCCAGGGCCTCCCTCTGGGGGGGGTCGATGACGTCGTAGGGAGGGGCGACCACCCGGGACAGGTCCGGGCCGCCCACGGTGGCCGGGTCGTAGCGCAGCCCGGCGAAGGGCTCGAAGCGGGGCACGTGACCTGCCTACACGTCCTGGGATGGACTCGCCACTCGACCGCTCGCCAGGATGGGGGGTGTGACCTGGGCGGTGGACCTGGACGGAGTGGTTTGGCTGGCGGGGCGGCCCATACCGGGGGCCGCCGAGGCAGTGGGGCAGCTGCGTGAGTCGGGGGTAAGGGTGGTCTTCCTCACCAACAACTCCTCGCTCACGGTGGCGGACTACCAGCAGCGGCTGGGCTCCATGGGTATCCCCGTGGAGGCGGGGGACATCCTGACCTCGGCCCAGGCCGCCGCCTCCCTGCTCCCCCCGGGGTCCACCGCCCTGGTCTGCGCCGGCCCCGGGGTGGACGAGGCGCTGGCCGAGCGGGGGGTGCGAACGGTCACCGAGGGCCGGGCGGACGCCGTGGTGGTCGGGTGGCACCGGTCGTTCGACTTCGACCGGCTGGCGGCCGCCACCAGCTGCGTGCTGGGCGGGGCCCGCCTCATCGGGACCAACGACGACGCCACCTACCCCACCCCGGAGGGGCCGCTGCCCGGCGGCGGGGCGCTGCTCGCCGCCGTGGCCTATGCCAGTGGCGCCGACCCGGTGGTGGCCGGGAAGCCCCACCCTCCCGTGGCGGCCCTGCTGAGGGAGAGGGTGGGCGAGGTCGAGGTCATGGTGGGGGACCGTCCCTCCACCGACGGGCTCATGGCTCGCAGGCTGGAGGCCCGTTTCGCCCTGGTCCTCACGGGAGTGACCGAGCCCGGGCACGACAAGGTGGACCCCGCCCCCGACATGGAGGCCAAGGACCTGGCCGAGCTGGTGGCCCGGGCCATCCCTCGCCACGGGTCCCTCGAGGGCAAGGGGTAGCCGATCGGCGGGTCCCGACCGTGGCTCGGCGTGCCGGGCCCGGCCTAGTGGGACGGGCGAAAGCCGAACGGGCGGCCGCCGCCCAGCGGGGAGGCCCCCCCGGCGGGGTGCAGCACCTCGTCTATGAGCCGGTAGCGGACCGCCTCCCCGGCCGAGAGGTAGCGGCCGGCGGCCAGGTCCGCCTCAACATGCTCTGCGGGCCACCCGGTCACCTGGGCCAGCCGGCCGGTGAACTGGGCCAGCCGGGCCTGGTGGTGACGGACCCATTGCTCCAGCTCGCTGGCCCGCCCCTCGGCCCGGGCTTCCGGCTCGCACAGGCGGAAGCGGGTGTGGGCCCCGGCCACCCGGTGGGAGGCGACGGCCACCACCCCCACGGCGGGGCCCTCGACCCGCCCCACGCACACGGCGTTCACGGGCACGCCGAGAAGGTCGATGGTGTCCATGAGGGTGAAGGCGGCCTCGAGCGTGCCCCCGGCCGCGTCCAGGTACATGGTCACGGGCCCGTCCCCCGTGGCGTCCAAGGTCATCAGCTCGGCGGCAGCCCGGCCGGCGACCTCGTCGTCGAGGACCCCCCTCACCATCACCAGGCGCCTCTCCAGGGGGGCCAGGGGCTGCTCAGCGGGCACCGGGGTCATCACGCTCCTCCAGCTGCCACTCCAGGCGGTGCCCGAGGGCGGCCGCGTACCTCTCCAGCGTGGACAGGCGCACATCGGCTCCTCCCGACTCCAAGCGGGCCACCGCCGATTGCGAGGTGCCCATGCGGGCGGCCACCTCGGTCTGGGACAGACCGAGGCGGACCCTTCTCTCCACCAGCAGGTGGGCCAGCTGCTCCCGCCTCTCAGCCATCTCCCTGAAGCCCGGGAACACGGGGGTGCGCCGGGGGCGCTGGTCGTCGCTCATACCGAAGACGCTATCTCACTGATAAGATGCTCCCAAAAGCATAACAGGGAGGAGAGCCCCATGCCGGTCCGCCACTCGATCATCCCCACCGTGCTCGACCAGTCGGCGCGGGGGGAAAGGGCCTTCGACATCTACTCCCTGCTCCTGAAGGAGCGCATCGTCTTCCTCGGCCAGGAGGTGGACGACCAGGTTGCCAACCTCATCGTGGCCGAGATCCTGTACCTGGAGGCCCAGGACCCCGACCGGGACATCCAGCTCTACATCAACTCCCCCGGGGGCCTCTCCTACGCCGGCATGGCCATCTACGACGTCATCCAGCACGTGCGCCCGGACGTCTCCACCATCTGCGTGGGCATGGGCATGTCGGCGGCGGCCATGATCCTGTGCGGAGGGGCGGCCGGCAAGCGCCTGGCCCTGCCCAGCGCCAAGATCATGATCCACCAGGGGTCGGCTGGCACCAGGGGGGCGCCGAGCGACATGGAGATCCACCTGCGCGAGGTGCTCGCCACCACCAGGCGCATGGCCCAGATCATCTCCCACCACTCGGGGCGGCCCTTGGACCAGGTCGAGCGGGACATCGACCGGGACTACTACATGACCGCCGCCGAGGCCAAGGAGTACGGGATCATCGACGAGGTCATCAGCCCCCGGCGGGGGGTGTCGGCCGAGGCCCTCGAGGCCGCTCACCGGATGGTGGCGGGGGCACCGGTGCCGGCATGAGAGCCCGGCCCGGCACCCGTCCCCGGGCCGGGGCCGTCCGCCCCGGGGCCGAGAACCGCTGGTAGGGGCGCCGGTGGCGGGCTACGGTCTAGTCCCATGGCTGACGGCGACCTGTTCAAGCGCTACCTCGAAGCGGGCATGGCCTTCACCCAGATGACGAGGGCCCGGGCCGAGGAGATCGTGAGGGAGCTGGTGCGGGCCGGGGAGGTCCAGCGCAGCCAGACCCAGGAGTGGGTGGAGCAGCTCCTCGACCAGGGGCGGCGCAACACCGAGCAGCTGGTGGAGCTGGTCCGCACCGAGGTGTCCCGCCAGCTGGCCCAGGTGATGAACCTGGTGGAGCGGGAGGTGGCTCGCCAGGTGGCCCTCCTGGACCAGGCCCGCCAGGAAGGGGCCCGGGCCGCGGGCGGAGCGGGCGGCTCACGGGCCTCGGAGGCCAAGGAGGGGGGCGCCAAGAGGCCGGCGGCCAAGAAGGCGGCCCCCAGGTCCGGGGCCGGGTCCAGCGCCAAGAAGGCCCCCGCCGACGGGTCGAGCGCCAAGAAGACCCCGGCCAAGAAGCAGGCGGCCCCGGCCGACAGGTCTTCGTCCCGGTCCAGCCGGGCGACGAGCTCCACCTCGAAGCGGTCGCCGGCCAGGAAGGCGGCCAAGACGAGGTCGAGCTGAGCCGGCGGCGCCGGCTGGACCTGGAGCTGGTGGCAAGGGGCCTGCTCCCTTCCCGGGAGCAGGCCCGGGAGGCGGTGATGGCGGGCCGGGTGCTGGTGGGAGGTGCCCCCGCCGACAAGCCGGGGCGCCTGGTGGCGGCGGAGGAGCCGGTGGTGCTGACCGGTCCCCCCCGCCGCTACGCCAGCCGGGGGGGCGAGAAGCTGGCGGCAGCCCTGGCGCGCTTCGGCGTGGACCCGAGGGGCCGGAGGGCCCTCGACGCCGGGGCGTCCACGGGGGGGTTCACCGACTGCCTGCTGCAGCACGGGGCCAGGCAGGTCGTCGCCCTGGACGTGGGGCGGGGGCAGCTCGACCCCCGGCTGCGGGAAGACCCCCGGGTGGTCCCCATGGAAGGGACCAACCTGCGCCACCTGACCCTGGCCCAGGTGGGAGGGGAGGCCTTCGACCTCGTGACGGCGGACCTGTCGTTCATCTCCCTGGGCCTGGTGGCGCCGGTGCTGCTCGGGGACCTGGCCGGGGCGGGGGCCGACGCCGTGCTGCTGGTGAAGCCGCAGTTCGAGGCGGGCCGCCGGGAGGTGTCGAGGGGCCACGGCGTGGTGCGGGACCCCGACGTCTGGCGGGAGGCGCTGGAGTCCGTGGCGTCCGCAGTCGCTGCCTGCGGAGCCGCCATTATGGGAGCCATGGCTTCGCCACTGCCCGGTGCCCGCGGCAACGTGGAGTTCTTCCTGCACGCCCGGGCCCACGGCGGCCCCCGGGGACGGGCGGCCGACCTGGCCCGGGCCGTCGGGGAGGGTCAGGCCCTGGTGGCCGGAAGGGAGCGGTAGGGAGTGGCCACGGTTGCCTTCGTCGTGCACGCCGGCCGGCCTGATGCGGTCATGGTCGCCGAGAAGGCGGCGGCGTGGCTCGGGGCCCGGGGCCACGAGGCCAGGCTCACCGTGAGCGAGGACGGGATGGAGCCGCTGCAGGGCGTGGACCTGGCCGTCAGCCTGGGCGGGGACGGCACCATGCTGCGCACGGCGGAGCTGGTCCAGGGGGCAGGCGTGCCCATCCTCGGGGTCAACCTGGGCCACCTGGGCTACCTGACGGCGGTCGAGCCGGATGGCCTGCGAGCGGCCCTGGAGCGCTTCCTCGCCGGCGACTACGGGGTGCACGAGCGCATGACGCTGGACGTGTCCCTCAGCCGGAGCGGCCCCCCCGCCCCGGAGGCCGGGGCCCCGGCCAGCAGGCCCGCCTTCAACGAAGCCGTGGTGGAGAAGTGCGCCCCCGGCCACACGATCCGCCTGGCCCTGTCGATCGCCGGGCGGCACTTCGTCACCTACGCCGCCGACGGGCTCATCGTGGCCACCCCCACCGGGTCCACGGCCTACAACCTCTCGTCCCGGGGCCCCATTGCTTCGCCCTGCCTCCGGGCCATCATCGTCACCCCCGTGTCGCCGCACATGCTCTTCGACCGCAGCTTGGTGCTGGAGCCGGGAGAGGGGGTGCAGGTGCAGCTGGTGGGGGACCGCCCGGCCGTGCTGGTGGTAGACGGGATCAAGGCATCCGAGCTGGCCCCGGGGGACGTCGTGAGCTGCCGGACCAGCGTCAGCCCGGTGCGCCTGGTCGACCTGGGGGTGCGGGACTTCCACTCCATCCTGAAAGCGAAGTTCGGGCTGGCCGACCGGTCCGAGCGGTAGGGCAACGGTGCTGGTCGAGCTGTCCGTGCGCGAGCTGGGCGTGATCGAGGCGGCCAGCCTGGTCCTCGGACCGGGCATGACCGCCCTCACCGGGGAGACCGGAGCGGGCAAGACCCTGCTGGTGGAGGCCCTGGGGCTGCTCCTCGGGGGCCGGGCGGACCCCTCCTTGGTGAGGACCGGGGCCGAGGAGGCGCTCGTGGAGGGGCGCTTCGACCATGAGGGGGCCGAGACCGTGCTGGCCCGGGCCGTCCCCCGGGAGGGGCGGTCCCGGGCGTGGGTGGACGGCCGGATGGCCCCCCTCTCGTCCTTGGCCGAGAGAGGAGCGTGCCTGGTGGAGCTGCACGGCCAGCAGGCTCACCAGGTCCTCCTGGCCGGAGGGGCCCAGCGCCGGGCGCTGGACGCCTGGGGGGGCGTCGACCTCGGCCCCCGGGGCCGGGCCCGGGCCGAGCTGGCCCGCATCGAGGAGGAGCTGGCCCGCCTGGGGGGGGATGCCCGCAGCCGGGCCCGGGAGGTGGACCTGTTGCGCTTCCAGCTGGAGGAGCTGGACCGGGCCGGGCTCTCGGACCCGGGCGAGGAGGAGTCGCTGGCGGCCGAGGAGGAGCGCCTGGCCGGCGCCAGCGCCCACCGGGAGGCGGCGTTCTCCGCCCTGGCGGCCCTCACGGGGGAGGGCACGGCCGGACTGGACGCTGCGGCCAGGTGGCTGAGCGGCCATCCCCCGCTGGCGGAGGCAGGGGCCCGCCTCGAGGGGGTGATGGCGGAGCTGGCCGACCTGGCCAGCGAGGTGCGCCGGGTGGGGGAGTCCCTGGACGACGACCCGGCCCGCCTCGAGGCGGTGAGGGCCCGCCGCCAGATGCTGAGGGACCTGCGGCGCAAGTACGGCGAGACCCTGGAGGAGGTCATGGGGTTCCACCAGGCGGCCGCAGGCCGCCTGGTGGAGCTGGAGGGTCACGAGGCCCGGGTGGCCGAGCTGGAGGGGGAGCGGGCCGCCGCCAGCCGCAGGCTGGAGGCGGCCGAGGAGGCCCTGGGGGAGGTTCGGCGAAGGGTGGCCCCCCGCCTGGCCACCGCCGTGCAGTCCCGCCTGCGCACCCTGGCCATGCCCCGGGCCCGCTTCGAGGTGGAGGTGGGGGGAGGGGCGGGCGACGAGGTGGTGTTCGGCCTGGGCGCCAACCCCGGCGAGGCCGTCCTGCCCCTCTCCAAGGTGGCCTCGGGAGGTGAGCTGTCCCGTACCATGCTGGCCCTGCGCCTGGCCCTGGGGGGCTGGGACAGCCCGGGCCCCGGCGGGAGCGGGCCGACCCTCGTGTTCGACGAGGTGGACGCGGGGATAGGGGGGGAGGCGGCCCTGGCCGTGGGGAGGTCCCTGGCCGCCCTGGCGGCGACCCACCAGGTCCTGGTCGTGACCCACCTGCCCCAGGTGGCGGCGTTCGCCGACCACCAGGTGGCGGTGGGAAAGACGGTGCGCCGGAGGCGCACCGTGTCGGAGGTGCGGGCCCTGGAGGGGGAGGCCCGGGTGGTGGAGCTGTCCCGCATGCTGTCGGGCCAGCCCGACAGCATGCGGGCCCGGGAGCACGCCGGCGAGCTGCTGGCCATCGCCGCCGCGGAGCGGCGGCGATGAGCCGCCTGCGGCGGGTGTGCGTCTTCTGCGGGTCCAGCCCCGGGCGGCGCCCGGCCTACCGCAAGGCTGCCCTCGACCTGGCGGCCGCCCTGGTGGAGCGGGACCTGGGGCTGGTCTACGGGGGCAGCAGGGTGGGGCTCATGGGGTCCCTGGCCGGGGAGGTGCGCCGCCTGGGCGGCACGGTCACGGGGGTGATCCCGGAGGCCCTGGTGGCAAAGGAGGTGGCCGAGGTGGGGCTGGAGGACCTGCGGATCGTCGGTTCGATGCACGCCCGCAAGGCCCTCATGGCGGACCTGGCCGACGGGTTCGTGGCCCTCCCGGGGGGCTTCGGCACCCTGGAGGAGTTCGCCGAGGTCGTCACCTGGACCCAGCTGGGGCTGCAGGCCAAGCCCTGCGGGCTGCTGGACGTGGAGGGCTACTGGCAGCACCTCCTCCGGTTCTTCGACCACGCCGTGGACGAGGGGTTCGTGAGGGAGGCCAACCGGGCCCTGGTGATCGGCGAGAGGGAGGCCGGGGCGCTCCTGGACAGGCTGGCGGAGTGGCAGCCGGTGCCGGTGGAGAAGTGGATCACCAGCCTGCGCCAGGCATGAGGGGGGGCTGAGGGCGCCGGCAGGGGATGCACCGTTTCCCCCATGGCCCCGGGTAGCCTGGGTGGGACCGGGAGGAGGATCGGTGGCGAAGCACATCTTCGTGACGGGCGGGGTGGCCAGCTCGCTCGGCAAGGGCCTTACGGCCTCGTCCCTCGGGCGCCTGCTCAAGTGCCGTGGGTTGCGGGTGGCCATGCAGAAGCTCGACCCCTACATCAACGTGGACCCGGGAACCATGAACCCCTTCGAGCACGGCGAGGTCTTCGTGACGAGGGACGGGAGCGAGACGGACCTCGACCTCGGGCACTACGAGCGGTTCGTGGACGAGGCCTTCTCCGGGGACTCGAATGCCACGACGGGATCGATCTACGCGGCGGTCATCGCCAAGGAGCGCCGGGGGGACTACCTGGGCCGGACGGTCCAGGTCATCCCCCATGTCACCGACGAGATCAAGGAGCGCATCAGGCGCCTGGCCACCGACGACGTGGACGTGGTCATCACCGAGGTGGGGGGCACGGTGGGCGACATCGAGATCCTCCCCTTCCTCTATGCCATCCGCCAGTTCCGCAACGACGTGGGCCGGGCCAACGTCTGCTACGTCCACCTCACCCTGGTCCCCTCGATCGGGCCCGCCGGTGAGCACAAGACCAAGCCCACCCAGCACTCGGTGGAGGAGCTTCGCAGCCGGGGCATACAGCCGGACGTGATCGTGTGCCGGAGCGACCAGCCCCTCACGGCGGGCCTCAAGCGCAAGATCTCTCTCACCTGCGACGTCCCTCTGGCCGCCGTCATCTCCAACATCGACGTGACCAACATCTACGAGATGCCCCTGGTGCTGCACGCCGAGGGGCTGGACGACCACGTGTGCTCCCTGCTCGGCTTCGACGGCCCTGGCCATGCTGTGGACCTGTCGGGATGGGAGGCCATGGTGGCCCGGGCCCGGGCCGCCTCCCGCACCGTGCGCATCGGGCTCATCGGCAAGTACGTCACGCTGCCCGATGCGTACCTGTCGGTGGTGGAGGCCCTGCGCCACGCCGGCTTCTACCACGGGGCCCAGGTGGAGATCGACTGGATCAGGGCCGAGGAGGTGACCGGGCTGCTGGCCGAGGGACGGTTGGCCCAGCTGTCGGGGATCGTCATACCGGGCGGGTTCGGCGAGCGGGGGGTGGAGGGCAAGATCGCCGCCGCCTCCTACGCCCGGGAGCACGGGCTTCCCTGCCTTGGCATCTGCCTGGGGCTGCAGGCCATGGTCATCGACGTGGCCCGCTCCCTGGCCGGCCTGGAAGGGGCCAACTCCACCGAGTTCGACCCCCTGACCGCCTACCCGGTCATCGACCTGATGGAGGACCAGCGCAAGGTGGTGGACTACGGGGGGACCATGCGCCTGGGGACCTACGCCGCCGTGCTGCAGCCGGGGACCCGGGTGGCCGCCGCCTACGGGGAGCCGGTGGTGAGGGAACGCCACCGCCATCGCTACGAGGTGAACCCGCGCTTTCGCCAGCGCCTGGAGCGGGGGGGCCTGGTGTGCTCGGGAACGTCCGTGGACGACCGGCTGGTGGAGATGGTCGAGCTGCCTGAGCATCCCTTCTGGGTGGGGACCCAGTCCCACCCCGAGTTCCTCTCCCGCCCCGACCGCCCTCACCCCCTCTTCCGGGAGCTGGTGGGGGCCGCTTTGGAGCGGGCCAGCGGCACCGGGCGGGACGGGACCCGGCCCGAGGTGGCCGCCGTGACCGGCCGGTGAGCGCAGCGTTCCGCCCCCTCGGGGAGGAGGAGCTCTACCGGGGCTCGCTGGTGACCCTGGCCCGGGCCGGCTTCGAGGCCCCCGACGGCCGGCGCTTCTCGCGCGAGATCGTCCACCATCCCGGGGCGGTGGTCGTGGTGGCCGTCGAAGGAGGCGACTCCGCCTGGCTAGTCCGCCAGTTCCGGGCGCCGATCGGGGCGGAGCTGCTCGAGCTGCCGGCAGGCAAGCGGGACGTCGACGGGGAGGCACCGCTCGACACGGCCCGCCGGGAGCTGGAGGAGGAGGTCGGCATGCGGGCGGCGCGCTGGAGGGAGCTGGCCCGGTTCTACAACTCACCCGGCTACTGCGACGAGCTGTCCTACCTGTTCCTGGCCGAGGGCCTGTCCCCCTGCCACGCCTCCCCCCAGGGCGTGGAGGAGGCCCACATGGCCACCGAGACCGTGGCTCTGGCCGAGGTGCCGAGGCTGGTGGCGGAGGGGGCCATCACGGACGCCAAGACGATCCTCGGGCTGTGCCTGGCTCGCAGCGTCCTCACCTCGACCGGCTAGCGGAGGGCCCCCGGGGTGGAGGGCCTGCCCCGGGCGACAGCCCGCCGGAGGGAGGCCGGGGCGGGCCGGGACCGCCGTCCCGCCCCCGTCCCGGGGCCGGGGGACGGGCCTCCCGCCGGCCGCCCGCCCCGCGTGACGAGGGAGCAGGCCGAGTGGTGCCCCGCCGGCCGCCCGGGACGGCCCCTCCCCTCTCCCGCCGCCCGCTCAGCGCCGATGCCGAGGAGTTCCTGTCCTGGCTGGCCGTCGAGAAGGGAAGGGCGGGCAACACGCTTAGCGGGTACCGGCGAGACCTGGCCGCCTACGAGTCCTGGCTCTCCGAGCGGGGGTCCTCGCCCCGGGAGGCGGGCGAGGTCGAGGTGGCGGGTTACGTTGCCCACCTGAGAGCCGCCGGCCGGCGGCCTGCCACCGTGGCCCGGGCCCTGGCTGCGGTTCGGGGTCTCCACCGCTTCTGCCTGGAGGAGGGCCGGGCCGCCGCCGACCCCAGCGCCGACCTGGGACGCCCCGCCGTTCCCCAGGGCCTGCCCAGGCCTCTCAGCGAGGAGGAGGTGGGGGCGCTCCTCCAGGTGGTGGTGGGGGACGACCCGGCCGCCCGTCGGGACCGGGCCGTGCTGGAGCTGCTCTACGGGGCGGGGCTGCGCATCTCCGAGCTCGTGTCCCTGTCCCTGGCCGACCTGTCCCTGGAGGAGGGGCTGTTGAGGGTCCTCGGTAAGGGGTCCAGGGAGCGGGTGGTACCAGTGGGGCGCCTGGCCGGCCAGGCCCTCGAGAGGTGGCTGGCGCCGGGGGGGCGGCCGGTGTGGGCGGAGCGGGCCGGGAGGCGGCGCCGGCGGGGTGACGCCGAGGCCCTCTTCCTCAACGCCAGGGGGGGACGCCTGTCCCGGCAAGGAGCTTGGGGGGTGGTGCGCCGCCACGGGGACCGGGCCGGCCTCGGCGAGCGGCTGAGCCCCCACGTCTTGCGCCACTCCTGTGCCACCCACATGCTGGACCACGGCGCCGACATCCGGGTGGTACAGGAGCTGCTGGGCCACGCCTCGGTGGCCACGACCCAGGTCTACACCCGGGTCTCCACCCAGCGGCTCCATGCCGTCTACCGGGCCGCCCACCCCCGGGCCCGAGGGTGGGATAGGACCCCTGTCGACGGGGGGTAGGATGGCATCTGTGTCCAACGACGCACCGGCTGTCGACTACCGCGAGCTGCTCGAGAACGAGCGGGCCGGTCTTCGCGCCAAGCTGGCCGAGCTGGGATACGGCGAGGACGGTGGCCTGAGCTACGACCCCAACTTCGCCGACTCCAGCCAGGTGACAGCGGAGCGGGGGGAGGCCGAGGCCCTGGCCGGCTCCCTGCGGGAGGCCCTGGCCGAGGTGGAGCGGGCCCTTGCCAAGTTGGCCGAGGGGACCTACGGGCGCTGCGAGTCCTGCGGGCAGCAGATCGCCGAGGCCAGGCTGGAGGCCATGCCCACGGCGCGCTTTTGCATCAACTGCGCCTCAGCCAGCAAGCGCTAGCCCAGGGGTGGCGCCCGTGGCGACAAGCAGCCGCAGGCTCCGCGGCTATCAGGGGCTGGTCATCATCCTGGCCGCCCTGCTGGCCTACATCCTGCTCCGGGGCCATCTGGTCAAGCCCACCTCCATGCTGCTGTTCGCCGTGCTGGTGCCCTCGATCATCCTGCACGAGGTCTCCCACGGGGCGGTGGCCTGGGCCTTCGGCGACGACACGGCCAAGCGGGCGGGGCGGCTGACGCTCAACCCTATCTCCCACATCGACATCTTCGGCTCCCTCATCCTGCCGGCGATCCTCGTGCTCGGGGGGTTCCCGGCCTTCGGCTATGCCAAGCCGGTACCGGTCAACGTGGCCCGCCTTCGCCACCCCCGGAACGAGGGCCTCATCGTGAGCCTGGCCGGTCCGGCCACCAACGTGGTCCTGGCGGGGATAGCCGCCGGTGCCCTGCGGGCAGTGCTGCCCTCGGTGGGCTACCTCGCCTTCGCCGGCCCCTCCAGCATGCCCATCGGCGTGCAGCTGCTCTTCTACTTCGGGGTGGCCAACGTGCTCCTGGCCGTCTTCAACCTCATCCCCCTGCCGCCCCTGGACGGGTCGGCGGTGGTGGAGCGCCTCCTGCCCCGGTCCTGGTGGCCGGGGTACCTCCGTATCAGGATGTACACCCTTCCCCTCATCTTCCTCCTCGTGTTCCTCGTCCCGAGCGCCCTCGGGCACGTGTTCGACCCGGCCCTCAACCTCTGGTTCCGGCTGGTCGTCGGCTAGGTGGCTCCGCCCAGGGCCAGCTGGGGCCACCTGGCCCGCCGCTTCGCCGGGTCCCTCTGGCCCGGTGGCCCGACCCGGGCCGCAGAGGCCTGGGTGGCCGGGCTGCTCTCGCCGGCCGAGAGGGACCTCTGGAGGCGCATGAGCGGGCCCGATCGCAGGCACGCCGTGGCTGTGGCCCGCCGGGTGGTGGCCATGGAGGGGGGGTCCCGGGCCATGGTGGTGGCCGCCCTGCTGCACGACGTGGGCAAGGTGGAGTCGGGGCTGGGCACCCTGGCCCGGGTGGGGGCCACCCTGGCTGCCGCCGGCCTGGGGAAGGGGCGGCTCCTGGCCTGGGCCAATGACGCCAATGAGGAGGCGAGGAGCGGGGTGGCCGTCAGGGTCGCCCGCTACCTGGCCCACGACCGCATCGGTGCCGAGCTGCTGGCGGCCGCCGGCAGCGACCCGCTGGTGGTGGCCTGGGCCGCCCAGCACCACCTCCCCGCCGACCGCTGGGAGGTGCCCGCGGCCCTCGGGTCCTGCCTCAAGGCCGCTGACGGCGACTGAGCGACGGGGGCGCAGCGGCGGACGGCGAGGACGGCGCAGGCCGGTTCCCGGGGCCCGGGTGTGGCGACCCCCGCTCCCGGGTAGACGGGAGCCCATGGCTCCTGCATCCGGCCCGCCCATCGAGTCCGTGCGGGTGGCGGCCTACACGGTCCCCACCGACCAGCCGGAGTCGGACGGGACCATGGCCTGGGAAGCCACCACGCTGGTGGTGGTGGAGGTCGAGGCGGGAGGGATGGGCGGCCTGGGCTACACCTATGCCGACACCGCCACCGCCACCCTGGTGCGGGACAAGCTGGCCTCCATCGTCACGGGGCGGGACGCCATGGCTACCGCCGCGGCCTGGGACGCCATGGTGGGAGCCATCCGCAACCTGGGCCGGCCCGGGATCGCCAGCATGGCCATCTCGGCGGTGGACACCGCCCTTTGGGACCTGAAGGCCCGGCTGCTGGGGGTGCCCCTGGTGGTGGCCCTGGACGCCCACCACGACACCGTCCCCATCTACGGCAGCGGGGGCTTCACCTCCTATTCCCTCGACACCCTGGCCGACCAGCTGCGGGGGTGGGTCGAGGCCGGGATCCCGAGGGTGAAGATGAAGGTGGGGCGCCACCCCGGGCAGGACGGTGACCGGTTGCAGGCCGCCTTGGATGCCATCGGGCCCGGGACGGAGCTGTTCGTGGACGCCAACGGCGCCCTCACCCGCAAGCAGGCCCTGGCCTGGGCGGAGCGCTACGGGGAGGCGGGGGTGAGCTGGTTCGAGGAGCCGGTCAGCTCGGACGACCTGGAGGGCCTGCGGCTGCTGCGCGACCGGGCCCCTGCCGGCCTCGACATCGCCGCCGGCGAGTACGGCTACGACGCCTGGTACTTCGCCCGCATGCTCGCCGCCGGCGCCGTGGACTGCCTCCAGGCCGACGTGACGCGCTGCGGGGGTTACACGGGCTTCCGCCAGGCCGCCGCCCTGTGTGACGCCCACGGGGTCGACATCTCGGCCCACTGCGCCCCCCAGATATCGGCCCATGCCTGCGCGGCGGCCTGGCACCTGCGCCACCTGGAGTACTTCCACGACCATGTCCGCATCGAGCACATGCTCTTCGACGGGGTGCTGGAGCCCGAGAAGGGGGGAGTGCTCCGCCCCGACCGCTCCCGGCCCGGGCACGGCCTTTCCTTCCGGCATGCCGACGCGGAGCGCTTCGTGGTCCGCTGAGGCCGTGCCGGGGACCCGGCGCCGGTGGCTGGTGGACGGCATGAACGTGATCGGGTCCCAGCCCTCGGGATGGTGGAGGGACCGCCAGGCGGCCAAGGGGGACCTGGTCAGGGCCCTGGGGCGCTTCGCCCGGGCCCTCGAAGAGCCGGTGACGGTGGTGTTCGACGGCGCTGCCCCGGGCGGGGTGCCCGGGGTGGAGGTGCGGGGAGCCCCCGGGGGGCCCGATGCCGCCGACCGGGAGATCGCCCGGCTGGTGGCGGCCGACCCCAGTCCCCATGAGCTGGTGGTGGTCACCTCCGACGGCCGTCTGGCGGGCCAGGCCCGGGCCGGCGGGGCCCGGGTGGTGGGAGCAGGAGGGTTCGCCCGCCGGCTGGTGCCGGCCGCCCTGGGCTCAGCCAGCCAGGAAGGACAGCCGGACCCGCCGGCTGGGGTTGTCGGCGTTGAGGTCGACCAGGACCAGGGACTGCCAGGTGCCGAGCTGGAGCCGGCCGCCCGAGACCGGCAGGGTGAGGGAGGGGCTCACCAGGACTGGTAGCAGGTGGTCGGCCCCGTGCCCGGGCGAGCCGTGCTGATGGTGGTACCGGTGGTCCCGGGGGAGGAGGCGGTCGAGCAGCTGCTCGAGGTCGGGCTCCGACCCGGACCCGGTCTCCATGAGGGCCAGGCCGGCGGTGGCGTGGGGGGCGAGCACGTTCAAGAGCCCGTCCCCCCGGCCCTGGCACCAGCCGGCCACCTCCGAGGTGAGGTCGGCCACCCGCCGGCGGGACGTGTCCACCCGGAGCTCGGTCGTGTTCATGGCCAGTGGTCTACCCTGTGGCCGCCCGCCCGCCGCCAGCTGTGGGTGGCGAGCCCGGTCCCTAGCGCCGGCCCCCCTGGGGAGGGACCAGGCCCACGGCCTCCTTGGCCCGGGCGAAGGTGGCGGCCGCCACGTCGGACGCCTTGGCGGCGCCCTTGGCCAGGATGGCGGCGACCCCGGCCGGGTCTGCCGACAGCTCGGCGTAGCGCTCCCGCACGGGGGCCAGCAGCTCGACCACGGCCTCGGCCACGTCGGACTTGAGCTGGCCGTAGCCGGCGCCCGTGTAGCTGTCTGCCACCTCGGAGGGGGACCGGCCCGTGGCCGCCCCCAGGATCTCCAGTAGGTTGGAGACCCCCGGCTTGTGCACCGGGTCGTAGCGGACGTCGGTGCCGGTGTCGGTGACGGCCCTCTTCACCTTGCGCTCGATGACGGCCGGCTCGTCCAGGACCAGCACCGTGCCCTGGGGCGACTCCACGGACTTGGACATCTTGCGGGTGGGCTCCTGCAGGTCCATGATCCGGGCCCCCACCCGGGGTATGGAAGCCTCGGGGACCACGAAGGTCTCCCCGTAGCGATGGTTGAAGCGCTGGGCCAGGTCGCGGCACAGCTCCAGGTGCTGGCGCTGGTCGTCCCCCACCGGTACCCGATCGGTGTCGTAGAGGAGGATGTCGGCGGCCATGAGGGCGGGGTAGGTGAACAGGCCGGCGCTCACCGACTCCTGGCCGGCGCTCTTGTCCTTGAACTGGGTCATCCGGCGCAGCTCGCCGAACCCGGCCACGCACTCCATGAGCCAGGCCAGCCCGGTGTGCTCCTGGACATGGCTCTGAAGGAACAGGGTGCAGACATCGGGGTCCAGACCCAGGGCCAGCAGGACCCTGGCCGTGGAGAGGATCCGCTCCCGCAGCTCGGCGGGGTCCTGCTCGACGGTGAGGGCATGGAGGTCCACCACGCAGAAGAACGAGTCGTGCTCGTGCTGGTCCGCCGCCCAGTGCCGGAAGGCCCCCAGGTAGCCCCCCAGGTGCATGTCGCCGGTCGGCTGGACGCCGGAGAACACTCTCGCCATGGGGGCATGGTAGGTCCCCAGCCGGCCGGGACCGAGCCGGTAACCTGAGGCCCCGTGCCCTATGAGGTCACCACCCCGGTGTTCGAGGGCCCCCTCGACCTTCTCCTCAACCTCATCACGGCCCAGCAGGTGGACCTATGGGAGGTGTCCATCTCCAGCCTGGTGGACGCCTACCTGGCCCACATGGAGCAGATGGCGGCCATGGACCTCGAGGTGGCAACGGAGTTCGTGCTCATAGCGGCCACCCTCATACAGCTCAAGTGCCGCCGGATGCTGCCCGGCCCCGAGGAGGTCGACCTGGACGAGGAGCTGGCCCTGTGGGAGGAGCGGGACCTCCTGCTGGCCCGGCTGCTCGAGTGCAAGACCTTCAAGGACGCCGGGAGAGCCCTGGCCGAGCTGGCCGCCGAGGCCTCGCGGTCCCTTCCCAGGCTGGCCGGGATGGAGGAGCCCTTCTCCCACCTGGCGCCCGACCTCCTGGCCGGGGTGAGCCCCGAGGACCTCCGCCAGGCCTACCTGAGGGCGGCCAGCCCCCGCCCGGCGCCCCGGGTCGAGGTGGACCACCTGCCCCCGCTCGGACCGAGCGTGTCCGAGGTCGCCACGGCGTTGGTGGACAAGGTGGCCAGGGTGCGACGGACGACCTTTCGCAGCCTGACGAGGGACGCGGCCACCCGCATGGAGGTGGTCGTGGCCTTCCTGGCCGTGCTGGAGCTCTACAAGGACGGTCTGGTCGACCTGGACCAGCCCGAGACCTTCGGCGAGCTCACCGTCTCCTGGGTGGGAGTGGCGGCGTGAGCAGGCCGGAGGAGCTGCGGGCCATAGAGGCCGTCCTGATGGTGGCGGAGGAGCCCGTGCCGCCCCACCTGCTGGCCGAGCTGCTGGAGGTGCCGGCCGAGCGGGTGGAGGAGCTGTGCGGGCAGCTGGCCGACGCCTACCGGGCCGAGGAGAGGGGGTTCGTGCTGGCCCGGGTGGCCGGGGGGTACCGCTTCCAGAGCCATCCCGAGCTGGCCGGGTTCGTGGAGCGCTTCGCCCTGGAGGGACAGTCGTCCCGCCTGTCCGCCGCCGCCCTGGAGACCCTCGCCATCGTGGCATACCGCCAGCCGGTGTCCCGGGCCCAGATCGCCGCCATCAGGGGGGTCAACGTGGACGGGGTGGTGAGGATGCTCTGCCAGCGGGGCTACCTGGAGGCGGTGTCCCGGGACCCGGGGCCGGGCCAGGCCATCCTGTACGGGACCACGCCGGCCTTCCTGGAGAAGCTGGGCCTGGACCGGCTGGAGGAGCTGCCTCCGGTAGGGGACTTCGTGCCGGGCCCGGAGGTGGTGGAGACACTGGAGGAGGGCCTGCGGGACAGGTGACGGGGGCCGGCGAGAGGGCGGCTCCAGGGGAGCCGGCCGGCGGGGGCGCCGTGGGGGAGAGGGGCGGCGGTGAGCGCCTGCAGCGGGTCCTGGCCCGGGCGGGGCTGGGCAGCCGGCGGGCGTGCGAGGAGCTGATCAGGGCGGGGCGGGTCACGGTCGACGACGAGGTGGCCCACCTGGGCCAGCGGGTCGACCCCGGCGCCGCCCGGGTGGCGGTCGATGGCCGGCCCGTCCCGGTGCGGCCGGACCTGGTCTGCTACCTGCTCAACAAGCCGGCCGGGGTCATCACCACCGCCCGGGACGAGCGGGGGCGGCCCTGCGTGGTGGACCTCGTCCCGCCCGAGCCCCGCGTGTTCCCCGTGGGGCGCCTGGACGCCGACACAGAGGGGCTGTTAGTCCTCACCAACGACGGGGAGCTGGCCCAGCGGCTCACGCACCCGTCCTTCGGGGTGGAGAAGGAGTACCTGGCCTCGGTGGAGGGCCCGGTGCCGCCGGGCGCCCTGCGCCGTCTCCGCCAGGGGGTTGACCTGCCCGACGGGCGGACGGCCCCGGCCCGGGTCTCCCAACCGGCACCGGGCCTCCTGCGCCTGGTGGTTCACGAGGGCCGCAACCGCCAGGTGCGCCGCATGTGCGAGGCCGTGGGCCACCCCGTGCGCCGCCTGGTACGGGTTCGGATCGGCCCCCTCGTCGACCGCTCGCTGCCGCCCGGGGGCTGGCGCCGGCTCAGCCCGGAGGAGGTCCGCCTGCTGGGCCAGGCCGCCGGGCCGGGGGCCAGGGATAGGCTCTCCCACCCATGGCGGTGAGAGCCCTGCGGGGCGCCACGACGGTGGGGGCCGACACCGTGGAGGAGGTGACGGCCAAGGTCCAGGTCCTGATCCGCACGCTGATGGAGCGCAACGGGCTCGGCCATGACGACCTCATAAGCATCCTGTTCACCTCCACCGAGGACCTGGTGTCGATGTTCCCCGCCGCCGCTGCCCGGGCGGCGGGCCTCGGGGACGTCCCCCTCCTCTGCGCCCGGGAGCTGTCGGTCATAGGCTCCACCCCGCACTGCGTCCGGCTGCTCCTGCACGTGGAGACGGACCGGCCCCGGGCGGAGCTGCACCACGTGTACCTGGAGGGGGCCAAGGGCCTGCGAGATGACCTGCCCGAATGAGGGTGAGCGCCGGCGGGCGGCCGTCATCGGCACCGGGTTGATCGGGGGGTCCATAGGGCTGGCCCTGCGGGCCCGTGGCTGGCACGTGACGGGAAGGGACCTCGACCCCGGCCGGGAGAGGCGGGCCCTGGAGCTGGGAGCCCTCGATGTCCCGGGGGACGACCCCGGGGCGGAGGTGGTCTTCGTGGCCACTCCCGTGTCTGCCGTGGCGGGGGTGGCCCGGGGCGTCCTGGCCGGCGACGGCGGGGCCGGGGCCCGAGGAGGCCCGGGCCTGCCCGGGCGCCAGGCCCGAGGACGCCTGCCGGTGGTGACCGACGTGGGGGGGGTGAAGGCCCCGGTGGTGGGGGCCGTCGACCACCCCCTCTTCGTGGGAGGTCACCCCATGGCCGGAAGCGAGCAGGAGGGGGTGGAGGGGGCCGACGCCGAGCTGTTCGAGGGGGCGACCTGGGTGCTCACTCCCACGGCCAGGACCGACCCCGCCGCCTTCGCCCGCCTGCGGGAGGTGATCTCCTCCCTGGGAGCGGACGTGATCGCCATCCCTCCCGCCGGCCACGACCGGCTCGTCGCCCTGGTCTCCCACGTTCCCCACCTCACGGCGGCCACCCTCATGAGGGTGGCGGCCGCCGGTGCCCAGGAGCATGCCGCCCTCCTGCGGCTGGCGGCGGGGGGCTTCCGGGACATGACCCGCATCGCTGCCGGCCACCCCGGCATCTGGCCCGACATCTGCGCCGAGAACCGCCAGGCGATCGTGGATGCCCTGGACCAGCTGCTGGAAGCCCTGCAGGGGGTGAGGGACATGGTGGAGGCCGGGGACCGGGAGGGCCTGCTGGACCTGCTGGAGCGGGCCCGGGGGGCCCGGCGAAGCCTTCCCGCCCGGGCCGTGAGGGCCGAGGACCTGGTGGAGCTGCGGGTTCCGGTGGCGGACCGGCCGGGAGCCCTGGCCGAGGTGACCACGCTGGCCGGCCGGCTGGGGGTGAACATCGCCGACCTGGAGATCGCCCACTCGGCAGAGGGGAACCGGGGGGTGGTGATCCTGGTCGTGGAGGCCGAGAAGGTTGGGCTCGTGCGGCGGGCCCTGGTGGGGGCGGGCCTGCGTCCCTCCTCTCTGCGGCGGCTGGACTGATGGCCGCCCCGGTGGCGCCCCGGGGGCTCCCCGCGCTGGCCGTGCGGCCGGCCGGGCCCCTCTCGGGCACCGTCAGGGCCCCCGGGAGCAAGAGCCATGCCAACCGGGCCCTGGTGGTGGCCGCCCTGGCTGCCGGGCCCAGCCAGCTGGCGGGGCTGCCCGGCTCGGACGACGTGGGGCGCATGGCCGCCGGGGTCGAGGCCCTGGGAGCGACGGTGACCCGGCAGGGGAGCACCTGGGCGGTCGGGGGCACGGGGGGGTCCCTTACCGGGAAGGACGTGGAGGTCGATGCTGGCCTGTCCGGCACCACCTTGCGCTTCCTCTGCGCCGTGGCCACCCTGAGCCCGGGCACGGTCACCCTGACCGGGCGGCCCAGCCTGCTGCGCAGGCCCATGCTTCCCTTGGCCCGGGCACTGTCCCACCTGGGGTGCTCGGTCAGCCTGTGCGACTCGGGGGCGGTGGTGGTGGGGCCGGGGCGCCCCCGGGGCGGCGCCGTCACCGTGGACTGCTCTACGAGCAGCCAGTTCGCCAGCGCCGTGCTGCTCGTCGCCCCCTATGCGCAAGGCGACCTGCTGGTCAGGCCCACCGGCCTGGGGGCGGCCGGCTACCTGGGCATGACCGCCAGCCTGATGCGCCGCTGGGGGGCCGAGGTGGCGCCGGGGGAGGAGGGCCTTCTCGTCCGGGCCGGGGCGCCCTATGGGGGGCGCAGGGAGGCCATCCCGGGTGATGCCAGCTCCGCCGCCCACCTGTTCGCCCTGGCGGCCGCCACCGGTGGCGAGGTCAGGGTGACGAACCTGGGGGGCTCGGCTGACCAGCCCGACCTGGGCTCGCTCCCCCTCCTGGCCAGGATGGGGGCCGTCGCCGCCTGGGAGGGGGGGGACGCCGTGACGGTCAGAGGGCCGGAGCGCCTCGATCCCCTGGAGGCGGACCTGGGAGCCACGCCTGACCTCCTGCCCGCCATGGCGGCGCTGGCCTCTCTGGCCAGGGGTCGCTCGACCCTGACCGGGCTGGCGGTGGCCCGCCACCACGAGACGGACCGGGTGGCGGCGGTCTGCGCCGAGCTCGCCAAGCTGGGGGTCCCCGCCTGGGCCAGGGGGGATGGGCTGACCATCGACGGCGGGACCCCCCGGGGGCCGGCCTCCATCTGCACCTACGGCGACCACCGTATGGCCATGGCCTTCGCCGCCCTCGGGGCCAGGGTGCCCGGCATCACCATCGAGGAGCCGGGCTGCGTGGCCAAGACCTACCCCTCCTTCTGGGAGGACGCCGCCTCGCTGGGGCTGGTAGCGGTGGGACCGTGAGCCCCGGGCGAGCCTGCCGCCCTGGCCCCTGGGCCACGGGTTGGGCCAGGATGAGGGCCCATGGGATCGCTGGTGATCGCCATAGACGGGCCGGGCGGGTCGGGGAAGTCCACCCTGGCCAGGGAGCTCGCCGGCCGGCTCGGCCTGGAGCGCCTCGACACGGGGGCCATGTACCGCGCCCTCGCCCTGGCCGTCCTGCGCCAGGGGATGGACCCGGGGGATGCCAGGGGGGTGACCGAGCTGGCTGGGAGGGTCCGCCTCGAGATCGAGGGGTCGGCGGTACGGCTGGACGGAGAGGATGTCTCGGCCGCCATCCGCACTCCCGAGGTGACCCGGGCCGCCTCGGCGGTGGCTGCCCACCCCGGGGCCAGGAGGGTCCTCGTGGCGGAGCAGCGGGCCTGGGTGGAGAGCCACGGGGGCGGGGTCGTGGAGGGCCGTGACATCGGGACGGTCGTGTGCCCCGACGCCGACCTCAAGGTGTACCTGACCGCCGACCCCGTCGAGCGGGCCCGTCGGCGGTCGGCGGAGCTGGCCGGGGCCCAGGCCGCCGACGCTGCTGCCGACGAGCTGGCCCGGAGGGACCGGGACGACTCCACCCGGGCCACCTCGCCCCTGGATGTGGCTCCGGGAGCGGTCGTGATCGATACCACCGGCCGCCCCGTCGAGGGGGTCGTGGACCAGATCCTGTCCTTGCTGGAGAAGCGGTGATCGCCGCCGTCCCCCCCCGCCCCGGCCGGGAGCCTGGCGACGTCGGCCTCCCCGCCCGCCGCCCCGCACCCAGGCGCCCCCCGCCCCGCCTCGTCCCCCCCACCCTCCCGGCTCGCTGGTTCTACGCCCTGGCCCGGGTCGTGCTCTACGCCCTGGCCCGGGCGCTGTGGCAGGTGACGATCGAGGGCCGGGAAAGGGTCCCGAGCTCGGGACCCTTCATCGTGGCCCCCGTCCACCGGTCGAACATCGACACCGTGCTGATGGCCGTCGTCACCAGGCGCCGGCTCTGCTACCTGGCTAAAGACTCCCTGTGGCGCTGGCGTCCGCTGGGATGGTTGTTCAGCGCCCTGGGTGGCTTCCCGGTCCGGAGAGGGATGGCGGACCGGGAGGCCCTGCGCCGCTCGATCCAGATCCTGGAGAGTGGGCAGTCCCTCGTGGTCTTCCCCGAAGGCACCCGCCGCTCGGGCCCCGAGGTGCAGGAGCTCTTCGAGGGCGCCGCCTACCTGTCCCTGCGCACGGGGGCGCCCATAGTCCCCATAGGCATCGGCGGGTCCGAGGGAGCGCTCCCCCGGGGAGCCAAGCTGCCCTCCCGGACCAAGGTGCACATGGTGGTGGGCAACCCGATCGTCCCCCCCCGGCCGGCGGGCCCCGGAGGCCGGGTCCACCGCCACGAGGTGAGGGACATGACCGCCGAGCTCCGCCTCCGCCTGCAGGCCTTGTTCGACCGGGCCCAGGCCCTGAGCAGCACCGGTGAGCGGGGGGGAGGGCGGGGCTTACCCGGGAGCTCCGGGCGGGGATAATGGGTGCATGACCACAGCACGAGAGGATGAGGCCCCCCGCTGGCGGGGCATCAACCACCTGGCCCTGGTGACCCAGGACATGGACGCCACGGTGCGCTTCTACCACGGGGTGCTGGGGGCCCGCCTGGTGTGCACGATAGGGACGCCGGCCTTCCGGCACTACTTCTTCGAGTTCGGGGCGGAGAACACCGTGGCCTTCTTCGAGTACGCCGGGGCCCCCGGGGAGCCCTTTGCCAAGCCAGCCGGGGTCCCCGACCCCCGGGCCGTCCAGTTCGACCACCTGTCGTTCAACCTCCCCGACGAGGACGCCCTCCTGGCCCTCCGGGCCCGGCTCAAGGAGGCGGGTTGCGAGGTGACCGACGTGGTGGACCACGGGTTCATCCACTCCATCTACTTCCACGACCCCAACGGCATCGCCCTGGAGGCGTCGTGGTGGGTCCTGGATGCCACCGGGCGCCCGGCCGACTACGGGGACGACCGGCTCTTCGCCGACCCCGACCCCGTGCCGGCTGTGCGCGAGCTGCAGGAGACGGGGTCGGTGGCCTCCGTCCCCCACACCCGCTTGGCCTAGCGCCTACCGGCGCCCCGGTTCGGCCCCGAGCACCAGAGAGCTACCCCTCGATCGAGGGCAGCTGCTGGGTGGGCACGTCGGGGTCGTCCCCGGCGGGCCCCGGTCCGCCCGACCCCGCCGGCCGGGAGTGCTGGCGCCCGGTCGCCGGGGCCTCGAGCTCGGCGGTCTCTCCGGGAAGCCTGCCCTCTCCCGGGCCTGGCCCCGAGATGAGCACCCCGCCCTCCGCCGGTGCGGGGATGCGGACCAGGGGAGGGGCGTGCTGGCCGGGGCCCAGGGCGGAGGGCGACGGTGATGAACCGGCGCGGTCGGCCGGCGACGGGGGCCGAGTTGCCGGGGGCCCGGGGGGTGGCTCCGTCCTCCCGGTCGGCTGGCCTCCTTGCCCGTGGTCGGCCTGACCGGCCGCTCCCGGTGACGAGGGATCCGGTACCGGGACCCGGGGGGAGGGGGCCGGGGGGGCAGGAGTGGAGGGGGGCGCTTCCGGCCATGGATGGGGGCGGCCCTCGGGCGCCCCGCCGCTCCTGGCCCCGGTCCCGGCCGGCCCGGGGCTCACCTCTGGAGCCCCAGCCGGTGGGGATGAGGGGGCCTTTGGGGGACGGGCCTCGCCGGCAGGGGGCGGGGAGGAGCCTGCACCCGGTGAGCCCCGGGCTTCGTTCTGGCTGCCGTCAGCGTCCTCACTGCCCACGGGGGAGGGCTGCCGGCGGCGCCTGGCCGTCCAGGGGGCCCGCCAGGACGGCCCCCCGGTGACGGCCGGGCCGGCGACCCCGTCTTCCACCCGGGACCCTCCCGCCGGGGCAGGCTCCCTGCTCCCGGCTCGGGGTCGTCCCGCTGGCGCCCTCTCCCCCCCAGCCCGGTGGGGGCGCCCCCCTCCCGGGCCCTTTGGCCGGGAGGAGAGGTACTGCTGCATGAGCCGGGCGGCTGAGGAGCCGGGGTCGGACCGGGGGGCACTCTCGGCCTGCAGCAGGGGGGCGCTGGCGGCCACGGCCACGGCCCCGTCAAGTGCCGTCCGCCAGATGGACTCCTCCACGGGCCCGGCCGCGGCGCGGATGCGTTGGGAAAGGAGGCGCCACGCCCCGGCGGTGGCACCGGCCAGGAAGGCCACCCCGATGGCGGCCAGGGCGGCGGGGTCGCCGGGCACGACCCAGGCGAGGAGGGCCAGGACCAGGCCTGTCAGGCAGGCCAGCAGGGCCAGGGGGAGCCAGGCGGTGCTGGCCACGGCCCAGCCCAGCCGGCGGTGGGCTGCCGACACCTCCCGGGCCATCGAGAGGTGGCTGTCCTGGTCCAGGAGGTCCTCGGCGGTCACCCGCCCCGTGAGAAGCGCCCGCCAGCGCTGGCGCTGCTCGGAGAGAGCAGCGGTCAGGGCGTCGAGGGAGCGGGGCGAGGGCCGGGAGGTCGCAGGGGCCTCCGGTCGGCGACCACCCGGCCGGTCTGCCTCGTCTTCTTCCTCTCCCGGACCGCTCGCCCCCCCGGCCAGGGCCTCGCCCCACCACCCGAGGGACCGGGCAACGGCCTGGCCGGCATGGGGGGGGAGCGAGCTGGACAGGTCCTCCAGGCACCGGCGCAGGTGGTCCACCCGGCCGGTCAGGCCAGCGACCGTGCTGGAGCCGCCCTCTCCCAGGCGGGTGGCCGTGGCCAGCTCCAGCCCCAGCTGGTAGGCGGAGCCCCATTGCCGGTTGGCTCCCCCCAGGGCCTGGAGCAGGCGCTCGTGCAGCTGGGCCAGCTCCCGGCGGTAGGCGTCGGCCCGGCTGCCGGCCGGGGACGGCTCGGGCCTGCGCTCCTCCAGGATGCGGCGGGCCAGGCTGGTGGTCGGCAGGGGCAGGTCCGTGGGCCAGGCCGGGTGCTGGCGGATGGCCCGGATGCCCGCCTCGACCCGGACCAGGCCAACGGCGTGCTGCTGGCGGGACGCCAGGGGCGCCAGGGCCGACGGTCCGGCGGGATCGCCCTCACCAGCGGTGGGCGAGCCCAGCCCGTAGAGGTCGCCGATCTCCCACCCGAGGTCCAGGGCGATCCGGACATGAGGGTCACCTTGGTGCTCACCGGCCGAGCTGGCTGCGTGGCTGCCGGCATCGAGGACTGCGCTCATCTGCTCTCCCTCGTGTCATGGCGGGTCAGGCCTCGCTGCCCTGGCCGCCGGGCGCCCGCCTTGGGTCCAGGGTCCACCCCTGGTGGCGGGCGGCAGGTCGCTTTGCCGGATCAGACCCTACCGAGAGGAGGTGGCGCCTGTCAGCCCCGGCTCCGGGCCCGCCCCCCGGCAGCCGTTCCCGGGAGCGACCGGGCCCCTCCTCTGCCCTCGAGGAGCGGCCTCCCTGGTGCCCGGGAACGGGGGCCCTGAGCGCCGGCGTCCAGCCGGCGGGCGCAGTGCCCGGACAGGGCCTCCAGGACCACCCGGTTGGCCAGGTAGGCCGTCACCTCGGCATGGTCGTAGGGGGGCGACAGCTCCACCACGTCCATGCCGGCCAAGGGCAGCTCGAGGGCGCAGCGGCGCACGGCGTCGAGCAGCTGGCGCGCCGTGAGGCCCCCGGGTTCGGGGGTCCCGGTGCCGGGGGCCATCCTCGGGTCCACCACGTCCACGTCCACCGAGAGGAAGACCCCGTCACACCCGTCGGTGGCGATGCCGAACGCCTCGTCGAGGCAGTCGTCGAGGCCCCGGCCGACGATCTCTGTCATCTCGAAGGAGCGCATCCCCTGGTCGGCCATCCAGTCCAGGGTCTCGGGCTCGGGCCAGTACCCCCGGAGCCCGATCTGGAGGAAGCGGTCGCCCCGGACCGCCCCCGACTCGATGAGCCGCCGCATCGGGGTCCCATGACCGATCAGCGACCCGAACTGGGTGTCGCCGGTGTCGGCATGGGCGTCGAAGTGCACCACCGAGACCCGGCCCATCCCGAGGTGGCGGGCCACGCCCGTGACGTCGGGCCAGGCGATGGTGTGATCGCCCCCCAGCACCACGGGGAGGGCTCCGGCCCCGGCCACGGCGGCCACGGCATCCTCCAACCGGTGGAGGGAGGCCTCGCTGTCGACCCCCGGCATCTCCACGTCCCCGGCATCCACCACGTGGAGCTGGCGCAAGGGATCCACACCGAGGGCCAGGTGGGGCCGGGAACCATCGTGGGCCAGGTAGTCGGTGGCCCGGGCGGCCTGGGGGCCGAAGCGGGCCCCGGGACGGTGCGAGGTGCCGGCGTCGTAGGGGGCACCGATCACCACCACGTCGACATGGCTGAGGGACGGGCCGTCTCCCAGGTCCACCCTGGGTACACCGAGGAAGGTGATGTCCGGTCCGTACATCCCGCCCTCCCTGGTCATCCCTCACCTCCCTCGCCGATGGCGGGATCCTATCTTATCCAGGGTTCTCGTAGGAGAGGGCCTGTGGCACCATTGATTCCGTTGACTGAAGGCTGCTTCGCCACGGATTCGCTTGACAGGAAGGGGCCGGAGCGGACAAGATGGGGCAGCATCCATCCAACACCAAGCGCGAGAAGGGACCCCGACCCCATGACCGCCACCGGCTCCACCTCGACCCACCTGGACCCCGCCCGCCTGCAGGAGGCGGCCAAGCGTCACCTCTGGATGCACTTCACCCGCATGTCGGCCTACTCGGACCACGACGTGCCGGTCATAGCCAGGGGGCAGGGGCCCTACGTCTGGGACTCCCGGGGAAGGCGCTACCTGGACGGCCTGTCGGGCCTGTTCGTGGTGCAGGCCGGGCACGGACGCCAAGAGCTGGCCGATGCGGCCTCGGCCCAGGCCGCCACCCTTGGCTACTTCCCCCTCTGGAGCTACGCCCACCCGACCGGGGTGGAGCTGGCCGAGCGCCTGGCGACAATGGCCCCCGGCCAGATCAACCGGGTCTTCTTCACCACCGGGGGCTCCGAAGCGGTGGAGTCGGCGTGGAAGCTGGCCCGCCAGTACTTCCGGGCCATCGGCCAGCCCGGCCGCTACAAGGTCATCAGCCGCAACATCGCCTACCACGGCACGACCATGGGCGCCCTTTCCATAACCGGGCTGGCCGACATCAAGGCTCCCTTCGAGCCCCTCGTGCCCGGGTCGGTGCGGGTGCCCAACACGAACTTCTACCGGGCCCCTGAGCACGGTGACGACCCCGAGGCCTTCGGCCGGTGGGCGGCGGGGGCCATAGAGGCCGCCATCGAGATGGAGGGGCCGGAGTCGGTGGCGGCAGTCTTCCTGGAGCCGGTGCAGAACTCCGGGGGGTGCTTCACCCCTCCTCCCGGCTACTTCGCCCGGGTGCGGGAGATCTGCGACCGCCACGGCGTCCTCCTCGTCTCCGACGAGGTGATCTGCGCCTTCGGCCGGCTGGGCCACTGGTTCGGCGCCGAGCGCTACGGCTATGAGCCGGACATGATCACGGTGGCCAAGGGGCTCACCAGCGGCTACTCGCCCATCGGGGCCCTCCTCGCCAGCGACCGGCTCATGGAGCCCTTCCTCGCCGACCACCGCACCTTCCTGCACGGGATCACCTTCGCCGGCCACCCGGTCAGCTCGGCCGTGGCCCTCGCCAACCTCGACCTGTTCGAGAAGGAGGACCTCCTCGGCAACGTGCGGACCCGCGAGGAGCGGTTCCGCCAGACCCTGGAGCGGCTGCTCGAGCTCCCCATAGTCGGTGATGTCCGGGGCGCGGGGTACTTCTACGGCATAGAGCTGGTGAAGGACAAGGCCACCAAGGAGAGCTTCGAGGAGGAGGAGTGCGAGAGGCTGCTGAGGGGGTTCGTGTCGCCGGCCCTCTTCGAGGCCGGCCTCATCTGCCGGGCCGACGACCGGGGCGACCCCGTGATCCAGCTGGCTCCGCCCCTCGTGTGCGGCCCGGAGCACTTCGACGAGATCGAGCAGGTGCTGCGGGACGTGCTGAGCCAGGCCTGGCAGCGGCTGTGAGTCCTAAGGTAGAGGCCATGCAAGGAGCGCGGCACAGGCGGAGGAGCCGGGCCGGGCGGCCCGGCCCGAGCGGCGAGGCCCCGGAGAGAAGGAGCGGACTATGAGAGTCGGCATCCCCCGTGAGGTGAAGAACCACGAGTACCGGGTGGCCATCACCCCCGCCGGCGTCAAGGAGCTCACCTCCGCCGGGCACTTCGTCTACGTCGAGCAAGGCGCTGGCGCGGGCTCGTCCATCCCCGACGCCGACTACATGGCGGCGGGGGCCAAGACCCTGGAGTCCGCCGACGACGTGTGGGCCGAAGCCGACCTGGTGCTCAAGGTGAAGGAGCCGGTGGAGGAGGAGTACCACCGGCTGCGCTCGGGCCAGGTGCTCTTCACCTACCTCCACCTGGCCGCTTCCCGGCCCTGCACCGACGCCCTCCTGTCCTCGGGCATCACTGCCGTGGCCTACGAGACGGTCCAGCTGCCCGATGGCTCCCTCCCCCTTCTTGCCCCCATGAGCGAGGTGGCGGGGCGCATGGCGCCCCAGGTCGGGGCCCGCTGCCTCGAGAGGGAGGTGGGGGGCCGGGGGATCCTGATGGGCGGGGTGTCGGGGGTCTACGCCGCCAAGGTCGTGGTGCTCGGCGCCGGCGTCTCGGGCATGAACGCGGCGGCCATCGCCCTGGGCATGCAGGCCGAGGTCCTCCTCATGGACAAGAACATCGACAAGCTGAGGGCGGCCGACCGCATCTACCAGGGGCACCTGCAGACGGTGGCCTCCAACACCTACGAGATCGAGCGGGCCTGCGTGGATGCCGACCTCGTCATCGGGGCCGTGCTGGTGCCCGGGGCCAAGGCTCCGACCCTGGTCACCAACGACCTGGTGGCCCGCATGAAGCCGGGGTCGGTGCTGGTGGACATCTCCGTCGACCAGGGAGGGTGCTTCGAAGCCACCCGTCCCACCACCCACTCCAACCCCACCTTCATGGTCTCCGACTCGGTCTTCTATTGCGTGGCCAACATGCCAGGGGCCGTTCCCCACACCTCGACCTATGCCCTCACCAACGTCACCCTGCCCTACATAGAGGCCATCGCCAACCGGGGTCTGGCCGACGCCTGCGCTGCCGACCCTGCCCTGGCCCTCGGCGTGAACGTGGTGGGGGGACAGCTCACCAACGCCCCCGTGGCCGAAGCTCACGGCCTCTCGAGCGTGGCACTGGACGAGGTGCTGTAGGGGAGGGAAGCCCGAAGCCGTCCGCCCCGTCGCCTCCTCGGGCCCCGGCCGGTGGCGCTGGTGGCAAGCCTGCCTTGGGTAGCCTGGGGGAGGTGACGGCGCCGGACCAGGGGCCGCCCGGCGGGAGCCGGCGGGCCGGCACCCCCCTGCCGGCCGCACCGGCCATGGCCGGGTGGGCCCGCCAGTTCGTCCGGGCCACCCTCTCCGCCTGGTCGGTGGAGGAGCCGCTCATAGAGGCGGCCGTGCTGGTGGCCTCCGAGCTGGCCACCAACGCCCTCCTGCACGCCCCGGGGCCCTATCAGCTGGACGTGGTGGAGATGACCTCGGGAGTGAGGCTCAGCGTGGCGGATGCCTCGCCCCTACCGCCTCGCCTGCGGTCCTACCGCCTGCTCTCCACCACGGGGAGGGGAATGGCTCTCGTGGTCCAGCTGGCCCGGGCCTGGGGCAGCGAGCTCACGGGCACGGGCAAGACGGTGTGGGCGGAGCTGGCCTCCACCCCCATCCCCGGTAGGGGGGTGGGCCAGGCTGGATGGCGGCCCTTGCCGGAGGTGGCCGGGGAGGAGCTGGTGTGGGTGGACTACCTGGGAGTGCCCGTGGCGGCCTACCTGGCCCTCCAGGAGGACAATGACGACCTGGTGCGGGACTGCGAGCTGCTTCTCACCACCCGGGCCAGGCCCGGATCGACACCCCCCCGGCTGCTCGACGCCGCCCTGGCCCTCACCGAGCGCTTCGCCAGAGCCCGGGAGGCCCACCGGGACATCGTGGCCGCCGCCGCCTCGGAGGGGCGGGACCGGGTGGACCTGCGCGTCCAGGTGGGGCGCAGGGGGGCGGTCGCCGGGGTGGAGGAGTACCTGGCGCTCATGGAGGAGCTGGACGGCTTCTGCCGCTCCGGGGCCCTGCTGGTGGACCCCCCCAGCGACCAGGTGGTGGCCCTGCGGCGCTGGTTCGTGGAGGAGACGACGGCCCAGCTCGGCCAGCTCGCCGGTCCCACCCCCTTCCCGGGCTAGGGCGGTGCTCCGGTCCTCCCGGGGCCCGTCGTACACTTGCCCGCCAATGGTAAAGCCCTCTGCGAGCTCCCCGGCGGCGGCAGCGTGGGGCCTGCCCGCCAGGCGGGAGCCGCGATGGCCGGCTTCCCTGGCGGTGGCCGTGGCGGTGGCGCTCACGGCCACCCTCCCTCCCCCCTTCTTCTACGGGCCGCGCTGGGTCCTGCCCGCCATAGAGGCGGTGCTGGTGGTGCCCCTCACCGTGGCCGCCCCCTACCGGCACCGCGACGAGCACCGGGCCGTGAGATGGCTGTCCCTGTCGTTCATAGCGGTGGTCGAGCTGGCCAACCTGGTCTCCCTGGGGCTCCTCATCGACGCCATCCTGCGGGGGACGACCACCTCGGGCCGGGAGCTCATCCTGTCGGCCATCCAGATCTACGTGACGAACATCTTGGTCTTCGCCCTTTGGTACTGGGAGCTCGACCGGGGGGGACCGGGCGGGAGGCTGCTCGCCGACCACCGGCAGCCCGACTTCCTCTTCCCCCAGATGGTCACGCCCGAGTCCGCCCCGCCCGACTGGAGCCCGAGCTTCGTGGACTACCTCTACGTCTCGTTCACCGACGCCACGGCCTTCAGCCCCACCGACACCATGCCCCTCACGGCGGCGGCCAAGGTGCTCATGCTGGTGGAGGCGGTGGGGGCCCTGCTCACGGTGGCCGTGGTGGCCGCCCGGGCCATCAACATCATCAAATAGGCGCCAAGGCGTCCAGCGCCTCGGTGGCCCCCATCTCCCTGTCGTCGGCCAGGGGCTGAGTGGCCGACGGGGGCGCCCCCACGGCCGCAGAGGCGGCGGTGGCCACGGCCCGCACCAGGTCCCGCAGCTCCCGGGGCGGGGGGAAGTACTCCTCCTCGTCCACGACGTGGACCTCCTCCACGCCCGAGCGGGGATGGAGGCGGGCCAGCACCTGGCGCACCAGCTCCTCGGGGGCGGAGGCGCCGGCGGTCACCCCCACGGTGCCGAAGAGGTCCTCGGGCAGCTCGGCGGCGCTGTCGACGCGCAGCACGGCGGGGCACCCGGCCGCCCGGGCCACCTTCTCCAGGGCCACGGTGTTGGACGAGTTGGCCGACCCTATCACCACCATGGCGTCCACCCGCCCGGCGATGGCCTTGAGGGCAGCCTGGCGGTTGGTGGTGGCGAAGCAGAGGTCTGCCCTGCCCGGCATCCACAGCCCCGGGAACCGGTCCCGGGCCCGCTCCATGATGCCCGACCATTCGTCGTGGGAAAGGGTGGTCTGGGCCAGCAGGGCAACCTCCCCCTCGATGTCGTCGAGGGCGTCCACCTCGGCCTCGCTCTCCACGAGACGCACGGCCTTTGGCGCCACCGCCATGGTGCCAATGGCCTCCTCGTGCCCGGCGTGGCCCACGTATATGACCGTGTAGCCCTTGTTGGCCCTGACCTTCATCTCGTGGTGGACCTTGGTCACCAGGGGGCACACCGCGTTCACCACCACGCTGGCCCGGTCCCGGGCGTCGGCCACCACCTCGGGCGCCGAGCCGTGGGCCGAGAGCATGAGGGGCGCCCCCTCGGGGACCTCGGCCACATCGTCCACGAAGACCACCCCCAGCTCCCGGAAGCGGTCCACCACCAGCTGGTTGTGGACGATCTCGTGATAGCAGTACACCGGAGGCTCGAAGAGCCGGCACATCCAGGCCAGAGCCTTGATGGCCATCTCCACGCCGGCACAGAAGCCACGGGGCCTGGCCAGCACCACCCGCTCCACGTCCACGACCCCCCAGGCTACCGGGGCCTGGATGCCTTCTGGACGCAGCGCCGCCCCCGGACCTAGTGGCCGAGCAGGCCTGGGACCTATCCTGGCGGCATGTCGCTGCCTCGGGTGGTGGCTGTGGGCGAGGGCTCGCCAGCCGCCCGGGCCGGGCTGGTGCCGGGTGACGAGATCATCGCCGTCAACGGCCAGGTCCCCCGTGATGTCATCCAGTACCAGTTCCTCACCGACGGGCCCGAGGTCGACCTCGAGCTGCGCCGGGGCGGCCTGGAGGTGGGCGCCCTGGTGCGCAAGGAGGCCGGCCAGCCGCTCGGCGTGGAGGTCTCCTCGGCCCTCTTCGACCGGCTGAGGACCTGCGACAACCACTGCGAGTTCTGCTTCATCCATCAGCTCCCCAAGGGCATGCGCCGCAGCCTCTACCAGCGGGACGACGACTACCGCCTCTCGTTCCTGTACGGGAACTTCACCACCCTCACCCGCTTCACCGAGGCCGACCTGGAGAGGGTGGTGACCGAGCGGCTCTCGCCCCTTTTCGTGAGCATCCATGCCACCGACCCCGCCGTACGGGCCCGGATGCTGCGCAACCGCCGGGGCGCCACCAGCCTGCGCTGGCTGGGCGAGCTGCTGTCCGCCGGCATCGAGGTGCACGGCCAGGTCGTGGTGTGCCCGGGGGTCAACGACGCCTCGGTGCTGGAGGACACCCTGTGCGGGGTCCTCGACGAGTACCCGGGGCTGGCGACGGTGGCCGTGGTCCCTCTGGGGGTGAGCAAGCACTCGGGTGAGGCGGCCATGCGGGCCCACACGCCGGCCGAGGCCGAGGCCGTGGTGGCCCTGGTGGAGGAGTGGCAGGGCATCTACGCCGCCGTCCTGGGCCGGCGCCTGGCCTACGCCTCGGACGAGTACTACCTGCTGACAGGGCGGCCCTTTCCCCCGGCCCAGGCCTACGATGGCTTCCCCCAGCACGAGAACGGGGTGGGCATGGCGGCGGCCTTCGCGGCCGCCTTCCAGGGGGAGGATGGGCCGGTCCACGGGGTCCGCCCGGGCTTCTTCGCCTGGGTCGACGGGGCCCCGGCCCTCGGCTACCGGGCGGCGCGGACCCTGCCAAAGAGGGGGGAGCGGCCCCGCTCCGGGGTCGGTGGCCCCCGCCGGACCGCCGTCCTCACGGGCGAGTACGGGGCCCGGGTCCTGGGCCCCCTGGTGGCGGGCTGGCCCCGGGCCCGGCTGGTCCCGGTGCGCAACGACTTCTTCGGCGGGAACATCGCCGTGACCGGCCTCCTGACGGGTGCGGACCTCGTGGCGGCCCTCGGCTCCGAGCCCGAGGGGGACCGCTACCTCCTGCCCGACGTCTGCCTGTCCGGGGGGCGCTTCCTGGACGGCCTCACCCCGGCCGACCTCCCTCGCCCCGTGGAGGTGGTGCCCACCGACGGACGGTCGCTGCGCCGGGCCCTGGAGGTGGCGTGAGCACGGTGCCAGCGGCCGACCCCGGCCCGGCCGTGGTGACGATCGTGGGGCGGCCCAACGTGGGCAAGTCCTCCCTGGTGAACCGGCTGGCCGGCCGGCGGGTCACGGTGGTGGAGGAGAAGCCGGGCGTGACGAGGGACCGCAAGGTGGTGGAGGCTGACTGGCGGGGCAGGCCGCTGGCCCTCGTGGACACCGGGGGCTGGCTGTCGGCCGGAGGGGCCCTGGAGGCAGCCGTGAGCGCCCAGGCCGAGCGGGCCCTCTCCCAGGCCGACCTGGTCCTGGTGGTGGTTGACGCCGCCGTGGGGGTGACGGTGGAGGACGAGGCGGTGGCCGCCCTGGTGCGCCGCTCGGGTGTGCCGGCGCTGGTCGTGGCGAACAAGGTGGACTCTGCCTCCCGGGAGCCCGATGCGTGGGCGGCGAGCGCTCTGGGGCTGGGGGACCCGGTGATGGTGAGCGCCCTCCACGGGCGGGGCGCAGGCGACCTCCTGGACGAGATCGTGCGCCGGCTGCCCCCCGCCAATGAGAGGGGGGAGGAGCCCGGGGGGGAAGGGCCTGGCTCCGAAGAGCCATCCGGCCCGAAGGTGCCGTCCATAGCGGTGGTGGGGCGGCCCAACGTAGGAAAGTCAACCTTGTTCAACCGGCTGGTGGGCGACGAGCGCTCGATCGTGCACGACATGCCGGGCACCACCAGGGACACGGTGGACACGGTGGTGGAGACCGAGGCCGGGGCCCTGAAGCTGGTGGACACGGCGGGTATGCGCCGGCAGGCCCGCATCGACGAGGGGGTGGAGTACTACTCCCTGGTGCGGGCTCTCCAGGCCGTGGACCGGGCCGACGTGGCCCTCCTCGTCATCGACGCCTCGGAGGGGGTGACCCACCAGGACCAGCGGCTGGCCGAGAGGGTGGACGGCGCCGGATGCCCGATCGTGATCGTGCTGAACAAGTGGGACCTGGTGGAGCCGGGAGCCCGGGAGGAGGTGAGGGAGCAGGTGGGGGACCGGCTGGGGTTCCTCTCCTACGCCCCCGTGCTGGCCGTGAGCGCCAGGACCGGCCTGGGTGTACAGCGGCTGGTGCCCGCCCTCTCCTCGGCTGTCGAGGCCTACGGGCGGCGGGTGCCCACGAGGGAGCTGAACCTGGTGGTGCAGGCGGCCCAGCGGGCCCAGCCGGCGCCGGGGGCCCGGGTCCTCTACGCCGTGCAGGGGGCCACCGACCCACCCACCTTCACCCTCTTCACGGACCGCCCCCTGCCCCCGCCCTACCTCAGGTACCTGGAGCGCCGCATCAGGGAGCACTTCGCCCTGGGCCCGACGTCGCTCAAGCTCCGGGTACGGCCCCGCTCGGAGCGGTCCCGCCCCGGGCGGCGCCGGAGGGGAAGCCGCGGGTGACACCCCTGGTGAGTCGGCCCGTTCTAGGGGTGGTGGCAGCCGCCTGTGTCCTGGCGGCGGTCCTCTGGGGCCGCTCCGCCCGGCGGCTGCTGCGCGCCTACCGGCGCATCGAGCGGACGGGGCGCCAGGACGAGGGCAGCGTGCAGGCCCTCCACCTGGCCCAGTCCTCGTACCTGAAGGACCTGCACACCACCGTTCTGTACTCCGCCCTCTTCGTCGTGGCGGCCCTGGCGGCGGCGACGGGGAGGTCGCTCTACGCCCTGCCGTTCCTGCTCATACTGGTCGGCGTGGGGCTGACCTTGCGCTACGGCCGGCGCTTCCTCGGGGCGGCCCGGGTGTCGGAGGCCCGGGCCCTTCTCGAGAGGCGGGCCGAGGAGGTGCTGGCCCAGCAGGAGCTGGCCCCGGTCCGCTGGTCGGCCCGGTTGGCCCCGGCCCACCTCCCCGAGATGGAGGGCTTCGAGATCGGCCAGGCCTACCAGCCCGGCACGGGGGCCATGGCGGGGGACTTCTACGACGTCACGACTTTGGTGCCCTCCCGGTGGGCGGCGGTCATCGGGGACGTGACGGGGCACGGGATCGACGCCTCCATAACTGCGTTCCAGGTGAAGTACCTCCTCCGGGTCCTCCTCGGCCAGTACCGGGACCCGGCCCAGGCCGTGGAGGAGCTGAACGCCGTGCTCTCGGCGCAGACCAGGGGAGAAGAGCTGGTATCCCTGTGTGCGGTGGTGTTCGATCAAGCGGCCGGCACGCTGCGCTACGCCTCGGCGGGGCACCCGCCGGCCTGGCTGTGGCACGGCGGCGAGGTCCGGCCCCTCCGGGCCACCGGCCCCCTGGTGGCCCTGGACCCCCGGGGCACCTACTTCAGCCGGGAGGTCTCCCTCGACCCCGACGACGTCCTGCTGCTCTACACCGACGGGCTGTCGGAGGCCCGCTCGGGCGAGGTCCTCTTCGGCGACGAGCGGGTGGCCCAGATGTTGCGGCGGGATCCGGGTATGGATCTCACTGCCATGTGCAAGCAGCTTCTGGGCACAGCCCAGGACTTTGCCAGCGAGCCCCTCTCGGACGACGTGGCCATCCTGGCCATCCGCCGCACATGAGCGCCGAGCCGGTCCAGGCTGCGCCGGGCGAGCCCGAGGGCGGCGACGGCTCGAGGCTGGCGGCGGCCATCGAGGCCGCCCGGGAGGGCAACCGGTCCTCCCCCAAGGCCGCCGCCAAGCTGGCCCGCCAGCACAAGCTGGCCGTGCGCGACCGCCTGGACCTGCTCTTGGACCCGGGCTCCTTCTTGGAGGACGGGCTCCTCGCCAACGCCCTGTCACCGGGCCTACCCGCCGATGGGGTGGTGACCGGCCGGGGCACGGTGGACGGCAGGCCGGTGTGCGTCATGGCGAACGACCCCACCGTGAAGGCGGGCTCGTGGGGGGCGAGGACAGTGGAGAAGATCGTGAGGCTCACCGAGTACGCCCTCGAGCACGAGCTGGCCGTCTTCTGGCTGGTGGACTCGGCCGGCGCCCGCATCACCGACCAGGTGGAGCTGTTCCCCGGCCGCCGGGGGGCGGGCCGTATCTTCTACAACCAGGTCCGCCTGTCGGGCAAGGTCCCCCAGATCTGCTGCCTCTTCGGGCCCTCGGCGGCCGGGGGGGCCTACATCCCTGCCTTCTGCGACGTGGTGTTCATGGTCGAGGGGAACGCCTCCATGTACCTGGGCTCGCCCCGTATGGCCGAGATGGTGATAGGGGAGCGCACCTCGCTGGAGGAGATGGGCGGGGCCCGCATGCACGCCACCGTCTCGGGCTGCGGGGACAACCTGTTCCCCGACGACGCCTCCGCCATCGAGGCGGCCAGGCACTACTTCTCCTACCTGCCCGGGTCGTGGCGGGACGCCCCGCCGGTGTCCGCCCCCGAGGGGCCGGCCCTGGAGCTGGTGGAGGGCACCGTGCCGGCCTCGGAGAAGGTGGCCTACGACATGCACGTGGTGATCGACGGGCTGGTGGACGCCGGTTCGTTCTTCGAGATCAAGCCCGACTTCGCCCCCGAGCTCATAGTGGGGTGGGCCCGCCTCGAGGGCCACCCGGTGGGGCTGGTGGCCAACAACCCGGCGGTGAAGGGCGGCGTCCTCTTCGTGGACTCGGCCGACAAGGCGGCCCGCTTCATATGGTGCGCCGATGCCTTCAACGTGCCCCTCGTGTTCCTGGCCGACGTGCCTGGCTTCATGATCGGCACCCAGGTGGAGAAGGAGGGGATCATCCGCCACGGGGCCAAGATGATCACTGCCGTCTCGGAGGCCACGGTGCCCAAGGTCTCGGTGATCGTGCGCAAGGCCTACGGTGCCGGCCTTTACGCCATGGCCGGTCCCGCCTTCGCCCCTGACGCCTGCATCGCCCTGCCCACCGCCCAGATCGCCGTCATGGGCCCCGAGGCGGCGGTGAACGCGGTGTTCGCCAACAAGATCGCCGAGATCTCCGACCCGGCGGAGCGGGCCGCCTACGTGGCCGAGCGCCGGGCGGAGTACGAGGCCGACGTGGACCTGCTGCGGCTGGCCTCGGACCTGGTGGTGGACGCCGTGGTCCCCCCCGAGCGCCTCCGGGAAGAGGTGATAGGCCGGGTGGCCCTGGCCACCAGCAAGGACAGGCAGTTCTCCGAGCGCCGCCACGGGGTGCCCCCCGTATGAGCTCGCCGGCCGGGGCGGCAGCGGTGACGATCCGCGAGGTGGGCCCCCGGGACGGCCTTCAGGTGGAGGCGCCCACCCCCCCCGGGGCCCGTATCCGCCTGGTCCAGGCCCTGGTGGATGCGGGCGTCCGGGAGGTGGAGGCGGCTGCCTTCGTGTCGCCGAGGGCCGTGCCCGCCATGGCGGGAGGGGCCGAGGTGATGGCCGGGCTGCCCCGGCGGGAGGGCGTGCGCTACTGGGCCTTGGTGCCCAACCTGCGGGGGGCGGAGATGGGCCTCGAGGCCGGGGCGGGCGGCCTATCGGTCACCGTGTCGGCCTCCCCGGCCTACAGCCGGCGCAACGTGGGCATGGAGGTGGAGGAGTCGGTGGCCCAGGCCGCCGCTATTTGCGGGCTGGCGGGGGGAAGGGTGCCGGTGGACGTGGTCGTGTCGTGCGCCTTCGGCTCGCCCTACGAGGGGGACCTGGAGCCCGGGGCCGTGGCCGCCCTGGGCCGGCGCCTCACGGAGGGGGGCGCCACCTCCCTCACCTACGCCGACACCACGGGGATGGCCACCCCGCGTCGGGTGGCCGACCTCCTGGCCGAGGTGGGCACCGACGTGGGCCTCCACCTCCACGAGACCAGGGGGACGGGCCTGGTGAACGCCTACGCCGCCTGGCAGGCCGGGGTGAGGCGGTTCGACACCTCAGTGGGTGGCCTGGGGGGGTCGCCCTTCGCCGCCGGGGCCGGCGGGAACCTGGCCACCGAGTCCTTCGTGCACCTGCTGGACGACCTGGGGGTGGAGACGGGGATCGACCTGGACGCCCTGCTCGAGGCGGCTGCGGTGGTGCGCTCGATCGTGGGCCACGACCTGCCTAGCCCCCTGGTGGCGGCGGGACCGAGGGACCGTTTGGCCGCCGGCACCTCGGGGGAGGGGGGTGGCGGTGCCCTGGTGTGAGGACTGTGCCCAGTTCCACGACCGGTCGGCCATCAACCGCCGGGGCGAGTGCCCGGTGTGCGGGCGCGTCATCGCCAAGCCGGCCCGCCTGGCCTGGCACTTCAAGATCCTCATGATCGCCACCGCCGCCTACCTCGCTTACCGCCTCTACCAGGGGATCGTGCTCCTGGTGCACGTGCTGTAGCAGGGGCGCCAGGGACGGCCCGGGGTCGGCGGCCCGGGGCGGCTGCGGGCTGAGGGGACCTCGGATCAGCCCGTCCTGCCCCCACGGTCTAGGATGCGACCGACGGGCTGTGGCGCAGCTTGGTTAGCGCGCTTGACTGGGGGTCAAGAGGTCCCGGGTTCAAATCCCGGCAGCCCGACGAAGAGCGCCAGGCCGAAGGCCTGGCCTCGATGGCCTATCTCCCCTTCATCGACTGGAGCTCCGGGGCGATCGGGGATGGCCGATGGGCGGCGGCCCTGGGGATCGGGGGGGCCGGGGCCACCCTTCCTCGACGACGAGGGCCGGGGGGCGCCCCGGCGCCATGGACAGGTCGGGCAACCTGGGCCAAGGTGGGAACCATGAGCCTGCCAGAGACCCATGCAGCCGGCCCCTCTGCTGCCCTCAGCTCGGCCGGGCCCCCCCACCTCGGCCACGATGACCTGGTGAGAGCCCAGGCCGAGACCGAGGCCACGCCCAGGCGCCGCTACGGGCTGGCGGCCCGCAGCCTCTTCTCCCTCCTCGACGCCCTCTACGGCAAGGGGCGGACCCTTTCCAAGTTCAAGGTGCTGGAGCTGGTGGCCCGGGTGCCCTACCAGTCCTGGGAGCAGGTGGCCTACATAGCCATCACCCATGTCCATGAGCGCACCGGTCTGGCCCGGCGCATCCATGAGCGGGTGATCGAGTCCCGCTCCCAGCAGGACAACGAGGGATGGCACCTGCTCATCCTGGAGGAGCTAGTGGCCCGCCAGGGGGGGAAGGAGAGTTGGCTGCGCTACTGGCTCATCCCCCAGGTCCTGTCCTTCGCCTACTACCAGCTCTCCTTCCTCCTCTTCACCCTCCACCCCTCCTGGAGCTACCGCCTCAATGCCGACTTCGAGGACCACGCCGAGCACGAGTACATGGCCCTGGTGGCAGAGCACCCCGAATGGGAGGACGAGCCCTTCGAGTCCTCCTTCGCCGAGGACTATGGGCCCTTCCAGTCGCTGGCCGACCTGTTCCGCCAGATCGGCCACGACGAGCGGGTCCACAAGCAGGAGAGCCTGGCCCGGATGGGCGAGGCCAGGTTCAGGTGAACCTGCGGACCTGATCGGGGGCGGGCCCGACCCGCTCCGGGGACATGGCCCCAGCGCCCTTTGGGCCCGCGGCGGCCCCGGCGCTCCCCTCCCGGCGCCGGAGCCGCCTGCGCAGCTCTGCGGTGTGCGCCGCTCCTGCGGCACCGCACCATCCGGCGGCCGGTTTCGCCACTAGCTCCCCCCCCGCCGTCAAGTGGCGACCAACAAAGCGTGGGGATCGTCGCTCCGCCTGGACCGAACGTTACTAGGAGTGGTCAAAGGCCGGCAATCATTTGGGCGCCTGGAGGCAATTATTGCCCGATAGGGCAACCCTTTGTGCCTCCCTGTGCACCTCCTGATGGGAAAGGCCCCGTCGGCGCCAGCAGGGACCTCCCCCGGCCGGACGGCACCGACCTCGGTCCCGGCTACCGGCGTCCTATGGAGGGGGCGTCAGACAGCCGCCGTGCCGATGAGGCCCCGGCGGGTGACGAGGCCGGCCAGTGCGTCCTCCGCCATCCCCTCGGTGCCCGCCGGCCGGCGGGGGACCACCATGTAGCGGGTCTCGGCGCTGGCGTCCCAGACCCTCACCTCCACGTGGCCCGGCAGGTGGAGGCCGAACTCCTCCAGCACCTCACGGGGGCGCCGGACCACGCGGGAACGGTAGGCCTCGCTGCGGTACCAGGACGGTGAGGGCCCCAGCAGGGCCAGGGGATAGCACGAGCACAGGGTGCACACCACGACGTTGTGGAGCCGGGGAGTGTTCTCCACCACCCGCAGGAGCTGGGGTTGGATCCCGCCCCCCATGCTGAAGCCGAGCTCCGCCACGGCGGCGTTGCCGTCGGCGAGCAGGCGGTGGCGAAAGCCCTCGTCCACCCAGGCCCGGGCCACCACGCGGGCACCGTTCGCCGGCTTGGCGGTGGCGAGGTAGCGGTCGAGGATGGCGTCCAGCTCGGCCCCGGTGACGACGCCAGCCGCTTCAAGGAGCTCCTCCAGCCGGCGCTGGCGCCGGGCCAGCCTGGAGTCAGGGTGGCCATCTTCTCTTTGCCCCCGGGAGCGGGTGGGGACGCTCACGGCCCCGTCCCCTGGAGGGGGAGAGGCTCGAGGTACGCCTCCCAGAGGTTCACGGTGACGCTGTGGTCGCCCTCCCCCCAGAGGTCGGCGGCGCTGAAGCGCACGGCGTACACCGGCTCCATGGCAGGCGGGTGGGCTCCGGTCACCACGTCGTCGGGCCGCGGGTGGACGCCGTGCACCTCCACGACCACGCCCCTGTGCCCCCTCACGTAGCGGGGGGCCCGGGTGTGGTGGGGCGGGTCTAGGGCCTTCACCACCACCGTCTCACCGGGCCGGAACCGCTCACCCGGAGGGGACCCCTCCGCTCCTGGCCCCGACCGGGGCGGCTCGAGGGCCCTGCCGGTGGCCCCACCCTCGTCTTTCACCGGCCCCGCCCCTCCCCCGAGCCCCTCGGGCCCGGTCCGGGGGCGTCCCCGCCCTCCTCTTCGAGGTCGCCCGGGGCGACCAGGCCCTTCTTCACCGCCAGGCCCTCCAGCGCCTCCAGCCAACGTTCGTAGTAGCTGCTGGCCAGGTAGCGCTCCGGCGCCAGATGCTCTATGGCATCCCTGAACTCGTCCAACGTGTACGCCTGGCGGCGGATGAGGGCGGTGTTGAGAGCGAACACCCGGGCCTCCCAGTCGGCATGGAAGGCGCGGCCGTCCTCGGTCGGGTCCACGGGCCCGAACCCCTCCATGCCCCCCACGTCGTGGATCCTGGTCACCCGCCCACGCTACCAATGCGCCTGGAGGCCGGCCCGCTGGTCCGTCCTGCTTACCCCTCGCTCGATCCTTGACATGGAATGGGCAGGGAAACATACTGATCCGGTCGTGGAGTCGCTCAATCAACCAGATGGCCCAGTGGTTCGGCGCCCGAACAACTGGAGCCTCTGGCTCCTCCTGATTCCCTTTGTCGCCACCCTCGTCCCCCCCTTCTACAACCGGGTCAACCCGACCATCGGCGGACTGCCCTTCTTCGACTGGTACCTGCTGGTGTGGGTGGTCGTGACGGCGGCCATCCTGACCACGGTTTACACGTTGCGCCGGCCGAGGTCGGGCCCCGGCGAGAACCGGACCGGGCAGGCATGATTGCCACCATCAAAGCCTCCCAGCTGGCGGTCTTCGCCATCCTCTTCGGTGGCATCACGGTCGTGGGGTTCGCCGCCGCCCGGTGGCGGAGAGGCAACCTGGCCGAGCTGACGGAGTGGGGGCTCGGGGGCCGTCGGTTCGGGACCTTCGTCACCTGGTACCTCCTCGGCGGTGACCTCTACACCGCCTACACGTTCGTGGCCGTCCCCGCCCTGGTATTCGGCAAAGGCGCATTCGGTCTGTTCGCCCTGCCCTACACCATCATCGTGTTCCCCGTCATCTACGTGGTGATGCCCAAGCTGTGGCAGGTCTCTCGCAATCGGGGCTACGTCACCGCCTCGGACTTCGTGAAGGAGCGCTTCGACAGCCCCCTCCTGGCCGGCCTGGTCGGCATCACGGGGATCGTGGCCCTGATCCCGTACATCGCCCTGCAGATCTACGGCATCGAGGTGTCCATCGCCGAGATGGGCATCCCCGTGGACGCCTCCCTTACGGTGGCCTTCGTCGTCCTCGTGATCTTCACGGCCGTGAGCGGCCTGCGTGCCCCCACCCTGATTGCGGCCATCAAGGACACCCTCATATGGATCACGGTCCTGGTGGCCGTCATCTACCTGCCCATACGCCTGGGGGGTTACGGCTTCATCTTCCACCATGTCCCGGCAGCCCAGCTCACCCTGCCCCCCAAGCTGTTCAACGGCTATTGGACCTACGCCTTGGGGTCGGCCCTGTTCCTCTTCCTGTATCCGCACTCCATCACGGGCACCCTCAGCGCCTCCAGCAAGAGGGCCGTCGAGCGCAATGCCGCCATCCTGCCCTTCTACTCGATCCTGCTGGGGCTGATCGCCCTGCTGGGCTATTTCGCCCTCGCGGCGGGCATCCACCCGTCCAAGGCCTACGGGGCCAACAGCATCGTCCCGGCCCTGTTCGAGAAGTTCTTCCCCGGGCCTTTCGCCGGGTTCGCCTTCGCGGCCATCTCCATAGGCGCCCTGGTCCCGGCAGCCATCATGTCGGTCAGTGCCGCCAACGTCTTCAGTCGCAACATCTGGCACCAGTACATCCGGCCCCAGGGCAGCGCCCGGGAGGAAGCCAACGTGGCCAAGGTCGTGTCGGCCATCATCAAGTTCGGCGCCTTGGCCTTCATCCTCGCCGTCACGACCCAGTACGTCCTCTACTTCCAGACCGCCGGCGGCGCCTGGATCCTCCAGACGCTGCCTGCCGTCTTCCTCGCCGTGTGGTTCGGATGGATGGACCGTTGGGCGACCATCGCCGGGTGGGCGGTGGGGATCGGCTGGACCACCTACCTACTCGTGGAGGAGGGCTTCAAGACCTCCACGTACAGCTTCGGCTTCCTCGGTCACCTGACCATCTTCCTGGGCCTGCCCCCTCTCATCGCCAACCTCATCGTGGCCTTTGGCGGCACAGCCCTCCTGCGTGCCCTCGGCGTGCGCCGGCAGCCCTCCTACGGGCCGGCCGAGTTCGAGGTGGACCGGCCCGCGGCCGTGGCCCCGCCCTCCTAGGGCCGGCGGGGAGGCCTTCCCGGCTGGATATGCGTTATGCCCGGGGGCCCGCCCCCGGGCGTCCCCTGGGGGCCGGGGCGAGGGGGCCGGGCCTCCTGCTCACCCCGCCCCTACCCAGCATGCAGATGGGCGGTGGCTTCCCGCACCAGAACCAGGGCCTGGCCCGCCACCAGGGCGGAGATGACGAGGGCCACGACGGGGTCTAGCCAGTAGAGCCCGTCGGCAGCCAGGATGATCCCCCCGGCCAGGGCCACCCCGGCGGCGCTGAGAGCGTCGGCCCCCGTGTCGAGGAGGACGGCCCGGGTGGCCAGGCCGTCCCCTGGTCGGCGGCCCTGGTGCAGGAGGAGGGCCCCAGCCATGAGCACCAGCGCCGCCACCCCGCTCATGGCCAGGACGGCCAGCCCGTCCACCCTGCCCGCCCCGGTGACCAGGCGGTAGGCGGCGCCGCCCATGACGAGGAGGCTGGCCGCCACCAGCCAGGCCGCCGTGGCCAGGGCCGCCAGGGCCTCGGCCCGGGCCGGTACCGGGCCTCGGCGGTGGCGCGCCACCCAGGCGGCGAGGAGGGAAAGGGCGATGGCGCCGGCATCGAGGAGGTCGTCCACGGCCTGGGCCAGCACCCCTACGGAATGGGCGGACAGCCCCACCCCGAGGGCTGCCCCCACCAACGCCAGGTTGAGCCCCAGCACCGCCCCCATCCGGCCGGTTGCCGGCTGGGCCTGCCTCACCGGCCTGGCCTGCAGGCCAGGGGCTGCCCTCGTCCCCCGCCGGGGAGGTTCCCCGAGGGCCGGGCCCGACCCGTGCACCGCTCGAGCACCGTCCCCAGGGTAGGACTGTGGCCCATGGCCGCTCAGCTCCAGATGGTGACGTAGACGGGCGGGCGGAACCGCGAGGGGGGGACTCCCCGTACGGGGGAGTGCATGGCCTGGGTGGCAATGGGGGTCCCGATGAAGCGCCCCAGCGCCGAGGCGGCCGGGCTGCGCCGGGTGGGGGCGAGCATGGTGGCGTGCCACAGCAGCTCGAGGGGGGTCTCCTCCACGTGCAGGGCCACGAGGGACCCCCGCTCGAGCTCACCCGCCACGAGGTGGGCCACCGCCGGCGCCACTCCCTCTCCCTCCTCGGCTGCCACCCAGGCGGCGGCCTGGCTGGGGAACACCCGGACCTGGCCCTCGGGGACGCCCAGCCGGGCGAGGATGCGCCTGACCGGGGAGCCGGCCTCGGTGGCGTCGGGGTCGACCAGGAAGGACTGGCCCGAGAGGGCGGCGAGCGGCAGGCGCCCGGCCCGGGCCAGGCAGTGCGAGGGGGCGGCCACGAAGACCAGCCGGTAGCGCAGGAGGGGCAGGGACTCGAGGCCGGCGCCAGGGCCCGGGGCGAGGGCGGGGCCGAGGGCCACGTCGGCCAGCCTCTCCTGGAGGACGGCGGCCATCTCGGCGCTCGTGGCCACCCCCAGGGAAACCTCGATGCCGGCACCGGAGCGGGTGCTGAAGGCGGCCAGGAGGGCGGGGGCCACCGACTCGGCCAGGGCGCTGGTGGCCACCACCCGCAGCCGCTCGGGGGCGCCCCGGGCCTGGCGGATGGCGGCCTCGGCCTCGGCGGCGAGCGCCACCATCTGGGAGGCCACGCTCACCAGCCTGCGCCCACCGGCTGTGAGCACCATCCCTCCCGGGCCTCGCTGCACCAGGGGGTCTCCCAGCTGCTGGCGCAGGGCCGCCAGGGCGCCGGAGACGGCCGGCTCGCTGACGCCCAGCGCTCGGGCCGCCGCTGTCACCGAGCCCAGCCTGGCCACCAGGACGAAGGCCTCGAGCTGGGTGATGGTCACAGGCCTCCAGGTGTACCACGCCCGGGAGCCTGCCTCCCTGCCCGAGAGGCCAGCCCATAAGCGAACCCTTATGCGGCCCTTGACGACCGGCCGGACCGGCGCGACCGTCCCTGGCGAGCGAGCGAAAGGGGGCCCCGGTTGCAAGTCCCGGCGCCGGTCGAGTACGAGCGGGCCAGGAGCGTGGAGGATGCCCTGGCCCTGCTGGAGAGAAGGGGCCCTGAAGCCAGGCTCCTGGCGGGGGGCCACAGCCTGTTGCCCATGATGAAGCTGCGGCTGGCCCGCCCCCAGGTGCTGATCGACGTGAACGAGCTCTCGGACCTGGCCTACATCCGGGTGGAGGGCGGCGACCTGCGCATCGGGGCCATGGCCCGCCACCGGGACCTGCTGGAGTCCCCTGTGGCCTGGGAGCACTTCCCGATCATGCGGGAAGCCGAGACGGTCATCGCCGACCCCCTGGTGCGGAACCGGGGGACGGTGGGGGGGTCACTGTGCCAGGCCGACCCCAACGAGGACCTGTCAGCGGTGTTCGCCGCCCTCAAGGCGCAGGCGGTCATCCGCTCCACCTCGGAGTCCCGGGTGGTCTCCATGGACCAGTTCCACCAGGGCCCCTACACCACTGCGGTGGGACCGGCCGAGATGCTGGTGGAGTTGCGGGTCCCCATCCGGCCCGGCTCGGGCAGCGCCTATGAGAAGGTCGAACGCCGGGTGGGGGACTGGCCGGTGGGCGCGGCCGGGGCCTTCCTGCGCCTGGACGCAGGCAGGGTGGCCGAGGCGGGCATAGGGCTGGCAGCGGTGGGGGCCGAGCACTTCAGGGTGCCGGCGGCCGAGGAGTCCCTGGTGGGCGAGGAGCCGGTCGAGGAGGCTTTCACCGAGGCTGGTCGCCTGGCGGCAGAGGGCTGCCACCCGGTGACCGACCAGCGCGGCCCCGCCGACTACAAGCGTCACCTCGCCTACGAGCTCACCCGGCGCGCCTTGCGGAGGGCCGCGGCCCGGGCCCGGGGAGAGGGGGACCAGCCGTGCAGGTGACCATGACCGTGAACGGGGAGCAGGTGACCCGCGACGTCGAGCCCCGCCTCCTCCTGGTCCACTTCCTGAGGGACGACCTCGGGCTCACGGGCACCCACTGGGGCTGCGACACCTCCAACTGCGGGGTGTGCGCGGTGTGGATGGACGGGGAGCCGGTCAAGAGCTGCACCGTGCTTGCCGCCATGGCCAGCGGGCACGAGATACGCACGGTGGAGGGCCTGGAGCGGGAGGGCCAGCTGGACCCGGTCCAGGAGGGCTTCATCCAGGAGCACGGCCTCCAGTGCGGCTTCTGCACCCCGGGGATGATGATGACGGCCCGCTACCTGCTGGACCGAAACCCCCACCCGACCGACGAGGAGATACGGGAGGCCATCTCCGGACAGATCTGCCGCTGCACAGGCTACGAGAACATCGTGCGGGCCGTGCGCTGGGCGGCCCGGCATGCCGCCGCCGGCCAGGCCCGTGAGGAGGTGAGCGCTCCATGACCACCGCCGAGGCCCCCCCGGCCAACCCCGTCGGCTTCGGCCGCATGACGCGCAAGGAGGACGCCCGCTTCGTGCGGGGGAAGGGCACCTACGTGGACGACGTGGTGCTCCCGGGCATGCTCCACGGCGCCGTGCTGCGCTCCAACCTGGCCCATGCCCGCATCGTGTCCATGGACACCTCCGCCGCCGAGGCCCACCCCAAGGTCAAGGCGGTCATAACCGGCAAGACCCTCGAGGGCCTCAAGCTGGCCTGGATGCCCTCTCTCTCCCACGACGTGGTGCCCGTGCTCGCCACCGACAAGGTCCGCTACCAGGGGCAGGAGGTGGCCTTCGTGGTGGCCGAGGACCGCTACTCGGCCAGGGACGCCCTGGAGCTCATCGAGGTGGACTACGAGCCGCTGCCGCCGGTCATGGACGCCCGGGAGGCTCTCTCACCAGGCAGCGCGGTGATCCGCGACGACATCGAGGGGAAGGCCGACAACCACATCTTCGACTGGGAGGCCGGCGACCGGTCCGCCACCGACCAGGTCTTCGAGCGGGCCGAGGTGGTGGTGACCCAGGACATGCTCTACCCGAGGGTGCACCCCGCCCCCATGGAGACCTGTGGGGCGGTGGCCCACATGGACAAGGTGAGCGGCAAGCTCACGATCTGGTGCACGACGCAGGCCCCCCACGCCCACCGCACCCTCTACGCCCTGGTGGCCGGGCTGCCCGAGCACAAGATCCGGGTCATCAGCCCCGACATCGGTGGCGGCTTCGGCAACAAGGTGGGCATCTACCCCGGCTACGTGCTGGCTGTGGTGGGCTCCATCCTCACCGGGGCGCCGGTCAAGTGGACCGAGGACCGTTCCGAGAACCTCATGTCCACCAGCTTCGCCCGCGACTACCACATGCACGGGGAGATCGCCTCCACCCGGGACGGCAGGATCACGGGCCTGCGGGTGAAGGTGCTGGCCGACCACGGGGCGTTCAACAACACGGCCCAGCCCTCCAAGTTCCCCGCCGGGTTCTTCCACGTGTTCACCGGCTCCTACGACCTGGAGGCGGCCCACTGCGAGGTCACCGGGGTGTACACCAACAAGGCGCCCGGCGGGGTGGCCTACGCCTGCTCCTTCCGGGTGACCGAGGCCGTGTACCTGGTGGAGCGCATGGTCGACTGCCTGGCCGACGAGCTGGGCATGGACCCCGCCGAGCTCAGGCTCAAGAACCTCCTGCGCCCCGAGCAGTTCCCCTACATGAGCAAGACGGGATGGGAGTACGACTCGGGTGACTACCCGCGGGCCCTCCGGTTGGCCATGGACATCGCCGGGTACGAGCAGCTGCGAGCCGAGCAGGAGCGCCGGCGCCGGGCCCCGGCCCCGCAAGGGGCCCCGGCCCCCCTGATGGGCATCGGGGTCTCGTTCTTCACCGAGACGGTCGGCGCCGGCCCCCGCAAGCACATGGACATCCTGGGCCTGGGAATGGCCGACGGGGCCGAGGTGCGCGTCCACCCGACCGGGAAGGCCGTGGTGCGCCTGTCGGTCCAGACCCAGGGCCAAGGGCACGAGACCACCTTCGCCCAGATCGTGGCCGAGCAGCTGGGCATCCCTCCGGAGGACATCGAGGTGGTGCACGGCGACACCGACAACACGCCCTTCGGCCTGGGCACGTACGGCTCCCGGTCCACTCCCGTGTCGGGGGCGGCGGTGGCCGTGGCCGCCCGGCGGGTGAGGGACAAGGCCCGCCTCATCGCATCGGCCATGCTCGAGGTGGACCCCGACGACCTCGAGTGGGAGAAGGGGCGCTGGTTCGTGAGGGGCAACCCCACCTCGGCCCGGACCATCCAGGAGATAGCCCTGGCTGCCCACGGTCCCCTCGAGCTGCCCGAGGGGGTGGAGGGCCACCTGGACGCCCAGTGCGTGTACGACCCCCCCAACCTCACCTACCCCTATGGCGCCTATATCTGCGTGGTGGACGTGGATCCCGGCACGGGCGTGGTGAAGGTGCGCAGGTTCGTGGCCGTGGACGACTGCGGGCCACGCATCAACCCCATGATCGTGGAGGGCCAGGTGCACGGTGGCCTGGCCGACGGCCTGGGAATGGCCCTCATGCAGGTCATCGCCTTCGACACCGACGGCAACTGCCTGGGGGGATCCTTCATGGACTACCTCCTGCCCACCTCGATGGAGTGCCCCAGCTGGGAGCTGGGGGAGACCGTGACCCCCTCCCCGCACCACCCCCTGGGTTGCAAGGGCGTGGGGGAGTCGGCCACGGTGGGCTCGCCCGCCGCCGTGGTCAACGCGGTCATGGATGCCATCGGGGTTCGCCACGCTGACATGCCCCTGACCCCGGCCCAGGTGTGGCGGGCCATGCAGGGCCGGCCCTTGCGCACCGACCTGGCCCTGGCCTGAGGGACCTCGGGGCCCGGGCACCGGTCTTCGGGGTCGCACGGGGCCGGGCCGGCGCCGGTCAGGCCGGCACAACGGCCGCCCGGTCGGGCCGGGCCTGGAGAGGAGCCCCGCCGCGAGGTGCTTAGGGCACCCGGCCGTACCCCACCGGCATGCCGTCGTAGTACATGGACTCCACCCGCACGTCGGTGCCCGTGGTGTCCGCCGCCACCACCTCGCCGTCGCCTATGTACAGGGCCACGTGCCCGGGCTTGGGCTCGCCCGGGAAGTCGTAGAACACCAGGTCCCCGGGCCGGAGCTGGACGGGCGGTATGCGCAGGGTGTCCCGGTACTGGGCCACCGTGTAGTGGGGGAGGAGCACTCCCGCCGCCGCCCAGGCATACATGACGAGCCCCGAGCAGTCGAAGCCGGTCGGCCCCGCTCCGCCCCACCGGTACGGCTTGCCCACCTGGGCCAGCGCCGTCCGCACCGCCAACGCCGCCGCCGACGGGGCCACCGGGGGCAGCGCCGCCGCCCGGCGCGCCGCGGCCTGGTCCGCCGCTTGTTGGGTGGCCTGGGCCGCCGCCTGCTCGGCGGCCAGCTGGGCGGCCGCCTCCCGGGCCTGGGTCTCCCGGATGGCGACCTGCCGGGCCTGGTAGGCAGCCACCAGGCGGGCCAGGCGGCCCTTCACCCTGGCCAGGAGGGCCCGCTCCCGGGCCGACTCCCGCCGGGCCGTGCCGGCCGCCTCCCGGGCCGCCGCCGCCTCGGCCTCGGCCTCGGCCCGGGAGCGGGCCAGAGCCGACTCCTTGGAGACGAGGGCCTGCCGGGCCGCCTGGTAGCGGGCCAGGGCCTGGCGCTGGGTGATGGTCCCGGTCTGCAGGAAGGTCTGGGCCAGGGAGGCGCCGGGGTCGTTCCCCTGGAAGAGGGGGCTGGTGATGGACCCCTGCCCCAGGCCCACGTACTCGTCCACCGCCACCTGGCGCACCAGCGACTGGGCCTCTGCGACCCGACGGCGGGCGGCTGCCACCTGGGAGCGCACCTGCCTCAGCCGGGAGGTGGTCTCGGCGACGAGCAGCCGGTCCAGGTCATAGCGCTCGGCCATGGCGTTGACCCGGTCACCGTAGGCCTGGATCCGCTGCTCCAAGGCGACGGCCTGGGCCTGCTGGGCCCGGATCCGAGCGGCGCCACCGCCGGGGGAGGCCCAGGCGCCAGGGGCGGAGAGGCCCGGGCCCGGCGCCACCACGGCGACAGCCGTGGCCAAGCCTGCCAGTAGCGTCACCCACGCCCGTCTCAACCCAGGTCTGTCCTCTCCAGCCGTCCTCGCCTGGCCCCGGCGCCTCTAACTAGTTCTTTCAGGCTAGCAGGCCGGCCCAGCGCCCGCTGGGCGACCGGTCACCGGGCCCTTCCCGTCGGTCGCCCCTGGTATCGGCCTCTACCCCCGACCGCCTGAGGGCCCCGGTAGGCTGGCCTGTCCGTGCGGTTCCTGCATGCCGGCGCCAGCGACCGGGACTGGACCTACGAGGACGTCTTCATGGTCCCCAACCGCTCGGACGTGGCCTCCCGACTGGACGTGGACGTGGCCACGGTCGACGGGAGCGGCACCACCATCCCCGTGGTGGTGGCCAACATGACCTCGGTGGCGGGGCGCCGCATGGCCGAGACGGTGGCCCGCCGGGGCGGCCTGGCCGTGCTACCCCAGGACATCCCGGTCGACGTGGTGCAGGCGGTGGTGGCCTGGGTGAAGTCCCGCCACCTGGTGCACGACACGCCCCTAACCCTCTCGCCCACGGACACCGTGGGGGCGGCCACCTCCCTCCTTCCCAAGAGGGCCCACGGGGCCGTCGTCGTGGTGGAGGGGGGGAGGCCGGTAGGCATCGTGACCGAGGCGGACTGCGCCGGCGTTGACCGCTTCACCCAGCTCGGGGCGGTCATGTCCGCCGAGCTCATGACCCTGCCCGAGTCCATCGCCCCCAGGGAGGCCTTCGACCGGCTCTCGGCGGCCCGCCACCGCCTGGCCCCCGTGGTGGACACCTCGGGCAGGCTGGTGGGCCTGCTCACCAGGACGGGGGCCCTGCGGTCCACCCTCTACCGCCCGGCGGTGGACGCCTCCGGCCGCCTGCTGGTCGGGGCAGCCCTGGGGATCAGCGGGGACGTGGCCGCCAAGGCCAAGGCCCTGGTCGAGGCGGGGGCCGACCTCCTGGTGCTCGACACCGCCCACGGCCACCAGGAGCGGATGCTGGCTGCCCTGGCCACCGTGAGGGCCATGGACCCGCCGGTGCCGGTGGTGGCCGGCAACGTGGTGTCCGCCGCTGGCGTTGCCGACCTGGTGGAGGCCGGCGCCGACATCGTCAAGGTGGGGGTGGGTCCGGGGGCCATGTGCACCACCAGGATGATGACCGGGGTGGGCCGGCCCCAGTTCTCGGCGGTGGTGGAGTGCGCCGCCGAGGCCCGCCGGCTGGGGCGCCACGTGTGGGCCGATGGAGGGGTGCGCTACCCCCGGGACGTGGCCCTGGCCCTGGCGGCGGGGGCTTCCAACGTGATGATCGGGTCCTGGCTGGCGGGCACCTACGAGTCACCGGGGGACCTGCACGTGGACACCGACGGGCGCCCCTACAAGGAGAGCTACGGCATGGCCTCGGCCCGGGCGGTGCGCTCCCGCACGGCCGAGGACAGCGCCTTCCAGCGGGCCCGCAAGGGCCTGTTCGAGGAGGGGATCTCCCGGGCCCGCATGTACCTGGACCCCTCCCGGCCGGGGGTGGAGGACGTGATAGACGCCATCGTGGCCGGGGTGCGCAGCGCGTGCACCTACACCGGCGCCCGCACCCTGGAGGAGCTGCACGAGCGGGCCGTCATAGGCGTCCAGAGCTCGGCCGGCTTCGCCGAGGGCCGCCCCCTGATGGGCGAGATGCCCCCTCCGGCCTGAAGCCCGCCACCCACCGGGTCCCGCTCCCTCTCGGAGGGGCCCTCAGGCCGGGGCCAGCGTGAGGTCGAAGGGGGCGTCGGGAGGATGCCAGCGGCCCACGGTGCGGTTCCCCACCCGGACCTGGACCACCACCCCGCCTGCCCCCACCCGCAGGGTGACCCGGTGCGTGGTGGTGAAGACCCTCTCGGTCCCGGCCGGCAGCACCGAGCCCACGAGGGGTGTGGCCTGCCCCGCCTCGGTGACCCACGTCCAGCACGGGGCGGTGGTGCGGAGGACGACCGTGAAGCTGGAGGCCGGGACCCGGTAGGTGGCGGCCTGGGTGCCCGCGGAGGTGAGGGCCATGGTGGGGGCGCCCCAGTCCGTGTCCACCCAGGCCTGGTGGTGCGGGCGGGAGGGGGCCGACGCCGCCGCCTGCGGACGGGGGTGGTGCAAGAGGATGCCGGCAGGCCGCAGCTCGACCACCGCCAGGGCCACGAGGGAGGCCCCCAAGCAGGTGGCCGACAGCCGGATGGCTCGCCTCAGGCCGCTGGCGGCGGGCGCCCGGCGCCGGTGCCGGGCCGGCCGGGGACGGGTGGCGGGTGCCGGGCGGGGCTGGGGCCCCACCGACCCCGGGCCGGCCGGGTCTGCCCGAGGCGGGGGCGGGGCCCAGGCCTCGAGGGCGCTCATGGCGACCCGGTCCGCCTCCATGCCCAGGGCCATGGCCACCAGGCGCAGGCTCTGGAGGGCGCTGAGGGGCCCGGGGAAGCTCTCGGGGTCACCCCGCTCCAGGGCCTCGACGTAGGAGGTGGGCAGCCTGGCCCGGGCGGCCACCTCGGTGGTGGTGAGCCCGGCCCTCCGGCGGGCGGCCGCCACGGCGGCGCAGGCCGGGATGACGGATGGGGGGCGGTGGGCCGAGAGCTGGTTGTCCTGCCGAGCCACCAGTCTCTCCTCCTCGGTTGTCGGCTCTTGGCGTGAAAACCACGGTCCGCCCAACCGCAGGGGTCATGGTAGTCACTCCAGCACCGAAGGTGGTGACAGGCGGGGAAGGAGGGGGCCGCTGGTCCGGTGGCGCAGGCAGCCGGCCCACAGGCCCGTCCCGTAGGCCAGGTCGTCGGCCAGGCGCAGGCACAGCCAGGTCGCCAGGCCCGGACCGCGGCGCCGGCCGGCCCCGAGCCAGGCCAGGACCGGGGGGCCCAGGGCGGCGCCGGCCAGGGGCAGCCGGGCCCGGGGCCAGGCCAGGGCGGCCAGGGCGGTGGCCGGCCACCAGGCCCGGACTGTGGCCCGGGCCACCTGGCCGGCGCCGGCCAGGTGGGAGCGGCCGGCGAGGTGGAGGGCTTCCTTCCAGGGGAGGACCAGGGGCAGCCGGCCCAGCCCCGTGGCGGCGGCCAGGGCGGGGCGTCCGGCGGCGGCCAATGCCAAGCAGGCAAGGGTCCGGGGTCGCACCACGACGGGGGCCAGGGCGCCGGGATGCCGGTGGTGGAGGGCGGCCGCGGAGCGCCCGTAGCGGTAGCGCTGGAGGGCCCATGGCCCCACGCCGGGGCGGGGTGGGTGGGACACCAGCACGGCCGGCTCGTAGCGCACCTCCCAGCCCGCCCGGTGGAGGCGCCACACCAGGTCCACGTCCTCCCCGTGGCGCAGGCTCTCGTCGAAGCCCCCGACTCCCTCAAGGGCATCGCGCCTCACCACCAGGGCGGCGGTGGGCACGAAGGGAACCCGGGTCCCCGGCCGCACCGCCGCCGGGATGGGCCCCATGTCGAGGGGGGAGGAGTGCGACTCGTAGCGGGAGAGGACCCCGGCCCCGGCGCTAGCCACCACCCTGGGGGCCACGGCGGCCACGGCGGGGTCGGCCAGGTGGGCCAGAAGGGGGCCCAGCCAACCCGGCTGGGGCTCGCAGCCGGCGTCCAGGAAAGCCACCAGCGGCGTGGCCGCCTGGCGCCATCCGATGTTGCGGGCGGCTGCCGGGCCCCGGGGGGGATCGTGGTCGTCGCCCACGACCACCACCTCACCGCAGGGGCCGGCCCCGGCCCGGGTGCGGGCCAGGCCGGCCGGGTCGCGCCGGACGGGGACCACCAGGGTGACCCCGGATGCCCCCGCCCCGCCGGCTCCCCCGCCCGGGCGGGGGTGGGCCAGGCCGGCCCGCACCAGGCGCCGGGCGAAGCGGGAGGCGGCCTCACCGCCGGGGACGGGCTCCCCGGCCTCCAGGCGGGCGAGCAGGCGCTGGCCGGCGGGGGAGAGGCGCAGGAGGCGGCCGGGCTGGCCCCCCACCAGCAAGCCGCCCCCGGTCCGGCGCGTGCCGGGGTCCAGGGTGAGCCCGAAGCCCTCGGGCCAGGGCGGGGAGGGCGTTGGGTCTTGCATGGCCGGAGGTCCCAGGGTATGCCGGGGGGGTGCCGGAGGTGAAAGTCACCCCCCTCGGCCCCTCCTCGTACCGGGTGAGCGTTCGGGGAGGGACCGGTACCACCGACCACGAGGTGGAGGTGCCGGCCGGCTTCCTCGCCCGCCAGGGGCTGGGCGGGGTGGACGGGGAGGAGGTGGTGAGGTGGACCTTCGGGTTCCTGCTGGAGCGGGAGCCAGCCACGTCGATCCTGCGGCGGTTCTCCCTGGACGTGGTCCCCCGCTACTTCCCCGAGTACCTGGAGCAGCTGCGGGCCCGCTTCGGGAGGTAGGGCTCAGCCCGCCGACGGGGTCACCCCGAGGTCATGCCGGCGTCCACGGCCAGCACCGCCCCGGTGATGGCGGCGGAGTCCGGCCCGCAGAGGAACGCCACCAGGGCGGCCACCTCCTCCGGGCGCACCAGGCGGCCGAGGCGGTGGTGGGCGGCGAACCGGCCCGGCTCCTCGAGCCCGTAGACGGCGGCGCTGGCCTCGAGCATGGCGGTGGTGGTGGACCCGGGCGCCACGGCATTGGCCGTTATGCCGTGGGGCCCGGCCTCGGCGGCCAGCGAGCGCACCAGCCCCACCACCCCGTGCTTGGCCGCCGAGTAGGCGGCAAGGAGGGGGAGCCCCCTGGTGCCCCCGGCTGAGGCCACGGCCACGAAGCGGCCCTGGCGGGGAGGGGGCCTTCGCAGGAGGGCGGGCAGCGCCGCCCGGGCCAGGCGCCACACGCCCTCCAGGTTGATGCCGATCATGGCCGCCCAGGTCTCCTCGGCCAGGTTCCAGGCCTCGGTCCCCCCCGCTATGGCGCCGGCGACGGCGACGGCGGCGTCCAGGCCCCCGAAGCGCTCCTCGGCCAGGCGCACCGCCTCGTCCAGGGCCGCCTGGTCCCTCACGTCTCCCCGGACCGCTGCGGCCCGGTCGGGGCCGCAGGCCTCCACCACCTGCATGAGGTCCTTGGGCCGGGCCAGGGCGTAGGCCAGGGTGGGGTCATCGGCACAGGAGTCCACCAGGACCAGGCGCCAGCCCTCGGCCGACAGCCGGGCAGCCGTGGCGGCGCCGATGCCCCGCGCCGCCCCCGTGACCACCGCCACGGGCCCCTCTCCGCTCAATGCCCTTCCTCCCTGCCCTGGACATAGCCCCATTGGCGCAGGGCATCGAGGATGAGCCGGGCCCCCTCTTCGGGCGAGGCCTCCACCGGGTCGCCCTGCCGGCGGCGCTGGCCCTGGCCCTCCACCAGCGCCGCCATCCGCTGCCGAGGGGGGAGCTCCGGGTCCGGGCCGGCCAGGGCCCTGGGCCGGGGGCGGAACGGTCCGGTGCGGATGGGGGCCAGGGGGGGGACGGGACTGGCCCGGCCGGGGAGCACCTCGACAGGGGCCTGCCGGGCCGCCAGGACCCCGGGCAGGGGGGCGCGGCGCAGGCGGGCGGTGCCCCCTTCCACCGAGAGCACGGCCGGGGGCGTGAGCCGGAGCTGCTCCCGGCGCCCCCCGTCGAGCCGGCGCTCGGCCCGGACGGCCCGGCTCCCGTCCGGGGAAGGGCCCAGGGGGCCACTGCTCCCACAGGCGCCCTCGGGTCGCAGCCCCACCAGGCCCAGCCCCTGGGCTGCCTCTAGCTCGGCGGCCAGATAGGCCGGGACCGAGCCCGACCCCCGGTCCAGGCTCCAGTCCCCGCACAACACGAAGGAGCAGGCTGACAGGGCCGGAGCCAGGGAGCGGGCCACGGCTGCGCTCGGGCAGTCCCGGGCCAGGTCGACGCGGACGGCCCGGCCCGCCCCCGCTGCCAGGGCCAGCTCCAGGACGGAGCTGGCTCCCGGGGGGCCGGCGGTGGCGGCTATGACCCTGGCCCCCCAGGCCTCGGCCAGGCGCAGGGCCCACTCCAGGGCGGCCTGGTCGGCAGGCGAGCAGCCCGAGGAGCGGGGATCGGTGGACACCTCCCCGGTCAGGGGGTCGATGGTGGGCCGCAGGTCCACCCACTTGAGGGCCACCCCCACCCAGTTCTGGCCGCCGCTGCCCGTTACGACCACCGGTACACCACTCCGCAGCCGCCCTCGGGGTAGTGCCAGGAGATGGCTCCCGCCCGGTTGCATACCAGGTAACAGGTGCCGCACTCGAAGCACTGCTCGTAGTTGAAGAGGATGCCGCCGTCGGCGGTGGGCACGAACAGGTTGGCGGGGCACGCCGTCACGCACTCCTGGGTGGTGCACCCGCGGCAGGAGTCACCGTCGACGGTGATGTGGGCCTCAGGGGCCACCCGGAACTCCACGGTGGCCATGCGGTCCTCGAAGGCGAGGTCCCCGGCGCTCAACCGAAGCTCCTGACCAGGGCCCAGGCGTCGGAGGCCGCCTGGCGCAGCCCCACACCGGCCCGGCGGGCCTCCCGCCTGGCGATGCGGAGGGCACCCGGCTTGGGGGCGGGGTTCTCCACGGTGAGCATGGCTTCCATGAGCCCGCAGGCCAGGGCCGGGTACCGGGACTGCACCCGCTCGGACATGAGCAGGTGGGGCACCCGGCGCAGCTTGCGGTGATCGGCCAGCACGAAGCTGGACTCCAGCCGGCGCCGGTAGCCAGCCAGGCCGGCGGCGCTGATGTCACCGGCGGCCAGGGCGTCCAGGGCCGCCTGGGCGGCGGCGGCGCCCGAGCCGATGGCGAAGTTGACGCCCTCCAGCCAGATCCCGGCGGCCAGGCAGAGGCAGGCGGCGTCCCCCGCCACCAGGAACCCGTCCGCCACCAGCTCGGGCACGGTGTCGTAGCCTCCCTCGGGGATCAGATGGGCCGAGTACTCCCTCAGCTCTCCCCCGGCGACGAGGGGAGCGATGGCGGGGTGGGCCCGCAGGGCGGCTATCAGGTCCTCAGGGCGGCGCTTGGACCGGGCCAGCTCGGGGAGCCGGACCACCACCCCCACCGCCACCGAGTCCAGGTTGGTGTAGACGAAGCCACCTCCGGGGATCCCGGGGGTGGCCCCCAGGATCTCGATGTCTGCCCCCTCGCGCCCCGACAGGCCGAAGCGGGACTCGATCTCCGAGCGGGGCAGGGCCAGGACCTCCTTGGCCCCCAGGGTGAAGTTGGCAGGGTCGGCCGGCGGGTAGAGACCGGCCTCCTTGGCCAGGAAGGAGTTGACCCCGTCGCAGGCGATGACCACCGGCGCCTCCAGGTCCCCTTGGGGGCGATCGGTTATCACCCCGGCCACCCGCCCCCCCCTTTGCAGGAGCCCCGTGACCGTGGTCGACGTGAGGAGGCGGGCCCCGGCTTGCTCGGCCTGCCCGGCCAGCCAGGAGTCGAACTCGGGGCGAAGAGCGGTGGCGCCGTTGTAGGGAGGCCTTCCCCAGGCCGCGCTGCGGTAGTCCACGCTGAGGGCCTGGGTGGGGGTGAGCACCATGGTGACCCGGCGGGTGACCCAGCGCTGCACCGGGGCCTCGTCCCACCAGCCGGGCAGCAGCCCGTCCAGCAGGCGCCCGTACACCACGCCCCCGTACATGTTCTTGGACCCCGGGAAGGGGCCCCTTTCCACCAGCGCCACCCTCCGGCCGGCCCGGGCCAGGACCAGGGCGGCCGCCGATCCCGCCGGCCCCGCCCCCACCACCACGGCGTCGAAGCTCTCAGCCAAGGGGCACCCCCAGCAGCGTTGCCAGCGCATCCAGGACGGCGGGGGCGTCGGCCAGGACGGCCAGGTCCGCCAGTCCCATCATGGGGCAGCTGGGATCGGTGTTGACCGCCACCACGTGCTCGGGACGACCGATTCCGGCCACGTGCTGGGCTGCCCCCGAGATCCCGAAGGCGAGGTAGGCACGCGGGTGGATGGAGACCCCGGTGGTGCCGATCTGGGCCTGGGGCCCGGCCCAGCCGGCATCGGTCGCGGCCCGGGTGGCACCCACCGCCGCCCCCAGCGTCCCGGCCACCCGGAAGAGCCTCTCCATGGCCCCGGCGGTGCCGAGGCCGGCACCGCCGGCCGCCACCAGCTCCGCCTCGGCCAGCTCCACGCTCCCCGGCCCCGGCTCCACCACGCCCAGGCCCTGGGGATCGGGCATGACCATCAGGTTCAGGGTTATGGCATGACACTCAGGCTTAGCTAGAGCCTTAGCTTGTGGCTCGGTGCCCCGGCAGCCCGGTTCGAGGGTGACGACGGCGGGCCCCGGTGGGCGGTACTCGTGGAGCACCCCGCCGCCGTAGCGGGAGGCCAGCACCTTGCCCGGCTGGGCCAGGACCGCTCCCGCCACCAGCGGCCAACCCAGCTCATGAGCCAGGCGGGGGGCCAGGTCCCGGCCGTCGGGCGAGGCGGGGAGCAGGGCCAGGTCCTCGGCCGGCTCCGCCTCCCGCATCAGGCGGGCCAGGGCCGTTGACCAGGCCGCGGGGGCGAAGGGCCCCAGCTCGGCCAGAGCGAGCCAGCGGGCCGTGGCCAGGCCCCCGGCGGCCTCCTCGGTGCCCTCGCCAGCGAGCAGGGCCCGCCCGCCTGCCTCCGCCACCACCTCCTCGGCGCCGGCAGGCAGGCGGCCCTGACGGACCGGCACCAGCGCCATCACAGGGCCGCCCCCACCCGTTCCCCTTCCACCACGGCCGCATGGGCCCGCCGGGGCGCCACGCAGTCCCCTGCCCGCCAGACCCGCTGGCCCCTGGACTTGAGCTCGAGGTAGAGCTCCTCGGCGGGCTGGGGAGGGGAGGCGCTCACGACCCAGTCCGCCCCGAGGAGGGCCCGCCGCCCCGTGGGGTGGTGGAGGACCGCCACCTGGCCGGCCTCCATGCCCATGGGCACCAGCTCCGTGCGCTGGGCTATGCCCTTGGCCCCGGCGGCCACGTTCCAGTGCTCGAGGTCCAAGGTGACCCCGAGGTCCTGGCCCACGACCATCCCCGGGGTCACAACCTCCACCCGGCACCCCCGGTCCGCCAGCAGCTCGGCCACGGTGGTGGCCTGGTGAAAGCCCAGCTCGTCCACCACCAGCACCCTTGCGCGGGGGGAGACGGTGCCGTCCAGGACATGGGCGACATCGGCAACGGCTGGGCCCTCGGGCCCCGGCCCCGGCGCCAGCCAGCGACCAGGGGGCACCCAGGGGGGCCGGGCCGGCCGGGCCCCCGTGGCCACCACGACGGCATCCGGTCGCTCGGCCAGGACCTCCTCCGCCCCGGCCCGGCAGCCGTAGCGGACCTCGACCCGCCACCGGGAGCAGGCCCGCACCTGGTTGCGGACCAGGTCACCCAGCTCGGCGCGGCTGGGTACGGAGGCGGCCAGGCGCAGCTGGCCACCGGGGCGGGCCGCCGCCTCCATGACCACCACCTGGTGGCCCCGCCCGGCGGCGGCCAGGGCGGCCTGGAGGCCAGCCGGGCCGGCGCCCACCACCACCACGTGCTTGGGGCGGGGCGCCCGTCTCCGGCCACCCTCCAGGGCCTCCCGGCCCGTGGAAGGGGCCTCGATGCACCCCACCCAGCGGTTGAGCCCCATGCGGCCCACGCACTCCTGGTTGCACGAGAGGCAGAGCCTGATGTCCTCGGTCCGGCCGGCCCGGGCCTTGGCGGCGAAGGAGGCGTCGGCGATCTGGCCCCGCACCACGCCCACCAGGTCGCAATGGCCCTCCTCCAGGGCCCGCTCGGCCTGGAGGGGGTCCTTGAAGCGGCCCACGCCCACGACGGGGAGCTCGACGGCCTTGCGGATGGCCGAAGGTACGAACAGGGCGTAGCCGGGCGGCACCCGCATGGAGGCCTCGATCATGTGCAAGGTGGCCGTGGCCACCCCCAGGGAGGTGTTGATGTAGTCGACCAGGCCCTGGGCCTCGACCATGCGGGCCACCTCCACGGCCTCGGGCAGGGTAGTGCCTCCCTCGATCAGCTCGTCTCCGCACAGGCGGACCCCGAGGGCCAGGCGGGGGCCGACCGCCTCCCGGACCGCAGCCACGATCTCGAGGAGGAGGCGGGCCCGGTTGGCGAGGGAGCCGCCGTAGGCGTCGGTGCGCAGGTTGGTGGCGGGCGACAGGAAGGCCCTCACCATGGAGCTGTGGGAGCACTGCAGCTCCACGCCGTCGAAGCCCCCCTCCAGGCACCGGTCGGCAACCTCGGCGTAGCCGGCCACCACCTCGGCTATGTCGTGGCCGTCCACCTCCTTCGGTACCTCCCGGAAGAGGGGGTCGGCCACCGGGGAGGGGGCCCAGGTGGGGAGCCTGCTGTAGAGGCCTGAGCCCTGGCCGCCGTTGTGGTTGATCTGGGCGAAGACCAGGGCCCCGTGCCGGTGGACGGCCTCGGTGACGGCCCGGTAACCGGGCAGGACGCCGGGGTGGAACCCGTGGATGAGCTTCTCGTAGGGCCAGTCCGTGGGGTGGGTGGAGTGCTCCTCGGTGATGATGAGCCCGGCCCCTCCCGCCGCCCTGGCCCCGTAGTAGGCGGCGTGCTGGTCGCTCGGGCGCCCCTCCACGGCGTAGTTGGTGAGGTGGGCGGCGAACACGATGCGGTTGGCCGCCGTGACCGGGCCCAGGCGGATAGGGGAGAAGAGCAGCGGGTAACGCGTGGAGGCCGGCACCGGCCCCAGCGTGCAGCCCGGCCGTGCCGGACCGCAAGGCAAGGGGTGAGTGGCGGGAGGGGGGTGGCCGCCGTCGACCATTTCGCATTAGGTTGGCCTAAGTATGAGCGAGTCCCAGACCCTGCTCCTCGGGTTGGTGGCCGGGGCCACCATCATGTTCGGCCTCCCGGTGGGCAGGCTGCGCCGGCCGCTGCCCCGGCTCCGCCAGTTCCTCTCGGCCGTGGCGGTCGGGATCCTCGTCTTCCTGGTCTGGGACGTGCTCACCAGCGCCTACCAGCCCATCGGCCGAGCCCTGGCCCGGTTGCACGACGGCTCCGGGGGAGCGCTGCCGGTGATCGGCTACGCCGCCCTCTTCTTCACCGGCATAGGCCTGGGCCTGATCGGCCTCCTCTACTACGGGCGCTACATGGCCCGCCGGGCAGCGGCGGCCCGCAGCGAGGCCCAGGCCAGGCTGTCGCCCGGCCCGGGAGCGGCAGCCGCCAACCAGGTCAGCGAGCGGGGGACCCCCTGGCTGGGCCGGCTGGGCGAGGGCGAGCGCCTGGCCCTCCTCATCGCCGTGGGCATAGGCCTGCACAACTTCGGGGAGGGCCTGGCCATAGGGTCCAGCGCCGGCCGGGGGGAGCTGGCGCTCGCCACCCTGCTCGTGATCGGCTTCGGGCTCCACAACACCACCGAGGGCTTCGGGATCGTGGCCCCTCTGGCCGCCGAGGGCCGGCGCCCGGGCTGGGGGTGGCTGCTGGCCCTGGGGGCCATAGGGGGCGGGCCGACCTTCGTGGGGACGGCGGTGGGGCGCCAGTTCACGAGCAACGAGCTGAGCGTCCTCTTCCTCACCCTGGCGGCGGGGTCCATCATCTACGTCGTGGTCCAACTGCTGGGCGTGGCCCGGAAGGCGGCCACCCCCGAAATCCTGTACTGGGGGCTGTTCGTGGGCCTGGTGGCGGGGTTCGTGACCGACATGGTGGTGAGCGCAGCGGGCGCCTGAGCCGGCCTCAGCCCGTGGGGAGGCCGGCCGGCGTCCCCACCCAGGGGCCCGCCGGCACGGCCACGCCGAGGATGGCCAGGGCCGCCCGCCTTCCCTCCAGCACGGCCTCGTATACCGTGCGCGGGGCCACGGCGTCCCCGGCCCGAGCCACGCCGGGCCGCCCGCCGGCCGCCCTCCACAGGGCATCGTTGGGCAGGCGGTAGCCGGCGTCCACCACCCAGGCGGCTTCGACCACCCGCCGCTCGGCGGTGAAGCGGTCCTCCAGCACCGCCCTGTCCCTCCCCACCTGGCGCAGGAGGCTGCGCTTGGCCAGAGCCACCCCCGCCGCGTGCAGGCGGGCGTTGGCAGGGACCATGTCCCCGCTGCGGGCCAGCTCGTGGCCCACGACCAGGTCCGGGGTGGCCAACGTCACCTGGCAGCCCCGCCCAGCCAGGGTCTCTGCCACCGAGATCCCTATGGGGCCCCCCACCGGGTCCCAGACCAGGACCGGTCCGGGGTCCCGGCCGGCCCGCCCTCGCCGTCGGGCGGGGGAGGGCCCGGGACGGGCGTCCCCCTGGCACCAGGCCAGCGCCTCTTCCGGCTCCACCACCAGCGCCTGCTCGTCCAGCTGCCACGGCCTCCTCCCGGGGACCGAGCCGGTGCAGCACACGACCACGGCCCCCGAGCGGGCTGCCCCTTCGATGTCATCGGGCCCCGCCTGCCTCCCGGTGTGGATGGCCACCCCCCAGGCCCGGCACTCGGCCTCCAGCCAGTCCACCAGCGCTGCCAGGCGGTCCCGGCCCCTCCCGAGCGCCGCCGCCCGCAGGCCCCCGCCCAGCACGGGCCGCCGCTCCAGGAGCTGCACCTGGCAGCCCCCCAGGACGGCCACCCGGGCGCACTCCAGGCCGGCGGGGCCTCCCCCCACGACCAGGACCGAGGGGCTGCCGGCCCGGGGCCGGGCCCCTGTCAGGGGGGCGGGAACGCCAGGGTCCTCGGTCTCGTGCCCCGCTCCCGGCTCGCCCACACAGGAGATGACGGGGTTGCGCACGTCCCGCACCTGGCAGGCCTGGTTGCAGAGGATGCAGGGACGGGCTCGCTCGGCCTGGCCCGCCGCCACCAGGCGGCCCAGGTCCGGCTCGGCCACCTGGGCCCTGGTCATCTCGACGGCATCGGCCACCCCCGACTCCAGCATCTCGGCCGCCATGGCGGGGTCCACGATCGAGCCCTGGGCCACCACCGCCACCCGGGGGGGCAGGCCGTCGCGGGCCAGCCGGGCCAGGTCCCGGTTGAAGCCGGGCTCGGTGTGGCAGTCGGGCCGGGTGGCGGGCACCGAGTAGATCGACCCCCTCACCACGGCCACGTAGTCGACCCAGCGCTCCAGCTCGGCGGCCAGGGCCAGGCCGGCGTCGGGAGCCATCCCGGCCCACGGAGCCAGCTCGTCCAGGCACAGGCGGAGGCCGACCACCGCCGGGCCTACGGCTCCCCGCAGGGCAGCCAGGACCTGACGGGCGAAGCGCGACCGGTCGGCACCCCACTCGTCGGTGCGGTGGTTGGTGAGCGCCGAGCAGAACTGGCGGATCAGGCTGTGCTGGCCGGCGTTCACCTCCACCCCGTCCAGGCCGGCCTCCATGGCGAGGTGGGCGGCGGTGGCGAACCCCGTCACGACCGCCCCCACGTCCTCGGGCTCCATCTCCTTGGGGACCTCCCGGGAGGCGACCTCGGGGACCCGGGACGGCGCCCACAGGGGTGCCTGGCTGTAGGCGCTGGACCCCTGGCCGCCGGCATGGCCCAGGGCCGCCAGGGCCAGCGCTCCCTCCTCCCGGCAGGCCCGGGCCACCCCAGCCCACCCCTCCGCCGACTCGCAGGCCAGCGGGCAGCGCTCGTAGGGCCAGTCGCTCGGGTGGACGGAGGCCTCCTCCACCACGATGACCCCCGCCCCACCCGCAGCCCGCCTCCGGTAGTAGGCCACGTGCCGGTCCGACACCGACCGCCCCCGGCCCAGGTTGGTCTCGTGGGGCCCGAAGAAGATGCGGTTGCGGGACCGCCGGGCCCCCAGGTCCAGCGGCTCGAGGAGCGGGGAGCCCCTCACCTCCTCGCCGGTGAGGGCACCGGCACCGCTGCGGGGCGGCTGTGGCCCGCCCCCGGTGAGGGGGCCCGGCCGGCGGGGACCCGGGCCAGGGCCTCCTCCCCGTGGCCCAGGGCGCATTCCGGGTCGGGGCCGTCAAGGGGCAGGCCGGTGAAGAACTTGGCCGCCAGGCACCCGCCGCGGCAGGCGTCATAGGAGCCGCACGAGGAGCAGGCCCCGGGGGAGGAGGGCCGGCGCAGGCCGGCGAAGAGCTCAGAGGACCGCCAGACGGCCGTGAACCCGCCGGGGTCCAGGACGCTCCCGGCCCGGAACTCCGGGTGGAGGGTGAAGGGGCAGGCGTACACGTCGCCGAGGGGGTCCACCAGGCACACCACCCTCCCCGCCCCGCAGAGGTTGAGGCCGGGCAGGGCCGGCCCCAGGGCCGAGAGGTGGAAGAAGGAGTCCCCGGTGAGCACATGGGGGCGGTCCCGCAGCCAGGCGTAGAGGTGGCGGCGCTGCTCGGGGGTGGGGTGGAGGCGCTCCCAGCTGGCCGCCCCCCGTCCCGAGGGGCGCAGGCGGGTGAGCCGGAGCTGGGCCCCGTAGGCGGTGGCCAGAGCCTCCAGTCGGTCCAGCTCGTCGATGTTGTGGCGGGTGACCACCACGCTCAGCTTGAACGGGCCGAACCCGGCCTCGGCCAGGTGGTCCATGGCCCGCCGGGCGGTGGCGAAGGAGCCCGGCCCCCGCACGGCGTCGTTGGTGGCCGGGGTGGCGCCGTCCAGGGAGACCTGCACGTCCACGTAGGCCATGGCTGCCAGCTGCGTGGCCCGCTTGCGGGTCAGGGTGGATCCGTTGGTGGAGAACTTGACTCCCACCCCCCGCTCCACGGCATAGGTGACGAGGTCGTAGAAGTCGGCCCGCACCGTGGGCTCCCCGCCCCCGATGTTGACGTAGAAGACCGACAGGGCCGCCAGCTCGTCGATGAGGGCCCGGGCCTGATCGGTCCGCAGTTCATTCGGGTCCCGCCGGCCCGAGCTCGACAGGCAGTGGATGCAGGCCAGGTTGCAGGCGTAGGTGAGCTCCCAGGTGAGGCAGATGGGAGCGGACAGCCCCCCCGAGAGGCGCCCGGCCAGGGACCGGCTGGCGGCCCGGGCGGGCGGCGGAGCACCCTCCCCCCCGGGGAGGGCGGGCGGATCCGCCTCCGGCTCTTTCCTCCTCACCATGCCGGAGCGCAAGAGGCTGCCCAGGGCCCCGAGGACCGCCTCCTGGCGCTCCTCGGCCACGGGCCCGGCGGCCAGCGCCTCCCCCAGGGAGCGGTGGTGGGCCAGGTCGCGGACCAGCTGGGCCAGGGCCGGGTCCTTGACGAGGGCCAGGCGGCGGTTGCCGTAGTGGTAGGCGAGGCCCCCGAACGCCTCGGCCCTGATGGCCGCCTGGGGATGGAGCTCGTAGGCGCTCCCCAGGTCCAGGGTTCCTTCCCCTCTCAATAGACCCCGCACATCCCGTCTATGGAGACCTCCTCCACGATCAGCTCCTCCTCCGCCAGGGCCTCCTCGGGGGCGGGTGGTGCGCAGGCCGGATCCGGTCGGGCCGGCGCCGTGCTGTGTCCCATGATCGTGCTCCTCCTCGCTTCGGGCTCCGGGCGCGGGAGCCTACCGGCGGGCGGGTCAGGTGGCAGGAGTCGTTTAGGGTGAGCGCCAGTGCGCCGGACCAGCTTCGCCCACATGGACTGCTCGATCGCCCGCAGCCTGGAGGTGGTCGGAGGGTGGTGGACCCTGCTGATCCTGCGGGATGCCTTCGCCGGGCCCGTGCGCTTCGAGGAGCTGCAGCGGGACCTCGGGATCGCCCGCACGGTCCTGACCGAGCGGTTGCAGCGGCTGGTGGACCACGGGGTGCTGGAGCGCAAGCAGTACTGCCAACACCCGCCCAGGTTCGAGTACCACCTGAGCGAGAAGGGCCACGACCTCTACCCGGTGATCGTCGGGCTCATGCGCTGGGGGGACAAGTGGGCGGCCGGCGAGGGGGGGCCGCCCGTGGTGCTCACCCACACGGCCTGCGGGGGCGAAGGGCACCCCGTCCTGGCCTGCCGCCACTGCGGCAGGGAGGTCGGGCCCCCCGACATGGTGGCTGCCCCCAACGGCCCCCGGTTCGGCACCAACGGCACCCGACGGGTTTCCTAGACTGGCGCCCGTGGCAACCCGCCGGCGGGCCGAGGGCGATGGCCTGGGGCGGGTGTGGACCCTGCCCAACCTGGTCTCGGCGGCCCGCCTGGCTTGCGTCCCCCTGTTCCTGGGGGTCCTCTTCGGCGCCGGGGACCTGGTCGCCGCCGCCTCCCTGCTGGCTGGCCTCGGTGCCACCGACTGGGTCGACGGGTACGCCGCCCGCCGCCTGGGCCAGGTGTCGGCCCTGGGCAAGGTCCTCGACCCCACCGCCGACCGGGCCCTCCTGGCGGCGGGAGCCATCGGCTCGGTCGTGTACGGGGCGCTGCCCGTGTGGCTCTTCGTCGTGGTGGTGGTGAGGGAGGCCCTGGTGTCGCTCGGCGTCCTGGTGCTGGCCGCCCGCGGGGCCCGGCGCGTGGAGGTGACCCGGCTGGGCAAGGCCGGCACCTTCGCCCTCATGTTCGCCTTGCCCCTCTTCCTCTTCGGCCACTCCGGCCTGTCCTGGCACCTGTACCCGGAGGAGGCAGCCTGGGCCTTCGCCGCCCTGGGGGTGGCCGGGTCCTGGCTGGCTGCTGCGGGGTACGTGCCCCGGGCCCGGCGGGCCCTGGCCGGGGCGGGCTGAGGAGGGGCAGCAGGCCGCCGGCGAGCAGGCGGCGGTCGAGCAGGCCGCGGGCGGCCGAGTACGCACCCACCGGGGCCGGGTAGGGTCGAGCCGTGAAGGCCGTGATCATGGCCGGCGGTGAGGGGACCCGGCTCCGCCCGCTCACCTCGAACCAGCCCAAGCCCATGATCCCCCTCGCCAACCGGCCCCTCATGGAGCACGTGCTCACCCTGCTCGGGCGCCACGGCTTCCGGGAGGTGGTGGTGACGGTGGCCTTCACGGCCAACGCCATCCGCACCTGGTTCGGGGACGGCTCGGAGCTGGGCTTCTCCATCACCTACGCCGCCGAGGAGTCCCCCCTGGGCACGGGAGGCTCGGTCCGCAACGCCCGGGCCCATCTGGACCAGACCTTCCTCGTCATCTCCGGTGACGTGGTGACCGACATCGACCTGTCCAAGGTCGTCGAGTTCCACCGGGCCCGGCGGGCCCTGGCGACCATCGCCCTCAAATCCATGGAGGACCCCCTCGAGTTCGGGATCGTCATAACCCACCAGGACGGGAGCATCGAGCGCTTCCTCGAGAAGCCCACCTGGGGCCAGGTGTTCAGCGACACCATCAACACCGGCGTGTACGTGCTGGAGCCCGAGATCTTCGACCACATCCCCGAGGGGAGGCCGGTGGACTTCTCCTCGGAGGTGTTCCCGGCCCTCCTGGCCGAGGGCCTGCCCCTCTACGGCTACGTGGCCGAGGGCTACTGGGAGGACGTGGGCACCCTGGAGGCCTACCTCCGGGCCCACCGGGACGCCCTGGACGGGCGGGCCGGGGTGGAGCTGCCGGGGTTCCAACTGGACCACGACGTGTGGCTGGGCCAGGGGGTGGAGATCGATCCCTCGGCCACGGTCGAGGGCCCCGTCGTCATTGGCGACAACTGCCGCATCGGGCCGGGGGCCCGGGTCGGCGACCACACCGTCCTCGGCTCCAACGTGCGGGTGGGGGCGGAGGCCGAGCTGGTGCGGTCGGTGGTGCACGACAACGCCTACCTGGGGCCGGGGGTCCGCCTGCTCGGCTGCGTGGCGGGCCGCTCGTCGGACCTCCGCCAGGGGGCCCACTGCTCCCAGGGGGTGGTGCTGGGGGACGACTGCTTCGTGGGGCCCCACGCCGTCCTGGACCCCGGTGTGAAGGTCTACCCGGGAAAGACCGTGGAGGCGGGGGCCACCGTGCACTCCTCGATCGTGTGGGAGTCCCGGGCCTCGAGGCACCTCTTCGGCCGCCAGGGGGTGTCCGGCCTGGCCAACGTGGACATCAGCCCCGAGCTGGCCCTCCGGCTCTCCATGGCCTACGCCACCACCCTGCCCAAGGGGTCGTCGGTGACCGCCTCCCGGGACACGAGCAGGGCGGCCCGGGTGCTCAAGCGGGCCATGATGGTGGGGCTCAACGCCGCCGGGATCCACGTGGACGACCTGGAGGCAACCACGGTCCCCGTCACCCGGCTGCAGGTCCGGTCCAGCAGCAGCAGGGGAGGGGTGTCGGTGCGCCTGGCCCAGGGGGACCCCCAATCGGTGGTGATCCGGTTCTTCGACGACGCGGGCATAGACCTCACCGAGGCCTCCCAGCGCAAGATCGAGAGGGTGCTCCAGCGGGAGGACTTTCGCCGGTCCCTGGCTTCGGAGCTGGGCGGGATCGATTTCCCCGCCCGCACCCTCGAGTACTACACCGACGCCCTGGTGGCCAGCGTGGACCTGGCCTCGATCCAGGAGGCCCGCTTCAAGCTGGTGCTCGACTACGCCTACGGCACGGCCAGCTTCGTCATGCCCAACGTTCTGGCCAAGCTGGAGGCCGACGTGCTCGCCCTCAACCCCTACGGGGCCACGGCCCGGGCCATGGCCCTCGACCTGGGCCAGCACGCCTCCGAGGTGGGCCGCCTGGTGCAAGCGTCGGGCGCCCACCTGGGAGCGGTGCTTGACCCCGATGGCGAGCGGCTCGTGATCGTGGACGACCGGGGCCGGCCCCTGGCCGACCAGGTCGCCCTGCTGGCCCTCCTCCGCCTCGTCGTCGAGGCTCACCCCGGCGCCCGGGTGGCCCTGCCGGTCGTGACCACCAGGGCCGCCGAGGAGATCTGCCGGGAGGCGGGGGCCACCATCGAGTGGACCAAGCTGGCCACACCCCACCTCATGGAGGTGGCCGCCAGCGGGCGGGTGGCCTTCGCCGCCAGCCACGACGGGGGCTTCATCTACCCGGCCTTCCTCCCCGCCTACGACGCCGCCGCCACCCTCGTGAACCTGCTGGCCATGCTGGCGACGGACGGCCGGCGCCTGTCGGAGGTGGTGGACAGCTGCCCCCCCGTCCACGTGGCCCACCGCACCGTCGCCACGCCCTGGGAGTGCAAGGGCATGGTCATGCGGACCCTGGTCGAGGGGACCGCCCCCGCCTCGCTCGTCCTGGTGGACGGGGTCAAGGTGCTGGAGGACGGGGGCTGGGCCCTGGTGCTCCCGGACCCTGAGGAGCCGGTGAGCCACGTGTGGGCGGAGGGAGGGACCGACGACGAGGCCCGGGGCCGGGCCGGGACCTGGGCCGAGCGCGTCAGCTCGCTCGTGCCCTCGAAATAGCCCTCTGCCCGGTCGCTCTCCGTGGCCTCGAACCGGGGCCGCCCGATCCGGTAGGGTCCGGCCCATGAACGTGCCTGACGGCCTGCGCTACACCTCCGATCACGAGTGGGTCCGCCTCGAGGACGGCCGGGCCAGGGTGGGGATCACCGACTACGCCCAGGACGCCCTGGGTGACGTGGTGTTCGTCCAGCTCCCCGACCCCGGCACCAAGGTCGAGGCCTCGGCCAGCCTGGGGGAGGTGGAGTCCACCAAGTCGGTGTCCGACGTCTACGCCCCCGTGGCGGGGACCGTGGTCGAGGTCAACTCCGAGCTGGCCGATGCCCCCCAGCGGCTCAACGAGGACCCCTACGGGGAAGGTTGGTTGTGCGTCATCGAGCCTGCCGACCCTGCCGCGGTGGAGTCGCTGCTGGATGCCGAGGCCTACCGAGGGCTGATATCTACTACCTGAGCCAGGCCACGTGTGGCCGCCGCCAGGAGGGAGTACCGTTTCCGTGGTGTTCTGCAACAACTGTGGGCATGCGAACCCACCCGAGGCCAACTTCTGCTCGTCGTGCGGGATGGCGCTGGAGCCGACCGGGGACCAGACGACCGTGACCTTCCTGCCCCTCGAGCAGGAGGCGGCGGACGACGAGATGGCGGTGCCGGTCCCCGAGGCCGGCCAGGGGGTGGGCATGCTGGTGGTCAAGCGGGGGCCCAACGCGGGGTCCCGCTATGCCCTCGACGCCGAGGTGACCAGGGCCGGCCGCCACCCTGAGAGCGACATCTTCCTGGACGACATAACCGTGTCCCGGCGCCACGCCGAGTTCCTGCGCAAGGACAACGGCTACGTCGTGCGCGACGTCGGCTCCCTGAACGGGACCTACCTCAACAGGGAGCGCATAGAGCAGTCCGAGCTGGCCAGCGGCGACGAGGTCCAGATCGGCAAGTTCAAGCTGGTGTTCATAGCCGGCAGCACCGGTACCTAGAAGCAAGGAGCGAGCGTGGCGGAGCGCGCCTTCCTTTCCATCGGGGACGTCCTTTCGATTCTGAAGGAGGAGTTCCCCGACGTGACCATCTCCAAGATCAGGTTCCTCGAGAGCCAGGGCCTGCTGGACCCGGAGCGGACCCCCTCGGGGTACCGCAAGTTCTACGACCCCGACGTCCAGCGGCTGCGCTGGATCCTGCGCCAGCAGCGGGAGCACTTCCTGCCGCTCAAGGTCATCAAGCAGAAGCTGAGCAACGGGGCCCTCGCCGAGCCCCAGCCCGTGGTGCCCCCGGGGCAAGCTCCGGCCGCCCGACCCGCGTCGGGGGAGCCGGCCCCGGCCGGGCCGGATGCAGCCACCGCCGCCCCGGGCCCGCCCTCCCAGCCGGGGGGACAGGAGGGGCCCCTCACGAGCGGGCCGTCGGCCATGAGCATGACCAAGGACGAGCTGGTGAAGGCCAGCGGTCTCACCCCCTCCCAGGTGGCCGAGCTGGAGCGCTACGGCCTCCTCACGCCCCGGGTGGCGGCCGGCGCCGCCTACTACGACGAGGAGGCCTTCACGGTGGCCTCCCTGGCCGCCGGCTTCGCCCGCTTCGGGATCGAGCCCCGCCACCTTCGCATGTACAAGATGGCCACTGACCGGGAGGCGGGGTTCTTCGAGCAGATCGTGACCCCTCTCCTGAAGCAGCGCAACCCCGAGTCACGCCGCCGGGCCGTGGAGGAGCTGGCCGAGCTGACCCGCCTGGGCCAGCGCCTCAGAGGGTCGTTGCTGCGGGTGGCCCTGAGAGGGCACACCGGGGGTTGACCGGGCCGGGCCCCGAGCCTCCCCGGGTGCTGGCCGGGGCCGACGAGCTCCGTTCTCAGGTGGCCCGCCTGGGCCGGGAGCTGTCGGGCGCCTACCCGGACGGGGTGCTGCTGGTGGCGGTGCTGAAGGGGGCGCTGTGGTTCCTGGCCGACCTGGTGCGGTCCGTCTCCGTTCCCTGCGCAGTGGACTTCCTCGCCATCTCGTCCTATGCCGAGGGCACGGGCCGGGTCCGCATCGTGAAGGACCTGGACTGCGACATCAGCGGCCGGGACGTGGTGCTGGTGGAGGACATCGTCGACACGGGCCTCACGCTCGCCTACCTCCTCGGGGAGATGGAGCGCCGGGGGCCCCGCTCCCTGGCCGTATGCACCCTTCTCGACAAGGCCGCCCGCCGCATCGTCCCCGCCCGCTTGGACTTCGTGGGGCTGCGGATCGCCGACGAGTTCGCCCTCGGCTACGGGCTGGACTTCGCCGAGAGGTACCGCAACCTGGACCACATCGTGGCCGGCGACCTGTCCCGGCTCCAACAGGACCCCGATGCGCATGTGAAGGAGCTGTTCCCGGGGTAAGTTGCGTCCATGGTCGAGGTGCAGTTGGCTGCGGTCCGGGTCGACCTCCAGTCCAACACGCCGGTGGTCCTGCTCCAGGAGCTCCACGGGACCAGGCGGACACTGCCCATCTTCATCGGTCCCCCCGAGGCCACCGCCATCGCCTTTGCCATCCAGGGGGTCGAGGTCAAGCGGCCCATGACCCACGACCTGATGCGGGACATCCTCACCGCCCTGGGTGCCCGCCTCGAGCAGGTCGTCATCACCGAGCTGGTGGCCACCACCTACCACGCCGAGCTGCGCCTGCTGGCCGGCGACCGCCGCCTCACGGTGGAGAGCAGGCCCTCGGACGCCATCGCCCTGGCCGCCCGGACCGGGTCGCCCCTCTACGTGGCCGACGACCTGCTGGATGCCGAAGGGGTCGTGCTGGTGACCGAGGAGGACGAGGAAGAGGTGGCCAACCCCGAGGAGCTGCTGGGGGAGTTCCAGCGCTTCCTGGACGAGGTGAAGCCGGAGGACTTCAGCTCCTGAGGACGGTCGTTGACGGCCGGCCGGGGCGCGCCTAGCCTGGTTCACAACCGCGTAACTACGCGACTGTCACGAGGAGGCAGGAGGATGGGCGCGCCCGCCAACGGGGGAAACCGGGCCGAGGAGGGCTACCGCGGCCCCGAGGTGTGCAAGATCGTGGGCATCACCTACCGTCAGCTGGACTACTGGGCCAGGACGGACCTGCTGCGCCCCTCCATCACCGAGGCCCGGGGGAGCGGCACCCAGCGGCGCTACTCCTACACCGACCTGGTGGAGCTCAAGGTGATCAAGCAGCTGCTCGATGCCGGCGTCTCGCTCCAGTCGGCCCGGCGGGCCATCGAGTGCCTGCGAGGCAGCCTGGCGGCCGACCTGGCCTCGGCCAACCTGGTCCTGGCCGGCACGGGGTCCATCCTCACCCGGACGGGGGAGGAGGTGGTGGACCTGTTGAGAGGGGGCCAGGGGGTGCTCAACATCGTCCCCCTGGGCGGCCTGGTGGAGGAGCTGGATGCCGCCATAGTGGCCCTGGACCGGGCTGCTCCCGGAGCCGAGGCAGAGGGCGAGGAGACCCCCACCGGCAGGCGGGCTGCCTCCTCGGGGGGCTGAGTGGCCCTGGCGCCGGAGACCGCGCCGGAGACCCTTCCCCATGAGAGGGTCCGCTTCGCCCACAACTCCGAGCGCCAGTTCGCCCGGCTGTTGGACTTCTACGGGGTGGCCTGGGAGTACGAGCCGGTCGAGTTCGTCCTGGAGCGCACCCGCAAGGGAGAGCCAGCCGTGGCCTTCCGTCCCGACTTCTACCTGCCCGCCTACGACCTCTACATCGAGATCACGACCCTCAACCAGCGCCTGGTGACCAAGAAGAACCGCAAGGTGCGCCGGCTGCGGGAGCTCCACCCCGAGATCAAGGTGACCGTGCTGTACCAGCGCGACTACCTGACCCTGCTGGCCAAGTACGGCTGGGAGCCTCCCGGGCAGGCTGGGCCGTAGGCTGGGGCCCCATGGCCCTGCGACGCTCGCCCCTGGCCCCTGCCCACGCTGCCCTCGGAGCCAAGATGGTCGACTTCGGAGGCTGGGAGATGCCGCTCGCCTATCCCTCAGGGACCGTGGCCGAGCACCTGGCCTGCCGGCGGGGGGCCGTGGCCTTCGACGTCAGCCACCTGGGGACGGTCCGCATCGAGGGGAGCGAGGCCTTCGACATGCTGCAGGTCACTCTCACCAACGACCTGCGCAAGATCTCCCCCGGCCGGGCCCAGTACACCCACCTGCTGGACCCCGACGACGGGTCGGTGGAGGACGACCTCATCGTGTGGTGGGTGGGCACCGAGCACTTCGAGGTCATGCCCAACGCCTCCAACACCTCCCGGGTCCGGGAGGCCATGGGGGGCTCGGACACCACCGCCACCCGGGCCGTGGTGGCCATCCAGGGCCCCGAGGCGAGGAAGCGCCTGGCGGCGGTGGCTCCCGACGCCGCCGCCGTGGCCCACTTCGGGGTCATCTCCTTCACCTGGGGCGGCCACCTGTCCCTGGCGGCCGGCACCGGATACACGGGGGAGGACGGGGTGGAGTGCGCCGTACCGGCGGCAGGGGCCGAGGCGTTCTGGTCGGCGCTCATGGAGGAGGGGATCACCCCGGCCGGGCTGGGGGCCCGGGACACCCTGAGGCTGGAGGCCGGCCTGCCCCTGCACGGCAACGAGCTGGGCCCCGGAATCACCCCGCTGCAGGCCGGGCTGGGCTGGGTGGTCGCCTGGGACAAGGGTGAGTTCCGGGGAAGGGCTGCCCTGGAGGAGGAGCGGGAGGCCGGCATCTCCCGCCGGTTGCGGGGCCTGGTGATGGAGGGCCGCCAGCCCCCTCGGCACGGCTATGCGGTCCTGGTGGACGGCAGGGCCGCCGGGTACGTGACCAGCGGCAACTACTCGCCCGTGCTGGAACGGGGGATCGCCCTGGCCTTCCTGCCCCCGGAGGTGGCCCCGGGTGCCCGGGTGGGGGTGGACATGCGGGGCCGGGAGGCCGAGGCGGTGGTGGTGAAGCCTCCTTTCGTGGGCCCCAGGGCCTCGCTGCCCGAGGGGATAGCCCCGCCCGGCTGACCAGCCCCGCTTCTTCCTCCGCACAGCAGGCTCCCAGCCCGGCATGAGCCGACATGGGAGAGTGGGGCATGGGCACCCATCCCTACACCGTGGTGGACGTCTTCACCTCCACCCCCCTGGCCGGCAACGCCCTGGCCGTGGTGCACGAGGCCGACGACCTCGACGAGGCCACCATGGCGGCCTTCGCCCGCGAGACACGCCTGTCGGAGACAACGTTCGTCCAGGGGCCGGGAGAGGCGGCGGCCGACTACCGCAACCGCATTTGGACGGTGGAGGGGGAGCTGGCCTTCGCCGGGCATCCCTCCCTGGGTACAGCGGTGGCTGTGGCCCGCCGGCGGGGCCAAGCCGCCGCCCGCTACGTCCAGGAGACCGGGGCCGGGCTGCAGCCCGTGGAGGTGGCCCTCGATGACCGACGGGCCCGGGCGTCCATGCTGCAGCGGCCGGCCGACTTCGGCACCGAGGCGGAGCCGGGGCCGCTGCTCGACGCCGTGGGCCTCGCCCCCTCGGAGGCCCATCCCTCCCTCGGGCCCCAGGTCGTGTCCACGGGCCTGGCCACTCTGGTGGTCCCGGTGGCCGAGCGGGAAGCCGTGGCCCGGGCCAGGCCCGACCCCGAGGCGCTAGCCGAGGCGATCTCGTCTCTGGGGGACGCCAACTTCTACCTGGTATGGCCGGACCCCGCCGGCGGGCGGGCCCATGCCCGCATGTTCACCCCCCTGGTGGCCGGGGGCGAGGATCCTGCCACCGGCTCCGCCGCCGGGCCCCTCTGCGCCTACCTGTCCCGGCGGCTGGGCTGGCCCCGGGTGGAGGTCACCCAGGGGGTGGAGATGGGAAGGCCGAGCCTGCTGGTGGCGGCGATGGAGGAGGGGGGAGTGCGGGTAGGGGGGGACGTGGTGGTCCTCATGGAGGGGGCGCTGCACCTCTAGGGGCCTACCCGTAGAGGCCTGCCCGGCCGGAGCCGTCCTCTGACCGGCCGGGGCCGCCCGGGCCCTACTCGAGGAGGTCGGGCTGCTCGGCGACGATCCGGTCGTAGAGGGGCTGGAAGCTGAACCAGCCGGCCCCATCCGTGCCCACCTGGGTCTGGGTGAGGCGGGCCATGTCGGGGTCGATGAGCACCGGGGTCCCGGCCGCCTCGGCCAGCAGCTGGGCCTGGCAGGAGCGCTCCATGGTGATGAACCACCAGGCCGCCTCGTCGACGGAGCGACCCACGGTGAGCAGGCCATGGTTGCGCAGTATCACGGCCTTGTTGTCGCCCAAGGCGTGGGCCAGGCGCTTACCCTCCTCGGCCTCCAGGACCACGCCGGTGTAGTCGTCGAAGAGGGAGTGGTCACCGTAGAAGGCGCAGGCATCCTGGGTGAGGGGGTCGAGCAGGCGGCCCAACGACGACCACGCCTTGCCGTGGAGGGAGTGGGCATGGGCGGCCGCCACCACATCGGGCCGGGCGGCGTGGACGGCCGAGTGGATCACGAAGGCCGCCGTGTTGAGGGGGGCATCTCCTTCCACCACCTGGCCCTGGCTGTTGACCAGGATCAGGTCGGAGACCCTGATCTGGCCGAAGTGCATGCCAAAGGGGTTCACCCAGAAATGGTCCAGGCGCTCCGGGTCCCGGGCGGTTATGTGCCCGGCGATCCCCTCGTTGAAGCCGAACCGGGAGAAGAGGCGAAAGGCGGCGGCCAGGCGCTGCTTGCGGTGCAGGCGCTCCTCGGACGGGGACTCGAAGGTGGGGGCGGTGGGTGAGGCCATGCCGGCCAGGTTAGACCCGCCGGCTACCACCGTTCCCGGTGAATGGCCTCGGACAGGGGCCGGCGGGCCCTCCAGCCGGCCCGCTCCAGGTCGGGAGTGTCCTCGAGGTGGGTGACCGGCCCCACGCAGAGCCAGGCCACGGGGCGCAACGGAGGGGGGATCCCGAGCAGCTCGGACACGAAGGGCTCCCGGTAGAAGGAGACCCAGCCGACCCCCCACCCTTCGGCTATCGCCGCCAGCCACAGGTTCTCGATGGCGAGGCAGACCGAGTAGAGGCCGGCATCGGCGATGGCGTGGCGCCCCAGCACCCCGGGCGCCCCCCGCTCCGGGTCGTAGGTCACGACGATGGAGAGGCTGGACTCGAGGACCCCGTCGATCTTGATGGTGGCGAAGCGCCGGGCCCGGTCGGCGTCCAGGCTGGCGGCGAACTGCTCGCGCTCGGCCTGGACATGGCGCCAGAAGGCCCTCTTCGTGGCCGGGTCCTCGACGAGGATGAAGTCCCAGGGCTGGCTGAGCCCCACGCTGGGGGCGGCATGGGCGGCCTCGAGGACCCGCTCCAGGGCGCCCGGGTCGACGGGGGCCCCGGTGAACTGGCCTCTCACGTCGCGACGCCGGTGGATGGTGTCGTGGAGGGACGCCGTGGGGGGGGTTGGTGAGGGGGCCACGGCCCCCCGACGGTAGCGGCCCTGACCTGAGCGCCGCTGCCTAGAGTCGGCCGGCCCGGCTCTGGGTACGGTGCAGGTACCCCCCGAGGGCCATGCCGGCTTGCCTCGGAGGGACGTTGAAGGTTTTCCGGCACTGCCCGCCAGTTGGTGGCAGGCTGGTACGGGTAGTGGGAGAGTCCGGTTGTCGTTCAGGTGAGGAGGTGGCCCGTGGCCATCGAGCACCGGGGAGAGGGGAGGAAGAACGAGTCGAGCAGGGTCGTGCGCTTCCTGCGAGCGCTCCCGGCCATGGGCATCCTCGTAGGGGCCAGCGGCTTCGCCAGCCTGGCCATAGCCCAGGCCTCGCACGCCGGCCCCCTGGTCGAGACGGCGACGGGGGCGCTGATCCCGTTCGGGGTCTTCGTGCTCATGGTGAGCGTGCCGCTCGTCATCATCTTCTGCGCCGAGCCGCCTGACTCGGGGACCGACGGCGACGAGGGGGGAGGCGGCGGCGGCCGGCGACCCCCGGACGACCCCCAGGGAGGCCCGCCCTGGTGGCCCCAGTTCGAGAAGGACCTCCAGCGCTACATGGAGGAGGAGCGCCGGCGAGCGCGGGTGCCCGTGGGCTAGGGGTGGGGGCCTGCTCCGAGGGGCTGGCTGCCGGCCCATTACTTTACATAACGGACATTATCGGCGGTCAGCCGGACCGTGCCCTGACCAGGTGCCGTCAGGCGAAGAGGACACGGTGGACGGCCACGACCGCCCACGCCAGGCCCAGCAGGACGGCCAGCGGCACCAGGCGCCGGCGGGACCCCAGGAGCACCATGGCGCCCAGGACCGGGACCAGGTCCAGGCTGCGAAAGTCCACCTCACCGCGCCAGACGCCCGAGGACAGCGAGACCAGCAGGAGCGCCACCAGCACCCAGGCCAGGCGCTCCCGGAAGGGGGCCCGGGTCGAGCCCAGGGCGGATACGGTGTAAGCAGCCATCACCGCCAGGACCGCCAGCTCTGCGACCCAGATGTCGGCAGCCAGCCCGGGCAGGGCCCTCAGATAGTGGCTCGTGGCGGCCACCAGGGCCCGGAAGGGAGCCGTCAGGTTCGAGGCGGCGGCTCCTGATCCGGCCAGGCCCCCGGTCACCGCCAGGAGGACCAGCTCCCAGGCCACAAAAGCGACCCCGGGCATGATCCAGGCCAGATCCTCGAGCCCGGGTCGCGCCCGCCGGCGAGCCCACCCCACCAGGCGGACCAGGCCGACCGCCAGGACCACGAGGACGGCGGGATCCTTGGTGAGGACCGCTGCCGACAGTGCGAGCCCGGCCAGCACCGGCCTGCCCCGCCGCAGGGCGACCAGGCCGCCCACCACCAAGGCGTCGGCCATGGGCTCGGTCAGGTCCCGCGCCAGGCTGGTCACTAGGCCGAAGAACCCGGCCACCAGCAGCCCCCACGCCGCGTGGCGCCCCTCCAGGCGGGCCACCATCCCCCCGAGGAACCCCAGGGCGGCCAGGGCGGCCACGTTCACCACGATGAGGGCGACCGGCACCGCTGCCGCCTGACCGCCGGCGACCAGCCAGGCCAGGGCCGGATAGCCGATGCGCTGGGCCCGGAAGGCCCCGTCGAAGGTGATCCCCAAGGCCCTCCTGCCCAGATCGGCGGGGTCCAGGGCCAGGCGGAAGTAGAACTGCCCGTCGTAGCCGCTGCCGGGGAAGACCCGCACGTGGACGGGCACCAGCCGGGGGTCCACCCACTCCCGGCCGGCCTGGATGAACCAGGTGGGGTCGCCGTGAGCGGCCACCAGCAAGCGAAGTCCCACCACCAGGGCCGCCGCCATGGCCATGACGGCCGCCGGCAAGGCCGGCGAGTCCACCCGGGCCCAGAGGCCCTCCCAGCGACGGGCCCGCCCGCCGGGCCCGAGGGCGCCCAGGCCAGGGGCAGGGACCCCAACGGGGACAGGCGTGCCCTCCATGGCCGCGGGACACTACCCCACTCCCCCGTGCCACCCCCTGCTCATGGCTCGGGCAGGCGCACTCCCTCCTCCTCGGCCAGGACCTGGTCCACCTGAGCGAGGCTCTGGGCCCGGGCCGCCGAGAGGCGGGCGTAGCGCCGTTGGAGCTGGGTGGCGGCGAAGTCCACGAACTCGCTTCGCTCCACGGGGATGAGGCCCCCTTCCTCGGAGGGGAGGAGCTCCCCCAGCAGGCCCAGGGCCATCTCGCCCATCTCGGCCATGCGGCCCTCCACCGCCGGCCAGACGGCTCCGTCGGCGGCGATCAGCCGGCACAGCAGGTAGAGCCCATAGGCGATGTGGCGGGACTCGTCCTGGCGGACGAGGCGGAGGCCCTCCCGCAGTCCGGGGAGGATCCCCAGCCGCTCGGTGGCCCGGAAGTAGGCGTGGTAGCCGCTCTCGGCCAGAACGCCCTCCACGATCATGTTGTAGGTGACCGAGGCCCGCGCCTGGGCCACGGGTGAGGCGTCGGTCAGCAAGGCGCTCATGGCCCCGGGCAGCTCCTCGTAGAAGATGCGCCGGTAGCTGGGCGTGTGGAAGCGCCCCAGGTCCCCCAGGTCCCCGGTGGTGGCGCACACCTCGTCCAGGAAGCGGCGGAAGAACTCGGTGTGCTTGGCCTCCTCCCAGTGGAAGGTGGAGAGGTACATGGCCTCCTCCATCTGGCCGTCGCCGCTCACGGCCAGGATGAGCGGGAGCAGGTCGAGGGTCACGCTCTCCTCCCCCGCTTGGAACATGGCCGTAAGGCGCAGGATCCCCTCCCTCTCGGCCGCCCCCATGGCCCCCCAGTCCGCCACGTCCGTGGCGAAGTCGATGTCCCTCGGGTCCCAGATGCCGTCCCGCTTGGCCTTGTGGTAGAGCCGCATGGGAAGGAGGTCGTGGCGCAGGCCCACCGACCCGGCGGTATGGAAGCTTTGGTGATGGTCGAGCACCCCCCGCTTTTACCCCATCAAAGCCTGGAGAGGAAACTCTTGACAGAAGATTAGCGAGAGTCTACTCTCGATACATGCCTGGCGAGGAATCGCAGCCACGGGGGACGGCGTCCCCTCCCCCTCCGGTATCTCCTGCCCCTTCGGTCCCCGAGCTCCGCCACATCACCGACGCCCGCACCATGCGGGCTCTGGCCCACCCCGTGCGCATGGCCCTCATCGAGACCCTGTCCCTGGAGGGCCCCCTCACCGCCACGGAGGCGGGGGAGCGCATAGGCGAGTCCCCCACCACCTGCTCCTTCCACCTCCGCCAGCTGGCCAGGTACGGGTTCGTGGAGGAAGCCGGAGGGGGAAAGGGCCGGGCCCGGCCCTGGAGGATGGCCTCCATCGGCATGCGCACCTCGGCGGTCCACGAGGACCCCGAGACGGCCCTGGCCGCCAGCATCCTGCACCGCTTCATCCGGGAGCGGGAGCTGGGCCGCTACCAGCGGTGGCTGGAGACCAAGGCGAGCTACCCCCGGGAGTGGCAGGAGGCGGCGGGAGACAGCGAGTTCGCCTACTGGATGACCCCCGAGGAGCTCCGAGCCCTCAACGACGAGCTCCTCGCCCTGCTGCTGCCCCGCTTCCGGGAGCGCCTCACCGACCCGTCCACCCGTCCCCCCGGCGCCCTGCCGGTGGAGGTGCTGGTCCTCTCGTTCCCCTTCGTGCCCCCGAGCCAGGGAGGCTGATCGTGCGCCGGCTGCTGGCCATCCACGACGCCCGCGTCTATCTGGCCGGCCAGTCCCTCTCCATCCTGGGGGACAGCGCCCTTTGGCTGGCCGCCGGCATCTGGGTCAAGGTCCTGACCCACTCCAGCGCCCTGGCCGGCCTCACCTTCTTCTTCTTCGTGGCCCCGAGCCTGGCATCCCCCCTCTCGGGGATGCTGGTGGACCGGGTCCGGCGCCGCCCGCTCCTGCTGGTCACCAACCTGGGCACGGGGGTCATGGTCCTCCTGCTCCTCCTGGTCCACGGCCGGGGCCAGGTGTGGCTGATCTGGGTCGTGATGGTCCTCTACGGGCTGTCCTACACCGTGCTGGGCTCGGCCCAGTCAGCCCTCCTCACCGTGCTGGTGCCCGAGGACCTGCTGGGCGACGCCAATGGCGCCCTCCGCACGGTGCGGGAGGGCCTGCGCCTGGTGGCACCCCTGCTCGGCGCCGGCCTCTTCGCCGCCGTGGGCGGGGGGGCGGTGGCGCTCCTGGACTCGGCCACCTTCGGAGCCGCCGCCGTGTCCCTGGTCCTCCTCCGGGTGAGGGAGCCCCGGCCCAGCCGTGCCCCCGAGCACCATTGGATGCCCGAGGTCAGCGCCGGCTTCCGCCATGTCTGGCAGACCACCGTCCTGCGCCAGATGACCCTGGCCTGCGGGGCGGTCCTCCTGGTGGTGGGCTTTGCCGAGACCCTGGGCTTCGCGGTGGTGGCCCAGGGCCTGCACCGCCCTGCCACCTTCCTGGGCGTGCTCGTGGCCATCCAGGGGGTGGGTGCCGTGGTGGGAGGGCCCACAGCCGCCCCCGTCATGAGACGGGTGGGAGAGGGGGTCCTGGCCGCCCTGGGGATGCTGGCCCTGGCCGCCGGGGCCCTCCTGTGGGCCCTGCCTTCGGTGGTGGTGGTCGGCCTGGGCTCCGTCCTGGTCGGGTTCAGCCTCCCCTGGCTCGTGGTGGGGGCCTACACCCTGGTCCAGCGGAGCACGCCGCCCGAGCTGCAGGGCCGGACCTACTCGGCCTTCGACGTGGCCGTCTCCACTCCCCAGACCATCTCCATCGCCATCGGCGCCGGCCTGGTGGCCCTGGTCCCCTACCAGGCGCTGCTCGGGCTCATGGCCGGGGTGGTGGCGATGTCCGGGGGATGGCTCCTCTCCCGGCCCGAGCAGCGCCGGACCGGGCTCCGCCGGCCGGGGGGGCCGGGGCTCGAGGGGCCCGTTGTCCCCGGGCCGGCGGGGCCCGTGGTGGAGGCGGCCGTGGTGGAGGGGGCCGTCGTTCCCGGGGGCCGGTGCCCCGGCCCTTGACCCCGGGCCGGCGGGGGTCGTGGTGGACGACGGCAGGGTGAGGGAGCGGGGCTAGGACCCCTCCCCGCCGGCCAGGAGCGGCCTCCACCCAGGAGGGGCTTCCCCCGGCTACCCCCCGGGCCGGCTCCGTCTTGGGGAAAGGGCCGTACCTTTCGCGCTCCGGCGCGATTATCACCCAGGAACGCAAAAGGTACGCTGGTTTTCTCGATCCCGGGCGAGCGGCCCTGGAGCGCTTCCTCGCCGGCGAGCCCGCAATCCCCCCTTCCATGATGCCACGCACCCGACACGTCGGGCACCGAGGCGCCGGCTCCAGCCAGGCCCGAGCCAGCGGTGCCCGACGGCTACCCCGCCTACCCCGGCCGGCGCCCTCCCAGGTGCTCTGCCAGCCGGGATGCCAGGGCCATGATGGTGAGGGCCGGGTTGGCACTGCCCTGGGTGGGGCACACGCTCCCGTCGGCCAGGTACAGGTTGGGCACGGCCCAGGTGCGCTGGTGGGCGTCGACCACCGAGTTGTCGGGTGAGGTCCCCATGCGGGCCCCCCCTATCAGGTGGGCGTAGCGATGGATGGTCAAGATGTCCTGGGCGCCGGCGGCCTGCAGGATGTCGGTGATCACCCGGGTCGAGTACTCGATGTTGGCTCGGTCGTTGTCGCACTGCGAGTAGTCGAAGCGGGCCACGGGTAGCCCGTACTGGTCCTTCTCCTCGGCCAGGGTCACCCGGTTCTCGGGCAGGGGCAATAGCTCGTTCAGGACCCCCACGGTGGTCCAGTGGTTGTAGTCCCGCATGTACTCCCGCAGGGCCCGGCCCCAGTGGCCGTCGGCCAGGACGTGCTCGGCCCACCCGATGGGGAGGGGGGAGACGGTCTGGATCGAGAACCCCCGGGCAAAGCCCCGGGACTCGTCGGTCTCGTAGAAGTCCTCCGAGGAGATCTCCGGGGGAGGCGCCTTGTACATGCGCAGCTCTTCGGGAAAGCGCCCGGCGGTCTGGGACGCCCCCTGGACCATCACGTAGCGTCCCACCTGGTCCTCGTTGTTGCACAGCCCATTGGGGAAGGACGGGCTGGCCGAGTTGAGGAGCAGCCTCGGCGTCTCGATTGAATAGCACGCCACGGCCACGACCTTGGCCCGCTGGAGCCGGGGCGTGGCGGGGTCGTCCTCGCGCAGGTAGACCACTCCCCTGGCCCGGCCCGACTCGTCCAGCTCCACCCTCGAGGCCATGCAGCCTGCCCTCACCTCGACCCCGTGGGCCAGGGCATCGGGGAGGTGGGTGACGTAGGGGCTGGCCTTGGCGTTCACCTTGCAGCCCTGCAGGCAGTAGCCCCGGTAGATGCAGTGGGGACGGTTGCCGAACACCCCGTTGGTGATGCCCACGGGGCCCACCCTCATTTGGATGCCCAGCTTCAGCGCTCCCTGCCACAGCACCGAGGCCGCCTGGGAGACGGGGTGGGGCGAGTAGGGATAGGAGTGGGGCTCGGGCCAGGGCCAGTCCTGACCGGCCACGGGCAGCTCCCGCTCCACCAGCTCGTAGTGGGGACGCAGCTCGTCGTAGGAGAGGGGCCAGTCCGCACCCACGCCGTCGAGGGTCCTGGTGGCGAAGTCGGAGGGGTGGAACCGGGGGCAGTAGCCGGCGTAGTGGACCATGGAGCCCCCCACGCCCCGGCCCGAGTTGTTCTTGCCCATCTCTATGGGGTCCGCCCCCCCGATGATGCGCTTCTGGGTCCAGTAAAGGTGGTGGGAGCCGGCCTCGTCCGAGACCCAGTCCTCATCCGGGTGCCAGAAGGGGCCAGCCTCCAGCACCACCACCTTCCAGCCCTGGCGGGCCAGGCGCTGGGCCAGCACCGAGCCCCCGGCACCGGCCCCCACCACGCACAGGTCCACCTCCTCGGAGTCGGGGTAGCGGGCCATGGTGTCCTCGCCGGGCAGGTCGCGCCGGTGAGGGTCGAGGAGGAAGCGGGAGTCGTTGGCCGGCGGTCCGAGGGCCCCCTTCAGCACCCGCCGGGTTAGGGAAAGGCTCATCCCTCCAGCTCCGGGGCCACCCGCACGGGGTCCTCGGAGGTGGCCCCCGGGCGCTCGAAGGGCTCCCTCGTGCTCACCGGCCCCAGGCGCATGTAGCCCCTCGGGTACGCAGGGCCCCCGAAGCCGATCTCGTTCCAGGCAAAGGGGTGGGAGTAAAAGGCGGAGAGGATCATGCGCATGCACACCGACCAGGCCCGCTTGACGTTCAACCTGTCCAGCGAGGCCGAGGACAGGGCGCCGGCCGCCAGCTGGCCCACCAGGGCTTCCCTCGCCTCCGCGTCCAGGGCACCGAAGCCCTCCTTCCCATAGCGGGACCGGGCCACCTCGTCCAGGCCGGCCAGCACCAAGTGCCAGGTGTCGCGGTCGTCGGGCATGTCGTAGTACTGGTACCCGTCCAGCTGACCCTTGGCCAGCTTCTGGTCCACCAGCTCGGCGACGGGCACCCGGGGGTCGCTGTCCTGGGCGGTGCAGGTGTCGCAAAAGGCCCGCAGGGTGGCTGCCTCATCCTCCCTGAAGAACGAGAGCGGCCCTCCCGACTCCACCGCCATGCGTTCCTCGACCACCCTGGTGGTGGCCTCGTCCCAGGTGTCTCGGGCGTCGAACACGTCGTAGTCGGGGTAGCGGCCCACCATCTGGGGAGTGGTGCCCCGCCGCTGGCGGGGCAGCCAGGAGGGATCGGGAGGCTGCTTGCCCGGCCGCAGGTTGGGCAGGTGGTGCCCTGAGCTCAGGTCCACCGCCTTGCCCGCCGCTCCCCTTGCCCGTCGGAGGAAGCCGGCCACTAGCGCTCCCGGCGCAGCAGGGCGGCCAGTATGCCCATGCCCCCCACCAGGGTCATCAGCCCCGGGGCGGCTATGGGCGGCCCCATGGGCACGTTGTAGGTGTACAGCCCCCAGCCCCCCGGTTTGCGGGCCACGCCACGGGCGTGGAAGAACTCGCCGAGAAGCCCGTCGGCCGTGTAGATCAGGGCGGTCAGGGGCAGCACCGTCTTGGCCCACCGCCTGGAGAAGACCCCTCCGATGCCGGCCACCACCACCGGGGGTGTGACCAGGATGGGGCTCCACATCCACTTGTTGCCGAAGCTGGCCCGGTAGTGCTCGAAATAGATCTCCGCCGTCGTCACCGCCGCGGCCACGGCCGTGAGGGCCGAGAGGGACCGCTCGAAGCGGCCGTGCTCCACGTTGGCCAGGGCCCGGTCGATGAGGTGGACCACCTCCCCCAGGGCCTCGCTGTGGCTGGCACCCTTCACCCTTGCCATGCTCAGCCCCTATCTCCCGGGGACGAACTCTTGGAGCATCTCCCTGAACCCTTCCAGGGCGCCCCGCCAGCCCCCGGCCGGGTCCTCGAGGACCGACTTCATCAGGGCCTCGGCCTGCTCCCTCGTCACGTGGGGCGGGATGGGGGGCTCGTCGGGAGTCGTGAGGGCGTCCACGATCACGGGGCGGTCTGCCGAGAAGGCCTGCTCCCACGCCGAGTCGATCTCGTCCACCTTGGTGACCTTGATCCCCTTCAGGCCGATCAGGTTGGCATAGTCGGCGAAGGGCACGTAGGGGATGGCCTGGGAGCCCACGAAGCGGGGGTCACCGGACATGGCCCGCTGCTCCCAGGTCACCTGGTTGAGGTCCTCGTTGTTGAGTACGAGCACCACCAGGCGGGGGTCGTCCCATCCCTTGTAGTACTTGGCGGCAGTGAGCATCTCGGCCATGCCCCCCATCTGCATGGCGCCATCGCCGACCATGGCCACCGCCACCCGGTCGGGGAAGGCGAACTTGGCCGCTATGGCATAGGGCACCCCGGGCACCATGGTGGCCAGGTTGCCCGAGAGCGAGGCCTTCATGCCCCTGCGGATCCTCACCTGGCGGGCGAACCAGTTGGCCGCCGACCCGGAGTCCGAGGAGAGGATGGCCCCGTCAGGCAGATGGCGGGAGAGGGAGGTGAAGAGCCCCTGGGGGCGCAGGCGCCCTCTCAGCTCGGACGGCTCGGAGCGGGCCTCCATCAGGTTCCACCACTCGGCCACCTCCTTCTGGATCTTCTCCTGCCAGGAGCGGTCCTCCTTGCGCCGCAGCAAGGGCAAGAGCTCGGTCAGGGTGTCCTTGGCGTCACCCACCAGCGCCAGGTCCATCGGGTAGCGGATGGAGAGGTTGCGCGGGGCCAGGTCGATCTGGATGCCCTTGGCCTGCCCGGTGGTGGGCAGGAACTCCGAGTAGGGGAAGCTGGTCCCGACCATCAAGAGGGTGTCAGCCTCTTGCATCATGTCCCAGGAGGGCTTGGTGCCGAGGAGGCCGATGGAGCCGGTGACGTACGGTATGTCGTCGGGCACCACGGCCTTGCCTAGCAGGGCCTTGGCCACCCCCGCCCCCAGCATGTCGGCCACGGCCAGCACCTCGTCCCCCGCTCCCCTGGCCCCCTGGCCCACCAGCATGGCCACCTTCTTGCCGGCGTTCAGGATGTCGGCGGCGGACTGGAGCTGGCCGGTGGAGGGGATCACCCGGGGAGGCCACCATCCCACCCCGGAGTGGATGGTGTGGGTCTTCTTGGGCTGCTCGACCACCGCCTCCATCTCCTGCACGTCGGCAGGGACCACTATGCCGGTCACGGTGCGCTCGGACTGGGCGATGCGCATGGCCCGGTCGAGCATGTGGCGGATGCTCGAAGGCTCGTTCACCTGCTGCACGTAGGCCGAGGCCACGTCGGAGTAGAGCTGCAGCAGGTTCACCTCCTGCTGGAAGTCGCCTCCCATGGCCCGCACGTAGGTCTGGCCCACGATGGCCACCACCGGTTGGTGGTCCAGCTTGGCGTCGTACAGCCCGTTCAGCAGGTGGATGGCCCCGGGCCCGGAGGTGGCCATGCACACGCCCACCTGGCCCGTCCACTTGGCGTGCCCGCACGCCATGAAGCTGGCCATCTCCTCGTGACGGGTCTGGATGAAGCGGATGCGGTCCTCGTAGCGGCGCAATGACCCGAGGATGCCGTTGATCCCGTCGCCGGGGAAGCCGTAGACCGTGTCCACCCCCCAGTCGAGAAGTCGGTCCAAGAGGAAGTCAGCTGCGGTCTTGGCCATGGGTCTCCCGTCTCTCCGCTCTCGTGTGGCCAGGAACCAGCCTTACCCGCGCCAGCCGGCCAGGCAAACCGTCCTACCCCGGCGCCCAGGCCCGTCGGGCGACCGCCTCACCGGCCCGGGCCCAGGGGACCTGGGCCAGGGCCATGCCGGCGCCGAGGGCCAGCAACCCCCCGGCGGCATCGAGGAGCAGGTGGTTGGCGGTCACCACCACCACGAAGGCGGTGACCACCGGATGGGCCACCACCAGCATCCTGGCCAGGCGGGAACGGGCCACCGCCACCACGGCCGCCGCGCACCATGCCGCCCAGGCCACATGAAGCGATGGCATGGCGGCGTAGGCGTCGCCGGCCCTCGACAGCAGCAGATGGTCGAGGGGCCCCGCCCCTCCCACCACCGACAGCGTGTCCACGAACCCGAACCGGCCCGGGAGCAGGCGGGGCGGGGCAACGGGGTCCACCACGAACACCGCCAGGGCGACGCAGGACAGCCATCCCAGGGCGTTGCGCCAGTAGCGGTAGCGATCCGGGTGCCGGAGCCACAGCCAGACCAGCACCACCACGGGCAGCATGAACGGCACGGTGGCGTAGAACACGTCGGAGGCCTTCACCACCACGGGGTAGTGAAGGGCCCAGGCCTGCGCCGCCCGCTCGTGGAAGAGGCCCATCGCCCGCTCCAGGCGGACCTCGGCCAGCGCGGCGCCGAGGGCCTGCCTGCGGTCCCCGGTCACCAGGCTGCTCACCACCTGGTAGGCGAAGTAGAAGCTGGCCACGATGGCCAGCTCCCTCCAGAACGGCGGCCTGCCCGGCGGACCGGCGCTCTTCGCTGATGCCCGGCGGCCAAGCACCAGCCAACCATAAACCGCGCTGAGCACCCCCAGGAGGGCGCTAGCTTGGCCCCCGGTGCCGAGCAGGATCGACGTGGAGCTCACGAGTGCCCGGGACGACGGGACCTGGACATGGCGCGCCGCCGGCGCCCGCCAGCCCAAGGGGAGCCTGGACGCCTCGCTCCTCTACGAGGGAGCCAGGGTCGGAGACGTGGTGAGGGCCGACGCCGAGTTCGCCCTGGACGGCATCGCCATCACCCACATCCACCCCCCCAAGGAGGCCCGCCCAGAGCGTGACCGCCTGGAGATCCTGGGACCCCGCCGGGCGCCCGAGGGCCCGGCTCCCAAGCGGGAGCAACCCCGCCGGCCCCGCCCGGAGCGGGCCTCTTCCCGAAGGCAGCGGGAGGAGGGCGGTACCCGTCCCCCCCGCCAGCAGGCCAAGGCCGAAAGGGCTGAAAGGCCCTCGTCCCGCAAGCCTTCCCACCGCCTCGCGCCCTCGCACCGCCACCGTTCGGCAGCCCTGGCCGCCCTCTCCCCCGAGCAGCGCCCGGTCGCCGAGCAGGTGCTGCGAGGTGGCCTTCCAGCCGTGCGCCAGGCCATCCAGGCCCAGAACGCCGCGGCCCGCGCCGAGGGCCGCCCCGAGGTGCCCGTGGAGCCGTTGGTGGCCATGGCCGAGGAGCTGGCCCCCCGCCTCAAGGCGGCCGCCTGGCGGGACCGGGCCGAGGCGGCCGTGGCAGCCGGGGACGACATCTCTCTCCGGGACCTGCGCTCCGTGGTCACCAGCGCCGATGCCGGGGCCCGGGACGACGAGACCAGGATGCTGGCGGCCAAGCTGCGCGAGGCCCTGGAGCGCAGGGTGGAGGCCGCCCGCCAGCGCTGGGTGGAGGAGATCGTGTCGTCGCTGGACGCCGGCAAGGTGGTGAGGGCCCTGCGGTCCTCGGCCCGGCCCCCCGACCCGGGGGCCCGCTTCCCCGCCGAGCTGGCCCTCCGGCTCAGCCAGTCGGCCAGTGCGGCCCTGACGCCCACCACCCCGCCCGAGCAATGGGTGGCCCTGCTGGAGGCAGTGGCGTCCTCCCCCGTGCGCCGGACCGTGAAGCCCAGCGGGCTGCCCACCGGGGGAGGCCCGGAGGTCCTGGAGGCGGCCCGCCGGGCCGCCGGCCGGGTACCAGCCCTGGCCGGGCTGCTCGGGCTGGCCATGCCTCCCCCTCCGGCCCCTCCCAAGGCCGCCCGGGCCAGGTCCACCATGGGGCCGGCTCGGGTCTGAGCCACCCGGGGGGGCCGGCCTCCTGGCGCTAGCGTCCCGCCCATGGTCGAGTACAGCCTGTCGGGGCACATCGCGGTCATAACCCTTTCCCGCCCGGAGGCCCGCAACGCCGTGGACGGGGCCATGGCCCGGGGCCTGGAAGCCGCCTTGGACAACCTGGAGGGTGAGCCCGACTCATGGGTCGGGGTGCTCGGCGCCGAGGGGCCCGTCTTCTCGGCCGGCGCCGATCTGAAGGCCATCGCCGCCGGGAGGGGGTCGGAGCTGGTGACGGCCAGGGGAGGGTTCGCGGGCATGGTGCGCCGGGAGCGCCACAAGCCCCTTGTGGCTGCCGTCGACGGACCGGCCCTGGCCGGGGGCTGCGAGATGGTGCTGGCCTGCGACCTGGTCGTGGCCTCCACCCGGGCCTCCTTTGGCCTCCCCGAGGTGAAGCGGTCCCTGGTGGCGGCGGGAGGTGGGCTCTTCCGCCTCCCCCGGGCGCTGCCACGCGCCGTGGCCATGGAGGTGGTGCTGACGGGAGATCCTCTGCCTGCCGAGCGGGCCCACGCCCTTGGGCTGGTCAACGAGTTGGTGGAGCCGGGGCAGGCCCTGGAGGCAGCCCTGGCCCTGGCCCGGCGTATCTGTGCCAATGCACCCGTGTCGGTGAGGGCCAGCCGCTCGGTGGTGGCCGCCGCCGACTGCGCCGATGACCAGACCCTGTGGGAGCTGAGCGAGCAGGCTCTTGCCACCGTGGCGAGGACCGAGGACTTCGCCGAGGGGCCGAGGGCCTTCATAGAGAAGCGCCAGCCGGTGTGGAAGGGCCGCTGAGGCCCCCCCTACCCCGGGCCGAGCAACCCGTGCTGGGCCAGGAAGTCGTTCAAGCCCTCCACCAAGGGGAGGCGGCCGACCTCGCTGAAGGGGACCCAGGCCGCTTGGGCGGCATCGTCACCGGCCCGGGGCGTGCCGGGGGCGGCCAGGGTCACGGCGAAGTCCAGGATCACGAAGTGGTACCCGGGGCCGATCCGCTCCACCCAGCCCACGAGGTCGGCGCATCTGACCCGCAGGGCCGTCTCCTCGGCCACCTCGCGCTCCACGGCCTGGGCCAGGGTCTCGCCTGCCTCCACCCGCCCTCCGGGGAGCGACCACCTGCCCCGGCCAGGGTCCTGGCCCCGGCGCACCAGGAGCAGGCGCCCGGCGTCCCGGGCCACCGCCCCCACGCACACCTCGGGCCTCACCGGACGTCCCGGTGCATGATGAGCAGCCTGGTCTTGAAGCCTGCCCCCTCGAAGAAGCTCTTGGCCTCCCGGTCCCCCGGGAGGGCCAGGGCGTCCACTCCCGTGCAGCCCTGGACCGCAAACCAATCCATGAGGCGGCCCAGCACCGCCTCGCCCACCCCCACGCCCCGCGCCGGCGGCTCGACATAGAGGGCCTCGACGCGGCCGAGCGCCTGCCCGCCTCCCAGGTCCTCCCTGCGTCCCAGGCCGTAGCCCACCACGACCCCGTCCAGGGTCCCCACCACCAGCTCCCTTGCGGGGTCGGCCAGGGCCATCTCCAGGTGGCTGCCGCCTTCCCCTGGGGGCCCGTCCCGGCGAAGAAGGAGGTGGCCGCCCCGCCGGGCGGCAACCTCAGCGGCCGCCTGCTGCCACAGGCGGGCCAGGGCCCGGAGGTCCCCGGGCCGGGCTGGCCGGGCCGCCTCGGTGAGCCCGCCGCCCGCGGTCAGGCCTCCGGGGGCGGGAGCAGCTGAGCTATGCGGTTGAGCACGGTGCGCCGCTTGCGGTGGCTCTCCTCGTAGGCCCGCACGGCGGCGAGCTCCTCGACCGTCAGGCCGGGCAGGCGCTGGACCACCTGGGAGGCCGACAGGGCGTCGTAGCGGGGTATGGCCAGCTCTGCCGGGGGTGCCGAAGGCCGAACCGGGGCGGGAGGTGGTGCGGGCGGCGGGGCAGGTGGGGGTGCCGCCGAGGGCGCCGGGGGGGCAGGGGCGGTCGGGGCAGGAGCGGCCCACAGGTGGCGAGCGGCGTCCTTGATGAGGTGCCCCGCCTGGCGCTGGCCCTCTGCCACCGCCAGCTGGCCGACCATGCGGGCCATGGTCATCTGGCCGGTCACCCGCTGGCGTCCCTTGTCGACCAGCGCCGGCAGGTCCTCGGCGGCCGTGAGGGCCAGGCCGACCGGGGCATAGACAAGCAGGTCCAGCGCTTGGTCCCACCACGGGCGGGAAGGCTCAGTCACCCTTCACCTCACACGCAGTCACGGCAGAGCATGCGGACGGGGTCAGCCAGCTGGCTGGGGTGCTTGACCAGGAAGCAGGACTGGCACACGAACTCGTCGGGCTGCTTGGGCAGCACCTTGCCTGAGCCGTCGGAGCGGTCATCGGTGTCAGGGACCTCCTCGTCCTCCTCTTCCTCCTCCTCTACAACCAGGCGCTCCTTGAGTATGACGTCGAGGCTGGCCTCGACCTCGTCGTCCTCCTCCTCGTCCTCTTCCTCCTCGTCTTCCTCCTCAGCGGTGCCGGTCCGGGAGGCCGGTGGGCGCGCTGAGGACAGATCCTCTTCTTCCTCCTCTTCCTCGTCGTCCTCGGCCTCCTCGACAAGGAGGTCCTCGTCGTCCTCCTCGTCGATCAGGTCATCCTCTTCGAGGTCGTCGAGGTCGACTTCCTCGGGCTCTCCCTCGTCAACCTCGTTGTCTGCGTCGGTGTCCAGGTCGTCTGCCATTCCGGGTCCTAGGGGTTGGCTTAGCGGGCGGCAGCCTACACGCGCTGCCAGCGGGCTGAGCGGGGCCCGATCACCTTTGGCGCCGCCCGGTGGCCCGCCTCCGGCGCCTCACGCGGAAGGGGTTATTGGGGCGTTCTCTACTCGGCCCGGGCCCCGCCTGCCCACTTGCCCCCTCCTGGGAGCTCCCAGGAGGCCCACGACCTGGCTTGTGGGGCTGATTGGGGACCAGATAGTTATGCCCCTTGCAGGCGCCCACCGTCAAGCGGGTGCCCACCCCTCCTTCCTGGGACTTTGCGCGACGGCCCAGGTCAGGGCAGGCAAGAAAAAAGTCGCCGGCCAAGCCGCTTTGGTAGGGTGGTGACCCATAGGGGCTACAGGAGGGGGGCCAGCCATGGCAGCTGCGCGTTGGACCCGACGGGATCTTCTCGGGACGTCGCTGCGGATGGGGGCGGGTGCGGCGGCGTTGGGGGCGGTGGGCCTGGGGAACCCGCCGCGACGAGCTGAGAGGCTGGTGAGCTGGTCGTCCCCTGCCCAAGCGGTTGGCGCCCCGCTGTTCAACTCCACCCCCTCACCACCCGGGATGCAGAGGTTCGTGAGCCGGCCCGACCTCACCCCGCCTCAGGTCAGCGTCCAGCGGGCTCCTACCTACACCAGCCAGCCCCTGCCCTTCTACGTCTTCCTCAGCCCGGACCCGGGGACGGCGCCGGGGTCGGCCGGGGCCATGATCCTCGACACCAAGGGGGAGCTGGTCTGGTGGTCCCCCGTCGGCCGCGGGGTGACCAGTCAGGGGATCCCGTTCAACTTCCGGGTCCAGTCCTACGGGGGCCAGCCGGTCCTCACCTACTGGCAGGGCTCGTTCGACGCCGGTCATGGCTACGGGCACTACGTGCTGCTGGACGATGCCTACCGGGTCGTGCGGAGGGTCTACGCCGGCAACGAGTTGGCCGGGGACCTCCACGAGTTCCTGGTCACCCCCTACGGCAGCGCTCTCATCACCTGCTACTACCGCCCCAAGGTGGATCCCACCCGTTACCACGGCGTGGCCCAGGAGATCGACATCGCCACCGGGGCGGTGCGGTTCCAGTGGCAAACGCTCTACCAGGTGAGCCCCTCGGAGTCCTACAGCGGAGGGGAGGACTTCTTCCACATCAACTCCGTCGACCTGTGGCCGACGCCCGCCGGGGACTACCGCCAGGACCTCATCGTGAGCGGCCGCAACGTGTGGGCGGCCTACCGGGTCTCCCGCGACACCCCGGGGGGCCGCATCATCTGGAAGCTGGGGGGCACTCGCACCAGGCAGAACATCTTCACCTACGCAGCGGGGACCGGCTTCGCCTGGCAGCACGACGTGCGGGCCCTGGCCGACCGGACGGGGGTGAGCATCTTCGACGACGCCATCGGCCCACCATCCAAGGAGACCCAGGCCCGGGGGATGGTCCTCAACGTCGACATGACCACGAGGCAGGTAACCCCCCGGCACTACTACTACCACTACACCACCCCGGGGGGCCTCAAGGTCCCCTACGAGGGCAATGTCCAGCTGCTGCCCAACGGTGGCCACTTCGTGGGTTGGGGTGGGGTGCCCTGGTTCTCCGAGTACGGCCCGAGCGGCTCGACGGTGAACGGGACCATCCTCCTCGACGGGCAGCTGCCGGCCCATTACTCCTCCTACCGGGCCTACCTCGCCAACTGGGTGGGGAACCCACCGGAGTCCGAGCTGGCCCTCAAGGTCCTCCCCGGCCCGTCGAGCGGCCAGTACCTGGCCTTCATGAGCTGGAACGGGGCCACCCGGGTGGCCTATTGGCACCTGGTCGCCGGCCCATCCAGCGACTCGACCCTGCCCGAGGTGGCGGTGCTGCCCCGGGAGGGGTTCGAGACCCATGCCGTGGTGAGCGTCTCCGGCTCACCAGCTTCCCTGGACTTCCGGGCCTATGCCATCGGCGAGGAGGGCCAGGTGCTGGGCCGCTCGGCCCGGGTGGGCCCCTCCTCGTAGGGGCCTCTCGCTCCGCCGGCTGCCTCAGAACAAGGCGGCCAGGGCCATGACGTCAGCGACGTAGTGCTTGGTCTCGGGCAGCATGCCCTCGGCCATCACCGACCGGAGCCCCTGGTAGTAGGCGGCCACCGCCAGCCGCTCGTTCCAGCCGGTCTGGTCGAGCAGGTGGCGCAGGAACCATGCCGTCATGGTGATGTTGTCGGCGGCCCTCCAGGGGTCCAGCCGGGACCCGAGGAGCTGGCGGTTGACGAAGTCCACCGTCTGGGGCATGAGCTGGCCGATGCCCATGGCCCCGTCGACGGAGACCACCCCCGGCTGCCAGCCCGACTCCTGCCAGGTGAGGCCCTCGAGGAGGTTGACAGGGATCCCCGCCTGGGCCGCCGCCTGCTCGAACTCGGGCATGAGCGCCATCCGCTCGGGGTGCTGCCAGAGGCCGGCCGGAAGGGTGCCAGCCAGCGGGGAGGGGCTGCTGGTTCCCCCGCCGCCTCCGGCCGCTCCCGGGAGCTGGAGGGTAGTCCCCGCCTCCACGTAGTTGGCGTCCGAGAGCCCGTTGGCGGCGGCCAGGGCCTGGACCGAGGTGCCGAAGCGCTGGGCGATGGTGGTGAGGTTGTCGCCCGGCTGGACCCTGTAGCTGCCTCCCGCCCGGCTCGGGATGGCGCCGCCCCCGCCGCCCCCGGCCGCTCCCGGGAGCTGGAGGGTGGTCCCCGCCTGCACGTAGTTGGGGTCGGAGAGCCCGTTGGCGGCGGCCAGGGCCTGGACCGAGGTGCCGAAGCGCTGGGCGATGGTGGTGAGGTTGTCGC
>JAJPHD010000012.1 GCA_021325455.1 Actinomycetota bacterium
ACGCCTACCAGAAGTACGCCGTCAACCAGCTGCCCGTGCTCTACACCCCGAGCTCCCCCTACGAGCTGACCGAGATCAACTGCCACCTGAAGGGCGTCAGCTACAACACCTACCTGGAGATCGAGCCCGACCGGTGGTACCTCACCAAGGGGTCCTGCAAGGGGTCGGCCTAGACGACCAGCGCTTCACCGAAGGAATCGGATCGGCCGGCTCGACGGGGAGCCGGCCGGTCCGCGTCCGGGAGGGCGCTCAGGCCTTGAGGTCGGGGAAGTCCTCCTCCCACCACTCCCCTTCGGCCCGTTGGGGGGGGCCGCCGGCGTGGCGGCGCTCCTCGGCGGTGCGAAGCTCGACCCGGCGGATCTTGCCCGAGATGGTCTTGGGCAGCTCGGCGAACTGGAGGCGCCTCACCCTCTTGTAGGGGGCGAGGTGCTCCCGGGCGTAGGCCAGGATGGCCCGGGCCGTGGCCTGGTCGGCCTTCCAGCCCGGGGCGAGCACGACGAACGCCTTGGGCACGGCCAGGCGCAGGGGATCCGGGGAGGGGACCACCGCCGCCTCGGCCACCGCCTCGTGCTCGATGAGCACGCTCTCGAGCTCGAAGGGTGAGATCCGGTAGTCGGACGCCTTGAACACGTCGTCGGCCCGGCCCACGTAGGTGATGTAGCCGTCCCCGTCGCGCCGGGCCACGTCGCCGGTGTGGTAGTAGCCCTCCCGCATGGCGCCGGCCATGCGTTCCTCGTCATCGCGATAGGCGCTCATGAGCCCGAGGGGGCGCTGGGACAGGTCCAGGCAGATCTCCCCCTCCTCGCCTGCCTCGCCCGTCACGGGGTCGATCAGCGCCACGGCGTACCCCGGCAGCGGCCGGCCCATGGAGCCCGGCTTCACCGGCTGGCCGGGGCTGTTGGCCACCACGGCCGTGGTCTCGGTCTGGCCGTAGCCGTCGCAGACGGTGATGCCCCAGCGCTTTGCCACCTGCTCTATGACCTCGGGGTTCAGGGGCTCGCCGGCCCCCACGGCCTCCCGCAGAGGGACCGTCCAGGCGGACAGGTCCTCCTGGATCAGCATGCGCCACACGGTCGGGGGGGCGCAGAAGGTGGTCACCTGGCAACGGACCATCATGTCCAGGAGCCCCTTGGCGTCGAAACGGGTGTAGTTGTGCACGAGGACGGTGGCCTCGGCGTTCCAGGGGGCAAAGACGTTGCTCCAGGCATGCTTGGCCCACCCCGGCGAGGAGATGTTGAGGTGGGTGTCCCCCGGTTGCAAGCCGATCCAGTACATGGTCGAGAGGTGGCCGACCGGGTAGCTGGCATGGGTGTGCTCGACCAGCTTGGGCCGGGCCGTGGTGCCCGAGGTGAAGTACAGGAGGAAGGGGTCGCCAGCCCGGGTCACGCCGTCGGGGTGGAAGGTCTCGGGGGCCTCGGCCGCCTCTGCATAGGCGTGCCATCCAGGGACCGGGCCTCCCACCGCCACCCTCGTGTAGTCGCCCTCCACATGGTCGAACTTGGATGTGTCGGCCGAGCCCACCACGACGTGGCGGGCGTTGCCCCGCTCCACCCTGTCGGCCAGATCGGCAGGGCCGAGGAGGGTGGTGGCGGGGATCATCACCGCCCCCAGCTTCATGATGGCGAGGATGGACTCCCACAGCTCGACCTGGTTGCCCAGCATGAGGATGACCCGGTCGCCCCGGCGCACCCCGAGGCCCCGGAGCCAGTTGGCGACTCGGTTGGAGCGGGAGGACAGCTCCGAGAAGGAGAGCCGGACCTCGCTACCGTCCTCCTCCACCACCCACAGGGCGGGCCGGTCCCGGGTCCTGCCCACCTCGTCGAACCAGTCCAGGGCCCAGTTGAACTCGTCCAGCAGGGGCCACTCGAACCCCTGATAGGCGGCATGCCAGTCCTCCCGGTGCTCGAGCAGGAAGTCCCGAGCACAGCGGAACCGCTCGGCGGAGGTGGACGATCCCACGATGGCCTCCTTTCGGCCTCCTTCCCCCCCCGGAGCCTGCCACGGCCGGGGCGGCCCGACAAGGGCCGGTCCCGCCGCCCCCCTTTTGCGGTGCGCCCGGTGGCTGGCCCATCTACGGTGATCGTGTGGTCCATCCCCTCCCAGGGACCGGCCGGTCCCTGACCCTCTGAGGCGGCCGTGGTCTCGGCCCGCTCCCGGCTGAGCAGGGCCAGGCGCCCCGTGGGCCGGGCGGCGCGCCAGATGCGCCGGCGCCTGGACCAGGTGGTGGGGGGCCCGGCCCGCAGCCAGGTCATCCTGGTCCTGGCCGCCGTCCTCGCCCTGAACAGTGCCGACACGGCCACAGTGGGTGCCGCAGCCACCCAGCTGCGTCGCGCTCTTCACATCAGCAACACCGACATAGGCCTGCTCGTGGCGGTGACGTCCGTGGTGGCGGCCGTCGCCAGCCTCCCCTTCGGGGTCCTGGTGGACAAGACCCGCCGGACCCGGCTGCTGGCGGGGTCGATCGTGCTGTGGGGGGTGGCCATGGTGGCCAGTGCCGCCGTCAGCTCCTTCGGCTCACTGCTGCTGGTCCGCCTGGGCCTGGGGGCGGTGACCGCCGTGGCCGGGCCGGCGGTGGCCTCGCTGGTGGGGGACTATTTCCCCGCCGCCGAGCGGGGGAAGATCTACAGCTACATACTCACCGGGGAGTTGCTCGGGGCGGGCTTCGGCTTCGTGATCACCGGCGACGTGGCTGCCCTGTCGTGGCGGGCGGCGTTCGTGATCCTGGCCCTGCCCGCCGGCTTCCTGATGTGGGCGGTGCACAAGCTGCCCGAGCCCGCCCGCGGGGGCGCCGACCAGCTGGCCGTGGGGGCCAGCGCCTTCGGGGCCTCCATCTCGCCGCCCGCCAGCCCGCCTGGGGAAGCACCCCGGGTCGGGGCGCCCACCGGAGGGGAGCGGGCGGGTCCTCCGGGACCGGGAGCTGCGGGGGCCAACCGGCCCGGAGGGCCCGGGGAGGAGGTCCCCTCGGAGACCGACGTCCAGCGGGCGGCCCGGGCCAGGGGCATCAGCCCCAACCCGCGGCTGGTCCTGCGCCGGGACCCCCGCCGCATGAGGCTCGCCGCCGCCGTGCGCTACGTGCTGGTCATCCGGACCAACGTCATCTTGATCGTGGCCGGGACGTGCGGGTACTTCTTCCTGGCGGGGGTGGAGACCTTCGGGCTCGAGTTCTCCCGGTCCCAGTACGGGATCGGCCAGGCCCTCGCCACCCTCCTCATGCTCCTCATCGGCGGTGGCTCGGTCGTCGGGGTCCTGGCGGGAGGCCGGGTGGCGGACTGGCTCGTCCACCGCGGCCACCTCAACGGCCGGCTCCTCGTCGCCGCGTTCTCTGCCGCTGCCACCGTCCTCCTGTTCGTCCCCGCCCTCACCACGAGGAGCGTGACCGCGGCTCTTCCCTGGGTCGTGGTAGCCGCCTTGGCCCTCACCGCTCAGAACCCTGCCATCGACGCCGCCCGCCTGGACATCATGCCCCCACTCCTGTGGGGCCGGGCCGAGGGCGTGCGCACCGCCCTGCGCACGGGGGGCCAGGCCCTGGCCCCCCTGCTGTTCGGGGCCCTCTCGGACCTGCTCGGGGGGGGCCGGGCAGGCTTGCAGGACACTTTCCTCATTATGCTTCTGCCCTTGGCCATAGGGGCCGCCATCCTGTTCCGGGGGCTGCGTACCTACCCGACGGACGTGGCCACCGCCGCCGCCTCTGCTGCCGCCACCTCGGGGAAGTGGGCACCCCGCCGGCGCCGGATCCACCGCCACCTCGCCTAGCCGCCGACCTAGCCTGGCCCGGTGCACGATGACGGCCTGGTCCAGGTGAGCGGTGAGGTCTCCTCGGCCCTGAGCGACGGGCGGCCGGTGGTGGCCCTCGAGACCACCATCATCGCCCACGGGCTGCCCCGCCCCACGAACCTGTCGGTGGCGAGGGACCTGGAGGAGTGCCTGCGGGCCCGGGGCGTGGTGCCCGCCACGGTGGGAGTTGTCGGGGGGAGGCCCGTGGTGGGGATGGACGGGGCCGGCCTGGAGGTCATGGCCCAGGCAGAGGGAGTGGCCAAGGCGAGCGTGCGGGACCTCCCCCTGGTGGTCGCCGGGGGCGCCCACGCCGCCACGACGGTGGCCGCCACCGCCTTCCTGGCCCGCCGGGCAGGCATACGGGTCTTTGCCACCGGGGGGCTCGGCGGGGTCCATCGGGGTGCCTCCGACTCCTTCGACGAGTCGGCAGACCTCCACGTGCTGGCCCGCACCCCCATCACCGTGGTGTGCGCCGGCGCCAAGTCCATCCTCGACGTGGGTGCCACCCTGGAGCGGATGGAGACGCTGGGCATCACGGTGGCCGGCTACCGCAGCGACCACTTCGCCGGCTTCTACCTGCGGGACTCGGGCTTCCCCGTGCCCTGGCGGGTGGAGGAGCCGGGCCAGGTGGTGGCGGCCATGGCCGCCGCCGACGGCCTGGGCATTCCCGGCGCCATCGTCGTGTCCAACCCGCTTCCGGCGGAGGAGCAGCTGGACCCGGAGCTCTACCACCGGTCCCTCGATCAGGCCCTGGAGGACGCCCGCCGGGAGGGCAGGACGGGAAAGGAGGTGACCCCCTTCCTGCTGGACCGCATCCAGCGGGCCACCGGCGGGGCCAGCCTGGAGGCCAACGTCCGGGCCGTCTGGCGCAACGTGGAGCTCGCCGCCGGCATCGCCCGGGCCTGGGCCGAGCGGGCCCGCTGAGCCCCGATGGCACGCCTGCTGGTGGTGGGTGATGTGGTGGACGAGGTGATCGTCCGGCCCCTCGGGCCCGCCTCCCCCCGGAGCGACACCCCCTCGGCCATAGTGGGCTGCCCGGGAGGGTCGGCAGCCAACCAGGCCGCCTGGCTCGGCCACCTGGGGGCAGGGGTCCGCTTTGCCGGCCGGGTGGGGGCACCCGACCTCGAGCGCCACACCCGGGAGCTGGCCCAGTTCGGCGTCGATGCCCGGTTGGGGGCCGACCCTGAAGCGGGCACGGGTCGCATCGTGGTGATGGTCGGGGAGCGGGGGGAGAGGTCCATGTTCACCGACCGGGGGGCCAACCTCCGCCTCTCGGCCGAGGACCTGGGGCCTGACCTGCTGGAGGGGGTCGACCTCCTCCAGGTCTCGGGTTACTCGTTGTTCCATGGCCCCGGGCGCGAGGCCGTACGGGACCTCGTGGGGGAGGCGCGCCGTCGGGGGGCCGAGGTGTCGGTCGACCCCGCATCCGAGGCGGGCCTGAGGGAGGTCGGGCCGGGAAGGTTCCTCTCCTGGGTGGAGGGGGCGTCCCTGATCTTCCCCAACCTGGACGAGGGCAGGCTGCTCGCCGGGCGCCATGACCCGCGCCAAGTGGCGGGGAGGCTGGCCGGCCGCTTCGACCTGGTGGCCCTGAAGGTGGGGGAGGAAGGGGCCCTGGTGGCCACGGGGGACGGTGACAGCTGGTGGCTTCCTGCCCCCCGGGCCCAGGTGGTGGACACGACGGGGGCCGGCGATGCCTTCTGTGCCGGGTTCCTGGCCCGCTGGGTGGAGGGCCGCCCCCCACCCGAGTGCGCCGGCGCCGGCCTGGAGGCCGCAGCGCAGGCCGTGGGGCACCTGGGGGGCCGTCCCGTCCCCCGGCCGGCCCCAGCGAGCGAGGGAGGGACAGCAGCGACCAGTACACTGTGCTGATGAGGAGGAAGGCCCGGCAGGTCATCGCCCGGGCCCGCCAGAGGACCCAGTGGGTCCCCCGGGTCAGGCCGGCACCGGGTACGGAGCGGCCGCGGCGCTTCCTGCCCCGGGGGGTGCGGTGGGAGCTGGTCAGCTGCAGCCTCCACGGGCATGCCCTGGTCGGGACCGACGCCGCCGTGGTGCGGCCCCAGGATGCCCTGGTCGTGCGCCAGGACGGCCTCATGAGGTGGTACCGGTGCCTGCGCTGCGACAGCTGGCTGGTCCTGGCCCCGCCCGAGAAGCCCGAGCGCCACCACCCGCCCGAGCGCGAGCGCATCCGGCTGCCGCTTCGGGGCAGGCCCCTGCGGGACCGCTTCGTGCTGCGCATCATCGCCCTGGAGCGGGCCCTCCATGTCGTGGTGCTGGGGGCGCTGGCGGCTGCCATCTTCCTGTTCGCCACCCACCGGGCCGACCTTCGCCACACGTACTACCGGGCCGTCGCCGACCTCCAGGGGCTCCTGGGTGGGCCCCGCGCCACCACCCACTCAGGCATCGTCCACGACCTCAACCACGTGTTCACGGTCAACATCCAGGACCTGTACCTGCTGGGGGCGCTGGTGGCCGCCTACACGGCGGTGCTGCTGGCGGAGGCGGTCGGGCTGTGGAGGATCAGGCGCTGGGCCGAGTACCTGACGGCCTTCGAGGCCTCGGTGTTCCTTCCCTTCGAGGTCTACGAGCTGGTGGTGAAGGGCCAGAGCCCCCTCAAGGTGGCCAGCCTGGTGGTGAACCTGGTGATCATCCTGTACCTCTTGCTGGTGCACCGGTTGTTCGGCATCCGGGGTGGGGGAGCGGCTGTGCGCCGGGAGTACGCCCACGACAGCGGCTGGGGAGTCATCGAAGCGGCCACCCCGCCGCTGGTGGGGGAAGGTGCGCCGGTTGGGGGGGTGGAGCCGGCGCCGGTGGCGGCGCCAGCACCCGCGCCGCTGGTGCAGTAGTAGGCAGGGAGGCGGCTCCCCGGACCTTGGGCGGTGCGATCGCCCGGAGTACACTGACAGCCGGCGTGAGCGGAGGGCGGCAGGGTTGCCACCTCGCAGGCGTGCTCGGCGAGAGGAGGCCTGGCTGGGGCCTCTGAGGAGGGGCCATGAGGGGAAGGCCAGGCCGGGGGGCGAGGAACCGGGTGGCAGGAGCCCCGGCCACCGTGCTGGCGGTTGCCGCCCTGACGGCAGGCCTCCGCGCTGGCCCCCTGGCGCCGCCTGCCCGCGCCGTGCCCCTGGCCGCCCCTGTCCAGGCGGCCGCCACTGTGCCCCGGGCCGCCCCTGCCCAGGCGGCCGCCACGACCCCGGGGGTGGCCGTCTCCCCTCCGCTGCCGGCCTCCGGAGCGTCTGCCCCCTATCCTCCCTGCCCCCTCGGCCTCGCCCCCTCGGCCACCGAGAGCCCGGCGGGCGGCGCGCCCTTCGAGATCTGCTCGGGCCGGGTGCGGAGCTTCGACGGCACGCCTCTGGACCTGGACCTGAGCCTTCCCGCCGCATCCGCCGCTCCGGGCCCCCGTCCTCTGGTCGTGATGCTCAACGGCTGGGGGGCTTCGAAGACGGACTTCGAGTCAGCCACCCTCGCCGGCAACGGCCAGAACACCTGGCACTGGAACAACGCCTGGTTCGCCTCCAGGGGCTACGCGGTGCTCAACTACACCTCCCGGGGGTTCCACCGCTCCTGCGGCCAGGACCCCTCCACCGGCTACACGTACCTGCTCGACCCCGCTTGCAAGGGCCGCGCCAGCTGGACCCATCTGGCCGACCGGCGATGGGAGGTCCACGACACCCAGTACCTGGTCGGCCTGCTGGTGGATGCCGGGGTGGCGCGTCCCGACCAGGTGGTGGTGACGGGCGACTCCTACGGCGGCGGCCAGAGCTGGCTGCTGGCCCTGTCACAGGACCAGGTGATGATGCCGAGCGGCCGCCTGGTCCCCTGGCGCTCCCCGCGGGGGGTGCCCATCCACCTGGCGGCTGCCGTTCCCCAGTACCCCTGGACCGACCTGCCCCAGGCCCTGGTGCAGAACGGCCGCGGCTCCGACGGCTTCCACGGCGCCCCTCCGGACGGGCCGCACGAGACCCCGGTGGGGGTGGAGAAGGAGTCCTACGTGTCGGGGCTGTTCGCCGACGGGGCGGCCACGGCCCAGTTCTCCACGTCCGATCCCACCGCCGACCTGCCCGCGTGGTTCGCAGCCATCGCTGCCGGCGAGCCCTACTCCCCGGACCCCGAGGTGGCTACCGCCCTCCACCAGCTCCAGGCCTACCGCTCCCCGTACTACATGCCGGTCCCCCCGCCGGCCCTGGCGGTGCCGGTGTTCGACATACAGGGCGTGACCGATCCGCTGTTCCCGGCCATCCAGGCCCTCGAGCTGGAGAACAAGCTGTACCGGGCCGACCCGCGCTACCCGGTGTGGAGCTTCTTCGGCGACGTGGGTCACGCCTACGCCGACAACCCGCATGCCGCCTGGACCGTGGCCAATGACGAGGCCAATGCCTTTCTGGCCCAGGTGCTGTCGGGTCGGGGAGTCACCCTGCCCAGGTACACCGTGGCCACGGTGGCCTGCCTCCCCGGCCAGCGCATGGCCATCGTCAAGGGCTCGAGCTTCGCCGCCCTGGCCCCCGCCGTCTGGCAGCTGGGGAGCTCCCGGGGGGCGGAGACGACGAGCCTGGCCCCCCCTGGGGAGGAGGCGGTGGCCGCCGACCCGCTGGCAGGCGCCAGGTTCACCGGCCCGAGGGGCTGTCGCACCGTCACGCCGGCCACGGGCACCAGGCCCGTCACCGACCCGGGGGTGGCGGCCTGGACCTTCAAGGTCCCATCTTCTCGAACCATCCTCGGGGCCCCGGTCGTCCGGGTCACCGCCCACCTGGTGGGCACCAGCGCCGAGGTGGCCGCCCGCCTCTGGGAGGTCGACCCCGCCACCGGGGCCGAGACCCTCATCACCCGCACCGTTTACCGCCTGGGCTCCTCCACCCCCACGTCGACCCAGCACCTGGCCTTCGAGCTGTGGCCCACCGCCTGGCCGCTGGCAGCCGGCCACCTGCTCAAGCTGGAGCTGACCCAGGTGGACTCCCCGACCTGGAGGCCCGACAACCTGCCCTCCCTGGTCGCCTGGAGCGGCCTGCGCCTCTCGGTCCCCCTACGGTAGGTTCCGTAGCGAAATAGCACCCTTCCTCGTCGCGCCTCGTGCCCTGTTGCGGGGGTCCCTGTCCGGGAGGAAGGTGGCAATGTTTTGATGCCTTTCGGGGTTGGAGCTTCCATGGGACCAGGGATGGGCGCCGGCATGGCCTGGGGCGCCACGATGCGCTCACTGCGCCGGGACGAGTCGGTCACCAAGGCCACCGTCACCCCGGGCACGGCCAAGCGCATGCTGGGCTTCGCCCGGCCCTACTGGCCCGTGCTCACCGTCTTCCTGGTCCTCATAGTCCTCGATGCCGTGGTGGGGACGGTGAACCCCCTCCTCTACCGCGACATCATCAACCGGGGCATCCTCGGGCACCGGGTCGGCGTGGTGATAGTGCTGGCCCTGGTGGTGGCCGGTCTGGCCGTGGTCGATGCCGGTCTCTCGATAGGGATCCGCTGGGTGTCGGCCCGGGTGGGGGAGAGCGTGATCTTCGACATGCGGTCCCGGGTCTTCGCCCATGTGCAGCGCATGCCGCTGGCCTTCTTCACCCGGACCCAGACGGGGGCCCTCATCACCCGGCTCAACAACGACATCCTGGGGGCCCAGCAGGCCTTCACCGACACCTTGTCCTCGGTGGTGTCGAACATGGTGAGCGTGGGGCTGGTGCTGGCCGCCATGCTCTTCCTCTCGTGGAAGATCACCTTGGTGGCTCTCGTCATCCTGCCCGTCTTCGTGATCCCCGCTCGCAGGGTGGGACGGAGGCTGTCGGCCATCACCCGGGAGTCCTACGCCCTCAACGCCGAGATGAACACGACCATGACCGAGCGCTTCAACGTGGCCGGGGCGCTGCTGGTAAAGCTGTTCGGCCGCCCCGAGCAGGAGCGCCGGTCCTTCGAGGCACGGGCCGGCCGGGTGAGGGACATCGGGGTCACCCAGGCCATGTACGCCCGCTTCTTCTTCGTGGCCCTCATCCTCACCGCCTCGCTCGCCACGGCCCTGGTCTACGGGTGGGGGGGCGTGATGGCGGTGCGGGGCGTGCTGAGCGTGGGGACGGTGGTGGCGCTCACCGCCTACCTCAACCGGCTGTACGGCCCCCTCACCGCCCTCTCCAACGTCCAGGTGGACGTGATGACCACCCTGGTCTCCTTCGACCGGGTGTTCGAGGTGCTGGACCTTCCTCCCATGATCTCGGAGAAGCCGGACGCCGTGGCCCTGCCCAGGGGGCCGGCTCGGGTCGAGTTCGACCATGTGGACTTCAGCTACCCCCGGGCCGAGGAGGTGTCGCTGGCATCCCTGGAGTCGGTAGCGGTGCTGGAGCAGACCCCCGCCCAGCAGGTCCTGTTCGACGTCAGCTTCACGGCCGAGCCGGGGGAGCTGGTGGCCCTGGTGGGGCCCTCGGGGGCGGGCAAGACGACCATCAGCCACCTGGTGCCCCGCCTCTACGACGTGCGGTCGGGGGCGGTGCGGATCAACGGCATCGACGTCCGGGACGCCACCCTGGCCTCTCTGGCGGAGGTGGTGGGGGTGGTGACCCAGGATGCCCACCTGTTCCACGAGACGATCCGGTCCAACCTGCTCTACGCCAAGCCCGATGCGAGCGAGGAGGAGCTGGTGGAGGCCCTGCGGGCGGCCCAGATCCTCCCCCTCGTGGCCTCCCTCCCCGACGGGTTGGACACGCTCGTGGGCGACCGAGGCTACCGGCTCTCGGGGGGCGAGAAGCAGCGCCTGGCCATCGCCCGCCTCCTGCTCAAGGCGCCCGACGTGGTGGTGCTGGACGAGGCCACCGCCCACCTCGACTCGGAGTCCGAGGTGGCCGTGCAGGAGGCCCTGCGCTCGGCCCTGGCCGGGCGCACCTCCATCGTGATAGCCCACCGCCTCTCCACCGTGCGGGAGGCCGACCGCATACTGGTGGTGGACGGGGGGCGCATCGTGGAGCAGGGCCGCCACGAGGACCTGCTGGCCGCCGGGGGCCTCTACTCGGAGCTGTACCGCATCCAGTTCGAGGGTCAGGAGGCAGGCGCCTTCCTGCCTAGCGCCGGCTGAAGGGCTCGTCCCGCCGGGCCTTCCACCTCCGGCGTCTCTCCTGCATGCTCTGGGCCCTTCGGGACACCCGGCCGTTGCGCTCCACCAACTGGAGGCGCTGCACCAGGGGGGAGGTGTCCAGGGCCACGATCCCCCCGAACAGCAGGACCAGACCGGCCACGACCCCTGCCAGCCAGACCCCGGTGCGGACGTGCTCGTCGAAGAGGACCAGGCCCAGGCCGATGGCGGCCGTGGGGTTGATGGCGTCCACCACGGGCATGCTGGCGGCCAGGGGGCCGGCCTGGTAGGCGCTCTGGACGAGCAGGAGGCCGATAAAGCTGGCGAGCACCATGGCCCACAGCTGCCAGGAGCCCAGGGCGGCTACAAAGCCTTGGCGGAAGAGGGCGATGGTGGCCTTGAGCAGGGCCGCCTGGGTGGCGAGAACCAGGCCGGCGGCCAGGGCGAAGAGGGAGGACCGCAGGGGGCCGGCGGAGCGCCGGCCCACGGCCACGGCCGTGGTGGCCAGCACGGCCACCACGGCCAGGGCCAGCCCCCAGGAGAGGATGGGGGGGAAAGGGCGCCCGGCCCGGGGGGCGGCCGAGGCCAGGCCGACTCCCAGGCCGCAGGCCACGGCCAGGGCGCCCGCCCATTCCCTGGGCCCCATGCGCATCCCGTGCCAGCGGACCGATATCGGCAGGGCGAAGAGGAGCTCGGTGACCACCAGGGGCTGGACCATGACCAGGGGGCCGAACGCCAGGGCCAGTGACTCGAGGACGTAGGAGAGGAAGGCCAGGCCTATGCCGAGGAGCCAGAGGGGCTGGCGGGCCAGGTCGGCGAGGAGACGGAAGGAGAGCTGCTCGTCCTCGGGCCGGGTGCTGGCTACGTGCTGCTGGAGGACGCCGCCGCCGGCGAAGCTACCGCCGGCGGCGATGGCGCAGACGATGGCGATCAGCATGGCTGCCGGGCCCGCGGGCCCGGGAGGAGCCGCTGGGGGCAGGGAGGCCCCGAGGACGCATCATGGCGCTGCCGGGGCGCGGTCCCGCCGGCCCAGGAAGCGCACGAACTCGACCCCCTCGCGCAGGCGGCGGCCGGTCATCTCGGGGTGGCGCACCATCTCGGCCGACATCTCGGCCAGCTTGCCGGCCCGGAAGTAGAAGCGGCGGTAGAAGGTGTCCACCGAGTCCAGTATCTCGGTGCGGCCGAGGTGAGGGTAGGTGAGGGCCGCCAGCTGAGTGCCCTGCTCGCTCACCAGCGCCACCCCCTCCTCGTCCTGAGCCGGGAGCCAGCCGTTCTCCTTGGCCTGACGGTAGAGCTCGGTGCCGGGGTAGGGAGCAGCCACCGAGACCTGGAGGCTATGCGGGTTCACCTCCCGGGCGAAGCGGATGGTCTCCTGTATGGTCTCCCGGGTCTCACCGGGCAGGCCCAGGATGAAGGTCCCATGGACGGTGATCCCGAGCTCGCGGCAGTCCTTGGCGAAGCGCCGGGCCCGGTCCACCTTGAGGCCCTTCTTCACGTTGTTGAGCACCTGCTGGCTGCCCGACTCGTAGCCCACCAGGAGCAGGCGCAGGCCGTTGTCCTTGAGGACCTTCAGGGTCTCGCGGGGAACGTTGGCCTTGGCGTTGCATGACCAGGTGATGCCCAGGCGGGAAAGGCCCCGGGCGATGGCCTCGGCCCGGGGGCGGTCGTCGGTGAAGGTGTCGTCGTCGAAGAACAGCTCCTTCACCTGAGGGAAGAGCTGGCGGGCGAGGGCCACCTCCTCGAGCACGTGGCCGACGCTGCGGGTGCGGTAGCGGTGGCCCCCCACCGTCTGTGGCCACAGGCAGAACGTGCAGCGGGACCGGCAGCCCCGCCCGGTGTAGAGGGACAGATAGGGGTGGAGCAGGTATCCGATGTAGTAGTCCTCGGGCCGCAGGTCCCTCTTGTAGACGGGGGTGACGAAGGGCAGGCGGTCCATGTCCTCCAGCACGGCCCGGTCCGGGTTGTGCACCACCTGGCCCCGGGGACCCCGGAAGCTGATCCCGTCCACGGCGTCGAGGGGGCGGCCCTCGGCCACCTCGGCCACGGTGAAGTCGAACTCCTCCCGGGCCACGAAGTCCACGGCGGGGGCGCCCAGCAGGGAGCGCTCGGGCTCCACGGCCACCTTGGGGCCCACCATGCCGATGAGGAGGGATGGGTTGTGGTCCCTGAGGGCCTGGGCCACCTTCACGTCGCCGGCGAAGGTGGGGGAGCTGGTGTGGAGGATGGCCAGGTCGTGGCGGTGGGCCAGGGGCACCACGTCGTCGAGGGTGAGGCCCGCCGGGGGGGCGTCAACCAAGCGGCTGTCGGGGACCATGGCTGCCGGCTGGGCCAGCCAGGTGGGGTACCAGTAGGAGCGGATCTCCCGGCGGGCCTGGTAGCGGGCACCGGCCCCGCCGTCGAAGCCCTCGAACGAGGGTGGGTTGAGGAACAGGGTGCGCATCATCGGGCTCCCACCTTCTCCAGTCGGGTTCGGGTCGAAGGTACGGCGGCGGGCTCCGCGTCCGGGGCGGCAGAGGGAGGGCCGAGGGCCGGGGACAGGTCGATGCCGACCCGCTGGAGGGCGGCCACGAAGGCCGGCTTCCATCTGGGCCCGCTCCCCGTCAGGGGGGCGGGCCGGGTCACCCGCTCCAGCAGGGCGAGGGCGCTGGCGGTGATCCCGGCCGGGGTGGCGACGCAGGTCTCCGCCCCCCCCAGCTCCAGCTCGTGCAGGAGGTTGTCGCGGCCGTGGCCGGGCATGAGGTCGAGGAGCAGGAGAGGACGGCCCACCACGCGGGCCTCGCTGCAGGTGGTGGCCCCAGGCAGGGCCACCACCGCGTCAGCGGCGGCCATCAGCTCGGGGACCCGGTCGGTGAAGCCAAAGGCCCTCACCCGGGGCTCGCTCCTTGCCAGGGACCGGAGCCGGTGCTCGAGGGCTTGCTGGCGGCCCGCCACGGCCAGGACGTGCACGCCGCAGCGGGCCAGGTTGGCCACCGCCTCCACCAGGGGGCCGAACCCCCACCCGCTGTCTATGAGAAGGATGCAGGGAGCGCCGGGCGGGATGCCGAGAGACTGGCGAGCGTCGGGCTGGGAGGGGGCCGAGTAGAAGGCGTCCCGCACCGGGCGGGGGACGAGGGAGACGGCGGCCCGAGGCAGGAAGCGGCGCACGGAGGCCGCCGCCGCCTCCGAGGTGACGAGGAACAGGTCCGTGCCCTCGGAGACCCAGAGGCGGTGCACGGCCACGTCCGTGCAGAGGACGACGGTCCGCCGCTGGGGTGCCTCGGCCTTGAGCTTGGCCGCCGCCGAGGCCCCGGTGGCGAAGACGCTTAGGACCAGGTCGGCCGGCCGGCGTCGCAGCTCGGCCCGCAAGGCTGGCACCAGCCTGGCCCCGGCGCCGCGGTCCATCCAGCAGGCGAACCGGCTCCCGGTGCGCAGGTGGGCGAAGTGCAGGCCGTCGTAGAGAGAGGGGATGGACAGCAGGCGGCCGAACACCTTCTCCCCCGCAGCCCCTCCCCGGGGGCCGAGCAGGCTCATGCTGTTGAGGCTGCGGGTACGCCAGCCGGCGGCCTCGAGGAGGCCGGAGCAGCTGCGGGCCATCATCTCGTGGCCCAACCCCAAGGACCCTGCCAGGAGCACTGCGTCCCTGCTCATGTCACCTCCCCGCCTCGCTGGAGCCCAACCAGGTCCGCCATTGACGTACCCAGGGGAGAGCCTACGCAACCGGGCGTTGGCAACGGGGGCCGGGTCCTCCTCCTCTAGTCCAGCTCGACCCCCAGGGCGCTGAGGGAGGCCAGGAGCTCCTCGGGCGAGGTGGCCCCCACCGTGCGCACCACGCCCTGCTCGTCCACCAGGACGTTGGCGGGCACTCCCCGTATGCCCAGCTCGGCGGCATAGGCCCCAGGCTCGTCCAGGAGCACCGGCCCGTCCACCCCGTACAGGTCGCAGAAGGCCATGGCCTCGGCGCGGGCGTTGACGTGCTCCCAAACGTTGATCATGACTATCTCCAGACCGGACCGGCTGGCACGGCGGCGGATGCCCTCGATGAGGGGCGCCTCGCCGTTACAGGGGCCTCACCAGCTAGCGAAGAAGTTGATCAGGTACTTCTTGCCCTGCCACTCCTCGCTGGTGCGGAGCCGGCCCGTGATCATGTCGGGCAGCTCGAAGCGTGGGAGGCGCTGGCCCACCAGGGGATGGGGGGAGCTGCCCGACGAGGGGGCGGGCGGGCGGGTCATGGCGTCGCGCAGCAGGTGGACGGTGCCACTGCCGGCATTGGACACCAGCACGGCGTCGCCATCGGGGTCGGCCACCACGTCTCCCGGCCCCGAGCCCACCTTCACCCGGGCCCATTCGAGCCGGGTGGCCAGGTCCACCACCGCCAGGGCCCCATGGCCCCGGTCCGCCACGTAGGCCCGGGTGGCCGATCCGGAGAGGGAGATGCCCACGGGCGCCCCCCCCAGGGGTATCTCGTCGATGAGGGCCGGGTCCTCCAGGTCCAGGACACCGATGGCACCTGCCAGGGAGTGCACCAGGTACCCCCGGGCGGAGAAGGGGTCGACGGCGATCTTGCAGGGGTACTCGCCCACCTTGAGCTCGGCCAGGGGGCGGTCGGTCCCGGTGTCGATCACGGTCACGGTGTGGTCCATGAAGTTGGAGCACCACAGCCGGCCCCGGGCCACGTCCACGGCCAGGCTGCCTGCCCCCAGCTTGGCCGGAACCGTGCCCAGGACGGTAAGGCGGTCCACGTCGACGACCGTGACGGAGCTGCCCGCCGTGTTCCCGCAGTAGAGCTTGCGCTTCTCGGGGTAGAGGGCCAGGCCCGCCGGGTACTCGCCGGTGGGGACCTTGGCCACCACCTCCAGGGTGGCGGCATCGATGACGGTCACCGTGTCGGAGCGGGCATCAGCCACGAAGATGCGGTCCGACTCCTGGTCGTACATGACCGGGATGGGCTCCATCCCCACCGGGACCTGGGCCACCACCTCCCCGCCGGCCAGGTCCATCACGGCCAGGTGGTTGGAGCGGGAGCAGGCCACATAGCCGCGGCCCCGGCCCTGGTCGAAGGCCAGCCCCTCGGGGCCCATCCCCACCGGGATCTCGGCCAGCGCCGCCACGCCGGCGCCGGGCCCCGTCACCGTGCCAGCCGGGCCGGCCCGGCGGGTGGGTCCAAGAGGGCAGGGAGGCAGGGTGGGAAGGTGTTGGACTTCACGGAGGCCCTACCCTAAACGGGGGGGTCAGGGCTCGGCCAGTCGAAGCCAGGCCCGGGGCCTGCCTACGATGTCTCCATGGTGGCCAAGCCCTTTGCCTCGTCGGCGGACCTAGCCGAGAAGCGCCAGACCCTGGAGGAGCTGGCGGAGGGGGTGTGGGCGCTCAGCGCCGAGGGGGACCCCAACGTGGGGGCGGTGGAGGGGGAGGACTTCCTGGTCTGCTTCGAGGCCCTGGCCACCCCGGCGGCGGCCCGCCCCTGGCTGGCCCGCATCCGGGAGCACACCGCCAAGCCCGTCCGCTACCTGGTCCTCTCCCACTACCACGCGGTGAGGGTGCTGGGCGCCTCCGCCTTCGGGGCCGAGGCCATCGTGGCTCACCAGAACACGAGGGCCCTGGTGCTGGAGAGGGGAAGGCAGGACTGGGAGAGCGAGATGGGCAGGATGCCCCGCCTCTTCCGGGAGCCGGAGACCATACCCGGGCTCACCTGGCCCACGGTCACCTTCTCGGAGCGGCTCACCATAGACCTGGGTGGTGACCGCGGCGACCTCGAGCTGGTCTACTGCGGGCGGGGCCACACCGAGGGCGACATCGTGGCCTGGCTGCCCAGCCGGGGCATCCTGTTCGCCGGCGACCTGGTGGAGGCCCAGGCGGCGCTCTACACCGGCGACGCCTTCCACCGTGAGTGGGCCTCGGGGACCCTGGATGCGCTCTCCGCCCTGGGGGCCGAGACCCTGGTGGGAGGGCGGGGTGGCGTGGTCCACGGACGGCCCGGGGTGGAGGCGGCCATAGCCCAGACCAGGCGGTTCCTCACCACCCTGCTGGAGGAGGTGGGGGCGGTGAAGGAGGCGGGCGGGAGCCTCAAGGAAGCCTTCCGCAGGGCCCATGAGGCCCTGGCCCCCGACTACGGGGCGTGGCCCATCTTCGAGCACTGCCTGCCCTTCGACGTCTCCCGTTGCTGGGACGAGCTGGAGGGGGTCGAGCGGCCCCGGATCTGGACGCCGGAGCGCGACCGCCAGGTCTGGGCCCAGCTCCAGGACTGAGGCGGCATGGACCCCGTGGTGGTGGCCGGTGCAGGCCCGGTCGGCCTCACCACGGCCCTCCTCCTGTCCCTTCACGGCGTGCCCAGCGTGGTGCTCGAGGCCAAGGAGGAGCCGGGCCACGTGGGGTCCAGGGCCATCTGCATGCAGCGGGAGGCCCTCTGGGCCCTGGACCGGGTTGGGGTGGCCGAGGCCATGGTGGCCGAGGGAGTGACCTGGACCGTGGGGCGCACCTACTACCGGGACCGGGAGCTGTTCTCGGTCCGCTTCCCGGAGGAGAGGGGCGGGATGCCGCCCTGGATCAACCTGAGCCAGTGCCGCACCGAGGCCCTCCTCCTCGCCGCGGCCGAGCGCTGCCCCCTGGTCGACCTGCGGTGGGGCGAACGAGTGACCGGGGTCATCCCCGGCCGGCGCGGCATGCAGGTGGCCACCGAGGGCGGGGGTGGGAGGCGGACATGGCAGGGGTCGTTCCTGGTCGGGGCGGACGGCCCGCGGTCCACCGTGCGCCAACTCCTGGGCGTGGGCTTCCCCGGGCGCTCCTACGAGGACCAGTTCCTCATCGTGGACGTGGCCTGCGACCTCGACTTCCCGAGCGAGCGGCGCTTCTACTTCGACCCTCCCTGGAACCCGGGGCGCCAGGTCCTCGTGCACGAGTGCCCGGGCAAGGTGTGGCGCATCGACTGGCAGGTGCCCGCCGATTACGACCTCGAGACGGAGCGGGCCTCGGGAGCGCTGGACGAGCGCATCAGGCGCATCGTGGGGGAGCGGGACTACGAGGTGGTGTGGGCCTCCGCCTACCGGTTCCACGAGCGGGTGGCCTCGTCGTTCCGGGTGGGCCGGGCGTTCCTGGCCGGCGATGCCGCCCACCTGTACGCCCCCTTCGGGGCCCGGGGGCTCAACTCGGGGATCTGCGACGCCGCCAACCTGGCCTGGAAGCTGGCCTGGGAGCTGCGAGGGTGGTCGGGACCGGCCCTCTTGGACACCTACGCAGTCGAGCGGGAGGCGGCAGCGGCCGAGAACCTGGCCGTCACCACCGCCACCATGGACTTCCTGGTCCCCCGGTCGGAGGCCCAGTGGGCGAGACGGCGCCAGGTGCTGGAGAGGGCGGTGTCAGACCCGGCGGCCCGGGCCGAGGTCGACTCAGGCCGGCTGGCGGAGGCCTTCGTGTACTCGTCCTCGCCGCTGACCACCCCGGGGGGGCCGGCCGGTCCCCTGGTGGCAGGGGCGGCTGTGCCCGAGCCCCTGCGCCGGCTCATGGGGCCGGGGTTCACGGTGCTGGCCGGGGCGCCCGTCGAGGCAGGGGACATGGCGATGCCGGTGTCGGTGCAGCTGGTGCGAGAGGCGGTCCCCGCCGGGTGGGTGGCGGTCGTGCGTCCCGACTTCCACGTGGCCGGCGTGGTCCCGGCCGAGGGGGAGGCCCTGGTAGCGGCTCTCCGGCGCGCCGCCGGCGCTACGGTCGGGGAAGACGAGTCACGAGGAGGTGGCCGTGCCGTACTACCGGTGCGTGGGTGAGGTACCGCGCAAGCGTCACATGCAGTTCCACCGCCCGGGTGGGGGACTCTTTGCCGAGGAGCTGATGGGGGAGGAGGGCTTCTCCTCGGACTCGGCCCTCCTCTACCACGTCCACCCGCCCACCGAGATCGTGAAGGCGGAGGCCCCCTCACTGCCTGGCGGGGACGGGGTGGTGCCCAACCACCCCCTCCTGCCCCGGCACTTCGAGACCCACGGGCTGGAGGTGGGCGGAGACCTGGTCACGGGCAGGCAGCTGCTGCTGGCCAACGCCGACGTGCGTCTCTCCTACGCCGCCGCGAGCGAGGCCAGCCCCTGCTATCGCAATGCCACGGGTGACGAGTGCGTCTACGTGGAGGCGGGCCGGGCTCGCTTCGAGTCGGTGTACGGGGTGCTCGAGGTGGGGGAGGGCGACTACCTCGTGGTTCCCCGGTCCACCACGCACCGCTGGGTGCCGGGGGGGAGCGAGCCCCTGCGGGCCCTCGTCGTCGAGGCCAGGGGGCACATCCACCCGCCTCGGCGCTACCTGTCCCCCACGGGCCAGTTCCTGGAGCACGCCCCCTACTGCGAGAGGGACCTGCGGGCGCCGGCCGAACCGCTCGTCGTCGAGGGAGGCGAGACGGACGTGCTGGTCCGCCACCGGGACGGCCTCACGCTCTACACCTATGCCCATCACCCCTTCGACGTGGTGGGCTGGGACGGCTGCCTGCACCCCTACGCCTTCTCCATCCGGGACTTCGAGCCCGTGGTGAAGCGGTTCCACGCCCCGCCGCCCGTGCACCAGACCTTCGAGGGCCCCCGGTTCGTGATCTGCTCCTTCTGCCCCCGGCCCTTCGACTTCGACCCCGAGGCGGTACCGGTGCCCTACAACCACTCGAACGTCGACTCCGACGAGGTCCTGTTCTACGTGGGCGGCAGCTTCATGAGCCGCAAGGGAGCGGGGATCGGAATGGGCTCGATCACCCTGCACCCGGGCGGGTTCGTCCACGGGCCGCAGCCGGGATCGGTCGAGGCCTCCCTGGGCCAGCCCGGCACCGATGAATGGGCCGTGATGGTGGACACCTTCGCTCCCCTGTCCCTGGGGGCGGCGGCGGCCCGGTGCGAGGACACCGAGTACGCCTGGACCTGGGCCCGGGGTGCCGCCCGGCGCGGCTGAGGAGCCCCGGGTGGAAGGCGGCGCAGAGGGCGGCGGCCCCTTCGGCCTCCACAACCTCCCCTGGGGGGTGTTCTCCCTGCCGGGGGAGGCGCCGCGGGTGGGGGTGCGGTGGGGGGAGGCCGTGGTGGACGTGGAGCCCCTCCTCGGGGAGATGGCCCCCGGTGCGTTCACCGCTGGCTCCCTCAACCCCTTCATGGCCCTGGGACCGTCCGCTTGGCACGAAGCCCGGTCCCGGCTCATCGACCTGCTCATTGATGCTCGCCGGGCCGACGAGGTGGCCGCCCATCTGCTGCCCCTCGACCGTGTGCACCTCCACCTGCCGGTGGAGGTGGCCGACTACGTGGACTTCTACTGCTCCGAGGAGCACGCCTCGAACCTGGGGCGCATCTTCCGTCCCGACGAGGAGCCTCTCAAGCCCAACTGGCGGCACCTTCCGGTGGGGTACCACGGCCGCTCGGGCACAGTGGCGGTGTCGGGGACGCCGGTGCGCCGGCCGTGCGGGCAGCGGCGGGGTGCCGACGGCCCGGTCTTCGGCCCGTCTGCCCGTCTCGACCTGGAGGTGGAGGTGGGCTTCGTGGTGGGGGTGGGGTCGGAGATGGGGCGCCCCGTCCCGGTGAGCGCCTTCGCCGACCACGTGTTCGGCGTCGTGCTGGTGAACGACTGGAGTGCCCGGGACATCCAGGCCTGGGAGTACGTGCCCCTGGGCCCCTTCCTCGGCAAGTCCTTCCTCACCTCCATCTCGCCCTGGGTCGTCCCCTTAGAGGCGCTGGGCACGGCCCGGGTCCCCGGACCCCCCCAGGATCCCGAGCCCCTTGCCTACCTCCGGCGCGGGGAGCCCTGGGGGCTGGACCTCCACCTCGAGGTGGAGCTTTGCGGCCAGGTGGTGTCGCGGCCCCCGTTTGGCGGGCTGTACTGGACGCCGGACCAGATGCTGGCGCACATGACGGTGAACGGGGCCAGCCTGCGGACCGGCGACCTCTTCGCCTCGGGTACCGTCTCCGGCCCGGCTGCCGACCAGCGGGGCTCGCTCATAGAGCTCTCGTGGAACGGGGCCCAGCCGGTCAGGCTGGCCGACGGGTCCCGGCGCAGCTTCCTCGAGGACGGGGACACGGTCACCATCTCGGGTAGCGCCCCGGGGCCGGACGGGGCCGTGATAGGGCTGGGATCGGTTACCGGGAGGGTGGAAGGACACTCCAGTTGACGCCCATAACTCCCGCCGCCAAGATGGGCCGCACTGTCGCGCCGGAGGCGAAGGGGCACACATGGCGGACGTGGTCGGCGAGCGGGTTCACCCCCGGGAGCCGAGGCAGATCGTGGCCCGGCTGGAGAGGATCGACGTCTGGTCCCTCTCCTGGGTCTTCATAGGCATCATCGGCCTCGGCTTCCTCTTCACCTTCTACGACATCTTCGACATAAACGTCTCCTTCGTGCAGACCTGCGTGCAGATAAAGGCGGGGTGCACGCCCGCCAACGCCTTCAACACCTTGAAGGTGCCGGTGGTGCTCAACCTGGCCGGCTACGTGGTGGGGACGCTGATCCTCTCCCCCATAGCCGATCGGGTGGGCCGGCGGAACATGCTGCTCGTCACCATGGTCATCACCGGCATCGGCTCCCTGTACAACGCCCTCGCCCCGGGGTACGCCAACTTCGTCGTGGCCCGCATCATCACCGGGGTGGGGGTGGGCGCCGACCTGGCCCTGGTGAACACCTACATCAACGAGGTCGCCCCCTGCCGCCAGCGGGGGCGGTACACGGCGGTGATCTTCACCATGTCGGCCCTGGGCGCCTTCATTGGTATCTGGCTGGGGCTGATCCTCACCACGCCTGCCACTCCCTGGCCCACCGGCCTCCCCTTTGCCATCGCGGGCAAGGGGTTCCCGCAGGGCTGGCGGTGGATGTACGGGATCGGAGCCCTGCTGGCCCTGGTGGCTGTGGTGCTCCGGGTCGAGCTGCCCGAGTCGCCCCGCTGGCTGATCGGCCAGGGCCGGCTCGAGGAGGCCGACAGGGTGGTGAGGGCCATGGAGGAGAGGGCCAGCCGCCGGCACCCGCTGGCCGAGCCCGTGGACGACCCCTCCCTGGCGGTCACCCCCTCCAGCCGGGCTCCCTACGGGGAGGTGCTGCGCAATCCCTTCTACCTGAGAAGGGCGGTCCTCCTGCTCGTGGTGTGGTTCGTTGCCTACATCACCGTCTACGGCTACTCGGCCGGCTTCACCTCCGTGCTGACCGGCCTGCACTACCCGGTCCCGGAGGCTGGGCTGATAGCGGCCATGGGGACCCTGGGCTTCATCGCTCAAGGGATAGTGACGGCAGCGGTGGTGGAGCACCTCGACCGGCGCTACTGGCTGCCCATCGGCGCCGTGCTCACCGTCGTGGGGGCCGTGCTCGTGGCCGAGGGCGGCCACCAGCTCGTGGTCTCCTTCATCGGGGCCTGCCTGATCTTCTTCGGGTTCAATGTCTGGGTCTCACCGACCTACGCCCTGTCGGCGGAGAGCTTCCCCACCCGGGCCCGCAGCACCGGCTTCGCCCTGGTGGACGGGGTGGGCCACATCGGGGGCGGCATCGGCGTGCTGGCCATCGCCTCGTTCGTCATCGGCCTGCCCGTGATCTGGGCCCTGCTCTTCATGGGCAGCTTCCTGTTCGTGTCCTCGGTGCTGGTCCAGTTCGCCGCCAGGACGAGGGGGAGGGTGCTGGATGAGGTGTCGCCCTAGCGGGCCAGGTCCCTGAGGGCGGCCAGCTCCTCGGGGCTGGGGGCCTCGGTGGTGCCCAGGTCGGCCGCCACTGCCAGGTCCCAGCCCGTCGCCTCCCTGACCTGGTCGACGCTGGTGCCGGGATGGAGGTGGGTGAGCACGAGCTCCTTTCGCTCTGGGTCAGGCTCCATCAGCCCCAGATCGGTCACCACCAACGCCGGTCCCCCGCCCCTGAGCCCCAGGGCCGCCCGGTCGCCCGGTCCCCGGCCGTGGCCCACGGAGGTGATGAAGTCGAGCCGGTCCACGAAGCTCCGGCGGCTGTGGCGCAGGACGACGAGCACCCTGGCGCAGGAGGCGGCGATCTCGGGCGCACCTCCGGCGCCCGGCAGGCGGGTCTGGGGCCGGTCGTAGTCCCCGATGACGGTGCTGTTGAGGTTCCCGAAACGGTCCACCTGGGCGGCCCCCAGAAAGCCGACGTCGATGCGTCCCGGCTGCAGCCAGTAGTTGAAGATCTCGGGCAGCGCCACCACCGTGTCGGCCGTCTCGGCCAGCTCCCCGTCACCGATGGAGAGCGGCAGCCGGGAGGGCTTGGCCCCGATGGTGCCCGACTCGTAGACGAGCACGAGGTGGGGGGCATGGGTGGCCCGGGCCAGGTTGGCAGCCTGGCTGGGCAAGCCGATGCCGACGAAGCAGACCTGCCCGTCCCCGAGCTGGCGGGCGGCGGCCACGGCCATCATCTCGCCGGCGTCCCAGCCCCTCATCCCAGCACGTTCTCCTCCATCCAGGCGAGAAACCGCTCCCGGTCACGGCTTATGGCGTCCCACTCCTCGTAGAAGCGGTTGTCCCGGCTCGAGTAGCCGTGGGTGTAGGAGGGGTACGAGCCGCCCGGCGCCTCGGCTACGAAGTCCACTACCCAGCCCGGCAGCAGGACCGAACCTGGCCTGGGCTTCAGGGCGGGGACCACCTCCTCCACCGTGACGAGCGACCGCCTGGCCGCCAGCACTGCCTCGCGCTGGATGCCAGTGATGCCCCACAGGGCCACGTTGCCCTGCCGGTCCGCCTGCTGGGCGTGGATGACCGTGACGTCGGGCCGGAGGGCGGCCACGGCGGTGAGGACCTCGCCGGTGAAGGGGCACGTGATGGGGGCCACCGTGGGGGACCGGTCCATGAGCCCGGTGCCGCGGTAGCCCCTGAGCACGGCGAAGGGGAGGCCGGACGCCCCCGCCACATAGCGGTTGACCATGCCGGCGTGGCTGTGCTCCTCGATCTCTATGGGATGGGGCCAGCCTCTCTCCACCGCGTCGCGGAACCGGTGCAGCGACCCCACCCCCGGGTTCCCCGCCCACGAGAAGACCACCTTGTCGGCGCACCCCAACCCGATGAGCTGGTCGTAGATGATGTCCGGCGTCATGCGCACCAGGGTCAGGTGGCGCCGGCCCTGGCGGGCCAGCTCATGCCCGGCGGCGAAGGGGATGAGGTGGGTGAAGCCCTCCATGGCCACCGTGTCCCCGTCGTGCACGAGGCGGGCCACCGCCTCGGGGAGGGTGGTGATCTCGGCCATGGGCAACCGAAGGTAGTCGGGCCGCCTGGTTACCATCGGCCCGATGACCCGAGAGGCGGCCGACAACCTGGCCGCCAGCCTGGCCCGGCTGGCCGAGCGCTCCGGTTGGTGGGACCGCCCCGCCTTCCTGGAGGGGGGACAGGTGCTCACCCACGGGCAGGTCCACGAAGGAGCGGCCCGGGTGGCCGGAGCCCTGCGCCGGGCGGGGGCCGGCCCTGGCGAGCGGGTGCTCATCGCTCTCCCCGACAGCCGGTGGTTCGTCTGGTCGTTCCTGGGCGCCGTCCGCCTGGGCGCCCTGGCCGTGCCGGTGAACCCCGGCCTAGGTGGCGACGACCACGCCTTCCTGGCCGCCGACACCGAGCCGGCGGTGGTGGTGTGCGGGGAGGAGCTGAGCGCCCGCTTCAGGAGACGGGCTGCAGTGCTGGTTCCGGGGGAGGCGCTGGTCGGGGAAGCGGCGCCGGCCCACCCGGTTGGGGGCGAGGACGCCGCCTACGCCCAGTACACCTCGGGCACCACCGGGCGGCCCAAGGCCGCCGTCCACCGCCATGCCGACCCCGGCCGCTACCACGAGGCCATGGCGGTCGGCGCCCTGCATATGACGGCGGGGGACGTCGTGGTCTCGGTGTCCAAGGCCTACTTCGCCTACGGCCTCGGCAACACGGTCTTCTTCCCCCTTCTCTCGGGAGCTTCCGCCGTCCTGTGGGCCGACAAGCCCACTCCCGATGGGTTGGAGGCCCTGGTCCGGGCCCACCGCCCCAGCCTCCTCTTCGCCGTGCCCAGCTTCTACGCCCTCCTGGTGGCCCGGGCCGACCCCACCCCCTTCGCCTCCCTGCGGGCGGCCGTGTCGGCGGGGGAGACCCTCACCCCGGCCCTGCTGGAGCGGGCGGAGCGCTTCCTCGGCTGCCCCGTCCTGGACGGGCTGGGCTCCACCGAGGTGGGCCAGACTTTTGTCTCCAACACCTTGGAACGGCGCCGGCCGGGGTCGGTAGGGGTGGTGCTGCCCGGCTACGAGGTGAAGGTGCAGGACGGCACGCTGTGGGTGAAGGGCAGCTCGGTCATGAAGGAGTACTGGCGCCAGCCGGAGGCCACCGCCGAGGTGATGGAGGGGGGCTACCTGCGCACCGGGGACAGGGCGCGCCTGGACGGGGAAGGCTTCGTCTGGCACGAGGGCCGGAACGACGACATGGAGATGGTGGGAGGGATCAAGGTCTCGCCGATCGAGGTGGAGGCGGTGCTGGGGAGCCACCCCGGGGTGGGGGAGGTGGCGGTGGCGGCCGTTCCCGACGAGCTGGGGGCGACCAGGCTGCGGGCCTTTGTGGTGCCGGTGCCGGGCCGCCCGCCACCGGACGGATTGGCCGACGAGCTGGTGGAGCTGGCCCGGTCCCGCCTGGCCCCTTTCAAGGTGCCCCGCTCGGTCACCCTGGTCGAGCGCCTTCCCCGTACCCCGACGGGCAAGCTGCAGCGGTTCGCCCTGCGGGCCGGTTGGCCCTGAGCCACGGTCGGGCCCGGGCTGCTACCCGGGGGGCAGGGCGTCGGCCAGCTGTTCGGCGTGCTGCTCCAGGTGGCCGACCAGGAACTCGTCTATGGCCTCGGACACGGTCATGTCGCCCATGCTCTGGTGGTGCCCCACCCGGTCCAGGTCCTCCTCGCTGAGGTCCTGGAGGAGGGAGACCGTCCGGGCCACCCCGGCATCCATCTGGTCGAGGAGGACGCCTGGGTCCTCGTGGCGGCTGGCCTCGATGCGCTCCAGGCGCGAGGGAGTGGTCTTGACCCTCCCGAAGGGCACCTGGCCGCCGGCGGCCACGACCTTTTGCACCTCCTCCACCCAGTAGGGGAAGAGCTCGGCCAGGTGCGAGAGGACCTGGCCCCGGTCCCATCTCTCGTTGGTGGTGGGATCGGCCGAGGTGAGGCGGTCTCCGAACTGGGGGGCCAGCTCCCTCACCCGGGCGGCGGCAGCCTGGAGACGCCGGATGCGATCGGAGGCGAACGACGTGGTCACGCGCCCCGGTCTAGTAGCGGCCCTGGCCCGAGCGGGACGAGCCGCCCCTAGGGCCGTAGGGGGCAGAGTCCAGCCAGGCACCGGCCCGACGGCCGGCCAGGGCCAGCCGGGCCGCCGCCAGCCGCTTGACGGCCAGGACGGGTCCCCGGCCCTGCATGTGCTCCAGGGCGGCCCCGGCCGCGGCCCGGTTGTACCGGGCGGCAGCCAGCCGGGTGCGGGCAAAGGCGTCCACCGCCTGGCGGGCCGTTCCGGGATCAGGTGCCTCGAGGCCCCGGCGGATGGACTCCGCCGCCGCCACGGCGTCGGCGATCCCGGAGTTCATCCCCCGGGCCCCGAAGGGGGCGAAGAGATGGGCGGCCTCGCCGACCAGCAGGACCCGGCGGCGGGGGTCGGTGAAGGCTCCGGCCAGGACCTGGAGGAAGCGGTAGGTAGAGACCCAGCTGACCCGGCCGGCGTAGCGGGAGGGCATCACCCGGGCCAGCCAGGCCCCCACGCCCTCGCCGGAGAAGTAGGAGGGGTCGTCTGCCCGCCGGCACTGCAGGTCCACCCGCCACCCGCCGGAGAAGGGCACGAGCAGCACGTTCCGGCCGCCCACACCGGGGTGGTGGTAGTGGAAGACCCTCTCCAGGGGCAGGGGGTCGCCCGGGTCCTCCTCCACGTCCACGATCACGAACGAGCGCTCTGACCGGCTCCCCGTCATGGCCACGCCGAGCGAAGAGCGGATGGCCGAGCGGCCCCCGTCGGCCGCTATGGCGTAAGGGGCCGACCACGAGGCCCCTTCGGCGGTCTCGAGCACGACGGCCTCCTCGGAGGAGGAGGCTCCGAGCACGGTGGTGTCCCACACCATCTCCACCCCGGCCCGCTTGCAGGCGTCGGCCAGCAGCCGCTCCGTCTCGGTCTGGGCCAGGCTGGTGAAGGGAGGGAGGAAGGAGGGGTCGGGCCGGGGATAGGAGCGCGAGAACACCTCCCGCCCTCCCCAACAGGTGCGCTTGACCGCCCACACCAGGCCATGGCCGGCCACCTCCCAGCCGAGGCCGGTATGGATGGCCTCCAGGCGCTCCAGGGTCTCCCGGTGCACGTAGATGGCCCGACTGCCCACCCGGGGCCGGTCCTCGGGCCCGGCCTCCAGCACCGTGGCAGCCAAGCCCTGGGAGCGAAGAGCCAGGGCCGCGGCCAGGCCCACCGGGCCGGCCCCCACGACCAGGACCTGGCGCTCTTCCATCAGCCCACCGCTTCAGGCCGCCCCACCAGGCGGGCCAGGGCCGGGCCCAGGGGCGGCTCCGCCACTCCGTCCTCGGTGACCAGTGCGGTCACCAGGGAGGCGGGGGTGACGTCGAAGGCGGGGTTGTGCACCGGCACCCCCTCGGGTGCCAGGCGGTGCCCGCCCAGCATGGCCACCTCCTCCGGCGGCCGCTGCTCGACCGGTATGGACGAGCCCTCGGGGCAGCCCAGGTCCACGGTGGAGGTGGGGGCCGCCACCAGGAAGGGAACCCCGTGGTGGCGGGCCAGCACGGCCAAGGGGTAGGTGCCGATTTTGTTGGCCACGTCCCCGTTGGCCGCCACCCGGTCGGCCCCGACCACCACGGCGTCGACCTGGCCGGCCGCCATGAGCGAACCGGCCGCCCCGTCCACCACCACCGTGGCCGGTATGCCCAGGCGCTGCAGCTCCCAGGCCGTGATGCGGCTCCCCTGGAGAACCGGGCGGGTCTCCTTGACCCACACCGACGGGCGCCGACCGGCCTCGTGGGCGGCCCGCACGATGCCCAGGGCGGTGCCGTAGCCGGCGCAGGCCAGCGAGCCGGCATGGCAGTGGGTCATGACCCGGGCCCCCTCCGGAAGCAGGGAGGCACCGGCCGCACCCAGGCGGCGGTTGCGCTCCACGTCCTCCTCGGCCAACCTCTCCGCCTCGGCCAGGGGGTCCGGGGCAGCCAGGGCCCTCTTCACCCCCCAGGCCAGGTTGACGGCCGTGGGGCGGGTGGCCACCAGCCTCCTGGCCGCTTCCGACCGGTCCTCCCCTGTGGCGGCAGCCAACGCCACCCCGAGGGCGCCAGCCACCCCCAGAGCCGGCGCACCCCGCACGACCATGGCCCGGATGGCGGCACAGAGCTCGTCGACCGTCCCCACCTCGACGAAGGCGAGCTCGGCGGGGAGCCGGCGCTGGTCCACCAGCCGCACGGCCCCATCGGCCCAGGCCACGGTGGGGGGGAGGGGATCCTCGGATTCTGGCACCCTTCGTACCCTAGGCGCCTCTTAACCTGGCCGGGTGGCCACGGGGGACGAGGGCGACCACTCCGCCCGCCTGCGGGCGGCCATGGTGGCGCGCCTCTTCGACAACGGGGTCCTCCACGACCCGGCCGTGGCCGAGGCCATGGCCTCGGTGCCGCGCCATCTGTTCGTGCCCGAGGTCAGCCCGGAGGAGGCCTATCGAGACCAGGCCATACCCACCAAGGTCGTGGCGGGCGAGGCCGTCAGCTCCTCCTCCCAGCCCGCCATCATGGCCATCATGCTCGAGCAGCTGGATCCCCGGCCCGGTCAGCGCGTGCTCGAGATCGGCGCTGGCACCGGCTACAACGCCGCCCTGCTGGCGCGGCTGGTGGGCCCTAGCGGATCGGTGGTGACGGTGGACATCGACGAGGACCTGGTGGAGGGGGCCAGGGCCCACCTCGCCGCTGCCGGTCTGGCCGGGGCGCCGATCGAGGTGGTCTGTGCGGACGGGGCGTGGGGGTGGCCGCCCGGTGCGCCCTACGACCGCATCATCCTCACGGTGGGGGCCTCGGACCTGGCCCCGGCCTGGCTGGAGCAGCTCAGCCCCGGCGGCCGGCTCGTCCTTCCTCTGTCGGTGAGGGGGGTGCAGCAGTCGGTTTGCTTCGTCTGGGAGGGCGACCACCTGGTGAGCCTGTCCCTTCGTGACTGCGGGTTCATGCCCCTGCGGGGCGAGCTGGTCGGGCCGGAGCGACGCATACCGCTGCCGGGTCATCCCGGGGTGAGCCTGCTGGTGCCCGACGCCAGGGACCTTGACCCCGAGGCCCTGGCCCGGGCCCTGGCCGGACCCTTCGAGGACCGTTCCACCGGGATCGAGGCCGGAGGGGGGAGCCTGGCCAGCCTGGGGAGGTGGCTGGCCTTGCGGGACCCGGGCACGGCGCACCTGGTGGTCCACGGGACGCCGGAGGAGCTGGCCGCCAGCCGGGTCCCCCCGCTGTTCGATTGGCCCGTGCCAGGTGGATGCCAGCGTCTGACGGTGTGCCTGCTGGGGCGGGCGTCCCTGGCCGCCCTCACCCGGGCCCCGGTCTCTGCGGCGCACCGTCGGCCCGCCCCGCTCACCGTGCGGGCCTGGGGGCCGGAGCCAGAGGCGGGGGAGTTGGCCCGTCGTCTCGAGGAGCATGCCGCCGCCTGGGACCGGAGCGGTCGCCTCACGACCGAGCACGTCCGCATGGCGGCCTATCCCCAGGGAGCCGAGGTCCCCGACGTCCCCGGGGCGGTGGTCGTGGACACCGGCCATGCCCGCCTGGTCGTGAAGGCGGCGTAGGTGGACGGGCCTCGTGAGCCGGGGCGGACGCCGTTTCGCCCCGTGCCCCGGTGTGCTAAGGCTGGCTCGTGACCGACACGGCCCTCGCCCCCGCCCCGGCCGACCTGGAGGCCCTGGAGTCCATCCAGCGCCGCGTCCTGTGGCTCTCCACGGCAATGGTGCACGTTGCCAACCATCGGCCGCCCGACGGCTCGGGGATCAAGGTGGGGGGCCACCAGGCCTCGAGCGCCTCCATGGTGAGCCTCATGACCGCCCTGTGGTTCTCCGCCCTGCGGGCCGAGGACCGTGTCTCGGTGAAGCCCCACGCCTCCCCGGTGCTGCACTCCATCAACTACCTGCTGGGCTGGCTGGACCGCCGCTATCTGCCCACCCTGCGGGCCTTCGGGGGCCTGCAGAGCTACCCCAGCCGGACCAAGGACCCGGACCCGGTGGACTTCTCGACCGGCTCGGTCGGCATCGGCGCCACGGCGGCGGTCTGGGCCGCCCTGGCCCGCCGCTACGTGGGGACCCATTTCCCGCTCGCCGAAGGAGGACGGATGATCAGCTTGGTGGGCGACGCCGAGCTGGACGAGGGGGCGGTGTGGGAGGCGCTGGCCGAGCCGCTGGTGAGCATGCTCCCCGAGCTGGTCTGGGTGGTGGACCTCAACCGCCAGTCGCTGGACCGGGTGGTCCCCGGGGCCGCCGCCGGCGGGCGGGCGGGGATGCTCGCGGCGGCGGGCTGGCAGGTGATCACGGTCAAGTACGGCCGGTTCCTCGAGTCCCTGTTCTCCCTGGAGGGTGGCCCCGAGCTGCGCGACCGGCTCGACGGGATGGGCAACGGCGAGTACCAGAGGCTGCTGCGGTGCTCGCCGTCGGAGCTGCGGGCCCGGCTGCCGGGCCCGTCGGGGCCGCTGAGGAGCCTGGTGGACCAGCTGGACGACGCCTCCCTGCAGCGGGCATTGCGCGACCTCGGGGGGCATGACCTGGCCAAGCTGGCCTCGGCGTTCTCGGCAGTGTCGCAGGAGCAGCCCACCGTCATCTTCGCCCACACCATCAAGGGCTGGTCCCTGCCCACCGAGGGGCACCCGGCCAACCATTCGGCCCTCCTCAGCGAGGACCAAATGAGGGAGCTGGCATCGTCCCTCGGGGCTTCCTGGGAGGATCCCTGGGCCGGCTTCCCGCCGGGTAGCCCCGAGGCGGCCCTCTGCGCCTCGGTGGCTGCCCGGCTTGCTCGGGAGCAGGTAGAGGGGGCTGCGCCCCCTGCGGTGCCTACGTCCCTGGGCCGCTCGCACGCCGGGAGGGTGTCCACCCAGCAGGCGCTGGGCCGCTTCTTCCTGGACCTGCACCGGGCCGCTCCCGAGGTCGCCGCCAGGGTGGTGACGCTCAGCCCGGACGTGGCCTCCTCGACCAACCTCGGGGGATGGATCAACAAGGTGGGGGTGTGGTCGCCGACCGACCGCCCCGACTGGTTCGAGGGCGACCGGGAGGCTCTGGTCCACTGGGTGGAGCGGGGGGCGGGCCAGCACATCGAGCTAGGCATCGCCGAGACCAACCTCGTGGGTCTCCTGGGCGAGCTGGGCGCCACGTGGAGCCGCCTGGGCCAGCCCCTGTTTCCCGTGGGCACCCTCTACGACCCCTTTGTGGGGAGGGCGCTGGAGCCGTGGTCATTCGGGATGTACGCCGGAGGCCAGTCGATCCTGGTCGGCACTCCCTCGGGCGTGACGCTGGCCCCCGAGGGGGGCGCCCACCAGTCGGTGGTCACCCCCTCCATCGGCCTGGAGCAGCCCGGGTGCGTGGCCTTCGAGCCCGCCTTCGGCAAGGACCTGGAGTGGGTCCTGCTTTCCTGCCTGTCCCGGCTGGGGCGGCCCGGGGGCACCTCGGCCTACCTCCGCCTCTCCACGCGCCCCATCGACCAGTCCCTGGCCCGGCTGCCTCCCGAAGGGAGCCCGGAGCGGGGGCGGCGGCGGGACCTGGTGCTGGCGGGGGGATACCGACTGGTGCCGGGCGACTCGCCTCCTCCCGTGGTGCTGGTGGGGATGGGGGCGGTCATGCCCGAGGTGCTGGCGGCGTGCAGCTCGCTCTCGTCGTTGCTGGGGCGGTCGCCGGCGGTGGTGTGCGTGACCTCCGCCGACCTCCTGTGGCGGGCGGCCCAGGCCCGCCGGGGCCTGGGCGAGGGGGAGTGGTGGGTGCTCGACTCCCTCTTCGAGCCGGGTGTGCCCATGGTGACGGTCATGGACGGCCATCCCCACACCCTGGCCTTCCTGGGGGCGGTGGCGGGCTCCCCGATCACCTGCTTGGGGGTGAGCGGCTTCGGGCAGTCCGGGGCGTTGGCCGACGTCTACCGCTACCACGGCATCGATACCGACACCATCGTGGGAGCGGCGCTGGACCTGGTCGAGGGCTGAGGCCGGCCCCCAGCAGGCGGAAGCGGTCAACCGCTAGCGGGATGGTGGGCCGCTAGCAGGGTCGGTGGGCGCTAGTAGGGTCGGTGGGCGTGTCCCCCTCGTTCCAGGCTCCAGCGGGAACCCGCGACGTGCTGCCGCCCGAGTCGGCCCGCTGGGAGGCACTGGTGGACTGCTTCGCCCGGGTGGCCGGCCAGGCCGGGTACGGGTTGGTGCTCACCCCCCTCTTCGAGGAGGTAGAGGTGTTCGCCAGGGGGGTGGGGGAGTCCACGGACGTCGTGTCGAGGGAGATGTACGAGTTCGAGGACCGGGGCGGGAGGCGCATGGCCCTGCGCCCGGAGTTCACGGCCTCCGTGGTGCGGGCCTTCATCCAGTACCGGCCCACCACCCCGTGGAAGGTCTGGTACTGGGGGCCGGCCTTCCGTTACGAGCGGCCCCAGGCCGGCCGCTACCGCCAGTTCCACCAGGTGGGCGTGGAGGGGCTCGGGAGCGATGAGCCTCACCTGGACGTCGAGGTGGTGGCCCTGGCCTGGCGCTTCTACCGGGCCCTGGGACTCACCAGGCTGCGCCTGGACTTGAACAGCCTGGGTGACGGGGTGTGCCGACCGGCCTACCGCTCGGCCCTGGTCGACTTCCTGGGCTCTCGCTCGGCCGAGCTGTGTTCGGAGCACCGGGACCGGTGGCAGCTCAACCCCCTGAGGGTCCTCGACTGCAAGAAGGAGGAGTGCCGGGCCGTTGCAGCCGGCGCTCCCCACCAGCTCGACTACTTGTGCCAGCCTTGCTCCGACCACTGGGGCGCGGTCCTGGAGGGGCTACAGGCCATCAAGATCCCCTACGTGGTCCAGCCCAGGCTGGTGCGGGGGCTGGACTACTACACCAGGACGACCTTCGAGGTGGCCGCCGAGGCGCTCGGGACGGCTCAGGACGCCGTCGGGGGCGGAGGGCGCTACGACGGCCTGGTCGAGGCGCTCGGAGGGCCGCCGACCCCGGCCATCGGCTTCAGCCTGGGCATCGAGCGGATCCTCCTCGCCTGTGACGCCGAGGGGGTGTTCGCCTCGGCCGGGAGCGAGTTGGCCGCCTTCGTGGTGGACGTCACAGGCGGGGCGGCGGCCTTGGCGATCACTGAGGAGCTGAGGGAGGCGGGAATCAGCGCTGATCGGGCTTTCGGGAGGCGGTCCCTGCGGGCCCAGCTCCGGACTGCCGACCGATCGGGGGCTGCCGTCGCCCTGATCGTCGGGCCGGAGGAGGCTGCGGCGGGGACCGTTCAGCTGAGGTGGTTGCGCTCGGACCGAGGTCAGGAGGAGATCGACCGGGCCAAGGTGGTCTCGCGGCTCAGGGAGGAGCTGGGATGAGCACGCCTGAGAGGCCGGTGGCGGCCGGCTCTGGCGCGGGCGGTTCGGCCGTGGGGGCCGGCGGTTGGGCCGTGGGGGCCGGCGGTTTCTCCTGGCCGGAGCCCGCCGGGATGCGTGACGCCTGGTGCGGCCAGCTCCGGGCCGCCGACGCTGGCCGGCGGGTGCGCCTTTGCGGGTGGGTCGCTCGCCGGCGCCAGCACGGCGAGCACCTGGCGTTCGTGGACCTGCGGGACCGCACCGGGACCGTGCAATGCGTGGTGGACGGGGCCCACGATCTCCGCTCCGAGTACGTGCTGGCCGTGACCGGTACGGTGAGGGCCCGCCCTGAGGGAACGGCCAACCCCAACCTGCCGACAGGGGAGGTGGAGGTCGGCGACTGCTCGGTCGAGATCCTGGCTCAGGCTGAGCCGCCCCCCTTCCCCGTCACCGACCGGGTGGAGGCCGACGAGGCGGTCCGGCTGCGCTACCGGTACGTCGACCTGCGCCGAGAGCGGATGCAGGCCAATCTGGCCCTGCGCGCCAGGGTCAATGCCGCCATACGGCGGGCCATGGAGCGCCAGGGCTTCATCGAGGTGGAGACCCCTCTCCTTTGGACCCCGACCCCCGAGGGTGCCAGGGAATTCGCTGTCCCCTCGCGAATGCAGCCAGGCTCGTTCTACGTCCTGCCCCAGAGCCCACAGATAGCCAAGCAGCTGCTCATGGTGTCAGGGGTGGACCGCTACTACCAGATCGCCCGCTGCCTGCGGGACGAGGACCTGCGTGCCGACCGCCAGTTCGAGTTCACCCAGCTGGATGCCGAGGCTTCCTTCGTCACCCAGGAGGATGTGCACCGGTTCATCTCAGAGGCAGTGCTGGACGCAGCCGAGGCCGCTACGGGCGTGCGGCCTCCCCCCATAGAGAAGATGACCTGGGCGGATGCCCTGGACCGCTACGGCACCGACAAGCCCGACCTGCGCTTCGGCATGGAGCTGGTGGACCTGACCAAGCAGCTGGCCGCCAGCGAGTTCCGGGCCTTCCGGGCCCCGGCCGTCAAGGCCATACGGGTGCCGGGGGGAGGCCAGCTCGGGCGGTCGCGTCTGGATTCCCTGGTGGAGAGGGCCAAGGCCCTGGGAGCTCCCGGTCTGGTGTGGATGCGGGTCGCGGAGGGAGGGGACCTGGACGGACCGGGAGCGGTGCTGCGCCACATCGGCGCCGGCGAGCGGGCCGCGGTCGTAGCCGCCACCGGAGGCGAGCCTGGCGACCTCCTCCTCCTGGTGGCAGGCGAGCACCGCACCACCTGCACCGTCCTCGGCCAGCTACGGGTGGACCTGGGCCGGCCTCCGGTCTGGGAAGGGCCACACCGCTACGTCTGGGTGGTCGACTTCCCCCTCTTCGAGGGCATCGATGACGAAGGCAGGCCGGTGGCGGCCCACCATCCCTTCACCATGCCTCACCCCGACGACCTGGACCTGCTGGAGTCAGACCCGTTGGCGGTGCGCTCACAGTCCTACGACCTGGTGCTGAACGGATGGGAGCTGGGGTCAGGGAGCATCCGGATCCACCGGGCCGACATCCAGTCCAGGGTGTTCTCGGCCCTCGGGATCAGCGCCGAGCAGGCGGAGAGCCGCTTCGGCTTTCTCCTCGGCGCCTTCCGGTACGGGGCTCCCCCCCATGGCGGCTTCGCCTTCGGGATAGACCGGCTGGTTGCCCTCCTGGCCGGCGAGGAGAACATCCGGGAGGTCATCGCCTTCCCGAAGACCCAGTCCGGGGCCGACCTCATGACCGGGGCGCCCAAGGCTCTCGACGCCCGGTCGCTGGCGGAGCTGGGGCTGGCGATTCGCCGGCAGTAAGGGGCGGGGCCGCCCCGCGTGGCGCTCCGGGGGCTCAGGGGGACTCCCGGGGTTTGGGGCCGGTCGTGGCGTTCCCTTGGGGGTCGGTCCGGCGTTCCCTTGGGGGGGGGCTCCGGTGTTCTTTCAGAGAGGCTCAGGCGTTCCAGTCAGGGGCCGCTTCCTGAGGGCCGCTCAGGGGTTGTTTCCCCCGGGGGGGTGCTCAGGGGTTGTTTCCCGAGGGGGCCGCCCTGGGGTTGTTTCCCGAGGGGGCCGCCCTCGCCCTCCTTCCAGGGCGAGCAGCCGTAGTTGGTACGGTCACGGTGAAAAATCGCACGTCACGGTACCAACTACAGAGGCACGGGCTCGAGGCGGAGCCGATGCGGGATGGGCGCGGCAGTGTCCGAGGTGCGTGAGGGCGGAGCCGATGCGGGATGGGCGCGGCAGTGTCCGAGGTGCGTGAGGGCGGAGCCGATGCGGGATGGCCGCGGCAGTGTCCGAGGTGCGTGAGGGCGGAGCCGATGCGGGATGGGCGCGGCAGTGTCCGAGGTGCGGGACCCGCCGGCCAACCCCTCGCCCCAGTCCGCCGCCCTCCACATAGTCAGCCGGCCCCAACACCCTCCCCCCAGTCCGCCGGGCTCACTCGCCCTCGCCCGCCTCCGCAGCCCCGCCCACCGTTCGCCGCCGCTTGCCGGCGCTCAGCTCCTCCCCAGTTCCGCTCGCCGCTCGCCGGCGCTCGGCCAAGAGGTCCGCCACGGCGGCCTCGGCCCCTAGGCGGGACGGCTCGTAGTAGGTACGCCCGGCCACCTCCCTGGGCCGATACTCCTGGGATACCCAACCGCTCGGGTCGTCGTGGGGGTAGACGTAGCCCACGCCGTGGCCCAGCGAGCGAGCCGAGCGGTAGTGGCTGTCGGCCAGGTGGGGCGGGACGGGTCCCTGAGGAAGGCTGGCCACGTCCTCCTGCGCCTTCCACAGCCCCATGGCGGTGCGGTTCGACTTGGGGGCGGTGGCCAGGTGGACCACCGCCTGAGCGAGGTTGAGGGCCGCCTCGGGCAGCCCCACGAACTCCACGGCCCGGGCGGCGGCGTCGGCGACCACCAGGGCCATGGGGTCGGCCATGCCCACGTCCTCGCTGGAGAGGATCACGAGGCGGCGGGCGATGAACCGGGGGTCCTCGCCGGCGGCCAGCATCCGGGCCAGCCAGTAGAGGCCGGCATCGGGATCGGAGCCTCGGATGGACTTGATGAAGGCGCTGATGACGTCGTAATGCTCGTCCCTTCCGTAGCGCAGGACCCGCCCGGCCCTGGCCTCCTGGACGTGGGAGAGCGTCACCTCGCCCCCGTCTGCTAGGGCCAGCGACACCTCCAGGGTGGTGAGAGCGGCCCGGGCATCACCGTCGGCCAGCTCCGCGATGAGGTCCTTGGCCGCCGGCTCGGCGCGGGCTCGCTCGCGGTCCAGGGCCCGGTCGACCAGCCTGCGCAGAGCTTCCTTGTCGAGGGGCTCGAGGCGGAAGAGGGTGGCCCGGGACAGCAGGGGGGCGTTGAGCTCGAAGAAGGGGTTCTCGGTTGTCGCCCCGATGAAGGTCAGGATTCCTTCCTCGACGGCGGGGAGCAGGGCATCCTGTTGGGCCTTGTTGAAGCGGTGGACCTCGTCGAGGAACAGGATGGTCCCCTGCCCTTCCTGGGCCAGTCGCTGCCGGGCCTCGTCGGCGGCGCCCCTCACATCCTTCACGCCGGCGGTGACGGCCGAGAGGGCCACGAAGGAGCGCTCGGTGACCGCGGCCACCACCCGGGCCAAGGTGGTCTTGCCGGTGCCCGGCGGGCCCCACAGGATGATGGAGGAGAGCCTGCCCGATTCAATGAGGGCCCGAAGGGGCCCACGCGGGCCCAGCAGGTGGGCCTGGCCCACCACGTCATCCAGGGACTTGGGCCGCATCCGCTCGGCCAGCGGCGCCTGACGTGCCAGGCGCGCCTCCAGGGAGGCTGAGAACAGGTCGTCGCCTGCCACGCCCGTGAGGTTATGGCCCGCCCCACTCGAGCAAACCCGCCCCACTCGAACGAACCCACGACCCCGCCCCACTCGAGCAAACCCGCCCCACTCGAACGAACCCACGACCCCGCCCCGCTCGAGCAAACCCGCCCCACTCGAGCGAAGGCCCCCCAGGGGGTCATCCCCCTCCCCAGAAGCGCCCCGTCCCGTGCCCGGGCCTTCAGGCGGGGGCCCATATGGGGCTAGGGTGGCCCGGCGATGATCCTGGGGTCGGCTGTGGCAGCGGAGGTGGCGGCTGGGCTAGCTGCGGTGTGCCTGGTGGTGCTGGCCGCCGGGGTGGCGGCCCTGGTCCTGCTGGTCCGGGCCGTACGGGGGGTCCAGGCGTCCCTGGACCGGTGGGGGGAGGAGGCCCTGCCGGCCCTGGCCGGATTGCGGAGGCTGCGATCGGTGTCTCCGGTGCTCGACTTGGGAGCGGCGGGGCGTCCCGGAACAGGCAACGGCGCCTACGGGCCGGATCATGGCCCCTACGGGGGGGAGGCTCCGACCGGTGAGGCGGGGAGGGACGGCCTCGATCCTTCCTCCGCCGGGGGGAGCCGGCTGGCCTGGCTGGCCCTTTCCGAGCCCCTGATCAAGCTCCTGGCGGCCGGGAGCGGGGCGGCAGAGGCCGCTCGCAGCTTCAGGCACCGCCGGGGGGGGTGAGGCGGTGTTCAAGCGGCTGTTCTGGCTGGTCACGGGGGCCGGGTTCGGGTTCGGCCTGTCCTTCTGGGTGTCGCGGGCCTTGCGGCGAGTCATTGCCCGCTGGGCGCCGGCCAGCGTGGCAGCCCGGGCCCAGGCTGCTGCGCGCAGCCTGGCCGCCGACGCCCGGGCGGCGTGGTCGGATGGCCGAGCCACGATGGAGGAGCGCCAGCGGGTGCTGAGGGAGGGCCTGGGGGGAGGGCGGCCCGCCCTGGGACCGGGCAGGCCCAAGGGGCGGCCGCCGGACCGGCGGCTCACGTCGGGGGGAGCCCGGCCCCCCGGACCTGAAGGCCTCAGGACCGGTACGTGAACGTCAAGGGATTGGAGCTGCCCGCCGGAGTGCTCAGGATGACCGGGACGGACTGGCCGGAAGCCACCCCGAGCTGAGGGACCGTCGCTGTGCAGCGGGTGCGGCTGGAGCAGCGTACGGGGGCGGCCCGGCCGCCAAAGGTGACGGTGATGGTGCCGGTGCTGCTGTAGAGGCCGGTCCCTACGAGCACGACCGTCGAGCCCGGAGCCCCCTGCCCGGGGGTGAGCCCGGTCAGCTGCGGGCCGCCCCCAGGAGCCGCCGACGGCCCGGTGGTCGTGGAGGTGGTGTGGGCCGTAGTCGGAGGGGAGGCAGTGGTCCTTGGTGCTGCGGTGGTCGTGGGGCGGGCCGCCGTGGTGGCAGTCGTGCCGGGCGATGCGGAGCCGGCACCGTGGCTACCCCCCCTCCGGGGTCGATGCCCCTGTGAGCGGGTGGTCCGGGAAGGGGAGGCACTGACCTTGCGGGGCGCTCCCCCGAGCTTGATGGAGGCGAGGAAGGCGCCGAGCCCGATCAGCCCGGCCAGGGCCAGCAGGCAGAGAGCCTGGAGAAGGCTGACCCGGCCTCGCCTGGGAGGGCGCCGGCTGACATGGGCGCCGTGGCGGTGATGACCTGGGCGGAAGGGGGGTGCGGGCCCCAGGACCCGCTCCGGAGGCCCCGGTCGGGGCCGCGCTGATGTGTCTGGGTGCCGTTTCACATGCCGTCCCCCTCCTCCTACCCAGGGACGGGCCGGGCCCCACCGCCTCGGGCTCCCTCCCGGTTGTGGCAAGGTGGGTCGGGTGTACGCCATCGGCTCGCTGCTCGTCGTGGTGGCGCTCTCTCTCCTGATTACCAGGGTAGCCACCGTCATCCTCGTCGCCACCGGGCTTTCTTCCCAGGCGGCTCGCTTCCAGGCCCGGTCGGCCTTCACGGGCTCGGGCTTCACGACCTCCGAGTCCGAGAAGGTCGTGGACCATCCCTTGCGCCGCCGGGTGATCATGACCCTGATGCTGCTCGGCAATGCCGGCATCGTCGCCTCTGCCAGCACGCTCATCATCGGCTTCCAGCGCCTGGGTGCCCATTCCGTGAACCCCGGGTTCAGGATCCTTCTCCTGGGAGTGGGGATCCTGCTCATCGTCTACCTGTCCCGCAACGGCCGTGTGGACCACTGGCTCACCCGGGCGATACGGAGGGTTCTGGGGCGGTACACGGACCTGCCCGGGAGGGACCTGGCCGGCCTCCTCGACCTCTCCGGGGACTACGCGGTGACGGAGATGGCGGTGAAGGAGGGAGACTGGGTGGCGGGTAGGCGCCTGGGGGAGCTCGAGCTGCGGGACGAGGGCGTGGCCGTCCTCGGCATCACCCGCAGGGATGGCCGCTACCGGGGCGCTCCGGTGGGCTCCACCGTGGTCCACGCTGGCGACATCCTCGTCCTCTACGGCAGGGCACCGGCCCTGAACGACATCGACCACCGGCCCGCCGGCCCGGAAGGGGAGAAGCGCCACGAGGAGGCAGTGGCCCGCCAGCGCCTGCTGGTCGGCTGGGAGGAGCGGGAGGACCGCGAGGACCGGGTGGCCCGGGAGGACGGGGTGGTCCGGTGACCGCGGCGATGGAGCCCGCCCTGGGCGCTCTCACCCCGTGGTCCGGGTGGATGCTCCCTCCCCGGGGGGCCCGGCTCCTTGAGCCCCCGAGGCAGGGGAGGCCGCCGGCACGATCAGGCGGAACTCGCTGCCGGAGCCGGGACTGCTCGTGAGCTCGATGGCTCCCCCGAGGGCCAGGGCCGCCCCCCGGGCGATGGCCAGCCCCAGGCCCGAGCCACCGCTGGAGCGGCCCCGGGCCCGGTCGACCCGGTAGAAGCGGTCGAAGATGCGTCCCTGGTGCTCGGGAGCGATACCGATACCGGTGTCACGCACGGCGATGCACCAGCGGTCGTCCTCGGCCGGCTGCACGCTCACGTCCACCCGTCCTCCCGGGAGCGTGTAGCGGATGGCGTTGGAGACCAGGTTGGTGAGCGCCGTGTCGACCAGGTCCGGTGCCGTCACCACCACCGCCGGCCGTCGGCGGGCATGGACCCGGAGGGTGACCGACCTCTGGTCGGCCTCGGGGGCCAGGCGGAGGGCCACGGTGCGGGCCAGCTCCCGCAGGTCCGTCCGGCGCGGGGGGTTGGACCCGGGTAGCTCGAGCTGGCGCAGGTTGCCCAGGCTGTCGAGGAGGGCGCGAATCCGTTCCACCTCGTTGCGCAGGAGGGCGGCGGCCTCCCCTCTCTCGGTGTCAGACCGCACGGTCCCGTCGATGACGGCACTGGCCACCGCCGCCACGGAGTTGAGGGGGGTGGCGATCTCGTGGGCCAGGTCGGCCAGCAGGCGGCGCTCCGCCCGGTCGGCCTCCTCCAGCCGGGCCGCCATGGAGTTGAAGGCCCGCACCAGGTGGCGGAACTGCTCGGGGCCGGAGTCGTCGATCCTGGCCCTCAGGTCTCCGGCAGCGACCCGGTCGGCGGCCCCGGCGGCCCGTCCGATGGGCCGGCGCAAGGAGCGGGTGAGGGTGGTCGACCCGATCACGCTCACCACGACCAGGACCACGAGGATGCCGGCCACGATGGCCGTCAGCTCGGCGGTGAGGCCCGACTGGCCCTCCACGTCACCGACCACCACCACCCTGCCCCCGGGGAAGGCCCGGGAGACCGTGAAGAGGCCGGGCCCGGTGTTCCGGGGGCCCCGGTACAGGGTGTGGCCGTGCCTGTAGACGAGGAGCTGGTCGTCCCCCAGCAGCTGCTGGAACAGGGGGAGGAGCTCCGGCCGGGCGCCCTTGCCGAGTGCCTGGGCCACCACGGCTGCTGTCGACCGGTCGGACCGGAGGGACGTGGCCCGGGCCCGGTCGTGGTCCAGGTGGGCGAACAGGAGGGCGGCGCCCACCAGTAGCAGAGCGGCCGGCATGACCATGGAGGCGACCAGGCGGAGGCCCAGCGACGACCGCACCCGGCCCAAGGCCCGGCTCCTCCAGCGGGCGGCTGTCATGCCTCGAGCCGGTAGCCCACCCCCCGCAGGGGGGTGAGGCGGAGCGCATCTCCCAGCTTGCGCCGGAGGCGGGCCACGTGGACGTCAACCGTCTTCTCGGACAGGTGCACGGTGCCCCACGCCTCCTCGAGCAGCTGGCGACGGGACAGGGCCTGGCCCCTCCTCCGGGCCAGGGTGGCCAGCAGGTCGAACTCCCGTCTCGTGAGCTCCACCGGCCTGCCCTCGAGCAGGCACCGCCTGGAGCCCAGGTCGAGGCTCACCCCCCCCACCCGGACCTCGCTGCCGCCGGCGATCTCCCGTAGTGAAGCCCTCTCTCCGCCTCGTTCGGCGGCCCGGCGGAGGTGGGCGCGCACCCGGGCCACCACCTCGGGCACCGAGAAGGGCTTGACGACGTAGTCGTCGGCCCCTATCTCCAGGCCAGCCACCCGGTTCCACTCCTCGCCTCGAGCGGTGAGGAAGAGAACCGGGATGGACGAGTCCCGGCGGAGCTGCTTGACCAGCTCGAACCCGTCCAGTCCGGGGAGCATGACGTCCACCACCGCCAGGTCGACCTGGGCCTCCCGGGCCAGGCGCAGCCCGCTCTCCCCGTCGGGCGCCTCGATCACGTCGTATCCCTCCCTGGTCAGGTACTGGCGCAGGGCCCAGCGCTGGGCCTCCTCGTCCTCCACCACCAGGATCCGGCTCTTCCGCTCCACGTCACGATCCTCGCGCCTCGAGCCCTCCTGTCGCCGTTACCGGCCGTGTCCAAGGCGTAACCGTGGCGTAACTGCTCGTGGTTACGTTCCAAACCAGAAGCGACAACCGCAAGTGAAAGGGGTGAGTTGTCTTGGGTCTCTTCGTTGCCAGTCTCGCAATAGGTGCCGTCGTTGTAGCAGTGATGCTGGGCATCCTGGGGGTCGGAATATACGTGAATGACCGCGTGATGCGAGACGAGAATGCCCGCAGGGCGGGACACCTGCCCCGTCGTCTCTACTGGACCGACACCAGTCACATCGACGAGGAGTGGAGGGCCCTCCAGGCTCGCCAGGACCGGCGACCGGCTGGCCGGCGATAGCGCTCGGCGTCGCCGCCAGCCGGGGGGGGACGCCGCTCCCCGGGGCGGCGGTGGGGGGCCGGGCGTCGCCGGGCGGACCATGGTGCCGGGGCGGGATGGCCTAATATCCCTCGTCGTGCTGGCCCATGGCGCCGCAGGGCGCACCGGTATCCGGTCCTTGATCGGGGGTTACCTCGCCCTCACCAAGCCCAGGATCGTGGAGCTCCTGCTGGTGACCACGGTGCCCACCATGCTGGTGGCGGCCCGGGGGATCCCCCCCGTGGGGCTGATCGTGGCCACCCTGGTCGGAGGGTCGCTGGCCGCCGGGGGCGCCAATGCCATCAACATGTACGTGGACCGGGACATCGACGCCGTCATGCACCGGACCCGCCGGCGCCCCCTCGTCACCGGCGCAGTCAGCCCCTCGGCTGCCCTGGCCTTTGCCGTGGCCCTGGAGATGCTGGCCTTCGCCGAGCTGTGGCTGGCCGTGAACCTGCTGAGCGCCTTCCTCGCCATCGGAGCCACGGCCTTCTACGTCTTCGTGTACACGCTGTGGCTCAAGCGCACCTCCTCCCAGAACATCGTGATCGGGGGGGCAGCCGGTGCCGTCCCCGTGCTGGTGGGCTGGTCTGCCGTCACCGACCACCTGGGCGCCACGCCGTGGCTGCTGTTCGGGGTCATCTTCTTGTGGACCCCTCCTCATTTCTGGGCCTTGGCTGTCCGCTACCGGGAGGACTACGCCGATGTGGGGGTACCCATGCTGCCGGCCGTGACGCCGGCGGCCCGGACGGCCCGCCACATCCTCGTGTACACGGTTGCCGTGAGCCTGGCCGGTGTGGGCGTGGCCTTCCTGGCCGGCCTGGGCCCTGTCTACCTCGTGCCCGCCGCCGTCCTGGGGGCAGTTTTCGTGGCCCACGGGGTGGCACTGGTGCGCCGGCCGAGCCCCGGCCTGGCCATGAGGATGTTCCACTACTCGATCACCTACCTGGCGGTGCTCTTCACCGCCATGGCGGTGGCCGTGCTCGTCGCCCACCCCTAGGCAAGAGGTCACGAGGGCCACAGGCGGGTGGCCACAAGCGCCTATTTCGCCCGGGACAGGGCGTGCAGCCAGTGGTCGAGAGCGGCCGGTGTCAGCTGGCCCGAGACGGCCCGGGCCACCCGGCCGTCAGCCCCGATGAAGACCGTGGTGGGCAGGCCCAGGAGACCGTACCTGGTTGCCGCTCGCCCCTGGGGGTCCTGGCCCACCGGGTAGCGGACCCCCGAGGTACGGACCAGCTGGCGGGCGTGGGCGGCGTTGTCGTTCACGTCCACGCCCACGAAGGCGATGCGGCCGTGCTCGTGGCGCGCCGCCCGGGCCAGGAGGGGAAGCTCCTGCTTGCAAGGTCCGCACCAGGAGGCGAAGAAGTTCAGCACGACGGGCCTGTGGCCGGCGCGGGGCAGGCTGACCCGGGGGTGGCCGGGGAGCAGCGGTGGCAGGCTGAGGCGAGGTGGGACGGCTCCGGGACCGGCTCCGCTGGGGGCCGGTGCCCGGGGGGGAGCCGCTCCCACGGGGGTGGTGGCGGCGGTGCGTGCCGGGCGGCGGGGGCTCAGTCCCAGCACGTAGAAGATGCCCGCGGCGACGAGGCCGAGGGGGATGAGGACGGCGAGCACCAGGGCCAGGCGGGTCCAGGCCGGCGGGCGCGAAGGGCGGGAGGGAGTGAAGGCTGGCTCCTCCGGTGCCGTCATGGCGGGGGCCGGCGAGGGCCCCTCCGCGGGGCGGACAGGGCCTTGGTTCCCTCAGGTCGACCTGATGCCAGGTTCTTGACGGGCACTACCCGGGACCCTAATCTCCAATCCCCGTAAGGAAAGGGGCGCCCGGCCGAGGGAGCGTGACCGGACGCCATGGCCCACATCGGTAAGCGGGAGTGCCATGGTGTTGAGGCGGTGCGAGGAGAGGGGGGAGGGGGCACGGGGACCAAAGCCCCTCCCGGCGCTCGGCTCATCCCAGCCTCACGATCCTCCACCCGCTCACCTTCAGGCCATTGGCCTGGCCCGGGGCGCGGTCGCCGGCATAGGTGTAGAGCGGCCTGCCTTCGTAGGCAACCTGCAGGGCGCCGCTCGGGCGCACCACCACCCCCACCGTGGTGAGCGGGCGGGGCACTCCCCGGCCGGCGGTGGGGCGGAGGAGGCCCGGGGGGAGGAGAAGGGGCCTGAAGGTACGGGTGCAGGGGCCGGTGCACACGAAGGTGCCGACGCCGCCTGCGGTGGAGCCGGGCTGGTAGTAGAGCGTGTAGCCCTTCCGGTCGACCAGGACCGTTCCGTGGCCTGGGACCCGGGCGGCCCGCAGCACGGGGGGGCCGGCGACGGTGGTGCGGGCGGCGGGGGCGGCCGTGGTGGGAGTGACGTGGGTGCTGTCCTTGGGCGGGCGCCCGGGGTGGGAGCTCGTCGGGGGGTGGTCGGCACGGGTGCCGGCCGGCCCGGCCGTGCCGCAGGCCGCCGTGACCAGGGCCAGGGCCGTGGGCAGGACCGGGCCCAGGACCATGCGCACCGGGGCGGAAAGCGGTGCCTTCCTGCCCTGGGGCCCTCGGCATCCTCTCGTTGCCTTCATGGCCGTCCATCCTTAGCGCCGGCGGGCCCGGGCCGGGTAGCAGGCGCCAGCTAGGGGAAGAGGAGGTTTCCCGGGAGATGAGCGAGGCAGGTGAGAGAACGGCAAGGGAGATGCCCAGGGCCCTCCGCATGGGCCTGGTGGGGTTCTCCTTCGCCGCCGTGGCGTCGGCGGTTGGCGTGTGGGGGGTCGGGTTCCTCCGCACCGGGCCCCCGCCGGTGGCTGCCAAGGTGGTGCGGACGGCAAGCGGGTGCAATGCCTATCTTACCATCCAGACGGTCGGCTCCATCGGCTACGGGCCCCGCCCCAGCTGGGTGAGCTACCTGGTGCAGAACACCAAGGGGCAGTGGGTGCACTCCACGATCTTCGTGCTGCCCTCGCACTGCACGATCCATATGACCAACTACGAGTACGACGGGGTGACGCCCCTTCGCAACAACGTCTTCGGGCGCGTCACCGGGACCGTAGGGGGCAAGGAGTACGTGACGGGGGACGTCGGGAGCAAGAAGTACTCGACGTCTACGCCGGTGAGTGTGGTGGACGGGGCCACCGTCCCCGCCCACACCTTCACCGTGCCGGCGCTGGGCATCAACGTGCCCTGGGCTGCCACCACGGCGAGCAACCTCTGTGCCGTGGCGCCCTGCTCGCCCAAGTCCCCCCACGACATCGACAAGATCACGTTCAAGACGGGGGCGGCGGGCTACTACCGCTGGCAGTGCATCGTGCCCTGCGGGCTGAACTTCCTGGACGGCAACGGAGGGCCGATGCAGACCATGGGTTATATGCAGGGCTTCCTGGCCGTGGAGCAGTCATGAGGGCGCCTTCGCCGGCCGGACGGCTCGAGGGAGGCATAGATGGCTGACGCCGCGCTCACCCCGGCTGCCCCCGCGCAGCGGGAGCCCCACCACTTCGCCCGGATATTCATCATCTGGCTGGTGGCGACGGCCATCGCCGACATCCTGATCTGGTTCTTCCTCTACCCCCACCTGGCTCCGGGCCGCCTCACCAGCTCGGCTCACGGCGACCAGTACGACATGACGGTGCTGCTCATGTGCGCGGCGCCGGTGCTGTTCGCGGTGTGGCTGTGGTTCGGGTACTCGTGCATCTACTTCTCCAACCGGGGCACGGTGCCCGAGGACGGTGCCTGGTACGAGCGCGACAGCGTGGCCATCCAGGTCAGCTGGATCGCCATCACGTCCCTCATCGTGTTCGGCCTGTTCGTGTTCGGGACCTACGAGCTGATCGCCCCGGCCGGAGCCGGCGGCGGCGAGGGGCCGAGCGCCATCTGGCGGCCGCCGGGCGCCCCGTCCAGCTCCTACGCCGCCCTCCACCCCAAGCCGTGGAAGCCGGGCTCCCATCCGGCCCTCCTCGAGGTGCAGGTCATCGGCCAGCAGTGGCTCTGGACCTTCCGCTGGCCCCAGTTCGGCGGGATGGAGACCACCTCTCTGTACCTGCCCACCAACACCACCATCCAGTTCAACGTCACCTCGTTGGACGTGATCCACAGCTTCTGGCCCTACCGGCTGGGGGTGAAGGCTGATGCCAACCCCGGGGTGAACAACGTGGCCTACACCACCACCACCGGCCAGACGCACTCGTTCACCTACCGCTGTGACGAGCTGTGCGGCATCTGGCACGGCGACATGATCGGGACCGGGCACGTGGTCTCCCAGGCGGCGTTCTACCGCTGGGCCACGACGGAGGAGAAGAAGCTGGCCCCCCTCACCCGCCACCTGCCCCCCTACAGCCTCACGTACACACCGTCCCTCCACGGAGCCGGTGGAGGCCTCTACCCGCAGCTGGACAAGCCCACGCCCAAGAGCACCGGGAGCTAAGGAGCCAACTGGACATGGCCATAGACCAAGAGCTCTACCGCCCACCCCCTCCCGTCACCCCCCCGGAGGGGGGCTCGTGGAGACAGCGGGTGATCCCGTGGTGGCCCCACCCCAACATCCTCACCGGCATCCTCCTCGGTGCCGGGGGGTACGCCCTCGGCCATTTCCTCGGCAATGTCATCGCCGGCAACTGGGCCCGCTTCGGGAACACGAACATGAACGACGTGGCCCTGATCATCGGGTACCTGGTGGCCACCCTCGGCTTCCTGGTCGGCATCGGGGCCCTCAACTACCCCGTGGCCAAGATCTTCGGACTCGACCCTCCGCTGGCCAAGGCGGCACCCAGGGGCCTTAGCCGGTACTTCGCCTACACCCCTGACCACAAGGTCGTGGGCTGGCAGTACCTGATCGGCATGCTGATCTACTTCTTCACCGGCGGGATGTTCGCCCTGGCCATCCGGACCGAGCTGCTGTTCCCCCGGTACCACTCTCACATCTTCAACCCGGAGACCTACCTCACCATCGTGGGCATCCACGGGACCATGATGATGATGATGATGACCTCGGTCATCGTGGGGCCCTTCGGCAACTACTTCGTACCGTTGATGATCGGGGCCAAGCGGATGGCCTACCCCAGGCTGGAGGCCCTGTCCTTCTGGCTCACCCCCCCGGCCTACATAATCCTGCTCTCCACCATGCTGGTGGGCGGCTTCCCCACAGGGTGGACGGGGTATGCCCCCCTCGCCAACGAGGCCGTGCAGGGCATGGACGGCTACGAGGTGGCCTTTGCCCTCATGGCCCTGTCGCTCATCATCACCTCGGTGAACATGATCGCCACCATCGTGGACTTCCGGGCGCCCGGGATGCGCTGGACCCGGCTGCCCATGTTCGTCTGGGGAGCGCTCACCACCTCGGTGCTCACCGCCCTGGCTCCGCCCGTTCTCTTCGCCGGCCTCTACTTCATGGGCATGGACCGCACGGTGGGCACGGCCCTCTTCGTGGATGCCCACGGGGGCAGCTCCTACCTGTGGGAGAACGTGTTCTGGTTCTTCGGCCACCCCGAGGTGTACATCCTGGCCCTGCCGGGCTTCGCCATCGCCGCCGAGCTGCTCCCGGTCTTCACCCGACGACGATTGTTCGGCTACAACGTCTCGGCGGCGGGCATGATCGGCGTCTGCTTCATGTCGTGGTTCGTGTGGCAGCACCACCTCTTCGTGAGCGGGATCAACGCTGACATGCGCCCGCTGTTCATGCTCACCACCGAGGTGATCTCGATCCCAACGGGCTTCATCTACCTGGTGGCAATGGCCACCTTGTGGAAGGGCAAGCTCCGCTTCGAGGTGCCGTCCCTCTTCGTCCTGGCCTTCTACCTGAACTTCCTAATCGGGGGAGTGTCGGGGGTGTTCCTCTCCGACGTGCCTGTCGACGTCACCGTCCACGGGAGCTTCTTCGTCCAGGCCCACTTCCACTACACGATCATGGGCGGCCTGATCTTCGCCTTCTTCGGCGCCATCTACTACTGGATACCGAAGATGACCGGCTATGAGATGAACAAGACCCTGGGATGGATCCACTTCTGGGTCATGTTCATCGCCTTCCAGCTCACCTTCATCCCCCTGTTCATCGTGGGTGAGCTGGGTATGCCCAGGCGCTACTTCGAGTACGCCCCCAAGTGGGCCACGCTCAACCAGACGGCCAGTGCGGGTGCCTACGCCATCGCTATCTCAATGATCATCTTCGTGATCAACCTCGTGTACTCGATGGTCTGGGCCCGCAAGCGCTCGGTCGAGAACCCCTGGTTCTCGAGGGGCCTGGAGTGGCAGACGGCGACGCCGCCGCCGCCTGACAACTTCGAGCGGATACCTCTCGTCCTGTCCCACCCCTACGACTACGGGAACCCCATAGAGGACATCCCGGTGGCCGACCTGCGGGGTGTGCCCACTCCGGCCGTCCTGGCCGCCTCGGCGGCCGGGGTGTCGGGCGGCTCGGACGAGATCGACGATCCGCCGGGACCGGGGGCCGGTCCCGGGGACCGGGGAGGTGAGCAGTAGTGGCGACCGAGGTGAGCCCCCAGGGAGTGGAGGGCTTCGACGATGCCCTCTACGAGGAGCAGTGCCAGATCAGCAGCATGTGGACCAGCTCCCGTCTGCTGGTGGTCCTCAGCCTGTTCCTCTACGGGGCCTTCACCTTCACCTACTTCTACCTGCGGGCCCTCGACAACAACAACGACTGGAGGGTCGGCAACCAGCACGCCTCGACCCTCATAGGGGTCATGGTGACGGCCTGCCTCATCGGTTCGGCCCTCCTCCACTACATGAGCGCCCGGCGGCTGCAGGTGGGCATGAAGTTCGACTACCTGGTGGGGGCGGGCCTTTCCCTCGGGCTGGTGGCCACCGCCTGCGGCCTGCAGATCTGGCAGCTCACCCGCCTGCCGTTCCAGCCTGCCTCCAGCGGGTACACGAGCGTGTTCATCGCCTGGATGCCGATCTACATCGTGTACATGCTGGGCCAGATCTACTGGCTGGAGACGATCCTGGCCCAGGCCATCGTGAGGCCCTGGAGCGCATTCCGGCCGACAACCGACCCGGACCTGCCGCCCGTGGTGCCGCGCTTCGGGGCCAACGTGGAGGGCTACATCCTGTTCTCGGAGTTCATGGGCGCCATGGCCTTGCTGATAATGATCCTGTTCTACGCCATACCGTGAGGACGCAGGGGTAGGCCGGTGAGAGGCGGGGAGCAGCCGTGGGGCTGATCCTGGACCACTGGTCGGTGGGCCCCATCGGCTACGTCATCATTGCCCTCGGGGTCCTCTACGAGGTGGGCCACGTCCGCCGGCAGAGAGCGACCCACGACCGGTCGGCACCCGAGTTCCGGGACCGGCGCATCCGGGCGGTGGCCTTCCTGTCCGGCCTGGCCGCCCTCTTCGTGGCCTTCGAGTCGCCGATCGACTACTGGTCGGATTGGCTCTTCTGGGTCCACATGATCCAGCACCTGCTGATCCTGGTCGTGGCCTCCCCCTTGATAGTGGTGGGCGCTCCCTGGCTCCTGCTGCTCCGGGGCCTGCCGGCCCGGGTCGGTCCCTACGACGGGTGGCCAGGGAGGGCAGGGGGGTGGTCGGTGCGGCCACGGAGAACGGTGGGGAGGCTGGCGGCCCGGGTGGCCGCCTTCGGCCCCCTGCGGGCCCTGGGCCGGGCCGTGAACCGGCCAGTGGTGGCCTGGCTTCTGGCCGTGGTCGACGTGTGGGTGTGGCACATGCCCGGTCCTTACGACGCCACCCTGCGGTCCCTTCCCATCCACTACGCCGAGCACGCCAGCTTCCTGCTGTTCGGCATCCTGTTCTGGCTGCAGGTGTATGACTCGTACCCTCTGCGGTCCAAGCTGTCCCCGGTGGGAAGGCTGACCTTCCTCGCCGCCTGGGCGGCCCAGAACTGGATCCTCTCCATGGCCCTGGCCTTCGCCTCCGGTCCCTGGTACGCGGGCTACGCCGACCTGGCCCACCGTCCCGAGGCCATATCGGCCCTCCAGGACCAGACCATAGGGGCGGGCATCATGTGGATCCCGGGCATGCTGCCCGTCGCCTTGGCCGTGGTGCTGACGGCTTACCGGTGGCTGCACCCCAAGCAGCCCGTCGACCTGGACACCGAGCTGGCCCAGCTGGTGGCCGACGAGGAGCGCCGACGCCACTCGGGGCGGTCCCTGCTCGGCAAGGTGCGTCTCAGCCCGGGGCGCAAGCAGCAGTGGAACTAGACGTGGCGCCGGGGGCACCTTCGGGCCCGAACCACAGATCGGCGGGGCCGAACTACAATGAGAGTGGGCGGTGGGAGATGACAGGACAGCTGGTTGGGAACAGCTCAATGGTTGTGATCGGAGCGATCAGCAGATGATGGATGCGGCATCGATCCTGGCGGTGACTGGCAATTTCTCGCAGGCGGCGGTCTACACCCTGGGCCTTCCCATCGGCATCGGGGCGGGGGCGGTGGTGTGGGGCTTCCTGCAGCGCCGGCCACTGCGGACCCCCCGGTCACAGGCGCCGCTGTTCCCCCTTTCGGGCACGCCCCAGCGCCTGTACGACCTGGAGGTGTCGGCGGCGGCCCGCTCCAACCAGCACGGCGTCCCGGGCAGGACGGGGGCGGGAGTGGCAGGGAGCTCCGAGGCCGGCGGGACGGGGCAGGGAGGGGTCGGGGCGGCGGCGGAGGCCGTCCCGGGCGCTTCCGGGCCGGCCCGAGTGGGCTCAACCGGCACCGGGGTCGGCGGGAGGGGCCCCGTCGGCCAGAACCGGCCTGCCGGGCCCGAGAGCCCCGACGGTCCCGGGGCAGGCTAGAGGAGGAGGCGGCGGCTCAGCCCCACAAGGGTCTCGGGGCGGCCTTTGCCAGAGACGGGGCCGGCTCGACGGGCCTCAGGCCGGTGGGCGAGGTGGGGCAGGCAGGCCCAGGGGACGGAGATGGGCCCCGAGGGTGGTGGCAGCCCGGTCCAGGTTGGCCTGGGCTGCCCTGGCTTCCTTCACCATGGCCCTGGACTCGGAGGTGAGGCGTGCTCTGGCCTGCTCGTTCCCGGGGTGGGCCATGAGGGCCTCCACGTCGAGGAGGGCCCTGGTGGCGTGGGGGTAGGCCCACGACCCCGCGTCGTAGAGGGCCAGGTTCGCCACCTGGTTGACCTGGGAGAGGGCACCGGGGACCTGCATGGTCAAGAGGTTGTATATGTCGCTGTTGACGGGGGTGCAGTTGGACTCGACCTCCTTGGCGAAGCGCAGCGCCTCCGCCCGGCTGCCCGGGGCGGGGTGAGCGCCCAGCCGTTGCCATCTGCGCTCGACCAGCCGGACCCCCTCGGTGCACCCCGCCAGGTCGCTCAGCATCTGGGCCCGGAAGGAGGAGAGGGCGGCCACCCGCTGAGGTGAGGTGTAGGTGTCGTAGCGGTCGACGAAGAAGCAGGCCCCCGCCACCACGAGGGCGGCGAGGAGGTACACCGGCCAGCGGCGGTACCAGGGCCTCGGCCCCCTGGGGAGCCTCGTGGCCTTGGGAGCGCTCAGGAACCCCCCGCGGTGCTGGCGCAGGGCGAATACGAAATCGGTCCCGCTGCCCTGCCCCCAGGTCCCTCGGGAACCCGCGGTGCCCGGGCCGGCGGATCTGGTGCCCTCCTTGCTGTGGTCCTCAAGCACCCCTTCGCTCCGTCCCGGCCCCCACTCAGCTCCCGCTCCCCGCCAAGCCTGGCACCTCGTTCTTCAAGACGTAGACCAGCTCCTCTGTGGTGAGGGACCCGGGGTGGCGGACCAGGACCTTACCCTGGGGGCCGATCACCAGCGTGAACGGTAGCCCGGTCACCTTCTCGGCGCCGGCCGCCTTGCCGCTCGGGTCGCTGACCAAGGGATAGGTGAGCCCGTCCCTGGCCGCCAGGGCCCTGGCCGGCCCCCGGTGGTCGGAGACATCGACCCCCACGAAGGCCACCTTCCTGCCGACCTCCCGGTAGGCGGCCTCCAGCGCCGGCAGCTCGGCCTTGCAGGCCGGGCAGGTGCTGGACCAGAAGTTGACCACGGCATAACGGCCCCGGAGGCTGGCCAGGCGGAACTGGCCCTGGCCCTTGGCCAGGTAGGGCAGACTGAAGGTAGAGGCGCTGGCCCCCACGGTGGCCGTGCCCTCGACGGACGGTCCTCCCACATGGGGGCTTCGCTCGGGCCTGGGCAGCAGGTCGTCGGCCATCTGGGCCATCCCGTGGCCGAAGAGGGCTGTGTCGGAGTCGGCGGTGCCGAAGTCGGCGATGGCCCGCTCCCTCCCCTTGGGGTCGATGAAGAACATCTCGGTCCCGTGCTCGACCGTTCGCGCCTTCCGGTTGAGCAGCACCTCGATCCCGTAGGCCTGCCACACCGCTTCCAGCCGGGAGGGCCGCCCGGTCACAAAGCGCCAGTTGGGCAGCCTCCCGAGCCCGTGCTCGTCGGTCCAAGACCTGACGTCGGAGACCCGGGGGTAGAAGGGGTTGGCGTTCACGGACAACCAGACCACGTGGCGGGCCGCCGGCCCGAGGTCCCGCTCGGCGGTCAGGATGTCCTGGGCCAGCAGGGGGCAGAGGTCCACGCAGCGGTCGTCGTTGAAGGTGAGCACGACGCTCCGGCCCCGGAACTGCCCCAGGGACACACGCTGTCCCCTCTGGTCCGTGAGGGCGAACCCGGGGGCCTTCCTGCCCGACCCCGGGATAACGTCCAAGTTGAGGAGCTCGCCCGTGGCCAGGTTGATGTGGGGAGCCTCGGCTGTCGCCTGCAAGGCCTGGCGGGCCAGCGACCCGGTGGTGCCGTTCCCCCGGCCGAGCGTTCCCCGGGCGACGAGCACGGCCGCTACCAGCACCGCCAGCGTGACGGCGGCGGCTAGGGCCGTCGCCCAGGTCCGCCGGCCCAGCCGGGAGGTCCTCATGTGCGTTGCCCCACGGCCCGACGGTCACGCCGGTCGGCGGCCCCGTGGCGGGCCACGCCCACCCACACCAGCACCAGCACCAGCCCGGCCAAGCCGAGCCCCAGCGCCAGTTCGACGTCTCCCTGGCTCACCGCCGAGGACAGGAGGCTCTGGAGCCGCTCCACCCCCCCGATGAGTCCCGCCGAGGAGGAGCCCGTGAGGTAGGTGGCCCAGTAGTAGACGAGGTAGGCGCCGACCAGGGTGAGGAGGGCCGGTCCCAACCGGTCGAGGTACCGGCTGGCCCTCCTCAGGACCTTCACCACCGAGGTCTGAGCGAGGGCCATGGCCACGCTGACGGCCCCGAGGACCGTGGCCATGCCCAGGGCGTAGGCGAGGAAGGTGGCTATGCCGGTCACCGGGCCCACCCGGGTGAAGGCTCCCGCCACGCCGGCCAGGAATATCGAGAGGGAGCAGGTGAGCGAGGCCACGGCGTAAGAGACCCCGAAGCCCACCATCGAGCGCAGGCTGCGGTCCTTGCCGGTCCACGGGAGGTGGGGGAGGTGGACAGGGAGGCGCCGGCCCAGGAGACCCGCCACCCCCAGGGCGAGGAGGGCCGAGCCCACCACGAGCATCACCCAGGGAACCCAGGCCATGAAGGCGGTGATGCCGGCGTCGAACACCGCCCCCAGGACGGCGAAGACGACCACGAACCCGGCCGAGACGGCTGCCGCCGATCGCACGGCCGCGGTCAGGCGCCGGAGTGTCCCCCCCGGTTCGCCGCCGGGGCTCATGAAGAACGAGAGATAGGCAGGCAGCATCGGGAAGCCGCAGGGATTGACGGCGGCTACCAGCCCGAGGGCAAAGGCGTACGAGAGCTGAGCGGTCACCACGTCTCCGGGAACCAACCTTAGCCACGCCCGGTCCGGCCGCCCAGGCACCGGCGCCACCGCTGTTCGGGGACCCGGCGGCGCCCGCCTACCAGGCTGAGGGCCGCCGGCTGCCGCTCAGGGATCGATCCTGATGTCCAGGGCGGAGTGGGCTTGGCGCAGGGCGGCCTCCACCTCCCCGGGGGTCCTGGCCTTGGCGAACAGGAACCCGAGGTAGCGGTCCCCCTCGGGGAGGGGGACCACGGGGCGGCCGAGGGGGATGGAGATCTCCAGGCCCGTGATCCCCGGGACGGCCAGGGCCCGGTCCCGGCCCCCCACGCCGGCCAGGGTGCCAGCCCTGGGGATGGGCAGCATCATCACCCCCGCCGCCCTTTCCTCCCTGCGCACCTGGTCCAGGGGGCGCCCCAGGGCATGGGCCACGATGAGCTCCTCGAGGCTCACCCCCGTCCCGAACACCAGGGCCCGGGAGCAGAGCCCGCCGATGGAGCGGGCGGCCAGCTCGATGACCGACACCCCCCGCCTGGCTCCTCCTGGCGGCCCAGCCTCACCCTGGCCCGGGGGGATCCTCAGCTCGGCGTGGACGGGCCCCTCGGTGAGGCCCAGGGCGTCGCAGGCCCGGGAGGTGACCTCGGCCACCTCGGCCAGGACGTCCTCACCCAGGCGGGAGGGGGTCACGTAGAGGGTCTCCTCGAAGTAGGGCCCTTCCAGGGGGTCGGGCTTGTCGAACACGGCCAGCACCTCCAGGTGGCCGCCCCGCAACAGGCCCTCCACCGCCACCTCGGCTCCGGGGAGGAACCGTTCGACAAGGAGTGCCGGCCCGCCGGGGTTGTCCCGTCCCTCTCCGCCCTCACGGGCGATCCGCCGGGCCCGATCGGCCGCCGCCCGCGCCTCCGGGACGCTGTCGGCCCTGATGACGCCCCGGCTGGCCGACAGGCCCAGCGGCTTCACCACGCAAGGAAGCCCCACCTGCTCGGCCAGGGCTCCCACGTCCTGCCCTGGGACCGCCAGCCCCCACGCCGGCTGGGGCACGCCGGCCCGGCCCAGGCGGGCCCGCATGGCCGCCTTGTCCCTGGTCCTCGCCACGGCGTCCGGGTCGGCATGGGGCAGGCCCAGGCGCGAGGCCGCCAGGGCGGCGGCCACCACGCCCTGGTCGTCCACCGCGACCACCCCGTCCACCGGCGAGCGCCGGGCCAGCTCCACGATGCGCTCGGCGGCCCGCACCGGGTCGGACATGGGGACCACCAGGGCCCGGTCGCCCATGGAGGAGGCCAGCGCCTGGCGGCGCTCGGAGGCGACCACCACCTCGGCGCCCAGCCGGCTGGCGGCCACGACGAAGTCAGCCGCCCTGTAGGTGCCGGTGGGCACCAGTAGGACCAGTCTGCTCACCGTCCTATCATGGCGGGTATGGCCGTTCCCGATGCTCCCGAGCTGCAGCCGGTGGTGACCATCACCGACCGGGCCCGGGCCATGGTCCTGGAGGTCCGCTCGCAGGAGTCCGAGGCCGAGCGCCTGGCCCTGTGGTTGGAGGTGAACGGCGTCGCTGGCGGCGCCTACGCCTACGACATGTACTTCGAGGCGGCCACCGACGCCGGTCCTCAGGACGCCGTCCAGCACCACGACGAGCTGACCCTGGTCATCCCCGAGGCCAGCGTGGACAAGGTGCGGGGCGCGACCCTGGACGTGGCCGACCAGGGGGGTGAAGAGGGGCTGGTCATCATCAACCCCAACGCCCCCGAGCCCGAGGTCAGGCCCCAGGGGGACCTGTCCGGCCCCGTGGCCCAGGCCGTCCTCGCCGTGCTGGAGGACGCCATCAACCCGAGCATCGCCGCCCATGGGGGCCGGGCTGACCTGGTGGCGGTGGAGGAGGGGACGGCCTACCTGCGGCTGTCGGGCGGCTGCCAGGGGTGCGGGCTGGCGAAGGTGACCCTGAGCCAGGGGATCGAGGTGGCCATCAAGGACGCCGTCCCCGAGGTCACCAAGGTGGTGGACGTCACCGACCATGCCAGCGGGTCCAACCCCTACTACGAGCCGGCCAAGAAGTAGCGCCCGGGCCGGGACAGCGGACGCGGCTTCCCTCCGTCGCCGCGTCCGCCGGCCGGAGCCCGTTCAGGCTTACTGGCGCACGGCCTCGATCTCGAGGGTCACCTTGACCTTGTCACCCACCACGACGCCGCCGCCCTCGATGGCAGCGTTCCAGGTGAGGCCGAAGTCCTTGCGGTTGAGCTCGGTGGTGGCGGTGAACCCCGTGCGCAGACCGCCGTAGGCATCCGGTCCGGTGCCGTTGAGCTCCAGGTTCAGCTCCACCTGCTTGGTGACCCCGTGGAGGGTGAGGTCGCCCACCACGAGATAGCCCTCGCCTGCTGGGCGCACCTCGGTGGAGCGGAAGGTCATGGTCGGGTAGCGCTCCACGTCGAAGAAGTCGGGGGAGCGCAGGTGGTTGTCGCGGTTCTCGTCGTGGGTGTCCACCGAGGCGGTCTCGATGGAGGCCTCCACCGACGAGCGGAGGGGATCCTCGGCCACGGTGATGGTGCCTCCGAAGCGGGTGAAGCGGCCCTTCACCTTGGAGACCATCATGTGGCGGACCGAGAACTCCACGGCGGAGTGGACGGGGTCGATCTGCCAGGTGCCGGGCAGGACTGCGGGGGCGGTTGTCTGGGTCATGGTTGGGCTCCTTCCTGGTACGGTCGTACTGGTGAGCACAACTGTTGTGCTTACAACTATATTTCCATGACCGAGTCCCGCTGGCTGAACCGAGAGGAGATGGGCACCTGGCGGGCGCTGGTGGCCATGAACAACCGGCTGTTCGCCCGCCTGGACGAGGAGCTGGCCCGGGCCCATTCCATCTCCCTGGCCGAGTACGAGGTGCTGGTGCAGCTGTCCGAGGCCCCTGGGGGCGCCCTGCGCATGTCGGACCTGGCGGAGCGGGCGCTCGTCTCCCGCAGCGGGCTCACCCGCCGCCTGGACGGGATGGTGGAGGCCGGCCTGGTGTGCCGGCAGGCCTGCCCCAGCGACCGCCGGGGGACCCTGGCCGTGCTCACCGAGAGGGGCCGGGAGGCTCTCGAGGCGGCCGCGCCCACCCACGTGGCCGGTGTCCGCCGCCACCTGCTGGACCCCCTCAGCCCGGCCCAGCTGGAAGGCCTGGGAGAGGCCTTGCGCACGGTCCTGGCCCGCCTGGAGCAGGACGACCCCGGGAAGTGACTCCCGGGAGCACAGCGGGTACCCTTGTCGGAAGCCGACGCGATGCCATGGAGGGACCCATGAGCTCTGAGTGGGACGGACAACCGTACGACGTCGCCCCGGCCATCGGGGTGGGGCTGGGGAACGGGAGGCTCAACCGGATACTGATGGTGATCCTCGGACCGGCCCAGGTGGGGTCGGGCATCCGACCCTCGGACTGGCCCGGCGGACCCGGACGGCCCCCCGAGCCGGTGGGGCCGTCTCCCTCGGGTCCCGGGGGCAGGCGCCACCGTCGCCGTCCCCGTCGCCGCGTCCGCCTGGTCGCCTACTGCCGGGCCCACCTCCGCCTCCGGCGGGCCACCCCCGGGGTCGCCACCCATAGCCGGCCCCACCTCTAGCCGGACCCATACCCGGCCCCGGCTCTAGACGGGCAGCGGGGACCTGGTTCGCCGGAGCGGGTACAGGCCAGGGACCGGTGCCCGTCCTTCAGCAGTCCCCAGCAGGTCTCTAGCAGCTTCTGCCCACCGTGTAGGCCTTCCCCGGGCCGGCGGTGTCGGCGGCTTCCAGGAGGCCGCCGGCGGGGGTGCCGACCGACTCGAAGGTGGCCGCCCCCGTCGACCGTAGGGATGCCCCTGCCGGCGGGTTGCCGAGCACCCTGGCCGGGGCGGTGACCGAGATGACCCCGTGCTTCAGGTCCAGGCTCCCGGTGGCCGATCCCTGGCTGTTGTAGAGGGTGCCGCCGGTGGCGGACTTAGTGACGGTCCCGTAGGAGAAGTCCACCGGAAGGGGGGGCGTGGTGGAGGTCTCCACCCCCGTTCCCGGGTACTCGGCTGACAGGAAGTGCGAGGTGTGGTCGTAGGTCCAGGTTACGTACCAGACGTCGCCGTCACCGGCCAGCTGGGGAGTGCCCCCGGGGCCGTTCGAGAGGCTCTCCACCCCCAGTCTGGCCGTGATGTACCGGCCCGAGGTGGTGAAGCCCCCGTCGCGGATGTCGAGGGAGTCCACGTTGCCCGTGGACCCGAGGGGATGGGAGTCGCCGTAGGGGTCGGTGAAGGTGGTGCAGGCAGGCGCCAGGGAGGGCGCCGGCCCCCCTGTCACCCGGGCCGGCGCCTTGCCGATCAGGGCGTTCATCCTGGCCACGTTGAAGCTGCCCATGCCGGTGGCCAGGTCGTAGCCGGGCGTGGCCGGGTAGGGGCCCGTGTCCCCGAGCACCACGTCGTGGAACCCCGGGCCGCCGTACTGCTGGTACAGGGCGGGCGAGGCGAAGCCCAGCCGGTTGCGGTGAGCCGACTCCAGACGGGCCCACACCCCGAGCGACAGGGGTGAGGCCAGGCTGGTGCCTCCCACCGTCTCAGGGGTGCCGCTCACATAGACGTTGGCCCCGCTGTCGGGGTCGGCGTCCATGGCGATGTCGGGCACGGTCCGCCCGCACCCGGGCGAGACAGCCACGCTGGCGCACACCGTCGAGGTGGGAGGGGCCACACCCCCTTGCCAATAGGGCTGGGACTCGAAGTAGCTGACGCCCCCGCCCCCCGCCACCCAGGCCGTCTCGTCCTTGTAGGTCCCGTTGGCGTTGGTGACGAGCGTGGTGCCCCCCACCCCGACCACGTAGGGCGACGCAGCCGGGTAGTTCACGTCGGGCTCACCGGCAGGGACGCCATTGGTGGGCGCCACGGCGCAGAACCCCCCACTGTCCCCGGCCGAGGCGAAGACGGTCTGGCCCTGGGCGGCGGCTTCGGCGAAGGCCTCGTCATCGGCCAGCATGGAGCCGTCCAGGAAGGCCTCGTTCTCGCACTCGCCGAAGGAGGCGCTCCCCGCCCGGGCCACGTCCTGCCACGCGAAGGCGTTGAACTCCCTGGCTATGTCGGAGTCGGTGAGGGTGGTGGTGTCGTATATGTAGAGGCGCTTGACCGTGCCGGCCATGCCCGTCGAGTACTGGGTGTCGAGGTCCCATTCGTCGGCGGCCGAGGTGTCGGGGCTGGCCACCCCCACCCGCTTCACGGTCACGGGGACCCGGGGGAGCCGGTTGGCGGCCTCCTCGGTGCGCAGGTCCTTCACCACCTGGGTCAGGTTGCCCTCGGCGAAGATGGCGACGGCGGTCCGGTAGCCGGTGGGGGTGCGGGCCACGTCGTAGGCCTTCCAGAACCCCTGCGGGTTGTACGTGCAGGGGTAGCCGACGCCGGGCACGGTGCACGACGACGGGGGGTTGGTGGTGGGCTCCACCCGGGCGGCGTCGTTGAGGCCGAGGACCGCACCCACGGCCGGGGCCAGGCTCGAGGGCACCGAGGCGGCCGAGGTGTTGGCATAGACCTTCCGCCCCCGCTGCACGTAGGCCCCGATGGAGGTGTGGAAGGCCGACTCCACCTGGGCGACCGTGCCCTCGGCGCTCACGAGCAGGCGGTTGGGGGAGACGCTCACCCCGCTGAACCCGTGGGAGCCGAGGTAGGCCGCCACGGCCCGGGCCTGGGCCGGGGTGGGGCTGTAGGACGCCTCGAACTGGGAAGGGGTGAGCCAGCGGCCGTAGGAGGCCGAGCCCGGGGTGCTCGTCTGGCGGATGAGCCCGTCCAGGCCCGAGCGGTCCCGGAGCCGGAGGACGACCGAGACCGTGAGCGGGGCGGTGGCCGGTGCCGGGCCGAGGGCGGTGGCGCTCTGCAGGTCCAGGCCTCTGGTGGCGGTGGCCACCCACCCGGTGGTGGAAGCGTGGGCCGGCGGGGCCAAGCCGAGGAGCCCCAGCGGGACGGCCATAGCGGCTCCAGCGGCGAGGAGGCGCCGGCGGCGCCCCAGGATCCCTCCCATGCGAACCTCCTAGGACTAGTTCAAACAGACTAGCACAACGGCCCAATCACCACCTCCGGGCCCGGGTTCCGGGGTACCCTGGGGTGATGGGGCGACGGCCGGGGCTGGTCGTCTGGGCCGCTCTCTTTGCCGCCATGGCTGCCTGGGCGCTGGCGAGCCCCCTGATGAGCGGTCCTGACGAGCCGGCCCATCTGGTTCGCGCCGCCTCCCTGGTGCGGGGCCAGCTCATGGGGCAGCGGGTGGGCGGCCCTTCCAGCCCCACCACCCGTGTCCGGGTGCCGGCGTGGCTGGCCGGGGCCGATCGGGTCCCCCTCTGCTACCGCGGGAAGCCTGCCGTTCCCGCCCGTTGTGCTCCCCCGGTGAGCACGGCCGGTGGCAGTGCCCGGGCCGTCACCTACACCGGGCGTTACCCGCCCCTCTACTACGCCCTGGTCGGTTGGCCCACCCTGGTCCTGCGGGGGGCACCGGCGGTGTACGCGATGCGCCTGGCTGCCTGCGCGGCGGTGGCCGTGCTCCTGGCCGGGGCGCTGTGGTGCGCCGGCCGTTCCCGGCGGCGCCCTGGCCTGCTGGTGGCCCTGGCCCTCGCCATCACCCCCCAGGTCCTCTTCCTCGGCTCGGTGGTGAACCCGAGCGGTCTGGAGCTGGCGGCGGCGCTGTGCGCCTGGACGGCGGGCCTGGTTGCCGGTGAAGCCGGAGACGAGGCTCCCACCTGGTGGATGCTGGCCTCGACGGCGGTGCTGGCCAACGTCCGGGGGCTCTCGCCCTTCTGGGTGGCGCTCATGGGTGCCACTCTGGTCGCCTGGTGGGGGCGGGAGGGGCTGGCCCGGGTCCTCCGCACCCGGGCCATCCGGGTGGGCCTCCTGCCCCTGGCCGCGGCCGGTGCCGTCGGGGTGGCTTGGGTGCTCGGGGCCGGCGCCCTGCACACCCGGCCCAGCTCGCTGGTCGCCGGGCACCCCGGGCCCCTGGTCGTGCTGGGCATCGAGGCCGCCAACGTGGCCGTGCTGGCTCCCCAGTTCGTGGCGGCCTTCGGCTGGACCGACACCTACCTGCCGGTTCCGGTCTACGTGCTGTGGCTGGGGGCGCTGCTGGCGCTGGTGGCAGGTGCCGCCCGCCGGGCCGGCCGACGGCACCGTGTGGTGATCGTGGCCCTGGCCCTGGCCTGCTTCCTGGTGCCCACGCTCCTCACCTTCGCCGAGGCGGGCCACCTGGGGGTCTTCGGCCAGGCCCGGGACTGGATGCCCCTGTGGGTGGGCCTACCGCTGGTGGCGGGGGCCGCCCTCCCTACGGGCGAGGGCCGGCGGGCCCGCTGGCTCGTCGCCGGCACTGCCGCGGGGGCCGTGGCCGTCCAGGGGCTGTCCTGGTGGTGGGCCCTGGAGCGGTACCGCTACCAGCCACCCGTGCCGGTGGCGGCACTGGGGGTGGTGCTGGTGGGGTCGCTGGTGGTAGCCGCCGTGGTGGCGGGATGGGGGAGGGGCGAGGAGGGGGACGTCATTTCGATTCCCTACCTCGTAGGCGGCGGTAGCGACGGATGAGGGAGTCCGTGGAGGAGTCGTGGTGGAGGTCGGGGGGCCCGGCATCCTCGAGCTCGGGGAGGATGGCGTCGGCCAGGATCTTGCCCAGCTCCACCCCCCACTGGTCGAAGGAGTCGATGCGCCAGAGGGCGCCCTCGGTGAACACCTTGTGCTCGTAGAGGGCCACCAGCTTGCCCAGGTTCTCGGGGCTGAGCCGGGGGAGGAGGATGGTGCTGGTGGGGCGGTTGCCGGGGCAGACCCGGTGGGGGACCTGGTCGGGGGGCGACCCGGCGGCGGCCAGCTCCTCCTCGGTGCGCCCGAAGGCCAGGGCCTGGCCCTGGGCGAAGAGGTTGGCCATGAGGAGGTCGTGGTGGTGCTGAAGGGCGTTGAGGGGCTCGGCGAAGCCGATCAGGTCGGCCGGGATGAGCTTGGTCCCCTGGTGGAGCAGCTGGTAGAAGGCGTGCTGGCCGTTGGTGCCGGGCTGACCCCAGATGACCGGCCCGGTTTGGTGGTCGACGGGGCGGCCCTCGAGGTCCACCCGCTTGCCGTTGCTCTCCATCTCGAGCTGCTGGAGGTAGGCGGGGAAACGGGCCAGGTAGGCGCTGTAGGGCAGGACGGCCAGGCTCTGGGCGCCGAGGAAGTTGTTGTACCAGACGGCCAGCAAGCCCATGAGGACAGGGAGGTTGGCCTCGAAGGGGGCGGTGCGGAAGTGCTCGTCCATCTGGTGGAAGCCGTCCAGCATCTCCCCGAAGGCCTGGGGGCCTATGGCGATCATGAGGGAGAGGCCGATGGCCGAGTCGTAGGAGTAGCGTCCGCCCACCCAGTCCCAGAGGGGGAGCATGTTGGTCGTGTCGATGCCGAACCGGCTCACCCCCTCGGCGTTGGTCGACACGGCCACGAAGTGACGGGCCACCGCCTCTTCTCCTGCCCCCAGGCCGGCGAGGAGCCACCCCCTCGCCGTCTGGGCGTTGGTGAGGGTCTCCTCCGTGTGCCAGCTCTTGGAGCACACGATGAACAGGGTCTCGGCAGGGTCCAGGCCCCGGGTCGCCTCCACGAAGTCGGCCCCGTCGACGTTGGAGACGAAGGCCAGGCGGAGGCGGGGGTCGGCATAGTGGCGGAGGGCCTCGTAGGCCATGGCGGGTCCCAGGTCAGAGCCGCCTATCCCGATGTTGATCACGTTGCGGATGGGGCGGCCGGTGTGCCCTCTCCAGGTCTGGTCGCGCACCTGGGTGGCGATGCTGCCCATACGGTCCAGGGTGCGGTGCACCTCGGGGACCACGTCCTTGCCCCCGGCGTAGATAGAGGTGCCCCTCGGGGCCCGCAAGGCCACGTGCAGGACCGAGCGGTGCTCGGAGACGTTGATAGGCCGGCCCTCGAACATGTCGGCGACGTGGCTCCCGAGCCCCGTTTGCTCGGCCAGGGCCACGAGGAGGGACAGGGTTCTCTGCGTGACCAGGTGCTTGGAGTAGTCCAGGTACACCCCGCATGCCTCGGCGGCGAAGCGCCGGCCCCGCTCCGGATCGCTGGCGAACAGGTCGCGGAGATGGGCCCGGCGCATCTCGCCGGCATGGGCCTCCAGCTCCTTCCAGGCGGGGAGGGCGGTGGGGGCCTCAGCCATGCCCGCCACCCCCCTGTGCGGAGCGGACCGGGCCCTCGTCCGGGGGTGGCCCCGAGGTGGCCTCGGGACCCTGGGAGGCGGAGCTGGTCGTCGTGCGGACGGGCCCTTCGCCGGCGGGCTTCTCCTGGTGCCCCCCGAACTGCTGGCGCATGGCCGAGAGGGCCTGGTTGGCGAAGTGGTCCAGGTCCCTCGAGGCGAAGCGGGAGTAGAGGGCGGCGGTGAGGACGGGGGCGGGCACGCCCTCCTCGATGGCGGCGATGGATGTCCATCGCCCCTCGCCGGAGTCGGAGACCCGGCCGGCGAAGCCGGACAGGTCGGGGTCGGAGGCGAGGGAGGCGGCGGTCAGGTCGAGCAGCCAGGAAGCGATGACGCTGCCTCGCCGCCACACCTCGGCCACGGCGGCCGTGTCGATCCGGTAGCGGTAGAACTCGGGGTGCTCGAGGGGGGCGGTCTCGGCGTCGCCCTCCCCGGGGTGCAGGCCGGCGTCGGCATGGTTCAAGATGTTGAGCCCCTCGGCCAGGGCCGCCATCATCCCGTACTCGATCCCGTTGTGGACCATCTTGACGAAGTGGCCCGCCCCCGACGGGCCGCAGTGCAGGTAGCCCATCTCGGCCCGGTCGGGCTGCCCGGTGCGCCCGGGGGAGCGGGGAGCGGCATCCACTCCGGGGGCCAGGCGGGCGAAGATGGGGTCCAGGTAGGCCACGGCCTCCTCGTCTCCCCCGATCATGAGGCAGTAACCCCGCTCCTTGCCCCACACCCCGCCGCTGGTCCCGCAGTCCACAAAGCGGATCCCTCGCTGCCCCAGGGCCTCGGCGTGGCGGATGTCGTCCCGGTAATAGGAGTTGCCACCGTCTATGACGATGTCACCGGGCTCCATCCGCCCGGCCAGGTCGGTGATGACCCGGTTGGTCGTCTCGCCGGCGGGCACCATCACCCAGACCGCCCGGGGAGGGACCAGCTTGGCCACGAGGTCATCCAGCGTGGCCGCTCCGATGGCTCCCTCTGAGGCCAGGGTCCCGACCACTTCGGGGTCGCGGTCGTAGACCACGCACTCGTGCCCGCCGGCCAAGAGGCGGCGGACGATGTTGGCCCCCATGCGGCCGAGTCCCACCATTCCCAGCTGGCTCGCCGTGGTGCTCTGGCTCATGGCTTCCTCCTGTTCGGGGCCTTGCCGGCGTTGGTGGAATGGCCGGCTCCTGTCGTGTTGTCGCCCCCGGGGAGCCAGGGGGTATGCCAGGCCGGGTGGCCCCGCACCAGGTCCTGGGCCTCCCCAGGCCCCCACGACCCGCGACTGTAGGCGTGGGGGGCGGGCGGGTCCTCGAGGAGGGGCTCCATTATCCGCCACGTCTGCTCCACGCTGTCCTCCCTGGTGAACAGCCGGTGGTCGCCGCGGAGAGCGTCGTCGAGGAGCCGCTCGTAGGGCTCCAGGGAGGGCCCCACCTCCTCGCCGAAGATCAGGTCCAGGTGCACCGGCTGCCAGGTCGCCTGCCCGCCGGCCCGGGTGGCGAGCTGCACCCTTAGACCGGGGTCGGGGTCGATCCGCAGCACTATCTGGTTGGGCTCGGTCGAGGGGGGCTGGTCGATGAAGGCCAGGCGGGGCGGCCGGCGGAAGAAGAGGCGGACCTCGGTCACCCGCTCCGCCAGGGCCTTGCCGGCGCGCAGGAAGATGGGCACTCCGGCCCACCGCCAGGAGTCGATCTCGAGGCGCAGGGCCACGTAGGTCTCGGTGGTGGAGCCGGGCTCCACCCCTGCCAGCTCCTGGTAGCCCTCGTACTGGCCTCGCACGTAGCGGCGCGGGTCGGCGGGGGGCATGGCCCGGAACACCTCGACCTTCTTGTCCCGCAGGTCGTCGGCCCCGCCCCCCACGGGGGGCTCCATGGCCATCAGGGCCAGGACCTGGAGGAGGTGGTTCTGCACCACGTCCCGCAGCGCCCCCACCCGGTCGTAGAAGGCTCCCCGGTCCTCCACGCCGAAGTCCTCGGCCATGGTCACATGCATGCAGGTGACGTGGTCCCGGTTCCACACCGGCTCGAGCAGGTCGTTGGCGAAGCGCAGGAACTGTATGTCGAGCACCGGCTCCTTGCCGAGGAAATGGTCTATGCGCAGCAGCTGGTCCTCGGAGAGGTACCGGTGCAGGGTGGCGTCCAGCTCCCGGGCCGAGGCCAGGTCGTGCCCGAACGGCTTCTCTACCACCACCCTGGCTCCCTCGGTCAGGCCGGCAACGGCGATCCCCTCCACGATGGGGCCGAACAGGGCCGGGGGGACCTCCAGGTAGAAGAGGGGGTGGTGCCGGCCCTGGAGGGCGGCGGCCAGCGGCTGGTAGGTGCCGGGGTCGGACAGGTCGGCCTGCACGTAGCTCATCCGCTTGAGCAGGCGGGAGAGCACGGCCTCGTCGACCGCCTCCACGCCGTCCTTGACGGCCCGGGCCGCGTGCTCCCGAAGGTCCTGGTCCGACCAGGAGTCCTTGGCCACCCCCACTATGGGGCAGGAGAGCCGGCGCCGGCGCTCCAGCAGGTAGAGGGAGCGCAAGGTCATCTTGCGGGCCAGGTCCCCGCTGATGCCCACCACCACCAAGGCGTCGGCCTCCCGCACAGTCACCGTGCCTACCCCATCTCGGCCCTGGGCAGCAACACCAGGGCCTCTTCACCGGGGACCACTACTAGGGGACTTCCCCCCCTCGCTCGGGGGAAAAGAACCCGACCCGCCGGGTTGGCAGGGGGTATCGTGGGTGTCACCGTCCTCAGATACCAGATACCGAGGAGGCTCTTGCTGTATGCCCCGCCCGCTTCCGGACTGCGCTGTGGAGGTGCGCCCGTGACCCTGCCCGGAGTCCGGCCGGCCCGGGCTCCTGAACGCGCTTTGCGCTCCGGCCACCACGGTCTGCCCCGGGACCTAGTGGCAACCACTCAGCGGGAGCGGATCATCGACGCATTCGTGCAGGTGGTGGCGGAGAGGGGCTACCAACGCACGACCGTTGTCGGGGTGTGCAAGCAGGCCGGCGTGTCGAGCAAGACGTTCTACGTGCACTTTGCTGACAAGGAGGATTGCTTCCTGGCGGCCTTCGACCAGGGCCTGGAGGCCCTGATGGGGGGGGTGAGGGAGGCGTGCCGGCCGGAGCTGGCCTGGGTGGACCGGATGCGGGCCGGCCTGTCCAGGCTCCTGTCCGACCTGGCCCGGGCGCCTGCCTTCGCCCGCATGGCGGTGGTCGAGGTGAATGCCGCCGGCCCCGATGCGGTGGACCGGCTCAGCCGGGCCCTTTCCTCCTTCGGGCGGTTCTTCGACGATGCGGCCTGGGACGAGCGCCTGCCCGACATCAAGGACGGACTGGTTCCCGCCGTGGTCGGTGGCGCCTACACCCGTATCTACCGCTACATCATGGAGGGGAGGGCGGACCAGCTGCCCGAGCTGGTGCCGCTGCTCATGTACTTCGTCGTGCTGCCCTTCGCAGGTGGCGACGCCGCCGCTGCTGAGCTCATGCCCTTGCGGGCCCCGATGGCGTCGGCCGGCGCCGCCAGGGCTGGCCGGCGAGGAGGCGCCCGGGCAGACCAAGGCCACAGCGGGGATGGGTCGACCAGCGGAGGCGAGGCGGCAGGTGGCCTCTCGGCAGGTGGTGGGGGGGCAGTGGGTCCGGCGGGAGGGCCCTCTGCGGGAGGACCCTCTGCGGGAGGTGGCGGGGCGCCCTGAGACGGCGGCCGCCAGCGTCGTTTAGGGTGGGGGACCCGGCGGCCAGCCTCGTAGGCACTGAGCTGGCCGGCCGACGGGACGAGTGGGGACTGACCCCGCCAAGCAGCTAGAGGCGAAAGGCAGGCGTCATGGAGCAAGAGGTTCCTCCCGCCGACCTGGAGGAGCAGCGGCAACCGGTGGGCGGCCCTGACGTGGTGGAGGAGGACGAGGCTCTGGAGGAGGCCGTCGACGGCGAGGCATCGCCAGCGGGAGGCACGTCCCGCCCCGGAGGGCCGCCCTGGCCGGCCCGCGTGGACCCCGAGGTGCCGGAGGCCGACGCCCTGGAGCAGGCCGTGAGCGAGCCCTTCGACGAGGACGAGCGCCGGTAGGCCCTGTCCCGGCCGGCCGGGTGGCCCCTTGCCTGCGGGGGTAGGGTCGGTGCATGACCAGCTCTGTTGCCACGCCGACGGGCCTGGCTCCCCAGGAGGCCCAAGTCGTCGAGTCCGTCCCCACGGGGTTGTACATAGGCGGCTCGTGGCGCCCGTCCGGGTCGGGGGCCACCTTCCCGGTCGAGGATCCCTCCACCAACCAGGTCCTGGCCCAGGTGGCCGATGCCGGCCCTGAGGATGCCCGCGCCGCCCTCGATGCCGCCGTGGCGGCCCAGGAGGGCTGGGCTGCCTGCCCGCCCCGGGAGCGGGGCGAGATCCTGCGCCGGGCCTTCGAGGCCATCATGGACCGCCAGGAGGAACTGGCCCTCATCATGACCCTGGAGATGGGCAAGCCCCTCTCCGAGTCCCGGGCCGAGGTGGCCTACGCCGCCGAGTTCTTCCGCTGGTTCTCGGAGGAGGCCTGCCGGATCGCCGGCCGTTACGCCAAGGCGCCCAACGGTGCTGGGCGGCTGGTGACCATGCGCCAGCCGGTCGGCCCCTGCCTCCTCATCACGCCGTGGAACTTCCCCCTGGCCATGGCCACCCGCAAGGTCGGGCCCGCCGTGGCGGCGGGCTGCACCATGGTGCTGAAGCCGGCCGCCCTCACCCCGCTCTCTGCCCTGGCCGTGACCCAGATCCTGGCCGACGCCGGGCTCCCCGGCGGAGTGCTCAACGTGATCACCACCACCAAGGCGGGTCCCACCACGGGCCCGGTCATCTCCGACCCGAGGCTGCGCAAGCTGTCCTTCACCGGCTCCACCGAGGTCGGCCATGCGCTCATGGCCCAGGCCTCCGAGCAGCTCCTGCGCATCTCCATGGAGCTGGGCGGCAATGCCCCCTTCCTCGTGTTCGAGGATGCCGACCTGGATGCCGCCGTGGAGGGCGCCATGGTGGCCAAGATGCGCAACGGGGGGGAGGCCTGCACCGCCGCCAACCGCTTCCATGTGGCCGAACCGGTGGCGGACGCCTTCGCCTCCAAGCTGGCCGAGCGCATGGCTGCGGTGAAGGTGGGCCGGGGCACCGAGGAAGGGGTGCAGCTGGGACCCCTGGTGGACCAGCCCACCCGCTCCAAGGTGTCCGAGCTGGTGGAGGACGCTGCCGGCAAGGGGGCCAAGGTCCTCACCGGTGGAGAGGCCATGGACGGGCCCGGGTACTTCTACCGCCCCACCGTGCTGGCCGGGGTGCCCGCCGGCGCCCGCTGCCTGTCAGAGGAGATCTTCGGCCCCGTCGCCCCCATCACCACCTTCTCCACCGAGGAGGAGGCCATAGCTTCGGCCAACGACACCGAGTACGGGCTGGTGGCATACCTCTACACGAGGGACTTCTCCCGGGCGCTGCGGGTGACCGAGGCTCTCGAGTCAGGCATGGTGGGCCTGAACCAGGGGATGGTGTCCAACCCTGCTGCCCCCTTCGGGGGCGTGAAGCACTCGGGCCTGGGCCGTGAGGGAGGTGCGGAAGGCATCGAGGAGTACCTGTCCATCAAGTACCTGGCCTTCACTCTCGGCTGAGGGTGGTGCCGCGGTCCCGATGGGGGCGGCGGCCCGGGCGGGTCGCCGGCGTCGCCCTAGGCAGGAGAAGGGCGGTGCCGAAGAGGCGACTGGCTCGGTAAGGGGGCCGAAGAGCGACTGGCTTGGCAAGGGGGCGGTACCTTTCGCGCTTCGGCGCGATTGTCGCGCCGAAGCGCGAAAAGTAGCCGTTTCATGAACGGAGGGGTGGGCTACCCGGTCGTCGCGGCTAGCCCCGCCGCCCCCGTTCCTGGCCGCCCCCGTTACCCCCGCCGCCCCCGCCGCCAGGCCCCCCGCCCGAGCCGGCAACGCATCATTGCGCCGCTTCTCGGGGTAAGTTCGTTGCACCATGCGCGTCCTTCTGGTTCACCCCAGCGCCCTCATGTACTCGGAGATCTTCCTCCGCCTGGAGCCCCTCGGCCTGGAGCGGGTGGCCTCGGCGGTGCGGGCCCATGGTCATGAGGTGCGCATGATCGACCTGCAGGTCTATCCCCAGGACGAGGTGCGCCGGCAGGCCCGGGACTGGCAGCCCGAGGCCATCGGGTTCAGCCTCAACTACCTGGCCAACGTGCCCGAGGTGGTCGATCTGGCCAAGGAGCTCAAGGCCATGCTGCCCTGCTCCCTCATCTTCGCCGGTGGCCACAGCGTCTCCTTCGTGGCCGACCAGGTGCTGGGCCATGCCGAGGGGGCCATAGACGTCATCCTGAAGGGGGAGGGGGAGACCGGAGCCCCCGCCCTCCTGGAAGCTGCCGGGGACCGGGCCTGGAACGAGGTGCCCGGGGCGGTGACGGTGGACGGGACCGGCCCCTCGCCGGTCATGATGGCCAGCCTCGACGACCACCTGCCGGCCCGGGACATAGGGGGGAGGCGCCGGAAGTACTTCATCGGTGTCCTGGACCCCGCCGCCTCGATCGAGTTCACGCGGGGATGCCCGTGGGACTGCTCCTTCTGCTCGGCATGGACCTTCTACGGGCGCAGCTACCGCAAGCTGTCACCTGAGGCAGCCGCCGAGGACATGGCCCGCATCCCCGAGCCCGGGGTGTTCATCGTGGACGACGTGGCCTTCATCAAGGCGGAGGACGGGGATGCCATCGCCGCCCAGCTGGAGCGGCGGCGCATCAAGAAGGAGTACTACCTCGAGACCCGTTGCGACGTGCTGCTTCGCAACGAGGAGGTCTTCCGGCGCTGGAAGCGCCTGGGCCTCAACTACATGTTCCTGGGCCTCGAGTCCCTGGACGAGGAGGGGCTCAAGGCCTTCCGCAAGAAGAGCTCGGTGGATGTCAACCTCCGGGCGCTGGAGCTGGCCCGGGACATCGGCCTCACGGTGGCCATCAACATCATCGCCGACCCCGACTGGGACGAGGCCCGCTTCAAGTTCGTGCGCGAGTGGGCCCAGAGCGTGCCCGAGATCGTGAACATCACGGTCATGACTCCCTATCCGGGGACCGAGACGTGGTTCACGGAGTCACGCCGGCTGACCACGCTGGACTACCGGCTCTTCGACGTCCAGCACGCCGTGCTCCCCACTCGCCTGCCGCTCTACCGCTTCTACGAGGAGCTGGTGAAGACCCAGGCCGTGCTGGCCCGCAAGCACCTGGGCGTGGCCGCGCTGGCCCAGACGGCGGGCATCGTGGGGCGCCAGCTGCTGCGGGGCCAGACCAACTTCGTGAAGATGATCTGGAAGTTCAACCAGGTCTACAACCCCGACCGCCAGTACGGGGACCATCTCCAGGATGTCCGCTACCTCATGCCTCCGCCCCCGGAGGTCCCGGTGGCCAAGCCGGAGCGCCACGACCTCTATGTGCACGTCCCGCTGCGCCGGGGGAAGAGGGACGGGGCAGTGGCGGTCCAGTAGCCGGGGCGGGGGGGCCTGCCTGGCCCGCACCCGGCGGGACTGACGTCGGGGACCGGCGCCTAGCGCAGCCGGCGCAGGGCCAGCTCGGGGTGGGGATGCCAGGGGGCGACCCGCACACAGGGCCGGGGGACGCTCACGCCGTCGGGGGCGAGCCGGATGGGGTCCAGGTGGACCTCGGCCACCTCGGGATGGTGCTCGACCAGGCGTCCCAGGCGCAGGAGGAGCTCCTGGAGGGGGGCCGGGTCAACCACCAGGGTGGGGATGGCCGCTACGAGCTCGGCGGCGTCCATGTCGGTCACCGGGAGGAGGCGCACGACGGGCTGGCCCGGGCCCCCCGGGGCCTTGGCCCCCAGCGTCACCAGGTTGCCCAGGGACTGGTCCTGGAACACCCCGGTCACCAGCTCCTCGGCCCTCGGCTGCTCCGCTCCCGGCTCATCGGCCGCCGGGCCATCTTGCCCTGGGGCTGGTCCCGTGGCTATGCCGTAGCTGGCGAGCAGGGCCCGGGCGGACTTGCCGTCGAGCCAGACCCCTTGCTGGCCGGGGCATTCCCGCCCCTCCTCCCCGGTCCCGGCCGGTTGGGCCAGGACCGAGGCGATCAGGTCCTGGGCCGTCTGGCGGTCCAGCCCGTCCAGCTCCGGGATGTGCCCGATGGGACGCGCCCTCCATTCCGCATAGTCGGCCATGCGGGCAAGGACCCGTGCCGCCGTCTCGGGGAAGGGGAAGGCGGGTATGACCTCCGGGCCCGCCCCCAGGGAGGCGGGAAGGCCCGGGAGGGTGAGGAAGTTGGCCAGGACGGGCTTGGGCTGGCCCTCCTGGCGGGCGGCGGCCGCCACGACCGCTCCCGCTACGGCCCGTGCCGACTCCAGGGCCGCAGCGCCGAGCTCCCCCTTCCAGCCGGCCAGGAGGGCCCCCTCACCGCCGTCCACCACCGCCGGCACGAACAGGGCCAGTACGGCATCCACACCCTGATCGGTCAGCACGGCTGACAGGGCTGCCTCCCAGTCCCGGGCCGCTGCCGTGCCGGGGAGGAGAACGGGGTTGGCCACGCTGGCCGGCGGGTCCCCGAGAGACTCGGCCAGGCGCTGCCTGGTGGCGTCGGTGAGTGGTGCCACCTCCAGGCCTGCACCCTCGCAGGTGTCCACGGCAAGGGGGACGGGACCCCCGACGTTGCCCACTACGGCCACTCGCCGGCCGGCGGGAAGGGGTTGGCTCACCAGGCCGCGGGCCACGTCGAAGAGCTGCTCCAGGGTGTCGACCCGGACTACGCCGGTGCGGTGGAACAGGGCCTCCACCCCGGCGTCGGGGGAGGGGGGCCGGACCTGGCAGCGGCAGGGAGCCGGGTAGTGGCCGACCGGCGTCGGGCCGCCTTGGGCGGCAGGGGCCCCCTGGCGGGGGGGACGGGCCAAGCCCCGTCCCGACTTCACGGCTACAACGGGCTTCACGCGGGACACCCGGCGGGCCACCCGGGCGAAGGTGCGGGGGTTGCCGAACGACTCCAGGTAGAGGAGCACCACATCGGTGCCCCGGTCGTCCTCCCAGTACTGGAGAAGGTCGTTGCCGCTGACGTCGGCCTTGTTGCCGGCGGAGACGAAGGTAGCCACCCCCAGGCCGCGGCGCCGGGCCTCGGTGAGGATGCCCAGCCCCAGGGGCCCGGACTGGGCCATGAGGCTGACCCGGCCGGCGGTCAGGGCCTCGGGGGCGATGGTGGCGTTCATGCTTATGGCCGGGTCGGTGTTGGCCACGCCCATGCAGGCCGGCCCGATCACCCGCATGCCGTTGCGCCGGGCCGTGCGCACCAGTTGGTGCTCAGCCCGAGCCCCTTCCGCCCCAGCCTCGGCGAAGCCGGCCGACACCACCACCAGCCCGCCCACCCGCTTGGCAGCGCAGTCCTCGATGACCCGGGGGACCTCCCCGGCTGGTACGGCCACCACGGCCAGGTCCACCTCGTCGGGCACATCGACCACGCTCGGGTACGCCCGCACCGCCCCCACCGAGCGAGCCGAGGGGTTCACGGGGTAGACGGGCCCGGTGAACCCTCCGGTGACGAGGTTGCGGAGCAGGACGTTGCCTATGGTGCCCGACCTGCGGCTAGCACCCACCACGGCGATGGTGCGGGGCCGCAGCAGGCGGGCGACCGAGGCCGCCGCCGCCCGCCGCTCCCGCTCGTGCATGGCGTGCACCGACTCCTCGGTGGGCTCGATGGGGAAGACCACGCGGACGACCCCTTCGGAGAAGGAGCGCTCCGTCCGCCATCCGGCGTCACGGAAGACGTGGAGCATGCGCTGGTTGTGGGGGAGGGTCTCGGCCACGAAGCGCCTGATGCCGGCTTCCTTGGCCGCGGCAGCCAGGTGCTCGAGCAGGAGGGTCCCGAGGCCCCGACCCTGATGGGCATCGTCGACGACGAAGGCCACCTCGGCCTCGTCCCCACCGGGGATCCGGTCGTAGCGGGCCACGGCCACTATCTCCTCGCCGAGGAGCGCCACCAGGGCCAGGCGGTCCACGTAGTCGACATGGGTGAAGCGCTCGAGGAGAGCCGGGGACAGGGTGGGCAGAGCCGAGAAGAACCGCAGGTAGACGGTCTCCTCCGAGAGCCGGGCATGGAGGGCGACAATGGCCGGCCCGTCAGAGGCCAGGATGGGGCGGACGAACACGGTGCCCCCGTCGGCGAGCACCACGTCGGCCTCCCAGCGGGCCGGGTAGTTGGGGGCGGGCTCGGCGGGGCTCACGCCAGCGGGGCGGCGGCCATGGCGTTCCCCCGCGACCGGGCCACCATGTCGGCGAGGGTGAAGGAGTCCAGGTGCGACCGCATGTGCTCCCCCACCTCGGACCACACGGCCAGGAGCACGCACTGGCCCTCGTGGTCGCAGGCGCCGTTCTCGTGAGGGGCGCCGAAGTCCCCGGCCACGATGGGGCCATCCACAGCTGCCACGATCTGGCCCAGGCTGACCTCAGCCGGTGGCCGGGCCAGGACGTAGCCTCCCCCTACCCCGCGCTTGGAGCGAACCAGGCCGGCCCCCTTCAGGGCCAGCAGGATCTGCTCGAGGTAGGGCTGGGGCAGACCGGTACGCTGGGCCAGCAGGTGGACGGACGTCGGTTCGCCATCGTCGTGGAGGGCCAGGGAGAGCAGGGCCCGGCTGGCATAGTCGCCCCGGGTGGAGACCTTCACGCCGGCAATGCTATTGGGGCCACTACCCTCGAGATGGCCCAGTGGGCCCCGGGTGCTCCGGCGGGCCGGGAGGGGGTCTCTCTCCCGTGGCCAGCGGACAGGGCCGGCCCAGCCGGCGCCGGGTGGACACGAGGAGCTATGGGTACCAGTCTTGGGATGGACTTGATGATGCAAGATGGGACGGGGTCGGTTCCCGGTGGGTGGCTGGCCCCGGTAGGGCTCGAAGGGTCGGGCCGGCCCTGGCCCGATGGGGCCCAGGGAAGGCCGGGCACGTCGCCACGCCCCGCTTCCTCCGGGGAGGGGCATCCCAGCGGGCCGGTGGTGGTGGTCTCTCCCGGTGCCGAGGCCGCCCGGGGCCAGGACCGCGAAGGCCAGCCGCCGGCAGTGACCGAGACGGTGGAGGAGCCGGCCAAGGTCATGCGGATCGGCTCGATGATCAAGCAGCTGCTGGAGGAGGTGCGCCAGGCGCCCCTGGACGAGAGCAGCCGCAACCGCCTGAGGGAGATCTACGACGTCTCGGTGAGGGAGCTGTCGAGCGGGCTCTCCCCGGACCTCATCGCCGAGCTGGACCGGCTGGCCCTGCCCTTCGACGAGGGTGTGCCGAGCGAAGCCGAGCTGCGCATAGCCCAGGCCCAGCTGGTGGGCTGGCTGGAGGGGCTGTTCCACGGGATCCAGGCCACCCTGTTCGCCCAGCAGATGGCGGCGCGGTCCCAGCTGGAGGAGATGCGCCGGCGGGGGCTTCCTCCCGGGCACCAGGAGGAAGGCAGGGACGTCCGCCACGGGACGTACCTCTGACCCTGCCAGGCGGGGCCGCCCCCCAGGCTGAGGGGCCGCTCCGCCCGGCGCCCGTCCCGGCTGGGCTGCCGGCGCCTACTGGCGGTAGTGCTCGACCGTCTCCACGTCCCGGGGCTGCGCCTCGTCGGGGTCCAGGCCGGCCCGCCGCCGGGCCCGGCGCTGACGGAGGAGGTCCCAGCACTGGTCCAGGCCCTCCTCCAGCTGGCGCAGCCGGGCTGCCTCCTCGTCGGTGAGCCCCCCCGAGCCGGCTCTCTCGTGGAGGTGGTGCTCGTCCTCGACCAGTTGATGGATGCGCCCCATGATCTCGCTGTCATCCATGGCAGCAGGCTACCCCGCCCCGTGAGGCCCCGGCCCGGGGGCGCGGCCACCTGCCATCGAGGGCCCCGCCCCCCGGCCCAGCCGGCCGGATGGCCGTGTCACGGAGCCCTCCTCACGAGCACGTCATCGGCCTTCACGTAGAAGAGCCGGTGGTTGAGGACGATCTGGTAGTAGACGGTGCGGCCCCTGATCACGGTGTGGTCGTAGGGCATGCTGGAGTCGAAGGTGACGGCGTTGTAGTAGTCGTCGGGGACCGTCCCGGTGGTGACGTACTCCTGCCCGGCCGGGATCTTGTACACGAGGGGGGAGTTGGGCTGCACGGGGACGCCCGGCGGGTAGGCCGAGGCCTCGGGGAAGGCGCTCCCGTAGACGGGGACCCATCTGAGGCCGGGTCTCGGGGCCACGACCTCACCGCTCGTATAGCGCGCCGTGGCGTGGGGGCCAGGCGGGTCGTAGAACCAGCCCACCTGGCCGGCGTACCAGATGCCCGTCCAGTCACCGCGGTGGGCTGCCAGCACGTACTCCTCCCCGGCGGGGGCCTTGTCCCCCCAGTCACTGTCCTCCAGGGTGCCGGGACCTCCGTTGGGGTGGAGGGTCGGGTCGCTGAGGAGGGGGGCCTTGGCGCTGGGCGTCGTGTGGAGGTACACGAAGTTGGCCGGCTGCTTGGGCAGCGGCTTGCAGGTGCCGCTAGAGCAGTCGGTCACCGGGGGCTCGTTGGTGGACCAGTTGGGGTCGATGACCACGACCGGGTGCCCGTGGGGGACCCCGGTGCCCGAGGGTCGCGGCTGGGCGGCCCCGCCCTGGACCAGGGACATGTAGTAGTTCCAGTTCCAGAACGGCCCGGGGTCCCAGTGCTGGGCGGCGGTGTAGGCATTGGTGGGCCCGGGCACGTTGTCGTGGCCGAGTATGTGCAGCCTGTCGAGTGGGACACCGAAGCGGGCCGCCAGGTAGCGGACCAGCTCCGCCGACACCTGATACATCTTGGGGGTGTACCAGCGGGACCCGTCGGCGGCGAAGCCCTCGTGCTCGATGCTGATCGAGTGGGTGTTGTAGTACCAGTCGCCCACTGCCCAGGCCACGTTCTGGGGACGGACCATCTCCGTCACCTGGCCCGTGGTGGAGATCACGTAGTTGGCGCTGACATAGGAGTGCGGGTCCTCGAAGGTGGCGATGGCGTCGGAGTAGGAGCCCTCCGTGTCGTGGATGACTATGGAGTCGATCCTCAGGTCCTGGGGCCGGCTGGCGATGTCGTAGTTGCCGTAGTTGCCGGGCTGGTTGGGGGCGTCCTCGGCGTAGGCGGCGGGGACGAAGCTGCAGTGCAGGTTGGCAGGGCAGTCCACGGGGACGCCCGGCTGCTGGGCCTGGGCCCGGAGGCCCAGCTTGGCCACGGCACTGGTATCCGGCTGGACGCCGGGACTGGCGGGGAGCTCCATGTGCTGGCCCCCGGCGGTGGTGAGGGAGGCCCCGCTGCGGATGGCGGCGTAGACGGAGTTGGCGAACAGCTCGGCCAGCTGCTGCTGGGTGTCTCCGCTGTAGGCAGCCACTGCGCCGTACCACCCGCCCAGCGAGGTGGGCAGGTGCCCCCTGTTCAGCTGGCGGGCCAGGGCGGCGAGGACGGCGGCCGCCCCGCGGACGTTCTCAGCCGGGCTGGACTCGAGGGCGGCCGTCGACAGGTGGAGCAGGCGGGCGGCCTCAGGCAGCGTGTAATGGGTCTTGGTCAGGGTCACGGGCCGCGACGGCCCGCTGCCCCGGGCGCTCGGGGGCGTGAAGGTCCGGGCCGTGAGGTCCATGATCCCGTAGCCCCCGTCGACGCTCGGGGACCGGGTGGCGGGCTCCCAGCGGGTCTCGGCGTAGCCCACCGCCAGCAGGAGGTTCTCGGGCACCCCGAACTGCCTGGCGGCAGCACGGAACACCCCCATCAAGCCCGCCTTCGTGCCGCCGCTCGAGTGGTCCCCCACTGCCCGGGCCGGCCCCATGCCACTCAGGGCTCCCAGGCCACCGAGTGCCCCTATGCCGAGGAGGCATGCCATGACTGAGCCGGTGGCTGTCCTCGCCCTCCGGCGGCGGCCGCGGCCTGGTCCCGAAGCCCGGACGGCCCATTTCATCGTGGCACCTCCTGCTGGGTGTCCCGCCCGTAGTTGGGGGAAATTTTTTCCGCCGGCTACGGTCATGTCAAGGATCGCCAGCGGCGGGGGCATGACGAGCAGGCCTTCCCCCGGCTAGAACCGGGGCATGCGGCTCGCCATCGGCTCCGACCATGCGGGATTCGCCCTGAAGGCGATTGTCACCGACCACCTGCGTCGGACCGGCCACGAGGTCGATGACCTGGGGACCTACACCCCCCAGGTGACGGACTACCCCCCCTACTGCGCCGCGGTGGGCCGGGCCGTGGTGGCCGGGCGGGCCGACGCCGGGATCGTGATCGGGGGGAGCGGGCAGGGGGAGCAGATCGCTGCCAACAAGGTGCGCGGGGTGCGGGCCGCCCTGTGCCCCGATGAGTACACGGCCCGCCTGGCCCGGGCCCATAACGACGCCAACGTCTGCTCCCTCGGCGCCCGCGTGCTGGCCCCGGAGTACGCCCTGGCGGTGGTCGACGTGTTCCTGGCCACGGCCTTCGAGGGTGGGCGCCACGTGGCCCGCCTGGAGCAGGTGTCGGCCATCGAGGAGGAGGAGAGCAGGCCGGCCCCTGCTTCTTGAGGGGGTCCTCGGCAGGTCGGGGGAGAGAGCCGACCGGCAGTGGGGGGGCGACGTGCCGGCGGTAGGGTGAGGCCGATGTCACCCCCGGCCGCCGCCGTCCGCGCCGAGCACGGCTGAGCAGTGTGCGGCATAGCCGGGGTCCTCGACCCCGGGTGGCGGGGGAGTGCCGACGAGCTGGCCAGGCTGGCGGGGGCCATGGCCGCGCCCCTGGCCCACCGGGGCCCCGACGGTGAGGGGGTGTGGTGCGACCCGGGGGCGGGCTTGGGCCTGGGCCATCGCCGCCTGGCGATCGTGGACCTTTCGCCGGCCGGCCACCAGCCCATGGTCTCGGCCGACGGGCGCTGGGTGCTGTCCTACAACGGCGAGTGCTACAACGCTGGGGAGCTGCAGGACCTCCTCAGGGCCCGGGGGATTCGCTTCCGTGGGCACTGCGACACCGAAGTGGTGCTGGAGGCCGTGGCCACGTGGGGGTTCCCGGCTGCATTGAAGCGCCTCAACGCCATGTTCGCCATGGCCCTGTGGGACCGGGAGGAGCGGGTCCTGCACCTGGCCCGGGACCGCCTGGGAGAGAAGCCCCTGTACTACTCCGTGAGCGGGGGGAGGCTTCTCTTCGGCTCGGAGCTGCGGGCCCTGCGCGCCCACCCAAAGTTCTCGGCCGAGGTGGACCGGCGGGCCCTGGCCCTCTACCTGCGCCTCTCCTATGTCCCCGCCCCCCGCACCATCCTGGCCGGGGCCCGCAAGCTGCCCGCCGGGTGCCTGGTCAGCTTCCCCCTCGGCCAGCAGGGATGGCCGGAGCCAGTGAGGTGGTGGGACTTCGCCGAGGTCGTAACGGGCTCATCGGGACCGCTAGCCGAGGTCGTCAAGGGGTCATCGGGGCCCGCCCATGCCGAGGAGGAGTGCCTCGACCGGCTGGACTCCCTCATCGGGGATGCGGTGGCCCGCCGGATGGTGGCCGACGTCCCGGTGGGGACCTTCCTCTCCGGTGGGATCGACTCCACCCTGGTCACGGCGCTGGCCCAGGCCCGCTCGGAGAGGCAGGTGCGCAGCTTCACGGTGGGCTTCGGAGGGGAGGGCCTGGACGAGGCTCGTGCCGCCGCGGCCGTGGCTCGCCATCTGGGGACCGATCACACCCAGGTCGACCTGGGGCCGTCCGAGGCCCTGGAGTCCGTCCCTGACCTGGCCGCATGCTGGGACGAGCCCTTTGCCGACCCCTCCCAGCTCCCCACCCTGCTCGTGTGCCGGGCCGCCCGCCAGCACGTGACCGTGGCCCTCTCGGGCGACGGGGGGGACGAGGCCTTTGGTGGCTACAACCGCTACACGATGGGGGCGGCTGTGGCGCGCCACCTGCTGCCGCTGCCGGCGGGGATCAGGCGGGTGGGGGCGGCAGGGCTGCTTGCCGTGCCGCCGGCGGGCTGGGACAGGCTGGCGGCCTGGCTAGCGCGGGCCCGGGGGCGGCCGGCGGTCCCCGATCTGGGGACCAAGGCGCACAAGCTGGCTCAGGTCCTGGGGTCCCGGTCCGTGGGGGACCTGTACGGCGGGCTGGTGTCGGCCTGGGACGATCCCGGGACGGTGGTGGTGGGCCTCGGCCCCGGGCGAGACGGGTGGGTGCCCCCCCGTGCCGAGCTGGGCCGAGCAGGCCTGTCCCCGGCCGAGATCATGATGGCGTGGGACACCCTTGGCACCCTGCCCGACGAGATGCTGGCCAAGGTGGACCGGGCCAGCATGGCAGTGAGCCTGGAGGCCAGGGTCCCCCTGCTTGACCACCGGGTGGTGGAGGCAGCCTGGGCCCTACCTCCCGGGCTGCGGATAAGGGGCGGGAAGGGCAAGGTGGCGGTGCGGCGGTTGCTGGAGCGCTATGTGCCCGTGGGGCTCATCGACAGGCCCAAGACCGGCTTCGACCCGCCCATCGGGGCCTGGCTGCGGGGGCCTCTGCGCCCGTGGGCCGAGGACCACCTGTCCGAGGGGCGGCTTCGGGCCGGCGGGTACCTGGACCCCCGGGCCGTCCGGCGCCGGTGGGCCGAGCACCTCTCCGGTCGCCGCAGCTGGGACTATGCCCTGTGGGCGGTGCTGGTCTTCCAGTGCTGGCTGGAGCGGGGATGACGCCTGCTGGCAAAGGGGGTGGGACGCCGGCTCAGGCCAACACGACCGCGGACCCAGGCTCAGGCCACGACGGCGGACCCAGGCTCAGGCCACGACGGCCTCGGCCGGCGAGACCAGGCCCGCCTGGGCGTGCAGGTCGGCCATGACCTCCACCACCCGGTCCACCGCCGAGGTGGCGAGGTCACCGTACATGGGCAGGCTGACAACCTTGGACGCAACCTCCTCCGTGACAGGCAGGGAGCGGGCACCCAGGTAGGCATAGGCTCGCTGGCGGTGGGCCGGCGGCGAGAAGTAGCACCGGGTGTCTATGCCTTCGGCGGCGAGAGCCCGGACCAGCGTGTCTCGCTCCATCCCGTAGGCGTCCGGGTCCACCGTCACCGTGAAGTCCTTGTAGGTGGACTGGTCGGTCTCAGGCACCACCTGGGGGGTGATCCCGGGCAGGCCGGCCAGGCCCTCCCGGTACCGGCGGGCCAGCCGGCGCCGCGCCTGGAGATGGGCGTCCAGGCGGCCCAGCGACACCAGGGCCAGGGCGGCGTGGAGCTCGGAGAGGCGAGCGTTGAGGCCGACGAAGCGGGTGTCGTAGTCACCGGGATTGCCGTAGTCACGCCCGATCCTCACGGCCTCGGCCAGGTCCGGGGACCGGGTGGCCACGAGGCCGCCCTCGCCGGCCACGACCAGCTTGGTGGGGCTCAGGCTGAACACCTCGGCGTCCCCGAAGGACCCGACGGCCTGCCCCTCGTGGGTGGCGCCCAAGCCGTGGGCGGCGTCGAAGACGAGCGGGATCCCCTCTGCCGCCGCCAGGTCCGTGATCGCCCGGGCCCGGCAGGGCGCACCGAAGACGTGGGTGGACACCAGGGCACCGGCGCCGCCTAGGCGGCCCCTGGCATCGGAGACGTCCAGCTGGAAGGTGAGGGGGTCGCACTCGGCGAAGCGGGGGCTGAGGCCGTTCCATGCCACGGCATGGGCCGAAGCGGAGAAGGTGAAGCTGGGCAGGACCACAGGCCCCGAGGGGTCCAGGGCCCTCAGGGTGAGCATCAGCCCCGCGGTGCAGGAGGAGACGGCCACCACGTGGGCCCCGAGGCGCTCGGCGGCCTGCTCCTCCAGCTGGCGGACGAGGGGACCGTTGGTGAGGATGCCCGCCTCGAACGAGGTGGCCAGGCGGGACATGACCGCCTCCAAGGGGGGGACCTGTGGCCGGGCGAACGGCAGGCCGTCCGGGAACGCCGGGTCACCGCCCAGGAAAGCTGGCCTTCTCACTTGGTGCCTCTCCTCCCCCCCAGGCCCCAAGCGCCCAGGACACGACCAGCTTCTCATATCCGAGGGCGCTTGTGCAGGGCGCGGCTGCGAGGCGGGGATTGGCGGCCGGGGCGTCCGGGTAGGTTGACCCCGAGGCCCGATTGGTGAACCAGCAGCCGCACCGCCGACTCCCTCAAGATGCCAGCGCGCCCCGGGTGGCTCGCCAGCTCATTGCCGACGCTCTTTCCCGCTGGGACCTCGGCGAGCTGGTGGAGGAAGCCACCCTGATCACCTCGGAGCTCGTGACCAACGCCGCTGTCCGCTGCCGCCAGGCGTTGGAGCTGGTCGTGGCCCGGACCCCCGAGGGCGTGGAGATCTGCGTGGCAGACGATGCACCGGGCAGCCCCCGGCCCCGTGCCGCCGGCCCCCTCGATACTCACGGGCGCGGGCTGCAGCTGGTGGAAGCCCTCGCCAGCGAGTGGGGGACCAGGCCGGGGCCGGGAGGGAAGGTGGTCTGGGCCCGTCTGCGGTTCTCCTCCTCGAGCGGGGCGAAGTCGCGCTCCCGCCGGGTGTGCCAGAAGCCAGGCCGGGCCCGGGGCCAGCTCCGGGGGGGTGGCTCGGCCTGCACCAGAGGGCCACGGGGCCAGCTGATGCGCTCGGCCAGCCGGTGACGGGCAACGGCCCCACCGGCTGCTAGGTGCCGGGGTCCACGCCGGGCCTACCCGGGCCGCGACCGGGCCCCCTCCGTGGGCGCCAGCAGGCCGGACCAGGTGGCGGCCAGGACCAGGGCCACTCCGGCCCCGCCCACCAGTGCGGCAGCGCCGGCGGTGGGTAGCCCCATAGCCCCCAGACCAGCGCCGGCCAAGGCGACCTGCACGGCGATGCAGGCGGCGGAGGCAAGGGGCGGGCTCCACCCCCAGGAGGTCATGCGGTCGTAGACGTGCCCCCGGTCGCCCGAAGTGAGGGAGGCCCCGGCCCGGTAGCGGCGCACCATGGCGAAGCCCAGCTCGGCCGCCGGGTAGGCGACGGCAGCCAGGGCTCCGAGGGAGGAGCTCCAGGTCATGCCGCCGTGCCAGCAGAGGACCAGGAGCACGGCCAGGACCGTCCCCACCAGGTAGGCCCCGCCGTCCCCCAGGTAGACGCGGGCGGGCGGGTGGTTCCAGACCAGGAACCCCACCAGCCCTCCCCCCAGGGCGACAGCCAGGACCGGGCCACCCCCGAGGCCACCGGCCCCGCTGGCGCCCAGGATGACCGCCAGCCCGACCGCCGACACCGTGCCCACCCCGCCGGCCAGGCCGTCCAGGCCGTCGACCATGTTGCACCCGTTGACCAGCACGACCACAGCCACGACCGCTGCCGCCGGCCCGAGCACGGATGAGAGCGCCGCCGGCACGGCGGCGGGGAGGCGAACGGGCAGGGCCCAGGCCACGAGCAGCCCGGTGGCCACCTCTCCGGCCAGGCGGACCCAGGGGGTGAGGCCCCGGGCGTCGTCAGTCACGCCCAGCCCAAGGGCCAGGGCAAGGGGGGCGAGGAGGACAAGAGCCGTGCCCCTCCCCGAGCCGGCCCCCGCCCACAGCCCCAGGCCCAGGGCCAGGGCCGCTGCCACGCCGAGCCCCCCGAGATAGGGGACGGGATGGTCCTGGACCTTCAGGCGGCCGGGGTGGTCCACCAGGCCGACCCGGCGGGCGAGGCCCATGGCCCCGTAGGTGGCCACGATCCCGACCAGCGCCGCCCCCACTCCCAGGCCGGCCAGCACCCAAGGAGGCCAGGCCCCCGTGCCCGCCAGCACCGGGGAAGCCAGCGGGGACAGCCCCGCCATCCTGCCCACCCCCAAGGTCCCCCCCCTCACCATGGGCTATCTCAGCACCCGGACGGCGGCATGGGGGGCGCGCCAGGTCAACAGGAGGGAGGGGGTCCCCCGGTGCAGCTCCAAGCGGGCCGCAGGCCGGAACCCCGCCGCCTCGTACAGCCCGATGGCGCGGGGGTTGTTGGATGCCACCATCACCCGGGCCTGACGCACCCCCCTCCGGGACAGCTCCTCCAGCAGCTCCTCCACCAGCCGCCGGCCCACGCCCCGCCCCCTGGCTGTGGGGTCGACCGCCATGGCCAGCAGCTCGGCCCGGGGGTAGTCGGCCTCGGCCACCGGGTAGCGCAGGGTCTCCCACACCTTCCGCCACGAGGCCGCCAGCCTCGGCGCCGCCAGCAGCCCTGCCACCAGCCCGTCGCGCAGGCTGAACTCCTTGTAGAGCACCCCCACGTCCTCGGTGCCGGCGAGGAACCCGAGGGGCCGCCCATCCTGCTCGGCCACCAGGAGTATCGACCCGGGATGGCGGGCCACGGTGCGGTAGAGCCGGCGGAGGAACCCCGTGCCCAGGGTGGGGAGGAAGCCCTCCACTATGGACGTGGCATGCAGGAGGGCGGCGAAACCGGCGTCTGCCTCCGTCCCCGGCCGCACCGAGATGCCCGCCTCGGCCTTCGGTGGGCTCAGCAGGGCGCCCCCCGTAGGGATGCGGCGCCGCCCGGGCCGGCGGGCCCCGGCCTCGGCCAGCAGCCGGCCGTAGACCTCCAAGGTGGTGTCGACGACCCGGGCCTGGTCGAAGTCACGGAGGGCCTTCTGCCTGGCACGCCGGCCCATGGCCGTCCTGAGGGCCGGGTCCCGGGCCAGCCTCTCCAGGGCGTCGGCCAGGGCTGAGGGGGCGCCGACGGGGACGAGGAGCCCCGTGGAGCCGTGCTCGACCACCTGACGGCAGCCGCGGATGTCGGTGGCGACCACCGGCAGCCCCATGGCCGCAGCCTCCATGGCCGAGCGGGGGAAGCCCTCCCGGTGCGAGGCCAGGACGTAGATGTCGAGGCCGGCATAGACCCGCTCCACATCGCAACGGTGCCCGAGCAGCACCACTCCCGCCGCCCGGGCCCGCTCCAGGTCCTCCCGGCCCAGCCGGTCCTCCTTGTCGGGGTCCTCGGGCCCTGCCACCACGAGCATGGTCCCCGGCTGGCGCCGGCGCAGCATGCGGGCCGCCCCGAAGAGCTCCGGGTATCCCTTCTCGCCCACCAGGCGACCCACCGCCCCCACCACCACGGTGCCCTCCGAGGCTCCCCACTCCGCTCTGAGCTTGGCCCGGTCCTCCTCCCTGCCGGTGGGCCGGAAGCGCTCCAGGTCGATGCCGTTGCCGAGACGGTGGAGCCGCCTCCGGGGGACACCAAGGTGAGCCAGGGTCTCGAGGTCCTCGGGGTTCTGCACCAGCTCGGCGTCCGAGCAGGCGGCCGCCAGCCGCTCCAGCCCGTACACCACCGCCCGCCGCCTCCAGGAGTCGTCGCGGGTGGCGTACAGGCCGTGCACCGTGTTGACCACCACAGGCACCCCGGCAGCCCGGGCTGCCAGCCGCCCGTACAGGCCGGGCTTGGGGTTGTGGGTGTGCACGATGTCGGGGCGCAGCATCCGGCACAGGCCGTAGAACTCGGCCATGGCCCGGGCGTCGTCGACCGGGGACATGGCTCGGGTGGCGTGCGTGAGCGAGATGTGCCTTATGCCCGCCTCCACCAGGCCCGCCACGAACCTCCCGGGGGCGGACACCCCTACCACCTCGTACCCGGCCCGGGTGAAGGCCTCCAGCTGGGGACCGAGGAGGAGGGCCAGGCTCATGTCCGTGGTGGTGAGATGGACCAGGCGGGGCCGGCTCATCGATACCACCTCGGGCCCGGGCAGCCGGCGAGTCCTTGTCCCCAAGCCACGAGAGCCATTCTCGCGCCCCTGCTCGGGGGCGGAAAGGTCCGGGCTGACGGTGCTGCTCAGCTTGCCGCCCTCGCGTAGCGGCGCCGGTTGGCCAGGGCCCGCAGCCGGTCCTCCGCCCCCATGCCGCCCGCCGCCTTGCATTCGAACCACCTGAGGCCGTCGGACACCTGGATGGGGCTGCGGGCCAGCCGGTGGGGGTCGGTGGCTCCGTAGGGGTTGGGCCGGGTGCCCGCCAGTGCCGCCGAGGCGAAGCGGCCCCGTACCGCCGCCTCGGCAGAAGGAGAGCCGGCGAGGGCCTTGGGGTAGGCGAAGTGCCTGGCGGCCACGCCCAGGCGCTCCCCGATGAGCCCGATGGAGCGATCCAGCTCGGCGTCGACCTGGGAAGGGGACAGGCGGTCCAGGAGGGAGTGGGTGTGGGTGTGGGAGCCCACCGTCACCAGCCCGGTGGAGAGGGCCTCGGCCAGCCCTGACCAGGTGAGAGGAGCGCCGTCGGCGGGGAAGGGGCGGCCCCGCTCGATGAAGTCCGTGGCCACGTACAAGGTGGCAGGGAGGCGGTGGGTGGCCAGGACGGGGAGGGCCTCGTCGAGGAAGTCTGCCGTGCCGTCGTCGAAGGTGACCACGACAGGGGGCGGGCCCGAAGGGGGGTCGCCCTCCAGGAGGGCCAGGGCCCGGTCCAGGCTGACCACCCGGGCCGTGGCCGCCAGCCGGGCCATCTGCTCGGCGAAGAGCGGGGTGGGGAGGTCTACCTGGAGGGAGGAGCGCCTGCCCACCCGATGGTAGATGAGGACCACCACCCCGGGGCCCGGGACCTGCACCCGGTCCAGGGCGGCGGCCGTCCGCTTGGCCAGGGCCCGCCCGGCCTCGGCCACACGCCGGCGCATCGCGCCGCTCCCCCCCATGGCGGTGGCCGGAGGCCGGGAGGCCCTAGGACCTTTGGAGCGACAGCAGGTCGGTGGCGGGCGGGGTCACGACCACGACCGCGCCCGGCTTGCCATCAGCGTCGAGAAGGACATCCTGCTTCCAGGACTCCAGCCAGGCTGGGAGCCTGACACCTACGGGAGCCACCAGCTTTATCATCGAGCATCCTCCGACCGCGCAAAACAACTCTTGCCGGCGGCCGGTTTCGCCCTAGCTCCCCCCGTGGCACTCGGCGACCATCACGCCCCGAGGATCAATGCTCCGCCTCTCTTTGTGAGATGTTACACGGGGTGACCAAGGGATGCAACTGCTGGTCCCGAGGGGGGTGGTTCCTCCTCAGCGGACCCCGGCCAGCACCCGCCGGGCCAGGTAGCCCCAGAGGGTCGGGTGCGAGCGCAGCACCGAGCTCTCGCCGGCGCCGTCCAGGGGGCCCACCTCCGCCGGGGGCTCCCCGGCCAGGAACGCGGCGGCGGCCCGGGCGAGAAGGGGGAGCCCGCAGGCCAGGTGCAGGTACGGGTAGGTGGCGATGGAGTCCTCGGGCTCGGCCCTGAAGGTGGCCTGGGCGAGGATACCCCCGGTGTCGATCCCCTGGTCCACCAGGTGCACGGTGCTGCCGACCAGGTCGGGACGGCCCTCGGCCAGGGCCCAGTACCCCCCGTGCACGCCCCGGTAGCGGGGGGTCAGACCGGCGTGGAGGTTGACGAATGGTGCTGGCACACAGCGGAGGGTCTCGCCCGACACGATCCGGGTGCCCTGGAGGATGACGAGGGCGGGCTGGAGGCGGCCCAGCAGCTGGTGGGCCTCGGGGCTGTTGACGGAGGAGACGTGGTGCTGGGGGGCAACAGCGCGGTCATCCAGGCCGGCGGAGCGGAGTATGGCCCGGGCACGGGGCTTGCTGCGGTGGGTGAGCCAGGGCATGAGCAGCGTGACCAGGGCCACCTGCCCGGCAACCGACGGCCAGCCCAGGCGGCGGGCCCGCCGTCGGGCCAGCTGCAGGCGGGGCACGGGCTCCTCGGTCACCAGCACCAGGCCCGGCAGGCGGGGGGCCAGGTAGCGGTAGACGATGGCGGTGGGGAAGCCCGGGCCGGCGAGTAGGACCACGGGGCCCCTGAGGGGGTCAGGGCCGGCCTGTCCCATGGCACCACGCTCCGGACAGAGGCACGGCGGGCCCGGCTGTGGGGGGAGCCAGTTCCATGTAGAGCCTCTCCACCCGCTCCACCGCCGAGCTCACATCGAAGCGGGAGCCCGCCACCCGCGCTGCCGCTGCCATGCGGGACCTGGTCTCGGGGACCAGTATCAAGGACCGCAGGGCCTGGGCCAGGGCGACGGGGTCCCCGGGCGGCACGAGAAGCCCCTCGCCCTCGGTCACCGCGGCGGCGACATCACCCACGGCCGTGGCCACCACCGGCACCCCGACGGCGAGGGCCTCCATCACGGCCACCGGGAACGCCTCGTGATGGGAGGACAGGACGAAGACGTCGGACCCCGCTATGACCCGGGCGCCGTCCCGGCGGAACCCGGCCAGCGTGAAGTGGTCCTCCAGCCCCAGAGCGTTCCTCTGTGCGGTGACGGAGGCCTGGAGTGGGCCGCTGCCCACGGCCACGAAGCGCACGGGGAGCCCCTCGTCCAGCAGGAGCCTGGCGGCGGGGAGCAGCACGTCGTAGCCCTTCTCCGGACGGAGGTTGGCAACAGTGGCCACCAGTACCTCTCCCGGGCCGATGCCGAACTCGGCCCTTATCTCCTCGCGCACCTCGGGCCCGTAGGAGCGCAGCCGGGCCAGGTCCAGGCCGTGCACGAGGATCTCGGTGCGGGCCCGCAGCGGGGCGGGCATGGCTGCCCAGGCCGACTGGGACACGGCCAGGTCGGCGTCATCCAGCCGGAAGGTGAGGCGGTCAAGTAGGCGCACCGGTGAGGCCGTGAAGGGCCAGATGTTGTGCTGGGTGTGGACGATCTTGGGCCTTTGGGAGGCGGGGAGGCTGCGCACCACCAGGCGCCCCATCCCGGCGCTGTAGGGGAGGTGCAGGTGGACAACGTCGTAGCGGCCCTCCTGGAGCAGGCGGCGCAGTCGCACCAGCCACCCCAGGTCGTAGTGGCTGGTGGCGCCGAGGCAGTGAACGGCGACGCCGGTCTCCGCCACCGGTCCGGCCAGCTGGTCGGCATGGCGCAAGACGTAGGCCACCTCCATGTCGAAGCGATCAGCGTCCCGCGCCTGGGCGAACAGGAGGATGAGCTGCTCGGCGCCCCCGAAGGTGAGTCCCTTGATCAGGTGGAGAACCCGGAGGCGCTCCCGCCTCCGGGCCTCGACGGCCACCGCCCCACCAACCTCCCCCACAGCCGGAAGCATAATCCCGGGCGGAGGGATCGGTGGGGCGGTGGGCCGGCTAGCCCGCTGCTAGCACTTGGCGGCGCAGAGGGTGGTGGAGGTGGCGGTCCCGTTGATGCAGCCGGCCCTGTCGGGCTTTCCTGTGGTGCAGTTGACGATCCCGCCGTGGACCTCCCAGGAGTCCAGGGTCACCCCGTTCGGCAGGCTCAGGGTGAAGCTGCCCGGGGTGCTGCAGCTGCTCCCGTTGGTGATGGTGCCGGTGACCGTGGGGCCTGGGTAGTTCTTGGGGTAGCTGCTGGGCCCCCCAGGAGGCCAGCTGACAGGCGGGCAGAACGCTCCCCCGACCACCCCGTCGGGATAGCAGGGATAGGCGTTGTTGTTGTTCTCGGCGGCGAAGGTGAGCGAGCTCCCGGATGGCTCCGCCTTGAGCAGGTAGTTCACGCCGTCGTAGGTGACCACGATCCCCACCCATGAGATGGAGGAGATGCAGTTGGACAAACCTGGAGGTGCTGACGAGGCCGCTGCCTTGGCGACCAGGCTCTCGATCACCGGGGGGGCCCACACCGCTGCGCTGGCCACCGCCGCCCCTCCGACGAGCACCCGGCGCCGGCTGATCTGGTGGTGCTGGCCGTCCTGCTCTAGCTCTTCCACGGGTCTCCCTCCCCTGTTCTTCCGCGAGGCAGGGTGCCTACGCAGGTGTTCGCCATGAACGGTACCTGATGACCTCACGGAGCAAGTACGGAGAGCGACGGATATTTTCTACGACGCGCTGGGCCCGGCGCCGCCGTGCGCTGGGGGCCAGCGACGGTTAGCATGGCGCCCGTCGTGAGGTGACCAGGGGGGGGAGAGATGCACCTCGGGGGGACAGGCTGCGAGGCGGGAGCGGGGACATGAGCACCGTCGATTTCACCTCTCTGCCCCGCTACCAGCTCTCGCACCTGGACGCCCTGGAGGCAGAGGCCATCTATGTCATGCGGGAGGTGGCCGCCGAGGTGGAGCGTCCGGCCCTGCTCTTCAGCGGAGGCAAGGACTCGGCCGTGCTGCTGGCCCTGGCCGAGAAGGCCTTCCGCCCCGCTCGCTTCCCTTTCCCGATACTGCACGTGGACACGGGCCACAACTTCCCCGAGGCGCTGGCCTTCAGGGACAAGAGGGTGGCCGAGCTGGGCGAGCGCCTCATCGTGGCCTCGGTGCAGGAGAGCATCGACAAGGGCCTGGTGGCTGAGCCCGGGCCGGCCAACCCTTCCCGTAACCGGGCCCAGAGCGTGACCCTCTTGGAGGCCGTCTCTACCCATCGCCTCCAGGCCCTCTTCGGGGGAGCCCGCCGGGACGAGGAGAAGGCCCGGGCCAAGGAGCGGTTCTTGTCCTTCAGGGACTCCTTCGGTGCCTGGGACCCCAAGGCGCAGCGCCCCGAGGTGTGGAGCCTCTACAACGCCCGGATCCACCCGGGGGAGCACCTGCGGGTCTTCCCGATCTCCAACTGGACCGAGCTGGACGTGTGGCGCTACATAGAGAAGGAGGGCCTGGAGCTGCCCTCTTTGTACTTCGCCCACCGGCGCACGGTCTTCCAGAGGGACGGGATGACCCTGGCGGTCAGCCCCTACTTGCCCTTGAGGCCCGGCGAGGAGCCCTATGAGGCCACGGTTCGCTTTCGCACCGTGGGGGACATGAGCTGCACGGGGGCAGTGGAGTCATCCGCCTCGACGGTGGCCGAGGTAATAGAGGAGGTGGCATCCAGCCGCATCACCGAGCGGGGGGCCACCCGGGCCGACGACCGCACCTCGGAGTGCGCCATGGAGGACCGCAAGAAGGAGGGGTACTTCTGATGGGGGACCAGAGGCCGGCCCCCAAGGAGCTGGTCAGGCTGTGCACGGCGGGGTCGGTGGACGACGGCAAGTCCACCTTGATCGGGAGGCTCCTCTACGACTCCAAGGCCCTGTTGGAGGACCAGCTGGAGGCGCTGGAGCGGGCCAGCTTGGCCCGGGGCCTGGACCACGTGGAGCTGGCCCTGCTCACCGACGGGCTGCGGGCCGAGCGGGAGCAGGGCATCACCATCGACGTGGCCTACCGCTACTTCTCCACGCCCAAGAGGACCTTCATCCTGGCCGATGCCCCCGGCCACCCGCAGTACACCCGCAACATGGTCACAGGGGCCTCCACCGCCGACGTGGGGGTGATCCTGGTTGACGCCCGCAAGGGCTTGGTGGAACAGAGCCGCCGGCATGCCTTCATCGCCTCCCTGCTGCGGGTGCCCCACCTGGTGGTGTGCGTGAACAAGATGGACCTGGTCGGCTTTGACCAGGAGGTGTTCGAGGCCATAAGGGAGGAGTTCACCACCTTTGCCACCCGCTTCGAGGTGACCGACATCTCCTTTGTCCCCATATCGGCCCTCTACGGGGACAACGTCGTCACCCGCTCGGCTTCCATGGGCTGGTACGAGGGGGCACCCCTCCTGCACCACCTGGAGGAGGTGCACGTGGCCTCGGAGGCCAACCTGGTGGACCTGCGCTTCCCGGTGCAGTGCACCATCCGTCCCCGCACCCCGGCCCACGCCGACTACCGGGGCTATGCCGGGCGCCTGGTGGGAGGAGTGGTGAGGGTGGGCGAGGAGGTGGTGGTGCTGCCCTCTGGCTTCGGCACCAGGGTCAGCCGCCTGGAGGCGAGGGGCGCCGGCATCGAGGAGGCCTTCTCGCCCATGTCCGTTACCGTCCACCTGGAAGACGACCTGGACGTCTCGCGGGGGGACATGATCTCCCGGGCCCACAACCGCCCCACGTTGACCCAGTCGCTGGAGGCTGTGATGTGCTGGATGGCCCCCTCCGCCCTCGTGCCCGGGTCGCGCTGGTACCTGAAGCACACCACCCGCACCGTCAAGGCCGTGGTGGACGAGGTCTTCTACCGCTTCGACGTGTCCACCTTGCACAGGGACCAGGAAGCCGCCTCGCTCCGCCTGAACGACATAGGCCGAGTGGCCCTGCGCACCTCGGCCCCTCTCATGGTGGACCCCTACCGGCGCAACCGGGCCACGGGCAGCTTCATCCTGATCGACGAGGCCACCAACGCCACCGCAGGGGCGGGGATGGTGCTCGGGTGACCTCAACCCTCTCCCCCCCGCCCCGGGCCCGGGTCACCTGGGACCCGGCCCAGGTCTCCCGGGAGGAGCGCTTCCAGGCCCTGAGGGGGAGGGGGGCCACGGTGTGGCTGAC
>JAJPHD010000019.1 GCA_021325455.1 Actinomycetota bacterium
CCTACGAGCTCTTTACGCCCAATAAATCCGGACAACGCTCGCCCCCTACGTATTACCGCGGCTGCTGGCACGTAGTTGGCCGGGGCTTCTTCTGCAGGTACCGTCAACTTCGTCCCTGCTGAAAGGGGTTTACAACCCGAAGGCCTTCGTCCCCCACGCGGCGTTGCTGCCTCAGGCTTGCGCCCATTGGGCAAGATTCCCCACTGCTGCCTCCCGTAGGAGTCTGGGCCGTGTCTCAGTCCCAGTGTGGCTGGTCGTCCTCTCAGACCAGCTACCCGTCGAAGCCTTGGTGAGCCATTACCCCACCAACAAGCTGATAGGCCGCGAGCCCCTCCCGGAGCGGAACTTCTTGCGAAGACCTTTCCTCACCGGGCCATGCGGTCCGGTGGGGGCATCCGGTATTAGCACCGGTTTCCCGGTGTTATCCCGATCTCCGGGGCAGGTTGCTCACGTGTTACGCACCCGTTCGCCACTAGGCCTTCCCCGGTGTTGCCACCGGTTGGGCCTCGTTCGACTTGCATGTGTTAAGCACGCCGCCAGCGTTCGTCCTGAGCCAGGATCAAACTCTCCATCGAGATCTTGGGACCGGGACGGACCCGGCCCTTCGACCTGGAGAGCCGGCCTCGGGGGCACTGACCCCCTTGGCCGACTGGCACCTCGGACGGACGTTGTCCGTCTTTCCAGTGCTCTAAACGAGGTGAACGACCCCGTCCGCCCGCCCTGCTCGGCAGGCCGGCCGGCTGGGATCGCCCGCACTGGCTTTTGGCATCTCTGTTCCGTTTTCAAGGAGCGACGCTGGCACACACTCCGGATGAGCGTCGGTGCCCTGCTGCGGGGTGCGACCTTAGCAGGTCGGTGGCCCCGCTCCTGCCCGCCGAGGCGGGCTCTCCAAGGTGCTCAAGCGCCTCGGAGCGAGCCAATAGCTTACCAACCCCGTCGTCCGGGGTCAACGTGGCTACCGGGCCGGCCCCCAACGGGGGTGCGGCATGCTCCAGTCTATGGCTTGCCCGGCCACTTCCTGCCCGCCCCCCCGCTGGCCGGCCGGGACACGTTGGGGTCGCCGGGCACCCACCAGCGCCAGGGCCGGTCCTGGGCCGTGCTGATGCCCACCCTGGAGCCGTTGCCGGGCTGGGGCGGGGAGGCCGTCCCGTCGGTCATGATGCGTACCCCCCGGTCCCCCGTGACCAGGTCGGCCCCGTCATGGCGCCGGTCGATGCCCAGGGCCTGGCAGAGCTTCCCCGGGCCGCTCCCCAGGTCCCGGAGGCGGCGGGCGGCGGGGCGAGCGGCCCACATCTCCTCCACTCCCGCCACGGGCGAGATGGCCCGCAGCAGGACGGCCATGGCCACCCCATCCTCCCCGCACACGGCATTGGCGCACCAGTGGTTGCCGTAGCTGAAGTACACGTAGAGGTGCCCGGGGGGCCCGAACATGGTGGCGTTGCGCCGGCTCCTGCCCCGGTAGGCGTGGGAGGCGGGGTCCTCAGCGCCCCGGTAGGCCTCGACCTCCACGATCCGGCCCACCCGTTGGCCCGCCACCACCAAGGCGTTGAGCAGCTCGGGGGCCACCTCCAGGGAGTCCCGGGCGTAGAAGCTGCGCGCCAGGCAGTGAAGGCCCCGGGCGGGCGCCTCAGGGGCCGCCATGGCCGGGCTTCACCTCCCGCCGGCCCCCGCCCGCTCTCCCGAGCGCACCCGGTCCGCCTCCAGGTCCAGGCGCTTGCGGAACCTGGCCAGCTGCTCGGCCACCGGGCCCGGCCCCGCCCCCCCCGGCGTGGACCGCCTTGTCACGGCCACGCCCGGCTCCAGCAGGGGCAGGGCCTCGGAGCCCAGGGCGGGGTGGGCCTCCACCAGCTCCGCCAGCGGGACGTGGCGCTGAAGCGAGTCCCGCACCAGGGCGGCCACCGTCGAGTGGGCCTGACGGAAGGGCATCCCCCTCTCCACCAGCCACTCGGCCAGGTCAACAGCGGCCGCGGCCTGGCCGTCCGCCGCCTCCTGCATGCGGGGCAGGTCGAAGGTGGCGGTTGAGATCAGCCCCGTGAGCGCCACGAGGACCCGGCGCACCTGGCTCACGGCGTCGAAGAGAGGTTCGGTGCACTCCTGCAGGTCCCGGTTGTAGGAGAGCGGAAGGCCCTTCAGCACGGTCAGCACGGCCCCGGTATGGCCGATGAGGCGCCCCGCCTTCCCCCGGGCCAGCTCGGCCACGTCGGGGTTCTTCTTCTGCGGGAGCATCGAGCTGCCCGTGGCCCAGGCGTCGTCCAGGTGGAGGAAGCCGAACTCCTCGCTGGACCACAGGGCCACCTCCTCGCCCACCCGGGACAGGTGCACGCCCAGCAGGCTCAGGGCGAAGACCGCCTCGGCCACGAAGTCCCGATCGCTCACGGCATCCAGGGAGTTTTCGAAGCGCGAGGCGAACCCCAGCTCGGCGGCCACCCACTCGGGGTCGAGGGGCAGTGAGGAGCCCGCCAGGGCCCCCGCTCCCAGAGGGCAGACGTCGGCCCGGGCCACGGCGTCGAGCAGCCGCTCCACGTCCCGGGCCAGCGCCCATCCGTGGGCGAGGAGGTGGTGGGCGAGCAGGACCGGCTGAGCCCGCTGCAGGTGGGTGTAGCCGGGCAGGTAGGCGTCCTCCGCCCCCTCGGCCCTCTCCAGCAGCGCCTGCTGCAGCTGCAGGACCAGCCGGGCCACGCCGACCAGCTCGCGCTTGCACCACAGGCGCAGGTCGGTGGCCACCTGGTCGTTGCGGCTCCGGCCGGTGTGGAGCTTGGCCCCTGCCTCACCGGCGATCTCGGTCACGCGGCGCTCGATGGCGGTGTGGATGTCCTCGTCCGTGGGGCGAAAGAGGAACTGGTCGCCCGCCAGCTCCTCCCCCACGTGCTCGAGGGCGGCCAGGAGGATGGCCGCTTCCTGCCCGTCCAGCATGCCGGCCCGCTCCAGCCCTCGCACATGGGCCCGGGACCCGGCCAGGTCGTCCATGGCCAGGCGGCGGTCGAAGGAGACGCTCTCGCTGATCGCCATCAGCTCGGGCGCCGGGCCCTCGCCCAACCGTCCCTGCCAGAGGGTCATTCCGCCTCCTGGCGAGCGGCCCACGTCTGGACCCCCAGCCCCCACAGGCGCACGAAGCCCTCGGACAGGCTCTGGTCGAAGGCGTCGCCCGCCTCATAGGTGGCGAGCTGGTAGTCATAGAGGGCCACCGGGCTGCGCCTCCCGGCGACGAAGCACCGTCCGGGCACCTCGCAGCGCAGCCTCACGTCGCCCGTGACGTGGCGCTGGCTCTCCGCCATGAAGGCATCCAGTGCCAGCTTGAGGGGCGAGTACCAGAGGCCGTCGTAGACCAGCTCGGCCCATCGGGGCTCCAGGCGGGCCTTCTCGTGGGACAGGTCGCGCTCCAAGGTGAGGTCCTCCAGGTCGGCGTGGGCCATGAGCAGGGCCAGGGCGCCAGGGCACTCGTAGACCTCCCTGCTCTTGATGCCCACCCGCCGGTTCTCCACCATGTCGATCCTTCCCCAGCCGAAGGAGCCGACGGTGGCCGTGACCTCCTCGATCAGGCGGCGGAGGGGCAGGGGACGGCCGTCCAGGGCCACCGGCAGGCCTCGCTCGAAGGAGACGACCATCTCCTTGGCCTCCGTGGCCACCGGGGTAGTCAGGCAGAAGACCTCCTCGGGAGGCTGGCACCAGGGGTCCTCCAGCACCCCGCACTCCACGGTCCGCCCCCACAGGTTCTGGTCGACCGAGTACGGGCTGTCCTTGGTGACCGGGACGGGGATGCCGAAGCGCCGGGCGTAGTCGATGGACTGCTCCCGGGTGAGGCCCCAGCCCCGCACCGGGGCCAGGACCTGCAGGTCGGGGGCGAGGGCCCCGGCCGAGACCTCGAAGCGAACCTGGTCGTTCCCCTTGCCGGTGCACCCGTGGGCGATGGCGCCGGCCCCGTGCTGGCGGGCCGCCTCCACCAGGTGCCGGACGATCAGGGGGCGGGAGAGGGCCGACACGAGGGGGTACTTACCCTCGTAGCGTGCGTTGGCCACGATGGCCGGCCCCACGAAGTCGCGGGCGAACTCGTCCACGGCGTCCACCACCACCACCTCGACCGCCCCCGCGGCCAGGGCCCGCTCCCGGGTGGCAGCCCAGTCACCCCCCTGCCCGATGTCGGCGACCAGGGCGATGACCTCCATCCCCTGCTCGTGGGTGAGCCACCTCACTGCCACCGAGGTGTCCAGGCCCCCGCTGTAGGCGAGCACCACCCGCTTGTCCTTTGTCGTCATCTCCCTCCTCGTCCCGGACGAACCTACTCCTGCCCGAGGCCGGCCAAGCGCGCCAGTCGCTTGGCCAGGCCGGCCCCGCCCCGCTCCTCGGAGGTCACCACCAGCACGGTGTCGTCACCCGCCACGGTGCCCAGGATGCCGGGCAGCCCGGAGCGGTCCAGGGCCGAGGCCACGACGTGGGCCGACCCGGGCGGGGTGTGGAGGACCACCAGGTTGGCGGAATGGCCCACCTCCACCACCCAGTCCCCCATCACCCTGCGGAGGCGGTCCTCGGTGGCGAGCTGCTCCCGGGGCAGCTCGGGCACGGCATACACCGGCTCCCCCCCTGGGACCCTCACCTTTATGGCACCCATCTCCTCGAGGTCCCGGGAGACCGTCGCTTGAGTGGCGAGGACCCCCTCGGAGGCGAGGAGGTCGACGAGCTGGGACTGGCTGGTCACGCGGTGGCTCTGGAGTAGGGCGGCGATGCGGTGCTGGCGCTGGTGGCGGCCGAGCCGCGTGGTCGTCACGCGCTCTCCACCAGCCAGGCGAGGAGGCCCCGCATGGTGTGCATGCGGTTGGCGGCCTGGCGCCACACCACGGAGCGGGGGCCGTCGATCACGCCCGGGCTCACCTCCTCGCCCCGGTGGGCCGGCAGGCAGTGGAGGACGACGGCGTGGGGAGCGGCCAGGCGGAGGAGGCTCTCGTCCACGGTGTAGCCCTCAAAGGCCCGGCGGCGCTCGGCGGCCTCGGCCTCCTGGCCCATGGAGGTCCAGACGTCGGTATAGATGGCATCGGCGCCGGCCACGGCGGCCCGGGGGTCCTCCGTGAGCTCAACCTGGGGCACGGCACCATCACGGGCGGCGACCGCCACCCGGTCCAGGTCGGCTGGCGTCAGGCCGAACCCGGGGGGAGAGGCCACCTTGACACGCAGGCCGGCCATGGCCCCGGCGATGGCCAGCGAGCGGCAGACGTTGTTCCCGTCGCCCACCCAGGCCACGGTGCGCCCCTCCAGGCCGTCCAGGCACTGGCGCAGGGTGAGCAGGTCGGCCAGGGCCTGGCAGGGGTGACCCTCGTCGGACAGCAGGTTCACGACGGGCACGGGCATGCCGGCTTGGTCCAGGGCCGCCACCATGCGCACGAGGGTGCTCTGGGCGAACACCCTGGCACCGATGACCGTGTGGTAGCACCCGAGGGTCCGGGCCACGTCCTCCACCGTCTCCCGGGAGTCCAGGCCCAACTCCTCGGCCCGGATGGTCACCGGGTGGCCGCCCAGCTGCACGATGGCCATCTCGCTCGAGTTGCGCGTGCGGTTGGATGGCTTCTCCATGACCAGGGCCACCCCCCGGCCGGCGAGGGGCTGGCCCAGGCGCCCCGGAGGGGCCTCCGAGCGGTCCAGGACCGAGGCCAGCTCGGCCGGCGAGAGGTCGTCTACCTCGAGGAAGTGGCGGGTCACCGAGAGCTCCGATCTTCGAAGGAGGGCAGGGCCAAGCCCGGGCGGGGGCGCCTCACCCGGCCTTCCTCATCCCTCACCATGAGCGCCTGGCGCCACCCTTCCGGGGACGCCTTTGCGGGGGGCTGAGGGTCCGGGGAGGCCTTGTGGGGGCGCCACCCTTCCGGGGACGCCTTCCGGGGGGCTGAGGCGTAGTTGGTACCGTGACGTGCCAAAAAGGACCGTGAGGGTACCATCTACGTGGGCAAGGTCCCTCCGCCTCACCTGCCTCTCTCCTCCCAAGGGTCCCGAAGGGCATAACTATACGTGCTCATAAGTGAGTATGCCATCGCTACCGCAAGTACTGTGAGTTTCATGATGTTCTATGCTCAATAACATGACCGCCGGCGCGGAACGGGCCGCCCTGCACCGGGTCCTCGCCGCCGTGCCTGAGCTCGAGGGAGCCCTGGCCCCCCACCTCGAAGCCTTCGGGGACGACCTGGGAGCGGCCCTGGTGCTGGAGGAGCTGGCCCGCCTCGTGGCTCCGCTGCTGGCTGATCCTTGGGACCACGAGGACCTGCTCCGGAGGTGCTTCCGGGTGGTGGAGGAGCTGGTGGCCACGGGGGATGAGGACCTGCACACCGCGGTCGGCTTCGGCTTCCTGGACGGCCTGGGGGCCGATGGACTGGTACTGGCCGATCCGTGGCTGGGCTCGGGCACGGCCGGCCTGCTGGAAGCCCTGGAGGCGGGAGAGCTGGACCCCGACTCGGCGCTGGGACCTGGCGGCGAGGAGGACTGAAGCCCCAGGCTGGTTGTAGTGCGGATGGAGCTGGGGGAAGGCTGCCTGGAGTGCCTCGGTCCCCTTCTGCGTGGATGACGGGCGCGACGGGGTGTGAGGACGGACCGGGGTATGGCGCTCGGGAGCGAAGGCCTGCTCGCCCTGCTCACGCCCTCAGCTGCCCGCCGTGGGCCACCTCCACCGCCTCCACGCAGGCGGCCCGCAACCGGCCCAGGTCCTCGGCGCTCAGCGTCCGGTCCAGCGCCGCCAGGCGGAGCCGGTAGGCGAGGCTGCGCCGGCCGGGGGCGATCCCCTCTCCCCGGTACACGTCGAACAGCCTGACCGTCTCCAGCAGGTCGCCGGCCACCTGCCTGAGGGTGGCCTCCACCGCCGAGGCCGGCACGGCGTCATCAACCACGAAGGCCAGGTCGAACTCGGCCGAGGGGAACCTGCTCACCGGCCTGGCCTCCTCGGGGAGGCGGGGGGAGGCCAGCAAGGAGGCCAGGTCGAGCTCCAACCATCCCACCCGCCGGCCCCCCAGGCCGGCCCCCTCCAGGACGGAGGGATCCACCTCACCGACCACGCCGAGCTCCACCCCGCCGGCGACCAGGCGGGCGCTCCTGGTCGGGTGCAGCCCGGGAGGGGAGGCGGCCACCAGCTCGGGCTCGGCCAGGCGGAGGGTACCGGCCAGGGCCCGCCATGCCGCCACCGCCTGGCGGGCGTCGTCGCCGTCCCGGGCCAGGGCCAGAGCCACCACCTCCCTCTCGTCGACCAGCTCCTCGGAGCGCAGGGCGGCGCCGGCCCCCCCGGGCGGAGCGACCCCGCCGGCTCGGGGGGCGAAGACGTGGCCCACCTCGAACAGGGCGACCTCGGGGTCCTGGTGGGCGGTGTTGGCCACCACCGCAGCCAGCAACCCCGGGAGCAGGCTCCGGCGCAGCACCGACTCCTCCCTGGCCATGGGGTTCTCCACCTCGAGCACCGGCCCCGCCAAGCCGGCCCGTTCGTGGTCGAGGGGGCCCAGCAGGGAGGAGGTCCAGGCCTCCGAGGCGCCAATGCCCACCAATGTCGCCCTCACCTTGCGGCGGTCCCGCTGGTAGCCGCTGAGAGCACCGACCCGGGGAGACCGGGGGCGGGTCCTCGGGATCTTCGAGTAGCCGTGGTGCCTGGCCACCTCCTCGATCAGGTCGATCTCCCGCTCGACATCGGGCCGCCAGCCGGGCACCTCCACCTCGGCCAGGCCGGGGCCGACCGGGGTGCAGGCGAACCCGAGCGGGGCCAGATAGGACACCACCTGCTGGTCGTCCAGAGCGGTGCCGAGGATGGCGTTGACCCGGGCCGTGCGCAGGGGGACAGGGGGCCGGGGCGGCACGGCGCCCACCTCGAGCAGCCCCGGGACCACCACCGCTCCTGTCCCCGTCGGACCGGGAGAGCCGCCGGTGACCTCCCCCGCCCCGCTCCCCTCGCCCGCCAGCAGCTGGCAGATACGGTCCAGGGCCCGCTCGATGCCCGAGGGATCGCAACCCCGCTCGAAGCGGACCGAAGCCTCTGTCCTCAAGGCGAGGCGCCGGGAGGTGCGGGCCACCGCCATGGGCGCGAACCAGGCCGCCTCCAGCATCACCCGCCGGGTGGCAGGACCGATCTCGCTGGATCGGCCCCCCATGATCCCCCCGATCCCGACCGGACGACCCCCGGCATCGCAGATGAGGCAGTCGTCCACCGGGTCCCCTGTCCGGGGATGGGACCCGAGGACCCGCTCCACCCGGTCCAGCGTTACCAGGCGCTCCCCGGGCTCGGCTCGCCGGACCAGCAGCCCCTGACCCTCCAAGCGGTCGAGGTCGTAGGGATGGGTGGGCTGGCCCAGCTCCAGCATCACGTAGTTGCTCGTGTCCACCACCGGCCCAATGGGGCGCATGCCGGCGAGGGTCAGCCGGCGGGCCATCCATGCAGGCGTGGGGGCCACGGCGCCCACGTCCAGGACCCGGGCGAGGAAGCGGGGGCACAGGTCGGTGGCCACCACCTCCAGGCTGGCCGGCAGCGAGCCGGCCACCGGAGCGCCCGGTGGCTCCGGCAAGCGGAACGGCAGCCGCAGCCGGGCCGCCAGGTCCCGTGCCACCCCGGCTACGCAGAGGGCATCGGGCCGGTTGGTCTCGATGGCCAGGTCGTAGACCACGTCCAGGTCCAGGCCCAGCGCCTCCACCAGCGGGGTCCCCGGCTCCACGCCCTGACCGCCCAGAACCAGGATCCCCTCGGCGTCGTCCGAGAGCCGCAGCTCCTGGCCCGAGCACAGCATCCCGTTGGAGGTGACGCCCTTCATCCTGCGCCGGGAGATGCTGAACCCCCCCGGGAGGACGGCCCCCACGGGAGCCAGCGGGACGAGATCCCCCTCCCCGAAGTTCCATGCCCCGCAGACCACCTCCACCTGCTCCCCGGCCCCCCGGTCAACCACCACCCGCCGGATGCGGTCGGCTCCCGGGATGGGGCCGACCTCGAGGACCCTGGCCACAACCACGTCCCCAAGGCCCTCTCCCGCCACCTCGATGCCCTCCACCACCATGCCCAGGTCGTCCATGACCTGGCCCAGTGCGGTCACCGACGGGCGGTCGCCGGGACGGGCGGGAAAGGGGGCGAACTCGAGGAGCCAGGTGAGGGGGACGCGCACTGGTCCTCCTAGAACTGACGGAGGAAGCGGATGTCGTTCTCCTGCAGGACCCGCATGTCGGAAAGGCCGTGGCGCACCTGGACCAGGCGGTCGATCCCGAACCCGAAGGCGAACCCCGACCACTCCTCGGCATCGATGCCCACGTTCCCGAACACGGCGGGGTCGACCATGCCACAGCCGCCCAGCTCTATCCAACCCGTGCCCGAGCAGGTGCGACACCCCCGGCCGCGGCAGATGGTGCAGGTCACCTCGTACTCCCCCGAGGGCTCGGTGAAGGGGAAGGACCCAGGGCGCAGCCTCGACGCGATGCCGGGACCGAAGTAGGCCTCCGTGAACTCCTCGATGGTGCCGGCCAGGTCGGCGAAGGTTATCCCCCGGTCCACCACCAGGGCCTCGATCTGGTGGAAGGCAGGACGGTGCCTGGCGTCGGCCGTCTCCCGCCGGTAGCAGCGGCCGGGCATGACCGCATAGATGGGCAGCTCCGAGGTCAAGAGAAGGCGGACCTGCATGGGGGAGGTGTGGGTGCGGAGGAGGACCTGCTCGGGCTCCCCCACCTTCAGGTAGAAGCTGTCCTGGGCAGCCCGGGCGGGGTGGGCCGGCGGGTAGTTGAGGGCCTCGAAGTTGTACCAGTCCGTCTCCACCTCGGGCCCCTCGGCCACGGCGAAGCCCATGCCCACGAAGACGTCCTCGAGCTCGTCCCGGGTCTGGGTGACCAGATGGAGGTGGCCCGGCCCCCAGGTGGCCAGCACCTCGGTGAGGTCCAGGCGGTCGGCCTCGAGCCGGGCCGCCCGCTCTGCCTCCTCCAGAGCCCGCCTCTTCCCCTCGATGGCCTCCTGTATCTCGGACCGGACCTGGTTGATCCGGGCGCCGGCGTCCCGGCGCTCGTCTAGGGGAAGGGACCCCAGGGAGCGGTGGGCCAGGGTGAGCGGCGACCGCCTCCCCAGCACCTCCTGCTCCACCCGGCGGAGATCCTCCAGGCCGGGGGCCTGCTCCACCTCCTGCAGGGCCTTGGCCCGCAGCTCCTCCAGGGGCACGCCCGCCATCACGCCACCACCGGGGGGGACTCGGCCTCGCCCTGCCCCCCGCGGTCCAGGTCCAGGTCCACGGCAGGCAGGGTGAAGCGGAACTCGGCCCCCTTGCCCTCCCGGTTCCTGGCCGTGAGCTGGCCGCCGTGGGCCTCCACCAGGCCCCGGCTGATCCACAGCCCGAGGCCCGAGCCGGTGGGCTTGCCCCCGCCCCGGCGGTAGAACTTGCTGAACACCTGGTCCAGGTCCTCCTCGGCCAGCCCCGGGCCCCGGTCCCGAACCGCCACGGCCACCTGGGAGCCGCTCGCCTCGCCAGCAACCTCCAGGCCGGTGAGCGACCCGTACTTGCAGGCGTTCTCCACCAGGTTGGTCAGGACCTGCACGACCTTGTCGGGGTCGGCCCAGGCCCGAGGGAGGCCCGGCGGGAACGACAAGGCGGCCTCCAGGCCGGGGTGGGCCAGCCTCACCTTCTCCACCACCGCCGCGGCCACCTGGGCCAGCTCCACGGGCTGGCGCCGCAGGACCAGCCGGCCTGTCTGGAGCCGGCTGATGTCCAAGAGCTCGGTGACCAGACGCGTCACCCGGTCGGCGTCCAGGTTCACCTGCTCCAGCATCATGCGCCGGTCCTCGGCCGAGAGCCTCTCCCAGCGGTGCAGCAGCAGGCTCGTATAGCCCTTCACCGAGGTGAGGGGGGAGCGCAGCTCGTGGCTCACGGTGGAGACCATCTCCACTCCTGTGGCCATCTGGGTGGCCCTCCTCCTGGCGTCCCGGAGGTCCACCACCGCCCCCGTGACCCGCCCGGCCCGGTCCCGCCGGTAGGCACCCGTGACCAGGGCGTGCGCCTCGGTCCCGTCCCGCCGGCGCAGCACGACCTCCTGCTCGGGCATCAGGCGGACCGACCGCAGGTGGGCCGAGCGGTCCCAGCCCCCGGCCCACAGCTCCTTGCCGTCCGGCCCCCGGGGAGCCAGGGTCTCCGCCACCCTCCGGCCCACCAGCTCCTCCCGGCGGAACCCGGTGAGGGCCTCGGCAGCCCGGTTGGCCTCCACCACCGAGAGGCCGGCATCCAGGACGATGACGGCATCGGGAAGCTCGTCCAGACCCACCCTTACACCCCCAGGGCCAGGGCCCGGCGCTGGCGGGCGGCCTCGAAGCAGAGCAGGGCGGCAGCCACGCCGGCATTGAGGGACTCCCCGCGCCCGAGCATGGGTATGGTCACCCCGCCATCCACCCTGGCCCCCACCTCCGGGTCCAGGCCCTGGGCCTCGTTGCCGATCACCAGCGCCACGGGCCCCGCCAGGTCCGTGGCTGTGTACTCGGAGCCGCCACGGGGTACGGCGGCCAGCCGGCGCATCCCCCAGCCCGCCAGCTCCTCAAGCACCCAAACCGCCTCCGCTCCCGACGCTACCGGCACCAGGAACAGGGCCCCCGCCGACGCTCTCACGGTCTTGGGGTTGTACAGGTCCACCGACCCCCGGCACATCACCACGCCCCCGGCCCCGGCCGCCTCGGCACTGCGGATCACGGTGCCAGCGTTGCCCGGGTCCCGCACCCCGGCACAGACCACCAGCGGCGCCGCCCCCCGCAGCTCCGGGAGCGCCACGTCGACGAAGGGGGCAACGGCCATGAGGGGCTGGGGGGTGACGGTGTCGGCCACCCGCTCCATGACCCCTTCAGCCAGGCCGTACACCCGCGTCCCGGCGAAATGAGCCCGTTCCACGAGGGCCTCTTCCTCCACCTGCCTGGCACCGCTCGCGGCCACGTACAGCGCCTCGAGGGGGACCCCGGCCTCCAGCGCCACCGATATCGCCTTGGCCCCCTCCACCACGAAGGCCCGCTCGGCCTGGCGGAGGCTGCGCCTCCTCACCAGCCGGCGGAGACGCTGCACCCGGCTGTGGCGCCAGCCGAGAGGGGAGGCGGTCAGGATCCGCCCTCCCCGGCCTTCCCACCGCCCCCGCCCGTGCCTCCGGCGGCCTCCCCCACCCGGCGGTTGGCCGGGTCCCCTCCGCCCCCCCGGGCCAGGCGCACCAGGGAGGCGAATGCCTCGGGCTCGCTCACCGCCAGGTCGGCCAGGATCTTGCGGTCCACCTCCACCTCCGCCTCCCGGAGGCCGGCAATGAAGCGGCTGTAGCTCATGCCGTTCATGCGGGCGGCAGCGTTGATGCGCTGGATCCAGAGCTGGCGGAAGTCCCCCTTGCGGGCCCGACGGTCGCGGTAGGCATACTGCAGCGAGCGCATGACCTGCTCGTTGGCGGCGCGGAAGCTGCGGCTCTTGTTGCCGTAGTAGCCCTGGGCCCGCTCCAGGACGGCCCGGCGGTGCTTCTTGCTGTGGACGGCGCGCTTGACCCTGGCCATGAAGGGCTCCTTTTGCTCGAGGGGGGACGGTGGGTGGGGTTAGATGCCGAGGAGGCGGCGGACCTGGCGGGCGTCGCCGCCGGTCACCTCCACGGGGCGCGCCAACCGCCGGGTGCGGCGGCTCGGCTTCTTCTCGAACAGGTGGTTGCGGTAGGCCCGGCGCCGGCGGATGCGCCCGGTCCCCGTGATCTTGAAGCGCTTGGCGGCGCCCCGATCGGTCTTCATCTTCGGCATGGCTAGACCCTTCTCAGGAAACTTCGGGCCCGGCCCCCTCGGGCGAGGGGTCCGGGACGGGATGTCTGTCAGTCTGGGCCCTGGCTGTTGCAGCCTGCCTGGCCCTCCGGTCGGGAGCGAGGACCATCGTCATGTTGCGGCCGTCCAGCCGGGGAGCGGCCTCGACCTTGGCCGCCCCGTCCATCTGGTCGGCGATGCGGTCCAAGATGGCCTTGCCCAGCTCCGGGTGGTACACCTCCCGCCCCCGGAACATGATCGTGATCTTCACCTTGTGGCCATCGGCCAGGAACCGGGAGACCTGGCGGGTCTTGGTCTCGAAGTCGCCGGGCCCGATCTTGGGCCGGTACTTCATCTCCTTGATCCCGACGTTGGTCGCCTTGCGCCGGGACTCCTTGGCCCGCTGGGCGGCGTCGAACTTGAACTTGCCGTAATCCATTATCCGGCACACAGGAGGGACGGCTTGGGGGGCCACCTCGACCAGGTCCAGGTCCATGTCCCGGGCCACGCTCAGGGCCTCGGGCAGGGGCCTGATCCCCAGCTGCCTTCCTTCCGGGTCGACCAGGCGAACCTCGCGGGCCCTTATGCGGTCATTGATCCTGGGCTCGTTGGCGGTGGGTGCAGCACCTATGCGGCATCACTCCTGTCGGGCACGGGCCCCCTGCCCCTGAAGGCAAGAGGCGGACGTCGGAAAGCGACGCCCGCCACTAGAGCGACCTACTGCCTACCCGGCGCACGCCATCAACACCAGTGGCCGGGTGGGAGTCCCACAGGGGCCCCGCTTCCCATCCTTGTTGTGTTTTGCTCGCCCTAGGCTAGCAGGACGTGAGCAGCCTGTGGACCCCCAGCGGCGAGCACCGGGTCCCCCGGCCCGGGGAGCAGCCCACCCGAGAGGCCCCCACCCCTCCCACCGGCCAGGGACCGCCCCCATCTGCCGGCGAGCCCACCGAGCCCACCGAGGTCGACGCTGAGCTGGCCGAGCAGCTCACCAAGCTGCAGGAGGAGCTGCTTGCCGCCCCGGCAGCCACCATCGTGGCCAACCACGCCTACCACCTGTTCGAGCTGGCCCGCCTGCACCTGTCACAGCCGTCCCCCCGACTGGACCAAGCCAAGGTGGCCATCGACGCCTTCGGCGCCCTGGTGGACGGAATGGCCGGCCGCCTGGGTGAGGACGAGCCCCACCTGCGCGACGCCCTCTCGGCCATCCGGCTGCTTTTCGTCCAGGTCAGCGGGGGGTAACGGAGGCGGACCACCAGCGCCCAGCGGGACCAGGGACGATCTCGAAGACCACCTCGGTCCCAGGATCGATGGTGCGGGTGCCGCCGGCGATGGCCGTGCAGTGGAAGGGCAGCTCGCAGCCATCGTCGGTGGTTACTGTGCCGAGCCCCTCCTCCCGGTCGAAGGCCGTCACCCGGCCCTGGTGGATCACGCCAGGGTGCCCGGGGCGCTAGGCGCCGCCTGGGGAAGCTGGCGGAACAGGTTCACCATCTCCAGGGCGGCGACGGCGGCCTCGGCCCCCTTGTTGCCGTCCTTGGCGCCGGCCCGGTCCACGGCCTGCTGCACGGTGTCGGTGGTGAGGACCCCGAAGGCCACGGGGACCCCGGTGTCCAGCTGCACCCGCTGGATGCCGGCGGCGCACTGGCCGGCCACGTGCTCGTAGTGGCCGGTCTCGCCCCTGATCACGGCCCCCAGGCAGACCACGGCATCAAAGCTCCCCGACAGGGCCAGGCGCTGGGCCAGGGCCGGCAGCTCGAAGGCTCCCGGCGCCCAGGCCACCGCCACCGAGCCGGGGTCGACACCGTGGCGCTCCAGTGCGTCCCGGGCCCCTTCCAGCAGCCCTTCGGTGACGAAGCGGTTGAACCGCGAGCAGGCCAGGGCCACCCGGACCCCCTCACCGCTCACCATCCCTTCGTAATCGGGCCGGCCCGTCATGGCCTGGCCACCGGCGGCTCGGGGAGCCCGTCCAGGTAGTGGCCCAGCCGGTCCCGCTTGGTGCGGAGGTACCTGAGGTTGTCGGGGTTCACCTTGGGGGGCAGGGGGACCCGCTCCACGATGTCCAGGCCGAACCCCTCCAGACCCCCGTACTTGGCGGGGTTGTTGGTGAGCACCCGCATGGTGGTGACCCCCAGGTCCACGAGGATCTGGGCCCCGATGCCGTACTGGCGGCTGTCCACGGGAAGACCCAGCTCGGTATTGGCGTCCACCGTGTCCAGGCCCTTCTCCTGGAGGTTGTAGGCCCGCAGCTTGTGGGCCAGGCCTATGCCGCGGCCCTCGTGTCCCCGCAGGTAGACCAGGACGCCGCAGCCCTCGGCGGCGATCATGGCCAGGCCGGCCTGCAGCTGCGGCCCGCAGTCGCAACGCCGGGAGCCGAGGGCGTCTCCGGTGAGGCACTCGGAGTGCACCCTCACCAGCACGTTCTCCCGCCCCGCCACCTCGCCCTTCACCAGGGCCACGTGCTGCTCGCCGTCGAGGACCGACTCGTAGACCACGCAGGTGAAGTCCCCGTACTCGGTCGGGATCCGGGCCGTGGCCTCGGGCACCCGGCGCACCAGCTTGTCCCGGCGGCGCCGGTAGCGCACCAGGTCGGCGATGGAGATGAGCGGGAGGCCGTGGCGCCTGGCCAGCTCCTCCAGCTCGGGCAGCCGGGCCATGCCGGTCTTGTCGGCATTGGTCACCTCGCAGAGGACCCCGGCGGGATACAGACCGGCGGCACGGGCCAGGTCCACCGCCGCCTCGGTGTGGCCGGCACGGCGCAGAACGCCGCCCGTGGCGTAGCGAAGGGGGAAGATGTGGCCGGGGCGAGCCAGGTCCGCCGGCCTGGTGGCGGGGTCGATGAGGGCCTTGATGGTGGCGGCCCGGTCAGCGGCGGAGATCCCCGTGGTGGTGCCGTGGCGATAATCGACGCTCACCGTGAAGGCGGTGCGCTGGGACTCGGTGTTGTTGGGCCACATCTGGGGCAGGTTGAGCTCCTCCAGACGGTCCGCCACCATGGGGACGCAGATGACGCCCGAGGTGTGGCTGAGGAAGAAGGCAATCCTCTCGGGCGTGGCGAACTCGGCGGCCATGATGAGGTCGCCCTCGTTCTCCCGGTCCTCGTCATCGACCACGATGACGATCCGGCCCGAGCCGATGGCGGCTATGGCGTCTTCCACCCGGTCCATGGTCAGCGCTCCGGAGGGCCAGGCGTGGGGGCTGGCGCCGGGCCGGCAGTGGGCGGCACTGGGGCCGCGGTGGCCGGCGCCGGCCCGGTGTTGGCCGGCCCGCGCCCGCCCAGGAGCTTCTCCACGTACTTGGCCAGCAGGTCCACCTCCAGGTTCACTCGCTCACCGGCAGTCCGCCTGCCGAGGGTAGTGACCTCCATCGTGTGAGGGATCACCGCCACGCGGAAGTAGTCCTCTCCCACCTCAGCCACGGTCAGGCTCACACCGTCCAGCGCCACCGAGCCCTTCTCCACCACGTAACGGGACAGGTGCAAGGGGAGCCCCACCACCAGCTCCGGCGCCGGGGCGAGCACGGGCACGGCGGCATCCACGTGGCCCTGCACCATGTGGCCCCCCAGGCGATCCAAAGGTCGCACGGGCCGCTCCAGGTTGACCGGGCTGCCTGGAGCCAGCTCCCCCAGGTTGGTGCGCGCCAGCGTCTCGGACACCGCCTGAGCCTCCCACCAGCCGTCCCCGAGGCCCACCACGGTCAGGCAGCACCCGTTCACGGCCACCGAGTCCCCGAGGGCGAGCTCCCCGGCCAGGGCGGCGCGCACCACGAGCCGGCCCCCGTCCCGGCTGACCCGGTTGAGCACCTCCCCCCTCTCCTCGACGATGCCGGTGAACATGGGTGGCTCCTTTCTGCTGCGACGCTACCGGCCCCGGACGCACCGAGGGAGGCCCGCCCCGCCCCAAGCGTTGACGGGGCCCCTGGCGCTGCCGGGAAGGCCTGGCCCCCCTCCCGAGCCCTCACCCGGCCCTGTCAGGGCCTCGGCGCCAGCTCCACCCGCAGGTCCTCACCCAGCCGGCGCACCGACACCAGCCGCCCTCGCCACACCTCGGCCATGCTCTGGGCCCCGGGGCCGGCGAAGAGGGGCGTGCCGTCATCCCCGCCCATGAGCGCCGGCGCCAGGTACAGCACATAGCGGTCCACCAGGCCCGCAGCGTGGAACTCGTGGGCCACCCGGGCCCCGCCCTCCACCAGCACCTGCAGGACCCCCCGAGCCCCCAGCTGCTCCAGCACCTCCCCAGGGGCGCCCCCGAGCTCCAGGGCCGGATGGACCCTGGCCCCAGCGGGCGCCCGGCCCAGGACCACCCGGAGGGGCTGGCGACCCCCGTCGCCGGCCAGGCGGACCGTCAGCCTCGGGTCGTCCGCCCGCACCGTGCCCGCCCCCACCAGCACGGCATCGCTCTCCGCCCGCAGCCTGTGGGCATCGGCCCGGGCCTCGGGCCCGGTGATCCAGCGGCTGGTCCCGTCCGGGGCGGCCAGGCGGCCGTCCAGCGTGGCGGCCAGCTTCAGGACCACCCAGGGCCTGCCCGTGGCCCGGTGCTTCAGATAGGGAGCCAGCTGCTCCGCCACCCGCTCTGCCTGCAGGCCCACCTCCACCTGGATCCCGGCCTGGCGCAGGCGGGCCAGGCCCCGGCCCCGTACCCGGGGGTCGGGGTCCTCCATGGCCACGACCACCCGGGCCACCCCCGCCTCCACTATGGCCTGGGCGCAGGGCCCGGTGCGCCCGGTGTGGGCGCAGGGCTCCAGGGTCACGTACAGAGTCGCACCGCGGGCACGCGGCCCGGCGCCGGCCAGCGCCACCGCCTCGGCATGGGGACCCCCGGGGGGAGCGGTGGCACCCTCGAAGACCTCGCCCCCGGCCACCACCACGCACCCCACCCAGGGATTGGGCGAGGTCGTCCCCCGCACCCCGGCTGCCAGCTCGACAGCCCGGTCCATGGCCTCCAGGTCCCGAGCCCGGTCCACGGCTCCCCGGTCGGGGGCCCGGTGCATGGCGCCGTACGCTACCTCTAGGAAGGTCCCGATCCTGCCCACAGCCCCCTCTCAGGCGGCACCGGCAGGCTGGCCGGTGACAGCACGGGTCCAGGCGAGACCAGCAAGGAGAGACCGTGGGCGAGGATCACATCCAACCAGGCGAGCCACCGGAGACAATCGGTGGCCATGCGCCGGCCGAGGGTGGCCACACCAGCCCGGCCGGGCCGGGAAGCGGGGGCGGGCCAGGCGACGCCAGCCCGCCGGGGCAGCAGTGGGGGGCGGGAGGAGAGGGCGGGGCTGCCGAGCCCGCTGCGACCGGTGAGACGGCTGCGACCGGTGAGACGGCTGGGGCTGGCGGGAGCGCGTCCGGGTCGGTTCCCCCCGGAGGGCCCGGGCCCGAGGGCGGCTCGGGATGGCACCAAGTGCCCCCGACCTCTCCCATGGCTCCCATGCGCCATAGCCGCCGGCCGACCCGCCGGCGCCGGCGCCGGGCGGCCATGGTGGCCGGTGCCGTCGCCATCGCTGTGACCGCAGGCGGCCTGGGCAGCGGGATAAGCCTGGCCCTGGAGGGCGGGGGCTCCTCCGGCTCCTCCGGCTCGTCGCCGTCCCGCACGGTCCCGGCCGGCAGCGTGAGCATGAAGCACCTCAGCGTGTCCGCCATCGCCAACCGGGTCGATCCGGCCGTGGTGGACATCTCCACCGTGCTCGGCTACGAGCAGGGCCGCGCCGCGGGGACCGGGATGATCCTCACCTCCGGGGGCCAGATTCTGACCAACAACCACGTGGTCGAGGGGGCGACCTCGATCAGGGTCAAGATCGCGGGCCACCCCCGTGCCTACCGCGCCACGGTCCTCGGCACCGACCCCACCGCCGACGTGGCCCTGCTCCAGGTGCACGGCATCTCGGGCCTGCCGACCGTCACCCTCGGGAACTCCTCCACGGTGAGCGTCGGGGAGTCCGTGGTGGCCATAGGGAACGCCCTCGACTTCCAGGGCCCCCCGACGGTGACCCAGGGGATCGTCTCCGCTCTCCACCGCAGCATCACCGCCGGCGATTCCGCCACCGGCTCCAGCGAGCACCTCACCGGCCTCATCCAGACCGACGCACCCATCAGCCCCGGGAACTCCGGCGGCCCCCTCGTTGACCCGACCGGGCAGGTCATCGGCATGAACACGGCGGCGGCGACCGGGGCCCAGGGTCAGCAGGCCAACAACATCGCCTTCGCCATCCCCATCAACACCGCCCGCAGCGTCGTCAACCAGATCCGCCATGGCCAGGCTTCCAGCCAGGTCCATGTAGGCCAGCGAGGGATACTCGGGGTCCAGGTCACCACGGTCCGCGAGGCTCGCCAGGCCGTCGGCCAGCCCTTCCCCTTCGGGCCCGGCTCCTCCAGCCCCACCAGCATCGCCCCCGTCAGCTCGGGGGCAGCCGTCATGGCCGTGGTGCCGGGGAGCCCGGCCGCCTCGGCCGGCATCCGGCCGGGGGACGTGATCGTGTCCCTCGACGGGAGCACCATCAGCTCGCCGAATGCCTTGAGCTCGGCCCTGGCCGGGGATCACCCTGGCCATTCGGTCACGGTGGGATGGGTGGACCAGGCCGGCAACCACCACCACGCCACCCTGCGCCTGGCCCCCGGCCCTCCCGCCTAGGGGGCGTTGCCGCCTCCCCGGGAAACCCGCCGCCGAAGGAGCCCGACGGAAGGCAGGACGCCCGGCCTACGAGCCGGTGCCGGGGTGCGCCCCGCCCCGGCCGGCCAGCAGGTCCAGGGCATGGGGCAGGACGTCCAGCACCGCCTCCAGGCACTCGACGGCCCCGCGGGGAGAGCCCGGGGTGTTGAGGACGATGGCGGACCCCAGCGTCCCGGCCACCGCCCGCGACAGGCGGCCCAGGGGGCTCACCAGCCGCATGGCCTCGGCCAGACCGGGGGCCTGGCGGTCGAGCACCGCCAGGGTCGCCTCGGGGGTGAGGTCCCGGGGGCCGAACCCCGTTCCCCCGGTGGTGACGACCAGGCCCGTGAACCCCCGAGCCAGGCGGCGCAGGCTGTCCGAGACGGGCGCCACGCCGTCGCCGACCGTGACCCGCTCCACCACCTCGTAGCCGGCCGCCGAGAGCCGTTCGGCCAGCGCAGCCCCCGAGCGGTCCTCCCGGGTCCCGGCCACCACCCCGTCCGAGACCGTGAGCACCTTGGCCTCCCAGCGGGGGGCCGGCGGCGAGTGCCCTTCGCTCACTCCTCACCCCCCGGCGCCGGCCCGCCGCTCGCCCCCGCAGGGGAGCCCGTCGACGAGACCGCTTCCCGCAGCCTCCTCGCCGCCTCGGCGGGACGCTCCCGGCCGAAGACCGCCGTGCCGGCCACGAACACGTCAGCGCCGGCCTCGGCCGCGGTGGGCCCCGTGTGCTCGTCGATCCCCCCGTCCACCTGTACCGCCACCCGAAGGCCTCGCCTCTCCAGCTCGGCCCGGGTCCGGCGCAGCTTGGGCATCACGTCGGCCATGAACTCCTGGCCTCCGAAGCCGGGATGCACCGTCATGAGCAGCACCAGGTCCAACCGGTCCAGGTAGGGGGCGAAGGCCTCGAAGGGCGTCTCGGGGTTGACGGCCAGCCCCCGGTCCAGGCCCAGGGCCGCCATCTCCTCGATGAGGGCGGCGGTGTCGCCCACCTCCACGTGCACCGAGCACCCGTCGGCCCCGGCCTGCCGGAAGGCCTCCAGGTAGTCCCCCGGGTTCGTCATCATGAGATGGCAGTCGAAATAGAGGTCGGTGCGCTTGCGCAGGGCTTCCACCACCGGCGGCCCGATGGTGAGGTTGGGGACGAAATGCCCGTCCATGACGTCCACGTGCAGCCAGTCGGCCTCGCGGCCCAGCGAGGCCACCGACCGGGCCAGCTCCGCGTAGTCAGCAGCCAGGATGGAAGGGGCGATCACCGGCACCACGATCACGCTATCCGGGTGACCCCCGCCTCCTGAGCCTGAGCAGGTACATGCCGTCAGTTCCCGTGGCCTGGGGCAGGAGGAGACCGCCCCGCCCCCAGGGTGCCCAGGGTTCACCGGGCGGGTCGAGGGGGACCAGGTCGGGGCGGCAGGAGGCGAGCCACTCGTCCACCTCGACCGTCTCGGCCCGGGTCAGGGTGCAGACGCTGTAGGCGAGGACGCCTCCCGGCCGCACCAGCCCGGCCGCCCCCAGCAGCAGCTGGCGCTGCAGCCCGACCAGGCGGTCCACGTCGTCGGGGCGCACCCGCCACCTCGCGTCAGGGCGACGGGCCAGGGACCCGAGCCCCGAGCAAGGAGCGTCCACCAGCACCCGGTCCAGGGTGGCCCCAGCCACGGGCGGGTGCCTGCCATCGGCCACCACGACCGCCAGCCTGTCCCGGCCCAGGCGTCGGGCATTGCGGGCCAGCAGCCGGGCCCGCCGGGGCCGAAGGTCGCACGCCACCACCAGGGCCGGCCCCTCTGCCCCCCCCGGCCCGGCCAGGGCGGTGGCCTTGCCTCCGGGCGCGGCGCAGAGGTCGGCCACCCGCTCCCCCGGCTGCGCCCCCACCAGCTCCGCCACCCACCGGGAGGCACGGTCCTGCACGTAACCGTCGGCCCGCACCACGGGGGCAATGGGCCGGTTCATGGCCGCCAGGGCCGCCCCCGCCCGCTCGGGGCCCAGGTCGGCCTCCAGCTTCGCCACCACCCAGTCCGGGTAGCTGAGCTCCGTGGCCCGGTCGGGCCAGGTCGGGGGCAGGTCGCCGGCGACCCGGCGCAGAACGGCGTTGACCAGCCCACGGGCCCGCTCGGGGGCCAGGCCCACGGAGCTCGAGACGGCGGCATGGGGTGGGACCCGGGTGAAGGCGAGCTGGTAGGCACCCAGGCGCAGGGCCGAGCAGACCGCGGGGTCGAGGACCTGGCTGCGCAGGTGCCGGCCCACCAGCCAGTCGCAGGCCCGGCGCATCCGGGTCGTCCCGTACACCAGCTCCGTCGCCAAGCGGCGCTCCCGGGGCGGCAGCCCGGAGCGGGCCAGCTCGCCGGGCAGGGCCAGGTTGGCATAGGCGCCCCCCTCGATGCGGACCAGCACCCGGAGAGCGAGGCGGCGGGCACCGTCCCCGGCCCCCCGGCGGGGCCGGCCCGGGGAGGGCTGGCCCTGGACGCTTCCCCCGGGCCGAGCCTGCCCCTGAGGCCGTCGGGACCCCGGCCCACTCACCGGCCCAGTGCCTCTCCGGCAGCCGGCCTGGCTCCCCTCACCCAGTCCGCCCCGGACATGGCCGCCCGTCCCGCGGGCTGGACCACCACCAGCTCGAGCAGGCCGGAGCCGGTAAGCACCTGGTTGCCCACCAGGCTCCCCGGCGTCAGGAGGTCCATCGTGTCCGAGAGCGGGGGGGCCGAGGAAGCCCGGGCCTCGAGCACCAGGAGGCGCCTTCCCCGGAAGGTGGTCCAGGCCCGCCCGACCCTCACGACCCGGGCCAGCCGGCAGGCCGGCCGGGCCCAGTCGAGGCGCAGCTCCTCCACGGCCAGCTTGGGGGCATAGGTGGGCTCACCCTGCTGGGGTACCGGGCTGCCCAGGCTGGCGGGGAGGTCAGCCAGCCGCTCGACCAGCAGGCTGGCCCCCATGGTGGCCAGCCTCCTCCTCAGCTGGGCCGCCGTCTCCTGGTCACCGATCTCCACCCGCCGGCAGGCGTACACCGGTCCGGTGTCGAGACCCTCCTCGACCTTCATGAGGCACACCCCGGTCTCCCGGTCGCCGGCCAGGATGGCCCGCTCCACCGGAGCCGCCCCCCGCCAGCGGGGAAGGAGCGAGAAGTGCAGGTTCACCATGGGCAGGCGGGCCAGGAGCTCTGGCTCGAGGAGCCTGCCGTAGGCCACCACGACGCCGATCCCGGCTCCGGCCCGGCCTGCCTCGGCCGGCTCCTCGGCCACCCTCAGCCCCAGCTCCAGGGCGGCGGCCTTCACCGGGCTGGGACCAGGGCCCTGGCCCCTTCCCCGGCGGCGGTCCGGCCGTGTCACCACGACCGCCACGTCGTGGCCGGCGCCCACCAGGGCCCGCAGGGCCGTGACGGCTGGCTCAGGGGTGCCGAGGAAGGCCAGGCGGGCCACTAGCCCCCCAGGACGATCAGGACTATGGCCACCGCGGCCAGACCCAGGCCCGCCTGCTGGCCCCGCCCCATCCTCTCCCCCAGCACGGCCCGGGCCAGCAGGACCGTGACACCCGGGTAGAGGGAGGCCAGCACGGCCACCACGGCCAGGAGGCCGTGGGCGGTGGAGAGGAAATAGCAGATGACAGCGACGGCGGCCAGCAGGCCCGAGGCTGCGCTCCCCGCCACCACGCTCCGCCCCGGAAGGCCGCCAGACCCGCCGGCCAGGCTGGCGGCCGCCAGCAGGACCAGGGCCACCACCTGACCCGCAGCCACCGGCCAGAGGCCGTGGCCGGTACCCGCTCGCTCCAGGCCGATGAAGAGCAGCCCGAACCCCGCTCCCGCCACCAGCCCGTCGACCACCCCGCGAGGCGCCGGCGCCGAGGGGGCGTGGGCCGCGCCCCCCGACCTCGCCACCAGCCACACGGCCGGAATGGCACAGCCCACCCCGGCCAGCGCCAAGGCGGCCGGCCGCTCCCCCAGGACCAGACCCACCAGCACCGGCAGAGCGGCCGCACCCACCGCGCTCAAGGGCGCCACCACGCCGATGCGGGCCCGGCCGAACCCCCGGTACAACGCCAGCGTGCCCACCGCCCCGCCGATCCCGCTGGCCCCTCCCCAAGCCAGCGACCGCAAGGGCGCCAGCCCATGGGTGGTAGCCCCCACCGCGACCAGGACCACCACCGCCGCCGAGGCCTGGGTGAGGAGGCTCACCCTGACAAAGCTGGCCCGGCGCGAGCAAACGCCGGCCGTGAAGTCCGACACGCCGTAGGCGACCGCCGATGCTAGGGCCAGGAGTACCGTCACCTCTACCTCATGGGGGCCGGCGGGGGCCGGGGCGCCCAACCCGCAGAGCGACCACGTTACCCTCGGCCCGGCCACGGGCGGCTCAGGGTGCAGGTCCACCTTCGCCGCCGCTCCGTCGGCTCGGGTGGCGGGGATCGGAGGGAGGGACGAAGGGCCGCTTGCCCCTCCCCTCCACCAGGGCCCAGCCCTTTGTGGTCTTGAGGCCATGGTGATGGGCACAGAGAAGATCCAAGAGGTCGTACATGGTGTAGTGGCACTTGGCCCATTCCAAGCGGTGGTCGACCTCAAGTTGCCCTTGGGCCGGGCAACCCGCGGCGGCACAGAAGGGGTACAGCCACTCGAGAGCGCTCTGCTGGGAGGCGCTGGGCCGCCGGCCCAGGTGAGCTACCCCGGTGAGGGCCTTGGCCCTGGTCAATATGGCGGCCACGAAGGGGCTCCCCAGGGCCAAGAGGTCACGCACCGCCGACATGGCGATGGGTCCATATCCCACCAGCTCACACGTCTCTCCGTCTCGGGCGCTCCCCTGAGGAAGGCGTCGAGGTCCACTCTGAGGAGCAGCTTCACCGGGGACCCCCTCTGGGCCTTCTGCCCATGAGGGCCCGGTCCGGTCGAGGACCGGGCCAGGTCCACCAGGGCGTCAAAGCTATGAGCAGACAGTGGCTCTTGTGTTCCCTGGGCTCTGCCTTCTCGGTGGCGGCGGTCAGCGAGGGGAGCCAGAGCCGCCATCGCCTGGGCCCCGTCCTCGGGGTTCCCCTCCGCTCTCAGGTGCCAGACACCCTCGGTGTCGGTCCGGTGCCGGAGGGAGCGCCTGGCCTGAATGGCCCGCCGGCGGGCCTCCAGATCCCGGTGGGAGGCGGCCTTCGCCTCCCGGCAGGCCTCGGCCAGGCAGGCCAAGGAGGCCGACCGGGCCAGGTCCAGCAGGCGGCCCCCGGATGAAGGGTCGGACCCGGTGGCCTCGGAGACCATCTGGGTCTGGGCCGGGGAGAGCCGGCCAGAGCTGGCCGCCTCTCTCACCTCGGGCTGGGAGCAAAGGCGCCTGCCGGTCTCGAGCGTCGACCGGGCCGCCTGGGTGAACATGCCGACCCTGCGGGCCAGTGCCTCGGCGGCCGAGCGGTGCCCCTCCTCCCGCCACGCCCCTCGGCGGAGCGGGCCGCAGCCAGTGCCTTGATGGTGGCGGCGGTGGCCTCGATGGCAGCCGCCTGCTCCACCACCGAAGAAGCGTCAGCCAGGCTCACCAGCGCCGGGTCGAAGCGCTCTGCCCAGTGGGCCAAGGCCTTCCTAAGCACCGACAGGCGCTCGCACATGGACGGTCCCGCCTTCGGGTGGTCCTCCGGATGGGCCGGCCCCAGCCGGCGATGCGTTCCTCCCAGGTGAGGGAACGTATGTTCCCCATCCTACGGGCGGCCTGTGACCATGAGAGGACACCGGACAAAGGGGACTCAGTGAGAGGGGGCCCCGGCCGACGGGGACCCAGTGAGAGGGGGCCCCGGGCGAGGCGGTCCCGGCCCAGAGGGCCCCGGCCCAGAGGGCGCCCTCAGGAGGGGGGTGGCCCCGGGACACGGCGGCTGGCCCGGTCCCGACCCGCTCCCGGAGCCAAGGGGCACGCCGGCCATGCAGGGCCGGCTAACCCCACCCGGGCTTCCTGCTGCCCAGACGGGCCCTCGCCGCCAGCTCTATCAGGTCCGTGCAGGTTTCGAGCTCCAAGACGGTGGAGTCGAGGATCAGGTGGTACAGCCGGGGGTCGTCCTGGCGGGCTCCGTAAAGGGACTTCACGTAGGCGTCCCGGGCGCGGTCGGTCTGGGCCTGGCGCTCGCGGGCGGTGGCCTCGTCTATGCCCTCCAGGGCCATGACCCGGGCGATGCGCCCGGCCACCGGACCGTCCAGCCGCACGCTCAGCACGTCGGGCCGGCCGCGCAGGACCAGCATCCCAGCCCGCCCCAGGACCACGCCACCAGTCGTATCAGCCACCCGGCGCAGCACCGCCTCGGTCTGCTCCTTGTAGGTCTCGGCCGAGTACCCAACGTCGTGGACCACCGGGTCCGGCCCCAGGGGAACGGCCAGGCGGGCCATCGTCGTGAGGAAGCGCTCCATGCCGGTCTCGGCCTTCTCGTCGTGAGCCAGCACCGTCTCCAGAGAGACGGCCATGCGTTGGGCCACCTCGACGGGGATGGCCCGGTCGAAGAACGGCAACCCCAGCCGCTCGGCCAGCATCCGGCCCACCGGCCCCCCGCCGGCGCCGTAGGAGGCGGAGAGGGTGACCACCCCGCGCACAGCCCGGTCGCTCATGGCGCCATTGTGGCCCGCGACCACCCCGGCCAGGGTGGACCCCCCAGGGTTCAGCCAGCTGACTCCGTCAGCTGCTGGTGGACCTCCCGGTAGTGGGCGGCCTTGGCCTCGATCCGCTCCAGGATGGCCGCCAGCCGCTCGAACTTGGCCCGGACCCGGGCTTGCTGAGCCTCGAGCATCTCGATGGCCTCCTCCAGGAGGCGGGCCTGCTCGCCCGGGCCCTGACCGCGGCGGTACGCGGCGCGGATGGCCTCGAAACGGTCCTCCACCGCCAGTATGGCGTGGATCTCCTCCAGGCTGTAACCCATGACCTCCTGGAGATCGCGGATGAGTGACAGCCTGGCCACGTCGGCCTCCGTGTACCGCCGGCAGTGCCCGGGCGTGTGATCCGCGGGGGTGACCAGACCTATCTCCTCGTAGTAGCGCAGCGTGCGCTCCGACACGCCCAGCTGCTCGGCGACCCGGCCGATGGGGAGGAGCCCCTCTCGGGCGGGGGCGGCCGGGGCCGGGGCGGGGCTCACCGGCCCCCTCCCCCGGCGCTGGCCCGCCGCCCGCCCGGCCAGGCAGGGACGCCCTCGGTGCCGTGTCCCCCGCGGCCATCGCTGCCCCGGGCCCCGTCTCGCTCCCCGCTACCCGGCTGCCCACCGGCGCGGGCTCCATCGCCGGGCGGCGGGCCGGCCACCGGCCCGGTGGACGACGGGACCCCCACCGGCACCTCGTCCTCCCCAGGGACCTGCTCCTCCTCGCTGTAGACGTACTTGCCGCCCCTCAGCCACGATGCGCCGGCGGCTATCAGGCAGGCGATGATGGCAAAGTCGAAGGCCTCATGGAGGCCGGTGGCAAAGGGTGGCGAGATCAGCTTGGGGAAGAACTCCCGGCCGACCAGGTACGAGGCCTGGGCATGGGGAAGGTGGGCCAGGATCCCGGTCGGGCCCAGCAGGCTCTTGATGGGGTTGTAGCCGAGGAAGGCGGCGAACAGGCTTCCCACAGGGGGCAAGGCGGCCACGCGGTGGGCGGCGGAGGCCGGCACGCCGTGGGCCGTGAGCCCGTGGTAGAGCGTCTGGGGCAGCGTGGCCGAGAGGCCCACGATGATGAGGGTGAAGAAGATGCCGATGGAGAGCACCATCGAGGCGTTCTGGAAGGTGACCATCATGCCGGCCCCCGCCCCCCTCTTGTCCGGGGGCAGGCTGTTCATCACCCCGGTGCGGTTCGGGGCGGAGAACAGCCCCATGGACAGCCCGAGGAACAGCAGGATCAGCGCGAACCAGGCGTAGGAGAAGTCCATGGGGAGCAGCTCGAGCAGCCCGAAGCCGATGGCAGCTCCCACCATTCCCCCCGTGGCGAACGGCCGCGCCCCGTAGCGGTCCGAGAGGAACCCGGACACAGGCCCGGCGGCGAGGAAGCCAGCCGTGAGCGGCAGCATGTAGATCCCCGCCCACAGGGGGGTGGCCACGAAGGTGAACCCGTGGCGGGGCAGCCAGATCCCCTGGAGCCAGATGATGAGGATGAACATGAGCCCGCCTCGGCCCAGGGATGAGAGCAGCTGGGCCAGGTTTCCGGCGGTGAAGGCCCGGATGCGGAACAGCGGCAGGCGGAACATCGGCTCGGCCACCTTGGTCTCCACCCAGGTGAACAGCACGAGCAGAAGGGCGCCGCCTACCAGCTCGCCCAGCACCTTCGGATTGGTCCAGCCCATGGTGTGCCCGCCGTAGGGCAGGATCCCGTAGGTGATGCCGACCAGGATCGAGATGAGGCCGGCGGCGAACAGGAGGTTGCCCCACCAGTCGATGCGGGCCTGCCGGCGCACGCCGGTGTCGTGCAGCTTGAGATAGGCCCACACCGTCCCGAACAGGCCCACCGGCACCGAGACCACGAAGACCAACCTCCAGTCGACCGGGCCCAGCACGCCGCCCAGGACGAGGCCGATGAAGGAGCCGGCGATGGCGGCCACGGCATTGACCCCCAGGGCCAGGCCCCGCTGGTCCTCGGGGAAGGCATCGGTGATGATGGCGCTGGAGTTGGCGAAGAGCATGGCCCCGCCGACCCCCTGGAGCACCCGCATGATGATGAGGTAGAGGGCCGCTCCCCGCCCCTGCATCCAGCTGAGGGACAAAAGGATCGAGAACAGGGTGAACACGGCGAAGCCGAGGTTGTACATCTTGACCCGCCCGTACATGTCACCGATGCGCCCGAAGCTCACCACCAGGACGGCGGTGACCACGAGGTAGCCCATCAGGATCCAGAGGAAGTACAAGGTGTTGCTGGGCAGCAGCGGGTCGAGGTGGATGCCGTTGAAGATGTTGGGGAGGGCGATCAGGATGATGGAGGAGTTGATGGTGGCCATCAGGATCCCGATCGTGGTGTTGGAGAGGGCCACCCACTTGTACCTGGGCCCCAGATCCCCGGGGGCCTTCGCCCGTGATCTGCGTTGCGTTCCGCTCAGCGCCGGCACGCGCACGTGCTTCCTCCTCAGCTAGTTCCCAGGGCCAAACTGACGTTGACGTAAACTGTAGCGGCTCAGGGCCGCCCGTCGTGCATTACGCCCGCCAGGGGTCCACCTCGATCCGCAGGCCCTGGCGGGGCCGGGGCAGGCTGGCCAGGGGGTCGCACAGAGCCCGGTGATCGGGCGCCCGCACCAGCCACCTGCCCTCGCTCGGCCCCAGCACCTCCAGCCCGGCACTGCCCGCGGCCTCCCGGAGGGCGGCCACCCAGGCCTCCGCTGCCGCCCCCGACACCACGGCCAAGGCTGTCTCCGGAGGCAGGCGCAAAGCCTTGCGTCCCTTGGCCTCGACCTCCGCCAGGAGGCTGGGGTCAGCATGGAGGGCAGCCTGCACCACCTCATGGTGGGGCAACCGGGTCTGCACCAGCACGCGCCCCCCGCCATCCCGGCCACCCACCAGACGGGCAGCCCGGGCCAGGCGGGCCAGCGCCTCCTCGCCGGCCCGGAACCGCGGCCCCAGCAGCTCCTGGTCGAAGTCCAAGAACGCCACGGCGCTCGCCCGGCCCAGGCGGTGGAGCACGGCCTCGGTCCCGATGACCAGCCGGTGGCCCGTGCCCCACCCGGGCGGGGATCCCCTGGTGACCTCGGCCACCGGCACCTGGGCCAGCGCCTCCAGGTCCTCCCGCAGCCGGGACACGCCCATCCTCAGCACCTTGAGGCGTGTCGAGCCACAGCTGGCGCAAAGAGCGGGGCGGCCGGAGCCACAGCGCCGGCACACCAGCCCGGACGGCACCCGGATGGGCCTGGAGGGTAGGGACGGTCCCGGCCCGCACCGCCCGCTCTCGGGTGGCACAGGATCCCCGGGCCGACCGTCCCCAGCCGCGCCCTCTGGTGACACGCCATCCCCGGCCCCGCCCCCGCCGGCCCCTCCTGCGGCCACGGTCGGCGAACTGGGGGGGAGGATAGGCGCCTCGGCCATGGCCCCTCCGCACGTCTCACAGCGGGCCAGCTCCCCACAGCCGGTGCAGGCGAGGAGACGGGCCCTCCCGGTCCGGTTGAGGACGCAGACCAGTGGGGGGCCGCCCTCCCCGTCCGCCGCCCTCCGCACCAGCCGCACCAGGGGCTCGGTGAACAGGCCCGCCCGGGGGTCCTCCTTGCGCCGGTCCACCACATCCAGCACCGCCCACCCGCGGCGCTCCGAGGACCGGGAGACCCGCACCAGCCTCCCCCAGGCGTGCAGCTCCACCGTGGGGCAGGGCGAGGTCACCACGCAGGGGGCCCCGGCCCGGCGGGCCCGCTCGGCGGCCACCACCCATCCGACCCAGGTGGGGGCCGCCTCCCCCTGCCAGGCCTGGTCATGGGCATCGAGGACCACCACGCCGGCCAACCCCGGGGCCGGCCCCCACGCCCCGGCCCGGGAGCCCACCACCACCCTCCCCCCCGCCGCCGCCGCCGCCCACCCCCCGGGCAGGAGGGCGACCGGCCACCCCGCTCCCGACAGCCGTCCGGCCAGGTGGGCGGCGCCGGGGACGGAGGGGCTCAGCACGAGCACGGACCGACCGGGGCGCAGGCAGGCCTCCAGCACACCCTCGACCAGGGGAAGCAGGTCTGCCGCCGGCGGCAGCTGCACCACGGCCCGGCCCGCTCCCACCGCCTCGGCGGCGAGCGGGGACGAGGCACGGGCTCCCGACGCTCTCCCAGGTGGCAAGGCCCCGAAGCGCCCTTCGGCCCGGTCCGGCTGCCGTCGGCCCTCGCCGGGAGCGGGTAGCTCTCGCACCACCGTCTCGGGCGAGGCGGTGGCGAGGAAGTGCGCCGGCCGGCCGGCCCAGCGCCAGGCCGCCCAGCGGGCCAGGGACACGATCTCCGGCGACGGGCCGTGGCCTCTCCAGGCCAGCAGAGGGCGCAGCTCCACGCCCGGCGGCGGGGTGGCCCCTTCCTCCACCACCCAGCCCGCCACCCGCCGGGGCCCCAGCGCCACCCGCACCCGGGTCCCCACCCCCACGGGGTGCGACCAGCCGGGAGGGACGGAGTAGTCGAATGTCTTCCCTACTGCCGGCAGGTCCGCCAGCACCCGCACCACGCGCACCCCCGAGCGGTCGGGGGGCACCTGGGGATCGCTGGTGGGAGGAGGAGCTAGAGGCTCAGGGCCCGCTTGAGGTCCTCCAGGCGGGGGGTCGCCTCCCACGTGAACTCCTTGTCCGGCCGCCCGAAGTGCCCGTAGGCGGCCGTGCGCCGGTAGATGGGCCGGCGCAGGTCCAGGTCCCGGATGATGGCGGCCGGGCGCAGGTCGAAGATCTCCCTGATCCCGGCGGTGATCCGGACCGGGTCCACCGTCTCGGTGCCGAAGGTCTCCACCATGATCGAGATCGGATGGGCCACCCCGATGGCGTATGCGACCTGGATCTCGCAGCGGCGGGCGGCGCCGGCGGCCACCACGTGCTTGGCCACCCACCTGGCGGCGTAGGCGGCCGAACGGTCCACCTTCGAGGGGTCCTTCCCCGAGAAGGCACCCCCTCCATGGCGGGCCATGCCCCCGTAGGTGTCCACGATGATCTTGCGGCCGGTGAGGCCGGTGTCGGCATGGGGCCCACCCAGCTCGAAGCGCCCCGTGGGGTTGGCCAGGACCCGCATGCCCGAGGTGTCCAGGTCCGAGGGAAGGAGAGGCTGGATGACCTGCTCGGTGAGGTCGGGAAGGAGCACCGACTGGAGGTCTATGCCAGGAGCGTGCTGGGTGGAGACCAGCACGGTGCTTATGGCCACCGGGCGGGTGCCCTCGTACTCCACCGACACCTGGGTCTTGCCGTCAGGCCGGAGGTAGGGGAGCACGCTGGAGCGGCGCACCTCGGCCAGGCGCTCGGCCAGGCGGTGGGCCAGCCAGATGGGCAGCGGCATGAGGTCGGGCGTCTCGTCGCAGGCGTAGCCGAACATCATCCCCTGGTCGCCCGCACCCTGGGCGTTCAATATGTCCTCCCCGCCCGACCCCGAGCGCAGCTCCCAGGCCGCCGTCACGCCCTGGCTTATGTCGGGTGACTGCTCGTCGAGGGACACCGTCACCCCGCAGGTGTTGCCGTCGAAGCCGTAGGACTCCCGGTCGTAGCCGATCTCGCAGATGGTCTGGCGGACCAGGCGGGGGATGTCCACGTAGCTCTCGGTCGTGATCTCGCCCGCCACCACGACCAGGCCCGTCGTGAGGAGGGTCTCGCAGGCCACCCGGCCGTAGGGGTCGTTGGTCAAGATGGCGTCCAGCACGGCGTCGGAGATCTGGTCGGCCATCTTGTCCGGGTGGCCCTCGGTGACCGACTCGGACGTGAAGGTGTAGCGGGGCGTCATAGGAGGTATCACCTTGCCAGTCTGCGGGCCGCCGCGTCCAGAACCGCCCCCGCCACCACCGTCTTCGATGCCAGGGGGACCTCCACCACCTCGCCGTCAGCGGCCACGATGGTCACGGCGTTGGTGTCGTGCCCGAAGCCTACCCCCGGGGCCCCCACGTCATTGGCCACGATCAGGTCCAGGCCCTTCGCCGCCAGCTTGGCCCGGGCCCGCTCCACCAGCTCGGCTCCCCCGGCCGTCTCGGCGGCGAAACCCACCAGGACCTGGCCCGGCCGGCGGGCCGCCCCCACCTCGGCCGAGATGTCGGGGACCGGCTCCAGGTCCAGCTCCGGGGGACCGTCCAGCCGTCTGATCTTGGTGGCAGAAGGGGACCGGGGACGAAAGTCCGCCACGGCGGCAGCAAGCACCACGATCTGGCACCCCGGGCTCCGGGCCAGGACGGCGGCTTGCATGTCGGCTGCCCTTTCGACCTGGACCCTGGTCACGGAGGCCGGCGCGGGCCGGTCGGTGGTGGTGACCAGGGTCACGGCTGCGCCCCGGGAGGCGGCCACCTCGGCGATGGCGTGCCCCTGCTTGCCGGAGGAGCGGTTGCCTATGAAGCGCACCGGGTCCAGGGGCTCACGGGTGCCGCCCGCGCTCACCAGCACCCCGATCCCCTCGAGGTCCCCCCCGGTGCGGAGCACCTCTGCCGCGGCAGCCAGGATCTCCTCCGGCTCGGCCATCCGCCCGAAGCCCTCGTCCCCGCCGGCCAGCTGCCCCTGGGCCGGGCCCACGGTGCGGACCCCGCGCTGGCGAAGGAGGGCCAGGTTGGCCTGGGTGGCCGGGTGCTCCCACATCTCGGCGTGCATGGCCGGGGCCACGAGCACCGGCGCCCTGGTGGCGAGGAGGACGGCGCCCAGGAGGTCGGGGGCCAGGCCCGCCGCGTAGCGGGCCAGCAGGTTGGCCGTGGCCGGCGCCACCACCACCAGGTCGGCCTCCTGCCCCAGGCGGGTGTGGGGGATGGGGTCGGGGTCCTCGAACAGTGACGTGCGGGCCCGCTCGCTGGCCAGGGCGGAGAAGGTGAGGGGAGCCACGAAGCGGGTCGCCTCCTCGGTGAGGACCGGCGACACCAGGGCCCCGGCGTCGACCAGGCGCCGGCACAGCTCAACGGCCTTGTAGGCGGCGATCCCCCCCGATATGCCCAGGACCACGCGGCGGCCCCGCAGGTGGTGGGCCCCCCCGCCGCTGGAGGGTGCGGTCAGGAAGCCTCCCCGCCCGGACCTTCGTCGTCGTCGGGCACGGGCTCGAGGCCCGGCTCGCCTCCCACGGCCTCGGCCTCGGCCCCCTCCTCGCTGGGACGGGTGAAGCTGATCTTGCCCGCAGCCACCTCCTCCAGGGCGATGGAGAGGGGCTTGCGGGCCACCGAGGCCACCTGGGGAGGGACGATGGCCCCCAGGCCCTCGCCCAGCTGGTTGAAGTAGGAGTTGATCTGCCGGCCGCGCTTGGCGGCCAGGGTGACCAGGGTGAACTTGGAATCGACCCGGTCCAGCAGGTCCTCGATGGAGGGGTCCATCATCGTGTTGCGGCGGTCGGCCATGGTGTCCCTTCGTCTGCTCTGCCCTGCCCGAGCTTGCCCGATCCCCGAGGCCGGCGGGCCCCTCAGGGCGCCTGGCGGTGCGCGGCGACTATAGCGGTCAGCTCGGCGGAGGCCCGCTCCACGTCGTCGTTCACCACCACGTGGTGGGCCAGCTCCCTGGCCCGGCGCTCCTCCTCCTCCGCCACGGCCAGGCGCATGGCCACATGGGCGTCGTCGTCACCCCGGGCCCGGAGCCGGCGCTCCTGGGAGGCCCGGTCGGGGGGCACGATCAGGATCACGACCGCCCGGGGGCAGCGCTCCACCACCTGGCGAGCGCCCTGCACATCGATCTCCAGGACCACGTCGCAACCGGCGGGCGCCTCCAACCGGGGCGTGCCGTACAGATGGCCGAGGAAGCTGGCCCATTCTAGGAAGCCACCGGCATCCCGGCGCCGGCGGAAGGTCTCCTCGTCCACGAACACGTAGGCGTCGGCAGGCTCGCCCGGCCGGCGGGGACGCGTGGTCCAGGACCGGCTCAGCCACAGGCCGGGGACGGCAGCCACCAGCCGGGAGACCAGGGTCCCCTTGCCGGCGCCGCCGGCGCCGAGGATGATGAATACCCGGGGACGGGGCTCGGGTTCCGCCGTCCGCTCGTCGGGGAACGTCAGCTGGACGAACCGGGGGCCCGCCGCAGGAGCGCTTCACGCTGGTTGCTGCCGAGCCCTTGCATCCGGCGGGTCTCGCTGATGCCCACCTCCTCCATGAGGTGGCGGGCCTTCACCTTGCCCACGCCGGGCAGTGACTCGAGAACAGCCAGCACCTTCATCTTGCCGACCGTCTCGTCCTGGTTGGCCCGGTCGAGCACCTCCGAGAAGCTGACCGAGCCCATCTTGAGCTTCTCTTTGAGCTCGGCGCGCTGGCGCCTGGCCCGGGCAGCCTTCTCGAGGGCGGCCTGACGCTGGTCCGGAGAAAGGGTGGGAGGCAGCGGCATGGCTGGCACCCTAGCCCACCCGAGGCTGCCCCCGCTACGGCCTCTGCCCACCCGCCCCCGCCCCGAGGGTCCCGGCCAGGCCGGCGCTCAGCGACCGGGCCGCGGCCTGGGGATCGGCGGCGCCGGTGACGGCGCGCCCGATGACCAGGAGGTCGGCGCCCATGGCCAGGGCTTCCGCCGGCGTGGCCACCCGGCCCTGGTCGTGACGCTGGGTGCCGGCGGGGCGGATACCGGGTACCACCTTCACCAGCCCCGGGGCGGCCTGGCCCACCTCGGCCAGGTCCGGGGCGGCACAGACCACCCCCCCACAGCCCGAGACCCGGGCCAGCGACGCCCTCCGGGCCAGCTCGCCCGGAGGGGCCTCGGCCTCGCTGGTGAGGACGGTCACGCCCAGGGCCATGGGCGGGGGCAGCCCGGCGGCTGCCGCGCCCTCGGCCAAGCCCGAGACGCCCGCCTCCAGCATGGGGCGCCCCCCCAGGCCATGGAGGGTCAGGTAGGAGATGCCGAGCCCCCCGAGCACCCTGGCCGCCCGCTCCACGGTGGTGGGTATGTCGTGGAGCTTCAGGTCCAAGAAGACCTTCCAGCCCTCGTCCACCAGAGCGCTCACCACCTCCGGGCCGGCCGCGCTGAACAGCTCCAGGCCCACCTTGGCCACCCCGAACCAGGGCCGTAGCCTCCGGGCCAGCCGCAGGGCCGCGATCAGGTCGTCCACGTCCAGGGCCAGGGCCAGGCGGTCCCGTACCTTCTCTCCGTCACCCATGGGCTGCCCCCACCAGGTCGCCGACCTTGCGCACCCCGTGGCGCCGGCACCACCGGCGCAGCTCGCCAAGCACCCGGGCCGGCGCCCGGGGGTCGGCCAGCGTGGCCGTCCCCACCTGGACGGCGCTGGCCCCTGCCATGAGCAGTTCCACCGCCCCCTCACCGGTCCCCACCCCGCCGACACCCACGATGGGGGCAGCGGGAAAGGCGGCCCGGCACTCGTACACGGCCCGCACCGCCACCGGGTGAAGGGGTGGTCCCGACAGCCCGCCCCCACCGGCACCCAGGGCCGGGCGCCGGGCCTCGATGTCGATGGCCATGGCGGCCATGGTGTTCACCAGCGTCAGGCCCTCCGCCCCCGCCCGCAGCGCAGCGTCGGCGACCCCTTGGAGGTCGGCGGCCTGGGGGCTTAGCTTGGCCCACACCGGCCGGCCGGTCCGGGCGGCAACCACGGCGCCGATGGCGTCGGAGGTGGCCGTTGCCGAGTGGGAGAACATGTGCCTGCCGTCCTCCAGGTTGGGGCAGCTCAGGTTGACCTCCACCGCCACCAGCTGGGGTGGCGCCCCGGCCAGGAGCGAGGCGGCGGCGCCGTAGTCCTCCACGGTGCGGCCCCAGATGCTCACCACCACCCTGGCCCCCGCCGCCACGAGCGCCGGAAGATCGGCCTCCAGCCAGGCCTGCACGCCCGGGCCCTGGAGCCCGACGCTGTTGAGCATGCCGCCCGGCCCTCCCGAGGCGGCCAGGCGGGGAGCCTCGTTGCCTGCCCAGGGCCAGGGAGCCAGCGACTTCACGACCACCGCCCCCAGGGCGGAGAGATCGAGGTAGGGAGCCAGCTCGGCCCCATGGCCGGACGTGCCCGAGGCGGTCATGACCGGGTTGGGCAGCGTGAGGGAGCCCACCCGGGTGACCAGCTCCGGGCCTCGTGCCAAGGACCACCCCCACTCGGCGAGCCCCTGCCAGGGCGGCTGCCGGCGGGGCACCAGCCACTGCCTCATGCCTCGACGTCCAGCCTGGCCGCCTCCCAGGGCAGCTCGAGCTGCTCGGGCCGGTGCAGCTCCTGGAGGCTGTAGACCGACAGCGGGTGGCGAGCCTGGTCGGCGATCCCGGCCGCCGCCGCCCGAGCCGCCGCCACCGTGGTCAGGCAGGGCACCCCGTGGAAGGAGCAGGCGGTGCGGATGCGTGCCCCGTCGGCCCTCGGCCCCCGGCCCCGGGGCGTGTTCACCACCAGGTCCACCTGGCCGGTGGCTATGAGCTCCACGGCATCCGCCCCCGGGCCCGAGGCGGGCCCGGGGCCAGGCTCGGCGCCGTCCCCGTCCGCCCCCACCTTGGCCACCTCGGCCTCCACCGGGACCCCGTTGTCGCGCAGGAACCGTGCCGTGCCCGCCGTGGCAACCAGCCTGAACCCGAGCTCCACGAAGCGCGCCGCTGCCCCCAGGCCGGCCCGCTTGTCCCGGTCGGCCAAGGAGAAGAAGACGGTCCCCTCGGTGGGGAGCCTCCAGCCGGCGGCCAGCTGGCTCTTGGCAAAGGCCGAGCCGAAGCGGCGGTCCAGGCCCATCACCTCGCCGGTGGACCTCATCTCGGGCCCGAGGAGGGTGTCGACGTCGGGGAAGCGGTTGAAGGGCAGGACGGCCTCCTTCACGCTCACGTACCCCCCGGTCGTCGCCCTCCCGTCGACCTCGGGGGGGACCAGGCCCTCCGCCCGCAGCTCGGCCAGGGTGGCCCCCACCATCACCCGGGCGGCCACCTTGGCCAGGGGCACCCCGGTGGCCTTGGCCACGAAGGGCACCGTGCGGCTGGCCCGGGGATTGGCCTCGATGACGAACACCTGGCCCTGCTTGACCGCGTACTGGACGTTCACCAGGCCCTTCACGTCCAGCGCTTCGGCTATGGCCCGGGTGTACCCCTCGATCACCTCCACGGCGCTGGAGGTGAGGGTGGGCGGGGGGATCACGCAGGCCGAGTCACCGGAATGGACGCCGGCCTCCTCCACGTGCTCCATCACTCCCCCGATGAGGACCTCGCCGGCCCCGTCCCGGATGGCGTCCACGTCCACCTCGATGGCGTCCTCGAGGAAGCGGTCCACGAGCACGGGGCGCTCGGCCGAGAGGCCCCCCTCGCGCCCGAGCGAGCCGGCAGCTCCGCCCTCCGGGCTCTGGCCCCAAGTCCCGGTCCCTGCTCCAGCGGCCACGCCCCCGAACCCGGCCAGCTCGGCCAGGGCCCGCACCAGGCCCTCGTCGTCGTAGACGATCTCCATGGCCCGGCCCCCGAGCACGTAGCTGGGCCTCACCAGGACCGGGTACCCGATGCGCTCCACCACCTCACGCGCCTCGGCCAGGGTGGCCGCCGTGCCCCCTGCCGGCTGGGGTATGGCGAGGCGTGCGCACAGATCGGACCACCTGCGGCGGTCCTCGGCCAGGTCGATGGCCTCGGGGCTGGTGCCGAGGACCAGCTCGGGTCCCAGGCGGGAGGCGAGCTTCAGGGGGGTCTGGCCTCCCAGGGAGACGACCACGCCGGCCAGGCGGCCGCCCCCCTCGGCCGCCGCCCGGCGCTCGGCGTCGATCACGGCCAGCACGTCCTCCTCGGTGAGGGGCTCGAAGTACAGCCGGTCACTGGTGTCGTAGTCGGTGGACACGGTCTCGGGGTTGCAGTTCACCATGACGGTCTCGAACCCCGCCTCCCGGAGGGCGAAGCTGGCGTGCACGCAGCAGTAGTCGAACTCGATGCCCTGGCCGATGCGGTTGGGCCCCGCCCCCAGGATGATGACCCGGGGCGCCCCCGAGGGCCGCACCTCGTCCTCCTCCTCCCAGGTCGAGTAGTGATAAGGGGTCTCGGCGTCGAACTCGGCCCCGCAGGTGTCCACGGTCTTGAACACGGGCCTGACGCCGGCGGCCAGCCGGGCCTCCCGGACCCGGGCCTCGGGCTCTCCCAGCAGGAACCCCACCTGGGCATCCGAGAAGCCGAGCCGCTTGGCCTCCCGCCAGGCGGCCCGGTCCAGACCGGCGAGGCCGCCTGCGGCCACTATCCGCTCCCGTCCCGCCACGATGCGGGCGATCTGGTCCAGGAACCAGGGGTCCACGCCCGTCTCCCGGGCCAGGTGCTCCACCGTCACCCCCCGGCGCAGGGCCGACTCCAGCTGGTAGGGCCGGTCGGGAGTAGGCACCGAGGCCCGGTGCACCAGCTCCCTGTCGTCCAGGGAGTCGAGCAGACCCTCCCCCGGGTCGGCATTGAGCCCCGCCCGCCCGTGCTCCAACGACCGCAGGGCCTTCTGCAGCGACTCCGGGAACGTTCTGCCGATGGCCATGGCCTCCCCCACCGACTGCATGGCCGTGCCCAGCACGGCGGGGGTGCCGGGGAACTTCTCGAAGGCCCAGCGAGGGATCTTGGTCACCACGTAGTCGATGGTGGGCTCGAAGCAGGCCGGGGTCCGCCTGGTGATGTCGTTGGCGATCTCGGGCAGGGTGTAGCCGACAGCCAGGCGGGCGGCGATCTTGGCGATGGGGAAGCCGGTGGCCTTGGAGGCCAGGGCGCTGGAGCGCGAGACCCGGGGGTTCATCTCGATGATGACCATGTCGCCCGTACCCGGGTCCACGGCGAACTGGATGTTGGACCCCCCCGTCTCCACCCCGATCCGCCTGATGCAGGCAAAGGCCGCATCCCTCATGCGCTGGTACTCGACGTCGGAGAGGGTCTGGGCCGGCGCCACCGTGATGGAGTCCCCGGTGTGGACCCCCATGGGGTCCAGGTTCTCGATCGAGCACACCACCACGGCGTTGTCGTCCCGGTCCCTCATCACCTCCAGCTCGTACTCCTTCCACCCTTTGATGGAGCGCTCTATGAGCACCTCCGAGATGGGGCTGGCCGCCAGCGCCACCCGGGCCATCCTGGCGAACTGAGCCCGGTTCTCGGCGATCCCCGTCCCCTTCCCCCCCAGGATGAACGAGGGCCGCAGGATGAGCGGCTCCCCGATCGCCTCGGCGATGCCCAGGGCCTCCTCCAGGTCATGGGCGATACCAGACGCCGGGACCGACAGGCCTATCTCGGTCATGGCCGCCTTGAACGCCTGGCGGTCCTCGGCCGTGCGGATGGCCCGGGCGTTGGCCCCGATCAGCTCCACGCCGTGCTGCTCGAGGGTGCCCCGCTCGGAGAGGCGGGTCGCCAGGTTCAGGGCGGTCTGCCCGCCCAGGGTGGCCAGCAGGGCCTGGGGGTGCTCCCGCTCGATCACGGCCTCCACGACGTCGGGGTCGAGCGGCTCCACGTAGGTGCGGTCGGCGAAGTCGGGGTCGGTCATGATCGTGGCCGGGTTCGAGTTGACCAGCACCACCCTGTACCCCTCCTGGCGCAGCACCCGGCAGGCCTGGGTGCCCGAGTAGTCGAACTCGCACGCCTGGCCGATGACGATGGGGCCCGAGCCCAGGACCAGCACGGTATGGATGTCGTCGCGCCGGGGCATGCTGGCTAGGGCCGCCCGTCCTCGACCAGGCGGCGGAACCTCTCGAACAGGCCCGTGGCGTCGTGGGGACCCGGACCGGCCTCCGGGTGGTACTGCACGCTGAAGGCCGGCACCCCGGGGTCGGTGCTCCTCAACCCCTCCACCACGCCGTCATTGAGGTTCACGTGCGTTACGGCCACCCGGCGGGGGTCCAGGCCGGCAGGGTCCACGGCGTAGTTGTGGTTCTGGCTGGTGATCTGCACCGGCCCGCCCTCCAGGTCGCGTACGGGATGGTTGCCCCCGTGGTGGCCGAAGGGCAGCTTGTAGGTGCTCCCCCCGAGGGCCGTGGCCAGGACCTGGTGGCCCAGGCATATGCCCATGACCGGGACCTCCCCGAGCAGGGCCTTCACCGTGTCCACCACCCACGGCAGGGCGGCGGGGTCGCCGGGGCCGTTGGACAGGAAGACGCCGTCCGGCCTCCGGCCCAGGACCTCCCCGGCGTCGGTGCCGGCCGGGACCACCTCCACGGTGGCCCAGGCGGTGAGGTAGCGCAGCTGGCTCACCTTGAGGCCGAGGTCGTAGGCCACGACGCGGTACGGCCCGTCCCCCACCGTGTAGGCAGCGGGGGTGGTCACCCCCGACACCATGTCGGCCCCGGTCGTGCCCGGCTCGCCAGCGGCGGCGTCCGCCAGGTCCTCGGGGCTGAAGGCCCCCGGCCCCTCGATCGCCCCCAGGGCGCAGGGCAGGGCCCCGTGGGACCGGAGGTGGCGGGTCAGCCGGCGGGTGTCGACGCCCGTGATGCCGGGGACGCCGTGGCGGCGGAGAAAGCTGTCGAGGTCCTCGCTGGCCCGCCAGCTGCTCGGACGGCGGGCCAGCTCTCTCACCACCACCCCCCGGCACCGGGGCCGGGGGCTCTCGTCGTCCTCGGAGCTGGTCCCGTAGTTCCCGATGTGGGGGTAGGTGAAGGCGACCACCTGGCCGGCATAGGAGGGGTCGGTGAGGACCTCCTGGTAGCCGGTCATGGCGGTGTTGAACACCAGCTCCCCCGTCGCGGGACGGCCGGGGCGCTCGCCGGTGACAGGGCGGCCGGCGCCCAGGGCCCCCATGGCCTCTCCCTCGAAGGTGGTCCCGTCGGCGAGCACGAGGAGGGCGGCGACCTCGGCCCCGGTCACCGCTGCGCCTCGGCGTCGACCACCACGGCCTCCCCTCCCAGGACGGTGTGGCGCACCCGGCCCTTCAGCCGGCACCCGGCGAAGGGGGTGTTGGCGCTCCTGCTGGCCAGCCGGGCCGGGTCCACCACCCACTCGGCGGTCGGGTCGATGACGCACAGGTTGGCCTTGGCCCCGGGGGCGACGGGACCGCCGTGGCGGTTCGAGACCCCCGCAATGGCGGCCGGCTTCCAGGAGAGGAGGCCCAGCAGCCTCTCGAAGGGAAGGGCCGCCCCGCCCCCGCCCTGCCGGCCCTCGGGCCGGTGGGGCCTGCCACCGGCCACCTCCAGCTCCTCGCCTTCGGTCAGGCACGTGAGCGCCACGGCCAGGGCTGTCTCCAGGCCGACCATGCCCGGCGGCGCCTGGTCGAAGGGAGCCTCCTTGGCCTCCTGGGGGTGCGGGGCATGGTCCGTGGCGATGGCATCGATGGTCCCGTCGGCCAGGCCCGCCCGCACCGCCTCAAGGTCCTCATCGGAGCGGAGGGGAGGGTTCACCTTGAACACCGGGTCCCAGGTGCCCACGGCGGCATCGGTCAGGGTCAGGTGGTGGGGCGTGACCTCGGCCGTCACCGGGAGCCCGTGGGCCTTGGCCGACCTCACCAGGTCCACGGACCCGGCGGTGGAGAGGTGGAGGAAGTGGAGCCGGCCCCCGGTCTGGCGGGCCAGCCCCAGGTCCCGGGCCAACATGACCTCCTCGGCCGCCGCCGGCACCCCCGGCACGCCGAGCCGGCTGGACCACTCCCCCTCGTGCATGTGCCCATCGGCGGAGAGGCAGGCGTCCTCGCAGTGCTGGGCCAAGGTGACCCCGAGGGCCGAGGCGTACTCGAGGGCCCGCCGCATGAGGCGGGCGTCCTGTACCCCGGCCCCGTCGTCGGTGAAGAGCCGTACCCCGAGCTCCGCCATCTCGGCCAGCGGGGCGAGCTGCTCACCCCGGCGCCCCACGGTGATGGCCCCGGCCACCAGCACCTCGGCGGCAGCCCCGACCGCCAGCTCCCGCACCTGGCGCACCACGGCGGCGCAGTCCATCGGGGGGTCGGTGTTGGGCATGGCGACCAGTGCCGTGTAGCCGCCCAGAGCCGCGGCCCGGGCCCCCGTCTCCACGCGCTCGGCCTCCTCGGCCCCGGGCTCGCGCAGGTGGGCGTGCAGGTCCACCAGCCCGGGAGCCACGAAGCACCCCCCGGCGTCCAAGACGGTGGCTCCCCGCGGCACGTCGATGCCAGGGTCCACGCCGAGCACGACCCCCTCTCCCACGGCCACGTCCGCCCGGCGGGTGCCCGTGGCGTCGACCACCGTGCCACCCCTCACCACCAGCTGGACCCGGGTCACTGCCCGCTCCCGAGGAGGAGGAAGAGCACGGCCATGCGCACCGCCACGCCGTTCCTCACCTGGCGGGTGACCACCGAGCAGGGGAGGTCGGCCACCTCGGCGGCGATCTCCACACCCCGGTTCATGGGGCCGGGGTGCATGACCAGGCTTCCCTCGCTGAGCCGGGCGGCACGGCTCCGGGTGAGCCCGTAGCGGGCCGTGTACTCACGGAGTGAGGGGAG
>JAJPHD010000001.1 GCA_021325455.1 Actinomycetota bacterium
ACGTTGTCGGCGATGGTGGCGGCGTTGCGGGGGTCGTCCTCGGGGATGCCGGCCTCGACCTTGCCCACCAGGTCGGCGCCCACGTCGGCGGCCTTGGTGAAGATGCCGCCGCCGACCCTCATGAACAGGGCCAGCAGGGAGCAGCCGAACCCGAAGCCGACCAGCACCTCCACCACCGAGTTCTGGAAGATGAGGGTGATGCCGGAGGCGCCGATGAGCCCCAGGCCCACCACGAACAGGCCGGTGATGCCACCGGTGCGGAACGCCACCCGGAGCGCCCCGTGCACCTGGCCGGAGCGGGCCGCGGCAGCGGTGCGGACGTTGCCCCGCACGGCGAGGCTCATCCCCACGAAGCCGGTCAGCCCGGAGAAGGTGGCCCCCACCAGGAAGGCGATGGCCCGCGAGGCGGAGGAGGCCACCCGGGACATGGCCACGGTCCCGTTGGGCTCGACCACCCTGGTGGCCGTGAGGGCCACCAGTATGGCCAGGGGGATGATGATGATGACGATGGCCTTGAACTGGCGCTTGAGGAAGGCCACCGCCCCCTCCTGGATGGCGGCCGCTATCTCCTTCATCACGCTGGTTCCCTGGTCGGCGGCCAGCACCTGGCGCATGAGCGCCACCGCCGTCAGCAGGGACACCACCCCGCACGCCAGGGCGAAGTAGAGCCAGCCGAACTCAACGCCGCCCAGCTTGAAGGCCTGGTAGCTGCCCTCGGTGGCGAGGATGGGTGTCATACCGAGCACGGGGTCTCCTTCTTCACGTATATCTGCCGGGCGATCCGCTCGCCCAAGGCGCGCTCCCTCCCCTCGACCCTGAGCACCACCGGCCCGTCGAAGGGGTGCTTGTCGATGACCTCGACCTGCACGCCGGGGCGCAGGCCGAGGGTGTCCAGGAAGGCCACCACCTCGGGGGCCAGCGATCCGGGCACGGCTACCACCGCCGTGTCACCCGGGGCGAGATCGTACAGGGGCGGGAGCTCCACCATCTCAGCCACCTCGGGGGCGGGGATGGGGAAGCCGTGGGGACAGGTGCCGGGGCGGTCCAGGGCCTGGAACAGGCGCTCCTCCACCTCCCCGGGCAGGTCGTGCTCGAAGGAGGTGGCCAGGCGGTCAGCCTGGTTCCAGGAGTAGCCCAGCATGTCCGACAGGAACCTCTCCACGATGCGGTGGCGGCGGATGGCCGCTATGGCCGCCTGTCTGCCCACCGCCGAGAGCTCCACCCCCCGGTAGGGGCGGTGGAGGGCCAGGCCCCGGTCGGCCAGCCGCTTCACCGAGGCCGTGGCCGTGCCCGGGCTGACGCCCAGGGCCTCGGCCAGGTCGCCGGTATGGGCCCCGGCGCCATCCCTCGATTGGCGATAGATCGCCTTGAGCATCTCCCGCTCAGCTCTGGTGAGGTCTAGTTCTTGAACGGCAAGAAGATAGTTTTTGCACGCTCAAAAGGCAAGGCGCCCCTCAGGCGCGCTGCCCGGTCCCCTCACCGTCCGGGGGGAGCAGCGTGACCAGGGGGTTGAACATGGCCAGGCGCCCCCGGGCCTCGCTCACGGTGCCCTCGGCCACCAGACAGGCTCCAGTGGTGAGCCCTGCCACGTCCCGGCGACCGAAGACCAGGGTCAGTCCGCCCGTCTCGTCGATCACGGTGGCCGTGAGCCTGGGGGTGTCCCCCCACGGCTGCACCTCGACGGCTTGGACCCACCCGGCCACCTTGGCCCGCTGGCGCCAGCGGACCTCTCCTATGGGAACAGTGCCTTCCACGTGGAGAGGAGCGGGTCGGCCATGCTCAGCAGTCCCCTTCGCCCGCTTCGTGACCTTGGCCCTCTCCGGCTGCCGGCGTACCAGCAAGGGCTCCGCCTCCACCTGGAAGGGGACAATGGTGGCATTGGCGTGGGGCAGGCGGCTCACCTGGCCGGCGATGCGGTCGGCTGTGCGGTCATGGAGGATCCGGCTCCAACCCCTGGCGTAGGCCCGCCGAGGGAGTAGGACGCTCACCTCGGTGTTGCCGTCGACCAGCTCCTCGGCGACCAGCTGTACCGCATCGTGGACCAAGCGCCGGCTTGGGCAATTGCGGAGGTCCAGGGTCACCTTCTGGGGGAGCCCCAGGCGCTCCCACTGCTGGCGGAGGTGCTCGGAGACCATGTCGTCCAGAACGAAGTGCACCGCCCTCAGCTCCTCCGGGTCTATCGTCCGTGCATACTGCAGGGCCCGGGCTGTAGCCATATCCAGGCGGTCCACGAACACCAGGACGACGTGGCGGCGCAGGGCGCGTGCCTCGGCCGCCCGCTCCGCTCCCCTCTCCAGCCGCTCGCGCTCCCTTCGGTACTGACGGTTGAGGCGCACCAGCAGCCACAAAAGGAGAGGGAACGCCACCACCACCACCCAGGCGCCCTCCAGGAACTTGGTGGAGGCGAAGATGAGGACCACGGCACCCGACACGCACGCCGCACTCCCGTTGATGGCCATCTTGACCCGCCACCCCGGCTCCCGGTGGTCGAGGTGGTGCTTGACCATCCCGGCCCCGGCCATGGTGAAGCCCGTGAAGACCCCGATGGCGTAGAAGGAGATGAGGAAGTCCACGCTGGACCGCGTGGCGATGAGGAGGGCGATGGCCACGACGGCGAGGACGAGGATGCCGTTGGAGAAGACCAGCCGGTGCCCCCGCTTGGTGAGCTGACGGGGGAGGAACTGGTCCTCGGCCACGAAGCTGGCAAGGAAGGGAAAGCCGTTGAAGCTGGTGTTGGCCCCTGTCCAGAGGATGAGCAGGCTGGCCAGCTGGAACAGGTAGTAGGGGATCCGGCCCAGGCCCCCCCCGAAGATCAGCTTGGCCTCCTGGGCTATGACCGTGGGGGCGCCGCTCACGTAGGGGACGGCATGGGTGAAGTGGGCCAGGACGGAGACCCCCATGACGAGGACGCCCAGGGTGGTGCTCATGACCACGAGGACCTTGCGGGCGTTCACCCCCTCGGGGGGCCGGAAGGCGCTCACCCCGTTGGATATGGCCTCGAGGCCGGTCAGGGCCGAGCCGCCGTTGGCGTAAGCCTGCAGGATGTAGAACAGGCCGGCCCCGGCGAAGATCCCCGTCCCGACGTGGCCCAGATGAACCGCCCCGGCCACATGGACCGGGAGCTGGGGAAGGGTGCCCGTGGCCACCCGGACCAGGCCGATGATGATGACCACCAGCAAAAAGGCGGAGAAGAAGTAGGTCGGGAAGGCGAAGGTCTTGCCCGCCTCCCGGATGCCCCGGAGGTTGCCATAGCAGAGGACCACTACCACCAGGACGCTTATGAGGACCTGGTAGTGCGTGAGCGCCGGGACGGCTGATACCAGGGCGGCGGTGCCTGCCGCCGTCTGCACGGCCACGGTCACCGTGTAGTCGATGAGCAGGGCCACGGCCGAGATCTGGGCGATGTTGGGCCCGAAGTTGTCCCGGGCCACCACGTAGGAGCCACCGGCCCGGGTGTAGACCTGGACCACCTCCCGGTAGGAGAGGGTGACGAAGACGAGCACCCCGATGATGGCGGCGGTGATGGGCAGGACCAGCGTGAAGGCCGCCACGCCGACCACGGGCACCAGCACCCGCAGGATCTCCTCCGTGCCGTAGGCCGAGGAAGAGATGCAGTCCGGTGCCAGCACGCCCAGGGCCACCGGGTTGGACAGGCGCTCGGTACGCAGCTGGGAGGTGTTGAGCGGGGGCCCGAGCAGGATGTTCTTGAGGCGGTACCCCAGGCTCTCGGGAAGGTCGACAGGCTCGGAAGGTAGGGGCCCCGGGGAGACGGCGCTGCTCACCATGTCAGTAAAACATGGTGGCCGAGTTGTGCAGGGCAGGCCGGACGTGTTCGATTGAGGGATGTGGCTGGCTCCCGTCCCGACCGCCCCCCCCAGGGGGAGGACCGGCATGTGATCGTGGTGGGCTGCGGCCGGGTGGGCTCCGAGCTGGCCTTGAACCTGGTCGAGATGGGCTTTGAAACCGTGATCATGGACAAGTCTCCGGCCGCCTTCCGCCGGCTCCCCCGGGAATGGGGCGGGCAAACCCTAGTGGGGTTCGGCTTCGACCAGGACCACCTGCGCCAGGCTGGCATCGACCACTGCCACGCCCTGGCCGCGGTGACGAGCGGGGACAACTCAACATCCTCACGGCCCGGATCGCCCGCGAGCGCTACCAGGTCCCCCACGTCGTGGCCCGCATCTACGACCCCCGACGGGCCCAGATCTACCGGCGCCTCGGCATAGACACCGTGGCCACCGTCACCTGGACTGTGGACCAGGCCATCCGACGCCTCTTCCCCGACACCCCCTGGACCGACTGGTCGGACCCCTCGGGCCACCTCCTGCTGGTGGAGCGGGGCCTGCCCCCGGCCTGGGCCGGCCAGCGCCTGGAGCGCCTGGGGGCCAAGGGCCGCCTGCGCCTGGTGGCGGTCCAGCGGGACGAGATGCCTCTCCTGCCGTCCGCCGACCTGGTGGGCCAGGAGGGGGACCGGCTGCACCTCGCCGTGCGCAAGGAAGCCCTGGCTGACCTGGACCGCATCCTGGCCGAAGGCCCGGGGGCCTGAGCGTGCGGGTGGTGGTGGCCGGAGGGGGCAACGTGGGGGTCTTCCTGGCCGAGGACCTGATGGCGGGGGGGCACGAGGTCGTGGTGGTGGAGAAGGACCCCGATGTGGCCGACCGCGTGAGGCCCACCGTCCCGGGGGCAGGCTGGGTCGTGGGCGATGCCTGCGAGATGGGCACCCTCCAGGAGGCCGGGCTCGAGACGGCCGAGGTGGTCGTGGCCGCCACCGGGGACGACGAGGACAACCTCGTGGTCTCCCTGCTCGCCAAGCAGGAGTTCGCCGTACCCCGGGTGGTGGCCCGCGTCAACCACCCGAAGAACCACTGGCTCTTCACCCCCAGCTGGGGGGTGGACGTATCGGTGTCGACCCCCCACCTCCTGTCGGCCCTGGTGCAGGAGGCCGTCTCGGTGGGCTCGCTGGTCCGGCTCCTCACCTTCGAGGGGAGCAGCGTGCGCCTGGTGGAGGTCACCCTGGCCGAGGGCTCCCCGGCCGCTGAGCGGTCCATCTCCGACCTGGACCTTCCGAGGGACGCCACCATCGTGGCCGTCATGCGCGCCGGTCACGTCATCGTCCCCCGGGGGGACACGGTCCTGGGGACCAACGACGAGATCCTGGCCCTGGTCACCCCTCAGTCGGAGGACGAGGTGAAGGGGCTGCTGGTCGGGGGCCAGCAGCCGGCGAGCCCCTCCGCCTGAGACGGGACCCCTCCCGTCGAGGACGGGCGATGCCCGCGGCGGAGGCCTAAGTCCTAGTTCGGGGACGAGGTGGCGGCCTCCACGGAGTCGTGGATGGAGAAGACCTTGGTGAGACCGGTGATCTCGAAGACCTTGAGTATGCGCGGCTGGGTGCAGACGAGGCTCAGGTCGCCGTCATGGCTGCGCAGCCGCTTGAGGCCGCCCACCAGGACGCCCAGGCCCGTGGAATCGAGGAAGTCCACGCCCTCCAGGTCCACCACGATCCGGTGGGTGCCTTGGCTCACGAGCTCGACCAACCGCTCCCGAAGACGCGGGGCCGTGTAGACGTCCACCTCACCCTGCACGGCCAGGACCGTGTACCCATCCTGCTGCGTGACCTCCAGGCCCAAGTCCATGGTCTTGTCGTCCTCCTCACCTGCGGTGACCGATAGGCCGGCCAGTAGGAGGCCGGCCTCGGCCCGGCCTCGCCTTCACGCTACCGGCTCGGCCCGCGATCGGGGGCGTGGTGACCTCCCGGTCCGGAGCCCTACCCTTCGGCGGGCCTCCCGACACCCTCCCCTCCGGAGGCCGCCGGCGCCTGGCTCATCACCAGCCGGTACAGGCGGCGCAGGTTGGCCACCAGGGCCAGGAGGATCATGCCCAGGGCGACCATGCCGAAGGCCCGGGCCCGGTTCGGCGAGGACGAGGAGGCGGGCCGGGGATCGCGCAGGGCCGGCAGCGAGTAGGCCCTCCGGGGCCCCGTGGGGTCCCGGCCCGCTCCCGCTGACCTGGGCCCAGCCCGGCCTCGGGGGTGGGGGTAGGGGAGCAGGGTGGAGTAGGGCCCGTAGCTGGGCGCCCCCGTGACGGGGCCAGGGCCAGCCGGGGCCGGGGGGACCGAGGGGGTGGTGGAGGGGGCCGACGCCCCCGGAAAGAGAGACAGCAAGGGGTCAGGAGACGAGCCCGCCCGGGGGGCCGTGGCCCCCGACGCCGCTGACCCGCCGGTCCCTCGGGCCGGCCGGGAGGCCGAGCGGTGACGGGTGCTGCCGGCCCACGGCCCCGAGTGCCCGCCCGGCGGCCCATTCTCTCCCGAAGGGGCGGGCATGGAGACGGGGCCGGTGGTGGCCGGGGCCGAGGGGGCGGCATCGGGACGGAGCGCGCTCACCTCGTAGCGGTAGGTGTGGCCCGCTGCCACCGAGGCGTCCCGGAAGTGGTCCTGGGAGGTGGTGGCAAGCACCCGCCAGGTCCCGGAGCCGTCCTGGCGGGCCACCCGGTAGCCGGCCACGTCGGGCTCGGGGTCGGGCCGCCAGGTCACCACCACTGCTGAGGGCGGCTCCCTCCTCGCCGCCAGGGCCCGGGGGGCTACGGCCGGCACCCCCACGGTGAACGTCACCGGCCTGCTGGTGCGGGCCCCCGCTCCCACCAGGGCGGCAGTGGCGGTCCAGCCGCCGTTCCAGGTCATGTCGGGCAGGTGGCCGGTGAAGAGGGCCGAGGTCCCGGGCCGGGTCGATCCCGGCTGGACACAGCGGGGGTCGTCCAAGGTGACCTTGCCGGAGGTGGCCCCCTGCCCCTGGGCGGGCCTCACCACCACCACCACCTGGCGCTGCTCCGCCCGCAGCGGGCAGCCCAGGTCCGGGGTGACCAGCACCTGCACCGGGGGGGCCGGGGTGGTGAGGCGCGAGGACGGAGCCGGCTGGACGATGGAGACGCCTGACGAGGCGGCCGGGGCCGATCCCGCCACCGACGGGCTGGCCTGAGCGGGGACCGCCCCCGCCACCGTAACGCCCAGGAGGAGGCAGGCGGCGCCGGCCGTCAGGGCCAGGGACTTGGCTCGGGAGCCTCTACCCATCAGCCCTTCAGGCTCCGGCTCACCATGACGCCCTTCACCACCAGGCGGTGCGTGGCCCACCCCTCGGGGGTGCAGGTCGTAAGGGTGATCGTGTACCGCCCGGGGGTGTTGTCCGCCACCGCGGTGTCGGTGGGGAGGACCGAGAACGGCGGACGGCTCACCCGGTAGGTGCAGGAGCCGATGGGGGTCTGCAGCTCTATGAGGTCGCCGGGCACCAGCAGGTTGAGGTTCGTGAACGGGTGCCCGTAGGTGGTGCGGTGCCCGGCGATGGCGACGTTGCCCACCATGCAGGGGAGCGGGGTCGACGGGTAGTGCCCGGCCCCGGCCTGGAGGGCCCCTTCCGAGGTCCCCTGCACGACGATGGTGTCCACGCCGATGCTCGGGATCCGGATCCGGGTCAGGCTCTCCCCCTGGTGGATGTCACGGTGCACGTACTGGCTCTTCAGGCGAGGGCTCCTCAGCTCGTGAGCCAGGTGGCCCTCCACCACCTGGCTCTGGTAGAGGTCGGTGAAGAAGGGGAAGCCGATCAGTCCTATGGCGGCGAGCAGCAGCAGCCCGGTCAGCCCCGAGAGGCCGGCCCGGACCAGCCGATGGGAGCGGAGCCATCCTCCTGTCCTGGACAGGAGGCGTGTCATCCCTTCCCGGCTCACCGCAGCCTGTCCCTGAGCCGCCAGGTGCCGAAGGCCAGGGCCAGGGAGCCGAAGCCGGCCAAGGGTATCCAGGGACGCTCGCCGGTGTAGGGGAGCGTGCGCTCAGGCGTGGTCGTGGTCGGTGCCACGGTGGTGGTGGGGGCGGCGGTGGTGGTGGGCGCCGATGCCGGTTGGGGCGCGCCCACAGTGGCTCGGGTGGACCCGAGGGCCAGGTCTACCGGCCCCTGGGTCCCGGGCAGCAGCTGGATCCCCAGGCTGGTGCTGGTCGCCGTGACCGAGCCGTCCTTGTGGGTGGTTGCCGTGCCGGTCCCGGCGGACACGACGGCCACAGGGGTCCTGCCGGGCGGGATCACGATGGGCTGTTGGGCACCGGGGGTGATGGTCTGGGCCCGGCAGCTGGTTCCCGCCAGGCAAACGGTGACGGTGGCCACGGCGGGGTGCTCGCTCGGGGTGATGGCCCCCGTGGCGCGGTCCAGCACCGCCTGGGCCGAGGACTGGCCCACCTTGATGGTGAGGACGGGTGTCCCCGTCACGGGCATGGGGAACAGGTCGAGCTCCGCCCCGGTGGAGGTGGCCTGGGCCGTCACGGTGGCGGCCGTGGCCGTGACGGTGGAGGTGCTGGCCCCGGGCTGGAGGGTCCCCCCCAGGGTCAGGGAGGCGGTGCCGGGTGAGAGCTTCAGCACCTTGGTGAGCACCTGGCCCAGGGGCTCACCCCCGGCGGGGACCTGGGACAGGGACTTGCCGGTGGCGGACTGGAGGGCCTTGAAGAGCGGGTTGCCCGGCACCACGGCCAACCCGGAGGCGGCGGGGAGGCTGATGCTGGCCTTCACCACCTGACCGGTCGCGCTGGCCCTGGGCAGGCCCCCCGCCGTGGACGCCTGGGCGGAACCACAGGCCACCTCGATGGTGATCGGTGACCCCTTGGGCGGAGGCGGGCTGCCGCAGGCCGGCTTGGGGTAGGCCCGGCTCTGGCCGGCACCGGTGACCGATGCCCTCTGCACTCCCTGGCTGCCCAGCGGGCTGACGCTCCCGCTCCCCACGGCGGCAGCCGCCGGAACGGAGGTCACGTCGGCTGAGCTGGCTCCGGAGGTGGAGGGGGCCTGGCTGCCGACCTGGAGAGAGAAGGAGGCCCCCTGCGCCTGCCCCGCGTAGGTGGCCGTCGTGCTGGCCCCTGCGGGCCCCGCTGCCAGTGCCATCGTGGCGCCGGCCACCACGGCCACCGCCCCCGTCTCCAGCCAACGTAGCCGCATCTCCCCTGCCTCTGTTGGTCCTGGGCTGCCCACTGCCAGCCACTAGGCTGGTCAAATATATCTAGTTAGTCTGGGGAGATCCAGTTTGGTAGGCAGGCAGGAACCGAGGGGACGGGCCGGTTCAGCCCCCGGGGCCTCATCTCCGGCCCCGGGGGGGTCCACTTAGGATCAGGGCGTGGAAGCCGCCTTCTTCGACCTGGACAAGACGGTGATCGCCAAGGCCTCCATGCTGGCCTTCGGCCGGCCGCTCTACAACGAGGGCCTGATCCCGCGCCGAATGGTGCTGAGGGCCCTCTGGGGCCAGCTCATCTTCCTCCACCTCGGGGCCAACGAGGCCCGCCTGGCCCGTATGCGGGAGTCGGTCCTCGCCCTCACTAGGGGTTGGCACCAGGACGCGGTGCGCCGCATCGTGGCCGAGACCCTGGCCGAGGTGGTGGACCCCATCATCTTCGCCGAGGCCCTCCGGCTCATGGAGGAGCACCGCCAGGCCGGTCGCCGGGTGTTCATCGTCTCGGCCTCCCCCGAGGAGATCGTGGTCCCCCTGTGCGACTACCTGGGAGCCGACCAGGCCATCGCCTCCCGCTCCCTCGTGGACCGGGACGGCCGTTACACAGGGGAGATGGCCTATTACGCCTACGGTCCGTACAAGGCCGAGGCCCTGGTGGAGGTGGCCCGCCGCCAGGGCATCGACCTGTCGGCCAGCTACGCCTACTCCGACTCCTACACCGACGTCCCGATGCTGGAGGCGGTGGGCCACCCGGTGGCGGTCAACCCCGACCGCGTCCTGCTGAAGCTGGCCCGGGAACGGGGCTGGGAGGTGCGCCGGTTCGAGCACCCCGTCCCTCTGCGGGCCAGGGTGGCCAGCCAGGGCCGCCCTGCCGCTGCCATGGGGGCGGTGGCCCTGGCCCTGGGCGCAGCCGTGCTGGGCTGGCGGCTGGGCGGCGCCGAGCGCGTCCGGTCGCTGCGCAGGCAGCTTGTCTCCCCCGACCGCCCCGGCGGGCTGAGCCCCTCGGGGGCCGGCCGGGTGCTGGGCCGCCAGATGCCCGGCCCCGGCAGCTAGCTTGGCCGGCGGAGGTGTCCGGGCGCCTGGTGGGCCCCCCCGCCTTCAAAGCGGGTGGGACGGGTGATCCCCGTCCGGCGGGTTCGATTCCCGTCCACCTCCGCCACCATGACCGGGGCCGGCCCGGACCCCGGCGGCCGGCTAGACGGTCAGGAGGTCCCGGGCGCCCGTGTCGCTCGAGGGATGGCGCAGCTTGGACATGGCCCGGGCCTCGATCTGGCGGATGCGCTCTCGGGTGAGGTTGAAGTGCTCCCCTACCTCCTCCAGGGTGCGGGGCTCGCCTCGGTCCAGGCCGAAGCGGAGGCGCAGGATCTCCCGCTCCCGCTCGTCCAGGGGGGCCAGCAGCCTGGCGATCTCCACCGGGAGCAGGGACGTGGCCGCCACCTCGAAAGGTGACTCGGCAGAACGGTCCTCGACCACGTCCCCGAGCTCGGCATCACCGTCCTCGCGGAGCGGCTCGGAGAGGGACAGGGGCTCGGAGCGGAACCGGAGGGCCTCGACCAGCTTGTCCTCGGGCATCTCCACCTCGATGCCGAGCTCGGCCAGGGTGGCCGGCCGACCCAGCTTGAGCTCCAGGCGGGCCTGGGCCTTCTGCACCCGAGCCAGGGTGTCCCCGGCGTGCACCGGCAGGCGGATCGTCCGCCCCGTGTTGGCGATGCCCCTCGTGATGGCCTGGCGTATCCACCACGTGGCGTAGGTGGAGAACTTGAACCCCTTGCGCCAGTCGAACTTCTCCACGGCGTGCATGAGGCCGAGGTTCCCCTCTTGGATCAGGTCCAGGAGGGGCAGCCCCGATGCCTGGTACTTCTTGGCTATGGAGACCACCAGCCTGAGGTTGGACTGCACGAAGGTCTGCTGGGCGTCCTCGCCGCCCCGGACGGCCCGGCGCAGCTCCCGACGGCGGGCGGTGGGCAGGTCGAGCCCCTGGGCCTTGGCCTTCTCCAGCTCCCGCTGGGCGGCGTAGCCCGCCTCTATGGCCTGGGCCAGCCGGACCTCGTCGTCCTTGGTGAGCAATGGGTACTGCCCGATATCGGTCAGGTACAGCCGGACAAGGTCCTCCTCGTCCCGCTCAGCTCGCTCCTTGACCAAGGCCACAACCCTTCTTGGCTCTCCACCCCGCGGGGCCGAGTTACGGTTCTGGTGGCCCCCTACGAGGCCCTTTCTCGGTCGTTAGAGTACCGAGACCGTCAAGGGTTCCGGCCCCCGAGCCCCCTCGCCTCACGAGGTGGGGACAGGACCCACGGGGTCCCAGGCCAGGTCGGAGGACCGCCGGCTCAGCCATCCGGCCAGGTCAGCCCGCACGTCACGGGCCGCCGCCTGGCCCTTGGCCGTCCCGACCAGGGCTCCGAGAAGGGAGCGCCCCTCGGCCCCGTCCCGCCTTTCATCGGCCAGGACCAGCTCCAGGGCCCGCACCACGGGCCCCTCTGAGACCCGGGAGGCACGCTGGAGGTGGAGGGAGTAGGAGTCGATGAGCTGGGGGACCAGCATCTCATAGGCCGAGGCCAGCCTCTGGGCCAGGTCCGGGCAGTGGGCCAGGCGGTCGAACAGGTCGGCCAGCCCGGGGTCCGGGGCCACGACCAGGGCCCTCGGCTCCAGGTGGGGAAGGCGCGGGCACCTCTCCATCCACAGCTCAGCGTGCCAGGCGTGGTGGCCGGCGTGGGCCTGGAAGGCCAGCTTGGCCCTGGGGTCGGCGGTGCTCGGCACCCAGCCGCCCAGGACCTCGAAGAGGCGGCGCTCCAGCCAGACGTAGTGCCCCACCAGGCGCGCCAGCCCCTCGAGGGGCAGGCCGACGGGGCGCCCCGGCGTCCCGTCCAGGCCCCTCACCGGTCGGGCCCCCGGTAGCGGTTGGTTATGGGGACCCGGCGGTCCTTGCCGAAGGCCTTGGCCGAGACCCGCACCCCCGGGGGGTTCTGGCGCCGCTTGTACTCGGCCCGGTCGACCAGGGTCGTGACCAGGTCCACCAGGCCCGGGTCGAACCCCGCCGCCACCAGCTCGCTCGCCGTCCTGTCCTCCTCCACGTAGGCGGCCAGGACCGGGTCCAGGACCTCGTAGGGAGGAAGGGAGTCCTCGTCCCGTTGGCCGGGGCGGAGCTCGGCCGAAGGAGCCTTGGCCAGCACCGAGGCGGGGATGAGGTCGGTGCCAGCCCGCTCGTTGCGGGCCCGGCACAAGCGGTAGACGAGGGTCTTGGGAACGTCCTTGATCACCGCGAACCCGCCGGCGGTGTCGCCGTAGAGGGTCGAGTACCCGGTGGCCAGCTCGCTCTTGTTCCCCGTGGTGAGCACGATCCAGCCCCGGGCGTTGGAGAGGGCCATGAGGACCACCCCCCTGATGCGGGACTGGATGTTCTCTTCGGTGAGCCCGGCCGGGGGGCCGTCCAGCTCGGGGGCGAGCATCTCGGCCAAGGCGGCATGGGCAGGCTCGATGGGGATGGTGGAGAGGTCGATGCCGAGGTTCTTCGCCAGCACAGTGGCGTCGGAGAGCGAACCCTCGCTCGAGTAACGGGAGGGGAGTGCCACCCCGTGGACGTGGTCGGGGCCAAGGGCATCGGTGGCGACGGCCGCCACGAGGGAGGAGTCGATGCCGCCGGACAGGGCCACCAAGGCATCGCTGAACCCGTTCTTCCTCACGTAGTCCCCCGTCCCGAGCACCAGGGCCTCGTAGACCTCCTCCTCGGCCGACAGGGCCGGGGCGGCCCCAGGTGAGTGGAGGCCGGAGGGGCCCCCAGCCCGGCTCGTCTCGCTCACCCTGATGGCGGGCAGGGCCGGTGCCTGGTGGCGCCCCCTCGGGTCCAGCAGACGCTTGCGGAAGGTGGGGCGCACATCGAGGTCCACCATCAGGACGGCCTCGGCGAACTGGGGGGCGGCGGCCACCACCCGCCCCGACTCGTCCAGCACCAGGGACCCCCCGTCGAACACCAGCTCGTCCTGGCCACCCACCTGGTTGACGTAGACCAGGGCACAGGAGGCATCGGCAGCCCTGGTGGCCAGCATGCGCTCGCGCTCGCCCAGCTTGCCGGCCGAGTAGGGGGAGGCGTTGATGTTCACTATCAGCTCGGCTCCACCGGCGGCCTGCTCGGCGACCGGTCCGTCCGGGCTCCAGGCGTCCTCGCAGATCGACACCCCGACCCTCACCCCGGCCACCAGGAACAGCTCCTTCGTCGGCCCGCCGGGGGCGAAATACCGCTGCTCGTCGAACACGGCGTAGTTGGGAAGGAGCCGCTTGTGCTGGACGCCTGCGATCCCGCCGCCGGCGCACACCGCTGCGGCGTTGTAGAGGTCGAGGTTCTCGTCCACGAACCCCACCACCGCCGCACACCGGCCCGTAGCCCGGGCCACCCGCTCCAGGGCCGCCCGGTTGTCGGCCACGAAGCCCGGCTTCAGCAGCAGGTCCTCCGGCGGGTAGCCGGTTATGACCAGCTCGGTGAACACGGCCAGGTCGCATTCAGCCTCCTCGGCCCGGGCAAGAGCGGCGAGGATGCGGTCCACGTTCCCCTCCAGATCGCCGACCCAGGGGTTGAGCTGGCAGGCCGCGATCCGCAGATGGCTCACGGCCCTGCAGGCTACCGGGGCCGGCTGAGGGAGACTGGGGCTGTGCGGGCCTCCACGCTGCCGCCTCTCCTGCGCCAGCTGGCGGACTCCTCGGCCCACCCGGCCGCCGTCGCCACTGCCCTGGAGCGCATGGTCAAGGCCGACCCGCGGTTGGCCGAGGCCCTGGAGGCCGACCCCGGGTCAGCGCGAGCCCTGGTGGCAGTGGTGGCGGCCAGCCACTCCCTGGCCCGACTGTGCGAGAACGACCCGGCGGCCCTCGAGACCCTCTCGGCTCTCGACCAGCCGGTCCCGGTGAGGGCCCACGACCCGGAGGAGCTGGCCGGGCGCAAGCAGCTCGAGCTGTTGCGCCTAGCCGCCCGGGACCTGGTCGGGATGGACCCCCTGGAGAAGGTGGGCGACGGCCTGGCCGCCCTGGCGGACAAGGTGCTCGAGGTGGCCCTCCACCTGTCCGGGGCCCGGGACCTGGGGGGCCACCGCCTCGCCGTCATCGCCATGGGGAAGCTGGGGGCCAGGGAGCTCAACTACGCCAGCGACGTGGACCTCATGTTCGTGACCGACGACGCCAGAGGGGGGGCCGAAGCGGCCGCCCCCCTGGCCAGGAGGTTCCTCCAAGTGGCGAGCCGGTGCTTCCGGGTCGATGTGGACCTGCGTCCCGAGGGCCGGAACGGGCCCCTGGTCCGCTCTCTCGGCTCCTACCGGGCCTACTGGGAGCGGTGGGCCACGGGCTGGGAGCGCCAGGCCCTGCTCAAGGCCCGGCCGGTGGCGGGCGACCAGGAGCTGGGCCGTGCCTTCGCCCGAGCCGCTTCCGAGGCGGTGTGGGCGGAGCCCTTCGGGGCGGCCCAGATCAGGGAGGCCCGGGCCATGAAGGCCCGGGCCGAGGCCGAGCTGGCCCGGAGGGGCCTCACCGAGCGGGAGATCAAGCGGGGGCGGGGAGGCATCCGGGACGTGGAGTTCTCGATCCAGCTCCTCCAGCTGGTGCACGGGCGCGCCGATCCCGCCCTCCGCCGGCCGGCGACCCTCCCGGCCCTGGCTGAGCTGGCCCGGGCGGGCTATGTCTCCCCGGCGGACGCCAGCGCCCTCGAGCGCGCCTACCGCTTCCTGCGGGCCGTCGAGCACCGCCTCCAGCTGGTCGAGGAGCAGCCCGTCCATGCCGTCCCGGCCTCGGCGGCGCCCCGCACCTTCCTGGCCCGGGTCATGGGCTACCGCGACTCGCGGGCCGCCACGGCCCTGGCCCAGTTCGACGACGACCTGAGGCGCCACCAGTCCGAGGCCCGCACCGTGCACGAGCGGCTGTTCTTCCGTCCCCTCCTCGAGGCCTTCGCCATCCTGCCCGCCCCCGGCCCCCCCGAGACCCCCTCCGGGGGTGCCGGCCCCATGCCGGAGTCGGCTGTGTCCGAGCGGCTGGCCGCGTTCGGCTTCAGCGACGCGGCCAGGACGCGGGCGGCCCTGGACGAGCTCACCAGGGGCCTCACCCGGTCGTCCCGGATGATGGCCCAGACGCTGGCTCTCGTGCTGGGCTGGCTGTCGGAAGAGCCCGATCCCGACCTCGGGCTTCTCGGTCTCAGGACCCTGGCCGACACCCCCCACCGCCGGGCCCTCCTCGTCGCCACCTTCAGGGACTCGCCCGAGGCGGCCCGCCGGCTGTGCCGGCTGCTCGGCACCAGCCGCCTTCTCCACGAGCTCCTGCGCCGCGACCCGGAGGCCATAGCCACCCTGGGGGACGACGCCGCCCTGGCCCTCCCCGGACGGGACGAGCTGGTGGAGCGGTTCCGCTCCGGCCTCCGTCTGCGCGATCCGGGGGACCAGGCCCGGGGTCTCCTCCAGCTCAAGCAGGCCCAGCTCCTGCGCATCGCCACGCGCGACCTGCTGGGCATGGACACCACCGAGGTCACGGCCGGGGCCCTCACCTCCCTCTCGGAAGCGGTGCTGGAGGTGGCCTTGGAGCTGGTCGGCCCGCCCGTCCCCATGGCTGTGGTGGCCCTGGGTGCCCTGGCCGGAGCCGAGCCTTCCTACGCCAGTGACGCCGACCTGCTCATGGTGTCGGCAAGCGGCGCGGGCGCCGACTCCGAGGAGGTGGAGGCTGCCGCGGCCCGCCTGCTGCGCCTGCTCCACGGGGCCACGCCGGCCGAGCGCATACTGGCCATCGATCCCCGCCTCCGCCCCGAGGGCCGCCACGGGCGGCTGGCCCCGGGCCTGGAGGGCTACAGGAGCTATTTCGAGCGCAGGGCCCGGACGTGGGAGCGCCAGGCCCTGGCCCGGGCCCGTCCCGTCGCCGGCGACAGAGACCTGGCCCACGGCTTCATGGAGCTGGCCGGAGAGTTCGTGTGGGGGCGCCCCTGGACGGCCGCCGACCTGCGCGAGGTCCGCAGGATGAAGGCCCGCCTCGAACGGGAGAGGCCCCCGACCGGCGAGGACCCCCAGTTCCACCTGAAGCGGGGCCCCGGGGCCCTGGCCGACGTCGAATGGACCGCACAGCTCCTGCAGCTGTCCAGAGGCATCCGCTCCCCCAGCACCCGCTACGCCCTGGCCGCTCTGGCCAGGGACGGCTCCCTCTCGAGGGAAGAGGCCGCCATCCTTGCCGAGGCCTACGAGACCTGCGAGCAAGTCCGGAACCGGTGGGCCCTCATGGGGGGGCGCCCGCCCGATGCCCTGCCGGTGGCCGGGCCCCAGCTGGACCGCCTGGCTCACAGCCTGGGAACCACGCCCGCCGAGCTGCGGGAGCGCTACCGGCGGGTGACGCGCCGGGCCAGGCAGGTGATGGAGGAGCGCTTCTACGGGTTCGGGGCCTGAAGGGCCAAGGGGCCCTTCAGGCTGCTCACCGGCTGTCCGCCATCCCCGAAGGCTGGCTCCTTGGCACCAGCAGACCGAACGTCCCCCTCCTGGTTCCTGGAGCCATCCCTTCGGACCCCCTCGGGTGGCGGCACCGGTCGGCGTCTCGGGAACGGTCCTGAGCAGACTTATGACGCTATGGGAGCAGCTCGAAGGCGGTGACATGAGCGGGGCGTACGACTCCGAAGTGGCGGTGGTCGAGTGTGGCGATCTGGGCGACTTGGAGCCTTTCTGCCTCCGCCACCACCGAAGCGTCGACCGTTCCGAGCGGCCGGCCCCGATGGCGCCCGACGAGCTCGGCGATACGAAGCCAGTCCCCGGCGGCGACGGGCTCGCCAATCAGGTTGCCAGCGGCAAAGTCACCCAGGAAACGGACTTCGGAGTCCACCCCGAGCCGGCTGCCCAACAGATAGGCCACCTCGGCCACGACCAGGATGGGCACGACCAGGGGACCCGGGTGAGATTCCAGGAGCTCAAGAGCTTCTCCGTGGTGGTCGTCGTCGGCGTCGACGTAGGCGTAGAGCGGTCCGGCGTCGACGAGGACCGCTGGTGGCCCGCCCCATGACCTGGCCTTCCACCAGCTCCAGCACCCCGGGTGGCAGGACCACGGAGCTGCGCTCCAGGTTGGGTCGGTCGTGGAAGGTATTCGAGCCACATCCTTGAGGGGCGCCGGGCCCGCCAGGTCGGGGCGATCTCGGGGCTGGCCCCACGGCACCCGCTCACACTACGATCGGGGGCGGCTGACGTGTGCGAGGTCGACCACGTCTTCCCGTGGTCCACGGGTAACCTCGTCGCAGGAGCCCCGGTGGACGGCGTCTGGAACCTCGTACTGGCCTGCCGGCGCCACCCTGATAGGCCAAACGGGTAAGACGACCAATACCCGAGCTGCCACCCTGCGCTCCGCCTATGAGCAAGTGACCCTCGGGGGTGCTCGGCAACCGTGGCTGGCCTCCGAAGAGGCTAAGGCTGTCTTCTAGTGGCAGGGCAGGATGCTCAGATGGCAGGGAAGCTGGTGCGAGACGCTGTACCCGATCTCATCCGGAGGGAGGGACGAAGGCCCGTGGTGCGCCCAGCGCCTAGATGTCGTAGTAGAGCATGAACTCCCAGGGATGCGGGCGGAGGCGAACCTCGTCGATCTCCTTGCGGCGCTTGTAGGCCAGCCAGGTCTCTATGAGGTCGTCGGTGAACACGCCGCCGGCCTTCAGGAAGTCACTGTCCGCCTCCAGGGCGGCCAGGGCCTCGTCGAGTGACCCCGGGACCTGGGGAACCTGAGCCAGTTCCTCGGGCGGGAGATCGTAGAGATCCTTGTCCACCGGGTCAGGTGGCTCGGTGCGGTTCTGGACCCCGTCCAGGCCCGCCATGAGCATGGCCGAGAAGGCCAGGTACGGGTTGCAGGACGGATCGGGGCAGCGGAACTCCACCCGCTTGGCCTTGGGGCTCCTCGAGTAGAGGGGGATGCGGCAGCAGGCCGACCGGTTGCGCTGGGAATAGACCAGGTTGACCGGAGCCTCGTAGCCCGGCACCAGGCGCTTGTAGGAGTTGGTGGTGGGAGCGGCGAAGGCCAGGACGGCCCCGGCGTGCTCCAGCAGGCCTCCTATGTACCAGCGGGCCAGGTCGGACAACCCGGCATAGCCGGTCTCTGAGTAGAAGAGGGGCTCGCCTCCCTTCCACAGGGATTGGTGGGTATGCATGCCCGAGCCATTGTCCTGAAAGAGGGGCTTGGGCATGAAGGTGGCCGTGTAGCCGGCGTTGCGGGCCACGCTCTTCACGACGTACTTGAACAGCATGAGCTGGTCGGCCATGGCGAGGAGGGTGTTGAACCGGACGTCGATCTCCGCCTGCCCGGCCGTGCCCACCTCGTGGTGCTGCACCTCCACGTCGATGCCCATCCGCATGAGGGTGAGGGTCATCTCGGAGCGCAGGTCCTGGAAGTGGTCCATGGGAGGAACCGGGAAGTAGCCCTCCTTGTACCGGGGCTTGAAGCCCAGGTTGGGCCGCTCGTCGGTCCCGGAGTTCCAGATCCCCTCGATGGAGTCGACGGCGTAGAAGCCGGAGTGCTGGTCCTGGGAGAACCGCACGTCGTTGAAGATGAAGAACTCGGCCTCGGGCCCGAAGTAGGCCGTGTCGGCTATGCCCGTCCGGGCCAGGTGCTCCTCGGCCTTGCGAGCCACGTAGCGGGGGTCGCGCGAGTAGGGCTCCCCCGTGATCGGGTCGTGGACGAAGCAGTTCAGGTTGAGCGTCCGGTGCTGGCGGAAGGGGTCCAGCACCGCCGTCGAGGGGTCGGGCAGCAGGACCATGTCGGACTCCTGGATCTCCTGGAACCCCCGGATCGAGGAGCCGTCGAAGCCGAATCCTTCCACGAAGCCTTCCTCTGTGAGCTGGCGAGCCGGGACCGAGAAGTGCTGGGTCAGCCCAGGCAGGTCGCAGAACCGGAAGTCCACGATCTCCACGCCCTCCTCCTCCACCAGCCGGACCACCTCCGCCGGGCTCCGCTGCTCCACCTGGTCCTCCTTCCTCCTAGCTTCTAGACAGGGCCGACCACGACCCTCACCAGACTGCCCCAGACAGGTTTCCCGGTCGTTGCCCTTGTATGAACGGTGTGTAAACACCCCGCAGGGGCCCGCCCGACCCTGCGACACTGGTGAGGTGGAGAGCCAGCAGGATTATGTGCTGAGGACGGTGGAGGAGCGCGGCGTGCGCTTCGTCCAGCTGTGGTTCACCGACGTGCTGGGCGTGCCCAAGGCCGTGAGCGTCACGCCGGCCGAGATGGAGAACGCCCTGGAGGAGGGGATGACCTTCGACGGCTCGGCCATCGACGGCTTCAGCCGGGTGCAGGAGTCCGACGTCCTGGCCAAACCGGACCCGAAGACCTTCCAGCTGCTGCCCTGGAGGGTGGACGAGGCCCCGGTGGCCAGGGTCGTGTGCGACATCTTGAACCTGGACGGCACCCCCTTCGAGGGCTGCCCTCGGAACGTCCTGCGCCGGGCCCTGGGCCGAGCCGCCGAGGCGGGCTTCTCGTTCTTCGCCGCCCCCGAGATGGAGTTCTTCTACTTCGCCGACAGCGACCCCTCGCGGCCGCCGAGGCCGCTCGACGCCGGTTCCTATTTCGAGCTCACCGTGGCCGATCTGGCGACGGACCTGCGCAAGCGCACCGTCCTCACGCTGGAGGAGATGGGGATACCCGTGGAGTACACCCAGCACGAGGACGCCCCCAGCCAGCACGAGATCGACCTGCGCTACACCGACGCCCTGACCATGGCCGACACCGTCATGACCGTGCGCCTGGTCGTGAAGGAGATCGCCCAGGAGCGGGGGGTCTACGCCACCTTCATGCCCAAGCCCCTGGCCGGGGTGCAGGGGTCGGGCATGCACACCCATTTCTCCCTCTTCGAGGGGGACACCAACGCCTTCTGGGACCCGGGCGACGAGTACAGGCTGTCCAAGGTGGCCAAGGGCTTCATCGCCGGGCTCCTCCACCACGCCCCCGAGATCACGGCCGTCACCAACCAGTGGGTCAACTCCTACAAGCGCCTGGTTAGGGGGTACGAGGCTCCCGTCCACATCTCCTGGGCCCGCAACAACCGCTCGGCGCTGGTCCGGGTCCCCGTCCCCAAGCGGGGCAGGCCGGAGTCCACCCGCATCGAGTACCGCTCGCCCGACCCCGCCTGCAACCCCTACCTGGCCTTCGCCGTGGTCCTGGCCGCCGGGCTCAGGGGGGTGGAGGAGGGCTACCCGCTACCCGAGGAGGCCGCCGCCAACCTGTACGCCATGACCCCCCAGGAGCTTGCCGCCGACGGGATCGGGGACCTGCCGGGCAGCCTCCACGAGGCCATATCGTGCATGGCCCGGTCCGAGCTGGTGGCCGAGACGCTGGGTGAGCACGTGTTCGAGTGGTTCATCCGCAACAAGCGGGACGAGTGGAACGCCTACAAGACCCACGTGAGCCAGTTCGAGCTGGACCGCTACCTCCCTCAGCTCTAGGCACCCGTGCAGGCCCTGCTGGTCTATCCCGATCCCCCTCCCCCCGAGCTGGCCCAGGCCCTGGACCTGGCCGGCTGGACATGGAAGGGGGCGGCATCACCCGACCAGGCGGCGGCCAACCGGCCCGAGGAGGGTTGGGGAGGATGCGTGCTGTGGACCCTGCCGGTGTCCGGCGCGGCCGGGCCGCCCTCCGGGCCGGACGGGGCCTTCGCCATGGCCCGGGCCCTCCGGCAGGCCGAACCCCCCCTTTCCCCCATCGTCCTCCTGGTGGGGGCCGACCAGGTGGCCGACCTGGAGCTGCGCGAGGACCTCTTCGACGACTTCTGCGTGGTGCCCTTCCTCCCCGCCGAGCTGGAGGCCCGCCTCAAGCACGCCTTCTGGCGCACGGGCAGGGGCACGCGGCCCGAGCTGGTCGAGTACGGGCCCCTCGTCGTGAACGTGGAGACCTACCAGGCCGCGGTGGCTGGCCACCCTCTCGACCTCACCTACATGGAGTACCAGCTGCTGCGCTTCCTGGTGACCCACCCGGGGCGGGTGTTCACCAGGGAGACCCTGCTCAGCCGGGTCTGGGGTTACGAGTACTACGGGGGGGCGAGGACGGTCGACGTCCACATCCGCCGGCTGCGGGCCAAGCTCGGGGACCAGCACGCCCACCTGATACACACCGTGCGATCGGTGGGCTACCGGCTGGGCCAGGGCCGGTGGCGCTGAGGGGCCACCGGCCCGAAGTCAGCGCCGGACCGGCGCTGGCCTAGCCCACGTAGGCCCAGGCCTCCACCTCCACCCGCGCCCCCCGGGGCAGGCCGGCCACGGCAAAGGCCGACCGGGCCGGCCGGTGCTCTCCGAAGGCCTCCACGTAGGCCTCGTTCATGGCCTCGTAGTCGCCGATGTCGGCAAGGAACACCGTGGTCTTGACCACGTCCGTGAGGGAGCGCCCCTCCGAGGCCAGGAGGGCTTCGACGTTGGCGACGGCCTGGCGGACCTGGCTGGCCACGTCGTCCCCGGCGAAGGAGCCGTCGCGCAGACCCAGCTGGCCGGAGCAGACCAGCCAGTCTCCGGCCCTTACGAGCGGGGTGTAGGGGCCGACGGGGGTGCTCAACGGGCTAGCTGAAGGACGAGCCGCACCCGCAGGTACGGGTGGCGTTGGGGTTGGTGATGTGGAACCCGGCCCCCTGCAGGGTGTCCTTGTAGTCCAGGGTGGAGCCGTTGAGCATCTCGGCGCTGGTGGGGTCCACGACCACCTTCACTGCCCCGTAGGTGCGCACGATGTCGTCCTCGGCCACCTCGCTGTCGAAGTACATGTCGTAGCTGAACCCGGAGCATCCTCCGGGCCGGACGGCCACCCGCAGCACCAGGTCGGAGTTCCCCTCCTGGGCCAGCAGGTCGGCCACCTTGGCCACGGCCGCGTCGGTAGGGGTCACCGGTCCCGGCCGCCGACCGATCTTGACTGGTGCCACCATGCTCACGCTCGAATCCTCCTCCAACGGTTGCCCTGGTCAGCATAGCTTCCAGGGCCCCCGACCCTGATCGGGCGGTCCTCACCCCCCTGGCCAGCCGTCGGAGCTGGCCGGCGGGCGGCTCCTGCCCGGGGGCCCCCGGGCCGGCGGTCGGTAGCATCGAAGCAGTGGCCGCCACCAGCTTGACCGAAGAGACGGTGCTCCACGCCCTGCGGGGCGTGGTGGACCCCGAGCTGGGAGACGACGTGGTGGACCTGGGCATGGTGCGCCGGGTCTCGGTCGCAGAGGGCGGCCGGGTGACCGTGGAGCTGGCCCTGACCGTGGCCTCCTGCCCCCTGCGGTCCCAGCTGCGGGGGGATGTGAAGGCCCGGCTGGGATCCCTGCCGGGGGTGGAGGGAGTGCAGATCGAGGTCGGCACCATGTCGGCCGAGGAGCGCAAGGCCGTCATGTCCCGGGCCCGCTGGAAGGCTCGCCAGCGGGCAGACACCAACCAGCTCAGCCCTTCGGCCCGGGTCGTGGCGGTGGCCTCCGGCAAGGGCGGGGTGGGCAAGTCGTCCGTGACCGTCAACCTGGCCGCCTCCCTCGCCAGCCGGGGCTACACCGTGGGGCTGCTCGACGCCGACATCTGGGGCTTCTCGGTGCCCCGCATGCTCGGCCTCGAGGGCCGCCTCGAAGCCGAGGGGACGAAGGACGAATGGGCCATCGTGCCCGCCGTGCGTCCCCTGGGCGAGGGGCAGCTGAAGGTGGTGTCCATGGGCCTGCTCTCGGAGTCCGAGGGTGAGGCCATCATGTGGAGGGGCCTGCTGCTCAACCGGGCCGTCCAGCACTTCATCCAGGACGTCCGCTGGGGCCCCCTCGACTACCTGCTCGTCGACATGCCCCCCGGCACCGGGGACATCCAGATGGGCCTGGCCCGCACGCTGCCCCGCACCGAGGTGCTGATCGTCACCACTCCTCCCCAAGCCGCCGCCCGGGTAGCCGCCCGGGTGGCGGACATGGCCCGCAAGGGCTGGCTGAGGGTGGCGGGGGTGATCGAGAACATGAGCACCTTCACGTGCGACCACGGCACCACTTACGAGCTCTTCGGCTCGGGCGGGGGCCAGGCCCTGGCCGACGAGATCGGGGTGCCCTTCGTGGGCTCGGTGCCCTTCGACCCTGCCGTGGCGGCGGGCGGCGACGCGGGGCGGCCGGCCGTCCTCGACCCCTCCCACCCGGTCGCCGCCGCCTTCATGGGCATCGTCGACCGCCTCCTCGAGGAGATCGTCCCCCCGGTGGAGATGAGCGGATGCACGGCGCGCCTCCTCGAGAGGATGGAGGGCGTCAGCGTGCCGAGCGCCAGGTAGCCCCCACGTCGTCGGGGTCGCTGGCGGCAGCCCGTCCCTCGTCCGCCAGCTTGCGCAGGTGGGCCCACACCGAGAAGCGGGCCACGGGGTGCACGGAGTCGGGTACGTCGGTGTAGACCGCGGCCACGAGGTCCTCCACCGTGGCCCGGCCCATCCTGTCCAGGGCGTGGAGGACGGCCCGCTCCCGGTCCAGGCGGTGGTCCAGGTAGGAGGCCAGGCGCCGGTAGGGCTCGGTGATGAGGGCGCCGTGCCCGGGGGCGATGGCGGAGAGGCCGGGCAGGGCGGCCAGGCGGCGGAGGCCGTCCATGTACGAAGCCATGTCCCCGTCAGGGGGGGCGATGACGACGGTGGAGCCGTCCATGACATGGTCGCCGGAGAAGAGCAGCCCGTCCTCCGGGCGCAGGTAGCAAAGGTGGTCAGAGGCGTGCCCGGGGGTGTGCAGGGCCACCACCTCGGACCCCCCCACCCGCAGGACATGGCCCTCGTCGATGGTCATGCCGGGCCGGAAGGCCCCCGCCCCACCCCGGCCCAGGACGGTGGCGCCGGTGCGCTGGGCCAGCGCCGAGGCACCGGGAGCGTGGTCGCTGTGGTGGTGGGTGACGAGGATCCAGCGGATCGCCCCTCCCCCCGCGGCGGCCACCGCGTCCAGGTGGGCCGGCTCGTCGGGGCCGGGGTCCACCACCGCCACCTCCGACTGGCCCACCAGGTAGGTGTTGGTCCCTGGCCCCGTCATGGGGCCGGGGTTGGGGGCGAGGATGCGCCGCACCCCCGTCGCCACCTCGGACACCACGCCGGGAGGCGGCAGGTCAGCAGGCACCGGGGCCCCCCGCCGCCTGGGCCCTCCCCCGCCGCCCGGGCCGGCCGGGGCGATCGCCGAGGGCCAGTGCCACCTCCGGGCCCCCGGAGCTGACCTCGTAGCCTTCGTCTCCGGGCAGGAGGACCCGTATGCCGTCCTCGTCCTGCACCACCCGGGGCCGGATGGCCGGGGTCGACCCGCGCCGGCCGGCGGCCTCCAGCAGGTCGCCGGAGGTGGCGAAGGCGCCGATGCTCTCCAGGTTCCTGATGGTGGGCACGATGAGGTCCAGCTGACCGGCCTGGTGGCGGGCCAGGGCCTCAGCCGGGGCCATCCAGAGGTGGGCGATCGTCTCCCGCTCGTCGTGGCGGGGTACCTGGCCGGCGGGCATCCGGGTGACGAAGAAGCGGGTGTTGAACCTCCGGGGCGGCCCTTCGGGGGTGATCCAGTGGCTCCAGGGATGGAGGAGGTCCACGGCCAGGCGCAGGCCCTCGGCCCGGCACAGGTCCGCCAGCCGGAGGGTGCCGGCGTGCACGGCCGAGCGGTGCTCCTCGAAGCGATGGGCCGTGCCCGGCTCGGAGAGGGAGACCAGCTGGCCGTCCGCCCCGTAGGCCAGGAGCACACCCGCCTCCTCGAAGCACTCCCGCACCGCTGCCACCCACCAGGCCAGGCCCCCTGACCCCACCCCGAGCAGGGTGCTCGCCTCCTCGGGGCTGCGCCCCTGGCAGACCTCGGCCATGTCGGCGGCCCGGTCGCCCGGGTCGAGCGCACCCCCTGGGAACACGTAGGCGCCCCCGACGAACACGGCGTCCAGCCGGCGGCGCAGCATCAACACCTCCAACCGCCTGCCCGGGTCGCCCCCTGGGGCCCGGTCGCGAACGACCATGACCGTGGCCGCGTCCCTCACTCTGGCCCGCACCCCCCCCAGGCTAGAGAGCCCGTCGGCTCCCCGCCTTGATGCGGCGCTCTGGCGAGCAGGTCCCGGCCTGTCCCCGTAGTCTCGGGCCGTGCGTCCCCCCTCGGTCGATGCCCTGGCCAGGGAGCTGGCCGACCTCGACCTCCCCCACCCGTTGCTCGTGGACGCCGCCCGGGCCGCCATCGCCGCCGGTGACCCGGCCTCGGCCCGAGCGCGGGCCGAGGCCCGGGCCCGCAGCCTCCTCCGCCCCGTCATCAACGCCACCGGCGTCCTCCTCCACACCAACCTGGGGCGTGCCCCCCTGGCCTCCCGCCCCTCCAGCCCGGCCGGCCCGTCCCGGGCCCGCAACCTGGAGCTGGACCTCGGCACGGGGCGCCGAGGCTCCCGGCAGGTGCACGCCAGCTCCCTCCTGGCCCGCCTGGCCGGTGCCGAGTCGGCCCTGGTGGTCAACAACGGGGCCGCCGCCGTCCTGCTGGTCCTGGCCGCCCTGGCCCGGGACAGGGCCGTGGTCGTCAGCCGGGGCGAGCTGGTGGAGATAGGGGGTGGGTTCCGGATCCCCGAGGTGCTGGCCGCCTCCGGGGCCGCCCTGGTAGAGGTGGGCACGACCAACCGCAGCCGGTTGGAGGATTACACCAGGGCCGTCTCCGCCCACGACCCCGCCCTGGTGCTCAAGGTCCACCAGTCCAACTACCGCATGGTGGGCTTCACCCAGTCGGTGCCGGTGGAGGAGCTGGCCGGCCTGGGGCCGCCCGTCGTCGCCGACATCGGCTCCGGCCTCCTCGACGCCACCACCCCCTGGCTACCGGGGCCCCCTCCCTCGTGGCTGGCGGGCGAGCCCGCCGCCCGCCAGACGCTGGCAGCGGGAGCCGCCCTGGTCACCTTCTCGGGGGACAAGCTGCTCGGAGGCCCCCAGGCCGGCATCCTGGCCGGCCGGGCCGACCTGGTGGAGCGTTGCGCCCGCCACCCCCTGGCCCGGGCGCTGCGCCCCGGGGGCCTGGTACTGGAGGCCCTGCAGGAGACAGCCCTTTGCTACCTGAGGGGCGACGGGAAGGCCATCCCGTTCTGGCGGATGGCCACGGTGGCCCGGGAGGAGCTGCGCCGGCGCGCCGGGGCCATTGCGGCAGCCGTCCCCGCCGGGGGGGTCCGGGGCCCCGTGGACTGCAAGGCCGTGGCCGGGGGTGGCTCCCTCCCCGGCCTGGACATCCCCTCGGCCGGGGTGGCCCTGAACGGCGACCACACCCCGGCCCTCCGGGCCTGGGACCCTCCCATCGTGGGCAGGGTCGAAGCCGGCTCCACCATCCTCGACCTGCGCACCGTGGACCCCGCCGACGACGCCGTCCTCGCCGGCGCCCTGGCCGCCGTGGTGGGCCATCGGGGCCAGAGCCCCCTCGGTACCGGGACGGGGGAGGCCCGGTGCACGTAGTGGCCACCGCCGGTCACGTGGACCACGGCAAGTCCACCCTGGTGCTGGCCCTCACCGGCACCGACCCTGACCGTCTGGTGGAGGAGAAGGCCCGGGGGCTCACCATCGACTTGGGGTTCGCGGCCTGCACCCTTCCCTCAGGTCGCCAGGTCGGCTTCGTGGACGTCCCCGGACACGTCCGGTTCATCAAGAACATGCTGGCCGGAGTGGGCGCCGTGGACGCCTGCCTGTTCGTGGTGGCGGCCACAGAGGGGTGGAAGCCCCAGTCCGAGGAGCACCTGCGCATCCTGGAGCTGCTGGGCGTGGCTCACGGCCTGGTGGCCCTGACCAAGACCGCCGGCCTGGACCAGGAGTGGCTGGAGCTGGCGCGCCTGGAGGTCGAGGAGGCAGTGGCCGGGACCTTTCTCGAAGGGGCGGAGGTGGTGCTGGTCGACGCCCCGAGCGGCCAGGGTCTCGACGACTTGAGGAGGGCCCTGGACCGCCTGCTCGCCACCACCCCCACGGCGGCAGACCGGGGCCGGCCCCGCCTGTGGGTGGACCGGGTGTTCGCCGCCAAGGGGTCCGGCACCGTGGTCACCGGCACCCTGGCCGGCGGGAGCCTGTCGGTCGATGACGAGGTGGCGGTCATCGGGCCCCACTCCGGGGCCGGACGCCCCGGGCCCCGGGGCCGCAGCGCCCGCATCAGGGGCCTGCAGAGCCACGGCCGGGAGCTCTCCCGCGCCGGGCCCGGGCGCCGGCTGGCCATCAACCTGTCCGGTCTGGGCCACGACGAGACGGGGAGGGGCGATGCGGTCGTGCTGCCCGGCCAGTGGGAGCCGACGACGACCTTCGACGCCACCCTCGAGGTGCTGGCGGGCCTGGACCACGAGGTCAGCCGCCGGGGCGCCTACCACGCCTACATAGGGTCGGGCGAGCACCCGGTGCGCCTGCGTGTCCTCGGGTCCGAGGCGGTGGAGCCGGGTTCCTCCGAGCTGGTACGGCTGCACCTGCCTGTGGCCCTCCCCCTCCTCCCCGGGGACCGCTATGTGCTGCGGGAGAGCGGGCGGTCCGAGACCGTGGGCGGGGGGGAGGTCCTGGACGTGGCCCCCGTCCTCCCCGCGTCCCGGGCCCGTCCCGACCGCTCCGTGGACCGGGTGGTGGCCGAGCGCGGCTGGGTGGAGGCCGACCTCCTGGAGAGGATCACGGGTGAGCGCCGGCCGCCCGACCTGGCCGGTCGCTGGATCGTGTCCCCCCGGGCCAGGGCCCAGGCCGAGGACCGGGTGCGGGCGGCCCTGGAACGCGCCGGTCCCCTGGGCCTGGACCTGGCCGCCCTGGACGACCGGCACCGGGCCGTGGCCCAGACCCTCCCGGGCACCGTCCTCGACGGCGGCCGCCTGCGGCCCGCCGGGGCCCCCGCCCTCGACGACCGGCTGGCCTCCCACCCCTACCTGGCCGCCCTGGAGGCCTCACCCTTCCAGCCCCCTCCCCCGGAGGGGGTGGACCGGGCCGAGCTGCGGGAGCTGGTACGCAGGGGCCTGGTGGTGGAGCGCGACGGCGTCTACTTCAGCCCCGAGGCGGTGGGGAAGGCGGCTCGGGCTGTCGCCCGGCTGCTCGAGGCCAAGCCGGCCGGGGTCACGGTGGCCGAGGTGCGCGACGCCCTGGGGACGACGCGCCGGTGGCTGCTTCCCCTCCTCGCCCACCTGGACGCCACCGGGGTGACCCGGCGGCGAGGGGACCTGCGCGTAGCGGGCCCCAAGCTGCCTGCCACCCGCTGACCCCGGGTCGCCTAGCCCACCTTCCGGCGCCCAGCAGGTGTCGCCGGCTTCCGTCGCCGGACCCCCCGGCCCGAGGCCAGCCTCGCCACCTCGATGACGTTGGTCATCACCTGCCCGAAGTGGTCCGGGTCAGCCAGCAGCCAGGAGTGGCTCCCCTCCACCACCTCGCCGTCGGCTCCAATGGCGGCACAGAGGGCATCGAAGGAGGCCCGAGGCACCACCCGGTCCTGGCTCGCCCACACCGCCACCACCGGCAGGCGGCGCTGCTTCAGCCGCTCCAGCTCGGCTGTGAGGTCGGCCTTGCGGGCCAGGCTGGCGACCCTCCAGATCCCGAGAGGGTTGTGCACGACGTTGGGGACCAGGTCCTCGAGCACGGCCGGGAGGGCCTTGAGCAGGGGGCGCACGCCCACCAGGTCCAGGGGGAGGCGGGCCCCCCACTCCCACCAGGGCCGCTCGGCGAGGAGCCGGACCCGGGCCTCCCGAACGGCCCAGACGGGGCCCCCGAGGGAGTTGACCAGCACCAGGCAGCGGACCCGCCCCGGGTAGTCGTGGGCCACCTGGGTGGCCACGCCTCCCCCGAAGGAGTGGCCCACGACGAAGGCCGGCTCCTCCAGGCCGATGGCCCCGAGGAACCGGTCGACCCACCTCGCGTAGCCGCCGAAGGAGAGGTCCGGCCCTGACAGGTCGGCGGATCCGCCGAAGCCGGGCAGGGCCGGCGCCACCACCCGGCAACCCAGGCGCACCAGCCGCTTGAGGGCCCGCTTGTAGCTGTGCTGGCCCAGGCCCCACCCGTGCAGGAAGACCACGGGCAGTCCCTGGCCTGCCTCCCCGTACACGGTGGGGCGCCCGGCCACGATCGTGCGCCGCCACACCAGGTGGTAGGCACAGTCGGCGTCGGTCCCCATCGGGGGGACTGTACCCAGCCCGCCCGCGCCAACCCCGGACCCCCCGATAGCATGGTGCCGGCATCTACAGCCGTACCTGTGAGGACTCTGACGTGGCGAAATCGCAGCGGGGTGTGCGTGCCCCTTCCGTGTCCACTCCCGCCGGGCGCAGGAGCACCCAACCGGGACGGCCCGGCTCCCCGCCCCGCCGACCGGGAGCAGGCCCCACCCGGGGTGGCCGGGCCCGCCCTTCCCCCGGACAGGGGTGGCGCCCCCACCCGGCCATGGTGGCGGTCGTGGCCGGCGCCCTGGTCGTGGTGATCGTGGGCGCCATCCTCGGCTACAAGTTCGCCGGCAGCGGGGGGACCACCAAGGTCTCGGCGGCCAACGCCGCCCCTGCCGATGTCGTGGCGGCGGCCACCCACCTCTCCGCCGCCGACCTCACCAAGGCCGGCCTGGGCTCACCCGGCTCGGTCTTCCCGCCCCGTCCCATCAAGGGGGGCCAGCCCCCCCTCACCAAGGACGGCAAGCCCGAGGTCCTCTACATGGGAGCCGAGTACTGCCCCTACTGCGCTGCCACCCGTTGGCCCCTGGTCGTGGCCTTGTCCCGGTTCGGCACCTTCTCGGGGCTCAAGGCCACCCATTCCAGCAGCACAGACGTCTACCCCAACACGGCCACGTTCAGCTTCTACGGGTCCAGCTACAGGTCGAAGTACCTGAGCTTCGTCCCCGTGGAGATGAACAAGAACAAGGCCGTCAACGGCAACTACCCAACCCTCCAGGTGCCCACCAAGCAGCAGTCCGCCCTCCTGGCCAAGTACGACAGCCCGCCCTATGTGCCCCAAGCCGACCAGGACGGCATCCCCTTCATAGACTTCGCCAACCGCTACCTGCTGAGCGGCACCCTCTATGACCCTCAGGTCCTCCAGGGGCTCTCCATGGGGACCATCGCCGGCAGCCTCTCCCTGCCCACCTCTCCCCAGGGCAGGGCCATCGATGCCTCGGCCAACTACCTGACGGCCACCATCTGCGAGGTCACCCACAACCGCCCGGCAAGCGTCTGCTCCAGCTCCGTCGTGGCCAAGGCCGAGGCGGCCCTCAACAAGGCGCACGCCGCCGGCAAGTCCTCCAAGGCCAAGTCAGGCAAGTGACGACCCGGCCCGCCGTCGCCCCGACCACCCGTGTCCCCGGGCCGCCGGAGGCTGCGGACCAGGCCCTCCCCGTCGTCTCGAGGTGGCTGCCCTGGGCGGCGGTGCTGGTGGCAATGGCCGGCGTGGCCGTGGCCTCCTACCTCACCTACGCCCACTTCACCACCGCCGCCGTCCTCTCCTGCCCCGACACCGGCGTGGTCAACTGCACCAAGGTGACCACCAGCCCCGAGTCCGTGATCTTCGGTGTCATCCCCGTGGCCGTGCTGGGCCTCGCCTACTTCTTGGCCATGGTCGGTCTCAACCTCCCCTGGTCGTGGGAGGCCCGGGGGCGAGCCGGGGCCTGGCTGGCCAGGATCCGCCTGGCGGGGGCGGTCGTGGGCATCGGGTTCGTGCTCTACCTCGTGAGCATGGAGATCCTGGTCATCGGGGCCATCTGCATCTACTGCACGGTGGTCCACGTCCTCACCTTCGGCCTCCTGCTCCTGGTGGCAGCAGGCACCGCCCAAAGGGGGCTGGAGGCCTGGGAATAGGCTCCGGGCGGGGCCCGGGCGCTGCGGAGCTCCCTACTCAGTGCAGCCGCCGGGCCAGGACGGCCTTGCGCTCCAGCTCGTTGAGCCCTCCCCAGATCCCATGGGGCTCCCTGATCCGCAGGGCGTAGTCCAAGCAGTCCTGGCGCACCGGGCAGCCGGCGCAGATGGCCTTGGCCCGCGCTTCGCGGTCGCGCTTCTCGTCCTTGCGCTCGAAGTGGGCCGGCGGGAAGAAGATGGACGCATGGGGCCCCCGGCACGCAGCCCTCGCCTGCCACAGTTCATCGGCATGCTGAACGGTCACTCCGCCCCCCTGGGGTGCTCCCTGGGCTAGATAAGGTTGGTGGTCACCCTACCCCTGGCAGCCAGGCCCCAACAAGAGGTGATTTACGGAAACTGACCCGTGGCGTGGGCCTCCGCCCTCCCTGGGTACGCTCGGCACGGCATGGACATAGCTGCCTGGTGCCGCCAGGCCCGGATCCTCATCGTCGCCGGCAAGGGCGGGGTCGGCAAGACCACCGTGTCTGCCTCCCTTGCCGTCATGGCAGCCCGGGTGGGCCTCAACGTGCTGGTCGTCCAGCTGGAGGGGGAGGGGAGCGTGGCCAGCGCCCTCGGCCACCCCGGCCCCATCGGCTACGAGGAGGTGGTCCTGCGCTCCGAGGGGGATGAGGGGCTCGTCCGGGCCCGGGCCATCACCCCCGACGAGGCCCTGCTCGAGTACCTGGCCGATCACGGGCTCCGGGCGGTGTCCAAGCGGCTGCTCTCCTCGGGGACCATCGACGTCATCTCCACCGCCATCCCCGGCATCCGGGACATCCTCGTCCTGGGCAAGGTCAAGCAGCTGGAGAGGACCGACGGAGCGGACCTGATACTGATCGACGCCCCTGCCACCGGCCATGCCCTCACGTTCCTCGGCTCGGCCGCCGGCCTGGTGGACGTGGCCAAGGTGGGGCCCATCCGGGTGCAGGCCAGCGAGGTGGGCGACCTGCTGCGGGACCCGGCCCGCTGCCAGGTCCTGGTGGTCACCCTGCCGGAGGAGACCCCCGTGAACGAGGCGGTCGAGACAGCCGGCCGGCTGGAGGGATCGGTGGGCATGACCCTGGCCGGCGTCGTCGTGAACGGCCGCTACCAGGAGCTGGAGGGGCTGGGCGCCAACCCCGAGGAGGCGGCGGCCGCCGTGGGAGGGCGCCTCGACCCGGCCCATGCCCGGGTGCTCAGGGAGGCGGCGCAGTTCCGCCTGCAGCGCCAGCGGCTCCAGGCGGAGCAGGCCGACCGGCTGGCCCGGTCACTGGCCGTCCCCATGCTGGAGGTCCCCTACCTGTTCACCACCGAGATCGGCCCCGGTGAGATCGACCACCTGGCCACCGCCCTGTCGGAAGCGGTGGCGGGGCTCCCCGAGCCAGAGCCTGAAGCTCAACTGGAGCCCGAGGCCGCGGCGGCAGAACGGTGAGCGGGCTGGCGGAGCTGGTCGGGCAGCGCTCGGTCATCGTCTGCTGCGGGTCGGGGGGAGTGGGCAAGACCACCACCGCCGCCGCCATCGCCCTGCGGGCCGCCGAGGAGGGCCGGCGGGCCTGCGTGGTCACCATCGACCCGGCCAAGCGCCTGGCCGACGCCTTGGGCCTGGAGGCATTGACCAACGCCCCCAAGCTGGTGGAGGGCCAGTGGCCGGGGGAGCTCTGGGCCCTCATGCTCGACACCAAGGGGACCTTCGACGACCTGGTGAGCCGGTACGCGGCGGACCCCGGGCAGGCGGAGAACATCCTCACCAACCGGGTCTATCGCAACCTGTCGAGCGCCCTTTCGGGGACCCAGGAGTACATGGCCTCGGAGAAGCTCTACGAGCTGCACGAGGAGGAGCGCTTCGACCTGGTCGTGGTGGACACCCCGCCAACCCGCAACGCCCTCGACTTCATCGATGCCCCCCGACGGCTGCTCCGCTTCCTCGACAACCGGGTCTTCCGCTTCGTGATGACCCCCACCCGGACCTACCTGAGAGCGGTCTCCGTCGCCACCAGGACCATCCTGCGCACCATCTCCAAGGTGGTCGGGGCCGAGGTGGTGGAGGACGCCGTCACCTTCTTCCAGGCCTTCGAGGGCATGGAGGAGGGCTTCAGGGCCCGGGCCCAGCGGGTCATGGAGCTGCTGCGCAGCAAGGACTGCGCCTTCGTCCTGGTGGCCTCCCCCCGTACCGACACCGTGGCCGAGGCCCTCTTCTTCGCCGACAAGCTGGCCGATGCCGGCATCGAGGTCCAGGGCCTGGTAGTCAACCGTCTCCACCCCCGCTTCCCCGAGCAGGGACCCTCGACAGGCCCCGCCGAACCGAGGGGGGAGGGGGGGCTGGCCGTGCTGGAGCGCAACCTGGCCGACTTCCGGGCGGTGGCCGAGCGGGAGGAGTCGAACCTGGCCGTGCTGGCGGAGAGGGTCTCCCCGGCGCCGGTGGCGAGGATCCCCTTCCTCGCCGGTGATGTCCACGACCTGGACGGGCTGGCCCAGATAGCCGACCATCTCTTCGGCTGAGCGCTGGGCCGGGACCGGGCCCTAGGGCCGGGGCTCGCCAGCCTGCTCCTCGCCAGCGAGGGACGCGGCAGCCTCCGCCACCGTGTCGGCCACGGTGACGATGCGGTCGAAGCCCGTGGTGCGCAGGAGGCGCACCAGCTGGGGCCGGTTGCAGCTCACCGCCACGTCACCTCCCAGCTCGCGGGCCCTCCTGATGCCCCCGATCAGGGCCCCGAGCCCGGCCGAGTCGATGAACGGCACGCCCGCCAGGTCGATGACCAGGCGGGGAGTGGTGGCCAGCTCGGCCAGGACCTGGCGGAACTGGCCCACGGTGAAGGCATCCAGCTCCCCCGCCGGCCTGCATACCGTGTAGCCGTCTGCCTCTTCGACGCGGATGTCCAGCACGGGCGACCTCCTCCGGGTGTGCGTTGAGACGCCGAGGGTGGCCGGCGCCGAGTTCGCCGGATCGTAACCGACCAGGTGCCACCGCTAGGCTAGCGGCCCTGGGCGCCCCAGCCCAGAGCCCAGGCTCAGCTGGGCCGTTGACCGAGGTCCGGGAGGAGGGCGGTGGCAGGCAACCACCATGACAGTGAAGGCGCAGGCGACGTCCTTCTCGTGAGCGACGAGGCCACCGTGCGGGAGGAGGTCCGCTCCGTGGTGGAGGGCCTGGGCCTGGGTGTGAACGAGGTGACCCGTGGGGCCGAGGTCACCCCCGAGGTGCAGCGCCACCCCTACCGGCTGGTGGTCCTGGACCTCCAGATCGGGAACATGGGGGGGATGGCGGCGTGCATGGACCTGAGGCTCGAGGAGTCGGGGGGCCGCCTCCCCCACGTCCCTGTCCTCATGCTGCTCGACCGGCGTGCGGACGTTTTCCTGGCCCGCCGGTCGGGCGCCGAGGGGTGGGTGGTGAAGCCGCTCGACCCGATCCGCCTCCGCAAGGCAGTGAAGGCCGTGCTGGCCGGGGACGTCTACCACGACCGCTCCTACCAGCCCGTGCCGTCCACTGCCGGCCGCTAACATCGGGCCCGGGCCCCAGCGGGGGCCAGCGGGAAGTAGCGCAGCTTGGTTAGCGCGCAGCGTTCGGGACGCTGAGGTCGCGGGTTCAAATCCCGCCTTCCCGACCAGGAAGGCCGCAGGTCGGCCCCCATCTCGGTGATGGGGCCCCAGCGGGTCTAGCCCCCCGGGCGCGATCCGTGCGGATCCCCGAAGTAGGTCCGAACCATCGCCTGGGCTGTCGCCCTATTGGCTTTGGGGACAGCCGGGAAGGTGGTGACCGTCGACGGTCGCGCTGTCCATGAAGTTCGCCCTTCCGCCATAGCGACAAGCTAGGGCAGACAACGGACCAAGGACTGCGAGGCGACCGGGCTACAAGACTCGAGAGGAGCCCCAGAACCTCAGCTTGAACGCCGGGGGCGAGGGCACCGCGGTCACCACTGAGCTGAGTGGGGAGCATTCTGCGGAGCTGAGTGAGGACTGTCCGCCGGTGCGCTCCCTGCGGGACCGGTCCCAGCACGTCACAGTGGTTCGATCCGCTCAACGGTGGACACTCGACCCAATGATCGATCGAAGGAGGCGACCTTTCCGACTCCCGTGGTCTCAGCGCACGCCACGAGGTAAGCCTCAGCGAAGTCAACCCGGTCAGTCTCATAGACCTCGATGGCCCGAAGGAGCAGGCTCCCTCCGAGCCCTCGTCATGGACCGCCCCGACGAGCTGACTGGGGTGATGATCGCCCGGCGGACCCAGACCAACGAGGCCGCCCGCTGCGCCGTCCTGCTGCCCGCGCTGGCGGCCCTGCCCCAACCCCTGGCCCTCCTTGAGGTCGGCGCGTCGGCTGGCCTCACCCTCCTTCCCGACCTGTACTCCTACGACTACGCCGGCCATCGCGTTGACGGCCTCGACACCCAAGGACCGCTGCTGGCCTGCCGACCCTGTGGCCCAGTGCCACTCCCAGGTGCCGTCCCAGACGTGGCCTGGCGGGCCGGGATCGACCTGAACCCCCTCGACGCCGGCGACGAAGCCGACATCGCCTGGCTGGCGTGTCTCGTCTGGCCGGGCGAGAAGGGCAGGACCGAACGGCTCCATGCCGCCGCCGGCGTCGCCCGCCGGCACCCGCCTCGACTGCACCGAGGCGACCTGCTCGACGACCTGCCCGCCGTCGCCGCCCAGGCGCCCCCGGACGCCACGCTCGTCGTGTACCACACCGCCGTACTCGCCTACGTCGAGCAAGCCAGGCGGCAGGCCTTCGCCGCGGCCGTGGCCGCCCCTCGGCGCCGTGTGGCTCTCCAACGAGGCGCCGGGCGTCCTCCCCGGCGCCGGCGAGGACCAGCCACCCAACGGGTTCCTGTTGATCCGCGACGGCAGTGACCTCCTCGCTCGCACCGATCCCCACGGGACATGGATCGAGTGGATGCCAGGTTCGGGAGGCCGCTAGCCGATCCGGGACGGACTTGGGCGACCTTGAGCCGTTGCCTCAGCTGGCGGGGAGCTCCTCGCTCAGCTCCCGTTCCAGCGCGTGATGGGGGGCTTCGCCGGGTTCCACCTGTCCACCGGGAAGGCCCCAGACCTCAGGGGGCTCCTGACGCTCGATACGCCTTCCCGACCGGCCAGGCTCGGGGGTGGGCCGCCCCGGCACGCCCCGGGCTGGCCGTCCGGCCCGCAGCGCCGTTACCCGGGCCTCTAGGCCAGCTCTCTCAGAGCCCCCGCCAGCGGCTCCAGCACCCGAGGGTCGTGGGGGGGCGGCAGGTAGATGACGGCCAGGTCCAAGCCGGCCTCCCCCAGGGCCGCCACGGCCCCCGCCGTGGCCTTGGGATCGCCTCCCGGCGCCAACCGCACATGGCTCGAGACCAGGATCTCCCCCGGGTCCCGGCCCAGGTCGGCACAGTGCCGGTGCAGGACCTCCAGCTTGTGGCGCAGCTCATCGGGGCTGCCTCCCACGAAGTTCCAGTGCTGGGCGAAGCGGGCCGCCGTCCGCAGCGTCCGCCTCTCCCCGCTCCCGCCTATGCAGATGGGGGGGTGGGGCCGCTGCAGGGGCTTGGGCTCGCAGCGGGCCCCGGTGAGGCGGTAGTAGGTGCCGGAGAAGTCTGTGGTCTCCTGGGTGAGCAGCCCCATCAGCACCTGGCAGGCCTCCTCGAGGCGGTCGCTGCGCTCACCGGGAGTGCCCAGCTCTATGCCATAGGCCCCGGACTCCTCCTCGTTCCAGCCCGCTCCGATGCCGAGCTCCAGCCGGCCGCCCGAGATGACGTCCAGGGTGGCGGCCATGTTGGCGAGGACTGCCGGGTGGCGGTAGTGGATGCCTGTCACCAGCACCCCCAACCGCAGCCGGCGGGTGGCCTGGGCCAGCGCCGTTAGGGTGGTCCACCCTTCCAGGCACGGGCCGGCCGAGTCTGAGAAGATCGGGTAGAAGTGGTCGAAGGTCCATCCCGACTCGAACAGGTCGATGTCATCCGCTGCCCGCCAGACGGCCAACATGTCTGCCCAGGTGGTGAGTTGAGGAGCTGTCTTGAACGCGAATCGCATGGAAACACCGTAAGTGCTGGGCGCCGGCTGGCCTACTGAGCCGCTCCCGCCCCCGGGCGGGGAGAGCGTCGCCCTCTCGGTCCTCGCCTACCTCCTTGGCTTCCTGGCCGCCCTGTGCAACGGCCTGGCCAACGTGGCCCAGCGGGCCGCCAACCGCGACATCCCCTCCGAGCACCAGCTCTCGATCCGGCTCCTCCTGGACCTGGTGCGCAGGCCGGTCTGGCTGGCCGGCATCGCCGCCGTGATGCTCTCCTTCATGCTCCAGGCCACCGGCCTGGGCTTCGGAACCCTGGCCGCCATCGAGCCCCTCCTCGTGCTCGAGCTGCCTCTCACCCTCATCGGGGCCCGCTTTCTCCTGGGCGAGCGGCTGGGCCCCCGGGCCTGGTGGAGCATCGTGGCCATGACCGGGGGGACGATCGCCTTGATCGTCTTCCTCGGCCCCTCGGGTGGGGAGCCGGTCGGCATCCCCTGGTGGGTGTGGACGGCGGCCATCGTGGCCACCGTCGCCGCCGTCCTGGCCCTCTACGTGGGCGCCCGGCGCACGGCCGACCCGGCCCGCCGCTCGGCCCTGCTGGGGGCGGCAACCGGAACCGCCTTCGGGCTGGCGGCCTCGCTCACCAAGGGGATGACCGAGCAGTTCTCCAATGGCGGGATGGTCGGCATCTTCACCTCCTGGCAGCTGTACCTGGCCTTTGCCACCGGCTTCTTCGCCATGTGGATGCTGCAGAACGCCCTCAACGCCGGGCGCCTGGTGGTGGCCCAGCCCGGCATCACCCTCGCCGACCCCTACGTCTCGATCATCTGGGGCGCCCTGGTGTTCGGCGAGACCATGCGGGGCGGGTACTTCATCCTCCTCGCCATCCTGGCCGGCGGGATCATGACCGCGGCCACCCTGGTCCTCGCCCGCTCGCCCGCCTGGCAGGCAGGGCAGCCCGGCTCGTCTGACAACGGCGGGGAGGCCAAGGAGAGGCCGGGCGACCAGGGAGAGGCGGGAGAGGGGACCGGCTGGGTGAGCGCCAGCTCCCAGAGCTGACCGTTCGGCATGTCCCGGCGAGCCTGGCTCCTCTTCGGGCTCATGGCCGTGCTGTGGGGCATCCCCTACCTGTTCATCAGGATCGCCGTGACCCAGGTCTCCCCGGTGTGGCTGGTCTTCGTCCGCACCGGCCTGGCCGCCTTGGTGCTACTCCCCCTCGCCGCCCCCCGGGGGGCCCTCAAGGGGCTGGGGCGGCAGCTCCCCTGGGTGGCCCTGCTGGCGGCAATGGGCGTGGCAGGACCGTTCCTCGCCATCAGCTACGGCGAAGAGCGCATCCCGTCCTCGCTCTCCGGCCTGCTCGTGGCGGCGGAGCCCCTCCTCATAGCCGGCCTGGCCCTGCGGGTGGACACCAGCGAGAGGGTGCGGGGCTGGCGCCTGGTGGGCCTGGTCCTGGGCTTCCTGGGCGTGGTCTGCCTCCTGGGCCTGGACCTTGGACCCCGGCCCCGCCTCCTGGCCGGGGCCGTGATGGTACTGCTGGGCGCCCTCGGCTACGCAGCGGGGGCCCTGCTCGTCAAGCGGCGCTTCGCCGGCTACCCGCCCCTGGGGGTGGCCACGGCCACGGTGACGGCCTCGGCCCTGGTGCTCCTGCCGGCTGCCGCCCTCAGCCCCCCTGCCCGGGTCCCCTCTCCGGCGGTGCTGGGGTCTCTGGCCGTCCTGGGCGTGGCCTGCACTGCCCTCGGCTACCTGGCCTTCTACTCGCTGATAGGCCTGGCCGGAGCCAGCCGGGCCAGCGTCATCACCTACCTCAACCCCGCGGTGGCCGTGGGCCTGGGCGTCGCCGTGCTCGGCGAGCCCCTCACCTGGGGCATGGTGGCTGGCTTCGTGCTGGTCATCACCGGCTCCTGGCTTTCCACTGGGGGCCGCCTGCCCCGGCGGCCCGCCAGCCCCGCTACAGCTCCAGCAGGCCCCTCGCCACCTCGACCAGGTCCTCCCCCCTGACGTCGGGCGGGCTGAACACGTCCCCCCAGCCCCCTTCGAGCCGGCTGGCCCATCCGGTCAGGAGGCCGGCCCGCTTGGCCCCGTGGCAGTCCCAGGCGTGCACGGCCACCAGGGCCGTCACCTCGGCCGAGGTCCCGAGGGCATCGAGGGCCCGCCGGTAGACCGCGGCTGGAGGCTTCCACGACCCGACGTCCTCCGCCGTCACCACCTGCTCCACGCGTGCCCTGAGCCCGCTCCGCTCCAGGAAGGAGGCCGTCACGGGAGCCGATCCATTGGTCAGGCACGCCAACCTGACCCCCGCCTCGGCCAGCAGGTCCATGGCCGGAGCGGCATCGGGGTGGGCGGGAAGCTCGGCGAAACCAGCCATGACATGGTCGACGTCATCGTCCTCGATGGCGAAGCGCGTGGCGGCATGCAGGGCGGCCCGGGCCACGGCAGGGAAGGGGCGGAAGTCCCCGGCCAGGGAAAGGGCCATCCCGTCCCTCAAGGTGCGGGCGAACCAGGCCTCCAGCAGGTCCGGCGGCTGGCCCACGTCGGCCAGCCGGCGGCGCAGGGGGTCCAGGGACATGAGGGTCTCCACCACGTCGAACACCACGGCATCGGGGCGGGCCATGGCCGGCCAACCTAGACCCTCCGGCTGGCCTACAGCGTGGCCCGCTCCACCACGGCCGGCTCGCCCACCTGGACCTGCTTCTCCCTGCGGGCGGCCATGAGCCCCATGCCCCCCAGGCCGGCCAGCACCAACCCGGGGCCGAAGTTGTAGCCGACCACGTTCACGAAATTGGCCACCCTGGTGGTAGCGGGGCCGAACACGTGGTAGGCGGGATAGAAGATGGGCCAGATGGCGGGCTCGAGGACCAGCCAGGCCCCGCACAGCACCAGCAGCATCCCTGCCATGGCAGAACCTGACCTCCCCTTGGCCAGCCGCCGGGCCCGGGGCCACAAGGAGAGCATCATGATGCCGACCACCATGGCCAGGAACCCGGGTGCCGAGTAGAGAAGGGCGTGGGCCATGGTGAGCCTGAGGGCTCCAGACCCGTTGGAGCGGTAGCCCCACAGGGGCCCCACGTAGGGCACCACCCCGGCCCAGATGCCGAACAGCAGGGCCCACAGCCCGATGAAGCCGAAGCCCACGGGCCGGGTCCGGGTCTCCACCGCCCCCGCCGAGGCCGGGGCTACCGGGCGCAGCTCCTCGGTGGGAGGGGCATCCGTCCCAGGCTCTCCGCTCTGTCGTGGTGAAGGCATCGCCATGCGTTGCCACCTCCTGGCCGACGGCCGGGCCCCCCTCTGTGGGCGAGGACCATGGAAGTGCCGGCCACCTACATTGTTCCCGTGCTCCCGTCCGGAGGAAACCGCTCACCGGCCAAATCTGACTATGAGTGACGATTTTGTCCACCAGGCGGCGCAATGGGTGTCGGAGTACCTGGCCGGCGTGGGGGACCTCCCGGTGCTGGCCCAGGTCGAGCCGGGGGCCGTGCGCAATGCCCTGCCGCCGGATCCCCCTGCCGGCCCGTCCTCCTGGGCCGAGATCCGGGCCGACCTGGACGGGGTGCTCCTGCCGGCCATGAGCCACTGGAACCACCCCCGCTTCTTCGGCTACTTCGCCAACTCGAGCCCGCCCCCCGCCATAGCCGGGGAGCTCATCGCCGCTGCCACCAACCAGAACTCCATGCTGTGGCGCACCTCCCCGGCCGCCACGGAGCTGGAAGAGGTGGTCACGGGCTGGCTGGCCCGGCTCCTCGGCCTGCCACCGTGGTTCGCCATCGTGCACGACACCGCCTCCACCAGCACCTTCTCGGCCTTGGCCGCCGCCCGGCACCGGGCCGCCCCCACGGCCTCGGAAGACGGCCTGGCCGGGCACCCTCCCCTCACCGTCTACGCCTCGGAGGAGGCCCATTCCTCGGTGGCCAAGGCCGTGATGGCCCTGGGTCTGGGCCGCCGGGCCCTGCGCCCGGTGGCCACCGACGGGGGCGCCCGCATGGACCCCTCGGCCCTGGAGGCCGCCGTGGAGGCCGACCGGGCCGCAGGTGCGGTCCCGATGGCGGTGGTGGCCACCGTGGGCACCACGGCGGCGACGGCGGTGGACCCCGTCCCCGCCCTGGCCGAGATCTCCCGGGCCCATGGCCTCTGGCTCCACGTCGACGCCGCCTACGGCGGGGCGGCGGCGGCCTCCCCCTCCCGCCGCTGGGTGCTGGAGGGAGTCGCCGATGCCGATTCGGTGGTGGTCAACCCCCACAAGTGGCTGTTCGTGCCCGTGGACTGCAGCGTGTTGTACCTGCGGGACCCTGCCTCCACCCGGGCCGCCTTCTCCCTCGTGCCCGAGTACCTCCGGGCCGCCGAGGACGCCACCAACCAGATGGATTACTCCCTCGCCCTCGGCCGGCGGTGGCGGTCCCTCAAGCTGTGGATGGTCATGCGGGCCATGGGGACCTCGGGGATCGTGGCCGCCATCGAGGAGCACATGCGCCTGGCCCGGTTGCTCGCCCGCTGGGTCGAGGAGTCACCCGGGTTCGAGGTCCTGGCTCCCGTCGACTTCGCCGTGGTCAACTTCCGCTGGTCCCCTCCCGGCCTGGGCGGCGCCGCCCTGGACGGGGCCAACCGGGAGCTCGCCGAGGCGGTCAACCGGTCGGGCCGGGCCTTCCTCACCACCGCCCCCATCAGGGGGATGACGGCCCTCCACGCCTCCGTCGGCAACCTCGGGACGGCGGAGGCGGACGTCAGGGAGCTGTGGGACGCCGTGGGGGCCGAGGCAGGACGGCTCCTCGGGCACCTCACCCCCTCCCTCCCCTAACGCGAGCCGCGGCCTCCCTTGGACCGGGGGCGCGACGCCTTGGGCGCCCCGGGGGGGCGGGGCAGCGGACCGGTGTCCCTGGTCCTTATGGCCCCGGGCCGGCGGTGGGCACCGCCCTTGCCGCTCTGGCGGCTCTGGCGGGAAGAGGCCCGTCGCAGCTGCCGCCCCATGGCGGGACCGCCGGCCCCCTGGCCCGCCAGTGCCTCCTCCAGGGCCGCCCGGCGCTGGGCCTCGGGTAGCCGGCTCATGGCTATGTCCAGCTCCCTCAGCTCGTTGGGGAGAGGGCGCTTCTTGCGCTTCGACTTCTCCATGTAGGAAAGGAGGCGCTTGGCATAGAGGCGGCGGACGAAGCCGAAGCGCATGATGGCCCGCCATACCCCCGCCCGGCTTCCTCCCGACTTGTCCTTGGGCACTTGACTCCTTCTATCCGACGGCCCCGGCAACCGGGCCCGGGGCGGGTCCGGGGCCGGGGCCCCTTTCGCTCCCCATCATGCCGGCCTCGACCTCCCGGTGCGCAAGGAGCGCTTGTGCTCGAGGAAGTCGACCAGCACATAGTCACCCAGGTCCTCCGGGGTGGTGAAGAACGCCCGGCCCCGGTTGAGCTTGGTCATCTGCTCTACGAAGTCCCGCAGGTAGCGGGTGGCGTCCAGCATGAAGGTGTTGATGCGGATCCCCTCCCGGGTGCAGCGGGCCACCTCGGCCAGGGTGGCCTGCACGGTCTCGGGGACCGGCGGGTAGTTGAAGTACACGTCCCCCCCCGGCAGGAGGTGGGCGGTGGGCTCGCCGTCGGTGATCATGATGATCTGCTTGGTCCCCGCCTGGCGGGCCAGCATCCGCCTGGCCAGGACGAAGGCGTGCTGCATGTTGGTCCCGTACACGAAGTCCCAGGACACCTCGGGCAGCTGCCGGGGGGTCAGCTCCCGGGCCACCTCGGAGAAGCCGACCAGGCCCAGGTAGTCGCGCGGGTAGCGGGTGGAGATCAGGGCGTGCAGCGCCATGGCCACCTTCTTGGCGGCGAGGAAGTTGTCCCTCATGGGCATGGACAGCGACAGGTCGATCATGAGCACGGTCGAGGACCGGGTGAGCGACTCGGTGCGCTCCACCTCGAAATCCTCGGGGAGGAGGCTCACAGGCGTGCCCGGCCCCTGGCGATGGACGGCGTTGCGCACCGTGCGGCCGATGCTGAGGTTGAAGGGGTCCCCCCACTCGTAGGGCTTGGTGTCGTGCTGGCGCTCGTGCCCGACACCGGGGCGGTCGGTCGGGTGCCTGCCGGTGCGGTCCCTGGCCAGCCGGGCGAACAGGTCGGCCAGGGCGTTGTGGCCTATGCGGCGCATGCCCCTCGGGGTCAGCTCCAGGCGGCCTTCGCGCTGCTCTATCAGGCCCGCCTCCTGCAGGAGCCGGGTCAGCCGGGAAAGGCGCTCCAGGGAGCGGGCCGCCTGGTCTCCCAGCAGCTCCCGGGCCCGCTCCAGGTCCACGTCGGCCAGCGCCCCCGGGCTGTGCGCCGAGCGGAGGAGGTTCTCCAGCTGGTCCATGTCGGACAGGGCCTCCATGACGGCGGCCGCTTGGCCGAGGCCCAGGGGGTCCGAGCCGCTGAAGGGGAGCTGGCGCCCCCAGCCGGCATCGGGGAAGGCCCCCTGGAGGTTGGCGGCCAGCCGCTCCACCTGCCAGCGCAGGTCCAGGTCCGAGAGCAGGCTGTCGGCCAGGGCCTGCAGCTGGGCCCGCTGCTCGGGGGACATCGAGGCCAGCATGGCCTGGGCGTTCGCCAGCTGGCGGGCCAGCTGCTCCAGGAGCTCGTCCAGGCTCGAGGGCCGGCCGGGGAACATGTCGCCGAAGCGCCCCATGAACGACTCGAAGCTCGGGTCGAGGGGGCGCCCGGCCTGGCGCTGCTCGAGCATGCGGTTCAGGGCGTCGAACATCTGGCGGGTCCGCTCCAGGGACTCGGGCGTGGCCTGCTGCAACGAGCCCGCCATCTGGTTGAACCAGCTCCCCGCCAGCTGCTCCCGGAGCTGGTTCACCAGCTGCTCGAAGCGCTGGGCGGCCTCGGCGGAGGCGAAGTCGTACTGCTGCAGGGCCTGCACCTGCCCGGCCAGGTCAGGGGGGACCAGGTCCAGCTGCAGCCGGCGCTCTGCCGCCATCTCCTCGGCGATATCGGCCCGGCGGCGGTCACCGGACTCCCGGGCCCGGCGGGCCAGGTCGTCCAGGGCGGCCCGCTCGGTGTCCATCACCTCCCGCAGGGCCTGGGCGATGTCGTCGTACACCCCCCCCAGGTCCCAGCGCTCCAGCTCCGCCTGCCTGCGCCGGCGCAGCTGCTCCAGCAGCTGGCGCAGGCCCGCCACCTGCTCGCCGGTCCGGTCCCGGAACCCGGACTGCATGAGCCGGCGCAGGGCGGCGTTCAGGTCGCCGTGGTAGAGGAGGTCGTCGGTGAGCTCGGCCAGCACCTCGTCGGCGTCCAGGCCCTCCCCGGCCTGGGTCCCGTCCCACCTGGAGTAGCGGTAACGCCAGGGCATGGGGACCCCTAGCTCCGGCCCCGGTAGGTGGCCCTGGCCCCGGCCGCCTCCTTGTTGAGGCGCTTGGACAGGTGCAGGCCCTCCAGCACGAACTCGGTGGCGCTGGCCACGGCCGCAGGTGTCTCGCTGCCGGCCAGCTCCATCACCGGGGCCCGGAGCGCCGGGAGCCGGGAGACGACCTCGAGGTAGGCCCCGGAGGGCACGTCGTCCCCAGCATGGACCACCATCCCCTCCTCGAAGGCCTCAACCACGGGCCGGAGGGAGTTGAGGACGCAGTGCCGCTTGAACACCCCCAGGACGGCGGAGCGGAGCAACCTCTCCACCACCTGGGCGTCCTGGCCCTCCTCCAGCGCCTCCACCTCCACCTTGCCGGCGGTGGAGGGGACCAGGGCCTCCAGGTCGCTCACCCTCGGAACGGCGTCGGGCTCGCCCGTGCGCAAGGCCCGGCGGGCGGCGTTGGCCACCAGCGTCTCGTGGTTGGCGATGGTGAGGCGCACCGAGACTCCCGACCGCTGGTTTATGGAAGGGCTGGACCGGGCCAGGTGGCTGATCTCGGCCACTATCTCGGACATGAAGCCGGGGACCTGGACCCGGACCCCGTCCCCCCCGAAGGGGCGGGCCTCCTGGGCCACGATGGCCAGCTCGGTGCCGTGGTCCCTCGGGTAGTGAGTGCGGATCTGGGCGCCGAAGCGGTCCTTTAGGGGAGTGATGATGCGCCCCCGGTTCGTGTAGTCCTCCGGGTTGGCCGACGCCACCAGGAGAAGGTCCAGGGGCAGGCGGATCTTGTAGCCCCTCACCTGGACATCGCGCTCCTCCAGTATGTTGAGCAGGCTCACCTGGATGCGCTCGGCCAGGTCGGGCAGCTCGTTCAGGGCGAAGATCCCCCGGTTGGTGCGGGGGACCAGGCCGTAGTGCAGGGTCAGCTCGTCGGACAGGTACCGCCCCTCGGCCACCTTGATGGGGTCGACCTCCCCGATCAGGTCGGCCACCGAGGTGTCCGGGGTGGCCAGCTTCTCCCCGAACCGCTCCTCCCGGTGCACCCAGTCGACCGGGGCTGCATCGCCTCTCTCTGCCACCAGGTCTCGGGCGTAGCGGGACACGGGGCGGTAGGGGTCGTCGTTGATCTCGGAGCCGGCCACGATGGGCATCCACTCGTCGAGCAGGGCCGTGAGGGAGCGGATCATCCGGGACTTGGCCTGGCCCCGCTCCCCGAGCAGGATCACGTCGTGCCCGGCCAGGAGGGCGTTCTCGAGGGCGGGCAGCACGGTGTCGTCGAAGCCCAGCACGCCCTCTACCAGCGGCTGGCCGGCCGCGATGCGGGCCATGGCGTTGCGCCTGATCTCCTCCTTGACCGGCCGGGAGACCCAGCCGGCCTGTCGCAGCTGTCCAATGGTGGCCGGGCGCTCGGCTTCGGGGCGGGTGCTCACCCTGCCAGCCTAAAGGGGCGCCGGGGTGCGCGGCAGCGGCAGGGCCGCACCGGACTACCGCCCCCGGCTCCTACGGTGAGAACATGCAGGGTGGCCGCCCGTAGGGACGGCCCACGGTGCAGCACGAGGAGGTAGTGGCTCTTGAGCATCCTGGAGCGGGGACCTGGCACCCCGGTAACGATCGGGGGCGTGCGGGGGGGGCCCCAGACCCCCACCTCACGCCGGGACCTGTGGTGGGTCCAGCCCGTGGTGGTCGTGTTGGGGCTCACCGCCTTCGTGGCCGACGGCCTGTGGGCCGCCCTGCGCCAGCCGGCCAACTACTACGCCAACCCCCTCCTCTCCCCCTACTACTCCCCCTGCATCGTCTCCAACTGCAAGTACGTCTACGGGCCCATCATCCCGTCGTGGTGGACGTACCCCGCCTTGGCCGTCCTGATCTTCCCCCTGACGTTCCGCCTGACCTGCTACTACTACCGCAAGTCCTATTACCGGGCGTTCTGGTGGGCCCCCCCGGCGTGCGCCGTCGCCGACGCCAGGCCCAAGTACACGGGCGAGAGCCGGTTCCCCTTGATATTCCAGAACATCCACCGCTACGCCTGGTACTTCGCCCTCATCTTCGCCGTCATCCTGTCCTGGGACGCCATCACCGCCTTCCGCTTCCCCCACGGCGTGGGCATGAGCATCGGGAGCCTCATCCTTCTCGCCAACGCCGTGTTCATCTGGCTGTACACGATCTCGTGCCATTCCTGCCGCCATCTCTGCGGGGGCAACCTCAACGTCTTCTCCAAGGCCCCGGTGCGCCGCTGGCTCTGGAAGCGCATCTCCCCCCTGAACGAGCACCACATGCTCTTCGCCTGGATGAGCCTGGTGTGGATAGCCTGGACTGACTTCTACATCTGGCTCGTGGCTGCGGGGTTCATCCCCGACGTCCACCTCCTCGGAGCCCACTGATGGCCGAGATCGAGACCCACGACCTGGACGTGCTGGTGATCGGGGCCGGCGGGGCCGGCCTCAGGGCCGCCATCGAGGCCATGGCGCGAGGAGCCCGCACCGGCGTGGTGTGCAAGTCCCTCCTCGGCAAGGCCCACACCGTCATGGCCGAGGGCGGCATCGCCGCCGCCATGGGCAACGTGTGGCCCGAGGACAACTGGCAGGTCCACTTCCGGGACACCATGCGGGGGGGCAAGATGCTCGCCAACTGGCGCATGGCCCAGATCCATGCCCAGGAGACGCCCGACCGGGTGCTGGAGCTGGAGAGCTGGGGGGCGGTCTTCGACCGCACCCCCGAGGGCCTCATCAACCAGCGTGACTTCGGGGGGCACCGCTATGCCCGCCTGGCCCACGTCGGCGACCGGACGGGGCTGGAGATGATCCGCACCCTCCAGCAGCGGGCCGTGGCCATGGGCATGGAGGTCTTCATGGAGTGCGTGGTGGTGCGCCTCCTCCTCGACCAGGGCCGCATCGCCGGCGCCGTCGCCTATTGGCGGGAGTCGGGCCGCTTCGTCCTGTTCCGGGCCAAGGCGGTCATCCTGGCCACCGGGGGCATAGGCAAGGCCTTCCGGGTGACCTCGGCCAGCTGGGAGTACACGGGCGACGGCCACTCCCTGGCCCTGTGGGCCGGTGCCGAGCTCATGGACATGGAGTTCGTGCAGTTCCATCCCACGGGCATGGTCTGGCCCCCCTCGGTGCGGGGCATCCTCGTCACCGAGTCCGTGCGAGGCGACGGCGGGGTGCTGCGCAACAGCGAGCAGCGCCGGTTCATGTTCGACTACATCCCCGCCTACTACGCGGCGGAGACGGCGGACAGCGAGGACGAGGCCGACCACTGGTACGACGACAAGCGCAACTACCGGCGCCCACCGGAGCTGCTGCCCCGGGACGAGGTGGCCCGGGCCATCAACGCCGAGGTGAAGGCGGGCCGGGGGAGCCCCCATGGCGGGGTCTTCCTGGACATCGCCAGCCGGCGGGACGCCGAGTACATCCGCCGCCGCCTGCCCTCCATGTACCACCAGTTCAAGGAGCTGGCCGACGTGGACATCACCACCACTCCCATGGAGGTGGGGCCCACCTGCCACTACGTGATGGGAGGGGTGCGGGTGGAGGCCGACACCTGCGCCGCCACCGTGCCCGGCCTCTACGCTGCCGGCGAGGTGGCTGCCGGCCTGCACGGCTCCAACCGCCTGGGGGGCAACTCGCTCGGGGACCTGCTCACCTTCGGCCGCCGGGCCGGCCTGGCGGCGGCCGAGTACGCCACTGGGCTCGGCACCCAGCCGAAGGTCGATGACGCCGAGGTGGATGCCATCATCGCTTCCTCCCTGGCCCCGTTCGAGCGGGAGAAGGGGGAGAACCCCTTCACCCTGCAGTACGACATCCAGAGCACCATGCAGGACCTGGTCGGGATCATCCGCACGGAGGAGGAGCTGCGCCAGGCCCTGGAGGAGCTGGCCGTGCTGGAGGAGCGGGCCACCCAGGTCGCCGTGGGCGGCAACCGCCAGTACAACCCCGGCTGGCACCTGGCCCTCAGCATCGACTCCTTGCTGGCCGTGTCCCGCTGCATCGCCACCGCCGCCCTGGAGCGGCGGGAGAGCAGGGGCGGCCACACCCGCGACGACTACCCCAAGCCCGACGAGGAGTTCGCCAAGATCAACCACGTGCTCCGCCTGGAGGACGGCAAGCTGGTCCTGCGCAGGGAGCCCCTGCCCCAGATGCCGCCCGAGCTGCAGGCCTTGTTCGAGGAGGACCACTGAATGGCCGACGCGACCACCGAGGAGGTGCGGGCCGCGCCAACCGGGCAGGCTCGCCAGGAAGGCGACGGGGCAGCCCGGGCCGAGGCCCCGGCCCGCCCCTCGCCCCGGGCCCGCCCTGAGGTCACCTCCGGGCGGGAGGTCACCCTTCTCGTCTGGAGGGGGGATGCCAGCGGCGGGAGCTTCGTCGAGTACCGGGTGCCCTACGAGGAGGGTGAGGTCATCCTGGACGTCATCCACCGGCTGGCCGCCACCCAGGCCCCCGACCTGGCCGTGCGCTGGAACTGCAAGGCCGGCAAGTGCGGGTCGTGCAGTGCCGAGGTGAACGGGCGCCCGGTGCTGCAGTGCATGACCAGGATGAGCCTCTTCGATCCGAGGGAGCCCATCACGGTGGCACCCATGAAGACCTTCCCCATCGTGAAGGACCTGGTGACGGACGTCTCGTTCAACTACGAGGTCGCCAGCCGCATCCCGCCCTTCAGCCCCGGCCCCCCCGATCCCGACGGCAAGCGGCGCATGGCCCAGACGGACGTGGACCGGATCCAGGAGTTCCGGGAGTGCATCGAGTGCTTCCTCTGCCAGGACGTCTGCCACGTCATCAGGGACCACGAGGAGAACAAGAGGCTCTTCGCCGGCCCCCGGTTCATGGTCCGCCTGGCCGAGCTGGAGATGCACCCCCTCGACAACCTTGACCGCCGGCCCCTCATCCGGGGGGAGTTCGGCGTGGTCATGTGCAACATCACCAAGTGCTGCACCGAGGTCTGCCCCGCCGGCATACACATAACGGACAACGCCATCATCCCCTTGAAGGAGCGGGTCGTGGACAGCTACTTCGACCCCATCGCCTGGCTGGGCCGCAAGATCACGAGGAGGCCGAGGCGGACCCCGGTCACCAGGCCCTGGAGCGCCGAGGCGGCCTCGTGAGCACCGCCGACCTGCCCCGGCCCGATCCCCGGGACTTCCTCGGGGTGGACAGCCTCCTCCAGGAGGAGGAGCTGGCCGTGCGCGACACCGTGCGCCGCTTCGTGGCCGACCGGGCCATGGCCGACATCCCGGCGTGGTTCGAGGAGGGCCGGTTCCCCACCGAGCTGGTGAAGGACCTGGCGTCCCTGGGGCTGCTCGGCATGCACCTCCAGGGCTACGGGTGCGCCGGCATGAGCTCGGTCTGCTACGGGCTGGCCTGCATGGAGCTCGAGGCGGCGGACAGCGGGCTGCGCAGCTTCGTGTCCGTGCAGGGGTCCCTGGCCATGTTCCCCATCCACGCCTACGGCTCCGACGAGCAGAAGGAGCGCTGGCTGCCCGCCATGGCAGCCGGCGACGTGATCGGCTGCTTCGGGCTGACCGAGCCCGACCAGGGCTCTGATCCGTCCCACATGCGCACCCACGCCCGCCGGGACGGGGGGGACTGGGTGATCAACGGGACCAAGATGTGGATCACCAACGGGGGCATCGCCGACCTGGCCGTGGTCTGGGCCTCCACGGAGGAGGGCGTCAGGGGCTTCCTCGTCCCGACCGACACCCCGGGGTTCAGCGCCCACAACATCGAGCGCAAGCTCTCCCTGCGGGCCTCGGTCACGAGCGAGCTGGTCCTCGACGAGGTCCGCCTGCCCGGGTCGGCGGTGCTGCCGGGGGTGGTGGGCATGTGCGGTCCTCTCTCCTGCCTCAGCGAGGCCCGCTTCGGCATCGTGTGGGGGGTCCTGGGGGCGGCCCGCACCTGCTACGAGGCCGCCCTCGAGTACTCGACCACCCGCCAGCAGTTCGGCAAGCCCATCGGCGCCTTCCAGCTGACCCAGCAGAAGCTGGTGTCGATGCTTCTCGAGCTCAACAAGGGGCTGCTCCTCGCCCTCCACCTGGGGAGGCGCAAGGACAGCCAGGGCCTGCGGCCCGAGCTGGTGAGCATGGGCAAGCTCAACAACGTGCGCGCCGCCCTGGACATCGCCCGCACGGCCCGCACCGTGCTGGCAGCAAACGGGGTCACCCTCGAGTACCCGGTCATCCGCCACATGAACAACCTGGAGTCGGTGCTCACCTACGAGGGCACAGAGGAGATCCACACTCTGATCCTCGGCCAAGCCATCACGGGTCTGGCCGCCTTCTCCTGATCCCCCACGGGTTCCGGGGCGACCGAGGCGAACCGTGGCGACCGACGCACCAGCCAGGGGCCCGAGGGCGCCCAACGATCTCCGCCTCGAGGTGCGGGGTGTCCAGCCGGTGGACCCCGCCCGGAGGTTCGGCCATCCCTTCCGGCTGTTCACCTTGTGGTTCACGGCCCAGATCTCGCCCTCCACCTTCTTCGTCGGGGTGCTCGGCACGGCCAGCTTCATCGGCCTGGGCTGGCGCCTCGGCCTGGTGGCCATCGTGGTGGGCAACCTGGCGGGATCGATAACGGTGGCCCTGTTGGCGGTCCTCGGGTGCCGTACCGGCGCCCCTCAGCTCCAGCAATCCCGGGAGGCTTTCGGGCGCACCGTGCACTTCCCCGCCACCCTCACCTGGATCACCCAGATCGGCTTCGAGGCCCTGGCCGCCATCTTCGGAGCCGAGGCCCTCCACGTCCTGGTGGGCCTCGACTACTATCTGGGCCTGGCCGTCACCTTCGCCTGCATGGCCGTTCTCAGCGTGACCGGCTACGAGGCCATCCACCTCTTCGAGAAGGTCATGTCGGCCGTCCTGCTGGTCCTGTTCGCGGTCATCACCGCCAAGACCTTCCTCGCCCACCCCCACATAGTGGGCCACGCCTCGGGCGGGCCCCTGGTGGGGAGCTTCGTGCTCATGCTGGCCATCGTCTTCGGCTATGCCGTCTCCTGGGGGCCCGTGGCCTCCGACTACAGCCGCTACCTGCCCGAGCGGACCTCCGGGCGGGCCATCTTCATGGCCGCCTTCACCGGGCTGGTGCTGGGCATGACCTGGATCGAGATCCTCGGCTTCGGGGCCTCCGCCCTCCTCAAGGGCCTCAGCTCCATGGGCGGGGTGGCCCGCATCATGGGTGGGGGGGCCACCGGAGACCTGGCCATGGTGGCCATGCTCCTCGGCACCATCGCCATCCTGGCCGTGGAGGACTACTCCGGAGCCCTGGCGGCCCAGGCCGCAGGGGTGCGCCTGGTACGCCCGCTCGTCACCGGGGTGAGCGCCGCCGTGGCCTTCGCCGTGGCCGCCTGGCTCAAGTCCGGCTCCACGGGGGCCAAGTTCGAGGACGTGCTGCTCCTCATCAGCTACTGGATCACTCCCTGGACGGCGGTCGTGCTCATCGACTGGGTCCGCCGGGGCCGCCACCGCAGCTGGGCGGACCACGACGCCCTGCTGAGCACCGGCTTCCGGTCCCTCCCGGCCGGGGCGCCCCAGTGGGGGGCGGTGGCAGCCGTGGTCATCGGCTTCTTCGTGGGGCTCCCCTTCTCCGACACCTCGACCGGGGCGGCCATCGCCAAGGCCGTGCCCAGCCTCTCGTGGCTGTTCGGCGGCTTCGCCAACCACTTCGTGAACGGCGGGGACCTGGCCTTCTACGTGAGCTTCGTGGCGGGGGGCCTGGCCTACCTGGCCATCCTGGGCGCGACCCGGCCCCGACGGGGCGGCTCGGGCCGGGATGCCGAGGCCACCTGGTGCTGGTAGAACTGGGGCCAAGAGCCGGGAGGAGGCTGCAGTTGGTCCAGTTCCTGTCCCCCGAGTGGATGGACGAGCTCAACCGGGCCGCGGCCGAGGACCAGGAGCTGGCCGAGGCGGCCAGGGACGTCCACCTGACGCTCAAGCAGGTGGTGTCCCGGCCGGGGCAGGACGAGGCCTCCTACACCTTGCGCATCGACGGGGGACGGGTGGAGGTGGCCCCGGGCGAGGCCGGGACCCCCGACGTGACCCTGACCGAGGACTACGCCACGGCCGCCGCCCTGGCCCGGGGGGAGCTGACCGCCCAGGCCGCCCTGCTCGCCGGGCTGGTGCGGGTGAAGGGCGACACCGAGGCGCTGGCCCGGGGCCAGCAGGCCATGGCCCGCGCCCAGCTCTGCTTCGACCGGGTCCGGGAGCACACCACCTACTGAGATGCGCACCCCGGCCCCCCACGCCCCCGGGTGGTACCCCGACCACGAGGACTCCTCCCTGGTCCGGTACTGGGACGGGCAGGGCTGGACCGCCAAGCTGCGGCCCCGTCCCAACTGGGCACCCCTCGAGACCGAGCTCATCCGCCTCGCCCCCCCCGCCCCCGACCCCAGGGGCGTCCGGAGCCGCCTCACGACCCTGCTGGCCCTCGTCGTGGTGGTGGCCCTCATCCTCGGCAGCATCGTCATCTCCAGGGGCCGGGCCCGCCTGGCACCGGCCCGGCCACGGGCCACCCTCATCCTGTCCAACCCCCGCTACGTCGAAGCTGCCAACGCCATCTGCACCAGCCTCTTGCGCTCGGCGGGAGGCTCCTCAGGGGCCGCCGTCACCTCCGCCGGCTCCTCCCGGGGGGCGTCCCCCGCCCGCGGGGGGGCAGCGGGAGGCCAGGCTCGAGGCGCCGCCGTCGGCCCCACCGCTGCCGCCCGGCTGGCCCGGGACGCCGCTGCCATCTACACCGGCCTGGAGTCCCTCCAGACCGACCCCGCCGGGGCGGCGGCGGTGAGCACCTGGGTCAGGCAATGGGCCCGGCTGGTCTCGGCCAGCACCCGCTATTCCCAGGACCTCGCTGCCCACCGGCGTCCCAGCCCCGGCGAGGCCAGGCAGGTGGAAGCGGCGCGCCGGCAGGTGGACGCCACGGCCCAGGCCAGCGGGATGGACAGCTGCCGGCTGTGACCCGGCGCCGCCCGCCCCCCACGGGCGGGGCGGCTCGGGCATATGCCCCCCAGCCACCCCTGGGCTAGATTTGCGGGCACGAACCATCGACCACAGGGGGCAATAGCACCGTGACGCTTACCGGGGTGATCGACGACCATGTCCTGGCCCGGTACCGGGCCCTGCTCGATGCCGAGGACGCCGCCTTCAACGAGTTGGAGCACGCCTACGAGGAAGGCGACCGCGATCACTTCCAAGCCGACCTGGAGGCTTGGCGTTGCGCCATTGCGGCCAAGCTGGCCTACCTCAACCGCATGGGCATCCACCTGGGCACCTAGCCCCCCTGCCCTCCCCTCCGGGGTGCCTCTGGGCGGTGCCCGTGGCGGCCCGCCTCAGGCCAGGAGGTCGCGCACCGCCTGCCGCTCGGCCTCCAGCTCCTCGGTGGTCACCCTCAGCCTCTCCCGGGCGAAGTCGTCGTGCTGGAAGCCCTCCACCACCTGCCACGAGGACCCGTCGGAGCGGACCGGGTAGCCGAACTGCAGCCCCGCGGGCACGCCGTACTCCCCCCGGCTCGGCACGGCCACCGACGAGCAGTCCCCCTTCGGGGTGGCGGTGCGCAGGCTCACCACGGTGTCGATGACGGCGTTGGCGGCCGAGGCGGCCGAGGAGGCGCCCCTGGCCTCGATGATGGCCGCCCCCCGCTTCTGCACCGTGGTCAGGAACTCTCCTTCCAGCCAGCCCCGGTCGCCTATGACCTCGGGGGCGGGCCGGCCCCCGATGCGGGCGTTGGCGAAGTCGGGGTACTGGGTGGCCGAGTGGTTGCCCCACACGGCCACGTTGGTCACCTCGGACACGGGCACCCCGGCCCGGCGGGCCAGCTGGCTGGTGGCCCGGTTGGCATCGAGACGGGTCATGGCGAACCAGCGCTCCTCGGGCACGTCCTTGCCGTTGGACCTCGCTATCAGGCAGTTGGTGTTGCAGGGGTTGCCCACCACGAGGATCCTGACGTCGCTGGCGGCATGGGCGGCGATGGCCTGGCCCTGGGGCTTGAAGATGCCTCCGTTGACGTTGAGCAGGTCCCCCCGCTCCATCCCGGCCTTGCGGGGGACGGACCCCACGAGCAAGGCCCACGAGGTCCCGTCGAAGGCGGTCTTCAGGTCGGAGGTCGTCACCACGTCAGCGAGCAGGGAGAAGGCGCAGTCGTCGAGCTCCATGACCACCCCCTCCAGGGCCCCCATGGCGGGCTCGATCTCGAGCAGCCTCAGCACGACGGGCTGGTCGGGCCCGAGCAACTGCCCGGAGGCGATCCGGAAGAGGAGGGCGTAGCCGATCTGGCCGGCGGCACCGGTGACTGTGACGTGCACGGGGGGGCGCTGGTTGGCCATGCCCCGAAGCTACCGCCCCCCCGCCGCCGCCCCCAATCGGAGCCCTCCCGGGAGGCTAGCGTTGGCCCAGGAGGTGGTGCCATGACCGGCGACTATCGCTGCATCCAGGTGGAGCGGTCCGGGGGGGACACCTGGATCTGGATGAACCTGCCTGACAAGCGCAATGCCCTGTCCCTGGAGCACATGGAGGAGCTGACCCGGGCCTTCACCGAGGCAGGGGACAGCGACACCACGGGTGTGGTCCTGGCCGGGAGGGGCAAGGTCTTCTCCGCCGGCCACGACTTCGCCGACATGGCCGGGCGGGACCTGCAGTCCATGCGCCGGCTGCTCATGGCCTGCACCCGGCTCATGGAGACCATGCAGGCCATACCCCAGCCCGTCGTGGCCCGGGTCCATGCCCTGGCCACCGCAGCCGGCTGCCAGCTAGTCGCCTCTGCCGACCTGGCCGTAGCCGCCGAGGAGGCCGGGTTCTGCACGCCGGGGGGAAAGGGGGGTTGGTTCTGCACCACCCCCATGGTGGCCGTGGGCCGCAACGTGGGGCGCAAGCGGGCCATGGAGATGGCCCTCACCGGGGACGTCATCGACGCCGCCACCGCCTTGGACTGGGGCCTGGTCAACCAGGTGGTGCCGGCTGCCGACCTCGACCGGGCCACCACCGAACTCCTCCGTCGGGCCACGCGGGGCAGCGCCGCCTCCAAGGGCATAGGCAAGCAGGCCTTCTACGCCCAGATCGACCTGGACCAGCCCAAGGCCTATGCCTACGCCATCGAGGTCATGGCCGCGTCCAGCCAGCTGCCCGACGCCAAGGAGGGCATCGCCTCCTTCCTGGAGAAGCGCCCCCCCAAATGGAGCGGCCGGCCCTCGTGACCCTCGCCCGGGGGGCTATAGGCGGTCCACGATGGCCGAGGCGAACTCGCTGGTCTTGACCTCGGTGGCACCCTCCATGAGGCGGGCGAAGTCGTAGGTCACGATGCGCTCGGCGATGGTGGCCTCGAGGGCGGACACGATGTCGTCGGCAGCGGCCTGCCAGCCGAGGTGCTCGTACATGAGGACTCCCGACAGGAGCACCGAGCCTGGGTTGACCTTGTCCTGGCCGGCGTACTTGGGAGCGGTGCCGTGGGTGGCCTCGAAGATCCCATGGCCGGTGACGTAGTTGATGTTGCCTCCCGGGGCGATCCCGATCCCGCCCACCTGGGCCGCCAGGGCGTCGGAGGCATAGTCACCGTTCAGGTTGGTGGTGGCGATCACGTCGAACTCATCGGGGCGGGTGAGCACCTGCTGGAGAAAGATGTCGGCGATGGTGTCCTTCACCAGGATCCGATCACCGGGGTCACCCCCGCAGTCCTCCCAGGACACCGCCCGGTCGGGGTACTCCTCCCGCACCACGTCGTAACCCCAGGCCCGGAAGGCCCCTTCGGTGAACTTCTGGATGTTGCCCTTGTGCACGAGCGTCACGCTGCGCCTCCCCCTGCGCAGGGCGTAGTCGAGGGCCGCCCGCACCAGCCGCTTGGACCCCGTCGCCGACACCGGCTTGATGCCCACCCCGGAGTCGGGCCTGATGTCCCAGCCCATCTCGTCGTGCAGCCAGGCGATGAGCCGCTTGGCCTCGGGAGTCCCCTCGGCCACCTCCATCCCGGCGTACACGTCCTCGGTGTTCTCCCGGAAGATCACCATGTCGACCTTCTCCGGGTGACGCACCGGAGAGGGCACCCCCTTGAACCACCGCACGGGCCGCAGGCACACGTAGAGGTCCAGGACCTGGCGCAGGGCCACGTTGAGGGACCTGATCCCCCCGCCCACGGGGGTGGTGAGGGGGCCCTTGATCCCGATCAGGTACTCGCGGAACGTCTCCACGGTCTCCTGGGGCAGCCACTCGCCCGTCTCGTCGTAGGCCCGCTGGCCGGCCAGCACCTCCTTCCATTCCACCCGCCGGCCGTGCTTGGCGGCCGCGGCGTCCAGCACCAGCTTGGCTGCGGGCCAGATGTCCACGCCGGTGCCGTCCCCCTGGATGAAGGGGATGATGGGCTCGTCGGGCACGGTGAGCTCGCCGTTGGGTGACATGGTGATCTTGTCGGCCATGCCCCCGAGCCTACCGACCGGGCTGCCCGGTCACCGTGGCCGCCCGGCCCGGGCCACCTCCCCCGGCGCCGGCTAGGAGGCGGCGGCGGCTGCCGGTGGCCCCAGGCCCAGGCTGGCGTATATCTCCCTCGTCGCCGTGGACCAGTTGAGGGTGTAGAAGTGCAGCCCCGGAGCGCCGGCCTCCAGCAGCTCCCGGCACAGCCGGGTCGTCAGCTCGATGCCGACCCGGCGGACCTCGGCGTCAGGCCCCGCCGCCTCCAGCTCGGCCACCATCTCGGGCGGCACGGCGGCTCCCATCTCCGCCATGCGCCCGACCGACCGGAGGCTGGTGACGGGCATGATGCCGGGGATGACGGGCTTGGGGACACCCCGGGAGCGCAGGTCCTCGACCAAGGAGACGTACTCCTCGGCCCGGAAGAAGAACTGGGTCACGGCGAAGTCCGCCCTCTCCAGCTTGGCCGCCAGGTGGTCACGGTCGCTCACCAGGTCGGGGGAGCGGGGATGGCCGGCGGGGTGGGCGGCCACCCCTATCGAGAACCCCCCGATGGCCCGGGCCAGCTCCACCAGCTCGATGGCGTGGGCCAGCTCGCCGGCGGGAGCGTCGGGGTCCTCGGGAGGGTCCCCCCCCAGGGCCATCAGGTTCTCGATGCCGGCCCGGCGGAGGTCCACGAGGATCTCGGCCAGCTCCAGACGGGTATGGGCCACGCACACCAGATGGGCCATGGGGGTGAGAGCCGTGGTGCGCAGCAGGCCGGCCACCAGGTCGTGGGTGCGCCGGCGGGAGGAGCGCCCCCCCCGGTAGGTGACCGACACGAAGGACGGCTCCAAGGGCTCGAGGGCCCGCATGGTGCGCACCAGCTGGAGCTTCTCCTCCTCGGTCTTGGGCGGGAAGAACTCGAAGGAGTAGGTGGGTCCGGCCGCCAGCAGGTCAGCGATCCTGGCCATGGCCCCATCATGCTAGTCCACCGGCCTGGCGCCTTCGGGCTGGATCAATGCCGCCACGTTCCTTATTGTGGGGGTATGCCTCCCGTCCTCACCGGCATAGTCCTTGGCGTCTGCATCTTCCAGGTGGCTGGGCTGGCCACCACCCTCTACCTGCACCGGGCCCTCGCCCACCGGGCCATGAAGGTCTCGGCGCCCCTGGCGGCAGTGTTCAGGGTGGTGATCTGGATGTCGAGCGGTATCCGCCCCCGCCAGTGGGTGGCCGTGCACCGCAAGCACCATGCCTTCACCGACATCCCCGGAGACCCCCACTCCCCCAAGCTGGTCGGCTTCCTGGCCGTGCAGTTCAACAACGTGGGCCTGTACCGGCGGGCGGCCCGGGACGCCGACGTGGTGGCCCGCTACTCGCGCGACATCCGCCACGACATCTGGGACCGGCTCTTCTTGGACCATGCCCTCCTCGGCGTGGGCATCGCCATGGCCGCCGTGTGGGCCGGCCTGGGGTGGGAGGTGATGCTGGTGGCGGCCGGCGTCCACGTGGTCCTCTACATGTTCCTCAACGCCGCCGTCAACGCCGTCGGCCATGCCTGGGGCAAGGCTCCCTATCCCAACACCGCCTTCAACAACCAGTGGCTGGCTTGGCTCACGGTGGGCGAGGGGCTGCACAACAACCACCATGCCGCCCCCAGCTCGGCTCGCTTCGCCCATCACCGCGCCGAGTTCGACCCCGGGTGGTGGGCCATCCTGGCCCTGAGCCGCCTCAAGCTGGTCTCGGTCCGCCACCGGGACATACGGCTGCGCCAGGCGAGGCCGCGAGCATCCACCGCCGCCTCGCCGGCGTCCTAGACCCGCCCGGGGCCACGAGCGGCCTGGCCGCCCCGCCGCTGGAGCCGCCCTCGGAGGCGCCCCCTCAGTGCCTGAAGTGCCGCTCCCCCGTGAGCACCATGGCGATCCCCCGCTCGTCGGCGGCCTCGATCACCTCCGGGTCCCGGACGGACCCCCCCGGCTGGACCACGGCTGCCACACCGGCGCCCGCCAGCAGCTCCACCCCGTCCCGGAACGGGAAGAAGCCGTCACTCGCCGCCACGGCCCCTGCGGCGCGCCCGCCCGCCTTCCTGACGGCGATGGCGGCGGCATCGACCCGGCTGGGCTGGCCTCCTCCAAGCCCCACGGCCGCCCCCCCCGCCACCAGGGCCACGGCGTTGGACCAGGTGGCGGCAGCCAGCAGCCAGGCCAGCTCCAGGTCACGCCACTGGGCCTCGGTGGGCACGGCCCTGGTCACCACCTTCCAGCCGTCCCGGGCCAGGCCGACCCGGTCGGGCCCCTGGACCAGGAACCCTCCCGCCACGGGCCGAAGGTCCCAGCTTCCCGGGGCGGGGCCACCGCTAGGCCCGCCCGGGGGACCAGCCTCCAGGATCCTGGTGCTGCGCCGGCGCCGGGCCAGCATGGCCACGGACTCGTCCTCGTAGCCCGGGGCCAGCACCACGTCGGCCTGGGGCCCTTCCACCATGGCCGAGGCAGCCGCCGCCGTCACCGGCTGGGACAGGGCCACGATCCCCCCGAAGGCCGACACCGGGTCGCCCGCCACCGCCAGGCAGTAGGCGGTGGCCAGGTCGCCGGCCACGGCCGCGCCGCAGGGGTTGGCGTGCTTCACCACCACGGCGGCGGGGCCTCCGGAGCTGCCGGCCCGAGAAAGGTCGTGGACCAGCGCCCAGGCCGCCTCGGAGTCCAGCACGTTGAGGTACGAGAGGTCGGTGCCCGAGCGCTGGGTCACCCCGTCCCACCAGCTGGCGGCGCCCACCTCCCGGTAGCGGGCGCCTCGCTGGTGGGGGTTCTCCCCGTAGCGGAGGTCCTGGGCCCGCTCCAGGCAGAGGTGCAGGCTCAAGGGCAGGGCCTCCCCTGGGTCCTGGGCATCGAGCCAGGCCACGATGGCGGCGTCGTAGGCCGCGGTGTGGGCGAAGGCCGCCCGGGCCAGGCGCCGGCGGCTCTCCTCCCCCAGCCGGCCCGACCGGCGCAGCTCCTCCACCACCCAGCCGTAGTCAGCGGGGTCCACCACCACCCCCACATGGGCATGGTTCTTGGCCGCTCCGCGCACCAGGGTGGGCCCCCCGATGTCGATGGTCTCGATCCCCGGGCTCTCCCGGAACGGGTACAGGTTGCACACGACGAGGTCGATCGCCTCGATGGCCTGGGCCGCCAGCTCCCGGCCGTGCGCCGGGTCGGAACGGTCAGCCAGGATGCCGGCGTGGATGCGGGGGTGCAGGGTCTTGACCCGGCCACCCAGCATCTCGGGGAAGCCGGTGACCTCCTCCACCGGGGTCACGGGCAGGCCCGCCGAAGCCAGGGTGGCGGCCGTCCTCCCGCTCGCCAGCAGCTCCCAGCCCATCCCCACCAGCTCCCGGCCCAGGTCGGCCACACCGGTCTTGTCCGACACGGACAAAAGGGCGCGCCCGGCCATCAGGGGACCAGGAGGGAGGCGAGCAGGCCAGCTATGGCCTGCGGGTAGATGCGGCGCTCGACGGCCTTGATGCGCTCGTGCAGCGACTGGGCGGTGTCCCCGGGCAGCACCGGCACCTTCTCCTGGGCCAGGATGGGGCCGTCGTCCACGGCGGCCGTGGCCACATGGACCGTGCAGCCCGTCTCCTGCACCCCGGCCGCCAGGGCCTCCTCCACGGCGTGCCACCCCTTGAAGGCCGGGAGCAGGGCCGGGTGGGTGTTCAGCACCCGGCCTGGCCAGGCCTCGAACATGAGCCCCGCCAGCACGGTGCCGAACCCCGCCATGGCCACCAGCTCCACGTCGTGGGCCCGCAGCCGCTGCACCAGCTCACCGGTGTAGGCCTCCCTGTCGAACCCGTCCCCGTACCCGCCGAAGGCCCTCCTGTCCACCAGCTCGGTCGCCACCCCGGCCCTGGCGGCCACCGAGAGGGCCCGGCAGGGGCGGTCGGCGCCCACAACCCCTACCGGGAGGCCAGCGCCCAGAAGGGCCTCCAGGATGGTCCCGCTGCCCGAGGCCAGCACCCCTATCCGCACCGGGGCCGACCCTAGCAGCAGGCCCTCCGGGCTCGGGGGCCGCCGTGAGGGCACGGGAAGGGGCCGGCGGCCCCTAGAGCCCCCTCACCACCTCGACCATCATCTCCCCCGCCGCCGTGGGGTTGGGCGCCACCCGGGCGCCGGCGGCCTCCAAGGCCTCCATCTTGGCCCGGGCCGTGCCCTGGGAGCCGGAGATGATGGCCCCGGCATGCCCCATGCGCCGGCCCGGCGGGGCCGTGACCCCGGCTATGTAGGCCACCACGGGCTTGGTCATCTCCTTGGCTATGTACTCCGCAGCCCGCTCCTCCTCCGAGCCCCCGATCTCGCCGATCATCATCACCGCCCCCGTCTCCGGGTCGGCCTGGAAGGCGGCCAGGCAGTCGATGAAGCTGGTGCCGGGCACGGGGTCCCCGCCTATGCCCACGCAGGTGGTCTGGCCCACGCCCTGGAGGGAGAGCTCGTTCAGGGCCTGGTAGGTGAGCGTCCCGGACCGGCTCACGATGCCCACCGGCCCGCCGGCCAGGGCGATCTCCCCGGCGGTTATGCCTATGTTGCACTTGCCCGGCGAGATGATGCCCGGGCAGTTGGGCCCGAGGAGGCGGGTAGCGGGGTAGTCCCGGCGCAACAGGTTGTAGAACCTGGCCTCGTCCTGGGCCGGGATGAACTCGGTGATGCACACGACGAAGGGGATGCCCGCCGCCGCCGCCTCCACCACGGCGTCGCCGGCGAAGCGGGGGGGCACCGACACGAAGCTGGCATTGGCCCCCGTGGCCGCCACGGCCTCGGCCACCGAGTCGAAGACGGGAATGCCCTCCACGTCCTGGCCACCCTTGCCCGGGGTGACGCCGGCCACGACCTTGGTGCCGTAGGCCCGGTTGCGCAGGGCGTGGAAGCGCCCCTGGCCCCCGGTGAGGCCCTGGACCACGACCTTGGTGTTCTCGTCGACGAAGATGCTCACCGGCTCCTGCCTTCCGTCCCCTCTTCCTGGCTTCCGTCCCTCTCCCGGCTCCGGTCCCCGGCCAGCGAGACGGCCGTGCGAGCCGCCTCCAGCATGGTGGGCCGCACGATCAGGCGCTCGGACTCGTGCTCCTTCAGGATGCGCCGCCCCTCCTCGGCGTTGGTGCCGTCCAGCCTGAGGACCAAGGGCGACCCCAGCTCCACCCGGGAGATGGCCTCCACGATGCCCCTGGCCACCTCGTCCACCCGGGTGATCCCGCCGAACACGTTGACCAGGATGGCCGCCACCTTGGGGTCGGTGTTGATGACCTCCAGGGCTGCCGCCATCACGGCCGCGTTGGCGCCACCTCCTATGTCCAAGAAGTTGGCCGGGCTGCCTCCCACCTGGTTGACGACGTCGCAGGTGCTCATGGCCAGGCCGGCCCCGTTGGCGATTATCCCGACGGTGCCGTCGAGGCCTATGTAGTTGAGCCCCCTTTCCCGGGCCAGCCTCTCCCTCTCGTCCAGCTCGGCGCTCCCCTTCCACTCCTCCCACTCGGGATGGCGGAAGGCGGCGTTGTCGTCCAGGGTCACCTTGGCGTCCAGGGCGTGGATATGGCCGTCGGGGGTGAGGATCAGCGGGTTTATCTCCACCAGGTCGGCGTCTCCCTCGACGAAGCAGCGGTACAGCCTGGTGAGCACCTGGGCTGCCTCCTCCTGGGCACCCGGCTCGGAGGGGGCCAGGCCGGCCTCTGCGACCAGCCGGCGGGCCTGGTCCGGTGAGAGGCCGTCAACGGGATCTATGTGGAGCCGGGCGATGGCGGCGGGGTCCTCCTCGGCCACCTGCTCGATCTCCACCCCCCCCTTGGACGAGACCATGGCCAGGTGGAGCTTGGCCGCCCGGTCCAGGGTGAGGCTGGCGTAGTACTCCTCGGCGATGTCAGAGGCGTGCTCGATCCATAGCCGGCGCACCCGGTGGCCCTTGATGTCCATCCCGAGGATGGCGCCGGCATGGGACCTGACCTCGTCGGCACCGGAGGCCAGCTTGATCCCTCCCGCTTTGCCCCTGCCCCCCACCTGGACCTGAGCCTTCACGACCACCGGGTAGCCGGCCTCCTCGGCCCGGGCCACCGCCTCCTCCACGGTGTCGGCCACCCCTCCCCGGGAGGTGGGGATGCCCCAACGGGCGAAGTACTGCTTGCCCTGGTACTCGAACAGGTCCACCTGCTCTCCTTGCCTTCTCGTCGTCGAAATGGAACTCTTCCCACCCCAGCGGGGCTGGCCGCTCCCGCTCCCCGCAGGGCCCCTTGGGGCCCGGATGCCTAGCCGGCGGGGTCCCCGGCCAGCTGGCGCTCCCGTTCGTCCAGGGCCTGAGCCAGCCAGGAGGCGATCTGGGGGAGGGAGGCCCCGGGGGTGAACACTCGGGCCACGCCCATGGCCAGGAGGGCCGGCACGTCGCGCTCGGGGATGATGCCGCCCACCACCACCAGGGCGTCGCTCCCCTGGGCCGCCAGCCCCTCCATGACCTTGGGGACCAGGGTGAGATGGGCGCCCGAGAGGAGCGAGAGACCCACGGCATCGGCATCCTCGTGGACCACCGCCTGGACCACCTGCTCGGGCGTCTGGTGAAGGCCGGTGTAGATGACCTCGAACCCGGCGTCACGCAAGGCCCGGGCGATGACCTTGGCCCCCCGGTCATGGCCGTCCAGGCCGGGCTTGGCCACGACGACGCGATAGGGCCTGTGCATCAACCGAATGCTACCGGGGGTCTCCCGCCGGGCCCCAAACCAGGCGGCTCAGGCCCTCTTCAGCGGAGCCAGGGTGAGCAGCAGGTTCTTCTCCCCCAGGCCGGGGAAGCGCACCGTTGCCTCCGCCCTGTCGCCCTCCCCCCGCAGGTCCACCACCACCCCCTCGCCCCACTTGGCGTGCACTACGTCGTCCCCCACCCGCAGCCCCAGGCGCTCGGCCCCGGAGGTGCGGGTGGGACCGGTGCGCCCGCTGCGCAGCGCCGACTCCACGAGCCAGTCCCGGCCCCACCGCCCGGGGGGAGTGAGCGCCCCCCGCCTCCTCCCGCGCCGAGCCTCACCCGCCCTGTCCAGCAGCTTCTCGGGGATCTCCTGGAGGAACCGGCTGGGCGGGTTGAACTGGGTGGAGCCCCACAGGGAGCGGCAATAGGCGTGGCTCAGGTACAGCCGCTCCCGGGCCCTCGTGATGCCCACGTAGCAGAGCCGGCGCTCCTCCTCCAGCTGGTCGGGCTCGGTCAGCGACCGCAGGTGGGGGAACACGCCCTCCTCCATGCCCACCAGGAAGACGGCCCGGTACTCGAGGCCCTTGGCGGTGTGGAGGGTCATGAGCAGGACCCTGGAGTCGTCGTCGTCCACCTCGTCGGCATCCGCCACCAGGGCCACCGACTCCAGGAACTGGTACGGGTCGGGGTGCTCGTTGGCCGTGCCCACCAGCTCCCCCACGTTCTCCAGGCGGCCGGCCGCCTCCACGCTGTGCTCGGCCTCCAGCTCCTGGCGATAGCCGGTCCTCTCCAGGACAGCCTCCAGCAGCTCCGCCGTGGTGGCCCGCTCAGGGGGCTCGGGGGCGATGCGCTGGCGCAGCTCGTCGAGGAGGGAGGCCAGCCTGGCCGCCCCGGCCAGGGCCCGGCCGGAGAGGCCGGCCTCCTCGGCGCGACCCAGAGCCTGGCCCAGATGGGTCCCCCGGTCACGGGCCCAGCGCTCCAGTCTGGCCACCGAGGTGTCCCCGAGGCCGCGCCGGGGCACGTTGAGTATGCGCCTGAGGCTGACCTCGTCGGCGGGGTTCACCACCACCCGGAGGTAGGCGAGCAGGTCCTTCACCTCGCGCCGGTCGTAGAAGCGGGTGCCCCCGACCACCTTGAAGGGGACGGCCCGGCGCACCAGCTCCTCCTCCAGCACCCTGCTCTGGGCGTTGGTGCGGTAGAAGACGGCCATGTCCCCCCAGCGCCACGGGGCCTCCGACCGGGCCCGGCCATCCGTCGGGGAGCCGGAATGGAGCCCGCTCAGCGTCCGGGCCACCCAGGCCGCCTCGTCCCGCTCGTCGGCCGCCTCGAAGTCGACCACGTTGGGGCCCCGGTGGCTGTCGGTCCACAGGGCCTTGGGCTTGCGGGCCGTGTTGTTGGCTATGACGGCGTTGGCGGCGTCGAGGATGGTCTGGGTGGAGCGGTAGTTCTGCTCCAGCATGATCACGGTGGTGTCCGGGAAGGCGTGCTCGAAGTCCAAGATGTTGCGCAGGTCGGCCCCCCGGAACCGGTATATGGACTGATCGGCGTCCCCGACCACGCACACGTTGCGGTGCCGGCGGCCCAGCATGAGGACCAGCTCGTTCTGCACCCGGTTGGTGTCCTGGTACTCGTCCACCAGCACGTGGGAGAAGCGCTCCTGGTACTGCCCGAGCAGCTGGGGGCTCATCTGGAACAGCCGGGCTGTGTTGTCCAAGAGGTCGTCGAAGTCCATGGCATTGGCGGCGAGCAGGCGGCCCTGGTACTCGCGGTAGACCTCGGCCACTCGCCTCTCGAACAGGTTCCCCGCCCGCTCCCGGTAGCTCTCGAAGTCGACCATCTCCGCCTTGGCCCCGCTGATCATGGCATGCACCAGCCGGGGGGCGAAGCGCTTGGCGTCCAGCCCGAGGTCGCGCACCACGTAGCCGGTCAAGCGGACGGCGTCGGACTGGTCGTAGATCGTGAACGAGGACCCGTACCCGAGCTCCCCGGCGTGCCGGCGCAGTATCCGCACGCAGGCGGCGTGGAAGGTGGAGACCCACATGCGTTCGGCCACCGGCCCCACCAGGGCCCCCACCCTGGCCTTCATCTCGTCGGCGGCCTTGTTGGTGAAGGTGATGGCCAGGATGGCGAAGGGGGACACCTTCCGCTCGGCTATGAGGTAGGCGATGCGGCGGGTGAGGACCCGGGTCTTGCCCGAGCCAGCCCCAGCCACCACCAGCAACGGGCCTCCCTCGTGCACGACGGCCCGGCGCTGCTCGGGGTTGAGGTCGTCGAGCAGGTCGGCCGGCGTCGGGCGCCGGGCCCCGGCGGGCTGGGTGTCTGGGAGGGCCACTGCCCTCACCCTACCTGCGGCCCAGGAGGCCGGAGGGTACCCGGGCCCGCCCCGGCAGCCAGGACCGGCCTCAGTTGGCCGAGAGGTCCAAGGGGTAGGCAGCCAGTATGGCCAGCTCGCCCCCCTGCCGGCGCAAGACCCTCTTCCACAGGTCCCCCGGCTGTCCGGTCATGGCGTCACCCGCTTCGGCCCCCACCACCAGCCAACCCCCCCTTTCGACCTCGGAGTCGAGCTGGCCGGGCCCCCAACCGGCGTAGCCGGCGAAGACCCGCAAGGCGTTCAGCCCGGGCCCGGCCTGGTCCCGGTCGGCGTTGAGGTCCAGCGTGCCCAGCCGGTCCCCGAGAACGGGCCGCCACGGCCCCGCCGGGTCCCCCTGCTCCTTCAGGAAGGGCGGCTCCCCGACGGGCCCCGGTCCCTCCCGGTGCCCCCCCTCCTCCGGAGGCCCCGGCTCCCTCAGGGCCAAGCAGATGGCCGACCCGGGCGAGACCGGGCCCCCCACGAAGACCACCGGGGGCTCGGCCGCCAGGTCCATCCACTGGGGCAAGGGCTCGGACACCGGCATGCCCGTCGGCCGGTTGAGGACCAGGCCGAGGCCCCCCTCTTCGTCATGGTGGAGCACGAGGACCACGGTGCGGGCGAAGTTGGGGTCCACGAGGCCGGGGGTGGCCACGAGCAACTGGCCGGCGAGGCTACGAGGGGCCATGTCCGCCGGACCCCTATTCCCACTCGATCGTTCCCGGCGGCTTGGAGGTGACGTCGAGGGCCACCCGGTTCACGCCCGGCACCTCGTTGATGATGCGCCGGGACAAGCGCTCCACCAGGTCGTAGGGGAGCCGGGCCCAGTCCGCGGTCATGGCGTCGTCGCTGCTCACCGCCCGGATCACGATGGGGTAGGCGTAGGTCCGCTCGTCCCCCATGACCCCGACGGTGCGCACCACCGGGAGCACGGCGAAAGCCTGCCACAGCTGGCGGTGCAGGCCGGCGCGCTGGACCTCCTCCACCACGATGGCGTCGGCAGCCCGCAGGATCTCCACCCTCTCCCTGGTGACCGTGCCGACGATGCGCACGGCCAGGCCCGGCCCCGGGAAGGGCTGGCGCCACACGATCTCCTCGGGCAGGCCCAGCTCCTCACCCACGGCCCGCACCTCGTCCTTGAACAGCAGCCGCAGGGGCTCGACCAGCTCCAGGCCCATCTCGGCGGGAAGGCCGCCCACGTTGTGGTGGGACTTGATGCGGGCGGCGTCAGCGGTTCCGGACTCGATGACGTCGGGGTAGAGGGTGCCCTGGACGAGGAACCGGGCCCCGCTCCTGCCCGAGGCCCTGGCCACCTCCTCGAAGACCCGGATGAAGGTCTCCCCGATGGCCCTCCTCTTGGCCTCGGGGTCCGACACCCCCTCCAGCACCGAGAAGAACCGGTCGGCCGCCTTGGCATGCACCAGGTCCAGGCCGAACTGGCGGCGGAAGGTCTCCTCGACCTGCTCGCCCTCCCCCTCGCGCATGAGGCCGGTGTCCACGAAGACGCAGGTGAGCTGGGACCCTACCGCCTTGTGCACCAGAGCGGCCGCCACCGCCGAGTCAACCCCGCCGGAGAGGGCGCAGAGGACCGCCTCGCCGCCCACCTGGGCCCTGATCGCCTCCACGGCGGACTCGATGATGGAGGTCCTGGTCCATGACGGCCGGCAGCGGCACACGTCCCTCAGCCAGGCCTTGAGCAGGTCCTGGCCCCGGTCGGTATGGGCCACCTCGGGGTGGAACTGGACGGCGTACAGCCCCCGCCCAGGGTCCTCGAAGGCCGCCACCGGGGAGGAAGGGGTCGAGGCGGTGACGGCAAAGCCGGCCGGTGGCTCCACCACGGCGTCGAAGTGGCTCATCCACACGTCACCACGCTCCGGCCACCCGGAGAACAGGGGCGACCCGAGCCCGGTCCCGCTCGCCAGGGACAGCGACGTGCGGCCGTACTCGGCCTGCCCCGTGCGGGCCACCACTCCCCCCAGGTCCCGGGCCAGGAGCTGGGCGCCGTAGCAGATGCCGAGGACCGGCACCCCGGCGGACCACAGGGCCGGGTCCAGCCCGGGGGCGCCGGGCACGTGCACGGAGGCCGGCCCCCCCGACAGGATGATGCCCCGGGGGCGTCGGGCCAGCATCTCCTTGGCCGGCGTGTCCCGGGGAACGATCTCGGAGTAGACGTGGGCCTCCCGCACCCGCCTGGCGATCAGCTGGGCGTACTGGGCCCCGAAGTCGACGACGAGGACGAGGTCCTCGGGGTGAGGAGAGGGGGCGGGCGAGAGGGGGCCAGCTCCTGCCGGAGCGGGAGCGGGGCTAACCACGGCCGAGCCCGAAGACCGACTGCCCCGAGCGCGCCAGCCGGCCCCGACCTAGCGGCCCATCCCCACGCCCTGGGACCGCTGGAGGGCCTTCCCCTCGGTCTGCAGGGCAGGGGCCACCATGACCTCGGCCTTCTGGAACTCCTTCACGGTCTCGTAGCCGCAGGTGGCCATGGAGGTCCGCAAAGCCCCGAACAGGTTGAGGCGCCCGTCGTTCTCGTGCGCCGGCCCCAGCAGGATCTCCCGCAGCGAGCCCCGCACCGACGTCTTCACCCGGGTGCCCCGGGGGAGGGTGGGGTGGAAGGTGGCCATCCCCCAGTGGTAGCCACGGCCCGGCGCCTCCCGGGCGGCCGCCAGGGGGGAGCCGATCATGACGGCGTCGGCCCCGCAGGCGATGGCCTTGCACACGTCCCCGCCCGTGCTCATCCCGCCGTCGGCTATCACGTGGCAGTACACCCCGGTCTCGTCCAGGTGGCGCATGCGGGCCCCGGCGGCATCGGCGATGGCGGTGGCCTGGGGCACTCCCACCCCGAGCACCCCCCGGGTCGTGCAGGCGTTGCCGGGGCCCACGCCCACCAGCACCCCCACCGCCCCCGTCCGCATGAGGTGGAGGGCGGCCTGGTAGGAGGCGCAGCCCCCCACGATCACCGGGATGTCCAGCTCCCGTATGAAGCGCTTGAGGTTCAGCGCCTCGCTGGTACGGGACACGTGCTCGGCCGACACCACCGTCCCCTGGATCACCAGCAGGTCGAGCTCGGCCTCGAGGATGGAAGGGGCCAGGGCCCGGGTCCGCTGTGGGGTGACCGAGGCGCAGGCGATGACGCCGGAGTCCTTGATCTCCCGGATGCGCTTCACCACCAACTCGGGTTTGACCGGCTCGGCGTAGATCTGCTGCATGCGGGCGGTGACCTTGTCGCCCTCCAGCGAGGCAATCTCCTCGAAGCACGGCTCGGGATCGGCGTAGCGGGTCCAGAGGCCCTCCAGGTTGAGCACGCCCAGTCCCCCCAGGCGGCCGATCTCGATCGCCGTGGCCGGGCTCACCACCCCGTCCATGGCCGAAGCCATGAGGGGGAGCTCGAACCGCCAGGCGTCGATCTCCCACGACATGTCTATGTCCTCAGGGTCCCGGGTGCGCCGGCTGGGCACGATGGCTATGTCATCCAGCCCGTAAGCCCGCCGTCCCGACTTCCCGATCCCGATCTCCACCTCAGCCACCGCGCCAGGATAGTTGTGGTCCCAGGGGAGATGGCCGACCGTCTCCCGGGGGGTGGCGCCCTCCTGCCGGGCCCGGTCAGTCGGGCCGGGCAGCGCCGGCCGGGATGGCGTCCAGCAGCTCGCGCAGCACAGCCGCCGTGGCCCCCCACACGGTCCTTCCCCCCAGCTCGAAGAAGTGGACCGGATGCGCGACCCCCCCCGGGGCGGACCACATCTCCTGGCGGTGGACGCCCTCGGCAGCCAGGTCGGACAGGGCGACGTCGAAGACCTCCTCCACCTCCTCGGGGCTGGGCGCCAAGGTGGGTCGGCCCGTCAGGAAGCCCACGACCGGTGTGATGCGGGAGGAGCTGGATGCGGTGTAGAGGGGCGACAGCTCCCCCACCACCTCCACGCTGGCGGGGTCCAGGCCCACCTCCTCCCGGGCCTCCCGCAGGGCGGCCGCCACCACGTCCTCGCCGGGGTCCAGGCCACCACCGGGGAAAGCCACCTGCCCGGTGTGGGTCCGGAGCCGGGTGGAGCGCCGGGTAAGCACCACCCTGGCCTCCCGGCCCTCCTGGAACAGGGCTACCAGCACCGCGGACTGGCGACCGCCCCCAGGCTGCGCCGCCCCGCCGGCGGGGCGGCGCAGCCCGGCCCGCACCCGCTCAAGGGTTATGGGCTCAGCCACTCGCCTCGGGCGCCGGCGCCTTCCATCCCGTTCGGACCAGGTCCTCCAGCACCTCCCGCATCCCACCGGTCTTGAGGTCCGCCATGACCCGGCCCGGGGGGGTCTCCCCCCGCTCCCATTCCATCCAGGTGGCCAACAGCTTGGCCGGGTCGGGCGGCGGGCGGTCAGCGAGGGACATGTCCCGACTCTATGAGCGGTCCGGCCCCGGGCGCGCCACCGGCCGGGCCCAGAGGCCCGGCCGGTGGACCAACGCCTCGGCGCCCGGGGGGGAGGTGAGCGCCGTCAGCGTGGCAGCGTCAACTCTAACACCCACCCGGGCCGGGGGTTACATCATGCCGCCCATCCCGCCCATGCCGGCGCCTCCGGCGCCGGCCGGGGCGGGCTGCTTCTTCTCGGGCTTGTCGGCCACCAGCGCCTCGGTCGTGAGGAGCAGGCCGGCGATGGACGCCGCGTTCTGGAGGGCGGAGCGAGTGACCTTGGCCGGGTCGATGACGCCAGCCTTGATGAGGTCCTCGAAGGAGCCGGTCAGGGCGTTGAGCCCCACGGGGCCGGTCTCCTCGGCCACCTGGCGCACCATGACCGAGCCCTCCAGGCCCGAGTTCTCGGCGATCCAGCGCAACGGCTCCTCCAGGGCCCGGCTCACGATCCGGGCCCCCACGGCCTCGTCACCTTCCAGCTTCGCCGCCACGGCATCGACGGCGGCCCGGCTGCGGAGCAGGGCCGTGCCCCCGCCGGCCACGACGCCCTCCTCGACGGCGGCGCGGGTGGCTGACAGGGCGTCCTCGATGCGGTGCTTCTTCTCCTTGAGCTCGATCTCGGTGGCCGCTCCGACCCGGACCACGGCCACTCCCCCGGCCAGCTTGGCCAGGCGCTCCTGGAGCTTCTCCCGGTCCCAGTCGGAGTCGGTCTCCTCGATCTCCCGGCGGAGCTGGGCGACACGGGCCTTCACGTCCTCGCTGGAGCCAGCGCCTTCCACGATGGTGGTGTCGTCCTTGGTCACGATGACCCGGCGGGCCCGGCCCAGCTGGTCGAGGGTGACGCTCTCCAGCTTGAGCCCCACCTCCTCGGAGATGACCTGGCCACCGGTGAGGATGGCCATGTCCTGCAGCATGGCCTTGCGCCGCTCACCGAAGCCCGGGGCCTTCACCGCCACCGACGAGAAGGTCCCCCTGATCTTGTTCACCACCAGGACGGCGAGGGCCTCCCCCTCGACGTCCTCGGCGATCACGAGCAGGGGCTTGCCGGTCTGCATCACCTTGTCCAGCAAGGGGATGAAGTCGTGGACGGCGCTGATCTTGGCCGAGTGCAGGAGGATGTAGGGGTCGTCCAGGACCGCCTCCTGGCGGTCCTGGTCGGTGACGAAGTAGGGAGACAGGAACCCCTTGTCGAACTGCATGCCCTCGGTGAACTCCAGCTCCAGGCCGAAGGTCTGGGACTCCTCGACGGTCACCGTGCCGTCCTTGCCCACCTTGTCGATGGCGTCGGCCAGCACCTCCCCGATGGCGGCGTCGGCGGCCGAGATGGCCGCCACCTGGGCGATCTCGCTGCGGTCCCCGATCTCCCGGGCCTGCTCGCGCACGGCCTCCACGGCGGCACCGACCGCCTGGTCGATCCCCCTCTTGAGGGCCATGGGGTTGGCACCGGCGGCCACGTTGCGCAGCCCCTCGCGCACCAGGCTCTGGGCCAGCACCGTGGCCGTGGTGGTGCCGTCGCCGGCCACGTCGTTGGTCTTGGTGGCCACCTCCTTCACCAGCTGGGCCCCCATGTTCTCGAAGGGGTCCTCGAGCTCCACCTCCCTGGCGATCGTGACCCCGTCGTTGGTGATGGTGGGAGCGCCGAACTTCTTCTCGAGCACAACGTTGCGCCCCTTGGGCCCCAGGGTCACCTTGACCGCGTCGGCCAGCTTGTTGACCCCTGTCTCCAGCCCCCGGCGGGCGCTCTCGTCGAACTTGAGGATCTTGGGCATCTACTTGACCACCTTGGCCAGCACGTCCCGGCTGGAGAGGATGAGCAGGTCTTCGCCGTCGATGGTGATCTCGGTGCCGCCGTACTTGGAGTACACGACGGTGTCCCCCACGGCCACGTCCAGGGGGATCAGCTCACCGGTGTTGTCGGCCCGCCGGCCCGGTCCCACGGCCAGCACCTCGCCCTGCTGGGGCTTCTCCTTGGCCGTGTCGGGGATGACCAGTCCCGAGGCGGTGGTCTCCTCGGACTCGTTGGGACGAACCACGATCCGGTCGTCGAGGGGCTTCAGGTTCATCTGGTGGAACGCCTCCTTGGTCGCCGGCGCCACTCGGCGCCGTTAGCACTCTGACCTTGCGAGTGCTAACGATAGCGACCCTGCCCCCGGGAAGCAACCGCGACCGGGCCGAGGAGGGGGGGTACGGAGGGGGGCGGGAGGGGCCGTCAGCCGGCCAGGCAGAGGCCCATGGCCGGGTCGGCCCCGGTGTCGAGGGGGCTCGGGCCCTCCAGCTGGAGGCGCCACCAGCCGGCCGCGGCCACCATGGCGGCGTTGTCGGTGCACATGGCCCGGCTGGGAACGAAGGGCCTCAGGCCGTCGGCCTGGCAGGCCTCGAGGAACCTCTCCCGGAGCAGGGAGTTGGCTGCCACCCCTCCGGCGAGGCACAGGGCCTCGGCCCTCTCCTGCTTGGCCGCCCGCCTGGCCTTCTCCACCAGCACGTCCACCACGGCCTGCTGGAAGGAGGCGGCCACGTCGGCGGTGGAGACCTCGGGATGGGCCCGGACGTAGGTGATGACGGCGGTCTTGAGCCCGCTGAAGGAGAAGTCCCAGCCCCCCTCCATGAGGGCGCGGGGGAAGTCGATGGCTTCGGGGTCGCCCTCCATGGCGACCCGGTCTATGGCCGGGCCACCGGGGTACCCGAGGCCGAGGAAGCGGGCCACCTTGTCGAAGGCCTCGCCGGCCGCGTCGTCGAGGGTCTGGCCGAGCAGGCGGTAGCGGCCGTGCCCCTCCATCACCACCAGCATGGTGTGGCCCCCCGAGACGAGGAGGACCACGGTCGGGAACCGGAGGTCCGGGTCCTCGAGGGAGGCGGCGTAGAGGTGCGCCTCGAGGTGGTTCACGGCCACGAAGGGCACGTCCCACACCAGGGCCAGGGACTTGGCCGTGCTCACGCCCACCAGGAGGGAGCCGATCAGGCCCGGGCCCACCGTGGCCGCTACGGCGGCCAGGTTCCGAGAGGGGTCCTCGCCCACCGGGGGGAGCCGGACGGTGGAGCCCCTCCTGGGCGGAGGCCTCACGTCCATCCCCGCCTCCACCAGGGCCTCGGCCACCACCGGGCTGAGCAGCTCCACATGGGCCCGGCCCGCCAGCTCGGGCACCACCCCGCCGAAGCGGGCGTGAAGGTCCACCTGGCTGCTCACCACCGAGGACAGGACCTGGCGCCCTCCCACCACCACCGCTGCCGCCGTCTCGTCACACGACGTCTCGATGCCGAGCACGGCCCGGGGGGCGGCCGCCTCTACCACCGCGACCTCTCCACGATCGTGAGGCCCCCAACGGCCTCCTCTATGCGTGCCAGGCGCCGCTCGTAGGCGGGCGAGCAGATGTCTTCGGCCGTCATGATGATCGCGTCCTCGTTCGTCTCCGTGTAGTAGTTGCGCCGGATGCCCACCGGCACGAACCCGAACTCCCTGTAGAGGGCCTGGGCCCCCAGGTTGCTCACCCGGACCTCGAGGGTGAGGACCCGGCACTGGCGGGCCCGGGCCAGTCGGGCCATGTTGAGGAGCAGGCGGGTCCCGACCTTGCGCCGGTGCCATGCCGGGTCCACCGCCACCGTGGTCACGTGGGCCTCGTCCCCGCTGAACATGAGGCCGCTGTAGCCGACCACGGTCCCTCCCACCTTGGCCACCTGGTAGGCCCGGGCCGACCTGAGGGCCAGCTCGCTCATGAACAGGCCGACGGACCACGGCCGGGGGTACACCTGGGCCTCGATCCGCAGCACGGCCCGCAGATGTCGGCGGCGCATGGGGGCCAGGTGCACGGTGGCGGGGCCGGGGGCCTCCCCGGGCTCGGGCCTGTCGAGGTTGAGGTCGCGGGCCGCCACCTCTATCTCCGGTCCGATCCGCTCACCCCGACCTCACCGCCTCCGGCGGGTCCCGGGACGACCTGGTGGCGGCGCTCCCAGTTGATCTCGGCGTCCGCCCGCCGGAGGTAGAGGACCTCTATCTCCGAGGGCTGGACGAACTCCTCCCGGAGGGCCCGGGGCTGGGCCAGCTCGACCAGGGAGGCTGCCGAGGGATAGGCCGTGCCCGCCGTGCCCAGGGTCACCCGTCTCTCGGAGGACAGGAGGTCCGCGTACCTGAGGGCCCCGTCCCCCACGGCCAGGCACCACTCGCTCCTGGCCGCCAGCTCTGCGGCCAGCTCGGCCGGCCCGCCCAGCCGGTAGGGGCCGAGGCGCTGAGCTCCCCCCGGCACCTGGCGGTAGAAGGCCGAGTAGACCTCGCCCTTGCGGGCATCGATGATGGGCACGATGAGCCGATCGGTGTAGCGGACCCGGAAGGCCAGGAGGTCGAGGCTGGAAAGGGCGATCATCGGTACCCGAAGGGCCTGGGCGGTGGCCTTGGCCGCTGCCACCCCCACCCGCAGCCCGGTGAACAGCCCGGGCCCCACGTCAACGGCCACCGCGCTCACCTCGGCCAGCTCGACCCGGGCCTGGCGGCAGGCGAAGTCGATGGCGGGGGTCAGCACCTCGGCGTGGCGCCTCCCCCTGGCGACGTGCACCGAAGCCAGCACGCCCTCCTGGCCGCCGAGGGCCACCCCCACCTGCTGGGTGGCGGTCTCTATGCCGAGGATGATCAAGCCCCTGCCTCCCCGGGCAGGGGGGAGCGGGACCGCCACCGCTCCAGGGACAGCTCGATGGAGGGCCACCGGGCCGACCAGCGCCGGCCCACGGGCCGGAGGGCGATGCTGCGCTCGTCGCCGTTGGCGTGCTCCAGCCTCACCTCCAGGAACTCCGGCGCCAGCACGGGGGCGGCCACGTCCCCCCACTCGATCAGGGCCACCCCGCCCTCGTCCAGGAGCTCGGGCAGCCCCAGGTCCACGATCTCCTGGAGGTGGTCCAGGCGGTACACGTCGGCATGGAGGAGGGCCAGGCGGCCCCGGTACGACCTCACCAGGATGAAGGTGGGGCTCGTTATGGGCTCCCGCACCCCCAGGCCCCAGCCGAACCCCTGGGCGAAGGTCGTCTTGCCCGATCCCAGGTCCCCCACCAGCAGCACCACGTCACCCGGCTCGGCCAGCCCGGCCATGGTCCCCGCCAGCTCCCGGGTGTCCTCCGCCGACTTGGTCAACAGCTGCATCACGCCGGCACACCGGGGAACAGGGTGGGGGCCGGGACCGTGGGCGGGGCCGGGCTGGCGGGGCGAGGGGCGTTCAGGGCCCGCTTGGCCCGTACCAGGTCGGCCCTCATCTTGGCCACCACCTCGTCGCCTCCCCTCAGGGCGGCGGCGGGGTGGAAGGTGGGCACCAGGGTGCCGCCCCGGTAGGGGTAGGTCCGGCCTCTCAGCCTGGTGATGCCGTCGGTGGTGTCGAGGAGCACCTGGCTGGCGAACTTGCCCAGGGTCACGATCACCCGGGGGGAGATCAGGTCGACCTGGGACTCGAGGTAGGGGCGGCAGGCGGCGATCTCCTCCGGGCGGGGGTCCCGGTTGCCGGGAGGGCGGCACTTGACGACATTGGCGATGTAGAGCTCCGAGCGGCGCAGCCCCATCTCCTCGCCCACCAGCCGGTCCAACAGCTTGCCCGAGCGCCCCACGAACGGCTCGCCGGCGAGGTCCTCGTCCCGCCCCGGCCCCTCCCCCACGAGCATCAGGTCGGCATGGGGGTCCCCCACCCCGAACACGACCTTGGTGCGGCCCGACGCCAGCGGGCAACGGGTGCAGGCCTTGGCCTCCACCTCCAGCTCAGCCAACGTTGCCACCGGGCCAGCCTACTCCGGGCGCCAGGGGCCGATGCACGAGAGGGCACGGCCGGCCGGGCTCCCCCGCCAGGGGCCATTAGCCTCGGCCCCCGTGAGCTGGCGGGTGGCGGCGCTGGCGGGCGCACTGGCCCTGGCAGGAGCGGGCTGCACCTCGCTGGCCCTGGGCGAGCCGGCGGGACCCTCGGTCCCGCCCCGGAGGGCGACCCCCTCGGTCCGCACACCGTCGAGGACCAAGGTGGGCCCCACCAAGGTGGGGGCAACGGTGGCGACCCAGCCGGTGGCGAGCGCCCGGCCCCGCCTCCGTGCCCTCCCCCCGAGGCAGGCCCGGGCGGGAGCGCGCTCGTGCCCCGCCCGCCTGTACGGCGAGATGTCACCGGCCCAGAGGGTGGGGCAGCTGTTCCTGATCGGGCTGTCCAGCAGCCAACCCGTGTCAGGGGACGACGCTGTCATCCGGGCCGTCCACGTGGGGGGGGTGCTGCTCGACGGCCCCGGCTGGGACGGCGCTGCCCGCGTCGGGCGGGCGGCCCACCACCTCCAGGAGGTCGGGTCCCCCGCTGCCAGGGGAGTGGGGCTGTGGGTGGCGGGCAACCAGGAGGGGGGCGCCCAGGGGAGCCTCCAGGCCTTCTACGGACCCGGGTTCTCCCCCATCCCCCCGGGCATCGCCCAGGGTCAGCTAGCCCCCGCCGTGCTGGCCCGCGACGCCCGGGCCTGGGGCCAGCAGCTCAAGGAGGCCGGGGTGAACCTGAACCTGGCCCCCGTGGCCGATGTGGTGCCTGCGGCCAGCGCCCAGAGCAATGGCGCCATCGGCCGCTACGGCCGGGAGCTCGGCCACGACCCTGCGGAGGTGGCGAGCCATGTCCGGGCCCTGGTCCGGGGCCTGCTGGCCTCGGGGGTGCAGCCCACCCTCAAGCACTTCCCGGGCCTCGGGCGGGTGCCGGCCAACACCGACACCAGTGCCCAGGGCATATCCGACCCGGCCATGACCGCCCATGACCCCGATCTCGAACCCTTCAGGGCCGGCATCGGGGCCGGCGCCCCGGCGGTCATGGTGTCGCTGGCCCGCTACCCCCGCCTCGATCCCCGCCGCCAGGCCGTCTTCTCGCCCGCCATCATCACCGGCCTCCTCCGCCGCCGCCTGGGCTTCCAGGGGATGATCGTCTCCGACGACCTCGGCTCGGCCCTGGCGGTGGCGGGCCTCTCCCCTGCCCGCCGGGCGGTGGAGTTCGTCGCCGCCGGGGGCGATGTCGTCCTCACCTCCTCACCGGCCGACGCCTCGGTGATGGAGAGCGCCCTGCTCCGCTTCGCCTCCCACCACCCCGGGTTCGCCCGCGTGATGGAGGACGCCGTGCGCCACGTCCTGGCGGCCAAGGAGCGGGCTCACCTCCTGCCCTGCCGCTGACGGGGCGGGGCCTCGCCCGCCCCTGGCTCCCGGCCCTCCCGGCGCCCGTCCGGCACGGGCACCCTCGGCACCCGGGGCCCTATCCCGCACAGGATCTCGTAGCTGATGGTGCCAGTGGCCCGGGCCCAATCGTCGGCCGTGATGGTCTCGGCCCCCTGCCGGCCGAGCAGCACCACCTCGTCGCCAACGGCCACGTCTCCTTCCGGCCCACAGTCCAACAGGAGCTGGTCCATGGTCACGGTGCCCGCCAGGGTCCTCCTCCGCCCCCTGATGAGGGCCCCGGGCCCCCCCACCGGCAACAGCCGGGGGACCCCGTCGGCGTAGCCGAGGGGAACGGTGGCCACCCACGAGCGCCGGGGCAGGGGCCACCTGCGCCCGTAGGAGACCCGCTCGCCGGCGGGCAGCTCCCTCACCATGGACACCCGGGCCCGCAGCGACAGGACCGGGCTCAGCGGCACCGTCCCCGCCAGCTCGGGAGCCGGGTGGTAGCCGTAGAGGGAGATCCCGCAGCGCACCATCTCATACCGGGAAGCGGGATGTCCCATGGCGCCCGCCGAGTTGGCGGCATGGACCAGGGGCGGCTCCACCCCCGCCGCCCGGAGCCTGGCCCTCACCTCCTCGAAGCGGCGCAGCTGCTCGGCGGTGAAGGGGTCCTCCACCTGGTCAGCCACGGCCAGGTGGGTCCACAGTCCCTCCAGGCGGAGGCTCGACTCCACCTGCACGGCCATGGCCACGTCCATGACCCGTTCCGGGTCGGCACCCACGCGGTGCATCCCGGTGTCCACCTTGAGGTGCACGGGGAGCGGGGACCGCCCTCTCGCCCGGGCTGCGGCGGCTACTGCTGCCACCGTCTCCACCCGGTACACGGTGGGGGTGAGGCCCCACTCCACCACCGCAGCCATGGCCCTTGGCACCGGCTCGGAGAGGACGAGGATGGGAGCCTCCAGCCCGCCCTCCCGCAGCTCGATCCCCTCCTCGGGGAGGGCCACGGCCAGGAAGGAGGCCCCGGCCCCGAGGGCCGCCCGGGCCACCTCGAGCGCTCCGTGGCCGTAGGCGTCGGCCTTCACCACGGCGCAGAGGCGCGCCGGGGCCACCAGCCGGCACATGCTGGCAACGTTGGACCGCAGCAGGTCCAGGTCCACCTCGGCCCAGGCCGGTCGCAGGTATCCCTCAGCCACCGCCGGCGACCGATGACAGGTAGGCAGACGCCAGGTCGATGAGGTCCCCCGCCACCAGGCCCCGGGGCGGGCCCCACGAGGCTGCCCGCCCGTGGGCATGGGCCGCCCAGCCGGCAGCCTCCAGGGGGCCAAGCCCCATGGCCAGGAAGGCTCCGATCATCCCCGAGAGCACATCCCCGGTGCCCGCCGTGGCCAGGCGGGAGGAGCCGGCTGCGGCCACCAGCGCCCTCCCGCCGGGATCGGCCACCACGGTGGTGGACCCCTTGAGGAGCACGGTCGCCCCTGAGGTCCTCGACAGGCCCCGGGCCGCCGCCAGCCGGTCCGCTCCCGGGGGTGAGCCGGCCAGGCGGGCGAACTCGCCGGCATGGGGGGTGAGCACCACGCCGGGACGACCCGCCGCCCGGCGGGCGCGGACCACCTCGGCCACCGCGGCTGCCGGCCCGAGGACGTTGAGGCCGTCGGCGTCCACCACCACGGGCACCGGAGCCTCTGCCACCAACCGGCGGACGGCCCCTGCCACCTCGTCAGAGCGGCCCAGCCCGGGTCCCACCACCAGGGCGTGGCACCTCTCGGCCCCGGCCAGCACCTCGCCGGCCCACCCCGATCGGGGGAGGGCCTGGGCCACCACCTCGTTGGCGGGCAGGTCCCCCGGTGAGGCGCCGGGGACACCGAGGCGGACCATGCCCGCCCCCGCCCGCATGGCCGCCCGCGAGCAGAGGGAGGCAGACCCCATCATCCCCGGTGAGCCAGCCGCCACGTAGAGGGCCGTCTGCCACTTGTGGGCCTCCCGGGCACGGGCGGGAAGGCAGGCCAGGTCGAGGTCCTCGACCAGATGGGCCTGGGCCCCGCTCACGTCCAGGCCGATGTCGGCCACCTCCACCCGGCCCGAGAGCTCGGGCCCCCGCCCCAGGAGCAGGCCCGGCTTCCAGGCGGCGAAGGTGACGGTCGCCGTGGCCCTCACCGCCCCTTCGCCCGCCTCGCCCGTGTCGCCCAGCACCCCCGAGGGGATGTCGACGGCCAGCACCGGGACCCCCGGGGGCGGCTCGGGCGCCACGTAATCGCCCTTGAAGCCGGTCCCGTAGGCAGCGTCCACCACCAGGTCGCACCCGGGCAGGCGGCGTGGCTCGGTGGCGCCCCGGCCCGGGGCGGGCACCACCTCCACCCTGGCCCCCCTCCTCCGGAGCCGTTGGGCCGCCACCCGGCCGTCGTCCCCGTTGTGCCCGGGACCGGCCACCACCACCACCCGGCGCCCGTAGGACCCGCCCAGGAGCTGCAGGGCGGCGCGGGCCACGGCGGCACCCGCCCTCTGCACGAGGGTCTCCAGGCCCACCCGCCTTTGGGCCTCGGCGTCGAGCGCCTTCATCTCCTCCACCGTCGTTACGGCCCGCACCGGTCCTCCCCGCTCTTGGCCGCCACCACCGCCACGGCCAGGTGCTCGGTGTGGGTGAGCGACAGGGCCCAGGCCCTGAGGCCCCTGTCGCCCGCCAGCCTGGCAGCCCTGCCCGCCAGCACCAGGCCGGGTTCGCCGCTCGGCCGGCGAACCACCTCCAGGTCGGCGAAGGCCACCGCACCCAGTCCCACGCCCAACGCCTTCATGGCGGCCTCCTTGGCCGCAAGACGAGCCGCCAGGTGGGGGACCGGATCGGCGAAGCGCCCGGCGTAGCCCCGCTCGCCGGCGGTGAACACCCGCTCGGTCACGCCCGGCCGGCGAGCCAGTACCCGGCGGAGACGGGGGATCTCGACAGCGTCGATCCCCACAGCCAGCCCCGAGGACTCGCCCTGCCCGGCCACGGCCTCCACGCCGGCCAGGCTAGACAACCGGCCGCCCCCCACGGTCGTGACCGGGCCGGCGGGAGAGGGCCGGCGTGGCCGCCGGGCCGGTGCCGGTGGGGTGCCCGGGCCAGCAGGCGCACCCTGCCGGGTGCCGCTGGGGCCGGCCGGCCCGCCTGCTCGGAGCAGGCCAGGAGCCCTTGTTGCAAACGTTCTCTAAAGCAGACGCAGGCGTGGCTCGCATGCCTTGCCGATCCGTATGCAATCGCTAGCATTGGCGCATGCTCTCGGCCTCGAACCAACTCTTGCCGGCCCCGGGGCGGATGGCGGTCGACTTCGAGGAGCGGGTCGACTTCACCCGGCTGCACCGCTACCGCCTGGAACGGGCCCGAGCGGCGCTGGAGGCCTCCGGGCTCGGTGCCCTCCTGTGCTTCGACATGAACAACATCCGCTACCTCACCTCCACCCACATAGGGGAATGGGCCCGGGACAAGGTCTGCCGCTACGCCCTCCTGACCAGGGGCGGGGAGCCGACGCTGTGGGACTTCGGGTCGGCAGCCAAGCACCACCGCCTGCACGCCCCCTGGCTGGCCCCGGAGCGCTGCCTGGCCGGGATGGTGGGCCTGCGCGGCTCGGTGGCCCCCGAGGCGGGCCTGCTGGACCGGGCCGCCGCCGAGCTGGCCGGGCTGCTCGCCGACGCCGGCGTGGCCGGTATGCCGCTGGGCGTGGACATCGCCGAGCCGACCATGATCTTCGCCCTCCAGGAGGCCGGCGTGGAGGTCCGCGACGGCCAGCAGGTCATGCTGGACGCCCGCCAGATCAAGTCCGGAGACGAGATCACCCTGCTCTCCATGTCGGCCGCCATGGTCGACGGCGCCTACCAGCGCATCGCCGAGGTGCTGAAGCCCGGCATCCGGGAGAACGAGATCGTGGCCGAAGTCAACAAGGTCCTCTACGACATGGGCTCCGACGACGTGGAGGCCGTCAACGCCGTTTCCGGGGAGCGCTGCAGCCCCCATCCCCACGTCTTCTCCGACCGCCTGATCCGCCCGGGAGACCAGGCCTTCTTCGACATCATCCAGGCCTACAACGGCTACCGCACCTGCTACTACCGCACCTTCAACGTGGGGCGGGCCACGCCGGCCCAGCGCGACGCCTACACGCGGGCCCGGGAGTGGATCGACGCCGCCATCGACCTGGTGAAGCCGGGGGTGACCACCGACACCATCGCCCGGGTGTGGCCCCGAGCCGAGGAGTTCGGCTTCGAGTCCGAGATGGAGGCCTTCGGCCTCCAGTTCGGCCACGGCCTGGGCCTGGCCCTCCACGAGCGACCCATCATCAGCAGGCTCAACTCCTTGGACCACCCCGTGGAGCTCCACGAGGGAATGGTCTTCGCCCTGGAGACCTACTGCCCCGCTGCTGACGGCTACTCGGCGGCCCGCATCGAGGAGGAGGTGGTGGTCACCGCCAGCGGGGCCCAGGTGATCACCCTGTTCCCGGCCGACGAGCTGTTCGTCGCCAACCCCTACTAGCCGTGGCGACCTCCCCGCTCACGACCGGTACCGAGCCCGCCGCGAGGTCAGGCCCGGAGACCGGCCTGGCCCTGTACCGCTGGATGGTGGTGATCCGCCAGTTCGAGAAGCGGGCCTACGACCTCTTCCTCCAGAACCTGGTCAAGGGCACGAGCCACCTGTCCCTCGGCCAGGAGGCCGTGGCTGCCGGGTTCGGGGTGGCCATGAGGCCGGACGACTGGACCTTCGCCACCTACCGGGGCCATGCCCACACCATCGTGCGCGGCGTCCCCCTGACCCCGATCATGGCCGAGCTCCTGGGCAGGGACAACGGCCTCCTGCGGGGCAAGGGCGGCTCCATGCACCTGACCAGCGTGGCCCACGGGATGATGGGCTCCTACGCCATCGTGGGCGCCCACCTGCCGGTGGCCGTGGGGGCGGCCTGGAGCGCCGCCTACAGGAAGAGCGGCCAGGTGGCGGTGTGCTTCTTCGGGGACGGGGCCACCAACATCGGGGCCTTCCACGAGGCCCTCAACCTGGCCGTGGTGTGGAACCTGCCCGTCGTCTTCGTGTGCGAGAACAACCTCTACATGGAGTACACCCCCATCGGGGCGGTCACGGCCGTGCCGAGGCCGGCCGCCGACCGCGCCCCCGCCTACGGCCTACCGCCCGTCGCCATAGACGGCAACGACCCCGAGGTCGTCCACCAGACGGCCCTGGCCGCACTGGAGCGGGCCCGGTCGGGCGGGGGGCCCAGCCTCATCGAGGCCGTCACCTACCGCCACGGTGGCCACTCCCGGGCCGATCCCGCCACCTACCGCCCCAAGGAGGAGGTGGCGGACTGGCTCGCCCGCGACCCCGTCCCCGCCTATCGGGCCCGGCTCGTCGGGGCGGGGGTGCCCGAGGACGAGCTGCAGAGGGTGGAGGCTGAGGCCAAGGAGGCGGTGGACCGGGCCACCGAGGAGGCCAAGGCCGGCCCTCCCCCGGACCCCGGCCTGGTGACGGCCGACCTGTGGGCCGACGGGGGTTCGTCGTGGCGGAGCTGACGTACCGGGAGGCGGTGGCAAGGGCCATCGCCCAGGAGATGGAGCGGGATCCCTCGGTGGTCCTCCTGGGGGAGGACGTGGCCGGGGCCGGCGGGGCCTTCAAGGCCACCGGGGGGCTTCTCGAGCGGTTCGGCCCCGAGCGGGTGAGGGACACCCCCATCTCCGAGCAGGCCATCCTCGGGGCCGCCATGGGGGCGGCCATGACCGGCCTGCGGCCGATCGCCGAGGTCATGTTCTCGGACTTCTTCGCCGTGTGCTGGGACATGGTGGCCAACCAGATCGCCAAGTCCCGCTACATGACCGCCGGCCAGGTCCAGCTTCCCCTGGTGGTGCGCTCGGGCAACGGCGGGGGGAGCCGGTTCGGGGCCCAGCACTCCCAGAGCGTCGAGAACTGGGCCATGGCCGTCCCCGGGCTGAAGGTCGTCGCCCCCAGCTGCCCCAGCGATGTCATCGGCCTGCTGGCCGCGGCCGTGCGGGACCCCGACCCGGTCCTCGTCTTCGAGCACAAGTCCCTCTACCCCACCAAGGGGGAGGTGCCCGACGGGGAGCTGGTGGGCCACCTGGGCCAGGCCGCCCTGCGCCGCCAGGGAGGTGACCTCACGTTGGTGGCCCTGGCGGCCATGGTCCCCGTGGCCCTCGAGGCGGCCGAGCGCCTGGCCGCCGAGGGGGTGCAGGCGACCGTCATAGACCTGCGCTCGCTGGTGCCCCTGGACGTGTCGACCGTCCTGTCCTCGGTCAGCGCCACCGGCCATCTGGTGACGGTGGAGGAGAACCCCCGCCTCTGCGGCTGGGGAGCCGAGCTGGCCTCCATCGTGGCCGAGGAGTGCTTCTACGACCTGGACGGGCCCATCGTCAGGGTCACCACCCCCCACGTGCCCCTGCCGGCCGCCGACTCGCTCGAGGACCTGGCCCGGCCCTCCGTGGCTCGGGTGCTCGAGGCCGTGCCCCGGGCGTTGGGGTGAGCCGGCCCAGCCCGGCTGCACCCCGGCCGGCGGGCGGCGCCCCGGACGACGAGCCACCCTGGGTGGGCCGCCCGCTCCGGCGCACCGAGGACGACCGGCTCCTCAGGGGCCAGGGCAGGTATGTCGGCAACCTGGCCCCTCCCGGGCTCGCCCACATGGTGGTGGCCCGCAGCCCCTTGGCCCACGCCGCCATCCGGTCCATCGAGACCTCGAGGGCCAGGACGGCCCCCGGCGTGCTGGCCGTGCTCACGGCGGCGGACCTCGAGGGCGGGCTGAAGGGCAGCATGCCCATCACCGTCCCCGAGGGCGCCCAGGTGCCCGCCGTGCCCGTTCCGGTCCTGGCCGATGGGGTGGCTCGCTTCGCCGGGGAGCCGGTGGCCTGCGTGGTGGCCGAGAGCCAGGCTGCGGCGGAGGACGCCCGAGACCTGCTGGAGGTCGACTACGAGGCCCTGCCCGTGGTCACGGGGACGGACCAGGCCGCCGCTGGCACTCCCTGCCTCCACCCCGGCGCCCCCGGCAACGTCCTGCTTCGCTGGCACCTTGCCGAAGGGGACGTGGCAGGGACCTTCGCCAGCGCCGCCCATGTGGTGCGGGCCCGGCTGGAGGTGCCCCGCCTCGCCGCCGCCCCCATCGAGGCGCGGGGCTGCCTGGCCGAGTACCTACCCGGGCCCGGCACCATGACCCTGTGGTGCTCGGCCCAGGACCCCCACCGCCCCCGCTCCCACCTGGCCGCCGTGCTGGGCCTCGATCCCTCGTCGGTGCGGGTGGTGGTCCCTGACGTGGGCGGGGCCTTCGGGAGCAAGGGCACCCTGGCCCCGGAGCACGCCCTGGCCGCCGTATGCGCCCGGGCGCTCGGACGTCCGGTGCGGTGGGTGGAGGACCGCAGCGAGAGCTTCCTCGCCTCGTACCAGGGACGCGGCCTGGTGGCGGAGGCGGCGCTGGCCACCGACGGCTCGGGCCGGTTCCTTGCCATCCAGGCCCGCCTGGCGTGGGACCTGGGGGCCTACCTCTACCCGACCACCCCGGTGGTCCCCATCACCTCGGCCCGCCTGCTGGTGGGCGGTTACGACATAGCCGTGGCCGAGGTGGAGGTCCTCGGCCTGGCCACCAACAAGGTGCCCACCGGCCCTTACCGGGGGGCGGGCCGGCCCGAGGCCGCCTATGTGGTGGAGCGCCTGGCGGACCTGGCTGCTGCCCGCCTGGGGCTGGACCCTGTCGAGATCAGGAGGCGGAACCTCATCGGTGCGGACCGGTTCCCCTACCGGACCGCCCTCGGGTTCACCTACGACTCGGGCAACTACGAGGCCGCCCTCGACCGGGCCTGCGAGCTGGCCGACTACCGCCGCTGGAGGCAGCCCCCCCGGGAACAGGGTGCCGAGGGGCAGCCCCCGGGCGGGGCCGGAGCCCGGCGAGGCCGGACCCGGACCGGGATCGGGGTGGCCCTCTTCGTCGAACGGGCGGGAGCCGGGCTGTGGGAGGGCGCCACCGTCGAGATGACGAACGACGGCCACGCCCTGGTCCGCCCCGGGTCGAGCAGCCATGGCCAGGGACACGAGACGGTCTTCGCCCAGATCGCCGCCGACAGGCTGGGGCTCCGCCCCGAGCAGGTCCGCGTCCTCCAGGGGGACTCTGCCGCCGGCCCCCCCGGCGTGGGGACCTATGGCAGCCGCTCCATCACGGTGGGAGGCTCCGCCGTGGCCCTGGCGGCCGACTCGGTCCTGGCCAAGGCCAAGGCGGTGGCTGCTCACCACCTCGAGGTGGCCCCCGAGGACCTGCGCTACGAGGCGGGGCACTTCTGGGTGGCGGGCACTCCCACGCGTCGGCTCACCCTGGCCGAGGTGGCCCGGGTGGCGGCAGACCCCGGAGCCCTGCCGGCGGGCATGGCCGCCGGCCTGGAGGCCACCGAGCGGTTCTCCCTGCCCGGCCCCGTCTTCCCCTTCGGGGCCCATGTCGCTGTGGTCGAGGTGGACCTGGACACCGGCTCGGTGCGACTGGTCCTGCTGGTGGCGGTGGACGACGCCGGGACAGTGGTGAACCCCCTCCTGGCCGAAGGCCAGGTGCTGGGGTCCTCCATCCAGGGCATGGCTGCAGCCATGCTGGAGGAGGTGGTCCACGACGACCAGGGCCAGCTCCTCACGGCCAGCTTCGCCGACTACGGCGTACCGGGGCCCCCCGAGGCCGGGTTCCCTGTCCGGACCGAGCTGCTGCACACCCCCTCACCCTTCAACCCCCTCGGGGCCAAGGGGCTGGGGGAGAGCGGGACCATCGGGGTGCCCGCGGCCGTGGCCAACGCCGTGGCGGATGCCCTTGGCCCTCTGGGGGTGGGGCACCTGGACCCCCCCTACACCCCGGCCAGGGTGTGGGCGGCGCTGGCCGGGGCGAGAGCGGCTGCAGGTGAGGGTGGTGGGGGGATTGGCTGAGGGCCACGTGACGCTGCGGGACGTGGCCGAGCGGGCCGGCGTCCACCCCGCCACCGCCTCCCGGGCCCTCAACCCCGAGACGCGCGCCCTGGTGAAGGGCGCAACCGCCCAGAGGGTGCTCCGAGCCGCCCGGAGCCTGGACTACCAGCCCAACCCCATGGCCCGCAGCCTCAAGACCCGGCGCTCCCATACCGTGGGCATGCTCATCCCCGACCTCACCAACCCCTTGTTCCCCCCCATCGTGCGCGGGGTGGAGGACCGCCTGGCCGCGGCCGGCTACGTGGCCCTGGTCGGGAACACCGACAACGACGAGGACCGGGCCCGCCTCGTGCTGGACAGGATGCGGGCTCGCCATGTCGACGGCTTCATCATGGCCATCGCCCACCGCAGCGACACCCTGCTCGACCGGGCCGCACGGGCCAGGATCCCCATCGTCCTCGTCAACCGGGTGGTGGAGAGCAATGTCTTCCCCTCTGTCTCGGTGGACAACCGGGCCGGCACCGCCATGGTCGTGGCCCACCTGGCCGGCCTCGGCCACCGCCGCATCGCCTGCGTGGCCGGCCCCCAGGACCTGTCCACCGGCTTCGGCCGCTACCGGGGCTTCCTGGAGGGTATGGCGGCCGCCGGCCTGGAGGTGGACCCCAGCCAGGTCGTCTTCGCCGAGTCCTTCTCCCAGGCCGAGGGCCTGCGCTGCACCCGGGAGCTCCTGGCTGCCGGCCTGGGGGCAACCGCCGTGGTGGCCGCCAACGACATGCTGGCCCTGGGCGTGTACGCCGCCCTGGAGGAGGCCGGACTGCGCTGCCCGGCCGACGTCTCGGTGGTGGGCTTCAACGACATGCCTTTCATCGACCGGCTGCGGCCCCCCCTCACCTCGGTGCGCTTCCCCCACTACGAGGTGGGCACGGAGGCCGCCCAGCTCATGCTGGAGAGGCTGAGCCACCGCACCTCCCCGGTGAAGGTGCTCTACCTGGCCCCCGAGCTGGTCGTGAGGGGGTCCACGGAGCCCCCCCCGGCGCCGGCCGCCGGACGGCAGGCCAGGGGCAGGCAAGGGACGAGGGCCAGACGGCTAAGGGCCGTCACCTCTCCCGCCAGCTGAGCCGGCCACCCCCGGCGCCAGGCCGGCGCTGGTCCCGGCCAGGACCTCCCCGTGCCCGATGCCGAGGGTCTTGATCCAGCGCTGCTGGCCGAGGGTCAGGGCCACGAAGAACCCCAGCTCCACCAGCTCGGGCTCGCTGAAGAACCGGTGCAGACGGGCCCACAGCTCGTCGTCGGCGATGGCGGCATCCCAGATGATGGCGCTGGTATAGGTGAGGGCCACCTTCTCCCGCTCGCTGAACTTGTCAGAGGTGGAGAAGCGCAGCAGCTCCGAGTACTTGTCCTCGCTCAATCCCGCCTGCCCAGCCTGGACAGATCGCTGGGCGCCTCAGTACGAGCAGGCGATGGACTGGGACACGTAGTTGCGGCACAGCTCCTTTAGGCCGTGGTCGAGGACCCCGTGGCGGAAGGTGAGGTCCCAGGCCTGCGAGAACGCCCTTATCACCGCCGGGTTGTGCGCCCGGATGGCCTGGCTCTCGGGGCGGGGCGTCCCCTCCAGGCGGGCGCGCTCCAGGTATCCCGCTATCTCCGGGTCCGAGACGGTGCTGGGGTCGACGTAGCTGATGTGGGGCATGTGGGGACCTCCCTCGTGTCAGTTGGTGGTTGGATCCTCGGGACCAGGGCGCTGCGTTCCCGGGTGCGCCGGCGGCGGGCCGCCTCCCCGGCCGGGCGAGCCCCGGGCCCCCCTGCCCACGACCTCCTCCAGGCTGGTCCCGAGGTCGGCCAGGATGACCATGGCGGCGTTGCGGCCAGGGGCCCCGGACACCGACCCGCCGGGATGGGTGGTGGCGCCGGTCTGGTAGAGGCCGGGGATGGGAAGCCGGTGCCCAGCCCACCCCGGTGCGGGGCGCAGCCGCCCCGACTGCGCCGGCCCCATGTCTCCGCCGTGGCAGGAGCCGTGCCAGTTGTGGGGGTTCTGGCGCTCCAGGTCCAGGGGGCTAACCACGTCCTGGTGCAGGATCACTCCCTCGGTGAGGTTGGGGGCGAACCGCCTGAGCTGGGCCAGATGGGCCGCCGCCACCGCTTCCTTGATGGCGTCCCAGCGCTCAGGGCCCCCGGCCAGCTCGTAGGGCTGGAAGCCGATCACCTTGAGCGTATGGCAGCCGGCGGGCGCCCGGGTGGGATCGGCCACGGTGGGACAGAGGACCAGCAGCGAGGGGTCCTCCAGGGCCACCGCCCCCTGGCGGAACTGGGCCGCCAGGCCGAGAATGGACTCGGCGGAAGGCACGATCCCGCAGGCCACTGCCTCACGCCGGTCCCTGCCCACGGAGAAGCGCGGGGGCTCGGTGGTGGCGTAATGGGCCACGAACATGGACAGCCCCGGCTGCCAGGTATCGACCGCCTCCACGAAGGTCTCGCCCCACAGGTCGGGTCCAGCCATGGCGACGAGGTCCTTCACGTGGATGCTGGACACCACCGCCCTGCCCGCCCGCCACAGGCTCCCGTCCGCCGTCTCCACCCCGGTGCAGCGGCCGGCCTCGATGAGCAGGCCCACCACCTGGTGGTCCGTGCGCACCTCCCCCCCGTGGTCCTCGATGAGCCGCCTGAGGGCGGAGCAGAGGGCCCCCGATCCGCCCCGGGGCAGGGTCCAGCTGTGGCGCTGGCGGCCGTACACGAGCGAATAGGCAAGCAGGCCTCCCCCGGCCCGGTCCACCGGCTGGAGGGTCATGAAGGCCATCCAGGCCATGAAGGCCCTCACGTGCTCCTCCTCGAAGCGGGCGGCGATCACCTCCCAGGCGCTCATGGCCGCCCGCTTGGCCCACTTGCCCCCGCCGGGGCCGTCCTGCAGCAGGTCGTCGAGGGACGGGCCCCAGCCCACCGGCGTGTAGCGCCACTGGCCGTAGAGAGGGGCGATCTCCTCGTAGTCGTCCAGCAGGCTCAGGTAGGCACTAGCATCGTGCTTCGAGAAGCGGGCCAGCTCCTCCGCCGTGCGCCGGGGGTCCCGCCACTGGGTGATCCAGCTCCCGTCGGCAAAGGGCACGTGGACGACGGGGTCGGGGTGGATGTACTCGAGCCCGTAGGCACCGAGGCCGAGCTCGTCCCGACGGACCATGGGACTGGCCTGAAGGAGGTTGTGGGCCGTGGAGCACGAGTCGTGGACGAAGCCGGGGAGGGTTCTCTCCTCCGAGCTGGTGTCGCCCCCGAGGACGTGCCTGCCCTCGAGCACCAGGCAGCGGAAGCCGGCCTTGGCCAGGTAGGCCGCCGTGACCAGGGAGTTGTGCCCTCCCCCGGCCACGACCACGTCGAAGGCGTCACTCACCGCTCGATGCCCCGCCGGCCCCCGGCCCCGGGCCCGTCACGGCCCCGCCCCCCAGGCCCGGTGGCGGGGGCCGACCCCCTCCGGCGGCCTCCCCCCTCCTCTCCCCCAGGCGGAGCAGCCGGGCGGCATTGCCCCCGAGGACCTGGGCCTCGGCCTCTCCCGGCAGTCCCAGGGCGAGGACGTCCTCCACGGGATGGGGCGAGCCCATGTCGAAGGGCCGGTCCGAGCCCAGCATGACCTGGCTGGAGCCCACCTCCTGGACCAGGCTCGACAGGAGGGCCCGGTCATGGGTCAAGGTGTCGAAGAAGAACCGGCGGAGCGACCGCCTGGGAGGCTCGCCCAGCCTGGCCCTGGCCTCGGGCCGCACCTGGTGGGCCCGGTCCAGCCGCCCCCACACCGCGGGCAGCACACCCCCGCCGTGGGCCAGGAGCACCCGGAGACGGGGATGGCGCTCGATGGTCCCCGAGAGCACCAGATGGGCCGCCGCCAGGGCCGTCTCCACCGGGTTGGCCAGCCCGTTCCACAGGTAGTACTGGCCCGAGACCGGCAGGCTGAGGCCCCTGGTGGCCGGATGGACGAAGACCAGGGCCTGGAGCTCCTCGGCGGCCTCGAAGAAGGGGAGGAACCGGTCGTCGCCGAGGTAGGCGCCGCCCACGCTGGCGGTCACCTCCACCCCCGCCAGGCCCGCGGACATCGCCTCCTCGAGCTGGACCGCCGCCTCCTCGGGCCGGCTCAGGGTCACCGCTCCCAGGGCGCTGACCGAACCGCGGCCGGCCACCACCGCCTTGGCCAGGGACTCGTTCTGCAGCCGGCAGACCTCGGCGGCCAGCCCGGGATCCAAGCCATTGGGGAGCAGGGCCACCCAGGGCGAGAGGAGGACGTGGCCGATCCCTGCCCGTGACGACTCGTCCAGGATGCCGTCGATGTCGACCAGCTCGCCCACCAGGGAGTCCACCGGCCTCCCCCCCAGCTCGACCACGCGCCGCCCGCCCCTCCCGGCCAGGACCGGACGCCACGGCTCCTCCCTGCCCGGGGCCCGCACCAGGTCCCGGCCCAGCACATGGGCATGGACGTCGACCACGGCGGCCCGCCCGGGCTCCTCCCGCCCCCTCACGGGCTTCCTCCCTCGTGACCGGAGCGGGGCCCCGCCGGGTGCTGCCCGGTGGGGCCGGCGCTGATGCCCCCGCCCAGGTACAAGGCGCCGATCTCCGGGTTGTCGAGGACCTCCCGGCCCGACCCGCTCAGGCGCACCACCCCGTTCTCCAGCACCACCCCGTGGGTGCTGAGCCGGAGCCCAGCCCTGGCGTTCTGCTCCACGAGCAGGATCGTCCGTCCCTGGTCGTGCATCATGCGGATGGTCGCGAACACGGTCCGCAGGGTCCTCGGGTCCAGGCCCATGGACGGCTCGTCCAGGATCACCAGGAGGGGGTCGAGCATGAGGCAGCGGGCGAACTCGATCAGGCGCTGCTGGCCTCCGGACAGGGCCCCCGCCTTGTCCCTGGCCCTCTCCCTGGCCACGGGGAACATCTCCATCACCTGCTCCAGCCGCCTCCGGGCCAGGGCCCGGTCCCCCAAGGTGAAGGCCCCCATCTCGATGTTCTCCCGGACCGTCATCTCCCTGAACAGGCTGTGGTTCTGGGGCACCTGCACCACCCCCCGGCCGAGGATCTCCCTCGGCGTCCTGCCGACCAGGCTCCGGCCGTCGAAGCGGATGTCGCCCCGGCGGGGACGCAGGATCCCGCTGATGGCCGCCAGCACGGTCGACTTGCCGGCCCCGTTGGGCCCCACGACGCAGGTGATGCTGCCCTGCGGGACGGAGAAGGACACCCCACGCAGGACGTCACCACCGCCATAGCCGGCAACCACGCCCTCCAGGACCAGCAGGCCCGGAGGCCGCGGGACCGGCCCCGCCCCCGCCAGCTCCTCAGAGGGAGCCCGCGCCATCCTGGCCCTCCGGTCCGTCCCCGGGGTCCTCTTCGAGAGCCCCGCCCAGGTAGGCGTCCAGCACCCGCGGGTCGCTGCGCACGGTGGAGGGGGGACCGGTGAGAATGGCCGTCCCCTGGTGCATCACCGTCACCTGGTGGCAGAGGCTCATCACGAACTCCATGTTGTGCTCGACCACGAAGAAGGTCTTGCCCTGGCGGTTGAGCTCCCGGATGCGGTCGGCTATGTGGTTGATGAGGGAGGGGTTCACGCCCCCTGCCGGCTCGTCCAGCAGTATGACGGCGGGATCGGCGACCAGCACGTAGGCCAGCTCCAGCAGCTTGCGCTGGCCGTAGGAGAGGCTGCCGGCGGGCTTCGAGGCCAGCCGGGCGATGCCGACGAACTCCAGCAGCTCGAGGGCCCGCCTGCGCTCTCCGGGCGAGCCGGCCCTCGTGCAAAGGCTGCGCAGGCCCCTGCGGCCCGCCTGGGAGGCCACCAGCATGTTCTCCATGACGCTCAAGCGGGAGAAGATCCGGGTCAGCTGGAAGGTACGCCCCAGACCCAGGGCGAACACCCTGTCAGGCGAGGCCCGGGTGATCCGCCTCCCGCTGAAGTAGATCTCCCCACGGTCCACCCTCTCGTACCCGGTGGCCACGTTGAACAGGGTGGTCTTCCCCGAGCCGTTGGGCCCTATGAGGCCGGCGATCGTGCCCTCCTCGACCCCCACCGAGCACTCCGACAGGGCCTGCACGCCGCCGAAGGCCTTGCAGGCCGAGTCCACCAGGAGAAGGGGGGCGGAGCTCACCCGCGCCTCACCGCCGGTCCCGAGGGCCCCGGGGGGCTCACGGCCCCCCCGCCCGCAGCGCCCGCCACGCCCCCCCCTGCCATCTCGGAGGACAGGACCCCGCCCGCCGCATCGGGCCCGGACGCCAGGGCGGTGCTCCCCGACCGGCGCTCCCGCCAGCTCGCCACCCGGTCGCGGACGGTGGGGATGATCCCCCGAGGCAGGAGCAGGATCACCACCAGGAACAGGGCTCCGTAGACCACGAGGTAGAGGGCGTTGGACGAGAACTGCAGGGTGAAGTACTGCTGGAGAGGCTCGAGTATCAAGGCACCGAGGAGGGGCCCCGACACCGTCCCCAGGCCGCCCAGGAAGGCCATAAGGGCCACCGATATGTCGAAGAGGGGGTCGAAGGCGAACTGGGGGTACACCTGGCCGATGAAGTAGGCCCACACCGCTCCAACCATGCCCACCGGCAAGGCGGACAGGGCGAAGGCCGTCAGCTTCACCCTCGAGACCCTCACGCCCAGGCTGAGAGCCCGGTCCTCGTCGTCCCGGATGGCCAGCAACTGCAGGCCGAAGCGCGAACGCCGGATGCCCCAGGAGAAGGCGGCGGCGACGACCAGGATGGCCAGGGCCACGTAGTAGAAGCGGTCGTTGAAGGTGGCCGCCGGCCAGGTGGGGGTGGGAGCGGGAATCCCTGAGGAGCCCTGGGTGATCCCCAGGTTGAAGGCCATCAGCTGGAAGATGAAGAAGATGGCGATGGTGATGACCACGAAGGTGTGCCTGCGGGTGCGCAGGGCGACCAGGCCGAACGGGACAGCCACTGCCACCGCCACCGCCCCGGCCAGGGGGACCAGGGCGAAGACGGTGTACCCCCCTCGGATGTGGAGGTCCTGGGCCGCGATCACGAGGGTGTAGGCGCCGCTCCCGAAGAAGACGGCATGCCCGAGCGGTATGTAGCCGGAGTACCCGGCGAAGCTGTTCCAGGCCGTGGCAGCAGCCATGTATATGAGCGTGAACACCCCGATCGACGTGGTCGTGGGGTTGGTGAAGACCCAGGGGAAGGCGATGGCGATGGCCAACAGGGCAGCCACTCCCGCCGCCCACGCCCCCCGGGCTCTGCGCTCCTGCTGCCAGGGCTCCTCCATGTCGGCGGCGGGGCTCCGGGCCTGGCGGCCACCCTGAACCAGTGCCGTCACCTTCACTGGGCCCGAGCAGCTCTCTGGCCGAATATCCCGACAGGCTTGATCACGAGGACGAGCACCAAGGCGGCGTAGAACACCAGCGTGGCCCAGACCGGGGACCACAGCACCGCCACCAGGCCTTCGATGACGGTCATGAACACGGCCGCCCCCAGTGCGCCACCGATGCTCCCCAGGCCTCCCAGGATCACGATCGTGAGCAACCTGGATATGAGGTCATAGCCGCTGTTGGCATTGAAGGCATTGGTGGCGCCGAACACCATGCCGCCGGCCGCCGTCACCGCTATCCCGATGCCGAAGGTGATGGTGGAGACCCGTTCCACGTTCACGCCCACCAGCCTGGCCGCAGCCCTGTCCTGGAGGGACGCCCGCACGCTCCTGCCGAAGCGAGAGCGATAGAGGATGAGGTACAGGACACCCAGGAGGAACACCGCCAGGGCGAAGCCGAACACGTATATGTAGGGCAGGTAGAACCCGAGCACGTGGAAGGACTGGTTCACGTACCAGGCTCGCAGCTGCACGTAGTTGGGGCCGAATATGAGCTCCAGGATCCCCTCGATGACGATGGCGACCCCGTAGGTCACGAGGATGGACAGGGCGGTCCGCTCCCGCTCCTGGAGACGGCGCATGAAGGCCCACTCCACGGCGACGCCGATCACGAAGAGGGAGGGGATGGTTATTAGGAGCCCCAGGAACAGTCCGATGCCCAGGTCCTGGGAGAGGACATAGCTCAGGTACGCCCCCAGGACGACGAGGATGCCCTGGGCGATGTTGATGATGTCCATGACCCCGAAGATGAGCGTCAGGCCGGCGGCCATCAGGGCGTACACACCGCCGGTGAGGACGCCGTCCACCACGGCCTTGGCTACCGCACCTCCCATCAGCCCTGGTGCCTCCCCGCCCTCGTCGCTCCGGCCATCTCAGCTGCCCCAGGCCGGCTTGGGGAAGAGGACGGGTTGGGAGCCGGGGGCCTTGGTAGGCAGCACCTGGACGAAGTGGCCGTTGTGCTGCCACTGGAATATGAACTGCAGGGCGGCGATGTTCTCACCCTTGGAGTCGAACTTCACCGGCCCCTCGACGCTGGACAGCTTGACCCCGCTGTGCAGGTAGCTGATGATCTTGGCGTTGCTCAGGCTGTGGGTGGCCTTCACGGCCTGGGCCACGACCTGGCCCACGGAGAAGGCCTCGGCGACGTCGGCGTTGATCCCCGAGGGGGACCCGCCGTACTTGGCCACGTAGGCCTTCACCATCGCCTCACTGGCGGCGATCCTCACCCCCGGGTACCAGCCGTTGGGGACCATGACCCCGTTGGCGTTGCTGGTCCCCACCGCCTTGAGGAAGGCCTGCCCCTGGTCCGGCCCTGCACTGGCGATGAAGACCTTGGGGTTGTAGTGCTGCTGCTCGAAGGCCTGCATGAAGGCGGAGACCGTGGGCACGTCCACGGAGCCGAGGACCACCATCTGGGCACCGGTGGTCGCCACCTGGTCGGCAATGGGCGTGAAGTCGGTCACCTCGGCAGGGAACACCTTGTAGTAGACGGTCCTCACCCCTGCCTTCTGCAGCAGGGACTTGGCCTTGTTGATGACAGGCTCGGTGAAGGGGTCGTTGCTGGTCGGGTAGGCAGCCGTCTTGGGCCGCTTGCCCGGGGGAAGGGAGGCAACCCACTTGGCGAAGGGCAGCATGTAGTTCGCCACCGGGGTCGCCACATCGAAGAGATTGTGCAGCCCGGCGGCGAAGACGTCGGGGGCTCCACCGGCACCCTCGACGAAGGCATAGCCGTAGCGAGCGGCCACCTTGGACGTCGGTATGGTGAGGAGCGACGAGAAGGGCCCGAACGTCAGCGCCACATGGTTGCTGGAGATGAGCTTCTCGTAGTTCGTCACGGCCTGGGTGGGGCTGCTGGCATCGGAGAGGATGTCCAGCTTCACGGGGTGGCCGAGGAGCCCTCCGTGGTGGTTCACGTAGTCGGCCCAGAGCTCGTAGCCGCGCTGGAAGGCCTGCCCGTCGGCGGAGAAGTCCCCCGAGAGCGACAGCGAGGCCCCGATCACGACGGGCTTCTTGGAGGCGACCGATGACTGGGAGCCGGTGGCCGCCTTCGAAGCGGGTGTCGAGCTCGCCGAGGAGCCTGCCGACGAGCCCTTGCCACAGGCGGCCAGCATCAGCCCACCCAGGCACACCGCCACCAGCGGGCTCCATATCCTCAATCCTCTTCCAGCCATCTCCTTGTCCCCCTTTCTCCTGCCGGGCCTCTGCCGTCAGCCAGGCGGCAGGCCATCGGTCACGTCCACTTCCTCGCTCACGAGCTCCAACCCGGCTCCTTCGGCCTCGAGGGCCAGCAGGGCGGCGAAGTCCAGGTCTCCGTAGCCCCTGCCGACGAGGGTCTGGATGATCTGGTGCACCAGCGCCCCCACGGGCAGGGGGACCTCCAGGTCGCGCCCGGCGGCCAGGCCCAGCTCGAAGTCCTTGCGCAGCAAGGCTGCGGTGAAGGTGGCCTTGAAGTCCAGGTTCACCAGGGCAGGGGTCTTGTAGCCGGTGAACACCGATCCCACCACGCTCTTGTTGAGGTAGCTGAGGAAGGCGTGCCGGCTGATGCCGCTCTTCTCGGCCAGCACCGTGACCTCGGCCAGGGACTGGGCCACCGTCCCCAGCAACAGGTTGTGGCAGATCTTGACGGTACGCGCTCCCTCCCCCTCACCGACGTAGGTGGCGCCGGCCCCCAGCTCCTCCAGTATCCCCGCCACCCGGTCGAAGCCCTCCCGGGGGCCGGACACGGCCATGGTCAGCAGGCCAGCCCGTGCCACCTTGGGGTTCCCGCTCACCGGAGCGGCCAGGAGCATGGTGCCCCTCTCCTCCGCCTTGCGGCGGGCCAGGGCGGATGACTCGGCCGACACGGTGGAGCAGTCCACGATCACCTGCGGGGCGCTCTCGCCCGTGAGCAGGCCTCCGGGTCGCACCGTCACGTCCAGGAAGTCCTCGGACGACCCGACCGTGGTGAAGACCACGTCCCGCCCGGCCAGCTCGGCCAGGGAGTCGGCCACCTTGGCCCCCTCCTCGGCCAGGGCCTCGGCCTTCTGCCTGGTCCGGTTGTAGAGGGCCACGTCGTGGCCGCCCCGCAGCAGCCGGCGCACCAGCTCTGTGCCCATGCGCCCGACCCCGACCCACCCCAGGGTCTGGGTGCTGGCACCCCTTGCCGTCGTCCGAGCGGTCACGCAGCAGCTCCGTGTCTACAATCGATTGCAGAAACTGTCGCAGTATTGACGCTCCCAACGGCCGTGTCAAGGCATGCCAGGCATTACGGCGTCCCCCCAAGGCGGAAAGACCGGGCTGGCCCTCTTCGCAATCGTATGCAAGAGTCTGCCGTGACCAGCGCAGCCAAGGTCCAGGAGGCGTTGAGCCATTGGGCCCCCCGCTTCCTGGCCAACGGCGTGGACCCCAACGATCTGTCGGGGCTGGCCTCCCGGATAGACGACTGGGACGGCTGGTGCCCGGCCTGGTGCCAGGTGGGGAGCGCCCATGAGGAGCTGGGCCGGGAGGCCCTGGACGAGGGCCGCCTCCGTTCAGGCGGTGAGCACCTGGCCCGGGCGGCCGTCTACTACCACTTCGCCAAGTTCCTCCTGGTGCAGGACAGGGAGCAGATGAGCCAGGCCCATGGCCGGGCCGTCCGCTGCCTGGCCGACGCCCTTCCCCACCTGGACCCCCCCGGGGAGCGGTTGGAGGTGCCCTTCGCCGGGACCCGCCTGGCCGGGGTGCTGCGGGTGCCGCCGGGACCCGGGCCCCATCCGGTCGTGGTGCTCGTCCCCGGGCTGGACTCCGCCAAGGAGGAGCTGAGGACCACGGAGACGACCTTCCTCGAGCGTGGGCTGGCCACCCTGTCGGTGGACGGACCCGGGCAGGGCGAGGCCGAGTACGACCTCGCCATCCGGGCAGACTGGGGGCCGCCGGGAGCGGCCATCCTCGATGCCCTCGAGGCCAGGAGGGACCTGGACACCAGCCGGGTGGGGGTATGGGGGGTGAGCCTGGGTGGCTACTACGCAGCCCGGTGGTCGGCGGCGGACCACCGGGTACGGGCCTGCATAGCTCTCGGTGGCCCCTACGACCTGGGAGAGGCCTGGCCCAACCTCCCCCAGCTGACAAGGGATGCCTTCCGCGTCCGCTCGGGGGCCGCCGACGACCAGGAGGCAGAGGCCAGGGCCAGGCTCCTCACCCTGGAGGGGTGGGCCAGCCGGGTCACCTGCCCCCTGCTGGTGGTGGCGGGCAAGCAGGACCGCATCTTCCACTGGTCCCAGGCCGCCCGCCTGGCCGAGGAGGCGGGTGGCCCCACCACCATGCTCCTGCTCGAGGAGGGCAACCACACCTGCGCCAACGTCGTGTACCGCCACCGGCCGAGGAGCGCGGACTGGATGTCCCGCCAGCTCGGGGCCTGAAGGACCCGGCGGGAGCTCACTCCACCGTCACCACCTTGGCCAGGTTCCGGGGCCGGTCCACGTCCAGCCCCCGGGACCGGGCCAGATGGTAGGCGAGGAACTGGAGGGGCACGACGTCCAGCACCGGGGAAAAGAGGGGTCGGGTGCGGGGGACCGGGCACACGGCGTCGGCCTGGGCGGCCGTCTCCTCGTCCCCGTCGTTCACCACCAGCACGACCGTCGCCCCCCGGGCCTTGACCTCGGCCAGATTGCTCATCAGCTTCTCCCACAGCCGGGTCCTGGTGGCCACCCCCACCACCACCGTGCCCGGTTCGATGAGGGCTATGGGACCGTGCTTGAGCTCGCCGGCGGGGTAACCCTCCGCCCGCAGGTAGGACAGCTCCTTCAGCTTGAGAGCGCCCTCCAGGGCCACGGGATAGCCCACGTGCCGCCCCAGGTAGAAGAAGTCCCGGGCACCAGCGACCCCCTCGGCCACCCGGGCCACGTCCGGGCCCCTCCTCAGGACCTCCTCGAGCTGGTCGGGGAGGGCCCTCATGGCATCCAGCAGCTCGGCGATGGCATCAGGGCTGAGGGTCCCGCGTAGCTGGCCCAGGTAGAGGGCCAGTACCTCCAGGGCCACTATCTGGGCCAGGTGGGTCTTGGTGGAGGCCACCCCGATCTCGGGTCCGGCCCTCGTGTACAGGACGGCGTCGGACTCCCGGGCCATGGAGGAGTCCACCACGTTGGTCACCACGAGGCCCTTGGACCCGCACCGGTGGGCGGAGCGCAGGGCCTGGAGGGTGTCGACCGTCTCCCCGGACTGGCTGATCCCGATCACCAGGGTCCTCCGGTCGAGGACGGGGTCGCGGTAACGGAACTCGCTGGCGATGTCGATCTCCACCGGGAGTCGGGCCCAGTGCTCTATGGCGTACTTGGCCACCATGGCGGCGTGGTAGCTGGACCCGCACCCCACGATGAAGACCTTGTCCACGTCCCGCAGCTCGGCCCCCGACAGGCGCATCTCGTCCAGCATCAGGCTGCCGTCCGGGAGGTGGCGCCCGAGGAGGGTCTCTCGCACGGCCAGGGGTTGCTCGTGGATCTCCTTGGCCATGAAGTCGTCATAGCCCCCCTTCTCGGCCGCCTCGAGGTCCCAGTCCACGCGCAAGGGGCGAGGCTCCACCGGCCTGCCCCCCAGGTCGGTCACCTGCAGCGACCCGGGGCGGACCTCCACCACCTGGTCGTCCTCGAGGGCGTAAAGGTGGCGCGTGCGGCCCAAGAGAGCGGGAATGTCCGAGGCCAGCAGCCCACCGTCCTCGGTGATGCCCACGATGAGAGGGGACACCCTGCGGGCCCCGACCAGCAGGTCGGGCTCTCCATCATGGACCACCGCCAGTGCGAAGGCCCCCTCCACCCGGCTGAGGGCGGCCCGCACCGCCACGGCCAAGGCCGAGGGGCCCGGCCCCGACCCGCTCCCGGGCGGGACCGACGCCAGGGCCTCCTCCAGCAGATGGGCCACCACCTCGGTGTCCGTCTCGGAGCTGAAGGCGTGCCCCGCCTGCCTCAGCTCCGCCGACAGCTCCAGGTGGTTCTCGATGATCCCGTTGTGCACGATGGCCAGCCGGCCGGTGCAGTCGAGATGGGGGTGGGCATTGGCGGCAGTGGGCCGGCCGTGGGTGGCCCAGCGCACGTGGCCCAGTCCGGCGGTGGCGTCAGCCGGGGCCCCGGACACCTCCTCGGCCAGCCGGGCCACCGACTTGGTCCCCCCGGCCTGGCGGGCCCGCCACAGACGGGCCGGTCCCCCGCCACCGGAAGAGCCGGTCCCCTCCACCAGGACGATCCCTGCCGAGTCGTACCCTCGGTACTCGAGCCGCCGCAAACCGTCCAGGATCACCCCCACGGCGTCCACGGCCCCCGTAACCCCCATGATCCCGCACATGGCCTCCCAGGCTAGGGGAGCACGGCCGGCGGCGCCCGGCAGGCCGCCCGCCCCCAGGAGGGGCGGGCCTACCCTTGGGGCATGCGCATCGGGTTGGTCATGTTCCCCACCGACTACTCGATCGGCCCGGCCGACCTGGGCCGGGCCGCCGAGGAGCGGGGCTTTGAGTCACTGCTCTTCCCCGAGCACACCCATATCCCCGCCTCCAGGCGGACCCCCTACCCGGGAGGCGGCGACCTCCCCGAGGAGTACCGCCACACCCTGGACCCTCTGGTGGCCTGTGCCGCCGCGGCCACCGCCACCGGGCACCTCCTGGTGGGCACCGGGGTGTGCCTGGTGATCGAACGCGACCCCATCATCCTGGCCAAGGCCACGGCCAGCGTGGACCATCTGTCGGGTGGGCGGTTCCTCTTCGGCGTGGGCGGCGGCTGGAACCGGGAGGAGATGGAGAACCACGGGACCGACCCGCGCCAGCGCTGGGAGCTGCTGCGCGAGCGGGTGCTCGCCATCCGGGCCATCTGGGACCGGGACGAGGCCGAGTTCCACGGCCGCCTGGTCGACTTCGGGCCCTTGTGGTCCTGGCCCAAGCCGGTGCGCCGGCCCGGCAGGCCCAGGCCGCCCGTGCTGGTCGGGGGCAGCGGGCCCAGTGCCATCCAGCGGGTCCTCGACTACGGGGACGAGTGGATGCCCATCTACGGCCGCCCCGGGGGGAGGGACCTGGCCGCCAGGGTCGAAGAGCTCCAGGCCCGGGCGGCCCAGGCGGGGCGAGGGGCCATCCCGGTCACCAGCTTCGGGGCGCCGGCCAGGCCCGAGGCCCTGGAGGAGCTGGCCGGCCTCGGCGTGGACCGGGCCCTTCTCCTGCTGGCACCGCGGGCACGGGACGAGACCCTCTCGTACCTCGACCGGCTGGCCCCGCTCGTCCCCGCGCTGGCCCCGGCGGGTAGCGTCTGACCCATGAGCGCAACCCCCTTGTTTAGCGGGGTCGGGGTGGCCCTGGTGACGCTGTTCGGCGAGGACGGGGAGCTGGCCGCCGGCGCCACCGCCGAGCATGCAGCCCGGTTGGCCGCCGCCGGCATGCAGGCCGTGCTGGTGGCCGGGTCCACGGGCGAGGCGGCGACCCTGGAGCCCGAGGAGCGGATCGCCTTGCTGGACGCCGTGCGGGAGGCAGTGCCGCCGGCCGTGCCCGTGATCGCCGGCACCGGCGCCCCCTCCGCCCGCCAGGCCGCTGCCCTCACCGCGGCCGCCTGTGACCACGGGGCCGACGCCGTGCTGGTGCTCTCCCCCCCCTACGCCGACGACCCCCGGCCCTACTACGACACCGTGGCCAAGGCCGCAGGGGCCACTCCCGTCCTCGCCTACCACTTCCCCCGGATGTCCCCCCCCGGCATAGCCGTCGAGGACCTCCTCGACCTCCCCGTGGCCGGCTGCAAGGACTCCAGCGGGGACCCCAGCCGCCTGCTGCGCACCGTGCCCCGCTTCGCAGGAGCCCTGTGGACGGGCTCCCCCCTGCTGACCCTGCTGGCCGGGGTGGTCGGGGCGGCGGGCGCCCTGCTGGCCCTGGCCAACCTGGAGCCCGAGGCCTGTGTGGCCGCCTGGGGGGGCGATGTGGCTGCCCAGCAGCTTCTCGCCGACCTGCACGAGGCAACCAGCCCCCGGTTCCCGGCCGAGCTCAAGCATCGCCTGGCCCAGCGTCACGGCACGCCGGCGACGGCCCGCCTCCTCTAGCCCGTGGCGACCTCCGGCCCTCCCACCTCCTCACCGACCAGCCCCGCCGTCCATCCCGACCAGGCACCGCCGGGGCCGCCGGCCAGCGTGGCCCTCTTCGCCAGCTGCATCGCCGACCTGGCCGCCCCGGGGCCGGCCCGGGCGGCGGTGGAGGTCCTGGAGGCCATGGGGTGCCGGGTCAGCTTCCCGGAGGCCCAGAGCTGCTGCGGGCAGCCGGCCCTCAACTCCGGCTTCCCCGGTGAGGGCCGCCTGCTCGCCCGCCACTGGATCGAGACCTTCGAGCCCTTCCAGGCCGTGGTGAGCCCGTCGGGGTCCTGTGTGGCCCACGTCCACCACCAGTTCCCCCGCATCCTGGAGGGGCCATGGGCGGCCCGGGCCCGGGACATGGCGGGGCGCACCTATGAGTTCAGCCAGTTCGTGGCGGCCTACGGGGAGGGCCTGCCCCTGGCCCTCGACGCCACCGTCACCGTTCACGACTCCTGCCACATGTGGCGAGCCCTGGGCGAGAGGCGAAGCGTCCGCTCGGTGCTGGGGCGTATCGAGGGGCTGCGCATCGTGGAGATGGAGGATGCCGACACCTGCTGCGGGTTCGGGGGCACCTTCTCGGCCAAGTTCCCCTATGTTTCGGTGGCGATGGCCGACGCCAAGCTGGCCCGGGGCCAGGGGGCCGGGGCACAGTGGATGGTGTCCGCCGATCCCGGCTGCCTCATGCACCTCCAGGCCAGGGCGGCCTGGAAGGGCTCGCCCCTCCAGGCCCGCCACCTGGCCGAGGTGGTGCGTGATGCGCTCGGACCCGGGGGGGGCCGGTGACGGGCAGGTCCGAGGCCCTCCAGGGCCGCAGCAAGGTGGTCCCCACCAGGCCCGACTGGGCTGCCCCCGGGCTGGACCGCCCCCCTCGGCCCCTCCCGCAGGTGACCACCGAGGCGCTCGAGCGTCCCGGCCAGCCCGCCACCACGGCCCGCCTCGACATCCTCAACCGCCAGTACGTGGGCCCGGGCTGGGCGCCTCCCTGGTCGGACCTGCGCGAGCGGGCCGCCTGCATCCGGCGGGAGACCTTGGGGGACCTGGAGGGCTACCTGGGCCAGCTCTCGGAACGGGTCGAGGCCAACGGCGGGGTGGTCCACCGGGCCGGCGGCCCGGCCGAGGCCCTTGGGGTCATAGAGGAGATCGCCACCGCCAACGGGGTGGAGCTGGTCGTCAAGTCCAAGTCCATGGCCACCGAGGAGATCCACCTCAACCACCACCTGGAGGCCATGGGCATAGACGTGGTGGAGACCGACCTCGGCGAGTACATCCTGCAGCTGGCCGACGAGCGCCCCAGCCACATCGTGGCGCCCGCCGTCCATCGCTCCAAGGAGGACATCGCCGCCCTCTTCGAGCAGGTGGCCGGGGGACCGGTCGGGCACCGGCCCGAGGACCTGGCGGCCTTCGCCCGCCAGCGACTGCGCCAGGACTTCCACCGGGCCGACATGGGCATCAGCGGAGTGAACTTCGCTGCCGCCGACACCGGGACGCTCGCCTTGGTCACCAACGAGGGCAACGGGAGGATGGTGACATCCCAGCCCCGGATCCATGTCGCCGTCATGACGGTAGAGAAGGTGGTCCCTCGTTTCACCGACCTCGCCGTGCTGTTGCCCCTGGTGGCCTGGGCCGCCACCAGGGTCCCACTCTCGGTGTACCAGACCCTCGTCACCGGGCCCCGCCGCCCGGGGGAGCGGGACGGCCCCGACCAGCTCCACCTCGTGATCGTCGACAACGGCCGGACCAGTCTCCTCGGCGGCCGCTACCAGGAGGTACTGGCCTGCATACGCTGCGGGGCCTGCCAGTTCTCCTGCCCCGTCTACCGGACCGTCGGAGGCCATGCCTACGCCAGCGTCTACGGCGGCCCCATCGGTGCCGTGCTCACCCCGCTCATAGGCGACCCCGAAGCGGGGGCGGAGCTGCCCTTCTTGTCTTCGCTGTGCGGAGCGTGCGCCGACGCCTGCCCGGTCAAGATCCCCCTTCCCGACATGCTGGTGGACCTGCGCGCCGACTACGAGGCCCGCCGGCCCGACCCCGCCCGGATCGGTTGGGCCGCCTGGGCCCGAGCCTGGGCCTGGGGACCGGGGTTCCGGGCATCCAGCCGGGTGACCCGCCGGCTGTGGTCCCTGCTGCCTCCGGGGGCCCGGGCCGCCCTGCCCGGACCGGGGCGCGGCTGGGGGGCGGGGCGCTCCATGCCACCGCTCGAGCACGCCGGGGAGCTGCGGGAATGGCTGCGGACCAGGAGGCCCGGGCAGAGGCCGGCCCAGCCCGGCCCCGGCCCGGCTCCCCCTGCTGGCCCGGAAGGCCCGACCGGCGCCGAGCAGCTCCCCCACCCTGGCCTCGACGGCGCCCCGCCACCTGCGGGGCCCGAGGAGGCGGCCCGGCGGCTGTCCCAGGCCCTGGAGAGGGTGCGGGCCACCGGCCACATCTGCTCGTCGGCCGAGGAGGCCCGGCAGCGGGTGGCTGACCTGTGCGCCGGCCGGCCGACCGCCATCGAGGACCACCCCGACCTGGTGGGGATGGCGGAGCGGCTGCCGGTGGTGGAGGACGCCTGGGAGGCCCAGGTGGGGGTGACCGGGGTGGAGCTGGCGGTGGCCGAGACCGGCACCCTGGCCCTGGTGGCCGGGCCGGGGCGGGACCGCAGCACCTCGCTCGTCCCCCCCGAGCACGTGGCCCTGGTCCCCTTCTCCCGCCTGGTCCCCTCCGTCGCCGTGGCCGTAGAGCGCCTGGCGGCCCTGGAGCCCCGGCCATCGTGCATCTCCTTCGTGACCGGCATCAGCCGGTCGAGCGACATAGAGCACCAGCCCGTGTACGGCGTGCACGGGCCGGGCAAGGTGGATGTGGTCCTCTACCCGGGCTGAGCCCAGGTGGACCCGTTCCCCAGCTCCTGGTGCACCACCTGGCACAGCCGGCTGACCACGGCGACGGCCAGGTCATGGGAGGGAGCCTCGGCCATCACCCGCACCACGGGCTCGGTCCCGCTGGGGCGCAGCAGGACCCTCCCGGTGGCCCCCAGCTCGGCCTCGACGGCCGCCACCTCGGCCCACACCGCCTCCGCCTCGCTCAGGTGGGCCAGGCCGCTGGGCGCCACGGCCACGTTGGCCAGGTGCTGGGGCAGGCGGGTCATGGCTCCGCCCGCCAGGGTGGCCAACCTCTCACCTCTCCTCACCATGAGGTCCAGGAGCTGCAGCCCGGTCAGTATCCCGTCCCCGGTGGTCGCCAGGCGCCTGAAGATGATGTGGCCGGACTGCTCCCCGCCCAGGGCCAGTCCCTTGGCCTCCATGGCCTCCAGCACGTGGCGGTCGCCGACGCCGGTGACCTCCACCCCGATCCCCGCCCTCTCCATGGCCAGGCGGAACCCGAGGTTGCTCATCACCGTTACCGCCACCGCCCCCCCGTCCAGCCTCCCCCGGTCCCTCTGGTCCACGGCGAAGAGGGCGAGCAGGTGGTCCCCGTCCACCAGGGCCCCGGTGTGGTCCACGGCGAGGCAGCGGTCGGCGTCACCGTCGAAGGCCAACCCGGCGTCCGCCCCCAGGCCCACCACCGCCTCCCGCAGCTGTTGGGGATGGGTGGAGCCGCAGCCGGCATTGATGTTGGTGCCGTCCGGGGCCCCCGCTATGACGCTCACCTCGGCCCCGAGGGAGCGCAGCGCCGCAGGGGCAACGGCGGTGGCAGCGCCGTGGGCGCAGTCCACCACCACCGAGAGGCCGTCCAGGCGCCTTCCCTCGAGGGAGGCGGCCAGGTGCTCGACGTAGGCCGAGACGGCCTCCCGGTCCTCCTCGATGGAGCCCACCGCCGCTCCCTCCGGGGGGCGCCTGCCCCCGGTGAGGGAATGGGGGCCCTCGCCGAGCACCGAGGACCATTCTGCCTCGATGGCGGCCTCGGCACGGGTGCCGAGCTTGGCGCCCCCGGCCGAGAAGATCTTGATCCCGTTGTCGGGGAAGGGGTTGTGAGAGGCCGAGATCATGGCGGCCGGGACCGCTTCCCGGGCCGAGAGCCAGGCCAAACCCGGCGTGGGGATCACGCCGGCGTCGCTCACCGCCACTCCCTCCGCGGCCAGGCCGGCGGCCAGGGCGGCTTGGAGCAAGGGGCTCGAGCGGCGGGTGTCCCTGCCGGTGAGGAAGCGGGTGGCCCCGAGGACCCGGGCCACCACCCGGCCCAGGGCCAGGGCCAGCTCCGGGGTGAGCTCGGCGTTGGCGACGCCCCGCACCCCATCGGTGCCGAACCGCAGGGGGGCCGGCCCAGTCATCGGGGAAACGCTAGCGCTTCGAGTACTGGGGGGCCTTGCGGGCCTTCTTCAGCCCGTACTTCTTGCTCTCCTTCTCCCTGGCGTCCCTGGTGAGGAGGCCGGCCCGCTTGAGCGACTGGCGCAGGTCGGCGTCCAGCTCGGCCAGTCCCCGCGCTATGCCCAGGCACAGGGCGCCGGCCTGGCCGGCGATCCCCCCGCCATCGATGGTGGCCTCCACGTCGTAGGTGTCGGAGTTGCCCGATACCCGCAGGGGCTGGGTGGCGATCATCCGGTGGGTGGCCGACGGGAAGTAGGACTCGAAGGGCCGGCGGTTGACCACGATGGTCCCCGAGCCGGGACGCAGCCTCACCCGGGCCACGGCCGCCTTGCGCCGGCCGGTTACCTGGGCCAGGGGCTTGCCCCGGGGGGCGGCGGGAACGGTTGAGGCGGGCATGTGGTGGCGACTCCTGTGCGGTTACGAGGCCCGGCGGGCGCCGGGCACTTCGTGAGGCTGGGGCAACTGGGCGGCGTGGGGATGGGTGGGGCCGGCGTAGACCTTGAGCTTGCGCAGGACATGGCGTCCCAGGGGGCCCTTGGGGAGCATGCCCCGGACGGCCCGGCGCACCACCTCCTCGGGATGCCTTGCCAGCAGCTCGGCGTAGCTGCGGGAGGTGAGGCTCCCCGGGTAGCCGCTGTGGCGGTAGGCGAGCTTCTTGTCGGCCTTGTCGGCCGTCATCACGACCTTGGCCGCGTTCACCACTATCACGTGGTCCCCGGTGTCGAGGTGGGGGGCGAAGATGGGCTTGTCCTTGCCGCGCAGGAGGCGCGCCACCTCCGTGGCCAGGCGGCCCAGGACCAGGCCGTCGGCATCGATGACGTGCCAGGCCCGGGCCTCAGCTGCCTCGCTGGCCTTGGGGGTGTAGGTACGCAAGCTGATGATCCTCTTCTCGTCCTGGGAAGCGGCGCGCCACTCTGGTCGCCGCCGGCGCCTAATCAGCATAGGAGGAGGGGGCAGGAGGGGCAACCGCGCCAGACGCAGCCCGGCTGGGCCCGCACCGGTAGTCTCCGGCCCCGTCCGAGACCGGAGGCCTCTCATGCAGCGGCTGGGCATAGACATCGGGGGGAGCGGCATCAAGGGGGCCCCCGTCGACGTGACCCGGGGGACCCTGGTGGAGGAGCGTTGGCGCATCCCCACCCCCCAGCCCGCCGCTCCCGCGGCGGTGGCCGAGGCCGTGACCGAGCTGGTGGGGCATTTCGGTTGGGAGGGGCCCTTCGGCTGCACCTTCCCCGGGGCCGTCAAGGGGGGCGTGGCCCTGACCGCTGCCCACCTGGACCCCGCCTGGGTCGGCCTGGACGCCGGGGCCGTCCTCGGGAGGGCGACCGGGCTCCCGGTGAAGGTGATGAACGATGCCGACGCCGCCGGACTGGCCGAGATGTGCTTCGGGGCGGGACGGGGCCGGGCCGGCGTCGTGCTGGTGATAACCCTGGGCACCGGGATCGGCTCGGCCCTGTTCGTGGACGGGCACCTCGTCCCCAACACCGAGCTGGGCCACCTCGAGGTGGACGGTCAAGACGCCGAGACCTTTGCCGCCGACTCCGTGAGGGAGGCCGAGGGCCTGTCCTGGAAGAAGTGGGGCCGGCGCCTCGACCACTACCTCCGCCGGGTGGAGGACCTGGTATGGCCCGACCTCATCATCCTGGGCGGCGGGGTGAGCAAGAAGAGCGACCGCTTCCTCGCCCACCTGGAGACCCGGGCCGAGGTGGTCCCCGCCGGCCTGCTCAACAACGCCGGGATAGTCGGGGCCGCCATGGCCGGCGGGGTCCGCTAGGGGGCGGGCCGGCCGGGGCCGGGACCCGGCGGCCCGCACCGGGCCGCACTACCCTCGCCTCGTGGTCACCCTCGAGGAGATCCGCCAGGCCCGGGAGCAGATCACCCCCGTCATCCGGGCCACGCCCGTCACCCGGTCGGCCTCGCTGTCCCAGGCGGCTGGGCGCCCGGTGCTCCTCAAGCAGGAGCACCTGCAGCGCACAGGGTCCTTCAAGATCCGGGGCGCCTACAACCTCATCTCCCGCCTCCCCGCCGGCGACCGGGGCCGGGCCCCGGAGGTCGTGGCCGCCTCGGCGGGCAACCACGCCCAGGGAGTGGCGCTGGCCGCCACCCTGTGCGGCCTGTCGTCCACCATCTTCATGCCGTGCGCGGCCTCCCTGCCCAAGGTGGAGGCCACCCGGAGCTACGGGGCTACCGTCCGCCTGGTGGGGGCGGTCGTGGACGACGCCATCGACGCCGCCCGGGAGTACGCCGAGGCGCAGCGGGCCGTCATGGTCCCCCCCTTCGACCACCCGCTCGTCATCGCCGGCCAGGGCACTATCGGCTTGGAGCTGGCCGAGCAGGCCGCCGAGGCCGAGGTGGTCGCCGTCCCCGTCGGCGGAGGGGGGCTGGTGGCCGGGGTGGCCGCCGCCCTGGCCCATGCGCAGCGCTCCCTCAAGGTGGTGGGGGTGGAGGCGGCCGGCGCCGCCGCCATGCTCCCCTCGGTCAAGGCCGGCCGGCCGGTCGTCCTGGCCGAGCTGGCCACCATGGCCGACGGCATCGCGGTGCGGTCTCCCTCCGAGCTCACCCTCCAGCACGTCCTGGCCTACGTGGACGACATCGTCACGGTCACCGAGGAGGAGATAAGCCAGGCCATCGTGCTCCTGCTGGAGCGCTCCAAGGCAGTGGTGGAGCCGGCCGGGGCGGTGGGCCTGGCCGCCATCCTGGCCGGCAGGGTGGGGGGGAGGGGGCCAGCCCTGGCCCTCCTCTCGGGAGGCAACGTGGACCCCCTGCTGCTGGGCCGCCTCATAGACCACGGGCTGTCATCAGCGGGGCGCTACCTGCTCCTGCGCATCGTGCTGGGCGACCGGCCCGGAGCCCTGGCCGCCCTCACCACGGAGGTGGCCCGGATGAACCTGAACGTGCTCTCGGTTGAGCACCACCGCTCGGGGCTATCGCTCGGCATCGACGAGGTGGAGGTCATGCTCACCCTGGAGACCAGGGACCCCGCCCACCGGGAGGAGATCGTCGACCAGCTCCGGGCCAAGGGGTTCCGGGTCGACCTGGTCCGCTGACTCCTTCCATGCCCCTACCCATCCGGCTCCCAGGTGGCTCCCAGGCGCCGGCCTTAGCTTGGATGGCACCCTGCAGGTGGCGCCGCCCCCCCTAGCCCCCCCCGGCGCCGCCAGCAGGGTCCAGCTTCATGGCTTCGGGTAGCGGACCTCCCACAGGCACAGCCCATGGGGCGGGGCCGGCGAGGCGGCCAGGGAGCGGTCGCCCGACCTGAGCACCCAGGACACCTCGCCCGCCCGCCGGCGGCCCCGCCCCACCTCCACGAGGAGCCCCACCAGCGAGCGCACCATCTGGTGGCAGAAGGAGCTGGCCTCGATGTGGAAGCAGAGCAGGTCCCCGCTGGGGGCCACCTGCCTGGTCCAGCGGGCCTCCTTCACCCGGCGCACGAGGGAGCCCCCTGCCGGGGGGCGCCGGCAGAAGGCGGAGAAGTCCTGCTCGCCCAGGATGGGGTCGGTGGCGGCCTCCATGGCCCGCAGCTCCAGCCTCGTCGTGAGGTGCCAGGTCCAGCGGGCCAGCCAGGGGTCAGGGAAGGGGGCCTGGTGGATCCAGTACCGGTAGCAACGGGATACGGCACAGCGCCGGGCGTCGAAGCGGGGGTCGGCCACCACCGCCTCCCTCACCACCACCTCGGGCCCCAGCATGGCCGTGCAGGACCGCCCCAGGGCAGCGGCATCCAGGGGCCTCCGCCTCCTGCCCACCACGGCGGGCAGGTCGGCATGCACCACCTGCCCCCAGGCGTGGACCCCGGCATCGGTGCGCCCCGCGCACGTGAGCCGGACAGGCTCTCCCACCACCGCCTCCATGGCGCCCGCCAGCGCACCGGCCACCGTGCGCTGGCCGGACTGGGGGGCGAAGCCGTGGAAGCCCGAACCGTCGTAGGCGACCGTCATCCGCACCCTCACGGTCCCTTCCGACACCGGGGGGTCCTGTCGACGAGGGCCTTACTGGACCAGCTCGATGCGGGCCATGGGGGCGTTGTCGCCGTGACGGGGGCCCAGCTTGAGGATGCGGGTGTACCCTCCGGGACGATCGGCGTAGCGGGGCGCCACCTCGGAGAAGAGCTTGTGGGCCATGTCCCGGTCCCCCAGGAACGCCATCACCTGGCGGTGGTTGTGCAGGCCGCCCTTCTTGGCCTTGGTGATGAGCTTCTCCGCCACCGGCCGGAGGGCCTTGGCCTTGGCCTCGGTGGTGACGAGGGCCTCGGCGGCCACCAGGGAGGCAGCCAGGTTGGCCAGCATGGCCCGCTGGTGAGCAGCGTCCCCGCCGAGACGGCGGCCCTTGCGGGGGCGGGCGGGAACCGTCACCTCAGGACTCCTTGGAGCGCAGCGACAGGCCCCGCTCGTCCAGGCGCAGGATGACCTCGTCCAGGGACTTCTGCCCGAAGTTGGTGATGGCCAACAGGTCGTCCTCGGTGCGCTCCACCAGCTCCCCGATGGTGTTGATCTGGGCCCGCTTCAGGCAGTTGCGGGGGCGCTCGGTGAGCTCGAGGTCCTCGATGGGCAGGTCCAGGTCGGGGGAGCCGCTGGAGATGGCCCCCACCTCGCCCAGCTCCAGGCCCTGGGGCCGGTCGCTCATGTCGGCCACCAGGCCCACCAGGGAGCGCAGGGTCTCCCCTGCCGAGGCCAGGGCCTCCCGGGGGCTGATCGACCCGTCCGTCTCGATGTCCAGCACGAGCTGGTCGTAGTTGGTGGACTGCTCCACCCTGGTCGGCTCCACGCTGAAGGCCACCCTGCGCACGGGGGAGAAGATGGAGTCCACCGGGATGATCCCGATGGTGGAGGACCGCTTGTTGCGCTCGGCCGAGGCGTAGCCCCGGCCCCGCTCCACGGTGACGTCCATGGCCAGGCGGCCCTTGGAGTTGAGGGTGGCCAGATGCAGCTCGGGGTTGAGGACCTCCACGTCGGCGGTGAGCTGCAGGTCGCCCGCAGTGACCTCCGCCGGCCCCCGCACGTCCAGGCGCAGGGTGACGGGTGAGTCGCTCTCCACCCGCAGGACGATGTCCTTCAGGTTCAAGATGATGTCGGTGACGTCCTCCTTCACCCCCGGCAGGGTGGTGAACTCATGGAGGGCATCGTCGAAGCGGACCTGGGTGACCGCTGCGCCCGGTATCGAGGAGAGCAGCGTCCGCCGCAGGGAGTTCCCCAGCGTGTGGCCGAAGCCGGGCTCCAGGGGGCCCATGGAGAACCGCTGGCGGTTGCCCTCTTCCTCCCCGAGGGCTTCGACGGTGGGACGTTGGATGATGAGCACGACCGCAAATCTCCTTCTGGCGGTTACTTCGAGTAGAGCTCGATGATCAGCTGCTCGCGCACGGGGACGTCGATGTGCTCCCGCAGGGGCGGGTTGAGGACCCGCACGGTCAGCCCCTCGGCCTCCGCCTCCAGCCAGGGCGGCACCGACCGGTCAAGGGTGTCCATGTTGTGGCGGATGACGATCATCTCCCGTGCCGCCTGGGACAGGCTGACCCGGTCTCCCTGGCGGACCCGGTAGGAGGGGATGGTCACCTTCTTGCCGTTCACGCTCACATGCCCGTGGCGCACCAGCTGGCGGGCCTGGGCCCGGCTGGCCCCCCACCCGGCCCGGTAGGCCACGTTGTCCAGGCGCATCTCCAGCATGCGCAGCAGGTTCTCACCCGACACCCCGGGCTGGCGGGTGGCCTCGTCGTAGAGGCCGACGAACTGGCGCTCGAGGACCCCGTATATGCGGCGGGCCTTCTGCTTCTCTCGCAGCTGGGCCTGGTACTCCGATCCCTGGCGCAGCCGGTCCCGGCCGTGCTCGCCGGGCGGGTAGGGGCGCCGCTCGATCGGGCACTTCATCGAGTCGCACTTGGGACCCTTCAGGAACAGCTTCATCTTCTCCCGCCGGCACAGCCGGCACGCCGGACCCGTGTAGCGAGCCACGCGCTCTCCTCTCTCGCGCCTAGACCCGGCGCCGCTTCTTGGGGCGGCAGCCGTTGTGGGGGATGGGGGTGACGTCCTTGATGCTGGCCACCTCGATGCCGCTGGCGGCCAGGGCCCGGTGGGCGGTGTCCCGGCCCGAGCCCGGCCCCCGCAGCAGCACGTCCACCTTGCGCACGCCGTGCTCCATCGCCCGCCGGGCGCAGGCCTCGGCGGCCAGCTGGGCGGCGAAGGGCGTGGACTTGCGGGACCCCTTGAAGCCGACATTGCCCGCCGAGGCCCAGGCCAGCACGTTCCCCTCGGGGTCACTGATGGTGACGATGGTGTTGTTGAACGAGCTCTTGATATGGGCGATGCCGTAGGCGACGTTCTTGCGCTCTCGCCGCCGGGGCCGGCGGCCGCCTGGCTTGGGCTTGGCCATCTAGGAAAGCCTCCCGGTCATCAGTGCTTGCGAACCTTCTTCTTGCCGGCCACGGTCTTCTTGGGGCCCTTGCGGGTGCGGGCATTGGTGTGGGTGCGCTGGCCCCGTACGGGCAGGCCCCGGCGGTGGCGCAGACCCTGGTAGGAGCCGATCTCCATCTTGCGCTTGATGTCCTGGGCCACGTCCCGGCGCAGGTCGCCCTCGACCTTGAGGTTGGCGTCGATCCACGACCGCAGCCGGGCCACCTCCTCGTCGGTGAGGTCCCGGACCCTCGTGTCGGGGTCGATCTCGGTGGCCTGGCAGACCCGCTGGGAGGCCGAAGGCCCGATGCCGTGTATGTAGGTGAGCGAGACCTCCAGCCGCTTCTCGCGGGGGATGTCGACGCCGGCGATGCGTGCCATTGCCTCCTCCTAGCCCTGCCGCTGCTTGTGCCGCGGGTTGCTGCAGATGACCATGATCCGGCCGTGGCGGCGGATCAGCTTGCACTTCTCGCACATGGGCTTGACGCTGGGGCGAACCTTCATGAAGGCCTCACTTGTAGCGGTAGGTGATGCGGCCGCGGGTCAGGTCGTAGGGGGTGATCTCCACTTGGACGCGGTCACCGGGCAGGATGCGGATGCGGTGCATGCGCATCTTCCCCGAGCTGTGGGCCAGAACCTTGTGGCCGTTCTCCAGCTGCACCCGGAACATGGCGTTGGGAAGGGGCTCGACCACGGTCCCCTCCAGCACGATGGCGTCCTCCTTGGGTTTGGGCAGATGATCCTCCTACGGTGATCCACGGCTAACACGCCCGGTCGGTGATCCTGCGGGCGTCCCTCCAGGCGAAACGGCGCTTGGTGCCAGGCACCCGGGGCCTGTCCTGGACCGGGGCGTGCAGGCATGACCGAGCCGTCTGCGGGCAGACAGACAGTCTAGCGTCACCCGGCCAGGGTCAGCACCTCGGGGCCGGCGGGCGTGAGGGCGACGGTGTGCTCGAAGTGGGCCGAGAGGCTGCCGTCGGCCGTCACCACGCTCCATCCGTCGGCGAGGGTCACGGTGGGCGCCTGGCCCAGGTTGACCATGGGCTCGATGGCCAGCACATGTCCCACCTTGAGGCGGGGGCCGGGCCGCCCCGGCCAGTAGTTGGGCACCTGGGGGTCCTCGTGCATGGCCGTGCCGATCCCATGGCCCACGTACTCCCGGACCACCGACATGCCCGCCTTCTCCACCACCTCCTCGACCGCCCGGCCGATCTCGTTCAGGCGGTTCCCGTCCTCCATCTGCCCGATCCCGGCCCACAGGGCGGCCTCGGTGACCTCCATGAGGCGGCGGGCCTGGGGGGCCACGGCGCCGATGGCCATGGTGAAGGCGGCATCCCCGTGGTAGCCGGCCACTATGGCCCCGCAGTCCACCGAGAGGATGTCCCCCTCCTCCAGCCGGTAGTCCCCCGGGATCCCGTGGACGACCATGTCGTTGGGGGAGGTGCATATGGCGGCCGGGAAGCCCCGGTAGCCGAGGAAGCTGGAGCGGGCCTGCCTCTCCGCCAGCACCCGGCGGGCCACTCCATCCAGCTCGGCGGTGGTCACCCCGGGGCGGGCGGCGGCCCGGATGCGCTCGTGCATCTCGGCCACCACCCGGCCGGCCCGGCGCATCTTGGCTATCTCCTCGGGGCTCCTCCTCATCGGGCCGCCAGCTGCAGCTGGCGACGGTGGTCGATGGCCCTCACCAGCCGCTCCATCACCTCGTCGGGATGGCCGGTCCCGTTCACCGACAGCAGCTTGTCCCGCTCCATGTACCAGTCGATGAGCGGGGCTGTCTCCTCCTCGTACAGGGCCAGGCGCCTCCGGATGGCCGCCACCGTGTCATCGGCCCGCTGCACCACCTCTCCGCCACAGATGTCGCAGGTCCAGTTCACCGACGGTGGGCGCTCGGTGCTGTAGTTGGCGCCGCAGGCGCTGCAGGTGCGCCGGCTGGCCAGGCGGTGGAGCACGACCTCGGTGGGCACGGCCAGCTCCACGGCCAGGTCCAGGGTCTCGGGCGCCAGTATCTCCTGGAGGCCCTGGGCCTGGGCTGCCGTGCGAGGGAACCCGTCCAGCACGAAGCCCCGGACCCGGGTGTCGTCCTGGGCCAGGCGCTCGGCCACCACTCCCAGCACGATGTCGTCGGGCACCAGCTCCCCGGCCTCCAGGTACTCCTTGGCCTTGCGCCCGAGCTCGCTGCCCGACCGGGTGGCAGCCCGGAAGATGTCACCGGTCGAGATGTGGGGCACGACGTAGTGGTGGGACAGGCGGCTGCACTGGGTGCCCTTGCCCGCCCCCTGCTTGCCGAGGACGATGAGCCGGATGCCAGGTACCAACTAGCTGAGAAAGCCCTCGTAGTTGCGCATCATGAGCTGGCTGTCGATCTGCTTGAGGGTCTCCAGCGAGACCCCCACGGCAATGAGGAGCGTCACTCCGGCAAAGGGTATGGAGGTGACGTGCCACGCCGACAGCAGGAGGGAGGGGGTGATGGCCACGATGGCGAGGAACAGGGAGCCAGGGAGGGTGAGCCGGTAGAGGATGCCGGCCAGGTAGCGCTGGGTGGGCTGGCCGGGCCGGATGCCGGGGATGTAGCCGCCCTGCTTGCGGATGATGTCGGCTTGCTGGGCGGGGTCGAACTGGATGCTGACGTAGAAGTAGGTGAAAAGGACGGTGAGGACGCCATAGATGCAGATGTACCACAGGCTGGTGGGCTGCAGCTGGTTGTTTATGAAGGTCCTCATGGCCTGCCATGGCACCACGTTCGAGATCAGCACCGGGAAGTAGAGGATGGAGCTGGCGAAGATTATCGGGATGACCCCCGCCTGGTTGACCTTGAGGGGGATGAAGGTGCTCTGCCCCCCGTACTCGCGCCGGCCCATCACCCGCTTGGCGAAGGTCACCGGGATGCGCCGTTGGCCCAGCTCCATCACCACGATGGCCACCATGAGCACCAGGGCCACGGCCACGATGATGGCGAACTTGAAGCGCCCCCCCTGGGCCAGTACCGCGCCGCCCCCGGCCGGTATGCCCGCCACCACCTCCACGAAGATGATGATGGACATGCCCTGCCCGATGCCCCTCTGGGTGATGAGCTCGCCCAACCACATCACGAAGGCGGTGCCGGCGGTGAGGGTCACCACTATGAACAGGATGCGGGGCACCGTGAAGTGGGGGATGAGGTCGACGTTGGTCGCCCCGCCGAAGATGCTGCCGTTGTGGAAGGCGAAGGTGAGGCCGGTGGACTGCATGACGGCCAGGGCGACGGTGAGGTAGCGGGTGGTCTGGGTCAGCTTGCGCTGGCCCACCGCTCCCTGGTCGCGCCACTCCTCGAGCTTGGGGATCACCGTCACCAGCAGCTCGATGATGATGGCGGCGGTGATGTAGGGCATGATGCCCAGCCCGAACACGGCGAAGCGGGTGAGGGCCCCGCCGGTGAACAGGTTGAGGAAGCCGAGGATGCCGCCCGCCTTGGCCTGCTGCTCCAGCTGGTGCACCGCCGAGAGGCTCACGCCGGGGACGGGGACGTTGGCGCCCAGCTCGTACACGGCGATGATGACCAAGGTGAACAGGACCTTGTTGCGCAGGTCCCTCACCTTGAACATGTTCAGCAGGCTGGACAGCACGGCAGCTCCTGTGCCGAAGGGGGCCCGGGCTGGCCGTGTCAGCGGTTGGTCAGCGCATTACCCCTGGCAGGGGGTCGCCCGTGCCCGAACGGTGGCGGGATCACTGTTACCGTACCTCCTGCAGCCGTGATGGACCGCTCGGCCGATGCCGAGAAGGCATGGGCCGAGACCTGCAGGGGCCGGTGGAGCTCTCCCCGGCCCAGCACCTTGACCAGGCCCGTCTTGTGCACCAGGCCCCGCTGGCGCAGGGACTCGGGCGTCACCACGTCCTCCTCCACCTTGTCCAGGGTGTCGAGGTTTACCACGTGGTACTCCACCCGGAAGGGGTTCTTGAACCCCTTCAGCTTGGGCACCCGCTGCGACAGGGGGAGCTGGCCGCCCTCGAAGCCGGGCTTGACGGTGTCGCGCGCCCGCTGGCCCTTGGTGCCCCGGCCGGCGGTCTTGCCCCCCTTGCCGGCGATGCCGCGTCCCACCCGGCGCCTGCGCTGGTGCGAGCCGGGGGCGGGCTTCAGATCATGGACCTTCATGGCTCTCCTGTCCCTTGGACGGCACCGGCCCCTCGGAGCCCCGGACGCGGTCCACCCTGACCAGGTGCGCCACCCGGGCGATCATCCCCCGCACCGAGGGATCGTCGGGGAGCCGGTTGGTCTTCCCGATCCGGCCCAGGCCCAGGGCCTTGAGCGTGCCCCGGTGCTTGGGCTTGGAACCGATGGACGACCCTACCTGCCTCACCACGAGCACCCGCTCGGAGCCCATCAGGCCACCTCCACCGGCTCGTGGGGGCCCCGCTGGCGCTCCTGGTAGGCCCGCAGCACACCACTCGGGGTGACCTCGCCGGCGGACTTGCCCCTGAGCCGGGCCACCTCGTCCGGGCGTCGCAGGGCCTTCAGGCCGGCGATGGTGGCGTGGGCCACGTTGATGCCGTTGGGCGAGCCGAGCGACTTGCCGACGATGTCGTGGATGCCCGCCATCTCCAGGATGGCCCGGGCCGCCCCCCCGGCAATGACCCCCGTGCCGGGGGCCGCCGGCTTGAGCAGCACCCGGCCCGCGCCGCTCTCCCCGATGACGGGATGGGTGATGGTCGTCCCTGCCAGCGGCACCTCGAACAGGTTCTTCCTGGCCTCCTCGATGCCCTTCTGGACAGCCAGGCCGGCCTCCTTGGCCTTCCCGTAGCCAAGGCCGACATGGCCATTGCCATCGCCGATGACCATGAGGGCGGTGAAGGAGAACCGCCGGCCCCCCTTCACTACCTTGGCCACCCGGTTGACCTTGATGGTGCGCTCTTCGTACTGGGTCTCTGGCATCGCCTACAGCTCCAATCCGGACTCTCGTGCCGCTCGCGCCACGGCCGCCACCCGGCCGTGGTAGCGGAACCCACCCCGGTCGAAGACCACCCGGGTCACCCCTGCCTCGCGGGCCCGGGCGGCCACCAGGCGCCCCACTTCCTCGGCAGCGGCCACGTTCCCGGTGGGCCGGCGCCGGAGGCCGGGCTCCATGGTGGACGCCGCGGCCAGGGTCCTGCCGGCGGCATCGTCGATGACCTGGGCCACGATGTGGCGGTTGGACCGGAAGACGGCCAGGCGGGGCCTCTCCGGCGTACCCGACACCTTCCTGCGGACCCGGGCGTGCCGGCGCCGCCGAGCCACGAGGGTGTGGCGGGTGCTCACTTGGCCGCCTTCCCGGCCTTGCGCACCACGCGCTCGCCCGCGTAGCGGACGCCCTTGCCCTTGTACGGCTCGGGCCGGCGGAGGCCCCGCACGTTGGCCGCCACCTGGCCCACCAGCTCCTTGTCGATCCCCTTGACCCGGATCCGGGTGGGGGCAGGCACCTCGAAGGTGATCCCCTCGGGGGCCCTCACGGGGACGGTGTGGGAGAAGCCGAGGGCCATCTCCAGCTCGCCCGGTCCCTTCGCCGTGGCCCGGTAGCCCACTCCCACGATCTCGAGCTCCTTCACGAAGCCAGCCGTGACACCGGTCACCATGTTGGCCACCAAAGAACGGGTGAGCCCGTGCAGGGCGCGGTTGTGGCGCTGGTCGTCGGGGCGCTCCACCAGGAGGGAGGAGCCCTCCTGGCGGAGGGTGATCTCGCCCGGGAGCTGGCGGGACAGGGTCCCTCCGGGGCCGCCCACCGTCACCGTCCTGCCCTCCACCGTCACCGTCACCCCCTCAGGCACCGGGATGGGTGTCCGTCCGATCCTCGACATCTTGGCTGAGCTCCTCCCTCACCACACGTAGCAGAGGACCTCGCCGCCCATCCGGCGCTGGCGAGCCTCCCGGTCGGTCATGAGGCCCTGGCTGGTCGACAGCACTGCCACCCCCAGGCCCCCGAGCACGCGGGGCAGGTAATCGGCACGGCTGTAGACCCGCAACCCGGGCTTGGACACCCTGCGCAGGCCGGAGATCGTCCGGGCCCGGTCGGGGGTGTACTTCATCGTGATCTCCAGCACCCGGCCGGGCCGGCCCGACGCCTCGGTGCAGCGGTACCCGGAGATGTACCCCTCCCGCTCCAGGATGGCGGCCAGGTTCTCCTTCAGCTTGGAGCCCGGCATCTGCACGGTCTCCTTCATCGACATGTTGGCATTGCGGATGCGGGTCAGCATGTCGGCGATGGGATCGGTCATGGTCATGGGTCCTCTCCCCCTCTCACCAGCTCGCCTTGGTGACGCCGGGGATCTCCCCGTTGTGCACCATGTCCCTGAGGCAGATACGGCACAGCCCGAACTTGCGGTAGACGGCATGGGGCCGCCCACACCGCCGGCAGCGGGTGTAGGCGCGTACCTTGAACTTGGGCTTGCGCTGCTGCTTCTCGATGAGAGCCTTCTTGGCCACTCTCAAGCTCCCTCACGTCGGAACGGGAAGCCGAAGGCGGCGAGCAGGGCCCTGCCCTCGGCATCCGTGCGGGCGGTGGTGACGATGGTGATGTCCATCCCCCTGGTGGCGTCGATCTTGTCGTAGTCGATCTCGGGGAAGATGAGCTGCTCGCTCACCCCGAAGGTGTAGTTACCGGACCCGTCGAAGGAGGCCGGCGACAGGCCCCGGAAGTCCCGGATGCGGGGTATGGCCAGGCTGATCAGCCGGTCGAAGAACTCCCACATGCGGTTGCCCCGCAGGGTCACCTTGGCCCCGATGGCGTTGCCCTCCCGGAGCTTGAAGCCGGCGATGGAGCGCCGGGCCCGGGTCACCAGGGGCCGCTGACCGGTGATCACCTGGAGGTCCCGGACGGCACCCTCCAGCAGCGACTGCTGCTGGGTGGCCCGCCCCACGCCCATGTTGACCACGATCTTCTCCAGCCTGGGTACCTGCATGACGTTGGCCAGGCCCAGGCTCTCCTGGAGCTGGGCCCGCACCTCGTCGTCGTAGCGGGCCTTGAGGCGGGGCTTGACCGGGGTCGGCGCCGCCGCGCTCACAGGTCACCCCCGCACTTGCGGCACACCCTGATCTTGCGTCCCTGCTCGTCGAGGCGGATGCCGATCCGGGTCGGGCCGTCCTGGGGGCAGACGATCGCCACCTTGGAGGCCGGCAAAGGCATGTCCTTGTCGATGATCCCTCCTTGCATGGTGCCCCGCGCCGGCCGGGTGTGGCGCTTGGCCACGTTGACGTGCTCCACGATGACCCGGCCCTCGGAGGGCAGGGCACGGATGATCACGCCCTCCTTCCCCCGGTCCTTGCCGGAGAGGACACGGACCCGGTCACCCTTCCTCAGCCTCATGCGGCCGGGGGCAAGAGTCTTGCGGGCGGCCATCAGAGCACCTCCGGGGCCAGGGAGACGATGCGCATGAACTTCTTGTCCCGGAGCTCCCGGCCCACGGGACCGAAGATGCGGGTCCCCCGGGGCTGGAGCTGGTCGTTTATGAGCACGGCGGCGTTCTCGTCGAAACGGATGTAGCTGCCGTCAGGCCGGCGCTTCTCCTTCTTGGTCCTCACCACCACGCACTTCACCACGTCACCCCGCTTGACGGCAGCACCGGGGATGGCGTCCTTCACCGAGGCCACGAAGGTGTCGCCGATGCTGGCGTAGCGTCGCTTGGAGCCGCCCAGCACCTTTATGCAGAGCACCTCCTTGGCCCCCGAGTTGTCGGCCACCCGCAGGCGCGATTCCTGTTGGATCATCGGGCCCTCTCCAGCACCTCTACCACCCGCCACCGCTTCAGCCGGGAGAGCGGGCGCGTCTCGGCCACCCGCACCCGGTCCCCGGGGCGCAGGTCGTTGCCCTCGTCGTGGGCGTAGAGCTTCTTGGTCCGCTGGACCGTCTTCACGTACCTGGGATGGCGGACCCGCTCCACCACCGAGACCACGACGGTCTTGTCCATCCTGTCCGAGGTCACCACCCCTTCGCGGACCTTTCGCCGGTTCAGCCGCGGGGTGGCCGGGCTCGCCGGGGACGAGGGCGCCGGGCCCCCACCTTCGGTGCCAGTGGCAAAGGTCTCGCCGGTGTCGCTCATCACTGCCCTTCTCCTCCTGCCCCTGGTGCCGAAGCCGGCTCGGCGCCGGCCACCATGGCCCTCCACGCCGCGATCTCCCGCTCCCGCTGGATGGTCATTATGCGGGCGATCTCCCTGCGTACCTGGCCCAGGCGGGCCTTGTTGTCCAGCTGGCCCGTCACGGCCTGGAAGCGGAGGTTGAACAGCTCCTGACGGGCGTCGGCCAGCTTGGACTCCAGCTCCTCGTCATCGGCCATTCGCAGCTCGGCGGCCTTGGTCATCAAGCCTCCACCTCCACCGCCTCGGCCTCCGCCCTGGTCACGAAGCGGGCCTTCAGCGGAAGCTTCTGGATGGCCCGCTCCATGGCGGCCCGGCCCAGCTCCTCGCTCACACCGGCCAGCTCGAAGAGGATGCGGCCAGGGCGCACCACGGCGACCCACAGCTCCGGGTTGCCCTTTCCCGAGCCCATCCGGGTCTCGGCGGGCTTGTGCGTCACCGGCTTGTCCGGGAAGACCCTGATCCAGACCTTCCCACCGCGTCGCACGTGGCGGGTCATGGCTATACGGGCGGCCTCGATCTGGCGGGCCGTGACCCATCCCGGCTCCAGGGCCTGGATGCCGAACTCTCCGAACGTGACGGTGGTCCCGCCCTTGGCCATGCCGGTCAGGCGGCCGCGCTGCTGCTTGCGGTGCCTCACCTTGCGGGGCATCAACATCTAGTCAGTCTCCTTGCGGAAGTGGGGGGCCTCGTGGTGCTGCTCCCGGGTCCGGCGCTCGATCTCCTCCTCCTCGGCCAGCAGACGCTCCAGATCGGCGTCGCTCGACTCGGCGCCGCCGGCCTCGGCCGTGGCCAGGGCGCCCTCGGGGGCCAAGGCCGCCGCCCCGGGCTCGCCCTGCTCGGGCCGGCGCCTCCCGCCGCCGGCCGAGATGACCCGGCGGGGGCGCCCTCCCTGGCCCGAGGTCTCCCCCACGGCCATGGCCGCCTCCCGGCTGATCTTGTCCTCGGCCGAGGTGCGGTAGGGCAGGATGTCACCCTTGTAGATCCAGACCTTGACCCCGATGCGGCCAAAGGTGGTACGGGCCTCCCGGAAGCCGTAGTCGACGTCGGCCCGCAGGGTGTGGAGGGGCACCCGGCCCTCCCGGTACTGCTCCCGGCGCGCCATCTCCGATCCTCCCAGGCGACCGGCGCACTGCACGCGGATCCCCTGGCCACCGGCCTTCTGCACCGTCTGGAGGGCCCGCTTCATGGCCCGGCGGAAGCTGATGCGCCGGGCCAGCTGGTCGGCGATGCCCTGGGCGATGAGGGCCGCATCCAGCTCGGGCTGCTTGATCTCCTGGATGTTGAGCTGCACCTTGGGGTTCTTGGTTATGCGGGCCAGCTCGGTCCTCAGGCGATCGGCCTCGGTCCCCCGACGGCCGATCACGATCCCCGGGCGCGCCGTGTGCACGTCCACCCGGAGGCGGTCCCGCGTGCGCTCCACCTCGATGCGGCTCACCGCCGCCGCCTCCAGCTGGGACATCAGGTAGTCACGGATCTTCCAGTCCTCGACGACGGCCTCCTGGTAGCCGCGGTCCTCGAACCACCGTGACTTCCAGTCGGTGGTGACCCCCAAGCGGAACCCGTACGGGTTGACCTTCTGTCCCATTACTCCCCTTCTTCCTCGGTCCCGGCCCGGCCGGGCTCGTCCTCCGCCGGCTGGCCGGCCTCGCTCGGCTCGGCCCCGGCCTCGGGCTCCGACGCCGTTGCCGGCTCGGGCTCGGGCTCGGTTGCCGGCTCGGGCTCTGATGCCGTTGCCGGCTCGGGCTCGGCCGGGGCCGGCGCCTCGGGCTCGGCGCTCGGCTCGAGGCGCTCGCGCCGGCGCCGGCCGGGAAGGCCCCGCCGCCCGCCCGTCGCCCGCCTGACCCGTCGGGTGGCCGCTTCGGCCTGGGCCCTGGCCCGCAGCCGTCGCAGCTCCTCATCTGGCAAGCGGGACACGATGAGGGTGATGTGGCAGGTCCGCTTGCGGATACGGGTGGCCCGGCCGCGGGCCCGGGGCCGCCAGCGCTTGACGGTGGGGGCCTCGTCGGCGTAGCAGGCCGAGACGTAGAGCTCATCGGCGCTCTGGTCGTCGTTGTTCTCGGCGTTGGCCACGGCCGAGGCCAGCAGCTTGGCCACCACCCGGGCCGCCTCCCTCTCGGAGAAGCGCAGTATGGCCGCGGCCTGGGCCACGTCCTTGCCCCGGACGAGGTCGAGCACCTCCCGTACCTTGTACGGCGACATGCGGCAGTAGCGCAGGGTGGCCCTCGTGCCCGGGCGCTCGTTGGTCTTGGTCGCCGGCACTCCTACCTCCTCCCCGCCCGCTCCTGGCCAGCGTGGTAGCGGAAGGTCCGGGTGGGGGCGAACTCCCCGAGCTTGTGGCCCACCATGGACTCGGTTATGTACACAGGAACGTGCTTGCGCCCGTCGTGCACGGCGATGGTGTGGCCCACCATGTCGGGGATGATCGTGGACCGTCTGGACCAGGTCCGGATCACCCGCTTCTCGTTGCGGCTGTTGAGGTCGTCCACCTTGCGCAGCAGGTGGTCGTCCACGAACGGGCCCTTCTTCAGGCTGCGGGGCATGCCAGCTTCTCCTAGCGCCGGGCGCCGCGGGTCCTGCGGCGGCGGACGATCAGCTTGTCGGACTCCTTGCGCCGAGCCCTGGTCCGGCCCTCGGGCCTCCCCCAGGGGGAGACCGGGTGGCGGCCGCCCGAGCTCTTGCCCTCGCCGCCCCCCAGGGGGTGGTCGACAGGGTTCATGGCCACTCCCCTGGTCTGGGGCCGGATGCCCTTCCACCGGTTGCGACCGGCCTTGCCCATCGACACCAGCTCCGCCTCGGGGTTCCCGACCTCCCCGAGGGTCGCCCGGCAGTCGATGGGGACCCGGCGCATCTCGGTGGAGGGCAGTCGCAGGGTGGCGAAACCACCCTCCTTGGCCACCAGCTGCACGCTCATGCCGGCACCCCGGGCCAGCTTCCCACCGGCGCCGGGCCGCAGCTCCACGTTGTGGAGGGTCGAGCCCACAGGCACGTACCGGAGGGGCAGGGCGTTGCCGGGCCGGATGTCTGCTCCCTGCCCGGACTGGAGCACGTCCCCTACCCGGACCCGGCCCGGGGCCAGGATGTAGCGCTTCTCACCGTCCAGGTAGTGGAGCAGGGCTATACGGGCGTTGCGGTTGGGGTCGTACTCGATGCTGGCCACCTTGGCCGGCACCCCGTCCTTGTCCCGCTTGAAGTCGATGACCCGGTACTGGCGCTTGTGGCCTCCCCCGCGGTGGCGGGAGGTCTTGCGGCCGTAGCTGTTGCGCCCCCCGGAGGCGGGGTTGGACACGACCAGGGACCGCTCGGGGCGCGACCGGGTGATCTCCGAGAAGTCGGCGACGGTCTGGAACCGACGACCGGGGCTGGTGGGCTTGCGCTTGCGCAGGGGCATGGGAGGCCTTCTAGCTCTCGAACAGTTCGATCTTGTGGCCCGGGGCCAGCGTGACCATGGCCCGCTTGGTGTCGGGGCGCTGGCCCCACCGGCCAGTACGGCGGTGGCGCTTGCGCTTCCCCTTTCGGTTCAAGGTGTTCACCTTGCGGACGCTGACCCCGAAGACGGCTTCCACCGCCTGGCGGATCTCGATCTTGTTGGCGTCGGGATGGACCACGAAGGTGTAGACGTTGTCGTCCAACCGGCCGTAGGAGCGCTCGGAGACGACCGGCTTGATGATCACGCTGCGGGGCTCCATCAGTCACCCCCTCCGGGCTGGGCCTCGCTCGGCTGGCCGGGCTGGCCCCGGGCCGGCCGGGCGCCGCCCGGCAGGGTGGAGTCGGTGAAGACCACCCAGTCCGAGCACAGGATGTCGTAGGTGCTGAACCCGCCGGCGGGGAGGACCGTCACGCCGGGGATGTTGCGGAACGAGCGCTCGCCCACCACGTCGCCACGGTCCACCACCACCGCCACCCGGCCGCTGACGCCCATCCTCTCCAGGGCGGCCAGGGCGTCCTTGGTCCGGGGAGCGGGGAAGTCCCAGGAGTCGACGACCACTACCCGCCCGCAGGCGGCCCGGTCCGACAGGGCCGAGCGCAGGGCCAGGGCCACCATCTTCTTGGGGGTGCGCTGGTGGTAGCTGCGGGGCTTGGGGCCGAGGGCCACTCCACCCCCCACCCAGTGCGGGGCCCGGATGGAGCCCTGGCGGGCCCGGCCCGTGCCCTTCTGGCGGTAGGGCTTGCCCCCGCCCCCTCTCACCTCGGCCCGGGTCAGGGTGCTCTGGGTCCCGGCTCGCCGGGCCGCCAGCTGGGCCGTCACTACCTGGTGCATGGCTGCCACGTTGGGGGCGGTGCCGAACACGCCGGCATCGAGCTCGACCGACCCCAGCCTCTCGCCGGCGCTGGAGTAACGAGGGGCCTCGATCACCGGCTACCGCCTCCCTTCACCGCGTCGCGTATGAGGACCAGCCCCCCCCGGGGGCCGGGCACCGCCCCCTTCACCAGCACCAGCTCCCGCTCCTCGTCGGCCTGCACCACCTGGAGGTTGAGGGTCGTCACCCGGGTGGCTCCCAGCTGGCCGGCCATGCGGGTCCCCTTGAACACCCGGGCCGGCGTGGCGCAGGCCCCGACGGCCCCCGGGGCCCGGTGCTTCTTGTGGTTGCCGTGGGAGGCTCCCTGCCCCTTGAAGTTGTGGCGCTTTATGGGCCCGGAGAACCCCTTGCCCTTGCTCACGGCGGTGACGTCGACCCGCTCGCCGGCACTGAGGAGCCCCGCCGTCAGCTCCTGGCCCACCTCGTACTGGCCCACCTCGTCCAGGCGCAGCTCCACCAGCCGCTTGCCCGGCTCGACCTGCTTGAAGTGGCCCAGCTCGGCCCGCGTCATCGAGCGGGGCCGGCGGTAGCCGTAGGTGACCTGGAGGGCCGAGTAGCCGTCCCGCTCGGGGACCTTGACCTGGACGACCCGGACCGGGGCGACCCTGACGACGGTCACGGCCACGGCCTGGTGCTGGTCATCCCAGACCTGGGTCATGCCGACCTTCTCGCCGACGATCGCCTTGGTTGCCATGTCAGACCCTTCTCTCCGGGTGGCGGTAAACGGGCTCAACAACTTCTCGGGGCTACAACCTGCGGGGACCGGGCCGGCCCGAGGCTGGCCCGATCACGCAGACGCTCCGCTCAGGGCTTGCCCCGAGCGGAGCGCATGTCCGGTGCTGCCACGGGGTCCCCCGCTCGAGGGCCGGGCGGGGCGCCCGTGGACGTCGCCTAACGCCTGGGGACTGCCCCCAGGCCGGTTACCCAGGATAGCGCCACAGGCCGGGCTCCCACCAGGCCGGGGCCGCCCGGGCTCGGCTCTAGGCCGATTGGATCTTGATCTCTATGTCCACGCCGGCCGGGAGGTCGAGGCGCTGCAGGGAGTCCACGGTCTTGGGGCCGTGCTCGACGATGTCGAGCAGGCGCTTGTGGACCCGCATCTCGAAGTGCTCCCGGCTGTCCTTGTACTTGTGGGGCGAGCGGATGACCGTGTACCGGTGCTTCTCGGTGGGTAGCGGCACCGGGCCCCTCAGCTTGGCCTGGGTCCTCACCAGCGTCTCCACGATCTTCTTGGTGGAGGTGTCGATTATCTCGTGGTCGTAGGCCTTGATCCGGATGCGGATCCGCTGGCGGGCACCGTCGGGCATGGTGACTACTTGAGGATCTTGGTGACCCGCCCGGCTCCCACCGTGCGCCCACCCTCCCGGATGGCGAACCTCAGGCCCTCGTCCATGGCGATGGGCTTCAGCAGCTCCACCGTCATGGTGGTGTTGTCTCCCGGCATGACCATCTCCGTGCCCTCGGGCAGGGCGATGGACCCGGTGACGTCGGTGGTCCGGAAGTAGAACTGGGGCCTGTAGTTGTTGAAGAAGGGCTTGTGGCGGCCCCCCTCCTCCTTGGTCAGCACGTAGACCTGGGCCTCGAAGTTGGTGTGGGGGGTGATGGAGCCCGGCTTGCACAGCACCTGGCCCCTCTCCACGTCGGTCTTCCTCGTGCCCCTGAGCAGGACCCCGATGTTGTCGCCGGCCTGGCCCTGGTCCAGGCTCTTGTTGAACATCTCCACGCCGGTGCACACCGTCTGCTGGGTGGGCCGCAGGCCGACCAGCTCCACGGGGTCCCCGACCTTGATCACGCCCTGCTCCACCCGGCCGGTCACGACCGTGCCCCGGCCCTGGATCGTGAAGACGTCCTCGATGGACATGAGGAACGGCTTGTCGATGTCCCGCTGGGGCTCGGGGATGTACTCGTCCACGGCGTTCATGAGGGTGATGATCTGCTCGGCGGCCTGGGGATCCCCCTCCAGGGCCTTGAGGGCGCTCACCCGCACCACCGGGGTCTCGTCGCCGGGGAAGTCGTACTGGTTCAGCAGCTCACGCACCTCGAGCTCGACCAGCTCGAGGAGCTCCTCGTCCTCGACCATGTCGGCCTTGTTGAGGGCCACCACGATGTAGGGCACGCCCACCTGGCGGGCCAGGAGCACGTGCTCCCTGGTCTGGGGCTTGGGCCCGTCGTCTGCCGCCACCACCAGGATCGCCCCGTCCACCTGGGCCGCCCCGGTGATCATGTTCTTGATGTAGTCGGCGTGCCCGGGCATGTCGACGTGGGCGTAGTGGCGCTTGTCGGTCTCGTACTCCACGTGGGAGATGGAGATCGTGATCCCCCTCGCCTTCTCCTCGGGAGCCTTGTCGATGCTGTAGAAGTCCCGGACCTGGACGTTCGGGTTGTGCTCGTGCAGGACCTTGGTGATGGCCGCGGTGAGCGTTGTCTTGCCGTGGTCGATATGGCCCATGGTGCCCACGTTGATATGGGGCTTGGTCCGCTCGAACTTCTTCTTGGCCATGGTTAAGACAACTCCGTCTGCTCTGGGCGCCCCACCTCGGTGGCGCCCCCTATGTCGATCGGGCTACTCGCCCCTGACCCGGGCAACGATCTCCCGCGAGATCGACTCCGGGACCTCCTGGTAGGAGTGGAACTGCATCGTGTACGTGGCCCGTCCCTGTGTCCGGGACCGCAGGTCGGTAGCGTAGCCGAACATGTCGGACAGCGGTACGTGGGCCCGCACGGCGTGCAGGGTCCCGCGCTGCTCCATGCCCTCCACCCGGCCCCGGCGGGACGCCAGGTCGCCGATCACGTCCCCCAGGTACTCCTCGGGAGTGACCACCTCGACGCTCATGATGGGCTCCAGCAGCACCGGGTGGGCCAGCCGGGCTGCCTTCTTGACGGCCAGGGAGCCGGCGATGCGGAAGGCCATCTCCGAGCTGTCCACCTCGTGGTAGGAGCCGAAGGTGAGGGTGACCCTCACGTCCACCATCGGGTAGCCGGCCAGGACCCCCGAGGTGAGCGCCTCCTGGATCCCGGCGTCCACCGAGGGAATGTACTCCTTGGGGATGACCCCGCCCGTGATCTTGTCCACGAACTCGTAGCCCCCGCCCGGTCCCGTGGGCTCCAGGTTGATGACCACGTGGCCGTACTGGCCCCGGCCGCCCGTCTGGCGGACGTAGCGCTCCTCGACCTTCTCCACCGCCTGACGGATCGTCTCCCGGTAGGCCACCTGGGGCTTGCCCACCCCGGCGTCCACCTTGAACTCCCGCAGCATGCGGTCCACCAGGACCTCCAGGTGGAGCTCCCCCATGCCCGAGATCACGGTCTGGCCCGTCTCCTCGTCGGTGTGCACCCTGAAGGTGGGGTCCTCCTCGGACAAGGCGTGCAGGGCCTTGCCCAGCTTGTCCTGGTCGGCCTTGGTCCGGGGCTCCACGGCCACGTGGATCACGGGCTCGGGGAACTCCAGGGACTCGAGCACCACGGGCGCCGACGGGTCGCAGAGGGTGTCGCCGGTGGTGGTGTTCTTGAGGCCCACCACGGCCACGATGTCCCCGGCGAAGATGGCCTCCTTGTCCTCCCGGTGGTTGGCGTGCATCTGGAGGATGCGCCCCACCCGCTCGCGGTGGCCCTTGGTGGAGTTGAGCACGCTGGAGCCCTTCTCGAGGGTCCCGCTGTAGACCCGGAGGTACGTGAGCTTCCCCACGTAAGGGTCGCTCATGATCTTGAAGGCCAGGGCGGCGAAGGGAGCGTGGTCGTCGGCTCCCCGCGTCAGCTCCTCCACTCCCTTCAGGTCGGTGCCCTTGGCCGGCAGGACGTCCAAGGGGCTGGGGAGGAAGTCCACCACGGCGTCCAGCAGGGGTTGCACCCCCTTGTTCTTGAAGGCGGACCCGCACAGCACGGGGACGACGTGGTTGTCGATCGTGGCCCGGCGCAGGGCCCGGCGCAGGTCCTCGGGCCTGATCTCCTCGTCGCCCACGTAGCGCTCCATGATCGTGTCGTCGAAGTTGGAGAGCACGTCGATGAGCTCGTGATGAGCGGCCTCGGCCGCCTCGGCCAGGTCGGCGGGGATCTCCTCGACCGACCACTTCTCCCCCATGCCCTCCTCCCAGAGCAGAGCCTTCATGCCGATCAGGTCTATGCAGCCCCGGTAGCCGGACTCCACCCCCACGGGCAGCTGCACCACCGCAGGGGTGGCGTCCAGGCGGTCCCGGATCATGGCGACGGTGCGGTCGAAGTCGGCCCCGATGCGGTCCATCTTGTTCACGAAGCAGATCCGCGGCACCCGGTACTTGTTGGCCTGGCGCCAGACCGTCTCGGACTGGGGCTCCACGCCCGCCACGGCGTCGAACAGGGCCACGGCCCCGTCCAGGACCCGCAGCGACCGCTCGACCTCCACGGTGAAGTCGACATGGCCGGGCGTGTCGATGATGTTGATCCAGGTGTCCTTCCACTTGCAGGTGGTGGCGGCAGAGGTGATGGTGATGCCCCGCTCCTGCTCCTGGGCCATCCAGTCCATGGCCGCCGACCCCTCGTGGACCTCGCCGATCTTGTAGGTCTTGCCCGTGTAATAGAGGATGCGCTCGGTCGTGGTGGTCTTGCCCGCGTCGATGTGGGCCATGATCCCGATGTTGCGGGTCCTGGCCAGGGGAAACTCTCGGATCACGGGTGCAGCAGGCATTCTTTGCTCTTTGTCCAGGTCAAGCAGCGGGAGGAGCGGGGCCGGGCCCCTCGACCACGGTGCCCATGTTCCCAGGGGTGCCGTTGGCCGGGTGGGCCGGACAAGGCCCCTACCAACGATAGTGGGCGAAGGCCTTGTTCGACTCCGCCATGCGGTGGAGGTCCTCCCGGCGTTTCACCGCCGCCCCCACCCCGTTGGCGGCATCCATCAGCTCTCCCGCCAGTCGCAGGGCCATGGTCTTTTCCCTGCGTTGGCGGGCGTAGCCGACCAGCCAGCGGATGGAAAGGGTGCCGGCCCGGGCGGGCCTCACCTCCACCGGCACCTGGTAGGTGGCCCCGCCCACCCGGCGGCTGCGCACCTCGAGCTCCGGGCGGGTGTTCTCCACGGCCCTCTTCAAGACGGTGAGGGCCTCACCACCCGAGCGCTCCTTCACGATGTCCAAGGCGTCGTAGACGATGCGCTCGGCCAGGCTCCGCTTGCCCCGGGAGAGCACCTTGTTGACCAGCTGGGTGACCAGCACGGAGCGGTACACGGGGTCGGGAACGAGGTCACGACGGGGGGCAGGGCCGCGGCGGGGCATCTCAGGCCTCCCTCTTGGCCCCGTACCGGCTGCGGGCCTGCTTGCGGTCGCGCACCCCGGACGCGTCCAGGGTGCCCCTCACGATCTTGTAACGGACTCCCGGGAGGTCCTTGACCCGTCCCCCCCTCACCAGCACGATTGAGTGCTCCTGGAGGTTGTGCCCTACCCCGGGGATGTAGGCGGTCACCTCCACCCCGCTCGTCAGGCGGACGCGGGCCACCTTGCGCAGGGCCGAGTTGGGCTTCTTGGGGGTGTTGGTGTACACGCGCGTGCAGACGCCCCGGCGCTGGGGGGCTCCCCGCAGCGCCGGGGTCTTGGTCTTGTCGGACTTGGAGGTCCGCCCCTTGCGGACGAGCTGGGCGATGGTGGGCACGCTTGATCCTTTACACAGTCATACGGCGCACGTGGGCACGAGGCTCGAATCCCGGCGGGCGCGGTGGCGAATAGTAGCGGCTGGCGCCCTCGCGCCCCCCGGCGGGCCGCCTCACGAGGCCCCTGGCTCCGACTGGAGCCAGTCGGGGATCTCGCCGTCGGACCCCTCGTCGCCACCGGGTTGCGAGCCCACGTCCCGCAGCCAAGCGGCCAGGTCCCCGGTGTCCGAGGCCATCTCGGAGGACCAGAACGTCAGGTGCTCCGCCTCCGGTGCCACCACCTCGACATCCCGGTAGTGGTCCATGCCGGTCCCGGCCGGGATCAGCTTGCCGATGATGATGTTCTCCTTGAGGCCGAAGAGGCGATCCGAACGCCCCTCGATGGCGGCCTCGGTGAGGACCCGGGTGGTCTCCTGGAACGAGGCTGCGGACAGCCAGGAGTCGGTGGCCAGGGAGGCCTTGGTGATGCCCATCAGCTCGGAGCGCCCCTCGGCCGGCCGCCTGCCCTCGGTGACCAGCCTCCGGTTCACCTCGGTGAAGTGGCGGGCATCGGCCCGCTCCCCGGGGAGGAAGGACGAGTCCCCGGGCTCGGCCACCATGACCCGGCGCAGCATCTGGCGCACGATCAGCTCGATGTGCTTGTCGTGGATGGAGACGCCCTGGTCCCGGTAGACCTTCTGCACCTCCTCGACGAGGTACTGCTGGGTCTCCCGGATCCCCTTGATCTCCAGCAGCTCCTTGGGGTCCTTGGGGCCCTCGACCAGGGGGTCGCCCGCCTGGACCTCATCTCCCTCCCGCACCTCGAGGTGGGTCCGGAGGGGGACGGTGTAGGTGTCCTCCTCCCCGTCCTCACCCATGATCGTGATGCGGCGGGCATTCTCCTCCTCGCTCACCCGCACCACGCCTGAGGTGCGGGCCAGCACCGCAGCCCCCTTGGGGGTGCGGGCCTCGAACAGCTCCACGACCCGGGGCAGGCCGTGGGTGATGTCCTCCCCGGCGATCCCTCCGGTGTGGAAGGTCCTCATGGTCAGCTGGGTGCCGGGCTCGCCGATGGACTGGGCGGCGATGACCCCCACCGCCTCTCCGAGCTCGATCAGCCGGCCGGTGGCCAGGGACTGGCCGTAGCAGGCGGCGCAGACCCCGTGCTCGGCCTCGCAGGTGAGGACCGAGCGAACCCGCACCCGGGTCACGTCGGGGTCGTCCCGCAGGAGGGCCAGATCGGCGTCGGTCATGACCCGGCCTGCCTCCAGGACCTCGCCCGAGGAGAGCGTCACCGGCTCGGCCAGCATGCGCCCGAAGAGCCTGGTCTCCAGGTAGGAGCGCCGGCCGGGCTGGTCGGGGACCACGCCCTCGATCCAGATGCCCCGGGCCGTCCCGCAGTCCTCGCTGCGCACGATCAGCTCCTGGGCCACGTCCACCAGGCGCCTGGTCAGGTAGCCGGAGTCGGCCGTGCGCAGGGCGGTGTCGGCCAGGCCCTTGCGGGCGCCGTGGGTGGAGATGAAGTACTCGAGCACGGACAGGCCCTCGCGGAAGGAGGACTTGATGGGCCTCGGGATCATCTCGCCCCGGGGGTTGGACACCAGGCCCTTCATGCCCGCGATCTGGCGGATCTGCTGGGAGTTACCCCGGGCCCCCGAGTCGACCATCATGTCCAGGGGGTTGAAGCGCTTGGAGGAGAGCGTCCGCTCCATGATCCGGCCCACGTCGGAGTTGGCCGAGGTCCAGATCTCGATCTCCTTCTGCCTGCGCTCGTCGTCGGTGATGATCCCCCGGCGGAACTGGGTCTCGGCCTTCTCGGCCTCCCGCTCGTAGCGGGACAGGATGGTCTCCTTCTCCGGGGGGGTGACGACGTCGTCGATGGACATCGTGAGGCCGGACTTGGCCGCGTACTTGAAGCCCAGCTCCTTGATGCGGTCGAGGCTGGCCGCCACCACCGCCTTGGGGTAGTTGGCCGATATCTCCTCCACGATGACGCCTATGGGCGTGTTGCGCCGGCCGACGACGTCGTTCACGTAGCGGAAGCCGACGGGCAGGGCACTGTTGAAGAACAACCGCCCCGGAGTGGTCTCGAACGGCTCGGGAGCGGCCCCGTCGGCACCGGCCCCGGACGGGCCCTCCGGCTCCTCACCGGGGGACGCGAGGTCCGCCCGTCCCTCGGACCCGGTGCCGTCACTGCCGTCGGCGGCCTCGGGCTCCGTCCCGTCGGGGGAGAGGTGGAGGGGACGGGGGACGGGGACCGAGCCGTTCCTCCATCCCGGTGCCGGGCGGAACTGGATCTTGGCGTGCAGCTCCACGTCTCCGGCCTCGAAGGCCTGCTCCACCTCGTGAAGGTGGCGGAAGGCCCGCCCCTCACCCCTGGCCCCCTCCACCATGAGGGTGAGGTAGTAGGCGCCGAACACCATGTCCTGGGTGGGCACGGTGATGGGGCGGCCGGTGGCCGGCGACAGGATGTTGTTGGCCGAGAGCATGAGGACCCGGGCCTCGGCCTGGGCCTCGGCCGACAGGGGCAGGTGGACGGCCATCTGGTCGCCGTCGAAGTCGGCATTGAAGGCGGTGCAGACCAGGGGGTGGATCTGGATGGCCTTGCCCTCCACCAGCACCGGCTCGAAGGCCTGGATGCCCAGCCGGTGAAGGGTGGGGGCCCGGTTGAGGAGCACGGGGTGCTCCTTGATGACCTCCTCCAGGACGTCCCACACCTGGGGCCGGCGGCGCTCCACCATCCGCTTGGCCGACTTGATGTTCTGCGCCAGCTCGGCATCCACCAGCCGCTTCATGACGAAGGGCTTGAACAGCTCGAGGGCCATCTGCTTGGGCAGCCCGCACTGGTGCAGCTTCAAGGTGGGTCCCACCACGATGACCGACCGGCCCGAGTAGTCCACCCGCTTGCCGAGCAGGTTCTGGCGGAACCGCCCCTGCTTACCCTTCAGCATGTCGGACAGGGACTTGAGGGGACGGTTGCCCGGACCGGTCACCGGCCGGCCCCGCCGGCCGTTGTCGAACAGGGCGTCCACCGCCTCCTGGAGCATGCGCTTCTCGTTGTTGACGATGATCTCGGGGGCCCCGAGGTCGAGGAGGCGCTTCAGGCGGTTGTTGCGGTTGATGACCCGGCGATAGAGGTCGTTGAGGTCCGAGGTGGCGAACCGGCCACCGTCCAGCTGGACCATGGGCCGCAGGTCGGGGGGGATGACCGGGACCGCCTCCAGGATCATGGCCCTCGGGTCGTTGATGCGCCTGCCGTTCTCGTCCCTGCGGTTGAAGGCGGAGACGATCTTCAGCCGCTTGATGGCCTTCTGCTTGCGCTGGGCGGAGAGGGGCCGGCGGCCGTCGACGGGGTCGATGGCCTCCCGCAGCTTCTGCTCCTCCTCGTCGAGGTCGATCCGGTTGATGAGGGCCGAGATGGCCTCGGCGCCCATGCCGCCCTCGAAGTACTCGCCGTAGCGGTCGGTGAGCTCCCGCCACAGCAGCTCGTCCTCCACGATCTTGCGGGGATAGAGGTCCCGCAGCTCGTCGAAGGCCCGGCGGGCCATGTCTATCTCCAGCTGGGCCCGCTCGCGGATCTGGGCGATCTCCCTCTCCGCCGAGCGCTGAAGAGCCTTCAGCTCCGACTCCTTGGCCCCCTCGGCCTCCCGGGAGGCCAGCTCCTCCTCCAGGGACTTGAAGCGCCGGTCGATCTCGACGTCGCGCTGGCGCTCGAGGTCCGAGACCTCCTCCAGCAGCTCGGCCTCGAGGTTGGGCAGGTCGTTGTGGCGGCGCTCCTCGTCCACCCAGGTGACCAGGTTGGCCGCGAAGTAGATGACCTTCTCCAGCTGCTTGGCCTTGAGCTCCTCACGGACCTCGGTGCCCATGAGCAGGTACGCCAGCCAGCTCCGGGTGCCGCGGAGGTACCAGATGTGGACCACGGGGGCGGCCAGCTCGATGTGGCCCATGCGCTCCCGGCGGACCTTGGAGCGGGTGACCTCCACGCCGCAGCGCTCGCAGATGATGCCCCGGAAGCGGACACGCTTGTACTTGCCGCAGTAGCACTCCCAGTCCTTGGTGGGACCGAAGATCTTCTCGCAGAAGAGCCCGTCCTTCTCCGGGCGCAGGGTCCGGTAGTTGATGGTCTCCGGCTTCTTCACCTCACCGTTGGACCAGGTGCGGATGGAGTCCGCGGTGGCCAGCCCGATGCGGAGCTGGTCGAAGTTGTTCACGTCCAGCACCTAGAAGCTCCTCTCCCTCAAGCGTCGTGCGTCCTCTTCGTCCGATCCCCGCTCCGGCCGGCTGATGTCGATGCCCAGCTCCTCGGCCGTGCGGAACACATCCTCGTCCAGCTCCCGCATCTCGATCTCCTCGCCCGTGGTGGAGAGCACCTCCACGTTGAGGCACAGGGACTGCATCTCCTTGATGAGGACCTTGAAGCTCTCCGGTATCCCGGGCTCGGGGATGTTCTCGCCCTTCACGATGGCCTCGTAGACCTTGACCCGGCCCAGCACGTCGTCGGACTTGATCGTGAGCAGCTCCTGGAGGGCGTAGGCGGACCCGTAGGCCTCGAGGGCCCACACCTCCATCTCGCCGAAGCGCTGCCCCCCGAACTGGGCCTTGCCGCCCAGGGGCTGCTGGGTGATCATCGAGTAGGGGCCCGTGGACCGGGCGTGGATCTTGTCGTCCACCAGGTGGGCCAGCTTCAGCATGTAGACATAGCCGACGCTGATGCGGTTGTCGTAGGGCTCCCCCGTCCGACCGTTGTACAAGGTGGCCTTGCCGTCGGGGCCGATGAGGCGCTCGCCGTCGGGGGACTCGGGGTTCAGGGTCTCGAAGATCTTCTTGATGGTCGGGTGCTTCCCGGCCTTGTCCTCCTCGTCCCAGTGGGCCCCGTCGAACACCGGGGTGGCCACCGGCACGGCGGGCAGGGCCCGGGGGTGGGTCTTGGTCCGCTCTATGACGGTGCCGTCCGCCTGGGCCCCGGGGGGGGCCGAGGTCCCCACCCCGTCGCCCTCCCAGCCCCAGCGGGCCGCCCAGCCGAGGTGGGACTCGAGGACCTGGCCCACGTTCATGCGGCTCGGGACCCCCAGCGGGTTGAGGATGATGTCGACCGGAGTCCCGTCGGCGAGGAAGGGCATGTCCTCCACGGGCAGGATCTTGGAGATCACGCCCTTGTTGCCGTGGCGGCCGGCCAGCTTGTCGCCCTCCGAGATCTTGCGCTTCTGGGCCACGTAGACCCGCACCAACTGGTTGACGCCGGGCGGCAGCTCGTTGGCGTCCTCCCGGTCGAACACCCTCACGTCGATGACCTTGCCCGTCTCCCCGTGGGGCACCTTGAGGCTCGTGTCCCGCACCTCCCGGGCCTTCTCGCCGAAGATGGCCCTGAGCAGCCGCTCCTCGGGGGTCAGCTCGGTCTCACCCTTGGGGGTGACCTTGCCCACGAGCACGTCGCCCGCATCCACCTCGGCCCCGATGCGGATGATGCCCCGCTCGTCCAGGTCGGCCAGGATCTCCTCGGAGAGGTTGGGGATGTCCCTGGTGATCTCCTCGGCCCCGAGCTTGGTGTCCCGGGCGTCGACCTCGTGCTCCTCGATGTGGATCGAGGTCAGCACATCGTCTCGGACCAGGCGCTCGGACAGGATGATGGCGTCCTCGAAGTTGTAGCCCTCCCAGGGCATGAAAGCCACGAGCAGGTTCTTGCCCAGGCCCAGCTCCCCCTGGTAGGTGGAGGGGCCGTCGGCCAGCACGTCGCCCTTGGCCACCCGCTGGCCCTCGTACACCACCGAGCGCTGGTTGATGCAGGTGTTCTGGTTCGAGCGACGGAACTTGGCCAGGCGGTGGACCTTGCGCCCCAGGGGAGCTCCGTAGCGGTCGGTCTGGCCCTGGTCGTACTCGACCACCACCGACTCGCCCCCCACCTCGGTCACGGTGCCGTCGCCCTCGGCCAGCACCACGTCACCGGCGTCCCTCGCCGCCCGGGCCTCCACGCCCGTCCCGATGAAGGGTGCCTCCGGCACGAGCAGGGGCACGGCCTGCTTCTGCATGTTGGCCCCCATGAGGGCCCGGTTGGCGTCGTCGTGCTCGATGAAGGGGATCAAGGCGGTGGACACCGAGACGATCTGCTTGGGCGAGACGTCCATGAGGTCGACCTCCGAGGGAGGCACGAAGTCCACCTCGGAGGTGGTCCCGTAGGAGGACCCCGGGACTCCCAGCTGGATGGCGGCGCCCTGGGGCCCCCTCCTCACCAGGACCCGCTCCTCGGTGAAGTTGCCCTCGTCGTCCAGGGCGGCGTTGGCCTGGGCGATGACGTGCTTCTCCTCCTCGTCGGCGGCCAGGTAGACGATCTCGTCGGTGACCCTGCCGTCCACCACCTTGCGGTACGGGGTCTCGATGAAGCCGTACTCGTTGACCCGGGCATAGGTGGCGAGAGCCCCGATGAGGCCGATGTTCGGCCCCTCGGGGGTCTCGATGGGGCACATGCGCCCGTAGTGCGAGGTGTGCACGTCCCGGACCTCGAAGCCGGCCCGCTCCCGGGACAGGCCGCCCGGGCCCAGGGCCGACAGGCGCCTCTTGTGGGCCAGCCCGGACAGCGGGTTGTGCTGGTCCATGAACTGGGACAGCTGGCTGGTCCCGAAGAACTCCTTGATGGCGGCCACCACGGGCCGGATGTTTATGAGGGTCTGGGGGGTGATGGCCTCCACGTCCTGGGTGGTCATGCGCTCCCGGACCACCCTCTCCATGCGGGACAGCCCCACCCTCACCTGGTTCTGGATGAGCTCACCCACCGAGCGGATGCGGCGGTTGGCGAAGTGGTCCTGGTCGTCCAGGCGGTAGCCCGGCTCGTTCATGGCCAGGTGCAGCATGTAGCTGGCTGCCGCCAGGACCTCGGACGGGGACAGGACGCTCTGGCCGGGGGCGGGGCGCTCGAGGTCGATCCCGAACAGCTCGGCGCAGCGGTCGATCTCCGGCCCCAGCTTGCGGTCCAGCTTGTAGCGGCCGACCCGGGTGAGGTCGTAGCGCTTGGAGCTGAAGAAGGCGTACTCGAAGTAGTTCCTGGCCGCCTCCACCGAGGGCGGCTCGCCTGGGCGGGTGCGCTTGTAGATCTCGAGCAGGGCCTCCTCCCTGGTGGGGGCCAGGTCCCGCTCGTGCTCCCACTGCGGCTCGAGGAAGTCGAAGTGGCGCACGAAGCTGGTGAGGAAGGCCTCGTCCTCGTAGCCGAGGGCGCGCAGGAAGACGAAGAGGGACAGCCGCCGCTTGCGGGCCACCCGGGCCCCGGCGGTGATGTCCCTGCCCGGCTTGGCCTCCAGGTCGAACTCGATCCACTCCCCGCGGTAGGGATGGATGGTGCCTGTCACGAGAGTCTTGGGGTCGCGCCCCCTCTGGAAGAGGACCCCCGGGGAGCGCACCAGCTGGGAGACCACGACCCGCTCCGTGCCGTTGACGATGAAGGTGCCCTTGTCGGTCATCATGGGGAAGTCGCCCATGAAGACCGTCTGCTCCTTGATCTCGCCGGTCTTGGCGTTCATGAACCGGGCCCTCACGAAGATGGGCGCGGCGTAGGTCATGTCCTTTTCCTTGCACTCCTCCACCGAGAACTTGGGCGGGGGGCGCAGGTCGATGTCGTCGGGGTCGAACTCCAGCTCCAGCTTGAGCTCGCCGGTGAAGTCCTCGATGGGGCTGATGTCGCGGAAGGTCTCCGCCAGCCCCTTGTCGAGGAACCACTGGAACGAGTCCCGCTGGATGGCGATGAGGTCCGGCAGGGGCAGGGCCTCGTCGAGGTTGGCGAACGAAAAGCGTTCCGGGAGGGTGGAACGAGCGGGCAAGGGCCTACTCCTTGGCACGGGGGGTCGTCAACGGGCCGTAGGGACGCACGGACAGGCGTTCACCGGGGCGCGCGCCAGCAGGCGCTCAAGGCTCGGGTGAGCGGGCTGAGGACCACGGCAACCGGACAGCATACTCGCTGGCGCGCAAGAGGTCAACCCCCTCCGGGACAGATCCCCAGGGAAGGGTAGGCCAGGCTCGGGCGCCAGTCAAGGGCCGTCCGGGGGACGCCGGTGGTGGGCCTCCCAGCTCCGTGAGCCCAAGAGGTTCTACTTGAGCTCGACGGTGGCGCCGGCCCCCTCCAGCTGGGCCTTGGCCTTCTCGGCGTCCTCCTTGGACACCTTCTCCAGCACCGGCTTGGGGGCACTGTCCACCAGGTCCTTGGCCTCCTTGAGGCCCAGGCTGGTGAGAGCCCTCACCTCCTTGATGACCTGGATCTTCTTGTCCCCGACGGTGGCCAGGATCACGTCGAACTCGTCCTGCTCCTCCTCGGCCGGGGCGGCCTCGCCGGCCGCCGCCGGGCCACCGGCACCGGCCGCAGCCACCGCCACGGGGGCGGCCGCCGTCACGCCGAAGCGCTCCTCGAACTCCTTCAGCAGCTCGGACAGCTCGATGACCGACATGCTGGCGATGCCGTCCAGGATCTCTTCCTTGGTCAGTGTGGCCATGGGTCCTCTTTCCTACCTTTCTTGGTCTTGGTCTGTCTCTGGGGTCGCGCCACCGGCCCCGCCCTGGTCGATCAGGGCCTTCAGGCCGTAGGCGAGGTTCTGGGGCAGGGCTTGGAGCAAGGTGGCGAGCTGGCGGAGGGGGCCAGCCAGCCCCCCGGCCAGGCGGGCCAGCAGGACCTCCCGGGAGGGGAGGTCGGCCAGCGCCGCCGCCGCCTGGCTGGAAAGGACGTCCCGGCCGAGGAGCCCGCCTTTCACCACCAGAGCCGGGTTGGCCCGGGAGAAGTCCCTGAGCACCTTGGCCACGCCGGCGGCGTCCCCGTCCACGAAGGTGATGGCCGTCGGGCCCGTGAGCATGGCCGCCAGCTCGTCCAGGCCCAGGTCCCGCACGGCGAAGCGAACCAGGGTGTTCTTGTAGACCTTGTACTCCCCGCCCGCCTCCCGCAGCGAGCGCCTCAGGGTGGCCAGCTCACCGACCTTGAGCCCCCGGTACTCGGTGAGCAGGGCGGCGCTGGCCCCCGACAGGCGCTGGCGCACCTCCTCGACCAGGGCCACCTTCTCGGGCCTCGGGTTGTCCATGGTTCCTCCTCGACCACCGGGCGCCCGGCGCGGCTGGCCCTCCGGGGTCGGGGGGTCGCCTCGTCAGGCGGGCTGTGCCCTTTGAGCCCCGGCGGACGCCGGGCGCACCGGATGTCTGTGGCGTGTGGTTGTAGCTCTTGGGCAACCGGGCCGGGGGCCCGGGTGCCGTCCTCGCGGCCCGATACTAGGCGGTGGCGGCCAGCTCCTCGTCGGCGGCCCGGGCCCGGTTGGGGTCCACCTTTATCCCCGGGCCCATGGTGGAAGAGACCGTGACCGAGCGGACGTAGCGGCCCTTGGCGGCGGCCGGCTTGGCCCGGATCAGCTCGTCCATCACCGCCCGCATGTTCTCCAGCAGCTTGGCCCGGTCGAAGGACACCTTGCCCAGGGGGACGTGGATGTTGCCCACCTTGTCTGTCCGGTACTCCACCCGGCCTGCCTTGAACTCCCGCACCGCCCGGCCCACCTCGGGGGTGACGGTGCCGGTCTTGGGGTTGGGCATGAGGCCCCGCGGCCCGAGGATGCGCCCCAGGCGCCCCACCTGGCCCATGAGGTCAGGGGTGGCGATGGCCACGTCGAAGTCCAGGAAGCCGCCCTGGACCCTCGCCACCAGGTCGTCGGCACCCACCACCTCGGCCCCCGCTTCGCGGGCCTCAGCGGCGGCGGGGCCGGCGGCGAAGACCGCCACCCGCACGGGCTTGCCGGTCCCGGCCGGCAGGGCGACCGTGCCCCGCACGATCTGGTCGGCGCGGCGGGGGTCCACGCCCAGGCGCACGGCCAGCTCCACCGTCTCGTCGAAGCGGGCCGGGGCCAGGCTCTTCACCAGGTCGATGGCCTCGCCCGGGGAGTGCAGGCGTTGGCGGTCGTAGCGGCGGGTGGCGTCGACGTGCTTCTTGCCCCTGGCGGGCATGGCTTCCTCCTTGCCTCTCAGCTGACGGTGATGCCCATGGACCGGGCCGTGCCCGCCACCTGGCGCTTGGCCGACTCCAGGTCGTTGGCGTTCAGATCCGGCATCTTCACCTGGGCGATCTCGGCCAGCTGGGCGTCGCTGATGGTGCCCACCTCCGTCCTGCCGGGCGTCTCCGAGCCCTTGTCCAGGCCAGCCGCCTGGCGCAGGAGGACGGGGGTCGGGGGGGTCTTCAGGATGAAGGAGAACGACCGGTCCTCGAAGATGGTGATCTCCACCGGGATCACCGAGCCGCGCTGGTGCTCAGTGGCGGCGTTGTACTGCTTGCAGAACTCCATGGTCTGGACGCCGTGGGGACCGAGGGCGGTCCCCACGGGGGGGGCAGGGGTGGCCTGCCCGGCGGGCAACTGGATCTTCACCACGGCGGCGACGCGGCGCTTGGCCATCGGTCTCCTCTCTCGGACTCTGGCAGCCGGCTAGAGCTTGGCTACCTGGCTGAACTCGAGCTCCACCGGCGTCTCGCGGCCGAAGATGTTGACGAGCACCTTGACCTTGAGCTGGTCCTCGTTGATCTCCGAGATCTGGCCGGAGAAGTCGGCGAACGGGCCCTCCTTGACCCGCACGGTCTCCCCCACCTCGTACTCGAGCCGGGGCCTGGTCCGGGCGGGCTTGTCCTGGCCGTCGGTACGGACCTGGAGGATGCTCTCCACCTCCCGGCGCGACAGGGGGGTGGGCTTGGTGCCGGGGCCCACGAACCCGGTGACCCCAGGGGTCTGGCGGATGACCGACCAGGACTCGTCATCCATCTCGCAGCGGGTCAGCAGGTAGCCGGGGAAGACCTTCTTGGACACCACGACCTTGCGCCCACCCTTGAACTCGACCACATCCTCCATGGGTATGACCACCTCGTAGATGCGGTCCTCCATGTTCATGGAGTTGATACGGCTCTCGAGGTTGGACTTCACCTTGTTCTCGTAGCCGGCGTAGGTGTGGACCACGTACCACTGCCCGGGACGGTCATAGGGGCTCTCGACCGCAGGGGATTCCTCCACCAGCTCCTCGAGGTCGTCCCTGTCGCCGGCCTCTGACAATGGCTCTTGCAGGGGCTCGGTGGTGACAAGGCCCGACTCGCCGGCGCCGGGGGGGTCCGCCGGGACAGGCTCGACCTCAGCGGCGTCGAGGCCCGGGGCGCCGGCGACCTCCTCGGCAGGGCCCTCTCCGGGGAGGTCGGGACCCTCGGGTGATGGGAACGGGGTGAATTCGTCAGTCATGGCTGTAGGAGGAAGGAGACGCCCTTGGCAAAGGCCAGGTTGAGGGCGAAGATCAAGGCCACGATAACGACCAGGGTCGTCAGGACCACCAGCGAGTAGTTGACCACCTCGGGGCGGCTCGGCCAGGCCACCTTGCGCATCTCGGCCTCGACCTCACGCAGGAACTGCGCCGGGGTGGTGCGGGCCCGGGGCCGGGCCCGGCGATAGAGGTCCTCGTCGTAGCCCTCGCTGACGCGGCCCAACTGGGCCGGGTCCTCGATCTGGACCTCGGCCTGATCCTGGTGGGGCCTCATGTGGTTGAGTTGGCGGCTCACACGCGTACCTCGTCGGCCGGACCTTGACCCAGCAGGGCAGGAGGGACTCGAACCCCCAACCGCCGGTTTTGGAGACCGGTGCTCTGCCAGTTGAGCTACTGCCCTTCGGGGGCAGTTAGGCAGGATAGCACCGGGCCCGGGGTGGACCGCCCCGGGCGGCGGGGGCCCCCGTCCTGCCGCCCGGGAGCGGAGGAGGCGCTCCTCAGCTGGCCAGCGGCAGCTTGCCGCCCCGGCCCCGCGTGGCCAGGATGACGGCCGCCCCCGCCGCCCCGGCAGCGCCGGCGGCCACGGCCAGCCCGGCCAGGTAGGCCAGCTTCCTGCCCGCCAGGGCGGAGCGCATGGCTCCCCGCTCGGCGGCGTCCGACAGCTGGGCCAGGACCTCGACCAGCAAGCCGGGCGGGGGGTCCAGGGACTGGGCCCGGAGCTGGTGGAGGACCCTCAGCAGCTTGCGGTACTGAGCGAGCTCGGCCTGGCAGCGCAGGCAGGTCTCGACGTGGCTCACGACCTCGGCATTGGCCTGGTCCACCCCGTCCATGATCCCGGGAAGCAGCTCGCTCACCTCCTCACACCGCATCGGCCTGCTCCAGCTGGTGACGCTCCTCCCTGGTGGGGAACAGGCGCTCCCGCAGCTTCTTGCGGGCCCGGTGGAGGCGAACCTTGGCCGCCGCCTCGCTGATGCCCAGCTCAGCGGCGATGGCCTCGTGGGGAAGGTCGTAGATGTCCCGCAGGACCACTACCACCCGCAGCCGGTCCGGTAGGGCGGCCAGGGCCGCCGTCACCCGGTCCCGCTCGGCGGCCGCATCGGCCATGGCTTCGGGGTCCACGGCCGGGCGCAGGTCGGCAAGGGGAACTTCCTCGGAGAGCTCCTCGTGGCGGCTCCGGCCCCTCCTGGCCAGATGCGTGGAAGCGCAGTTGGCCGTGATCCGGTAGAGCCAGGTGGTGAAGGCAGCGTCCCCCCGGAAGCGCCTGAGCGCCCGGTAGGCCCTCAGGTAGGTGTCCTGGAGTACGTCGCTGGCGTCCTCCTCGTTCCCGGTGAGGCGGTAGGCCAGGGCATAGGTGTCAGCGTGGGTGGCGCGCACCAGCCTCTCGAAGGCCTCCTGGTCACCGGCCTTAGCCCGAGCCACCAGCTCCGCTACGGTGCTGCCCATCAACGGATCAGACAACGATCCGTCACCATTGGTTACCATCTGTTGCCACCCATGGAGGCCAAGGGGGGTGGGGGTCGGCTGGGGAGGCCGGGACCCGAGCCTTCAGCGGGTCTCCCGGTGAAGGGTGTGCTGGCGGTCCCAGCGGCAGTACTTCTTCATCTCGATCCGCTCGCGGTCGTTCTGGCGGTTCTTCATGGTGATGTAGTTGCGCCGCTTGCAGACATCGCAGGCCAGGGTCACCTTGACCCGCTTCTCGTTCTTGGGCATCTCGTCTCCCGGGTACTGGTCGGCCCCCGTCCGGGGCGGCCGCGCCTCTCCTGGCAGAGGCCACGAGCCGTAGCGGCGGTCGGACTCGAACCGACGACCCCACGATTATGAGCCGTGTGCTCTAACCAACTGAGCTACGCCGCCATGTCCACTCCACCCTACCGGGCATCGGGGGATGCGCAGCGGTCGCTCCCCGAGCCCCCTGTCGGAATCGAACCGACGACACCAGCCTTACCATGGCTGTGCTCTGCCGACTGAGCTAAGGGGGCGACATTCCAGCTCCGGCCTCGGCGCTCCGGTGCGGTCATGTTACCAGCCCCTCCATCCCACCCCCGGGGCTGGCGTGCGTGGGCCGGAGAGGATTCGAACCTCTGTAGGCGATAGCCGGCAGATTTACAGTCTGCTCCCTTTGTCCGCTCGGGCACCGACCCTCGAGGTGAAGAACGATAGCGTCTGTCCCCATGCCTACCTTCGACGTGGTCTCCGAGGTCGACCTCCAGGAGGTTCGCAATGCCGTTGACCAGGCCAACCGGGAGGCAACGACCCGCTTCGACTTCAAGGGCACGGACAGCTCCATCGAGCTCTCCGGGAACCAGCTGACCCTGCACACCTCGTCCGAGGAGCGCCTGCGGGCCCTCACCCAGGTGCTCGAGGAGAAGCTGGTGAAGCGCAAGGTGTCCCTCAAGGCCCTCGAGCCGGGCAAGGTCGAGGAGGCGGCCAAGGGCCGGGTGCGCCAGGCCATCTCCATCCAGGCCGGCATCTCCGCCGACCGGGCCCGCCAGCTCAACCGCTTCATCAAGGACCTGGGGCGCAAGGGCATCTCCTCCCAGGCCCAGGGCGACCAGCTCCGGGTGAGCGGCAAGAAGAAGGACGACCTGCAGGCCGTCATCGCCGCCCTGCGGGCCGAGGACTTCGGCATCCCCCTCCAGTTCACGAACTTCAGGGACTGAGGCTCACCCGGTCGCTGCGGAACGCTCGCCGCCCGGGAGGCGGATCAGAAGACCAGGCTGGCGTGGTGGGCGAAGTTCACGACCAGGGCGGGGAAGAACCCGAACCCCACCGTGAAGGCGACGGTCACCACCAGGACCAGGGCCACGGCCAGCGGCACCCGGGGGGCCCGCTCCTCGTCCGGCCCGGGCCGCCCCCCCGGGCCACCACCTGCTGCTCCTTGGCTCCCCTCCCGGGCGAGGGGGGCCGCCTCCCCTCCGGGTGCCGGGGGGCCGACGGGGGGTCCGCCCGCCCCCACGGCGGCCAGGGTCCCTGCCGGCACCCGGGCCTCGGCCCCGTTGCGGCCGCCCCCATCCGTGGGAACGGCTCCCCGCCGCCCGCCCCGGCCGAAGGGCACCGAGCTCACGGCCAGCTGGAGCCTCCCGGCACCAGCGGGCACCCGGGGGGTGTACATGACCACCACGACCCGGAGGTAGAAGAAGGCCGCCACCACCGCCGAGACCATGGCGATGAAGCCAAGGGCATAGCGGTGCTGCTGGATCACGGCCCCGATCACGTAGAGCTTGCCGAGGAACCCCGTCGTGAACGGCACGCCGGCCTGGGCCATCAGGAGCACGGCCAGGGACAGGGCCAGGGCGGGCCGGCGCCGGGCCAGGCCCCGGTAGCTCTCGATGTGGTGGTTGCCGTCGCCCCGGCCGCCGATCACCGTGATGACGGCGAAGGTGCCGATGATCATCAGGGCGTAGGTGAACAGGTAGTAGAGGGAGCCGGCGATGCCCGTGGCCGTGGCGGCGTACAGCCCGACCAGCACGAAGCCGGCATGGCTGATGGAGGAGTAGGCCATCATCCTCTTTATGTCGGTCTGGACGACGGCCAGCACGGCCCCCACGACCAGGGTGAGGACGGCCAGCAGCCAGATGGCCGGCTGCCAGTCGGCCCGCAAGGTGGAGAAGGTGGAGAAGAACACCCGCAGGAAGGCGGCGAAGCCGCCGGCCTTGGCCACCGCCGCCATGAACCCGGTGGCGGGCGAGGGGGCGCCCTGGTAGACGTCGGGCGTCCAGGTGTGGAAGGGGACCGCTGCCACCTTGAAGCTGAAGCCCACGAAGAGGAGGGCCAGGCCGGCCAGGAGGAGGCCGTCGGTGGTGACCACGTTGCTGGCGAGGAAGGCGGCGATGTGGGCCAGGTTCGTGGTCCCGGTGGCCCCGTAGGTGAGGGCCACCCCGTAGACGAAGATGGCGGAGGAGAAGGCGCCCAGGATGAAGTACTTCATGGCCGCCTCTCCCGACTCGCTGCGGCGGGAGTTGAGGCCGGCCAGGATGTAGAGGGGGATGGAGAGGATCTCCAGGCCGAGGAAGACCACTATCAGGTCGTTGGCGGCGGCCATGAACATGGCCCCCGACCCCGAGAGCATGGCCAGGATGTAGAACTCCGGTCCCGCCATGCCTTCCCGGTCCAGCCAGGCTGCCGCCACCAGGGACCCCAGGGCCACCGAGGCCTCCACCAGGGTGAAGAAGAGGAGGCTGAAGCCGTCGACGGAGATGGACCCCGACAGCGTCGTGTAGCCCCCGTGCGCCATGACCTGTGGCCAGAGGACCACCCAGGTCCAGCCCATGGCGGCCAGGCTTCCCGCCACCGAGCAAGCGGCCCAGAAGTAGGTGGACACCCTCGTCCCCACCAGGGAGGCCAGGGCCAGCACGACGATGGCCCCTCCGGCGAGAAGGATCTCCGGCATGGCCGGCGAGTAGGGGGCGTGAGGAAGGACCAGCTGGGGCAGGCTGGGGGTGCCCGCCTGGCTGAGCAGGGCGGCGAGCGGCCCGGTCACCGCCGGCCTCCTGTGACGGGCCGGCCAGCCGGCACGGGGAGCCTCATCTCGGCTGTCCTTCCCCGGTGGCCCCGACCGCCGAGGCCCGGCCCCGGCTCACCGCCGGCTCGACGTAGTGGCTCCCCTTCTCGACATGGTGGATCAGGGCGTCCACCGAGGGGGTGATGCGGGCCAGCACGGGCTGAGGGTAGACGCCGAGGAAGGCCATGACGAGCAGGAGGGGGATCATGATGGCCCGCTCCCCGACGGTGAGGTCCCGGGCCCGGCCCCTCCGGGGCGGCGGGCCCTCGGCGGCGCCGGCCGGCTGGGCCACCACCCCTCCCGGGCGGTGGTGGAAGGCCTGCTGGAAGGCCCAGAGGAAGTACAGGGCAGCCAGGATGGTGCCAGCCGTCGCCGCCACCGCCCACCAGCGGTGGCTCACGAAGGTGCCGAGCAGGATGAGGAACTCGCCCACGAAGCCGTTGAGACCGGGCAGGCCGATGGACGCCATCATGGCCACGGTGAAGGCCCCGGCCAGCCAGGGGGCCACGGCCTGCAGGCCCCTCAGCTCGGTGAGGCGCCACGTGCCCCAGCGCTGGTAGATGAAGCCGATCAGCAGGAACAGGGCGGCGGTGTACAGGCCGTGGTTGAGCATCTGGATGACACCGCCGGTCGTCCCCTGGGCCGTGAGGGCGAACAGGCCCAGCACGATGAAGCCCATGTGGGACAGGGACGAGTAGGCGATGAGGCGCTTGAGGTCCCGCTGGCGGCAGGCCACGATCCCCCCGTAGAGGATGCCGATCACGGCCAGGGTGAGCATGAGGGGGACGAAGTACACGCTGGCCTTGGGGAACAGCTCGAAGTCCCAGCGGATCATCCCGTACGTGCCGAGCTTGGCCATGACCGCGGCCAGGATGATGACTCCCCCCGTGGGGGTCTGCTCGTAGGCATCGGGCGACCAGGTGTGGAACGGGAACACCGGTGCCTTGACGGCGAAGGCGGCCGTGAAGGCCAGGAACAGCCACGTCCCGGCCCCGCCCAGGGCCCCGGCGTTGCGGGACAGGGCCACCAGGCTGAAGCTGACGTGGCCCGTGTGGCCGGCCTCCAGGAAGACGACGGCCAGCATGCCCACGAAGAACAGGGACGAGCCGAGGAACGTGTAGAGGAAGAACTTGATGGCCGCATAGCCCCGGCGCTCGAAGCCCCAACCCCCGATTATGAAGTACATGGGGACCAGGGTCAGCTCGAAGGAGACGAAGAAGAGGAAGAGGTCCAGGGAGAGGAAGCTGCCCATGCAGGCCGCCTCCAGCAGCAGCATCCAGCCGACGTACCCCTTGACGTTCTCCCTCTCCCTCGCCCAGATGAGCCCGATGGGGAACAGGGCGGCGGTGAGGAGCACGAGGAACAGCGAGATCCCGTCCACCCCGAGATGGAAGGAGATGCCGAAGGTGGAGACCCAGGGATAGTCCACCACCATCTGGAACCCCGCCACCCCGGGCCGGAAGAGGATCCCCACCACGATGGCCAGGCCCAGGGTGGCCACAGCCGTGGCTGACCCGATGGCGCGCACGAGCCGGGATGCGGCCGACGGGGTGAAGGCCACGATGAGGGAGGCCACGGCCGGCACCATGACCAGGGCCGTGAGCAGGTAGTCGTAATGGGTGCTGGCGGCGCCCACGGGCTACACCCCCACCCTGGACAGCACCCAGGCCATGATGGCCACGGCCCCGATGGCGATGCCCAGGGCGTAGTTGCGCACGTAGCCCGTCTGCACGGTACGGACCCGGGTGGCGGCACGCCGTATGAGGCCGGCCGAGCCGTTCACTCCCCCGTCTATGACCAGGGGGTCGAAGCGGTCGGCGGCGAACCCGGCCGCCCGGTAGCCGGGCCGGCCCACTAGGAAGTCGTAGAGGTCGTCCAGGTGCCAGCCCCGCTGGAGGAACATGGGCTCCAGGGCGGGCCGATCCCAGCGCCTCCACCACAGGGCGGTGACCACCGCCACCCCGATGAGGGCCACGGCGCCGTCCATGACGGGCAGGCCCACGGCCCAGGAAAGGCCCAGGGGGAAGTGGTAGCTGTAGGGCCCCACCACGGGGGCCAGCCAGTGGGAGAGGAAGTCCCAGTCGGGGCGGATGGGCAGGTTGATGAACCCCCCGAAGAACGAGGCCACCGCCAGGGCGATGAGCGGCACGGTCATGACGGGCCGGCTCTCGTGGGGCTCGTAGCCTTCGCCGGCCCCCTCGATCCCGATGCCGTGGCCGGGGCTGGCCGTGGCCAGCGCCGCCAGCCGGCGCCAGCGCTCCTCGCCGTAGAAGCAGAGGTAGAACTCCCGCCCGATGTAGTAAGCGGTCAGGGCCACCGTGAACTCTCCGAGGGCCCACATGATGTGGCCCTGAGGGAAGGCCGTGGTGAGCACGTCCCCCTTGGACCAGAACCCCGAGAACGGCGCCACCCCGGCGATGGCGAACCAGGCCACGAAGAAGGTGACGGCCGTGATGGGCATGTACCTGGCCAGGCCGCCCATCTTCTTCAGGTCCTGCTCGTCGTGGAGGCCGTGGATGACCGACCCGGCCCCGAGGAAGAGAAGCGCCTTGTAGAAGGCGTGCGTCACCATGAGGAAGATGGCCGCCGTGTAGGCATGCGACCCCACGGCGAAGAACATGTACCCGAGCTGGGACACGGTGGAGAAGGCCAGCACCTTCTTGATGTCCTGCTGGGCGCAGGCAGCCGCGGCGGCGGCGAAGGCGGTGACGACCCCGAACACGGCCACGATCGTGCTGCTCACCGGGCTCAGGGCGAGCAGCGGGCTGATGCGGGTCATGAGGTACACGCCGGCCGTCACCATGGTGGCGGCGTGGATGAGGGCCGAGACGGGGGTGGGGCCCTCCATGGCGTCGAGCAGCCACGGGTAGAGGGGTATCTGGGCCGACTTGCCCACGGCGCCCATGAAGAGGAGGAGGCAGGCCGCCGTGGCCGTGGTGCCGGCGATGTGCCCGGCCCTGGCGGCGGAGAACACGCCCGTGTAGGTCAAGGTCCCGGTGGCGTTGAACAGGAAGAACATGGCCACGACGAAGCCGAAGTCACCGATCCGGTTGTAAACGAAGGCCTTCTTCCCGGCGCTGGCGGCGGAGTCCCGGACGAACCAGAAGGCGATGAGCCAGTAGGAGCAGGCCCCCACTCCTTCCCAGCCGAGGAAGGTGAGGACGAAGTTCTCCGACAGGACGAGCACCAGCATGGAGAAGACGAACAGGTTGAAGTACACGAAGAACTTGTGGAACTGCTCGTCGTGCTCCATGTAGCCGATGGAGTACAGGTGGATGACCGAGCTCACCCCGGTAACGAAGAGGGCCATCACCAGGGAGAGGGGGTCGGCCCGGAAGGCCACCGAGACGTGCAGGCCTCCTACCGGCAGCCAGCTGAACAGGGTCTGGACGAACAGGCGGTGGGAGGGGGGCCGGGCATAGAGGGCGCCGAACACGATGGCGGTGGCCACGAAGCTGAGGGCCACCGAGCCCGTCCCCAGCCACCCCGCCCTGGGGTTACCCAACCGCCGCCCGCCCACCAGGAGGGCGAAGAAGCCGCCCAGGGGCAGCAGGACTATGGCAGCTGTGGCATAAAGGAGCATCGGTCCGTTGGTTCTTGTCAGCCCTTGAGCGCGTGCAGGTCGTCGGCGGTCGCCCCCACCCGGCGGCGGAAGATGGCCACGATGATGCCCAGGCCGACCACGACCTCGGCCGCCGCCACCACCAGGACGAAGAAGACCAGCGACTGGCCGCCGATGTCGTTGAGCATGCGGGCAAAGGTCACGAACGTCAAGTTGGCGGCGTTGAGCATCAGCTCCACGCACATGAACATGACCAGCACGTTGCGGCGCAGGAGCAGCCCCATGGCCCCCACGCTGAAGAGGATGGCGGCCAGGATCAGGTACCAGGTTCCCCCGAGGCTCACGGCCGCTCCTCGCTGGTAACGAGCTCCTCGTCTTCCCCCTCGGCCGGTCCCTCCGAGACGGGGCGCGCAGCCTGCCCGGGCGGGGCCAGCGAGGCAGCCTCGGGTGGTGAGGACATGGCCGGGTCCCCCGGCCCCCTCACCTCTCCCTCCCCCCCGGGCCGGCGCTGGCCGGTCCTCGGCCGGCGGGCCAGGACCACCGCCCCCACCACGGCCACCACCAGGAGGATCGAGGTCACCTCGAAGGGAAGGAGGTAGGTGGTGAAGATGGACCGGCCCAGCTTGGCCACGTTGGTCCCCTGGCCACTGGCCGGCCCGGCCACCGAGGAGGCCCCGACGGGCCAGGTCACCCGGGCCAGCAGGAGGACCTCGGCCAGGGCCATGACCCCGAGCAGGAGGCCCATGACCCGCTGGCCCCGCAAGGGCTCCCGGCCCAGGTTCTCGATGCGGTCCACCCCGATCAGCATGATCACGAACAGGAAGAGGACCACGATGGCCCCGGCGTAGACGATGACCTGGGCCACGGCCAGGAACTGGGCGTCCTGCTCCACGAACAGGACGGCCACGCCGAAGAGGGTGAGGATGAGGAACAGGGCCGAGTGCACGGGGTTGCGGGATAGCACCACCCCGAAGGCGCCGGTCAGGCACATGACGGCGCACGTGGCGAAGGTGATCCCGTCGGGGAGGGTGACCGCTGGCAGGGGGTGCATCAGGTTTCCTCCCGGCCCGCTTCCCCACCCCGGTCGGGCCGGGAGGAGGCGAAGCCATCAGGGGCCCCCGAGCCGAACCGCACGGGGCCAGCGTTGATCAGGTCCAGGACCTTCTCCTTCATGGTCATGGGCGGGTTCTCCAGGCCGTGCTGCACGTGGCCCACCCTGGGGCCGGGGGGCCCGAAGGGCTTGACCCCTGCCGGGGTCACGCCGTGGCGCTTGGCCCGCCGCCTGGCCATGAAGCCGATGAGGCTGGGCAGGTGGTAGGCGGCCAGCTCGCGGATGGGGAAGTCGTTGGGGCCGTGCTGGCCGCTGTCGAAGGACGGGGAAGCCTGACCCAGCTCGCCGGGGCGGCATCCGTAGCCCAGCTCTCCCGACCACTGGCGGCGGCCCTCGAAGGCGGCGGCTCCTGACGGGGAGGTGGCGCGCACCCAGGCCGAGGTGTGCACGTCGTCACCCTGCCTCCAGTCCTCCCAAGGGAGCACCTGAGGCCGCCCGTCGTCCCCCACGACCAGCTCCCGCTTGGTGTAGATGGCGTCCTCCCGGTTGGTGAAGGAGAACTCAAAGAGCTTGGACTCGGTGATGGCCTCGGTGGGGCAGGCCTCGACGCAGAGGTCGCAGTGTATGCACCTCAGGTAGTTGATCTCGTAGACGAACCCGTAGCGCTCGCCGGGGGAGACGGGGGCGTCGGGGGGATTGTCGAGCCCCCGGACGTAGATGCAGCTGGCCGGGCACACGCCGGCGCACAGCTCGCAGCCGATGCACTTCTCCATGCCGTCCTCGTAGCGGTTGAGGACGTGGCGGCCGTGGAAGCGAGGGGGCTTGGGCCGCTTCTGCTCCGGGTACTGGGACGTGACCCGGGGCTGGAAGACCTGGCTCAGGGTGACCTTGAACCCCTTGAACCCGTCGAGGACTCCCATCAGGTCCCTGCCCCCCGGCCAGCCGAGCCCGAGGTCAAGGGGGCGCCGGCCCGCCGGCCGGCGACCGCGGACGGGCCGGGTGGGCCGTCATCCCCGGTCGGGCTGAAGCGGCCCACGAAGCGGAACTCCGCCCCCGGCTCCTCCTGCTGTGAACGGCCCACCTTCAGGGCCCGGAGGATGAGGAGGGAGGTGACGATGCCGCCCCCGAAGATCCCGAAGCCCCACTTCAAGTCGATGAGCATCCCGGCGATGATGAGCAGCCAGAACAGTGATCCCGGGATGAGCACCTTCCATCCGAGGTCCATGAGCTGGTCGTAGCGAAGGCGGGGCAGGGTGGCGCGCAACCAGACGTAGAAGTAGAGGAACACCACCGTCTTGATGAAGAACCAGAGGATGGGCCACAACCAGTGGACGGGGCGGATGTGGGGCCCGTCGGGCCCACCGAAGAACAGGGTCACCACGATGGCCGACATGGTGATGGTGTTCATGAACTCGGCCAGGTAGAAGAGGGCGAAGCGGACCGAGGAGTACTCGGTCTGGAAGCCCCCGACCAGCTCCTGCTCGGCCTCGGTCAGGTCGAAGGGGGGGCGGTTCAGCTCGGCCGTGATGGCGACCAGGAATATGAAGAACGGCACGACGCCCAGGCGCAGGACGTTCCAGGCCGGCACGGGCCCGTAGAGCACCGCCGACTGCGAGTTCACGATCTGGCGGGTCGAGAGGGACCCGGTCATGAGGACCACGGCGGCAATGGAGAGGCCCAGGGCGGCCTCGTAGGAGACCATCTGGGCCGAGGCCCGGATCCCGCCCAGGAGCGGGTACTTGGAGCCCGAGGACCACCCGGCCAGCATGACCCCGTACACGGAGATGGAGGACATGGCCAGGAGGAACAGGATGCCGATCGGGGGGTCGGCCACCTGGAGCTCGGTCGTGTGGCCGAAGATCGTCACCTCGCCGCCGACGGGGACAATGGCGAAGACGAGGAAGGCGGGGATGGCAGACAGGTAGGGCGCCAGGCGGAACACCCTCCGGTCCGCACGGTCCGGCAGCAGGTCCTCCTTGAAGAACAGCTTCACCCCGTCGGCCATCGTCTGGAGGACCCCGAAGGGCCCCGCCCGGTTGGGCCCGATCCGGTTCTGCATGTCGGAGATGACCTTGCGCTCGAACCAGATCATGAGCAGGACGCAGAGCAGCAGGATCACGAAGGCGGCGATGGCCTTGACCAGCACGATGATGACCACGCCCAGGGTCACCCCGTGGGCGAAGAGGGGCGGCAGGGGTGCGTACAGCGGGTGGAGCGCCACCTAGATCGTCTCCAGTCGGACATCGGTCACGGGCTTGGTGGCGTCGATGAGGTCCGCCGCCCCCTCCCCCTCCAGGTTGAAGGCGAGGGCGGCCGAGCCCCTCGGTATCCCCGGGTCCACCACGGCCTCGAGCACCAGGCTGGCACCGGGGGTCACGACACGCACCCGGTCCCCCGGCGCGCGCCCCAGCCGGTCCAGGTCATAGCGGTTGACCCTGAGACGGGGCCCCGGGGCCAGAGGGGCCAGGGAAGGGCAGGCCTGGACCAGGGTGCCCTGGTCGTAGAGGACCCGACCCGTCACCAGCCGCAGGCCGTAGCCGTCCACCCGGGGGACGTCGGGGGCCACTGTCGGGCCGGAGTAGGTGAGCGGGCTGGGCCGCGAGGCGACGTCCTCCTGGCGCCTTGCCTCCTCGGCGCGTGCTTCCCGGTCCGGGCCCTCCCAGGCCTCCCGCTCCTCCTCGGTGCTCCAGTCCTCCGGCGCCCCCGCCACGTTGGGGACCCCGTGGCGCTCGGCCGAGCCGATGCCCGGCGTGGCCATGGGGTCGATGGGGGCAGGCACGCCCTGGGTGGCGCCCACGCCGGTGTCGGTGGTACCGGGGTGGACCGCAGGGCCCCCGCCCGGCCTCCCCACCCCGGGCTGGATGCGCACAGGCACCCTGGGCAGGGGAGCCAGCAGGCCGTCCCGGGAGGAGCGGCTGGCCAGCAGGACCCGGGTGATGCCGGCGTGGGAGGGTGCCAGGCGCTCGATCTCGTCCCAGATCTCCTCCACCGACTCCAGCCCGAGGTCGGCCCCGAGGGCCGCGGCCAGCTCGGCCGCGATCATCCAGTCGGGCCGGCACGTCCCGGGAGCCACCACCTTCTGGCCCAGCCGGGTGATGCGCCCCTCCAGGTTGGTGGTGGTGCCCGGCCGCTCGGCGTACATGGCTGCGGGGAGCACCACGTCCGCCCGCCGGGAGGACCCGTTGAGGAAGGCGTCCACCGCCACCACGAACTCCACCCCGTCCAGGGCCCGGCGGGCCAGGCGGCGATCCGGGAAGTCCGCCAGAGGATCGGCTCCCAGCAGGACGAGGGCCCCCATACGCCCCTCGGCCGCCGCGGCCAGCATTCCCGCTGTCTCCTGCCCCCTGGAGTCGGGGAGGGTCCCCCACCCCCGGGTGAACCAGTCGCGCCCCTCCTCCAGGGTCACGCGCCCGGGCAGGAGCCCGGGCGCCAGGCCCATGTCCAAGGCCCCGTGGACGTTGGCCCGCCGCAGGGCGGGCAGGAAGCGTGCCTCGGGCAGAGCCTGGGCCAGGGCGGCGGCGGCGGCGGCGATGGAGTCGGCGGGCTCGGCAAGGGACGGACGGCCCAGGACCACCACCACTCCCTCCCCTCTTCCCCCCTGGTCCAGCCCGAGGAGCTGGCGGGCCCGCTCCCTTGCCTGACGGGCCGCCGCATCGGCGTCGGTGGGGGCCGAGGGTCCCGCCGAGCGGGCCCGGTGCGGCGACAGGACCTGCTGGACCAGGTCGGCGGCCTCGCCGGGGCGGTAGGGAAGGGAGACCCTCGCCAGGTGGCTGAGGCCGCTGGCCGCCGGAGCCAGCTCCACCACGGGCAGGCCGCCGTCCAGGACGGCCTGACGCAGGCGCAGGTGCAGTATGGGCAGCTCCTCGTGCAGGTCGGGGGCCAGGAGGACCAGGGCCCGGGCCGAGCAGGCCTGGTCGATGGTGGCCCGGGGCAGGCCCAGCACCACCTCGGCGGGCAGCCCGTCGCCCAGCTGGGCGTCAACCGAGTCCGTGCGGAGCACGGACTTGGCCAGCTTGGCCCAGGCGTAGGCGTCCTCGTTGGTGAGACGGGCCCCCCCGATCACGCCCACCCCCGAAGGACCGTACCGGTCCAGGGCCCGGCGCAGGCCCTGGGCCGCGGCCGCCAGGGCCCTGGACCAGGTGACCTCCTGCAGCTCCTGGTCCTTGCGCAGGAGGGGATGGATGACCCGGTCCTCAGAGTTGTTGGCCTCGAAGTCGAAGCGGCCCTTGTCGCACAGCCAGCCGTGGTTCACCGGGTCGGAGTCCACCCCCAGATAGCGGATCACCCTGTCTGACGATGACTGGACGGCCACCCGGCAGCCCACGGCGCAGCTGGTGCAGGTGCTCTCGCACTGCTCCAGGTCCCAGGGCCGGGCCTTGAACCGGTAGGGAGTGGCCGTGAGGGCCCCCACGGGGCAGATCTGCACCGTGTTGCCACTGAAGTAGGAGTCGAAGGGCAGCTCGGGGAAGGTGTTGACCTCGAGGTGGTCCCCCCGGCTGATGAAGTTGATGAGGGCCTCGCCGGCCACCTCGGTGGCGAAGCGGGTGCAGCGGTCGCACTGGATGCAGCGCTCCCGGTCCAGGGCCACGAGCGAGCTGATCCAGATGGGCTTGGCGAAATGGACCTTCTCCTCGACGAGACGGCTCTCCCCCGGGCCCCAGGTCATGGTCTGGTCCTGGAGGGGGCACTCACCCCCCTTGTCGCAGACGGGGCAGTCCAGGGGATGGTTGACGAGGAGGAACTCGAGGATCCCGTCCTGGGCCTTCTTCACCTTGTCGCTGGTGGTGACCACCTCCATCCCGTCGGCTGCGTCCATGAAGCAGGCGGGCTGGAGGGAGAAGCCCCTCGGCCCCTTCACCTCGACCAGGCACATGCGGCACATCCCCACCGGGCGCATCCTGGGGTGGTAGCAGAAGCGGGGTATGTAGGTGCCCGCCCGCTCGGCAGCGGCGATGATCTTCTCGCCCTTGCGGGCGGGGACAGGCCGGCCGTCCAGCACCATGGTGAGGGTCTCGTCGTCAGGCATACGGGCAGGCCCCGTCCTTTATGTGCACCAGGAACTCGTCTCTGAACATCCGGATGGCGGAGTAGATGGAAGGCGGGATCGACGGCCCCAGGGGGCAGATCGTGGTCTGCTGGGGGGGCCACACCAGCTCGGGGGAGATGTTGTCACAGACGTCCAGCAGCAGGTCCAGGTCCTCCTCCCGGCCGGCTCCGTCCTCGATGCGGCGCATGATCTTCTCCAGCCAGCCCGACCCCACCCGGCAGGGGGTGCACTGCCCGCACGACTCCCGGGCGAAGAACCGGGTGATGCGCCAGGCCGCCCGTACGGCGCAGGTGGTGTCGTCCATCACCACCACCGACCCCGAGCCGAGCATGGAGCTGTGCTTGGCCACCTCGTCCTGGGACAGGGGAAGGTCGACCAGCTCGGGTCCGAACCAGGGCGAGGACGCACCGCCCGGGATGAAGGCCTTGAGGGTCCGCCCGGCCCGCAGGCCCTGGCCGTAGACCGGGGCGTGGATCAGGTCGGAGAAGGTGGTCTTGGCCATCTCCACCTCGTAGTTGCCCGGCCGGCGGACGTGGCCCGACAGGGCGAAGAGCCGGGTCCCCGTGGAGGAGCCCTCCCCCAGCGAGGCGAAGGCGTCGCCCCCGTGGAGGACGATCCAGGGGATGTTGGACATGGTCTCCACGTTGTTGACCACGGTCGGCTCACCATAGAGGCCCATGGCGGCCGGGTAGTACGGGGGCTTGATCCGGGGAAAGCCACGCTTGCCCTCCAGGGATTCGAGCAGGCCGGTCTCGTCCCCGCAGATGTAGGCCCCCGCACCGGGGTGGACCACGACATCCACCGAGAACCCGGAGCCGAAGATGTCCCTGCCCACGGCGCCGTAGCGGTAGGCCTCGTTCAAGGCCGACTGCATGCGCTCCAGGCCCAGGGCGAACTCCCCCCGCACGTATATGAACACCTGGGCCGCCCCTATGGCATAGGCGGTGATCAGGGACCCCTCCAGGATCTGGTGAGGGTCGCACTCTATGAGCAGGTGGTCCTTGAAGGTGGCGGGCTCGCTCTCGTCCCCGTTCACGGTGAGGTAGCGCACCGGGTTGGGCCGCAGCATGGACCACTTCCGCCCGGCCGGGAAGCCGGCGCCTCCCCGGCCCAGCAGGCTCGCCTTGCTGACCTCGGCGGCCACGTCCTCGGGGTGCATGGACAGGGCCTTACGCAGGGCCCGGTAGCCGCCCGTGGCCAGGTAGCGCTCGAGGGTGTGGGAGTCGGCGTGCTGGCGCAGCCGCGCCGTCACTATGGGGGCGGCGTCGGTTATCACGCCGACCCCTTGCCGCCCTGCTTCCCCCCCTGCCCCTGCTGGGCCTGCTCCCTCTTCTCCACCGCTTCCCGGGCCGCCTTGCGCTGCTCGAGGGCCTGGTCGGAGGCGGCCCGCTCGGCCAGCACCTCCTCCCTCGCCACCCGCAGGCCTCCTTCCCTTCTCACCCGGTTGAGGATGCCGTGGCGGGGCACCTCCCCCTCCAGGCGCCCGGCCGCCAGGTCCTCCACCAGGGCGTCGAACCCGTCGTGGGTCAGGGGGCCGAAGAAGCGCCAGTTCACGGTGAGGCAGGGCGCCTTGTCGCACAGGGCGATGCACTCCACCTCCTCCAGGGTGAACAGGTTGTCCGCCGTGGTGGCCCCCGCCCGGGTCCCCAGGCGCTCCTCGGCGTGCTCGAGCAGCTCGATGCCGCCGTTCAGCAGACAGGCGATGTTCGTGCACACGCCGATCACGTACTTCCCGACCGGCTCGGTATGGAGCATGTCGTAGAAGCTGGCGGTGCCGAGCACCTCGGCCGGCGTCACCCCGATCAGATCGGCCACCTCCACCATCGCCTGGGGGGTGAGCCATCCATGCTCGGCTTGGACCAGGTGGCAGAGGGGCACGAGAGCCGAGCGAGGCTCCGGGTACAGGGCCACCAGCTCGCGGGCCTGAGCCAGGGCCTCGGGGCTGAGGCCCCCTGCCGGGCGCGCCTCCGGTCCGGCGGTGTCCGCAGGGCCGGTCATCAGCGGTCCACCTCCCCCATCACCGGGTCCACCGACGAGATGACGGCCACGGCGTCGGCCACCAGGCCCCCCTTCAGCATGACCGGCAGGCTCTGGAGGTTCACGAAGGACGGCCCCCGGATGTGGAGGCGGTAGGGCTTGGGGGAGCCGTCGGACACCAGGTAGCAACCCAGCTCACCCCGTGGAGACTCCACGGCCACGTACACCTCGCCCTCCGGCACCCTGAACCCCTCGGTGAAGATCTTGAAGTGGTGGATGAGGGCCTCCATGGACTGGTCGATCCGGCCCCTGGGCGGCGGCGTCACCTTCTTGTCCTGCACCCGGTAATCGCCCGTCGGCATCCTGTCCAGGATCTGGCGGATGATCTTCACCGACTCCCGCATCTCGTTGAGTCGCACCGCGTACCGGTCGAAGGTGTCGCCGTAGGTCCCCACCACCACGTCGAAGGCCACCTGGTCGTAGTACAGGTACGGCATGGTGCGGCGGAGGTCCCAGGGGACCCCCGAGGCCCGCAGGATGGGGCCGGTGGCCGAGAGGGCGATGGCAGTCTCCTGGCTCATCTGGCCGACTCCCTCGGTGCGCTCCCGGAAGATGGGCTGGCCCGTGAACAGCTCGTCGTACTCGTGCAGGCGCGGCGGGATCATCTCGCAGATGGCCGACACGTCGTCCTCCCAGCCATCGGGAAGGTCCGCCGCCACCCCTCCCGGGCGGATGTAATTGTGGTTCATGCGCAGGCCGGTGACCTTCTCGAAGAAGGAGAGCACCACCTCCCGCTCCCGGAACCCGTAGATCATCATGGAGGTGGCACCCAGGTCCATCCCGTTGGTCGCCATCCACATGAGATGGGAGGAGAGGCGGTTGAGCTCGCACATGAGCATGCGGATCCAGGTCGCCCGGGGAGGTATCTCCACGCCCAGGAGGGCCTCGGTGGCCAGGGAGAAGACCAGCTCGTTGTGGAGGGGGGAGAGGTAGTCCATGCGGGTGACGTTGGTCGCCCCCTGCACATAGGTGAGCTCCTCCCCCGTCTTCTCCATGCCCGTGTGCAGATAGCCCACCACCGGCTTGGTGCGCAGCACCGTCTCGCCGTCGAGCTCCATCATCACCCGGAGCACCCCGTGGGTGGAGGGGTGCTGAGGACCCATGTTGATGATCATGGTCTCGTCCTCGGACACCTCGACGTCGATGTCCGAAGGGTCGATGGCGACGCCCTCAGGCAGGCGGAGCACCGCCCCCTCCTGGCGGTGCAGCTCCTCGGCCCGGGTGCGCAACCGCTCGGCCATCTCCTGGGGTCCCTCGGAGGTCTCGGCCACGAGGGCCGTGCTCTCCCACCGGCCCGAGCGGGGAGGCGGGCCCGCCGGCCGGGGCGACTGCTGGACGTCGTAGGTGGTCATCGGGGGCCGGGTGCCTCCTTGAACTGCACCGGCACACGCCCGACGGAGTAGTCCTTGCGCAAGGGGAAGCCCTCCCAGTCCTCGGGCATCAGTATGCGGGTGAGGTCAGGGTGGCCCTCGAAGCGGATGCCGAACATGTCGTACGTCTCCCGCTCCATGGCGTCGGTGCCAGGGTAGAGGTCGAACAGCGTGGGCAGCGTCGGATCGTGGTCGGGCACCTGGACCCTCACCCGTACCCGCCGGCGGTGGCGGAGGGAGACCACCGACAGGACCACCTCGAAGCGCTCGGGCCTCACCCCCTCGGGCAGGGCCCGGGTGGGATGGGCCAGGTAGTCCACGCCGCAGAGGTCGCTCACCATCTCGAAGCCGTCCCGCAGCATGGTGCTCATCAGGTCCCGGTACAGCTCCCGGGGGGGGTGGAGGACCAGCTCGCCCCGGGGATGGGAGGTGGGCAGGCCGTAGCTGGGCGGGCCGGTCAGCCTGCCGTCGGGCGCCCTCCTGACCTCGCCGGCCCCCGGCAGGGCGGCGCCATCTCCCTCCCGGCGCCGCTTCTCGCCGGTGCCTTCGGACCCGATGAGCATCAGCGTGCTGTCCCTACCGTGACCCGACGCGGCTCGTTGCTGGCCCGGTCGGGGAGGGGAGCCTGGAGATGGAGCCCTGCGCCCCCTTGGCGCGACCGGCGGCGCTGGAGTATCTCCCCGGTGCGGATCTTCTCGTGCAAGGTGAGGATGGAGTGCATGAGCGTCTCGGGGCCGGGCGGGCACCCGGGGGCGTAGACGTCCACGGGGACCACCTGGTCCACTCCCTGGACGATGGCGTAGTTGTTGAACATGCCCCCGGTGGAGGCGCAGACTCCCATGGAGATGACCCACTTGGGCTCCATCATCTGGTCGTAGACCTGGCGCAGCACAGGGGCCATCTTCTGGCTCACCCGCCCGGCCACGATCATGAGGTCCGCCTGGCGGGGGGAGGCCCGGAAGACCTCCATCCCGAAGCGGGCCAGGTCGAAGTCGGCGGCCCCGGCGGCCATCATCTCGATGGCGCAGCACGCCAGCCCGAAGGTGGCCGGCCAGACGCTGTTGCGCCGGGCCCACTTGACCATCTCCTCCAGGGGGGCGGTGAGGAAGTTGTGGTGGAGGCGCTCTATCCCCACGGCGCTACGCCGCCTCGTCCCGGCCGGGCTCAGGCCCGGGACCGTACCGGCGAACGGTCGACTCCGTGGTCCGCATGCCACCTCCCATGGTGGGCGGGCGCAGGCGCTTGGCCGGCCCCCAGTCCAGGGCCCCATTGCTCAAGAGGTAGAGGAAGGAGGCGAACACCAGGGCCGAGAACACCAGGATCTCGGTCAGGCCGAACGTGGAGAGCTGGCGGTAGACCACGGCCCAGGGGTACAAGAAGATGATCTCGATGTCGAAGATGATGAAGATCATCGCTATCAGGTAGAAGCGCACAGGGAAGCGCTCGGCGGGGGCCCGGCTGGGCACGATCCCGCACTCGTAGGGGGCGGTCTTGGCCTTGGTGGGCTTCTTGGGTCCGAGCCGGCCGGAGGCGAAGAAGGAGAGGCCGGCGAACAGCCCGGACAGGCAGATCAAGAAGAAGATGCCGAGGTAGGTGCTGAACCCGGTAGCTGGCGCTCCTACAACCGCTGGCACTGGCCTTCACCTCCTTCCCTGACAGAGCCCGGAGAGCGATCCACGGACCACCATAAAGGGGAGGTGCCGGTCAGGAAGCTCACCCTCCGACCTTCCCGTTTCTACCACCTTCCCCGGCGAAACGGCACATCGTGGCCCTCACGCCCCCGACCGCTCCCGGGAGCCGCCGGCTAGCCTCGCACCCCCATGGTCAACCAGCCCCGGCACCGCTACGACGCCCTCATCGTAGGGGCCGGGCCGGCCGGCTCCTCCTGCGCCTACTGGCTGGCCGAGGCGGGCTGGGACGTGTGCGTGGTGGAGCGCAAGCGGTTCCCCCGGGAGAAGACCTGCGGGGACGGGCTCACCCCCCGGGCGGTGCGCCAGCTCGAGGACATGGGGCTGGGCCGGGAGCTGGGCGGCCACCACCGCTTCGAGGGACTGCGGGCCATTGCCGGCGGGCGGGCCCTGGAGCTGGCCTGGCCCCGGCATCCCGAGTATCCGAGCTACGGCTACGTGGTCACCCGGGCCGAGCTGGACTCGCTGGTGGCAGGGCGGGCGGAGCGGGCCGGGGCAACCATCCGCTACGCGACCGAGGCCGTGAGCCCCCTCAGGGAGGGCGGTTCGGTGCGGGGGGCGGTGGTGCGGGGACCGGACGGGCCCGAGACCGTGGCCGCCCGCTATGTGGTGGTGGCCGACGGTGCCAACTCCCGCTTCGGCCGAGCACTCGGCGTGGCGAGGGAGAGAAGGTGGCCCCTGGGGCTGGCGATCCGGGGCTACTACCTCTCCCCCCGGTCGGCCGAGCCCTGGATCGAGTCCCATCTCGACCTCCGGGACGGGGACGGCGCCGTCCTGCCCGGGTACGGATGGGTCTTCCCTCTCGGGGACGGCCGGGTGAACGTGGGGGTGGGCCTGCTCTCCACCTCGGCCCGCTGGAAGGGGGTCAACACCACCCGCCTCATGGAGGCCTTCGTGGAGGCCGTGCCGGCCTCGTGGGGGCTGTCCCCCGCCACCTGCTGCTCCCCCCCCACGGGGGGAAAGCTGCCCATGGGCCTCTCGCTGCGCCCTCACGCCGGCCCCAGCCACCTGGTGGTTGGGGACGCCGGGGGGTCGATCAACCCCTTCAACGGGGAGGGGATCGCCTATGCCTACGAGACCGGCCGTATGGCCGCCTTCTCGGTGGGTCAGGCCCTGGCCGGCAACGACCCGACCGCCCTGGCCGCCTACCCCCGGCGCCTGGAGGAGGCTTACGGCACCTACTACCGGGTGGCCCGGGCCTTCGTCCGCCTCATCGGCCGGCCCCGGCTCCTCTCCGTCCTGGTCGGGACGGGCATGCGCAGCCGCCCGCTCATGGAGTGGGTGCTGCGCATCATGGCCAACCTCCTCCGCCCGGAGGAGGTGGGGCCCGCCGAAGCCGCCTACCGGGCCGTGGCCGCCCTGGCCCACCTGGCCCCCCTCTCGCCCGCCGACCAGCCCCCCGCGCCCACCAGCTGATCCCGGCTGTGGGCCAGGGCGTCGGCGCCCCCGGCCGGAGGGAGGTCCTAGTCCACGAGGGACGACAGGGCCTCCTCGGCGGCGGCCATGGTGTGGGCCAGCTCCTCGGGCCCGTGGGCCAGGCTGGGGAACACCGCCTCGTACGCCCCGGGGGCGAAGGCCACCCCCCGCTCCAGCATGGCCCGGAAGAAGCGGGCATAGCGATCTCCGGCGGCCGCCGCCCGCGCACCCTCGTAGTCGACCACGGGCTCATCGGCGAAGAACAGCCCGAGCAGAGGTCCCACCCGGGGGACCTGGAGGGGGACCCCGGCCCGGCCGGCCGCCGCCAGCAGGCCCGAGGCCAGCTCGGCAGCAGTGGCGGACAGGATGGAATAGGCCTCCGGGCCCAGCTCCCCCAGAACAGCCAGGCCCGCCGCCGTGGCGAGCGGGTTCCCCGACAGGGTCCCGGCCTGGTACACGGGCCCTGTCGGGGCCAGCACCTCCATGACCTCCCGGCGCCCCCCGAAAGCGGCCAGGGGAAGGCCCCCACCGATGACCTTGCCGAAGCACCACAGGTCGGGGCAGACCCCGCTCCACTCGCTAGCCCCGCCCCGCCCCACCCGGAACCCCGTTATGACCTCGTCGAACACGAGCAGGGCCCCGACGCTGTCACAGGCCTCCCGCAGCCCGGCGAGGAAGCCTTCCGCGGGGGGCACCAGGCCCATGTTGGCGGCGACGGGCTCCACCAGCACGCAGGCCACGTCCGAGCCGAGCTCGGGGACCCGGTTGAAGGGTGAGACCACCGTGTCGGCCACTGCCCCCGCCGGCACGCCCGCCGAGCCGGGCAGCCCCAGGGTGGCCACCCCACTGCCGCCGCTGGCCAGCAGGGCGTCGGCGTGCCCGTGGTAGCAGCCGGCGAACTTCACCACCCGGTCCCGGCCCGTGTACCCCCGGGCCACCCGGACGGCGCTCATGGCCGCCTCGGTGCCCGTCCCGACCAGGCGGACCTGCTCGCAACCGGGCACTCGCCGGGCGATCTCCTCGGCCAGCACCACCTCGGCCTCGGTGGGGGCCCCGTAGGTCGTGCCTCTCCGAGCGGCGGCGCTGACCGCCTCCACCACGGCGGGATGGGCGTGGCCCAGTATCGAGGCCCCGTACGACTGGACGTAATCGACGTAGCGCCGGCCCTCGACGTCCCACACGAAGGGGCCCTCCGCCCGGGCGACAAAGTAGGGGGAGCCGCCCACTGCCTGGAACGCCCTCACCGGCGAGTTCACCCCGCCCGGGGTCACCCGGCAGGCCCGCTCGAAGAGAGCCCGGTTGGTGCTCCCCACGCTCTAAGCCTGCAGGGCCTCGGCCAGCTCGGCCGCCGCGTAGGTGAGCACCAGGTCGGCACCGGCCCGGCGGATGGCCGTCAGGTGCTCCCTCAGCACGGCCGGGCCGTCGATCCAGCCCCGCTCGGCCGCCGCCTTCACCATGGCGTACTCGCCGCTCACGTGGTAGGCGGCCAGGGGCACGTCCACAGCCGCCCTCACGTCGGCTATGACGTCCAGGTAGGCGAGAGCCGGCTTCACCATCACCAGGTCGGCCCCTTCGGCCACGTCCTCCGCCACCTCCAGGCGGGCCTCGCGCCGGTTACGGGGGTCCAGCTGGTAGCTGCGCCGGTCGCCTCCCCCGGCGATGCTCACGTCCACCGCCTCCCGGAAGGGACCGTACAGAGCCGAGGCGTACTTGGCCGCGTAGGCCAGTATGGCCACCTCGGGATGGCCGGCACCGTCCAGGGCGTCCCGGATGGCCCGCACCTGACCGTCCATCATCCCGCTGGGGGCCACGACGTCGGCACCAGCGGCGGCCTGGGCCACCGCCACCCGGCCGTACAGCTCCAGCGTTCGGTCGTTGTCCACCCGGCCTGAGCCGTCCAGCACCCCGCAGTGGCCATGGTCGGTGTACTCGTCCAGGCACAGGTCGGCCATGAGCACCATCTCGTCCCCGAGCTCGTCCCGCAGCTCGCGCAGGGCCACCTGGACCACCCCGGAGGGGGCGAAGGCACCGGAGCCCGAGGGGTCCTTGGTGGCCGGGACGCCGAACAGGATGAGGCCCGGGATGCCCAGGCCCGCCAGGTGCCTGGCCTCCTTCACCGCCGACGCCACGGTGTGCTGCATCACGCCGGGGAGCGAGGCCACCGGCCTGGGCTCTTCTATCCCCTCCCTCACGAAGATGGGGGCGACCAGGTCGTCCACCGACAGCCGGGCCTCGGCCACCAGCCGCCGCACGACCGGGGTCCTCCTCAGCCGGCGGAGACGGCGGGCCGGGAACGTCACGGCCCAAAGCGTAGCCACCGTCCGGGCCCGGACGCGTTCCCGGGCCGCGGCACCAAGGCCGCGGCCCGGGAAGGGAAGCTCGCCCCGCGGGGCCGGCTAGGGCCGGGGAGCGCTGTAGAGGTAGGTGTCCCAGTCGGTGTAGTTGTCCCGCAGCACGGGGCCCACGTACTCGGTCGCCATGTAGATGCGCTGGTCGAAGGACTGACCGGCCGAGTAGTCACCGTACCGGCAGGACGTGCCGAACCCGAAATACGGGTAGCAGCTGAAGTCGTCCAGCGGCGCCGTCCCCGCCGTCGCCTGGTGGACACGGCCCCGCACTCCCCGGGTGCCCAGGACGTACGCATAGGCCGGGGTGGGGTAGGTCGAGTCGCCGGCCACGGCGAAGTTCATGTAGCCGAGGCCATTGTAGGCCACCTCGATGCTCGGGTAGAGCAGGTTCTGGCTGGTAGCCAGGGTGCCCTGGCTCACCACCGAGGCGGACACCGAGCTCCCCGAGACCGACGGCTTCAGCACCACCCAGTCCGCTCCCGACCGCTCCTGACCCTGGTAGGGCACGATGGTCGAGTACTCGGCGTAGAGGTTGCCCTGGGTGTAGGTGACCTCCTGGACGGCGTCGAAGTCGGTGTCGAGCTGGGCCTCGCCGTCCCCCACGGACTGGCCGAGAGGGATGGGCCCGGCCTTCTGGGTGGCGTTGGGCGGCTGGCCGTACTCGTGCACCCCGACGGGGGAGCTCACCAGCGTGGGGGTGCCCCCGCTGTTGAGGACGGACGTGTCGAGCAGGGCGTAGACCTCGAGCCGCCGGCCGTAGAGGGCGTCACCGTTGGACTCGACGAAGTACTCCGTGCTCGGCATGTGGGCGTACTGGGGGACCGACGCCGGGGACAGGTGGTAGGTCTGCCCGAAGATGTCGGTCGGCACCCGGTACTTCACCACCCGCGGGGTCCCGCTCATGCTCGTGGCGTCGCCCTCCAGCTGGCGCTTGGACATGGCGTAGAGGATCACGCCGTTGTAGCCCGAGGTCTCCCCGAACTCGTTGGTGGCGATGTAGAAGCCATTGGCATCGGCCCCGATCTGGTCGTAGTCGCCGAAGCAGGGGCAGTTGGGCTGGCCCGAGTCGGTGGTGTCGATCGAGAACGTGGCGTAGGTGCCGAACGGGTCGGAGGTCGAGCTCACGTCGATGAACTGGGTGCTCGTCGGGTTCTGCGAGTTGCCCACGTCGAACATGGTGAGGAACCACCGGTGGCTGCCCGGGTCCCAGTAGACGCGGGGATCGGACATGGCGGCCGTGGCCGGCTGGCCGAAGAGCTCGTAGGCGGGGATGCTCCCGAGGAGCGCCTGGCCGCGGGTGTTGTAGATGGCAAGGGCATCATTGACGAACTCCACCTCCACGGTCCCGGCCGAGCTGGGGCCGACGGCCAGGCCCTGGTCGGGAGGGGTCACGTCGGGGATGCCCTGGTACGGAACGTTGACCGAGGCGCTGTTGGGAGCGGTCAGCCCGGTGAAGCCGCTCTCCCCGGCCACGTTGCCGGTTATGGAGGAGGTGGCCGTGGCGGCCGCGGCGGTGCGGAAGGCCTTGGGCATGCCCGCCGACCGGCTCTGCAGGGCCTGCTGGCGGGCAGGGGTCAGCTTCATGGGCACGGTGCGCCCGGCCTGGCTGGCCGAGGCCCCGCTCCGGGCCGCCGCCACCCGGCCGGCGTAGTTCTGGGACAGCTGCTTCAGGTTCACCGTTCCCACCCGGTGGGCGCTCAGGACCCCGGAGGCCTGGTAGCGCCGGGTGGTGCTGGTCTGGGCGTGGGCTGCCGTGGCGGGCAGGGCCAGGAGGCCCCCGATGAGGCTTGCCGCCCCCACCCCCCCGGCCATGGCCCGCAGGCCCAGCCGGTGGGTCCTCCCCCTTCGTTCTCTCATGTCTCCCTCTCCTCGCTCTCGTGGCACTGCGCTCATGGGCGCGACAGAGAACGGGGATTGCACCGTGTCCCCCGGGACCGCCTACCCCTCGCAGAGCCCCCACCACCTATGGGTGAGAAGCGGAAGCTAACACCGCCTCGCCGCAACGGCAAGCGCTTCTGGGGCTCCTACCGGTCCGGACTGGGTCCGCGACGGCCCCCCCGCCGGGCAGCCTCCGCCTCCAGGGCTGCCACCAAGCCGGTGATGGTGTGGCTCCCGGCCACCACATCGACGTGCAAGCCCCGCGACGCGGCCTCGGCGGCTGTGACGGGTCCGATGCATGCCACCAGGGGCGGCGTCGCCTCCCTCCCGGCCACCTCCAGCCACCCGTTCACGGTCGAGGGCGCCGTGAACGTGATGGCGTCGGCCTGCCTGGCCCAGGCCAGGTCATCGGCCGAGGGCCCCGGCTGGGGACGGCCGGTCCGGTAGGCCTCGACCACCACGACCTCCCAGCCCGCCGAACGCAGGCCCTCGGGCAGCACGTCGCGGGCCACGGCGGCCCGGGGGAGCAGGACCCTGCCTCCTGCCTGCGGGGGCGGCGGGAAGCTCGCCACGAGGTCCTCCGCCACATAGGTGCCGGGCACGAGGTCGGCCACGATCCTGTGCTCCTCCAGGGCCTTAGCCGTGGCGGGCCCGATGGCCGCCACCTTGGCCGCACCGAGGTCCCGAGCGTCGCGGAGCAGGGGGAGGAAGCGCCGGACGGCGTTGGCGGAGGTGAACACCACCCAGTGGTACTCCCGGGCCCGCCCCGCCTCGCGGGCCAGGGCCACCCCGCCGTCGGCGGGGCCCTCGATGCTTATGACCGGGATGCTGCGCGCCACCGCCCCTGCCTCCGCCAGCCGGGCCACCAGGGCCGCCGCCTGGCCCGGGGCCCTGGTCACCACCACCCTCCAGCCCAGGAGGGGCCGCCGGGAGTACCAGCCGAGGTCGAGGGCCGACACGGCACCGATCACCATGGTGGCAGGGGGCTTCACCTCCACCTGGCCCAGCTGGCCGAGGGTGGTCCGGACCACCTCCTGGAACGGGCGCGTCCCCCAGCGCACGGCCAGGACCGGCGTCCCCGGGTCCCGGCCGCCGGCCATGAGGCGGGTGGCGATGTGGCCCCGGTGGGCCACTCCCATGAGGACCACGATCGTCCCCCCGGCCCTGGCCAGGGCCTCCCAGTCCACCTCGGCATCGAGAGCCTGGCGGTGGTGGCCGGTCACCACCGTGAAGGAGGTCGCCAGGCCCCGGTGGGTCACCGGCACCCCGGCATAGGCGGGGGCTGCCACCGCCGAGGTGATGCCCGGCACCACCTCGTAGGCCACCCCCGCCTCCTCCAGGGCCAGCGCCTCCTCACCCCCCCGGCCGAACACGAAGGGATCCCCTCCCTTGAGGCGCACCACACACCGTCCCGACCGGCCTGCCTCCACCAGGAGGCGGTTGATGCCGCCCTGGTCCACCGGGGTTCCCGGTTGCTTGCCCACGTCCACCCGCTCAGCGGAGGGGGGAGCCAGCTCCAGGAGCTCAGCGCTGGTCAGGCGATCATGGACCACCACGTCGGCCCGGGCGAGCAGCTCGGCCGCCCGCACCGTGAGCAGCCCCGGGTCCCCGGGGCCCGCTCCCACGAGGTAGACGGTCATGGTCGCCCGGGCCGCCGCAGGAGGGCCCGCCCGCCGCAACCGTCGAGCAACCCCAGGGCCACCTCCCGGCCCAGGGCGACCGGGTCGTCACCGGTGGCCCGCTGGCGCAGGAGCACCCTGCCGTCGGGTGAGGCGATCAGGCCGTCCAGCTCCAGCCCGTCAGGGACGGGCCGGGAGTGGGCGGCGATGGGCAGCTCGCACCCGGCGCCCATCTCGCCGAGAAAGGAGCGCTCGGCCTCCACCATGGCCCGGCAGAGGGGGTCATCGATCTCCCCGAGGAGCCCGACCAGCTCTTCGTCCTCCTCCCGGCACTCGACAGCCAGGGCTCCCTGGGCCACCTGGGGCAGCACCAGGCCGGGCTCGAGGATCTGCGCAGCGCGCTCCCTCCAGCCCAGGCGGTCGAGGGCCGCCATCGCCACCACCACGGCCCCGCCGGGAGGGACCTTCTCCAGGCGGGTGCCGATGTTCCCCCGCAGGTCCACAAAGGCCAGGTCAGGACGGAGCCAGGACAGCTGGGCCCGGCGGCGGGCCGACCCTGTCGCCACCAGGGCCCCCGGTCCCAGCTGCTCCAGGGACCGGCCCACGAGGGCGTCGCGGGGATCCCCCCGCTCGGGCACGGCGGCGAGCACCAGGCCCGGGACGGGGGCGGAGGGCAGGTCCTTGGCCGAGTGAACGGCGAGGTCGGCCCGGCCCTCGAGGACGGCCGACTGCACCTCCTTGACGAAGACGCCCTGACCTCCGATGGCGCTGATGCTGCGCTCCCCCTGCCGGTCACCGGAGGTGTCGACCAGCACCAGCCGGACCTGCGCCCCCAGGCCCTCGAGCTGGGCGCCCACCCGCCCGGCCTGCCAGCGGGCCAGGGGGCTGCCCCGCGTGGCGAGGCGGAGGGGGCGGGAGGCGGCCCTCAGAGGCGGAACAGCGTGCGCAGGGCCTCCCCGAGGCGCTCCGCCTTGGGCGTGCCAGCCGTTTCCTTGAGGGCCATGGTGGGCTCGTGCAGCACCTTGGCCAGGAGCTGTCGGGTCAGGGCCTCGACCATCTCACGATCCTCCGGGCCCAGGCGAGCCAGCCGGGACCGGTAGCGCTCGAGCTCGGCCAGGCGCAGCGTCTCGGCCCTCTGGCGGAGGGCCGAGACCATGGGCGAGGCGGTACGGGAAGCCCGCCGCTCCAGGTAGCGCTGGACCTCGTCGGCCACGATGGCCCGCACCTTGCCCACCTCGGCCTGGCGGCCGGACACGCCGGCCCGGGCGAAGGCGGCCAGGTCCTCCATGTCGAGAAGGCCCACCCCGGGGAGGTCCCGTACCTCTCGGTCGATGTCCCTCGGGACGGCCACATCCACCACGAGGAGGGGGCGGTGCTGGCGGAGGGCCATGGCCGGGGCCAGCTCCTCGGCCCCGATTATGACGGTGGGGGAGCTGGTCGAGGCCAGCAGCACGTCGACGTCCAGGAGGGCTTCCCCGAGCCGGGCCGGATCCATCGGGTGGCCGAGGTCCACGGGCTGGCCCCCGATCCTCCCGGCCAGGGCCCTGGCCCGCTCCCAGGTGCGGTTGGCGACGAGGACCCGGGCCCCTGCCCCGGCCAGGGCGGTGGCCATCGCCTCCCCCATCTCCCCCGTGCCCAGCACCAGGACCGAGGAGCCCTCGAGCCTGCCGCCCAGGTGCTGGCGGGCCAGGGACACGGCGGACTGGGAGATCGACGTCGTCCCCCTGGCGATACCGGTCTCGGAACGAGCCCGCTTGCCCACGGTCACGGCCTGGCGGAACAGGTCCGAAAGGGTGGGACCGGCGGCATCCTCCTCCCTGGCCCGCTCCCAGGCCCGCCTCACCTGGGCCAGGATCTCGCTCTCACCCAGGACGGCCGAGTCCAGCCCGGCGGCGACCTCGAACAGGTGGGTGACGGCAGCGTCGTCGAAGTAGCAGTAGAGGTGGTCGCTCACCTCCTCGGGACGGCTCAGGCTCAGGTCGGCCAGCAGGCGCCGCACCTCGGCCAGGCCGGCGTGGAACCTCTCGGCCACGGCATAGACCTCGGTGCGAGCGCAGGTGGACAGGACGACGACCTCGGACAGGCTGCCCGGGTCGAGGAGGCTGCGCAGGACCTTGGGCAGGGCGGCATCGCTCACCGTCGTGCGCTCCAGCACCCCGAGGGGGGCTGTCCGCTGGTTGAGGCCTACGACAACGACAGACACGCCTTGAGCCGCTCCCTTGCTTCCTCTACCCGGCCGGCTCGGACCAACCCGAGCATGTCGGAGTCCAGCACAGTTTGCCAGTCGAGGCCGGAGGTGGGCCTCCCCCTCTGCCTGAGCTCCTCCCGGGCCTCGGAGAGCAGGCCGGCCAGGACGGAGTACTCGGGGCCCACCTCACCGGCCAGCCGGTCCCTCAGCCAGGAGGCCAGGGCCGGGCTCTGGCCCGCCGTGGCCACGGTGACCGTCACCTGGCCCTGCCGCAGTACGGAGGGCAGGGTGAACGAGCAGGCCTCCGCATCGTCGGCCACGTTCACCCACATCCCGGCCCTCTCGGCCTCGTCGGCCACGGCCCGGCTGACCATGGGGTCGTCCACTGCCACCATGACCAGCCAGTAGCGCCGACCGGCAGGCCCGGCCGGGCCGGAGGCCAGCTCACCCGGCCGCCAAGGTCTCTCCTCCCACGTCAAGCTGGCCGGGCCGGTGACGATCCCCGAGAGGCGCCGCACCTCGGCGCCGACCCGCGAGGCCACCACGTGCACCCGGGCCTGGCACCGGAGCAGGGCCTCGGCCTTGCGGGCGGCCACCGCCCCTCCCCCCACCACCAGGCAGGGTCGCCCGGCCACCACCAGGCTCACCGGATAGTGAGGAACGCCTTGCGCCATGGGACAGGCCGAGGTCAGGGCCGGCCCAGGGCTCGCCGCAGGACCTCGCCGGTGGCGATGCGGGGCAGGGCGTCCGCCACCACCACCTCCACGGGGCACTTGTACCGGGCCAGGTACCGGGCACAGTGGTCGATCAGCTCCTTTTCGCCGGGCGGGTCGGCTCCGGGGGCAGGCACCACATAGGCCCGCACCGCCTCGCCGGAGCGCCGATCGGGGAACCCTGCCACGGCCGCCTCCGCCACGGCGGGGTGGGCGGCCAGCACCGCCTCGACCTCGCCGGGGAAGACGTTGAACCCGGACACGACGATCAGGTCCTTGGCCCGGTTGACCAGGTGCAGCGACCCTGCCCCGTCCACCACGGCCACGTCCCCCGTGTGCAGCCAGCCGTCGGGACCGAGGACCCGAGCGGTGGCCCCGGGTGCGCCCCAGTACCCGGCAAAGACGTTGGGGCCCCGGACCCAGATCTCGCCGGGGTCCCCGGGCAGGGCCTCGCCCCCGCCCTCGTCCACCAGCCGCAGCTCCAGGCCCGGAAGGGGTGCGCCCACCGAGCCCGGGCCTGCCCGGCCATCGACCAGGGTGGAGGCCACCACCGGTGATGCCTCCGTGAGCCCGTAGCCCTGCCCGAGCGGTATCCCGAAGCGGTCGGTGAACCGCTCGGCCACCTCCCGGGGCAGGGCGGCGCCCCCGGACACGGCCAGCCGGACCGAGCGGAGGACCGCCGCCTCCCCGGTCCCGGCCCAGGCCGCGAACATGGGCGGCGCGCCGGCGACCACGCTCACCTGGTGCTCCTCGACGGCGGCCAGGGCCTCCGAGGGGCCTCCCCGCGCCAGAAGCACCAGTCCGGCGCCGGTGGCCAGGGCCAAGCCCAGGACCACGTTGAGGCCGTAGATATGGAAGAGGGGAAGGGCGGCCAGGCACCTGTCATCCGGGTGGATGGCATGGGCAGGCACTCCCAGCACCTGGTCCTGGTTGGCCAGGAGGTTGCCGTGGGTGAGCATGGCCGGCTTGGGGCTGCCCGCCGTCCCGGATGTGAAGAGCAGGACGGCCAGGTCGTCCCGTTCCCTGGGGACCGGCTCCAGGGCCCCTGGACCGGGAGCGCTCGAGCCCGGGCCTGCCTCGGCCGGGGAGCCCGGGACCAGCACATGGCCCGGCCCGGCGCCGGCCTTGCCCAGGTCGGCCAGGGCTGCCGCTCCTCCGGGGTCTCCCACGGCCGCCTTGGCCCCCACCGCCGCCAGCTCCCGGGACAGCTCGGCGGGAGGGCTGGCCGGGTTGAGGGGGACGGCCACCGCCCCCGTCGCCAGCACCCCCAGGTAAGCCGCCACGAACAGGGCCTGAGAGCCCGCCACGATGGCCACCCGGTCGCCGGGACCCACCCCGCGGGAAGCCAGGCCCCGCTGCCACCCCCCCGCCTCGGAACACAGCTCGCCCCAGGTCCAGGACCGGCTGCCGCACCGGAGGGCCATGGCCCCCGATGGGTGGCGCTGAGCCAGCTCAGCCAGGTTCACTGCCGTGACTGGGCCGTCCCCACCAGGGGTGCTCGCCGGCCGGGCCCTCGGTCGCCGGTCAACCCGGCCCCACCGGCCGGCGCAGCACGACCTCGGTGCCCGGGGAGATCCCCAGGCGGCTCGCCGCTGGCGCCCGGTCGAGCACCAGTGCCGGCAACCCGCTCGAGTCCACCACCAGGCCCAGCTCACCGGGGGCGAGGTCGGCAAAGGCCCGGGCCCGGCGGGCCCTCGCCGCCGGGCGGCCGGCCAGGTGGACCTCCACCGCCGCCCCCAGCCGGTCCAGCTCGCTCGGGGGCACGTCCAGCTGGGCGTTGCCGAACCGGTCCACCCACAGGACGTCGCAGGCCACCCCGTCGGGAAGCGGCCTCGGGGCTGATTGCGGGCCGGGGACCAGGCTGGCGGGGTCGACCTCCTCGCCCAGGTCGTCCAGGTTCGCCCCCCTGGCCAGGGCGGCGGCCGCCGGGGCGAACACGTCGCGTCCGTCGAAGGTCGGACCGGCGGCCGGCCCACCACCGACGGCTGGGTCCGAGAAGACCGGGTAGCGGGCGGGAGGCAGCCTGACGGCCCGGGCCGCCCCGCCCAGGACGGCCAGGGCCGGCATCAGGAGCCCGTTGTCGGGGGCCACGAAGCGCAGCGAGTCGCCCCGTGCCGGTTCGACGGCCAGGGCTCTCCGGGCCGTACCCACCCCGGGGTCCACCACTCCCAGCACGACCCCCGGGGCCAACCAGGAGACGGCCCGGCGCAGGGCCAGGGAACCGGCCCTGATGTCGTGAGGAGGGATGTCGTGGGTGAGGTCCACGACCAAGGCCTCCGGGGCCAGGCGCCGGAGCACGGACTTGACCACGCCGACGAACTCATCGGCGAGCCCGTAGTCGGTGAGGAAGCTGATGGTCGGGTTCATGGCAGCGTCATGACGACCATAGGGGCTCCCGGCCCAGGGCGCTTGCCTTGGGGGCGCCGGGCCGGGGTTACACAAGGCGGTGGACCGGCTGACCGGCCCCCGCCCGTGCTAGCCGGCCTCGGTGTACCTCTCGACCAGGTACTTGTCCACGTCCTCCTCCCGCAACCGGTAGGACCGGCCCACCCTGATCGCCGGCAACTGGCCGGAGCCGATGAGGCGGTAGACGGTCATGTTGGAGACCCGCAAGGTGGCCGCCACCTCGGCCACGGTGAGGTAGCGAGCCCGGGTGTGCTGTGGACCTGTCAGTGGAATCACCCCTTCTCCGCGCCCCTGACTGTACGCCTGCCCGGAGGGGATGGGAAAGCGGAACCGGGCCACGAGCCCGCAGGCCCCCTCCACGTGGTCTCTTGCCGGCCCGCCTCCATGGCACTACGGTCGCTCAGGTCGGTCCGAGGGGCGTAGCCTGGCCCCGTTCGGGGAAGTGCGAGGTCGGCGAGGTTCCTCGGGCCGGCTCTTGAAGGGGCGGGGAGGGGGCGCAGGGAGCTGCCCCGCCCCCGGGTCCGTGGATGGGGTCGGCGAGACGGTTCTCCGCCAAGCCCCGGGTCCAGGCCGGGCCCCTTGGCCCGAGGCCCGGGCTAGTCGCAGGCCACGAGGCGGCGGGCCGTGAGCCGGTGGTACAGCTCGAGGAGCCGGGCCGCGGCCTCCGACCAGCTGTAGCGCCGGGCCCGGGCCGCGGCCTGGCGGGACAGGGCCCGGGCCAGGCCGGGGTCGCTCAGGACCTGCACGGCCCGGGAGGCGAAGGCCACCGAGTCCCTCCCCTCGACCAGGTAGCCCGTCGCCCCGTCATCGACCAGGGAGAGGAGGCCCCCCACGGCCGAGGCCACGACCGGCACCCCGCAGGCGGCCGCCTCCAGGGCCACCAGGCCGAAAGACTCGGACCGGCTGGGGACCAGGCACAGGTCCATGGCCCGGTACCAGGTCGAAAGGAGCTCGTGGGGTTGGGGCTCGACGAAATGGACGGCCGTGCCCAGCCCCAGGCCACCGACCAGGGACCTCAACCGGCTGAGCTCGGCCTCCCCCTGTGGCCCGCTGGGGCCCCCGATCACCACCAGCTCGGCCGGCAGGCTCCTGCGGACGGCGGCCAGGGACCTCACCGCCACCTCGGCACCCTTCAGGGGTTGTATGCGCCCGACGAAGGCCAGCAGATGGCCTCCTTCGGCCAGACCCACCGCCCGGCGGGCCTGGGCCTTGTCACCGGGGGCGAAGAAGGCGTGGTCCACCCCGGGAGCGACCAGCTCGATGCGCTCGGGCTGGGCGCCGTAGAGCTGGACGAGCTGGTCGGCCTCGGCGGCGCAAGAGGCCAGCACGGCATCGGAGCAGGCGATGATCTCCGCCTCGGCCTCCGCCCTGCGGGCCGGCTCCGAGGCCACCACCTCCTCCATGCTGGCCTCGGCCTTCACCCGGTCCAGGGTGTGGAAGGTGGACACGAGAGGGACGCCCAGCTCGTGCTTGATGACATGGCCGGCCAGCCCCGAGAGCCAGTAGTTGGCATGGACCGCATCGGGCACGCAGCCCTCGCCGCCGGCCCCCATCCGGGCCAGCACCCCCGCTGTGAACTCCCCGGCCAGGTCGGCCATCGCTTCCTTGGGCACTGGCTCCAGAGGGCCGGCGGGGATGTGGTGCACCGCCAGCCCGGGCTCGACCATCACCGAGGGGGGCAGCTCCTCCGACCAGGCCCGCGTGTAGACGTCGCAGTGCACCCCCGCCCGGGCCAGGGCGGTGGACAGCTGGAGGACATAGACGTTCATGCCGCCGCCGTCGCCCGTCCCGGGCTGGGCCAGCGGCGACGTATGGAAGGAGAGGACCGCCAGGCGCCGCACCGGCGGCCACCCTATCGTGGCAGGCGAAACTATCGAGAGTCCGGGAGGGGGCCGGGCCCTCGCCCCGGCCGGACCGCCCCGCCCCCCGCTGCCCCGGCCGGCCGCCGGCCCCGTCGCCGGCCGGCGGCCCCCGCCTCAGCTCCGGCGGGCCCCCACCCTGGCTCGGCCTCCCGGGGCCACCCTTCCGGCTCTGGCCGGGGGTCCGTAGCGCCAGACCACCTTCTGCCTTACCCGGTCCCTGGGCACCGGGCCGAAGGTCCGGCTGTCGGTGCTGGCCCCCGGGTTGTCCCCCTCCACCCACACCACCGGGCGACCGCCCGAGCCCGCCCCCGCCCATACCACCCTCTTGACCAGGTCCCGGTCCCCCACCCGGGGGTCGGCCACCACCACCAGGTCCCCGGCCCGCACCCGCCTGGTGCGGGCCACGAGGAGGCGGTCCCCGGGCAGGAGGGTGGGGGCCATGCTCTCTCCCACCACCTCCACCCGGTCCAGCCCCGCCCACCGGAGGACGGCGACCGCCCCTCCCACCAGCCCCACCGTGAACTTCACGGACCGCAGGGTAGGGTGAGTGGGTCAACCCGAGATCAAGGAGCACGGCATGCGCATGTCGATACGCCTACTGTCCCTCGTAGATCGGCTGAGCCCTCCCCGCCTCGCTCAGGCCCACTGCGACCTGCCCTGCGGGGTGTACGACCCGGCGCAGGCACGCATCGAGGCGGAGTCCGTGAAGGCCATCATGGAGAAGTTCCACAGCTCCGATGACAACGTCTTCAAGACCCGCGCCGTCCAGATAAAGGAGGAGCGGGCCGAGCTGGTGAAGCACCACCTCTGGGTGCTGTGGACCGACTACTTCAAGCCTGCCCACCTGGAGCGCTACCCCCAGCTGCACCAGCTGTTCTGGAAGGCAACCAAGGCCGCCGGCGAGTCCAAGCACAGCACGGACGTGGCCGTGGCCCAGGACCTCCTCGACCAGATCGCCGAGATCGACAAGATCTTCTGGGAGACCAAGCAGGGCTGAGCGCCGAGCCAGCCGGGGCCGGGGCCTGGTGCCAGGCCCCGGCTGGGTCAGCCTCCCGACACCGGCGGCAGCACCGCCACCTCGTCGTCCTCACTCACGGGAGCCTCCTCCCCCGTCGGCAGGCCGTTGAGCCACACCCGGCTCCCGGCCAGCACCCCGGCGAACTGCCCCCCGTACCTATTTCTGGCCTCGGCCAGGACCTCGCCCACCGTGGCCCCCGCCAGCTCGGCCCGGCCGGTCCCGGCGGCCTCCCGGGCGGCGGCAAACAGACGCAGGACGGCCACGAGGGACCTCCCGGCTAGTCCCGGACCTCGGCCCGGCCGTGGGTGATGACCGTCCGGCCCCCACTTGACGCCTCGAAGGCATAGGCGTGGCCTCCGTCCACCCGCCCGGCGTCGTAGACGGTGGTCACCAGGTCGTTCCCGGGGAAGACGAAGCCGCCGAACCGCACCGCCAGCCGGGCCAGGCGGGCAGGGTCGTCGCCGGCTGCCAAGCGGATCACTGCCTGGCCGCACATGGCCATGACGCAAAGCCCGTGGGCGATTATCCCGGGCAGGCCCACGCTCCTGGCGAAGTCCTCGTCCACGTGTATGGGCATCTGGTCCCCGGAGGCGTCGCGGTACCGGTAGGTCTGGTCCTCGTCCACGTGCACCGTGTGGGAGCCGACCGGAGAAGAGCGTGCCCCCTCGGGGAAGGTGTGGCTCGGCTTGTCGGGACCAGCGCTTCCCCCCCCGGTCATGCCCCTTATGAACAGCGTCACGTACTGGTCCAGGACCGCCTCGCCCCCTTCGGCGTCGGTGCTGCGCACCAGGATCGTGAATCGGGTCCCCGATGGCCCCACCCGCACGCTGTGGGCCTGGGCCCGCGTAGCCAGGGAGCGCCCGGGCACCAATGGCCGGTGGAAGTGCATGTCCTGCTCACCGTGCACCACCATCATCAGGGCCTCGGCGGGCACCACGTCCCCGGCGGCCAGGCCCATGGCCTCCCAGGTGGGCACCACCCCGAAGAGGGGAGGGGCCAGCTTCCCCGACCGGTACGCCTCGTTGGGGTCGTTGGTGGCGTCGGCATAGGCCCTGGCCCGCTCGGGGTCGATCGGCTCCACCCGCTCGGGGTAAACGGTCCCCAGCTTGTCCAAGGGCAGCGCCACGCCTGCTCCCGCTCCTTTCTCCTCCGCCCCGGCCCGTCGACAGGCTAGCGTCGCGCCGTGGAGGTCGAGGTCGTCCGCAGCCCCCGCCGTCACCGCACCGTCCAGGCCCGCCGGGTCGGGGACGTCCTCAGGGTCAGCATCCCGGCCACCATGACCAAGGCCGAGGAGCAACGGTGGGTGGCCGAGATGGTGGCGAGGGTGGAGCGAAGGATCCAGGCCAGCCGGATCGATCTCGGCACGCGAGCCCGGGAGCTGGCCCGGCGGCACCGCCTTCCCCTCCCGAGCACCATCCGCTGGGTGGACAACCAGCACTGCCGCTGGGGGTCGTGCACCCCCGCTGAGGGGACGGTGAGGATCTCCTCCCGCCTCACCTCGGTCCCCCCCTGGGTCCTGGACTATGTCATCGTCCACGAGCTGGCCCACCTGGTGACCCCGAGCCATGATCGGCGCTTCTGGTCCCTGGTGAACCGCTACCCCAGGGCCGAGCGTGCCCGTGGCTACCTCATGGCCATGGGGGCCGAGGCCGACCTAGACACCTGATCAGGAGTGGCACCCGCTCCCAGCGGCGTGGCCGCCGGCCGTCTGTCCCCGGGTTCGGCCCTCAAGCCTGACCGGAGGCGCTCCTCGCCTCCCGCTCGGCGGCTTCCTGGTCCTCGAGGCACAGCCGGGCCGCAGGTATGGCCTCCAGGCGGTCGGAGGCTATGGGCCTGCCGCAGGCCTCACAGGTCCCGTAGGTACCCTCCTCCAGGCGGCGGAGGGCATGCTCCACGTCCGCCAGCTCGGCCGAGACCTGCTCGTAGATGGAGAGGTCCCGCTCCCGGTCGAAGGTCTCGGTCCCCACGTCGGCCTGGTGCTGGTCAGAGCCGGACAGCTCGGACAGGTTGGCACTCTCTGACTCGCTGGTGAGGCCGGACCGCTCGAACTCGTCCCGCAGCCCGGCCAACCTGGCTCGCTCGCTCTCCAGGTGCTCGCGGGCGGCGGACTGTTCCATGGCCGCGATGGTACCCCGGCCGGGCCTGGCCCATCCCCCTCAGCCGATGGACGTCCCGGACACCTGCGTGGCGTAGTCGGTGTGGTCGCAGGACACAGTGTTGGTCTCGGCCGACGTGCACTCGCCGGCGTTGGCCGTGCCCACGTTGTCCGAGTACTGGTCGTCCGAGTAGGCGATGGAGGCCAACCCCGTGGTCGGACTCACGGCCACCCCGAAGTCGTCGTAGAGGTCCCGGTTGTCGTTCCCGTTGGTCGTGCAGGAGACCCCGCCCTGGCAGACTCCGCCGTAATGGACGACCGGCGTGACCTGGTGCTGGGTCCAGCCCCCGCCCTTCAGGACCTTCAGGTCCTGGGAGAAGAAGACGTACCAGGGCTCGTTCTGGCAGGTGTAGGTGCCGGTGCTGCCGCAGGTCTGGTAGTTGGCCGCTGCCGGGGTGCCGTAGTAGACGATGTCCACCTCGCCGGCCGACCCTGCCGCCATCCAGGGGTAGATGGCCGTGGTGGCCGACCCGGAATTCACCTTGACGGGCTTGCTCCAGCGCTGGCCGTGGTCGGTGGAGTAGCTGACGTAGACGTTGTGGTCGTTGGACCACGATGCATAGACGTTGCCGGCCGAGTCCACCGCCACGTTGGGGAAGTTGTTGTCGAGGCCCTGGTTGGGGTTGCCGTTGTAGACCACGTAGTCGGTGAAGCTGAGCACGGGCTCGCCCCCGGCGCTCACTCCCGTCGGTGTTCCCACCGCCATGTAGGCGGTGCTCAGGTTGGAGCAGGTGACCACCTGGCTGACCCCGGGCGGGCAGCCGACGAAGATCTGGTAGACGTCACCGGTCCTCTGGTCCACGGCGATGTTGCCGATCTCGTTGCCCTCCATGGTGGCGGCGTAGATGCTGGGCTGGGCCGGGTTGATGGCGTCGTAGGTGTCGACGCTGGTGGGGACGCCGTTCACCGTCTGGCCCTCGTTGACGATGATCTCGTCCCCGGCCCCGATGGCGTGGTACGAGACGTAGAAGCCGTTGGCCCCGTAGGGGGCGATCCATTCCCTGTCGTCGGCCGGCACGGTGGCCGACAGCTCGTTGCTGGTCCAGGTGTTCCCCGCGTCCTGGGAGGCGCTCACGGTCACGTCACCCAGGGTGAGGCTGGCCACGTAGATGTTGTAGGTGCCGGAGCTGTTCTTGACCGGAGCGGTGGCCAGGTCGGTGTCGCCGCCGCCGGGGGCGACACCGGTGGCCCCGCTCACGGCTGAGATGGCATTGGGCTGGGGAAGGGAGGTGTAGGAGAGGCCGTTGTCGGTCGACCTCCAGGCGTCGGTTCCGGCGCCCAGGCCGTTCTCCGACGAGATGAAGAAGGAGCCGTCCCGGGCGGCCCGGATCTGAGGCTCGGCGGCCTGGTTGTAGGTGCTGGTCGAACCGGGCGGCGGAGGCGGGAGAGGGGCATGGACGAACTCACCGGCGGCACCACCCTTCCCGCCCGGACGGTGCCCGGTCCCATGCCGGGAATGGCCGGTTGAGGCATGGGCCGCCCCGGGCGCCACTGCCAGGGGCAACGAGGCCGCTGCCAATGCCACCGCCCAACGTCCCCCGTGCCGGCGCCAAGCTCCCATCGTCCCCTCCTTTGAGGTCCGGTGCTCTAGGCCGAACAGGCTAGTCCGTCGACATCCGGAGTTCAAAGTTGGAGGCGCTGCCTTCCCCTACCGGCCGGCGCAGGCCGCCGCTGGCATGGCTCGGCCGGCGGGGGGCGGGCACCTGCAGGCGGGGGGGCACCTGCCGGCGGGCGAGGGCACCGGCCGGGGGGGCGGCCCGGGCCAAGAGGTCCCCGCCGGTGGGCCTAGCATCGCGACCGGGCCGCTAGCTCATCGGGTAGAGCAGGGGACTTTTAATCCCAAGGTGCCGGGTTCGAGCCCCGGGCGGCCCACCTGCCCGATCGGGCCGGGGCCCCGCGGGCAGGTCCGAGCCCGGCACCGCTGCCTCCCATCGACCGTTGCCCTTCACCGGCCGACCAGCGGTTCCCGTCTTCGGGGGCGCGACCAAGAGGGCCGCCCCCTGCGGGCAAACTTCCCGGCATGGCCTGGACCCTCCCCCAACGCTGGCGGACGCGCCACGAACTCAAGGTCCCCCGGACGACCCCCTACTTCTGGCTGGGCAAGGGCGTGTCGACGGCCTTGGGCGAAGCCACGTCGGACTACCTCGTCCACACCATCCACCCCGTGCCCGCCGTCCTGCTCGGCTTCGCCGGCTTCGTGGTGGCCATGGTCCTGCAGCTGAGGGCACCGCGGTACCTCGCCTGGACCTACTGGTTCGCGGTGGGGATGGTGGGGATCTTCGGCACCATGGCCGCCGACGTGGTGCACGTGGGCATGGGGATCCCCTACTTCATCTCGGCCCCCTTCTTCGCCATCGTCCTCGCCGCCGTCTTCGTCACCTGGAACGCCACCGAGCCCACCCTGTCGGTCCATGCCATCGACACCTTCCGGCGGGAGCTCTTCTACTGGGCGGCGGTGGTGGCCACCTTCGCCCTGGGCACGGCCGCCGGCGACCTGACCGCGGTCACCTTCCACATCGGCTACCTCCCCTCCATCGCCCTGTATGCCGCCATCATCACCGTCCCAGCCATCGGCTACTGGCGCGGGCGCTGGAGCCCGGCCTTCGCCTTCTGGTTCGCCTACGTGGTCACCCGCCCCCTGGGGGCATCCGTCGCCGACGGCTTCGGCAAGCCCCCCTCCCTGGGCGGCCTGGGCTACGGCGACGGCCGCGTGGCTCTGGTCCTCGCCATCATCATGGTCCTGGTCGTCGCCTATCTGGCCCGCACCAAGGTCGACGTCCAGCGGGGGGGACGCCACGCCCGCTCCAGGTACACGGTGATGGAGGATCCCAGCGGCAACATCGTGGGCATCGTGCCACGCGTGGACCCCTGGCCCGAGGAGGAGGAGTCCGGCCGGGCCCCGGGGTGATCGGCCCGCCCCGGCCGGCCCGTTCCGCCACCAGCCTGAGCTCAGTGATACCGGGCGTTCCTAATCTTGACGGTGGTGCTGGTGGTCCACAGATCGGAGCGGGCCGACCTCCTGGTCGACGCCCTCGGAGACCTGCTGCTCGAGCCTCTCGATGACCCCATGGCCCAGGAGGTGGTCGCTGTGCCCACCAGGGGGGTCGAGAGGTGGCTCACGCAGAGGCTGTCCCATCGCCTCGGTGCCGGGCCCGACCGGGGGGACGGCGTCTGCGCCAACCTGCACTTCCCCTTCCCGGGGAGCCTGATCGGAGCCGCCACCGCCCGGGCCTGCGGGTTCGATCCTGACTCCGACCCATGGCCCCCCGAGCGCTCCGTCTGGCCTCTGATCGACGTAGTCGACGCCCACCTGGACGACGAATGCCTCCTTCCCCTGGCCCGCCACCTCCGCAGCTCGTCGCCTTGCCCGTCCGAGCCCCCGGGCCCCCGGCGCTACCCGGCCCTACGCCACCTGGCCGACCTCTTCGACCAGTACTCCGTGCACCGGCCCCACATGATCCTGTCGTGGGCCGGGGGCTCCTACGAGGGCACTGGCAACGACGGGCGCCATCGCTGGCAGGCCGACCTCTGGCGCCTGCTGCGGGACCGGATAGGCACGCCCAGCCCGGCGGAGCGGCTGGAGACGGCCGCCACCCGCCTGGCCGAGCGGCCCGACCTCGCCGAGCTGCCCGCCCGCATCTCCCTGTTCGGGTTGACCCGGCTACCGTCCAGCCACCTCCAGGTCCTTCAAGCCCTGGCCCGGGGGCGGGACGTGCACCTGTTCCTGCTCCACCCCTCTGCGGCGCTGTGGGAGAAAGTGGACGCCCTCCGGATGTCGCCCCGCCAGCTGGCTGGCCTGGCGCGCCAGGAGGACCCCACAGCGTGCCTTCCCTCCAACCCGCTGCTGCGCTCCTGGGGGCGGGACGCCCGGGAGATGCAGCTGGTGCTGGGGGCCCGAGACGTCGTCGCCGGCGAGCACCGGCCGGTGCCGCCAGGGGCCCCGACCCTGCTCGGGCTCATACAGGCCGACATCAGGGCCGACCGCCCGCCTCCGGGACCACCGGGGCCGGGGCAGGCGGACACCCGGCCCCTGCTGCGTCCCGATGACACCAGCCTGCGCATCCACTCGTGCCATGGCCGTTACCGGCAGGTCGAGGTCATGCGGGACGCCATCCTGCACCTGCTGGCCGACGATCCGAGCCTCGAGCCCCGCGACGTCATAGTCATGTGCCCTGACATCGAGGCCTTCGCCCCCCTCATCCATGCCGCCTTCGGTTCCGGGGAGGAGGCGGTGATGGGCACCGAGCCAGCTTCGGACGGCCGGCGCTTGCCCACCCTCAGGGTCCGCCTGGCAGACCGGTCCCTGCGCCAGACCAACCCCCTCCTGGCCGTGGCCGCCCACCTCCTGGAGCTCGCCGACGGCCGGGTCACCACCTCCCAGGTGCTGGACTTCGCCGCCCGCGAGCCCGTGAGCCGGCAGTTCGGCTTCGACGAGGAGGACCTGTCCCGCATCGAGGGATGGGTGGAGGCCGCCGGGATCCGCTGGGGCCTGGACGGGGACCACCGGGCCCGCTGGCACCTGGAAGGCCTGGATGCCAACACCTGGCGGGCGGGGATCGACCGGCTGGCCCTGGGGGTGGCCATGACCGAGGAGAGCCTGAGGCTGTTCGGGGAAGTCCTGCCCCTTGACGACGTGGCGAGCACGGAGGTCGACCTCGCCGGGCGGTTCATGGAGATGGTGGAGCGGCTGCGCGCCGCCGTCGGGGAGCTGAGCCGCCAGCGCCCGGTGGCAGAGTGGGTGGGCGCCCTGGAGCTCGCCACCGAGAGCCTGGCTGTAGCCGGCCCGGGGGAGAGGTGGCAGCACGAGCAGCTCCGCCGGGTCCTGGAGGAGGTGGTGGTGGAGTCGGGCGGAGGGGCGACCTGCCTGCAGCCCGCCGAGGTCCGCTCCCTCCTGGCGGCCCGCCTGCAGGGGCGTCCCACACGAGCCAACTTCCGCACCGGCGACCTGACCGTGTGCACCCTGGTCCCCATGCGCTCGGTCCCCCACCGCGTCGTGGGCCTGCTGGGCCTGGACGATGACTCCTTCCCCCGGCGCCGGGACCAGGACGGTGACGACCTGCTGCTGGCCCACCCGGTCGTGGGCGACCGGGATGCCCGCCGCGAGGACCGCCAGCTGCTCCTCGATGCGGTCCTGGCTGCCACACAGCACCTCGTGATCACATACGAGGGCAGGGACCAGCGCCACAACCGGGAACGCCCCCCTGCCGTGCCGGTAGCCGAGCTCCTGGACACCGTGGACCGCACGGTGCGGCTGGAGGAGCCTGTCCCTGCTCGCCGAGCCGTGGTCGTCGAGCACCCCCTTCACCCCTTCGACCAGCGTAACTTCCTCCCCGGGGCCCTCAAGGTCCCCGGTCCCTGGGGCTACGACCCCGTGAACCTGGAGGGGGCGCGCCGGGCCGCCCGGCCCCGCCGGCCGAGGCCCCCCTTCCTGCCCCAGCCGCTCCGGCCCATGGCGAGCCCCGAGGTGAGCCTTCACTCCCTGGTGCGGTTCACGAAGCACCCCGTGAAGGAGTTCCTGCGGTCCCGGATCGGGGTCTACCCTTCCGAGAACAAGGAGCACGTCCGGGCGGCGGTGCCCCTGTCCCTGAACGCCCTCGAGGAATGGGGTGCGGGGGACCGGCTGCTGCAGGCCCGGCTGGAGGGCGTGGACATGGAGCGGGCCTGTGCCGCCGAGCGGGGCCGCGGGCTGCTGCCCCCCGGGGGCCTTGGCCAAGAGGTGCTGGATCGTCTGGCCGGCAAGGTTGAGCCGCTGGTGGACAGGGTGCTCTCGCTCCCCTGCTCCCGGGTGGAGCCCACCTCCATGGACATACACGTCCCCCTCCCGGGCGGCCGCCTCCTGGTGGGAACGGTCGCCGGCGTCAGGGGAGGGACCCTCCTCCGGCCCCACTACGCCCGGTTGGGGCCCCAGCACCGACTGGACTCCTGGGTCCTCTTCCTGGCCCTCACCGCTGCCCATCCGGAGCTCGAGGTATCGGCCATCACCATCGGCAGGAGGGGTGGGAGGAGCTCGAAGTGCGACGCCGCCCGCCTGGGCCCGTTGCTGGGGGGACCCCGGGCCAGGCAGGCCCAGGCCCTGAAGGCCCTGGAGGATCTCGTGGACCTCTACGACCGGGGGCTACGCGAGCCGCTCCCCCTCTGCTGCAAGACCTCGGCCGCCTGGGCCGAGGCCCGCAGGGAGAGACGGGACCCCTGCCAGGACTGCTTGAAAGCATGGAGGTCCCAGGACGGCCCGCCCGGTGAGAACCGGGATCCGGCCCATGTCCTGGTCTTCGGGGCCGGGGCCCCCCTGGACGCCCTGTGCCAGTCGTCGCCTCGGGACGATGAGGACGGGCCGGGATGGGCCATGGACGAGCACCACCGGTTCGGGCGGCTGGCCCGCCGGCTCTGGGACCCGCTCCTCGAGGTCGAGAAGCGGGAAAGCCTCTGATGGGCGGTCCTCCCGCACCCGACACCTCCGGCAGGGTCCAATCCCCACCCCGAGCTGAGCCCCTGCCCTTCGACCTGTGCGGGTCGCTGCCCGGTCCCGGCATAACCCTGCTCGAGGCCAGCGCCGGGACGGGCAAGACATTCACCGTCACCTCCCTGGTGACCAGGCTGGTGGCCGAGGGGCACTGCCTCCTATCGGAGATCCTGGCCATCACCTTCACCCGGATGGCAACAAGCGAGCTGCGTGACCGGGTGCGGGCCCACCTGGCCTCGGCCGAGACGGCACTGGCGTCGTTCCTGGACGGAGGGGCCCGGACCCCGCCAGGGGACCGGGTGCTCGCCCTTTTGGCCACTGGCGACCGGGCTCAGGTCCGGGACCGGCACCGGCGCCTCGCCGACGCCCTGGCCACCTTCGATGAGGCCACCATCACCACCACGCACGGCTTCTGCCACCTGGTCCTGTCCGGGCTGGGGGTGACCGGCAACCTGGCAACCGGAGCCGAGCTGACGGAGGATGCGGCTGACATGGTGGAGGAGGTCATTGACGACCTCCTCCTGCGCCGTCTCCTCAGGCACGGGAGCCCACCCTTCTCGAGGGAGGAGGCCGCAGACGCCGTGAGGGCCGCTCTCGGGAACCCCGATGCCCTCCTCGATCCCCCGCCCTCCGAGAGCCGCTCCGGGCTCCTGCGGCGCTTGGCCGAGAAGGCCCGGGCCGAGGTCTCCCTCCGCCTCCTCGAGGCCAACCTCCTTACCTACGACGACCTCCTCGTCCGCCTGGAGGCCTCGCTCGCAGACCCGGCCAGCAAGGAGGCCGCCTGTAGGCTCCTTCGGGAGCGCTACCGGGTGGTGCTGGTGGACGAGTTCCAGGACACCGATCCCATCCAGTGGAGCATCCTGAAGGCTGCCTTCGGCTCGGGCCAGACCACCCTGGTCCTGATCGGGGACCCGAAGCAGGCCATCTTCGCCTTCCGGGGGGCTGACGTGTTCGCCTACCTGGAGGCGGGCCGGTGCGCCCGGCACCGCTTCACGCTCGTGGAGAACTGGCGCAGCGACCAGGCCCTCCTCGATGCCTGCGACCGGGTCCTCAGCCCCCTGCTCCTCGGCCATCCTGAGATCCCGTACCGGACCGTGCGGGCCAGCGAGGATCACCAGGCCTCCGGCCTGGAAGGGGCCCCCGTGGCCGCCGCCCTGCGGGTCAGGGTGGTCTTCGCCGCCGACCACCGGCTGCCCGTCACGCCCAAGCAGCAGCAACCAAGCAAGACGGCCGTCGTCGACTGGGTGGCCCGCGACCTGGCCCGCGACGTGGTCGAGCTGCTGGACTCCGATGCCCGGCTGGTGCGCCGGGACCCCGATGGCAGGGCCCCGCCAGGGCGGGCACTGCTCCCCGGGGACGTGGCCGTCCTAGTCAGGCAGAATAGGCACGCCCTCCGCGTGCAGGAGGCCCTCCTGGCCGCCGGGGTGCCGGCCGTGGTGAGCGGCACCGACAGCGTGTTCGCCACCTCCAGCGCCCAACAGTGGCTCGTGGTGCTGGAGGCCCTGGAGCAACCGGGGGACCGGGCCCGGGCCGCCGCCGCCGCCCTGACCCCCTTCCTGGGCTTGACAGCAGAGCAACTGGCCGCTGCCGAGGCCTCGACCTGGGAGGAGCTGTACCGCCGCCTCCACCTGTGGTCCGACGTCCTGCGCCAGCGGGGGGTTGCCTCCCTCATGCGGGCCATGTCCCTGGAAGGTGGCCTCACCCCCCGCCTGCTCGAGCTTGACGTCGGTGAGCGTGAGCTCACGGACCTCAACCATGTGGGCGAGCTGCTCCACGCCGAGGCCTCCGCCCACCAGCTGGGGGCCCCGGCCCTTCGGGCCTGGCTGGCCGGGCGCATCACCCGGGCAGGGAAGGAGGCCACCGACGCCGAGGAGCGCAGTCGGCGGACCGAGTCCGACGCAGAGGCCGTGCAGGTGCTCACGGTCCACCGGGCCAAGGGGCTCGAGTTCCCGGTCGTCTACTGCCCCTATCTGTGGGAGCAGCCCGCCTGGAGGGGCAAGGGGAAGCCCGTCCTCTTCCACGACCCCGATGACGAGCGGCGCCACCTCGACCTCGGCGGGGGGGATACCAGCAACGACCACCCGTCTCCCCAGGAGCTGTCCTTGACCGAGGAGCGCGGCGAGGACCTGCGCCTCCTCTACGTGGCGCTCACCCGTGCCCGCCACCAGGTGGTGATCTGGTGGGCAAGGACCGGGGAAGCCCCTTACTCACCTCTGGGGCGCCTGCTCACCGCCCGCGACCAGGACGGCAGCGTCAAGACCAGGGGGAAGGTGCCCAAGGACGGCGAGGTGTGGGACCTGGTCACCAAGTGGGCCCAGGAGTCGGCGGGTGGCATCAGCGCCGAGCGATGCGCCCCGCTCCCATCTACCCCACCCAGGCTCGGTGGCACCTCGAGCACCTCGAGGGACGAAGCCCGTGGGCGCCTGGAGGCAGCCCGTCTCGGACGCAGGCTCGACCTCAGCTGGAGACGCACCTCGTACAGCGGTATCACCGCCCCCTACCACGAGGGCATGATCATCGGGAGCGAGCCCGAGGACCCCCTCCTCACCGACGAGCCGGACGCCGATGGCGCCCCTCCAGCGCCCGCTCCGGTAACGGCTGGTCCTGAAGACCAGCAGGTCCAGCTCCGGAGCACCCGGTGCCTGCTCGCTGACCTGAAGGGGGGGAGGGAGGTCGGCTCCTTCGTGCACCGGGTGCTGGAGCAGGTCGATTTCGCTGCTCCCCACCTTCAGGCCGAGCTGGTGGCGGCCATCGCCACTGAGCACGGCCGCAGGCCCGTGCAGCTCCGACGCCAGCCGGCGGGCCCCGAGGGCATGCCCGCCCCCCCAGCAGGCCAGGACACGGACCTGGAGGGCTCCCCTCCGGGCCCCACGGGCATGCTGGCGGCCGGACTGGCCGCCGCCATAGAGACACCCCTCGGCGACCTGGCAGGCGGGGTGCGGCTCCGGGACCTGGCCCGTGGCGACCGCCTCGACGAGATGGGCTTCGAGCTTCCGGTGGTCGGAGGTGACGATCCCCGGGCAGCCCTGGCCACGGCCGACATGGCCCACCTCCTCTCCCGGCACCTCGGGCCCGGGAGCTCTCTACAGGACTACCCCCGTCGCCTGGCGGACCCCGTCCTGGCCAGCCAGCTCCGAGGGTACCTGACGGGCAGCCTGGACCTGGTCTTCCGCCTGCGTCGCCCCGGGCAGGCCCAGCGGTTCTACGTCGTCGACTACAAGACCAACTGGCTGGGCGAAGAGGGCGCCCCCCTGAGCGCCTGGCACTACCGGCCGGCAGCCCTGGAGGCCGAGATGCAAAGGGCCCACTACCCCCTCCAGGCTCTCCTCTACCTGGTTGCCCTGCACCGCTACCTCCGGTGGCGCCTCCCCGGGTACGACCCGGAGGCGAACCTGGGTGGGGTCCTCTACCTCTTCCTGCGGGGCATGCTCGGGCCCACCACTCCCGTCGTGGGAGGCCAGCCATGCGGGGTCTTCTCCTGGAAGGTCCCTCCCCACCTGGTGGCTGACCTGTCCGACCTCATGGACAGGGGGGCCAGAGGAGACGGTCATCCATGACCACCAGCTCAGGCGCCCTCAGCGACCCCGAGGCGGCCGAGAGGGGTGCCGGCGTCGCCCTCGGGCTGCCCCCCCAGGACCCGCTCGGTGCCTTCAACCGGGCCGGTGTCCTCAGCCCCGCCGACGTGCACGTCGCCGGCAGCCTGGGGCGCCTCGGGCACGAGAGCTGCCCGGACGTCCTCCTGGCTGTGGCCCTGGCCGTGCGCGCCCCGCGCCTCGGCCACGTTCACGTCGACCTGGCCACCGTACGCCTCACGGCCATCGCCGGCGACGAGGAGGACGGGGACTTGGCCTCCCTGCCCTGGCCCGACCCCACCAGGTGGCTGGCCCGGGTCCGGGCCAGCCCCCTGGTGGCCGGCGAGCAGGGACCGGACGACCGCCCCCTCCGCCTGGTCGGCACCGCCCTCTACCTGGACCGTCACTGGAGGGACGAGGTGGCGGTGGCCGCCGACATCCTGGCCCGGGTGGGCTCGGGGCCCCTCCCGGCCCAGGACCAAGCCCTTTCCCCGGGCCTGGCCCGCCTCTTCCCCGAACCCGACAGCGGCGAGCAGAGGGATGCCGTGGAATCGGCCGTCCGGCTCCACTTCTCCGTCATCGCCGGCGGGCCGGGAACCGGCAAGACCACCACCGTCGCCAGGCTGCTGGCCCTCCTGGGCGAGCAGTGGCCCGGTTCCCGCCCGCCCCGGGTCGCCCTTGCCGCTCCCACAGCCAAGGCGGCAGCCCGCATGGAAGAGGCGATATACGCCGAGGCCTGCCGTATGGACACCCTCCCTCAGGTTCGTTCCTGGCTGGCCTCGCTCAGGGCCTCCACCCTGCACCGCCTGCTGGGTCCGGACCCCCGAAGGCCCAACCGGTTCCGCCACAACCGGCGCAACCACCTCCCCCATGACGTGGTCATCGTGGACGAGGCCTCCATGGTCGCCCTCTGGCTCATGGCCAGGCTGGTTGAAGCGGTGCGCCCCGGGGCCCGTCTGGTGCTTGTCGGTGACCCCGGGCAGCTGGCCTCGGTCGAGGCGGGCGCCGTGCTCGGGGACGTGGTGGGCCCGGCCCTGGGAGGCAGCCCCGGGGGAGGGCCGCCGCCACCTCCCGAACCTGACCCGCCTGGCCACAGCGGGAAGCGCCGGGCTCGGCCCGGCATCGCCACCAGCATCTCCATGCTCCGGGTCAACCACCGCTCCCGTGGGACCCTGGCTGAGCTGTCTTCCGCCATCCGGGCGGGCGACGAGGACGGGGTCGTGGCCACCCTTGCTTCCGGAGACCCCTCGGTCCGCTGGCTCCGGGTGGAGGTGGGCACTGCCGCCCCGACGGAGATGGCGCCTGTCCTCGACGCCGCCGCCGCTCACGCCACGCCCATGCTGGCCGCTGCTCGAGCCGGAGACGGGCAGCGCGCCCTGGAGGAGCTGGGACGGTTCCGCCTGCTGTGCGCCCACCGGCGAGGGCCCACCGGGGCATCCACCTGGAGCACGAGGATCGAGGAACGGCTGGCGGAGACCGTCGACTGGCTGCCCCCCCAGGGCCCCTGGTACGTGGGGCGGCCCCTCATCGTGACCGTCAACGACTACAGCCTGGGCCTCTTCAACGGGGACTGCGGGTTGGTGGTGGCCGGGGCCCGGGGCATGGAGGCGGCGTTCCGCCAGGGCAGCTCGGTCGTAAGCGTCAGCCCCTTCCGGCTCCTCAACGTCGACACAGTCTTTGCCATGACCATCCACAAGTCCCAGGGCTCGGAGTTCGACGAGACGGCCGTGCTCCTCCCCGGGCCGGCCTCCCGCCTCCTCACCCGTGAGCTCCTCCTGACCGCCACCACCCGGGCCCGCCAGCGCCTGATCCTGGCCGGCACCGAGGAGGCCGTCCGGGCCGCGGTGCGCCGGCCCATCGCCAGAGCGTCGGGCCTGACCAGGCGCCTCTGGGGCGAGGCTTGAGGCTCGTCCCCGTGACGCGGACCGGCGCCTACCCCGGATCCTTCAACCCCCTCACCGTCGCCCACCTGTCCATCGCCGAGGCCGCCCGGGAGGAGCTCGACCTGGACCGGGTCGACCTGGTGGTGTCACGGGTGGCCCTGGCCAAGGAGCACGTCGAGCACCCCGCCCTCCACCACCGCCTGGGCGTTCTGCACCAGGCGGCCAGGCGCCTCCCCTGGCTGGGTGTCGTCCTGAGCGAAGCCCAGCTGGTGGTGGACCTGGCCGCCGGCTACGACGCGGTGATCCTGGGGGCGGACAAGTGGGCCCAGGTGCAGGACCCCGCCTTCTACGGCGGGTCCCGCCGGCGGCGGGACGAGGCCCTGGACCGCCTGCCCCTGGTGGCCCTGGCGAGAAGGGGCCCGCACCCGCTCCCCACTATGCCCGGGCGCGTGCACGTGCTCGAAGTGCCAGGAGCAGCAGGCATCTCCTCCACGGGGGCCCGGGCCGGCAGGACGCACTGGATGGCCCCCGAGGCGGCCGAGTTCGACCGCCTCACCGGCGCCTGGTCCGACCCCCCTCGCTACCGGCGCTGGCTGGCCGGCCACGGTCAGGGCGGCGATGAGGAGCCTCCCATCCGTCCACGGCGAGGTGATGCCTAGGCCCCGGGCACCTGGCCAGGACGGGCGGGCGGAGGGAGAGGGATTCGAACCCCCGGGGCTCTCGCCCAAGGCTTTTCAAGAGCCTCGCATTAGGCCGCTCTGCCATCCCTCCAGCCGGCCAGCCTACGCCACCCGCCCCTCCGCCACCGGCCGGGACCGGGATGGTTCCCACCCCCGGGGGCCGGGCAGGGGACCGGGAACGGGCAGGATAGTGGGGTCATGGACGAGCCCTCCCTTCGCCGCCTCCTCGAGGACGTCCGCTCCGGCGCCCTCCCTCCCGACCAGGCCGCGGCCCGGCTCCGCCGCCTGCCCTACGCCGACCTGGGCTTCGCCCGCATCGACCATCACCGGCGGCTACGCCAGGGGGTGGCCGAAGCCGTCTACGGCCCGGGCAAGTCCCCCGAGCAGTGCGCCAGCATCGTGGCCGAGCTGCTGGCGGAGCCCCAGGGCGGTCCCGTCCTGCTGTCGCGTGCCAACCAGGCCCAGGTCGACGCCGCCCTAGCCACCAACCCCGGTGGCCAGGTCACCTGGGCGGGAGAGCGCCTCGGGGCCGGGCCGGCCACCGTCGCCTGGCGCCAGAGCCCCGCCCGCCCCGGGCGGGTCATGGTCATCACGGCGGGGACGGCGGACCTCCCCGTGGCCAGGGAGTGCGTGGCCACCCTCGAGGCCTACGGGCTCCGACCCGAGCTGCTGGTGGACTGCGGGGTGGCGGGCGTGCACCGTCTTCTCACCCACGTGGATGACCTGGCCCAGGCCGATGCCGTCGTGGTGGTGGCCGGGATGGAGGGAGCCCTGGCCAGCCTGGTGTCGGGCATCACGGCGGCACCCGTGGTAGCCGTCCCCACCAGCGTCGGTTACGGCGCCGCCCTGGAAGGGGTCACGGCCCTGCTGGCCATGCTCTCCTCCTGCGCTGCGGGCATGACGGTGGTGGGCATCGACAACGGGTTCGGTGCCGCCTGCGCCGTGGCCCGCCTCCTCCAGTGAGCGACACGCCGGGCACCGGGGCCCGGGCGGCCACCGTGGCCTGGTTCCACTGCTTCGCAGGCATAGCCGGGGACATGGCCCTGGGCAGCCTCCTCGACGGCGGGGCCGACCTGGACGAGGTGCTCAGGATCCTGGAGCCCCTTCCGCTCCGGGGCTGGTCGCTCTCGGCCGAGAGGGTCCTGCGGGGGGGTGTGGCCGCCACCCGGGCCGTGGTAAGGGCCCGGGACGACGGCGTGGTGCGCACCTATGCCCACATCGTGGGGATGATCGAGGAGGCCCGCCTCCCCCCCCGGGTGCGGGACCGCTCCCTGGCCACCTTTGCCGCCCTGGCCCGGGCCGAGAGCCGGCTCCACGGCCGCCCGGTCTCCCAGGTCCACTTCCACGAGGTCGGTGGCCATGACGCCATAGTCGACATCGTCGGCACCTGCGCTGCCCTGGAGGTGCTGGAGGTGGAGACGGTGAAGTCCAGCCCCGTGGCCACCGGCATGGGGGTGGTCCGGGCCGGACATGGCCTCCTCCCCAACCCCGCCCCCGCCGTCCTGGAGCTGCTACAGGGGGTGCCTACCGAGGGCCGGGACCTCCCGGTGGAGCTAACCACCCCCACGGGGGCCGCCCTGCTGGCGGCCACGGCCTCCAGCTACGGCCCCCTCCCGCCCCTGGTGGTCGAGTCCACCGGGTACGGGGCGGGGAGCAGGGAGATCGACGGCCTGCCCAACGTCGTCCAGGTCGTCCTCGGCCGAGCCGCCGGGCAGGTCGGCACCGGGTCGGCCTTCCCCGCCGGCCAGCCCGTGGCCCTGCTGGAGGCCAACCTGGACGACGCCACGGGCGAGGTCCTGGCCCATGCCGTGGCCAGCCTGCTGGAGGCGGGAGCCCACGACGCCTGGGTGACTCCCGTCACCATGAAGAAGGGCCGGCCGGGCCATGTGCTCTCGGTGCTCTCGGACCCGGCCCTGGCCGGCTCCCTGGCCGGCCTCCTCCGGGCCGAGACCGGCACCTTGGGAGTGAGGGGCACGACCCTGCAGCGATGGCCCGCCCCCCGCTCCCTCGAGGAGGTGGAGGTGGCCGGCTACCCGGTGAGGGTGAAGGTCAGCCCCGGGAGGGTAAAGGCCGAGCACGACGACGCCGCCCGGGTCGCCCGTCGCACCGGCCTCCCTCTGCGGGAGGTCACCAGGCAGGCCGAGTCGGCATGGTGGCAGGCCCGGCCCGAGCCCTGGGAGCCGCCGCCCAGTGCCGGCTGAGGGGGAGCCGGCTGGCAGGCTGACGGGCTAGCTGGCCACGTACTCGGGCACCACCGCTCCCGGGCCACCCGGGCCAGAGCGCCGCGCCGCCAGCTGGCGGATCCGGCTCTCCCCCGAGACGTCCTCCAGGGACCGGCGGGCCGGCTCAGGCAGGATGAGGGTGAGGAGCAGGCCCACCACAGCGAAGGCGGCCGTGACGGTGAGGGTGCCCCTCAGGCCGGCGGTGGCCGTGAGCAGCGGGAACACGAACACCCCGATGAAGGCCCCCACCTTGGCCGTCCCTGCCGACAGCCCGTGGCCGGTGGTGCGGGCCTGCACCGGGAAGAGCTCGGCGGAGAGCACGAAGGTGGTGGTGTTGGGCCCGAACTCGGAGAAGAAGTAGCTGACCGCGTACACGGCCAGGAACGGGATGGCCGCCGACGCCACCCCCGGGACGAGGCCTATGGCCAGGAAGGACGCCGCCATCACGGCGAAGCCGATGAGCTGGAGGCGCCGGTGGCCGATGCGGTCCATGGTGGCGGTGGCGAGCAGGTAGCCGGGCAGCGCCGCAATGGCGAAGATGGCCAGGCTCCACTCCAAGGTGGTGAGGAGGCTGGCATGGGGGGCGACATCGCTCAGGATCACCGGGGTGGAGATGGAGTTGCCGTAGTAGGCGTAGTCGAAGAGGAACCAGGTGCCTGCCGTCCCGAGCAGGGTGAGCAGGATGCGCCGGTCGCTGAGCAGAGCCCTCAAGCCCAGGCGCCTGACGCCGCCGGTGAGCGGCCTTGCCTCCCCTTCGCCCTCCACGGCCAGCTGCCCGTGCGAGTACCTGGCCAGCTCCATCGCCGCCTCGTCGGCCCGGCCCTCGACGCCCACCGAGAACCGCGGCGACTCCGGCATGCGCCGGCGGAACCAGATCACGGCGCCCGCCGGCACCGCTCCCAGGCCCAGCATGAGCCGCCAGGCGACGGCCGGTGACACGTGGGAGGCCAGCAACACGATGCCCACGAGCGGACCCACGATGAGGCCCAGGGCCTGCATGGAGAACACCAGCCCGACCAGCTTGCCCCGGTCCCTCTGGTTGGCGAACTCGCTCATGAGAACGGCGCTCACCGGGTAGTCGCCGCCGATGCCTATGCCGAGGACGAAGCGGGCCAGGATGAGCCAGACAATGCCGGGGGCGAAGGCCGAGGCCAGGGCCCCTATGACCATGATGGCGGCCTCGACCCCGTAGATCTTCCTCCGCCCGAACAGGTCGGCTATCCGGCCGAACACGAACGCCCCCACGAAGGCGGCGATGAGGGCAGTGCTGCCCAGCAGGGACACCTGGGTGGGGGTCAGGTGCCACTGCCCCTTCAGGATGGTGAGGGCTGCCCCGATGATGAACAGGTCGTAAGCGTCGGTGAAGAAGCCGATGCCCGTCACCGCGGCGGCGCGCAGGTGGAAGCTGCCGATGCGGGCCCCGTTCAGGGCCTCAACCACCCCATTGTTGATAGACGCGGTGCCCACTCCCGCCGGACCCGCCGTTCCTACTGCCAGGCCACTCTTGTCGTCCACGCCCTACAGCTTGGTGGACCCGGGTGACGGGCCCCTCAACCTCAGGTGAACAGCAGGTAGCGCGTCGATGAAACCATGGCGACACCGTCCTCCGGCGGCCCGCACCGGCCTCAGTAGGGTAGGGAGGTGGTGACCCCAGGAGCAGCCGAGCCATCGTTGATGGAGAAGGTGGACGGCGAGGTCGCCCGCCTCCTGGCGCTGGTGAGGGAGGGCCTGGCCGGCGCCACGGAGGCCCTGCTGCACCAGGATCGGGCCCGGGCAGAGGCCCTGGTGGCCCGGGACCAGGAGATCGACGAGCTGTCCCGCCAGGTGGAGGAGCTGGTGCGCGAGCGCCTGGACCGCATGAACCTCACCCGGGAGGAGCTTGCCTACCTCATCACCGTCCTCCAGATCCTCCCCGAGCTGGAGCGCAGCGCCGACCTGGCCGAGCACATCGCCCAGCGGGCCGGCCATGGCCTGGGCCGGGACATGACCCCCCGCAGCAGGGGCATTGTCCAGCGCATGGCCGAGGTGGGCCTGGAGATGTGGCACCTCGTGGCCGAGGCCTATGCCGACCGGGCCACCGACGCCGCCGGTGAGCTGGACGAGGCCGACGAGGAGCTGGATGCCCTCCACACCAGCCTCACCGCCGAGGTGGCCAAGGGCACCATGCCCGTGCCGGTGGCCACCGAGCTCACCCTCATCGCCCGCTTCTACGAACGTCTGGGGGACCACGCCGTCAACCTGGGACGGCGCATCGCCCGGCTGGGCCCGGGCATGCCGTAGGGGCCGCCAGCTGGGCAGCGCCCCGGGAGGTTCCCGGTGGGGCCGGACCGGGGCCGTCCCGACCCACGCCCACCCCCCTTTACCAGGGCTTTGACGTGGGCGAGGGGGGACTTGAACCCCCACGAGGTTGCCCTCACAGGAACCTGAATCCTGCGCGTCTACCTATTCCGCCACTCGCCCGAGTGCGCCCGCCTACGTTAGCGTCAGGGGCCAGAGCGCGGACCACTCTGGCCCACGCACCCCTTGTGGGGACCGGTAGGCTGTTGCAGACCATGGTACTCCAGCAGTTCGAGCGCCGGCTCGAACGTCTCGTCGAAGGCGCCTTCGCCAAGGCCTACCGCCGGGGTCTCCAGCCCCTGGAGATCGGGCGGAGGCTGGCCCGCGAGATGGACCTGCACCGCACCATGGGCGTCCATGGCATCATCGCCCCCAACGCCTTCACCGTGGCCCTCTCCGAGGCCGACCTGGAGCGCTTCGAGTCCTTCGCCGAGGCCCTGGCCCGGGAGCTGGCCGAGGCGGCCCGGGAGCACGCCCAGACCGAGGGTTACGGCTTTCTCGGCCCGGTCGAGGTGACCCTGGAGCGGGCCCCCGACCTGCCCGCCGGCATCTTCGAGGTGGAGGCCGAGGTGCGGCAGGCCCCGGGAGGGTACCCGCCCGCCTACCTGGTCCTGCCCGACGGCCAGCGGCTCAGCATCGGCGACGAGCCCGTCCTGCTCGGGCGCCTGCCCAGCTGCACGGTGGTCATGGAGGACCCCAACGTGAGCCGCCGCCATGCCGAGGTGAGCCGCCAGGGCGACGAGGTGGTCCTGGTGGACCTGGGGTCCACCAACGGCACCAAGGTGAACGGCGAACGTGTGACCCGGTGCCGGCTGATGGACGGCGACAAGATCACCCTGGGCATGACCACTCTGTCCTTCGAGGGCCAGTGATCCCTGAGCCGCTGCTCCAGATACTCAAGTACTGCCTCCTGGCCCTTCTGTGGCTGTTCTTCCTGCGCGTGCTGCGGGCGGTGTGGGCCGAGGTCAAGCGGAGCCGCGCCGACCAGGCCGAGAGCGCCCCGCCCCGGCGCCGGGCGCCCGCCCCGGCGCCTGCCGGCGAGCCTGTGGCCCACCGGGCGGCTCCTCCGCCCCCCTCCCCCTGGGCCCGTCCCGAGGACGGCTCAGGGCCCCTGCGCCTTTCGGTGCTCGAACCTCCCGAGCACCGGGGCAAGACCTTCGAGCTGGCGGAGGAGACCACGGTGGGGAGGGGGAAGGAGTGCGGGGTGGCCCTCCCCTTCGACAGCTTCACCTCCAGCCGCCACGCCCGTCTCTGGCGGGAGGACGGCCAGGTCTGGGTGGAGGACCTCGGGTCCACCAACGGCACCTACCTGAACAAGCGCCGGCTCACCGCTCCGGCCACCCTGGCCCGGGGCGATCGCCTCCAGGTAGGCCAGACCGTGCTGGAGGTGGGTCGGTGACCCTGCTCCGGTCGGGCTCGGCCACCGACGTGGGCCGGGTCCGGCAGGTGAACCAGGACTGCGTGCTGGAGACGGGCTCGTTGTTCGCCGTGGCCGATGGCATGGGCGGCCATGCCGGCGGGGAGGTGGCCTCCCGCACGGCCATCGATGCCCTGGCCCGGGCCTTCCAGCCCCCTGCGGAGGGGCTCCCCCCTGCCGGGCTGCTGATCGAGGCCGTGGAGACGGCCAACCAGGCCGTGTGGGAGCAGGCCCAGGCCGACTCCGACCTGTGGGGCATGGGCACCACCCTCACCACCCTGGCCCTGGTGGAGGAGGAGGGCCGGGAGGAGCTGGCGGTGGCCAACGTGGGCGACTCCCGCGCCTACCTGCTGAGCGGGGGTGACTTCACCCAGCTCACCGCCGACCACAGCCTGGTGGAGGAGATGGTCCGCAGCGGGGAGCTGAGCGCGGCCCAGGCCGCCCACCACCCCAAGCGCCACATCATCACCCGGGTGATCGGCGTCGAGCCCACCGTCGACGTGGACGCCTGGCTGCTGCGGCCCGTCACCGGCGACAGGATCCTGCTGTGCAGCGACGGCCTGGTGGACGAGGTCAGCGACGAGGACATCGCCTCCGTGCTGGCCGAGGTGGAGGACCCGGGCCAGGCCGCCCGGGACCTGGTCACCCTGGCCCGGGAGCACGGGGGACGGGACAACATCACCGTGATCGTGGTGGATGTGGTCGCCGGAGCCGAGGGCGGGGGGGCCGGGACCACCTCGGCCGCCGTCGGCCCGGCAGGGCCTCCCACTTCGGCCGACCCGGGCGGGGGCTCCATCGGCCCCCCGCCCAGCCAGGCCGCCAACCCGGCGGCGGCTTCGGGTGGCACCGGGGTAGCCCTGGCCACCGCCACCCGTACGCCGGTCACCAGCCGGGTCCAGGTACCCAGCGCCTCCCCCACCCAACCCCGGCCCCTCCGCCCACCGCAGGCCCCGCCCCGCTCATCCCGGCCCGTCACCTTGCGGGTGGTGGGCTTCCTGGTGCTGCTGGCGGCGGTGATCGCCGCCGTGGTGGGAGCGGTGGCCTGGTACGCCACCGGGTCGTACTACGTGGGCCTGGCCGGCCGGCGGGTGGCCATCTACCAGGGTCGCCCCGGCGGCTTCCTCTGGTTCCAGCCCCACGTCGTGGACCGGACCAGCCTCACCACCGGTGAGGTCCTCCCCTCGCGCCGCCCGGACCTGCGGGCCGGCATGCAAGAGCCCTCGCTGGCTGCCGCCCGCCGCTACGTGGCCAACCTGCGCCAGGAGGCGGCCAGCCTCCCCCAGTTCCACCCCAGCCGGACGCACCACAAGGCCTCGACCACCACCACCTCGGGGAGGTCATAGGCCCCATGGACAGGCAGATCAGGCGGTTCGGGGTGGTGGCCATAGTCCTTTTCTTCATCCTGTTCCTGCAGCTCAACAACCTCCAGATAATCCAGGGCCCCAAGCTGGCCAATGCCCCCGGCAACGCCAGGCGCATCACGAAGGAGTTCGCCCACCCGAGAGGGGTGATCCAAACAGCCGATGGCGTGGTGGTGGCCAAGTCAGTGCGCACCAACGACCTCTACAAGTGGAAGCGGGTCTACCCCCACGGGCCCCTGTACGCCGACGTGACCGGGTACTTCTCCATCATCTACGGGCTCACCGGTGTGGAGCAGACCTACGACCAGTACCTCTCGGGGCGCAATGCCCCCATCACGCACCTCTCGGACCTCCTCACACCCGACGCCCAGCGGGTCGACAACGTCACCCTCACCATCTCCTCCAAGCTGCAGCAGGTGGCAGCCGGGGCCCTGGGCAACCGGCAGGGGGCGGTGGTGGCCCTCGACCCCCGCACCGGCGCCATCCTGGCCATGGTCAGCCAGCCCACCTTCGACCCCAACAAGCTGGCCTCGCACGACTCCTCCGAGGTGCACCGAGCCTGGTCCACGTACCTGAAGGACCCCAGCCAGCCCCTCGTCCCCGCCGCCTACCGGGTGCGCTACCCCCCCGGCTCCACCTTCAAGGTCATCACCTCGTCAGCGGTCTACGACCACAAGCCGGCCCTGGCCCACAAGAGCATCCGCCCTGCTTCCCAGATCCAACTGCCCGATACCACCAACACCTTCCACAACTACGACAACGAGGTCTGCGGCGGCACCCTGCCCGCGCTGCTCAAGGTGTCCTGCGACACCGGGTTCGCCAAGATCGGCCTGGCCCTCGGAGCGAGCAACCTGGCCGCCGAGGCCGACGCCTTCGGCTTCAACAAGACGCCCCCGCTCGACGTGTCCCCGCCCCCCGTGCCCTCCAACTTCCCGGCCCCCTCCAGCTTCGCCAACAACCTCCCCGGCCTGGCCTTCTCGGCCATCGGCCAGGAGAACGTGGCCGCCACCCCGCTCGAGATGGCCCTGGTGGCCGGCACCATCGCCGACCACGGCACGATGATGGCCCCCCACGTGATGAGCCAGATCCGCGACAACCAGGGCAACCTGGTGAAGCAGTGGACCCCCCATCCCTGGCTGCGGCCCACCTCGGCTGCCACGGCCCGCAAGGTGAAGAGGCTCATGGTGGGGGTGGTGAACGGGGGGACGGCCACCGACATCGCCCTGCCCGGGGTCCAGTTGGCGGCCAAGACCGGGACCTCCCAGCTGGGCCCGGGCAACAACGACACCGACGACTGGATGATCGCCTTCGGGCCCGCCGGCCCGGGCCAGACGCCCAAGGTGGCGGTGGCGGTGGTCGTCCCGCACCAGGCACCCAGCGCCACTGGCGCCTCCGTGGCCGGGCCCATCGTCAAGGCCGTCATCTCTGCCGCTCTGGGGACGCCGTGAGAGCGCCCCTCCTGAACCGTCCCTATCCGCCGTCGCCCCCCCGGGCCCGCCCTAGGCTCTGATTGTCATGGCCACCGAGTCGCCGGTCTACAACGGCCGCTACGAGCTGGTCCGGCAAGTGGCCAGGGGCGGGATGGCCGAGGTCTACCTGGCCCGTGACCTCCTGCTCGACCGTCCCGTGGCTCTCAAGGTCCTCTTCCCCGAGCTGTCGGTGGACCGCTCGTTCGTGGCCCGGTTCCGGCGGGAGGCTCAGGCCGCAGCCAACCTGAGCCACCCCAACATCGTCCCCATCTTCGACTGGGGCGAGGCCGACCGCACCTACTTCATCGTGATGGAGTACGTGGACGGCCATCCCCTGTCATCCATCCTCAAGGCGGAGGGCCCCCTGCCCGCCGACCGGGCTGCCGCCATCGGGGCCGAGGTGGCCGCCGCCCTGGCCTACGCTCACCGCCACGGTGTCATCCACCGTGACGTCAAGCCCGGCAACGTCCTCATAAGCAACGACGGGACGGTCAAGGTGGCCGACTTCGGCATCGCCAGGGCCGCCGGGACCGACGAGACCCTGACCCAGACCGGAGCCGTTATGGGGACGGCCACCTACTTCTCGCCCGAGCAGGCCCAGGGCAAGCCCGTGGATGCCCGCAGCGACGTGTACGCCCTCGGGGTCGTGCTGTACGAGTGCGTGACCGGCTCCCCCCCCTTCTCGGGTGACAACCCGGTGGCCATCGCCTACAAGCACGTGAGCGAGGAGCCCGTACCGCCGCGGGAGCTGAACCCCAGCCTGCCCCCCGACTTCGAGCGGATCATCCTCCACGCCATGGCCAAGTCGCCGGCCGCCCGCTACCAGGGGGCCGACGACCTGCGAGCAGACCTGCTGGCGTTCCAGCAGGGCCGGTCGGTGGCCGCTCCGCCCCCGACCCTGGTGGCCGCCGGCGCCATACCGACCGCGGTCCAGGCCGCGGTGGGAGCGCCCACGGCCCGCATCCCCACCGCCGTGGGGGCTCCCACCTACGCCGAGCCGTACTACCCCGAGGAGGAGGAAGAGGAGCGCCCCGCCCGTACCGGCCTCTACGTCTTCCTGCTGGCAGTGCTCCTGGCAGCCACCGGGGTCGTGGTCTACCTCATCCTGTCCAGCCTGGGCGTCCTGTCGGTCACCACCAAGGTGACCGTCCCCAACGTCACCAACATGTCCCTGTCGCGCGCCGAGTCGGTGCTCAAGCACGACCATCTGCTCGCCAACGTCCACCGCTCGCCCCACGGGGGGACGCCGAACACCGTCTACCACCAGTCACCAGGGGCCGGGGCCCACCTGACCCGGGGCAGCGCCGTGGACCTCGACGTCACCACCGGCCCCCACGACTACGCCATCCCCAACGAGGTGGGCAAGTCCTACTCGGCGGCTGCCTCGGCCCTGCAGGCGGCGGGCTTCAAGGTGAGGCACTCCGTCCAGCACAATGCCAAGGCGTCCGGCACCGTCATCGGCCAGAACCCCACCGGTAGCGCCCCCCACGGCAGCACCGTCCACCTCCTGGTCTCGAGTGGCCCGGCGCCGGTCACCGTCCCCTCGGTGAGCGGCGACAGCCCCAGCCAGGCGGGCAACATCCTGGGCCAGCACGGGCTCAACGTGGGCAGCACCAGCTATGCCCAGTCCTCGACCATCAGCCAGGGTCTGGTGATCAACACCCAGCCTCCCGCCGGCCAGCAGGTGAGCCCCGGCACCACCGTGGGCCTCATCGTCTCGGAGGGCCCCCCCACGGCCGTCGTCCCACCCGTGGTGGGCGACACCGCCAGCCAGGCCCAGGCAACCCTCAAGAACGCCGGCTTCGGGGTGAGCACCACCTACCGGACCGTGCACAAGAAGCGGGAGGACGGGATCGTCCTCTCCCAAAGCCCGAGCGCCAACCAATCGGTCACCCCGGGCACCACGGTCACCCTCACGGTGGGCCGATACACCGCCCCCACTACCACCACCAGCTCGACCACCTCGACCACCTCCGCCTCGACCACCACGACCACCACCAAGCACCACCACCACTGAGGGCAGGGGGCCGGTTCAGCCGACGGCCAGCGGCGCCGAGGAGAGGAAGGAGCGGAGGATCCGCCGGCCGACGGAGGTGAGGACCGACTCGGGATGGAACTGGACGCCCTCGACCGGGTGCTGGCGGTGGCGCAGTCCCATCACCAGTCCGTCGGCGGTCCAGGCCGTCACCTCCAGATCGGGCGGGACCGAGCTCTCCTCCACCACGAGGGAGTGGTACCGGGTGGCCTCGAACGGGCTCTCCAGGCCCGCCAGCACCCCCTGGCCTCGATGGTGGATGGGGGAGGTCTTCCCGTGGACGATCTGGGGTGACCTCACCACCCTGGCCCCGTAGGCCTGGCCCACGCACTGGTGCCCCAGGCACACGCCGAGGACGGGCACCCGGGGGCCCAGCTCGGCAACGATGGCCATGCTGATGCCTGCGTCCTCGGGCCGCCCCGGGCCCGGCGAGACCACGATGGCATCGGGCCGGAGGGCGGCAGCGCCGGCCACGGAGATGGCGTCGTTGCGGTGGACCATCACCTCTGCCCCCATCTCCCCCAGGTCCTGCACCAGGTTCCAGGTGAACGAGTCGTAGTTGTCGACGACGAGGACCCGGGGGGCGGCCACCCTGTCACGCTAGCCCCCGGTATCGTGTCGGGGACATGGCCAGGCGGAGGACCAAGGCCAAGCCGGCCCCGGTGCAGAGCGGCCGCTACACCCCGCCCATCCCCCGCCGGCGCCGCTCGAGCCCGGCGTGGATGGGCGTCCTGCTCCTGGTCCTCCTGGTCCTCGGTGTGCTGGCCATCATCCTCAACTACCTGAAGGTGCTGCCCGGAGGAGCCACGGACTGGTACCTGCTGCTAGGGCTGGTCCTGATCTGCGCCGGCTTCGGCGTGGCCACTCAATACCGATGATGTAACCACAGGTCTGTAGTTCTCCCCAGACATGTCCACAGGCTGGGGACAACGGTGACTGGAAGGTGGGGGCGGGCCGGACGAGCTACCTTTCGCCCTCTCCGATAGCCCCTCAGCCCAAGCGCTCGATCACCGTGGCGTTCGCCATGCCCCCGCCTTCGCACATGGTCTGGAGGCCCCAGCGCCCCCCGGCCCGCTCCAGCTCGTTCACCAGGGTGGCCAGCAGCTTGGCCCCGGTGCAGCCGAGCGGGTGCCCGAGGGCAATGGCCCCCCCATTGGGGTTCACCCGGGACATGTCCGGGTGGTGCTCCTTCTGCCATGCCAGCACCACGGAGGCAAAGGCCTCGTTGATCTCGATGGCGTCCATGTCGTCCAGGCCCAGCTTGGCCTTCTCCAGCACCCTGGAGGTGGCCGGGATGGGCCCCGTGAGCATGGTCACGGGGTCCACGCCCGCCAGGGCGAAGGCGTGGAAGCGGGCCCTCGGGGTGAGGTCCAGGCTGGCCGCCTTCTCCTCGCTCATGATCAGGACGGCGGCCGCCCCGTCGGTGATCTGGGACGAGTTGCCTGCGGTCACCTTGCCGTCGGGCTTGAAGGCCGGCTTCAGGCCGGCCAGGGTCTCCACCGAGGTCCCCGGGCGCAGGCCCTCGTCGGCGGAGAGCACCTCGTCGGTCTCGTTGCCGTTGTCGTCCTTCACCCTGACCGGGATGATCTCTGGGTCGAAGCGGTGCTCCTCGGTGGCCTGCACGGCCCGGCGCTGGCTCTCGGCCCCATAGGTGTCCAGCTCCTCCCGGCTGAGCCCCCACCGGTCGGCGATCATCTCCGCCGAGATGCCCTGGGGAACCAGCCCGCCGGCAGGCGCATAGCGGGCCATCATCCTGGGGCCAAAGGGCATCCCCACCCCCTGGCCGAGCGATGAGCCCATGGGAACCCTGGTCATGCACTCCACCCCTGCGGCGATGACGACCTCGTAGGCGCCTGCCATCACCCCTTGAGCGGCAAAATGGGCCGACTGCTGCGACGACCCGCACTGGCGGTCAACGGTGGTGCCCGGCACCGACTCGGGCCATCCCGCAGCCAGCACGGCGTTGCGCCCGATGTTCAGCGCCTGCTCCCCCACCTGCATGACACAGCCCATGATCACATCGTCGACCTGGGCGGGGTCGAGGTCGTTGCGCCGGGCCAGGGCCGCAAGCACCTCGGCGGCCAGGTCGGCAGGATGCCAGCCCCGGAGCTTGCCGTTGCGCTTGCCCCCGGCGGTCCGAACAGCGTCCACGATCACGGCGGTGGTCATCGGCTCTCCCTTCCCCGAGTCGGCTCCCAGGGGAAACTAGACCGCACCGTCGAGGATCCCCGCCGGACACCAAACGCTCTCTTGCTGTCATAGCATCTCGCTATCTTCGATGGCATGACAGGAGCCAGCCCGGCCCAGCAGGTAGGGATGCTGGTCCCGGGGCGCCGGGCCGGCCGGCCAGGTCCCATCGGCCCCGCAGGGGTGCCCACCACCCGGCGGTTCCCACTCACACGAACCTCTTGGCTTCGGCTCCTGTGAGGCCCGGCCGTGGCCGGTCCCTCCGCCCTGGATGCCACGGCCTGGGCCCGGCTGGCCTCCTGGTGCCGCTGGGTACCGCCCCCCGGTCCGGGCGTGTGCCGCCTGTGCCGGGGCTGCCCGGGGCCCGGCTGGGCCCTCTGCTGGAGCTGCGCCCGGGTGGTGGAGCAGGTGAGCAGGCCCTGCCTCAGGGTGGTCCCCATCACCCTCTACGAGGTGGGCAGCTCGGTCCACGGGGTGCTGCGGGGCTACAAGGACAGTGCCTCGGCCCTCGCCCGGCGGCGCCACCAGGCCACCTTGGCTGCCCTCCTCGGCCGCTTCCTCTCCGAGCACCGGCCCTGCCTGACGGGAGGCACCTCCGGCTGGGACCTGGTCACCACCGTGCCGTCCACCAGGGGGCGCGGCGGTTTGCACCCCCTGGCCCAGACCATCCAGGCCGTCCCCGCCCTGGCCCGCCGGCACCAGGAGCTGCTGACCTGGAGCGGGGGGCACCTCGGCCACATCCAGGCCAGCGACGGGGCCTTTGGTGTCGTCCGCCCGGTGGGAGGGGCGAGGGTCCTGGTCCTGGACGACACCTGGACCTCCGGGAGCCGGGCCCAGAGCGCCGCCTCCGCCTCGCCCTCGCCGGCGCCCGAGTGGTCGCCGTGGTGGTGGCGGGCCGGGTGATCGACCCGTCCTCCGGGGAGCACGCTGGGCGCTGGTGGGCAAGGGTGCGTTCCCGGCCCTTCTCCTTCGAGGTCTGCGCCCTGGAGGCTGCTACCGGCCCTTCAGCGATGCCTCCTGGATCCAGATCTGGTTGTTGGGCGAGAGCAGGGTGAACCACACCAGCACGTCGCGCCCCGGGTGACCGGCAAGGTTGAAGGACACCCGGTGCCCGATGGCCGTCCCCTGGGTCACCGGCATGCCCCACCCGTCCAGCTGGGGGGACACATGGTCGGAGAGGTAGATGCTGGCCTGCCAGCCCGGGGTGCTGGTGAGCAGCTGCAGGGTGTCGAGGTGCGCCGGCCGGGCCAGCTCCAGGACGAAGCCCACCCCGGACTTGAGGTTGCCGAAGCGCCGGCTCCCGTAGTAGCGGTCGGTGTGCCAGGCCGTGGCCGGGTTGCCGTCGTAGAGGTTGGGGACCTGGGCGGGGTCCTCGCTGCCGTCCCCCTCGGGGTCGTACGACACCCCCCCGGCGATGGGCAGGGTGCGGGGCCCCGTGGTGGCCGCCCGGGAGGCGCCCGACCGGGATGCGGCCCCGGGGGCCTGGGTGCCGCCAGCACGGCCGGCCGTCACCTGGGACGCCACCACCCCCACCACCACCAGGGCCGCCAAGACCACCCCACCCACCACCCAGGGAACCCGGCGCCGCTGGTGCCGGTGAGCGCCGGTCCGCCCGGGGCGGTCCGGGGCCGGGCCGCGGGGGACGGGCCCGGGAGAGCTTCGCCCCGCGGGACCGGCAGCCACTCGCTGGTCGGCGATGACCTCCTCCCCAGCGGCAGGGGTCGTCCCGGCGGCAGGAGTAGTCCCGGCGGCCCGGGCCGCCGCCAACTCGGAGGTGGCCATCCCGGCCAGCTCGGAGGTGACCCGGGGGCCGGCCGCCAGAGACGCCGTCGGGTCAAGGGGGCCACCCGGCCCCTCCCGGTCGGGAAGGCCCGCCGGCGGGGAGGGCGGCCGCCCGGTGAGGAGCGGGGATGGACCGTTGGCCCCTCGGCGCAGGGCGGCTCCCATCTCCCCCGCCGACCCGAAGCGCTGGGAGGGTTCCTTGGCCAGGGCTCGCAGCACCACCGCCTCCAGCCAGGAGGGCACGTCGGGGCGCAGTGCGGAAGGGCGGGGCGGAGGCTCCCTCAGGTGCTGGAGGGCCAGGGCCACGTCACTGTCGGCCTGGAAGGGCGGTTGCCCGCACAGCATCTCGTACAGGACCACCCCGAGGGCGTAGACGTCCGCCCTGCCGTCGGGTGTGGCTCCCTCGACCTGCTCGGGGGCTATGTAGCGGGCGGTGCCGAAGGTGCCGTTGGTCCTGGTGACATCCTCCTCCTGCATGGCCTTGGCGATGCCGAAGTCCGTGACCTTCACGACCCCCTCCGGCGTGACCAGGATGTTGGCCGGCTTCACGTCGCGGTGCACCACGCCGGCACGGTGGGCGAAGTCCAGGGCCTCGGCCACCTGGGTGGCGATGGAGACAGCCCGGTCCACCCCCAGGGGGCCCTCCTCTTCCATCAGACGGCGGAGGCTCGTCCCTATGACCCGCTCCATGACGATGAAGCTGTCGGCCCCGTCCGTCCCCGTGTCGTAGACGGCCACCACGTTGGGGTGGCTGAGGCGGGCGGCGGCCACTGCCTCCCGGCGGAACCGGCGCATGACCTGGTCCTGGCGGGCCAGGTGGGCCAGGGGCATCTTGATGGCCACCGGGCGGGCCAGGAGGGCGTCCCGGCCCTCCCAGACCTCAGCCATCCCGCCGCTGTCGATGAGGTGCACCAGGCGGTAGCGGCCGGCCAGCACGCGCTGAGGCTCGGTACGCGGGGTCGCGTCGGCCTGGCTCACCACTCCACGCTACCCGGGTGGCACCGCCCGACCGGGCCGCCCCACCAGGGCAGGACCGGTCCGCCCTTCGCCGGCAGCCTCAGCTCACCAGGCGGGCCACCTTCCCGACCCGGCCCACCGCCGACTCGGGGGAGATGTGGCTGGCCACCTTGGCCAGGCTGGCACCGGCGGCGGCGCCCCCCTTGGCCCCCTTGGCCGCCCTCTTGGCCGTCTTGCCGACCCACTTGGCCTCCTCGCGGACCTGGCCGGCGATACCGGACCCCTCGGCCCGGCGGGCCCGCTTGGCCGCCTCCTTGGCCTCGGCCCGGGCTTCCTCCAGGGCGGCCCGCTCGGCCTCGAGCTGCTCCCGGGCTTCGGCCGCCTCGGCCTCCGCCCGGCGGCGGCGGCGCCTCGACCGGCGGGAGCTGAGCTCGTCCAGGATCAGGGCCGCAGCCATGCCGGCCAGCCAGGTGTCCTTGGCCAGGGCCGTCCCCTGGTCGTTGGGACGCAGGCTGTTCTCCTGGTGGGCCGACGGCGTGCGGACGTACAGCCCGACCAGGCTGCCCGAGAACCCGGCCAGGGCCAGGCCCGCCATCCACGACGGGATGAACGGTGCGAGGAGTGTGGCGCCCAGGGCCACCTCTCCTGCCCCCAGGGCCTGGCCAAAGGGCTCGGGGTCGACCCGCTTCAGCATCGGATAGGCAACCGTGGCCATCTCGTGCAGGTGCTTGGCCCTCTCGTGCTCCATGCCCAGCTTGGACAGGCCCGAGTTCAAGATGAACGCCCCCGCTGCCAAGCGCAAGGGGACATGAGACATACGCACGGATACCGACCTCCTCGTGTTGGTGCCAGCTGACGACCAGACTTACCCGGCCGGCCGTCCCCGGAACCCGGGCACCCCGGGCAGGGCCACCGGCCTGACCCCCAGGCGGCGGGCTGCCACCTCCACCCACCTCGGGTCGTGGTCGGAGAGGATGGCCTTGCCTCCCACCTCCCGGGCCGCTTGGCCGGTGGTGCCCGAGCCGCACATGGGGTCCACCACGATATCCCCCTCCCCGAGCACCATGCGAAGGAGGGTGGAGAAGACCTGGCAGGGCTTCTGGGAGGGGTGGCCCGTCCGCTCGGCCCGGCCCACGAACCCCACCAGGAGAGGGGCCTCCAGCACGCTCGGGGGCCCGGGGAGATAGCGCAGCTTGCCGGCCCTCTTCTTCTCCAGCTGGGCCGGGGTGAGGAAGTGCTCGGGATAGAGCCGGGCCCCGGGCCTGGAAAGGTGCAGGCAGGTCATCTGGGCCGAGCGCCATCCCCTTATGACCGAGGGGTTGTTTTTGTAGTACCAGGTCAGCCAGGACACCAGCTGAAGGGGGGCGGGGAGGCGCTCGAGCTGGCCGGCCACGATCTCGGGAAAGCCCCACAGGTAGACGTGGTCGGCGACGGCCCCCGCCCCTGCCAGCAGCCCGTCCAGGAACTCCCGGTAGTCGGGCCTGACCCCGCCCGCGCCCTTGTTGTACCAGGGGTCGAGCATGGCGCAGGTGGGCGCCAGACCCAGCTCGGCGACCAGGCCCAGGGTGCGAGAGGCTTCCAGGGGGCTCAGCACCACCACCCCGTCCCTCTCCATGGCCTCCTCCACCATCGCCCGGGCCGCCTGCAGCTCAGGGCGGCAGGCGGGCTGGCTGAGGATGCTCCGGCCGGCCACGCCGCCAAGCTACCCACCAACCCCCCCGGGTTGGCGGAACCGGCGGCAGCGGCATAGAACCGGGGTGAAGACAGGAGGTAACGCCATGTACGACGGGATGATGGCAGAAAGCGTCCGCATCACCGGCCACGGCGGGGACGAGATCGAGGCCTATTTCGCCCGCCCCCTGGGCCCGGGCCCTTACGGAGGGGTGGTGGTGATCCACCACATGCCCGGTTACGACGCCGCCACCAAGGAGATCACCCGGACCTTCGCCACCCACGGCTACACGGCCATCTGCCCCAACCTCTACTGGCGGGAGGCCCCCGGGGCCAGCCCCGACGACGCCGCCGCGGTGGTGCGGGCGGCAGGGGGGGTCCCCGACGAGCGGCTGGTCGGCGACGTGGACGGGGCGGCCCGCTATCTGCGCTCGCTCACCTACAGCAACGGCAAGGTCGGGGTCATCGGGTACTGCTCGGGAGGCAGGCAGGCCTTCCTGGCCGCCTGCAGCCTGCCCCTCGATGCCGCCGTCGACTGCTACGGGGCCTTCATCGTGGGCAGCCCCCCGGAGGGGATGCCCCTCAAGGTGGGGCCGATCGTGGGCATGACCGAGCACCTCTCCTGCCCCCTGCTCGGGCTGTTCGGCGCCGAGGACAGCTTCCCCTCCCCCGAGGAGACCTCGCAGCTGGAGGAGGAGCTGGCCCGTCACGCCAAGACCTATGAGTTCCACACCTACGAGGGGGCGGGGCACGCCTTCTTCGCCGTCGACCGTCCGAGCTACCGGCCCGAGGCCGCCACGGACGGCTGGGAGCGGATCTGGGCCTGGTTCGGGCGCTACCTGGCCGCCTAGGAGGAGACCCCATGTGCACCTACCGAACCGACAAGGTGGAGGTGACCGGCAGCGGGAAGGGGCCGGGGGGATGGTTCCGGCTCAAGGAGGCTGTCGTCTACTTCGACCATCCCCAGCACTCCCCCGCCGACCACACCCTCAACATCGACTTTGCGAACCGGGACCTCGGCCCCGACAGCAGGGTGGCGGTGGAGCTGTCCCCGGAGTCGGCCCTGGCGCTGGCCCGGGCCATCCAGGCCAGCCTGGACGCCGCGCCACCCGGCCTGATCCCCCGCTGAGGCGCCAGCCGGTCGTCGGGCGCCGCCCGGCGCCGGCGGGGCCACCTTCCCATGGCCGGCCAACGGCCCTCTTCCCGTAGCCGGGGGGCGGGGAACCGTCTCCGCCCCCTCCAGTTCATCGTGGCCTTCGGGGCCGTGAGCATGCTGGGCGACTTCGTCTACGAGGGGGCCCGGGCGGTGGTGGGCCCCTACCTGGCCACCCTTGGAGCGGGAGCGGCCCTGGTGGGCTTCATCACCGGCGCCGGGGAGGCGGTGGCCCTGGTCCTGCGCCTGGCCAGCGGGCCAGTGTCGGACCGCACCAGGCGCTATTGGCCCCTAGCCATCTCCGGCTATGCGGTCACCATGGTGGCGGTGCCGGTGCTGGCCGCCGCCCAGGCGCTGTGGCAGGCAGCCCTGGCCACGGTGGGTGAGCGCTTCGGCAAGGCGGTGCGCAGCCCGGCGCGTGACACCATGCTGGCTCAGGCCGGCACGGGCATGGGGAGGGGGTGGGCCTTCGCCCTCCACGAGGCCCTGGACCAGTCGGGGGCCCTCTTCGGCCCCCTCCTGGTGGCGGCCATGGTGGGGATCTCCGGTTACCGCCTCGGCTTCCTGGTCCTGGCCGTCCCGGCCGCCCTCTGCCTGGCGGTGCTGGGGATGCTCCGCTGGGCCGTGCCGGACCCCGGGGCGTACGAGAGGGCAGGTCCGCAGGTGCCTTCCCAGGCTGGCCCCGCCAGGCCGGGGGAGCCGGCCCCCGGGCAACCAGGGTCCTTCTCCCGGCGCTTCTGGGCCTACGTGGCCTTCACCTCGCTCACCATGGCGGGCTTCGCCACCTTCGGGGTCCTCTCCTACCACCTCCAGGTCCGCCACGTCGTGCCGGGGTGGCAGATCCCGGTCATCTACGCCCTAGCCATGGCGATGGACGCCCTGGCCTCCCTCGCCTCGGGACGGGTGTACGACCGTGTCGGGCTCAAGGTCCTCCTGGCCCTCCCCGTCCTGGCCGCCGCCGTGCCCGCCCTCTCCTTCTCCCTGCGACCAGCCTTCGTATGGGTGGGGGGAGTGGTCTGGGGAGCGGCCATGGGGGTCCAGGACTCCACCATGAGGGCGGCCGTGGCCGACCTGGTGCCCCCTTCCCGCCGGGGCACCGGCTACGGGGTCTTCGCCACGTGCTACGGCCTGGCCTGGCTGGCGGGCTCCACCGCTCTAGGGGCCCTCTATGGGGTGTCCCTGGCCTCGGCGGTGGCCTTCGTGGTGGTGGTCCAGGCCCTGGCCCTGGTGTCCTTTGCCGGCTGGCTGGCCCGGCCATAGTTGATCCGCTGACCGGAGCCGGGGGCCGCCCGTCCACCCCGGGGCCCGGGTCCGGGCGGTCGAACCCTCAGGCCGCCCAGCCGCTGTCGGGGGCAGTCTCCAACTCCCTGCTCAGCTCCCAAGTCCAGCACCGCTCTTCCCGGAGGGGTCTGAACCCTCTGGACCTCAGGGCTTTCCTGAGTTGTCGCTATTCGAACTCTGGCGAGGTTCGCGACAGGCTGACGTTGCTCCTCAAGGGCGAGCGTTGACATCCAATTCACGTCACACCCTCCACTTACGCTGGCAAGCCATGGATATCCTGGGTGTGCTATGGATCGACGCTTCCGAGGTTGCCGGTGCCATAGCGACCGCACTCGGCCTTCTCGGTGCCGTCGCGATCGCGGTGTTCTACGGACGGAAGGCGACCGCACAGGTGACGGGGGAGGCGTACGTCGCCGATGGTGCGGTCCTGTTGAGCGCTCGCCCGTCTGTCTCCGCCGTCGGGCTGTTCCGGCTGAAATTGGGGGACCATGACGCAGCGACGATCCGTGTAACGGAGATGATCCACATCGAGGGCGGCCTCCGAGACGGCCGGCACTGGGACGCCGAGGCTGTCTTCGGTGGCTCCTTCGTGGACGGAGGTGAGACCCTTCTGACGACGGTCGTCTTTCCCCTCGGCGCTCTGCCCGCCGAGGTGGTGGGCTGGAGAGTGTCGTTTGGCGTAACGGTGCAGCGGTGGCCGTCCGGCCGCCAATGGTCGTGGGCCGACCAGGTCTTCGGGCCTCGACCGACCGGTACACTAGGCGCAGGCAAGGAGGACGGACATGGCGAAGGCATCGTCGACGACTAAGGCCATGCAGTCGGAGCTGACGAAGAAGGCTAAGGATAGGGTCCCCGAGGGCCGCGGATTCGTAGCCTCTTCGCAGCCGGCGGGGGGTGAAGGCCCCGCCTCCGTGCGGCCACCGAACAATGGCTCGGACGGGTCGACCAGTTCGGCCTCACCGCAAGACAGGCAGAACTGAACAACTGAACCAACCTCCTTGATCCTGAGAACCTGGGGTTCGATTATCCTCGACTGGCGCGTCCACATCGTGCTGACCTGCCGGGTTGTCGCGAATCTGAGTGGTGCTGAGTTGTCGCGATTCGAATCCAGCCGCGCTGTCCACGAGCCGAGCAACTCTGCAAGCTCATCAGCTCCGTGGACATGACGGACGACACGTCCAAGGTTGCACATCCTTCGCGCCCCTGAGTCGGGTCCGCTGTTGTTGGTGTCAACGCTGGTCACTTCAGGAAGTAGGTCGCTTTGGCGGCTACCGCGACCCCATCCGCCCCGTCACTCCGCTGCGTCGGGCGCTTCCATCAGCGCCGATATCCAAGCTGCCAAGGACCGCCTGGGTGACCTCGACGCCAACCTCGGCGAGTGGCAAGAGATCCTGGAGCTGGCGGCCACGTTCGCCACCCGGTGCGGCGACCCCTACGCCAAGGCGTCCGACCGCACCCGCAAGCAGTTCAACGCTGCCGTGTTCGAGCGCCTCGACGTGAAGGACGGCCCGCTCTGCCACGAGCAGTACCGGCTCCCCTTCGACGACGTCTTCAGCGTGTCCAGGTTCGAATACAAAACTCGGGTGGAGACGAGGAGACTCGAACTCCCGACCCCCTGCTTGCAAAGCAGGTGCTCTGCCAACTGAGCTACGTCCCCGTGCCCCTCGATCATAGGGGGTGGGCCTTCCCTAGTGATGGTGGTGGGCGGCCCTGGTGAAACGCTGCTGGCAGACCTCGTAGCCCCGGAACGTGTGGGTGTGGGACACGCAACGCTGCAGCTGGTTGATGTCCGTGGCGTGATGGAGGACGAACACGCCGGTCGCGATCAGCAGGCCGACGGAAACGGCCAACCCCACACCCCCGGCGAACACCCCGAAGGTGGCCTGGGCCCGGCTCCCCCCTTCCCCCCTCAGGACCTTGCTCCGGGCGGACAGGCCGAGAGCAACCGCGACAGCACCCAGGATCAGCCCCAGGGCCGGGACCAGGACCATGAAGAGAAGGCTCAGAAAGCCGCACGCCAGCGCTCCAAGGCCCCTTCCACCCGTGGAGGAGGCCCCCTCTGCCGCCTGGTCCCCGGCGCTGAGCTGGCGCTGCGAGACGGGACGCGAAGGGGGCGCGAACTCGTCTTCCGCGGCTCGGGCCGCGCTGCGGTCCTGGCGCTTGCTCCTCTCGGGGCGGGCCCAGGTCCCACCCGGGTCGTCCAGCCCCGAGCGCCGGGGGAGTCCCCAGGACCTAGACCTGGCGGCCCTCATCGTGGCCCCGTGACCTGCTCTCCCCTGCGCCCCGTGCCCGGCTGTGCCGGCTGGCCGGGACGATCCCCATTCCCGGCGTCGAGCACCGCGGCCCGCACCCCTAGCTGTGCCAGCTCGTGGAGCAGGGGGACCGGGTCGGTGACCATCTCGGCCAGGCCGGCGGCGCCGGGGCGCGCCAGACGGCCGGCCACCGCCCAGGATGCCGCGATGGCGGCGACCGTGCCGGCCGCCACCGCGGGCCGATCCACGGCCCCCAGCACCACGCTGGCCGGCTCCCCGTTCGTCGTTCCTCTTACCTCGACCCTCACGGCCCCCAGGGTCCCCTCGACCTGAGGACGGCCGATGGGGGGCAGCAGTGATGCGTACCTCTCACGCCGGGTCGCCCCGATCCTGGCCACGATCTCGGCGTCAGGGAAGGCCGGCGCCAAGAGCAAGGGGTCAGCCACCCTTGCCGGCGCGCACCCCTGGCCCCCCACGGGTTCGGGGAACCAGCACAGCTCTCTCCCGGTGCCGGCGAGGGATCGCATCCAGGGCCCCAGCCGCCACCGCGGGGTGGACACCGAGGCGAGAGCCTTCTGCCTACCCCGAGCGCAGGCCGGGCCCCCACTCCCCCACCGGGCCACCCGGATCTCGTGCACCCGCTCGAGGTCGTGGGCGGCATGACGAGCGAGGACACAGCTCAAGCCCGGCGAGAACCCAGCGCCGACCACCAGATGGCATCCCCGCCCACTGGCCTTGCCGTCGAGCTCCAGCAACCGGCGCGCCGCCTGGTCGTCATCGGTCACCGACACCACGTGGACCCCCAGGTCCAGGGCCTGCTCCGCAAGGGAGTGGTGAAGGCCGGGGCTGGCGAGGACAACCACCTCTGAAGCCGACACCGACCGGGCCGACCAGGGTCCGGCGGCGGCCCCCGGTCCCAGGGCCTCGGCCACGGCCGCGCCCCGGGCCCGGTCGGGGTCCACGACCAGGACGGAGCTCTCGCCCGGGAGCGACATGAGCTGCCGGGCGACGCGGCTCCCCACCGCCCCCGACCCCACCACCACCGCCCTCACGGCATGCCCCGTCCGGGCAGGGAGCCTCTCACCGTCCCCACCGAGCCCCGGCTAGCGCAGGTCGGGTCCGGCCAGTTCCCGCCAGGTCCCTGGCGAGTGGTTGCGGTCGGGCCCGCCCCGTCGCCGCGCCAGAGCTGCCGCCAGACCGGCGGCCACCAGGGCGAACATGAATCGCTGCGACAGCTTCATGAGCGGGGCCCACCGGGATCGAACCGGACTGCCCGACCCCAGCGCCGGGCACCAAGGCATGAGCCCCTTGGCACCATCGAACTATAGTGCCGACCCGCCGCTCAGCCCTTCGGACCGGTGCCGGTCTGCCGGTCGAGCCAGCCCTGGGTCCAGGCACCCCTTCCGGTCCCTGTCACTCCCGGTTTCTACTCTCGGGGCGATGACAGCCGCCGTCGCCGTCCTGGGGATATTGCTCGCCCTCGTCCTGGTCCTCCTGGTGCGTCTCTACGCCTACAAGGCGACCCACCCCTACACCGGAGCCCAACTCGAGCGCGCCCGCCAAGACAGCGTGGTGGCCAGCCGGGCCGTCGTCACCGGCCAGGTGAAGGAGCACCTCCTACCCCTGCTGCCCGAGTGGCCCTACAACCCCCGGGATGCCAAGTTCCTCGGCCAGCCTGTCGACTTCGTGGTGTTCGAGGGCCTGTCCGACAACGTGGTGGACCGCGTCGTCTTCGTCGAGGTCAAGACGGGCAGATCGGGCGCTCTCAGCCAACGGGAGCGGTCCGTGCGCGACGCCGTGCGAGCCGGCAACGTCGCTTACGAGGTGATCAAGCTGGGTGCCACGAGGGAGTCACCTCGTCCCGCCCCCCTCGCCCCAGGGGAAGCGGGCGACCTCCCGGACCAGCCCGCGCAGCCGGGCCCTCAGCCCGCTCACCCGGTCCGGCGCCGGAAGGACCCCCGCCCCCCGGCATGAGCTACGGGGCTCCTCGGCGCCCGTCTGCCCGAGGGCGAGCGAGAACCATGACGGTGGCAGTGTCCGGGCACAGGGAGGCCACCTCCTCGGAGGCATTGACCGGCCCCCGGAGGTCGGCCCGGTTCATGACCCCGAAGCCCAAGCGGGCAAAATAAGCCCTCGCCGTGGTCGTAAGGAGGACGATCTCCTCTGCCTGGCTCCCGGCCTCCGCTATGGCCGTCTCCACCAGGGCTCGACCCGTACCCACACCACGGTACGAGGGGTCCACGGCAAGAGACCGCAGCAAAGCCTGGGCCCCATAGGGCTCGAGCCCCACGCAGCCCACCACCCGGCCGTCGCCGTCCCGGGCCAGCCAGAATCGGCCCTTCCCGGCCCTGATCCCTCCCGTGGGGAGGCCGACCCGGGTCACCAGCCGCTCCACCTCGTCCAGCTCGGACGGGTCAGCCACGGCGATCGTCGCCCTGTCGTTCCTGTTCACGATCGGCCCCTGGCCCTCCAACCGGTCATTGCCTGCGACCGACCCTAGCGCCGCGGTGTCACGGTGTTCAGCGAGCCACCAGTTCCTTGCGTCACCCCGAGACTAAGCGCAGGCAGTCACACCTTGTACCACCGTGGCAACTATGGAATGGGATCACCGTCCGCCCTCACGACCAGCATCAGGGCCTTCGCCAGTCCAGATCACGGTTGAGGCTTTCCAGCCGGTTCCGGGTTGCGGCTAGACAAGCTTGGCCCTTCTATCAGCAGTCCGGTGCCTACGTCTGCCAGCCCAACCGGTCATTCCGGGAGGGCCTGACGCACCTCGGCTTCTATACAGATGGGGCCATCCAAACACTCATCCCCGCTATTCAGTCCAGCGTCACGTCCACGCCGTAGGCCCGGGCGGCCTCGGCGAGTGTCGGCAGCAGGACCTTGTGGACCTCTCCTTGAACCTCCGCACCGCCGCCCTGCCCGATCCCGATCACCGGCAGGGCCACCATGGGTGGTCGGTCTCCGCCGGGCGACAGCTCCTCCGCCGCCCTCCGCACGAACTCCTCACCGGCGTCCGCGTACCACCTCGGATCCTCGCCTGGCCAGCTCCCCACACATCCCAGCCATATCTGGGGTGAGTGCTCACCGCCACCGAACGGGATGACCCGCCTCCCATTCCAGGAATGGCCCGAGTCCGCGACCCGGCCCTCAGGCCGAAGGCGGGGCGGAAGGCCTCCGTGACCTCGAACACCGCGTCGGTAGGAAGGAGCCAGGCGTCACACCGGAGCTTGGTCACGTCGCCCTGGATCACGAACAGATGGCCAGTGCTGCTCACGCCACCCTCCTCCACCCTTGGGATCGGGCAGAGTGTAGGCGTTGCCGTGACTCCTCCTCGACGACCCCATCTCCTTTCCCACCCATCCGGCGCCCTTACCGCCGGGCCGGTCGAAGGCCCAGCAGTTGGCAAGAAGGAGTGCCCAATTATCGGGTCAGAACATCCTCGTTGCCGTGGTGAGATTAACCGCGGACGGACGCTGAATTCGGGAGCGCCGTCGGCGGCGAATGAGAGGACCGTTACCTGGAAGAGACAGGCAGTGGGGCTAGCTGGACTCGAACCAGCGACCTCAGCATTATCAGTGCTGCGCTCTAACCAGCTGAGCTATAGCCCCCGGCGTTGCGAGCCTACCTCGCCGCCCGCCCCGACGAGTCCCGCTCCTCGAAGATCACCCCCACGCCACCCACCAGGTCCGCAACCAGGTTGTACACGATGGCGAGGATGGTGTTGACCACCGTCCCTATCCCCACCAGGACCAGGCCCACGTACACACCGAAGTGCAGGACCCGGGAGCCGAGGTGGCTGATGCGGGAGAAGCCGATCCGCACAATGAAGCTCTGCAGGTGGTGGATGGCGCCGGCAGCCACCGCCACCTGCCAGATGATGACCCCCGCCACCAGGGCCACAGCCAGCAGGCCCAGGTAGAAGAGGAGGGAGATGAGGAGCACGGTGTGGGCGTCGACGTGCCTCACCCGGCGGCGCACCCAGTGGCTCCGGGCCCGGGCCTGGGCCCGGGTGGAAGCGGCCGCCCGGGTGGCCCGCCCGGCCGGGGCGGGGGGCGCCCTCACCGCCCGGCCTCCTCGCCATTGGCCAGCACCGGGGCCACGGAGGCGACCACCTGGCCCGGATCGAGGTGCATGACCCGCACGCCTGTGGCATCCCGGCCCTGCGAGGCGATCTCCCGGACCGGTGTGCGGATGGTCACACCGTTGGAGGAGATAAGCAGGACCTCGTCCTCCAGCCCCACCATGAAGGCCGAGACGACGTAGCCACGGCGGGCGGTGAGCCTGATGCCCCGCACCCCGAGGCCTCCCCTGGCCTGGCGGGAGAAGCGGTCCAGCTTGGTGCGCTTGCCGTAGCCGGCATCGGTAACGAGCAGGATGTCGGCCTCGTCCCGGGCCACGTCGCAGGACACCACCTCGTCCCCGGGCCGCAGCCGCATCCCGTGCACCCCTGCTGCCGACCTACCCATCGGACGCACCTCCTCCTCGGAGAAGCGGATCGTCATGCCCTGGCGGGACACGAGGAAGAGGTCCTGGTGGCCGTCGGTGGGCACCACCCGCACCAGCTCGTCCCCCTCCTTGAGGCCCAGGGCGATGAAGCCCTCCCGGCGAGACTTGTCGTACTCGGCCAGCTCGGTCTTCTTCACCTGCCCCAGGCGGGTGACGAACACCAGGAACCGGTTGGTCTCGTAATCCCGGGTGTCGATCACGGCCTGGATGCTCTCCCCCGGCTCCAGGGGGAGCAGGTTGACAATGGCCGTGCCCCGGGCCGTGCGCTCCTTCATCGGGATCTCGTGTGCCTTGAGCCGGTAGACGCGGCCCCGGTTGGAGAAGAACAGGAGGTAGGCGTGGGCCGTGGTGTGGATGATGTGGGCCACCAGGTCCTCGGTCTTGAGGCGGGTGCTGCGCACCCCCCGTCCGCCCCGGCCCTGGGTGCGGAAGGCGCTGGCCTGCATGGCCTTGACGTAGCCCGCCCGGCTCATGGTGACGACCAGCTCCTCGTCGTCTATGAGGTCCTCGGCGTCCAGGTCCCCGGGGTCGAAGGTGATGCGCGAGCGCCGGGGCTGGGCGTAGGCCTCCCTTACCCGGGACAGCTCGTCCTTGATGACCTGGCGCAGCCGGGCGGGGTCGGCGAGGATGGCCTCCAGCTCGGCGATCCGCTGGCGCAGCTCGTTGAGCTCTCCCTCCAGCTCGGCCCGGCCCAGGCGGGTGAGGCGTCCCAGCTGCATCTCGAGGATGTGGTTGGCCTGCACCTCGCTGAAGGAGAACGGCTCGGACATGAGGCCGTCCCGGGCAGCGGCCCGGTTCTCCGAGGACCGGATGAGGGCGATGATGGCGTCGAGCTGGTCGATGGCCCGCAGGAGGCCCTCGACGATGTGGGCCCGGTCCTGGGCCTGGCGCAGCCGGTGCTCCGACCGCCGCCTCACCACCTCGACCTGGTGGTCCACGTAGGCCCCGAGCATCTGGGCCAGGTTGAGGGTGCGGGGCACCCCGTCCACCAGGGCCAGCATGTTGACCCCGAAGCTGGACTGGAGGGGGGTGTGCTTGTAGAGGTTGTTGAGCACGACGTTGGCGTTGGCATCCCGCTTGAGCGAGATCACCAGCCTGGTCTGGCCCTTGGCCGACAGGTTCCTCACATCCCGTATCCCCTCCAGCTCCCTGCTGTCGGCCAGCTCCTTGATCTTGGCGGCTATGCCCATGATGGACGTCTGGTAGGGGATCTCGGTCACCACGATCTCCTGGCCCCCGCGGTGCTCCTCGATCTCGGCCACGGCCCGCATCCTGATCGAGCCCCGCCCCGTGCGGTAGGCCTCCTGTATGCCGGCCCGCCCCAGGATGTACCCGCCGGTCGGGAAGTCGGGACCTTTCACAAGCGCCATCAGCTCGTCGGGGGTCGCCTCCCGGTGGTCGAGGAGGTGGATGGTGGCGTCTATCACCTCCCCCAGGTTGTGGGGGGGGATGTTGGTGGCCATGCCCACGGCGATGCCCTGTGAGCCGTTCACCAGCAGGTTGGGGAACCGGGAGGGCAGGACCACCGGCTCCTCGTCCTGGCCGTCGTAGTTGGGGACCAGGTCGACGGTGTTCTCCTCGATCCCGTCCAGCATCTGCATGGCCAGGGGGGCCAGCCGGCACTCGGTGTACCTCTCGGCGGCGGGCGGGTAGTCGGGGGCGCCGTAGTTCCCGTGGAAGTCAATGAGGGGGTGGCGCAGGCTGAAGGGCTGGGCCATGCGGGCCAGGGCGTCGTAGATGGCGGCGTTCCCGTGGGGGTGGTACTTGGCCATGACGTCCCCGGTGACCCGGGCGCACTTGACGTGGGGCCGGTCCGGGCGGAGGGCCTGGTCGTGCATGCCCCACAGGATCCGGCGATGGACCGGCTTGAGCCCGTCGCGCGCATCGGGGAGCGCCCTTTGCACGATGACCGACATGGCGTAGTCCAGGAAGGACCGCTCCATCTCCTCCTGGATCTCAATGGGCTCGATCCCGGCCGGGCCCTCCCCGCTCGGGCCCCCGTTGCTCGTCGAAGTGTCGCTCATGGCTCTGTCGCTCAGATGTCGAGGAAGCGCACGTCCTTGGCGTTGCGCTGGATGAAGTGCCGCCGCTCCTCAACGTCGTCGCCCATGAGGACGGACATCACGCTGTCCGCCTGGGCCGCCTGCTCCACCGTTATCTGGAGCAGGGTCCGCCGGGCCGGGTCCATGGTGGTGAGGCCGAGCTCGGTGTAGTCCATCTCCCCCAGCCCCTTGAGGCGCTGGAACTCGTTGCGGTGGTTGGGGTTGCGTTCCAGGAACCTGGCCTTGGCCTGGTCGTCCTTCAGGTAGATCTTCTCCTTGCCCACCACCGTGGAATAGAGCGGGGACTGGGCGGCGTACACGTGCTCCTCCTCCACCAACGGGCGCATCTGGCGGAAGAAGAAGGTGAGGAGCAGGGTCCGGATGTGGGAGCCGTCCACGTCGGCGTCGGCCAGGATGATGATCTTGTTGTACCGGATGCGCCCGACGTCGAACTCCTCCCCCACCCCAGCGCCGATGGCGGCGATGAGAGCCTGGATCTCCAGGTTCTTGAACATGCGGTCGGGGCGGGCCTTCTCGACGTTGAGGATCTTGCCCCGTATGGGCAAAATGGCCTGGGTGGCGGGGTTGCGGGCCTGGATGGCCGAGCCCCCAGCCGAGTCCCCCTCCACGATGAACAGCTCCGACTCCCGGGGGTCGCGCGTCGAGCAGTCGGCCAGCTTGTCGGGCATGCCCGCCCCCTCCAGGGCCGTCTTGCGCCTGGTGAGGTCCCGGGCCTGGCGAGCCGCCATCCGGGCCCGGGCGGCGAGGGAGGCCTTCTTCACGATCTGGTTGGCCTCGGTGGGGTGCTCCTCCAGCCACTCGGCCAGCTTCTCGTTGGTGGCCCTCTCCACCAGCGACCGCATGGACACGTTGCCGAGCTTGGCCTTGGTCTGGCCCTCGAACTGGGGGTCGGTGAGGCGCACCGAGACGATGGCGGTCAGGCCCTCACGGATGTCCTCGCCGAGGAGGTTGTCGTCCTTCTCCTTGAGGAGCCCCTTGCTCTTGGCGTAGCGGTTCACCACGTTGGTGAGGGCCTTCTTGAAGCCCTCCTCGTGCATCCCACCTTCGACGGTGGCGATGCCGTTGGCAAAGGAGTGGATGCTCTCGTAGTACCCGGTGTTCCACTGGAAGGCGACCTCCACCTCCTGCATGGAGTGGGGCCCCTCCTCGGCGGCCTGGAAGGAGCCCACCCGCTTGAACAGCGCCTCCTTGGAGGCGTTGAGGTGGCGGACGAAGTCCACGATGCCGCCGTTGTACTGGAAGCGGACCTGCTGCTCGTGCCCGGGCCTCTCGTCGGCGAAGCGGATCTCCAGGCCCCGGTTGAGGAAGGCCATGATCTGGAGGCGCTCGGTGACGGTCTGGGCCCGGAACTCGGTGTCCTCGAAGATGGTCTCGTCGGGCCAGAAGGTCACCGAGGTGCCGCGGGGATGGGACCGGGGGGCCGGCCCCACCACCTCGAGGCGCCCCTGGGGGCGGCCTCCCTTGGCGAACTCCAGGCGGTGGCGCTTCCCGTCCCGGTCGATCTCCAGCACCAGGCGGGACGAGAGGGCGTTCACCACCGACACCCCCACCCCGTGCAGCCCACCGGAGACCTTGTAGCCCCCGCCCCCGAACTTCCCGCCGGCGTGGAGCATGGTGAGCACCACCTCGGCCGTGGACTTGTCCTTGAACTGGTGGTGGCGCTCCACGGGGATCCCTCCCCCGTTGTCCACCACCCGGCACCCCCCATCGGCCAGCAGGGTCACATCGATCCTGGTGGCCCGGCCGGCCATGGCCTCGTCCACGGAGTTGTCGACGACCTCCCACACCAGGTGGTGCAGGCCGCTTGGCCCCGTGGAGCCGATGTACATGCCGGGTCGCTTGCGGACCGGCTCCAACCCCTCGAGGACGATGATGTCCTTGGCGCTGTAAGAGGCCGGCTGGTCAGAAGAAGGGGTGTTGTGTAGCAGAGCCACGCACGCGACCTTTCCACGGGTCGATGGTCAGGCCCAAGCGCCCTCCGACTCCTTCCCAATGGCCAGGTCAGCGGCTCGGGCGATGTCCAATCTTACCAGGCTGGCCCCTCACTCCCGCCCATGGGGGGTGACCCTCACCTCGACCGCCTCCGCCACCTCCTGGCCGGCCTCCTCGGCCAGGCTGGCCAGGAGCTGGGGGGCTAGCCACCTCACCTGAGTGGCCCAGGCCGGGTGGTCCACCTCCACCACCAGGCGCCCCGAGGTCACGGCCACGGGCCGGGCGTGGGCAGCCAGCGATGCCCCCACGATCCCCTCCCACCGGGCGAAGGCCCTGGCCGCCACTCCCGCCCCCGGGTTGCCGAGGGCCCGGGCCAGCTGGTCCAGGGACTGCCTGAGCGGGAGGGGGTCCTCGTCACCGGGCCGGGGGGCAAGGGGGCGCCACGTCATCCGGCCACCGCCTCCATCTCCCCCTTGACCAGGTCCCCCAGGGAGCCCTCTCGGACCCTCACCCCGGCGGCCGGCACCGCCCCGGGCGGGAGGGACCCCGTGGTGGTGAGGATGGTCTGGCCGCCCGGGAGCCGGTCCAGGAGGGCGGCGGACCGGTCCTGGTCCAGCTCGGAGAAGACGTCGTCGAGGAGGAGCACGGGCTCCTCGCCCACGGCGTCGGCCACCAGGGCGTGGACCCCCAGTCGGAGGGCCAGGGCCAGGCTGCGCTGCTCACCCTGCGAGGCGTGGGTGCGGGCCGGCATGCCGCCGAGGGACAGGTCCAGGTCATCCCGATGGGGGCCGATGGTCGTCACGCCCCGGCGGAGGTCGTCGTCCCGGGCCCCGGCCAGCGCCTCGGAGAGGGCACCACTCCAGGACTTCCGGTAGGCGAGGACCGGGGTGGGACCACCGGCCAGCCCCCGGTAGGCCTCCCCCACCCGCGGGGCTAGCCTCCCCACCAGGTCCTGGCGGCGCTCGGCAAGCGCCGTTCCCAGCCGGGAGAGCTGGTGGTCCCAGACGTCCAGGGTGCGCGCCACGTCAGGCGTGGCCCGGCCGGCGGCCTGACGCAGCAGCACCCCGCGCTGGCGAAGGACCCGCTCCAGGTCGGAGCGCAGCAGGTCGTTCCCCGGATGCAGGGAAACCAAGCCCTCGTCGAGGAACCGCCTCCTGCCGGCCGGCGACCCCTTCACCAGGTCCAGGTCATCGGGCGAGAACAGCGAGACCCGCAGGGCCCCGAGCAGGTCCCGGCTCCGGCGGAGAGGCTGGCGGTTCACCTGCACCCGGACCCGCCCCGAGGAGGGCACCAGCGCCTCGATCAGGACCTCGCGGCCGGCGCTCACCACCTCTGCCCTTAGAGCGGCCTGCTCCGCCCCCAGACGGACCAGGGCCTCGTTGGGCGCACCCCGGTACGACTGCAGGCTCGCCAGCCAGGACACCGCCTCCAGCAGGTTCGACTTCCCCTGGCCGTTGGCGCCCACCACCACGGTCAGACCGCTCGGGGCGGGGACCAGGTGGGCAGCCCGGTAGTTGCGGAAGTCGCTGACCCAGAGCTGCTCGACCCTCACGGCAAGAGGTACGCCTAGCCGTAGCGGGGGGGCATGATCGGCATGATCAGGTAGCGGTAGGGGTCACCCTCTCCCCCGCTCACCATGGCCGGCTTGGTGGGCTCACCCATCTCGATGAGCACCTCGTCCCCCTGCACCGCCTCCACCCCCTCCATGAGGTACCTGGGGTTGAAGGCGATCTTGAGCTCGCTGCCCTCGTACTTGGCATCGACCTCCTCGCTGGCCTGCCCCCGCTCGGGGTCGGTGGAGCTCAGCTGGAGGCCCTCGGGGCCCCCGAGCGACAGGCGCACCGCCGGCGAGCGGTCTTCCTGGGTCAGCAACCTCATCCGCCTCAGCCCGTCCAGCAACGGGTCCTTGCCCACCAGCAGGCGGTTGGGGTAGCTGGGGGGGAACAGGCTGGCCGTGTTGGGGAAGGTCTGGTTCACCAGCTGGGTCATGAGCACCACCGAGCCCACCTCGAAGGTGGCGTAGCTCTCCGCCACCCTCAGCCTCACGGTCCTCCCCCCACCCCCTTGTCCCTCGCTGGGCGGGGGCAGAGCCGCCACCCCCGTGCTGGCGCTCAGCAGGCGCTGCAGCTCCTCCAGGGTGCGGGCCGGCACCAGGACCTGCTCGCCCTCGCCCAGCACGGTCGTGCCCACGAGGTCCCGCTGGGCCAGCCGGTAGGAGTCGGTGGCCTCCAGCCTGAGCCCGCGCTCGCCCGCCTGGAGGTGCACCGCCGAGAGGGAGGCGGGCCGGTCCTCCCCCTTGGCTGCGGCCCGTACCACCTGGCGCAGCGCCTCGGCCAGCTCCCTCCCGTCGAGGGACAGGGCCTCTCCCCCCACCACGGGGAGGGCCGGGAACTCCTCCTCGGGGTACGTGCGCACGCTGAACTGGGAGTGCCCGGCGTTGATGCGGGCCCCCTCCTCATCGGACTCGACTGTCACCGCGCCAGGGTCCAGGGACCGCACGATGTCGGTGGTAAGGCTGGCGGGCAGGAGGCAGGACCCGTCACCCATCCCCAGCACGTCGGCCTCGACCCGCACGGTCCGCTCCCGGTCCGTGGCCGTGAGCCGCAGCTTGTCCCCCTCCAGCACGAACTGCACGCACGACAGGACCTGAGCTCCACCAGCCGAGGTCGATTGGGCCGCCCTGCTGACGACGCCAAGAGCATCTCGCAGGATGTCCCGCTCGCAGCGCAGCTTCATCGCCGGCGTCTCCTCTCTTGTCTCTTTGAGGTACCAAGCTCAGTGGGGGAAGTAGGGGTTGTGGATTGTGGATGGTGCCCGGTTGTCCCTGGTGGGGGCGGATGCGTCCCTCCAGATGTTGTCCCCAGGTTCCCACAGGTGAGCCGCCGAGAAAGGGACTCCTGGGGAAGGGCGCCTCTTGGCACCCAGGCGGGGGGCCGCTGTCCACAGGCGGGAGCGGCCCCCGTGCACAGCATCCCTGGCCGTCCTGGGGACAAGGCCTCACCGGTTGCCCTTGATGTGCAGGATGAGGTCCGTCACCTGGTCGTAGATCTGGCGCCGCTCCTTCATGAGCCCGGCGATCTTGTCCACGGCGTGGATGACCGTGGTGTGGTCCCGGCCCCCGAACTCCCTGGCGATGGCCGGGTAGCTGAAGTCCGTGAGCTCTCGAAAGACGTACATGCCTATCTGACGGGCGGTGACCAGGGGCCGGCGCCGGTTGGTGCCGCACAGCTCCTGGACGGTGAACCCGAAGGTCGACGCCGTGGCCTCGAGGATGACCTCGGGGGTGATGCGGTGGGGCTGGTTGGCCTCGAGGAGGTCGGCGAGGACGTCTTCCACCAGGGCCTTGGTGAGGGGCTGGTGGTTGAGGCTGGCGAAGGCGGTCACCCGGATGAGGGCGCCCTCCAGCTCCCTGATGTTGTCCCTCACGTGGGTGGCGATGAACTCGAGGACCTCGTCGGGGATCCTGGTGGCCTCGGCCTCGGCCTTCTTGCGCAGGATGGCCAGGCGGGTCTCCAGCTCGGGGGGGGTGATGTCGGTGATGAGGCCGGACATGAACCGGCTGCGGAGGCGGTCCTCGAGGGTGGAGATGGCCCGGGGCGGGCGGTCGGAGGTGATGACGATCTGCTTGGAGGCCCCGTACAGGGAGTTGAAGGTGTGGAAGAATTCCTCCTGGAACCTCTCTTTGTTCTCGATGAACTGCACGTCATCCACCAAGAGCACGTCGCAGAGCCGGTAGTGCTGCTTGAAGGCGGTGGTGGCGGAGCTGCGGATGGCGTCGACGAAGTCGTTGAGGAAGGTCTCGGTGGAGACGTACCTGACCAGGCGGTCGGGGTAGTTCTCCCGCACGTAGTGGCCGATGGCGTGGAGGAGGTGGGTCTTGCCCAGCCCGGCATCGCCGTAGATGAAGAGGGGGTTGTAGGAGCGGGCCGGTGTCTCGGCCACAGCCTGGGCGGCGGCGTGGGCGAAGCGGTTGGACGGCCCGATGACGAAGGCGTCGAAGGTGTAGTGGGGGTTGAGTGCTATGTCGTCTCCGCTCCCCCGCCGCCGGCCAAGGGCCGGGCCGGGCGAGCTGGTGGCGGGGTGGCCCTGGTTGGCCGTCGGAGGGGGCACCGCTCCCGGAGGCACGGGGAAGCCGTGCGTGTCACCGGGAGGGACCGAGCCCTGCGGGGTCGGGGAGCCGGGCCGGACGACGAGGCTCACTCCCAGGCGGCGTTCGGGCGAAGCTACCGACAGAGCCTCCTCCAGCAGGCTCAGGTAGCGGGTCTCGATCCTCTCCTTGGCGAGGAGGTTGGGGACGGCCAGGTGCAGGGCGTCGGACTGGACCCCGAGGGGCTCCACGGCCTCGAACCAGGCCCGCCAGGCGGTGTCGGAGATACGGCCCTGCAGGGCCAGGGTGCACTGCGTCCACAGCTGTAAAGCGTCATCCACCAGGTAATTCAGCCTCCCAAACCACAAGCCATCCACAACGATGTCCACAGGATGTGGAAAGGTCCCGCCAACCGCGACCTCCCGCGTTGCTCCAACCGCCGGCTCCGGGGAAGCGGGCCTGCTCGGGCTGGCGCTCCAGCAGATGGCCGAGCCGATTCGCCTAAGTAGGGCAAGCTACCACCCCGGAAGGGAGGGCGGGGCTTGGGATACGGCTAAGTTTCTGAGGTGAGGGGGCGGGCGCCCGGTAGGATCCGGCAGGGACCACCCCAGACCGGGTCTGCCGCAGGACCCCGGGCCCCGGGGGTGGTGCAGGCGAGAAGCAGCGAGGACATCCGTGAAGCGCACTTTCCAGCCCAACAACCGAAAGCGGGCCAAGAACCATGGGTTCAGGCACCGTATGTCCACCCGGGCCGGGCGGGCCATCCTCCGGGCCCGGCGGCTCAAAGGACGCCACCGGCTGTCCGCCTAGGCGGGGCGGCCCGGCCATACGGCCTCAGCGGATCGGGGACCGGCGGACCTTTGCGGCGCTGCGCCGGTCCTCCTGTCGGGTGCGACGAGGCCCGGTCACGGTAACCTGGGTGGGAGGTGACCCGACATCGTCAGTTCGGGTCGGTTACGCCATTGGCCGCAAGGTCGGAGGAGCCGTGGAGCGAAACCGGCTCCGCCGGCGGCTGCGGGCCATCTGCGCGGAGGCCGGCGCGCCGCTGATGGCTGGCTCCTACCTGTTGGCAGTGGCGCCAGGGGCTTCCCAGTTGACGTTCAGAGAGTTGAGGGCATACGTGTACCAGGCCTTGGAGGCGCTGGCCGCAACCGAGAGAGCGGGTGAGCGGTGACGGCGACCCGTGTCGGCACGCGCCCCGCCGGGGAGAGAAGGCTGGCCTTGCCCCAGCGGGCCCTGATCGGGCTGGTCCGCTCCTACCAGGTCGCCCGCGGGGGGAGGCCCTCGCCCTGCCGGTACGTTCCCAGCTGCTCCGCCTACGCCATCGAGGCCCTGGAGCGCCATGGCGCCAGGAGAGGGGCATGGCTGGCGGTGCGCAGGCTGCTGCGCTGCCACCCCTGGGGCGGCTTCGGGGCCGACCCGGTGCCGGAGTGAGCGGGGTGACCGGGACCGTGGCGGGACGCTTCCCCCTGCCCCCAGTTGTCCACAGTGGGGCTCCCCGGCCCCCGTCGAGAGGTGAGAAGGCCGGAGCATGCTTCACGCCCTGAACCACGGACCGGGTGCCGTCAGTGGTGCCTTTGTGCTCGTCGGCGGCATCGTGAACGGCATCAACCGGGTCCTCGGGCCCTTGTACCACGTGCTGGCCGCCCTGGTGGCCTTCTGGTACGGCGTCTTCCCGAACTACGCCTTCGCCATAGCGCTCTTCACGATCACCGTGATGGTCGTCCTGGCCCCCCTCACGGTGAAGAGCACCCGGTCCATGCTGGCCATGCAGCGGCTCCAGCCCGAGGTCAAGAAGATCCAGGCCAAGTACAAGGGCGATAGGCAGGCCATGAACGAGGAGCTCATGGCCCTGTACAAGGAGCACGGCGTGAGCCCGGCGGGCGGTTGCCTGCCGATGTTCATCCAGCTGCCGGTGTTTTGGGTCCTCTACCAGGTGATCCTGGGTCTCACCCATCTCAGGACCAACGCCCACAACCAGCCGGTGGTGGTGCACGGGCATACCGTCGCCCAGCCGAAGTACATCTCGCACCACAGCCTGCTCTACCAGCACCTGGTGGCGGCCCACGGCCACATGCTGTTCTTGGGCTTCGACCTGGGCAAGACGGCCTTCAACGCTGGTGGCGGGGTCTTCCACATCATCCCCTACTGGCTCCTGATCGCGGTCTGCATCGGGCTCCAGTACCTGCAGATGAAGCAGCTCTCGGGCCGCAACCTGCAGCAGAATGCCACCGGTACCGCTGCCCAGATGCAGAAGTACACGAAGTTCATGCCGTTGATCTTCGGCATCATCTACATCGAGATCCCCGCCGGTGTGAACATCTACTTCTTCGTGTCCAGCCTGTTCCGGATCGGCCAGCAGGAGCTCATGTACCGCTACGACCCCCAGCTCAAGGCCCATCTGGCTGCCGGCCGCGAGGCCAGGGCGGCCGAGACGGTGGAGAGGGCCCCGGCGGCCCGCTCCGCCCAGCCGGCAACGCCGGAGGGAGGCAGGAGGGCGGGGGCCGGGTTCCTGGCCAGCCTGAGGGCGGCCAGGGCCGAACTGATGCCCAGCGCGGGCGGGGACCAGGCCACGAGGGAGAACCAGGCCAGCTGGGCGCGGCGCGCCCCGACTGAGCGGCGCCCGGCCGGGTCAGGAGGGGGCGGCCCCAAGGGGCGTCCGTCGTCCACTCCCGGCTCCCGCCGGCAACCGGGCGTCCCGAGACAGGGAGGCGCCCAGGAGCGGCGGGCGGTCGACCAGGAGCTGGGCTCGCGCCGGACGGCAGGCAATGGGACCCAGGCCAAGCGGGGAGAGGAGACGGGGGAGAGCCGGGGGCTGGCCCCCACCGGCGGGAGGACGGCCACCACTGCCCGGGGGAGCAAGGGGAAGGCCTCGGCCCGGCCGACCGGCGGGGGCGGGGGGTCTGCCAGCTCGTCCCCGCCCCGCCAGCAGAACCGGTCCCGCTCCAAGAAGCCGCGCCGCCAGCGCTGATGGGCGCGGGGGGCGGCCTCAGCGTCGCCAGGGCGTGCCGGCCCGAGCGGTTCCGGGACCCCCGCCAGGCCGGCCTCCGTGCCGGGGGAATGGGTCTGGGCCGCCCCGGGGAAACTTAGGGCCGGCGGCAGCCCCTAGGTCCAGGTGAGATCTGAAGATGGAATGGATTGAGACAACCGGGAAGACACTGGAAGAGGCCCAGCGGACGGCCTTGGAGCAGCTTGGCGTGGCCATGGACGAGGCCGAGTTCGAGGTCCTGAGCGAGCCCCGAGCGGGGCTGTTCGGGCGGAGCCGGGGGCAGGCCCGGGTGCGGGCCCGGGTCCGTCCCCGGCCGCCCCGCCCCAAGGAGGACCGCCGGGACCGCCGCCGTCGCCCTGGGTCGTCGGCGGACGGGAAGAGGCGGGGGGCGGGCCGTGAGCGGGCCGGGCAGCGCGACAATGGGCAGGTCCAGGAAGGAGCATCGGTCATGAGCGCCAGCGGCGAAGAAGGAAGTGACGGTCCCGAGCTGGGGATTGAGGTGCCCCTGGCCCAGCAGGCCGAGGTGGCGGAGCGCTTCCTCACCGGAGTGCTGGATCGCTTCGGGCTCCCGGCCACCCTCGAGGTGAGGGAGCTCGACGCCGACACCGTGGAGCTGGCCATCCAGGGAGGGGACCTCGGCCTCCTCATCGGGCCTCGGGGCACCACGGTGGAGGCGCTTCAGGATCTCACCCGCACCGTGGTGCAGCGCCGGACGGGAGCCCGCCGGGGCCGGATCCTGGTCGACGTGGCAGGCTACCGCCAGAGGCGCCGGCAGGCCCTGGAGAGGTTCGTGCGCAGTGTGGCCGAGCAGGTCCTGAGGGAGGGCCGTGAACAGGTGCTGGAACCCATGGGACCACCCGACCGCAAGGTGGTGCATGACACCATCAACACCATCCCCGGGGTGACCACCCGCTCACGGGGGGAGGAGCCCCAGCGCCGGGTAGTGATTGTCCCCCAGCGCGACGAGAGCTGAGCGGGGACCGGCAGGAGGCCGGTCAGCCCGGCTCTGGGACCAGCTCGTGGACGCCCTGGGGGAGGCCCGTCGGCTGGGCTTCCTCGGGCCCGGGCCCCTGGAGCGCCAGCTGGCCCAGGGCCAGGCCTTCGCCCGGGTGCTGGCCGACCGGCTCCCCCCGGACCGGGGCCCCTTGCTGGACCTGGGGGCCGGCGGTGGCCTCCCCGGCTTGGTCATGGCGGTGGCGGGGGTAGCCGGGCACCTCATCCTGGTGGATGCCAGCCTCCGGCGGACGGACTTCCTGGAACGGGCAGTGCGCAACCTCGGCCTCGAGGAGCGGGCCACGGTGGTGAGGGGCCGGGCCGAGGAGCTGGGGCGCCTGTCCCACTACCGGGAGGCCTTCGCGGCAGTCGTATCGAGGGGCTTCGGCCCGCCGGCCGTGACAGCCGAGTGCGCCTCACCGTTCCTGGCCCCCGGAGGGATACTGCTCGTGTCCGAGCCTCCTCCGGAGAGCAGCGACCGGGGCCGGTCCGTCCCGAGCGAAGAGGGGAAAGGTGCTGGGGGGGGCGGGGAAGGGCAGAGGGCCCGGGGCGGTCCCGACCCGGAGGAAGACCGGCGGTGGCCGGCGGCAGCCCTGGAGAGACTGGGTCTGACCCCCGAGAGACGGATCAGCTGCCAGGGCTTCAGCTTCCAGGTGCTCACCAAGAGCGCGCCCTGCCCCCAGGGCTTCCCCCGTCGATCGGGAGTGCCGAGGAAGCGGCCCCTGTTCCCATGAGGCACGAAGGTGAGGGCCAGGTGGGCCGGGCCCACGGCCATTCGCCCGCCGCCGGGGGCCCAGGTCAATGGCTGACCGGATTGTTCCACGTGAAACAGGTCTCGTGCTTGGGGCCCAGCCGGGGAGTCCTGGCCCTCGGCCTCCAGGTAGTACCGGGAGGGAGGGTTTCACGTGAAACCACGGTCCTTGACCCGGGGTGCAGGGGGCGAAAGGATCGGGGGATGTGCCAGGGCTCGAGGAGGTCGGGGGAGCGGCCGTGAGGCCTCCCCAGGGGTCGGGCCACGAGGCAGGGGCCGGGTCCAGCCCCGAGAGCGCGGAGAGTGCCCTGCTGGGGCCAAGCGCCCCGCGGGAGGCCCGGGTGCTGGCCATCGCCAATCAGAAGGGCGGGGTGGGCAAGACCACCACGGCGGTGAATCTGGGAGCGGCGCTGGCCGAGGCAGGGTGGAGGGTCCTGGTCGTCGACCTCGACCCCCAGGGCAACGCCACCATCGGCCTGGGGTTGGACCGCCAGAAGCTGGAGGTATCCCTTTACGAGGTCCTGACCCAGGGCCTTCCAGTGGAGGAATGCCTGCAGGACGGCAGGGTCGGCGGTCTGAAGGTGGCCCCCGCCACCCTGGACCTGGTGGGAGCGGAGATCGAGCTGGTCCCGGCCATGAGCAGGGAACTGCGGTTGCGGCGGGCCCTGGAGCCCGTCCTGCCCCAGTTCGACTTCGTGCTGGCGGATTGCCCGCCCTCCCTCGGACTGCTGACCGTCAACGGTCTGGCTGCTGCCGGGGAGGTACTGGTCCCCATCCAGTGTGAGTACTACGCCCTGGAAGGGGTTGAGCAGCTGCTCCAGGTCATACGCCTGGTGAAGACTCAGATCAACCCCCATTTACGGGTTTCGGCCATTGTCCTGACCATGTACGACGCCCGGACCAAGCTGGCTGAGCAGGTGGCGGCCGACGTGCGGTCCCACTTCGGAGGAACGGTCTGCCGGACCATTGTGCCTCGGACGGTGCGGCTGTCAGAGGCGCCCTCCTTCGGCCAGCCCATCACCGTGTTCGACCCCGCCTCCCGGGGGGCGATCGCCTACCGGGAACTAGCCAAGGAGGTGGCTGGCGTTGCGCCGTAGTGGTCTGGGCAGGGGACTGGGGGCGCTGATCCCTGCCGAGGGGGGCGGGGACGAGGCCGGAGGCGAGGGTGTCTACCGCCTGGTCGCCGTGGCCGCGGTGCGGCCCAACTCCCGACAGCCCCGCACCCGCCTGGACGAGGAGGACCTGGCCGGGCTGGTGGCGTCGGTCCGTTCCGTGGGCGTCCTCCAGCCCGTCCTGGTCCGCCCGGACAGAGACGGGACCTTCGAGCTGATAGCCGGGGAGCGCCGCTGGCGGGCGGCGCAGCTGGCCGGGCTGGAGAGCGTGCCGGCCCTGGTTCAGACCGCCGACGACCTGTCCGCTCTGGAGCAGGCCGTGGTAGAGAACCTGCACCGGCGGGACCTGGGGGCCCTGGAGGAGGCAGCGGCGTACCAGCAGCTGATAGGCGAGTTCGGTCTTACCCACGAGTCGGTGGCGGCCCGGGTCGGGAAGAGCCGGGCCGCCGTCACCAACACCCTGCGGCTGTTGCAGCTGCCAGCGGGGGTTCAGGAGCTGCTGGCCCAGGGGGCCATCGAGGCCGGGCATGCCCGGGCCTTGCTCGGCACCGACGACCGGGCCTTCCAGGAGGCCCTGGCCCGACGGGCCGCGGCGGAGGGCTTGTCGGTCCGGGCCGTGGAGGAAGCGGTGAGGGCCAGGTTGGGGGGAGCGAAAGGGCGTCTGAGGGGCCGTTCACCACGTATAGCGTCGACACGACCACCAGCAGTTCTTGAGGTAGAGGAATCCCTGTCGTCCCGCCTGGACACCCGGGTGCGGGTGGAGCTCGGGGCCCGCAAGGGGCGGGTGGTCATCGATTTTGCCAGCGTCGAGGACCTGGCTCGCATCTACTCGGTGATGACCGAGGGGGCCGGAGGCCAGGGCCGGGGAACCTGACCCTGGCGCTCGGGCCGGAGACCGGCCCGGCGGGCCCGCCCGGTCGACCGAGGTGCTTGCCCAGGCGGCCAGAGGGTCGGCACCCCCGCTGGTCAGGGTCCCATGGCCGCGGGGCGGCCCGGGTGGGCGCCCCCCGGTTAGCCAGGGGCACTCCTGGGTACACATAGCGAGAGGGCTGATTAAGCGCGCCCAGGACTCGACCTTGAGGGGTCCCTTCCGGGAGTGATCCACAACCTCATGCACAGGTTGTGGATGAAGTGGAGGGCGAGGCCTGGTCACCCGGGAGGTTTGGGGCCGAAGGGGCCAGGCCCACCGCACCAAGGGCCTTTGACCACGGGCCGTCCCTGGTGGGGGACCCGTGGGCCGCTGGCGGGGAGACTAGTCCCAGGGGACGGTGGCCCAGGACGCGAGGGCCGCTCGAAGGGCGTCTGCCAGCTCGGGCGCTCTTTCCACGGCCAGGGCGGGGTCGTGGAGGTCGCAGACGGCTGCCGTCATCCTGGTCTCCCTCAGCTCGGGGACCGTCATCCCCAGCACGGCTATCTCCGCCCCGGCCTCCAGGGGGGACAGGGCCGAGGCCAGCAGGGTGGCCAGCCTCCGGCCCCCCGGGGACTCCTGGTAGCCCCGGTAGTAGGCCACCTGGCTGCAGCTCAGCCGGGGGTTCAGCTCCAGACCCAGGTAGACCTCGGCGTCCAGGGCGTTGGCCTGGGCGGCCCGCCGGGAGCCGTCCGGGTGGAGCAGGCCTAAGGGGACAGCCCCGGAGGCCACCAGGGCCCGGCGCAGGTTCTCGACAACGGGGCCCAGCTCCCCCCCGTGGCCTATGGCGATGCGGCGGCCCGCCAAGGTGCGGGGGCTGCGGCGCAGCCTCTCCCGCTCCCGGATGGCGGGGATGAGGGCCTGGTCGCTGGTGTGGGCCCGCAGGCGCTCCAGCTCGCGCAGGGTGGCCCGGCCACAGATCCCGTCCACGGGCACCCCTACATTTCGCTGGAACTCGGCCAGGGCCGCGGCGGTGCGGTCACCGAAGATGCCGTCGATGCGGCCGGGGTCGAAGCCAAGGGCGCTCAGGCGGCGCTGGAGCTCGGCAACGTCGTCACCCCTCAGCAAGGGCCGGCGCCGGTAGAGCAGGCGATCTCCCAGCCAGTAGCCGGCCTCCACCACGGCGGCCCAGGTCTGGGGCCCGCAGATGCCGTCGGCCCGGAGCCCCCGGTGGGCCTGGAACGACCGTACGGCCCTCTCCGTCTCCTCGTCGAAGCTGCCGTGGGGGTCGGCCGACCAGCCGCCCGGCAGGGGTGGCACCGTGGGTCCGCCTGCCCCCGGTGGCGGGCCGGCCCCGGGCAGGAAGCCGAGGGCCCGCAACCGGCGCTGGAGATCCGCCACCGCCTCACCCGTGCTACCACGGGCCAGGAAGATGGCCTCGCCCTCGGTCCCGGCCGGCAGCGGTCCGATCGGTGCCCGGTCCTCGCTGGCGCCCCAGAACCCGGGTGGGCCGCTCCGGAGCCCTACAGGTAGGTCTGCAGCTCCTGGAGCAACTGCCCCTTCCCCTTGGCTCCGATGATCCGGTGCTGGGGCTCGCCGTTCTTGAACAGGATCAGGGTGGGGATGCTCATGACCTCGAAACGGCGGGCGGTCTCGAGGTTCTCGTCGATGTTGAGCTTGGCCACCCGGAGGCTGCCAGCCTTCTCCCCAGCTATCTCCTCCAGGATCGGGGCAATCATCTTGCACGGGCCACACCACTCTGCCCAGAAGTCTACGAGCACGGGCTGGTCCGAGGACTTGACCTCCTCGTCGAAGCTGGCGTCGGACAGCATCGTTATCTCGCCTGCCATGGGGACTGACCTCCTTGTCTGTCGTCGTGCCACCCTCCAGGGATGGCCCAGTCGTCGTGGCCCTGGGACCTCCGGCTCGGGGCCGGGGCGCCGTGGCCCGTGCTTCCCCCCCGGCGGGGGGCGCCCGTCACGAGCCGTCCTGTCCGCCGAGCGGGACGGCGGGCTCTGAGGCTCCCCCTCCCACGGAGGCGGCAGCGGGCCCCTCCCTCTCGTCTCCCAGGGACTCGAGCCAGCGCTCCGCGTCTATGGCCGCCATGCAACCGGACCCGGCGGCGGTGACAGCCTGGCGGTAGACCTGGTCCTGCACGTCCCCGCAGGCGAAGACCCCTTCCACACTGGTGCGGGTCCCCTCGTGGGTGAGGAGGTAGCCGGCATCATCCATGTCCAGCTGGCCCCGGAAGAGGTCCGTGTTGGGCGCATGGCCGATGGCCACGAACAGTCCCGACACGGGGAGGACCGACGTCTCCCCGGTCACCACGTCCCTCAGCCTGACCCCCTGGACCGAGCCGTCGCCCAGCACCTCCTCCACCACCGAGTTCCAACGGAAGCGGATCTTGTCGTTGCGGAAGGCCCGGTCCTGCATGATCTTGGATGCCCGGAGCTCCTTGCGGCGGTGGATCACTGTCACCGAGGAGCCGAAGCGGGAGAGGAAGATGGCTTCTTCTATGGCCGAGTCACCTCCACCCACCACGGCGATGTCCTGGCCCCGGAAGAAGAAGCCGTCGCAGGTGGCACAGGTCGAGACCCCGTGGCCGAGGAGACGCTGCTCGGCCGGGACGCCCAGCATCAAGGAGCGTGCCCCGGTGGCGATGATCAGGGCACGGGTGCGGTAGGTGGGTTCCGAGGCCCCGGGGTCGCCGACCCATATCCCGAAGGGCCGGGACGACAGGTCCACCCGGTGGGCCTTGGCCGTGACGTACTCCGCCCCGAAGCGCTCGGCCTGGGCGCGAAGGCTCCCCATGAGCTCGGGCCCGAGGATCCCGTCCTTGAACCCGGGGTAGTTCTCGACCTCGGTGGTGAGCATCAGCTGACCGCCGGGCTGGTCGCCCGTGGAGGACGGCTCCCCCTCGATCACCAGCGGGCGGAGGTTGGCCCTGGCGGTGTAGATGGCCGCCGTCAAGCCGGCGGGGCCGGAGCCAATGATCGTGACCTCCCGGAACTCTTCGTTCGTCATCCTGCCATCCAGTTCACATCCGTGCCTGCTCGCGGCCTCTCAGGCCGCTTCACGCCTGCTTGCGCCCGGACCGGCGCAACGTCCACAAGAACAGGCCGGCCACGAAGAAGATTCCCCCTACCAGGGCCAGGCTGGCCCACTCCCTGCCCGGGAAGGCATAGATGTTGAGGACACGCACGGTACCTATGGCCACCACCACCAGCAGGACCGCGCCCATAGCAGCGACGATGATCCCGAAGACGATTGCCCTGGCGACCAGCTGCAGAGGGCGGATGGCCTTGGACCGGACCAGGCCTATCAGCATCTCCAGCTGGTCGGTGGCCTTGACGGGCCATTCCGACGAGAGCGGCGACGGTCTGGGGCCGCCCTCCTCCTGCATGATGGTCATTGCCGGAGACTACCCCTCTGCCCGGCCGGGCAACCCGAAGGGCCGCTGGCAAGGCTCAGGGCGCCACCTGGAAGGTGAGGCCGATGGAGCCCGGGCCCGAGTGCGTCCCGATGGTGGGGCCGAGATCGGCCACCAGGACCGAGTCACGCGGGACCACCTGGCCGACCAGGTCCAGGAACTCGTCCAGGTCCCCCGCCTGGCCGTGGACCACAGCCACCTGCTCCACCGGGAGGTGGTGGCGGAGCTTGTCCACGAGGTAGTGCAGTGACCGGGCTCTTGTCCGCTGGCGGGACTCGGCCTGCACGGCTCCGTCCGAGAGCACGATGACCGGCTTGAAGGACAGCAGGGACCCGAACACGGCCGCAGCCGCCCCAATGCGCCCGCCGCGTCGTAGGTACTCCAGGGTGGCCATGGTGCCGTAGAAGCGGGTCCGGCTCACCAGGTCCTGAGCCACGGAGGCGACCTCGTCCAGGCTCCCGCCCTCGGCCGTCGTGCGGGAGGCACCGATGACGATGAGCCCCTCACCCATGGAGATGCTGCGGGAGTCGACGACCCTCACAGGAAGCTGTTCGGATACCGCCTCGGCAGCCACCCGGGCCGCCTCCTGGGTCGCAGACAGGGCTCCCGACATGCACACGCACACGACACCGTCGGCACCGCCTTCGCCAGCGGCCTGGAAGGCGGCCTGGAAGGCACCGGGCGACGGGGCGGCGGTCTCGGGCAGGGTGGGCGACTGGGCACACCGTTCCCAGAAGCCGGAGGTAGAGAGCTCCACCCCGCTCAGCAGCTCCTCGTCCCCGAAGCGCAGGGTCATGGGCACGACCGTCACCCCCAGCTCCTGGACGAGGTGGTCCGGGAGGTCGCAACCGCTGTCAGTGACGATGTGGGTTCTCATCCCCTCTTGCTCCCTGACCTCGCCGGGACCAGGCGCCGGTCAGCACCGAGGCCGCCGCCGCTCCGAGGCCCAACGTTGCCACGCCGGCGCCCACACCGGCCAGCACGCGGGCCAGGTCGCCGAGGCCGTGGTCGGAGCCCACGTGGCCGGCCACCACCACCACCGTCACGGCCATGATGGCGCTCAGCACGCACACCCGCAGCAGCGCTCGGCCCAGGCCCGGGGAGAGGCGGGGGCCCCGGGCCAGCCCCCCACCGCCCGCCCCCAGGCTCCAGGGCCCCTCTCCGGCCGACCCGGGGAGGGCCAGGTAGAGCTGGCCCGTGTCGCTCACCGTGGCTGCCGTCGAGGAGAGGACCTCGGTTCCCGGCGCCGGGGCCGGGAGGCGGTGGTGGCCAGCCCGGGGCCACCAGCGCTTCCCGCCTTCGAGGCTGTCGGCCTCCGTGCCGGGCAAGGAGACCTCGTCCAGCCGCCGGGCGAGGACGGGGCCAGCCACCAGGGCCGCCGCTGTGTAGGCGATGGAGAGGGCCAGGCCGAGGCCCTGGGCCCCGAGGAAGGGCTCCAGCAGGAAGGCGGCCAGGACGTTTATCCCGTTCTCGACCAGGTAGAGGAAGAACACGGTCCGGGTGTCCTGGGTGGCCTGGAAGGCGGAGGACAGGAACAGGAAGGCGCAGAAGCCGGGCAGGCCTAGGGAGAAGGCCTCCAGGACCGAGGCAGTGGCCCGCGCCCCCGCCAGGGTCCCTGCCCCGTGGGCCAGCACCAGGGCGGAGATGGGGACGGCCAGCACGATGTACCCGACGGCCGGGGGGATGACCGCCACCACCACCGAGCGCAGCCCGGCCGCGGCCCGCTCCCGGAAGCCTTCCCGGTCCCGGCGGCTCCAGTGCTCGGCCAGCTCGGGCTGGATGGCGCTCATGATCGACACGGCCATGATGCCCACCGGGAGCTGGAAGAAGGTGTAGGCGTACGTATAGGAGGTGATGCCCCCCTGGCCGGAGAGAAAGGCCAGGTGGAGGACGATGAAGTAAGCGACCTGGTTGGCCATGACGAAGCCGAAGGTCCAGCCCGACAGCTGCAGGATCCGGCCCACGGCAGGGTTGCGGGGCTCCCATCTCCAGTGCAGGGCCCGCCGGCTCTGTGCGGCCGCCAGCCTCCCCATGCGGGCCAGCCGGTCCCAGCTGTCTCCGCGGTCATGGGTGTTGGCCCACCAGGAGGCGGCGGCGATCCTGGCCCGCGAGCGCTTGCGGGGGACGAGGGGGGCGGCACGAAGGAGGCTGGGTATGAGCAGCAGCCCCTGGACCACCACCCCTCCGGTGGTACCCACGCCGAGCAGGATCAGCAGGGCCGGGTCATGGGCGGCACTGGCCAGCGTGGGAGCCGGGAAGAGGGCGTGGACGGCCACCAGCACCCCTATGACCACCAGGTTGTTGGCGATGGGAACGAACATGGGGGCGGCGAAGCGCCGGCGGGCGTTGAGGACCGCCGTTACCAGGCCTATCAGGCCGTAGAAGGCGATCTGAGGGGCGAAGAGACGCAGGAGGAAGCTGGCGGCGGCCCTCTCCCGGCCCAGGTGCGCCACCCGCTGCCCCCCCATGAAGAGGTCGATGATCTGCGGGGCGAAGAGGGCTACGAGCGCCGTGGCGACCACCAGGGCGACGCCGGCCATGGTCAGCACCGCCGAGATGTCCTCCCAGGCCTCCCTGTCCCCTCGGGACGCCAGTCGCTCGACGAAGACCGGCACCACCGTCCCGGACAGCACCCCCCCTATGAGGAGGTCGAAGATGATGTTGGGGGTGGTGTTGGCCAGGTTGTAGCTGTCGGCCAGGGGGTTCTTGACGCCGAGGGCGTACCCGAGGGCGAACAGCCTGGCGAAGCCGGTGGCCCGCGAGAGCAGGGTCCCCGTTGCCATGCCGAGCGTGGCCCGGGCCAGGCGGGCGGTCTCCGACAGCCGGGCGCCCCGATCCCCCCCCCGGGCCATGATGGGGGTCCTCACTCGCCCGCTGGCACCAGGCGGCGGTTGCGGGCCCGCCGGCCCCGGAGCAGGGACAGCCCCCACCACAGCGCCAGGACGAGCCCGGCCGCCGCCGTGAGGCCGATGGCGACCGCCGAGAAGGCCGAGGACCGCACGGTGAACCGGCTGGAGGCCAGCACCAGTCGGCCCCGGGGCGAGAGGAGGCTCACCTGCACGGTGAACTTTCCGGGTGCCCGGGCGCTGACCTCGAACTGGGTGGGGGTGCTGCGGAAGGGGGCAAGGGTCACGTCCTGGGTGGACTGGTGGGTGGGGAAGTTGAGCCCGTCACTGCGTACCTCGAGCACGCCCCGCACAGGGTAGGGGGCCCGGGAGACGATGGTCACGGGGAGCTGGCCCGAGCGGGCGGTGAGGGTGACGCTCTCGGTGGGCAGGCGGATGCGGTCAGCCTGGGCCTTGACGAGCCGGTCCACCGCCTTCAGGTCGGCCTGGCGCTCGGCGGGGGACAGGTAGGTGGACTCGGAGTCCAGCACCAGGTCGGTCATGCGGCTGACGGCCGGGACCCGGCCGGGGTCGATGGCCAGGGACGAGACGAAGGCCGTCACCCGGGCCCCCGCCGCCCTGACCTCGGCTGCCGGGAGGCGGGGCGGAGGCGAGGGGGTGGGGGAGAGCTGGCGCACCAGGTCGACTCCGTAGACGGTGGCCGGCCGGACCTGGGTGAAGAACTGGTCCAGGGTCACGGGCCGGATCATGGGGCTGTGGGCCAGGGCGGCCAGCACGATGCCAAGGGTGGTGGGATCCGCCAGGCCGGGCCGGGAGGCGTCGAGCACCACTCCCCGGGTGTAGCTGGCACCGGGACGGTCTAGGTAGATCATGGCCAGGTCGGCAAGGAGCTGGTGGGCGGCCAGGACCGGCTGGCGGGCATCGGCCAGGTGGGCGGCCAGGCCGGCGTCGGCCGTCATGGCCTCCATGCTCCGGCGCCCGGCCCGGAGCTGGAAGGGCTGGACGGGGGTTATGCGCTCCGCCAGTGGGGTGAGGACGGCCTCGGGGACGACGAGCTGCTTGGGGGCGGCGCCGGCCAGGGAGCGCACCAGGCGGAGGCCCGGGCCGTCCAGGTCCCGCCCTCCCAGCCAGGTCGTGGTGTCCGGGGTCACGCCCAGGAGGGAGCTGACGACCTGCTCCCCCCGGCGCACCTGGGCCCTTAGCTGGCCCCCGAGCCCCTGGCGGGCCAGCCCGGCGGGGCTCACCGGCGCATACGGCAGGGCTGCGACCTCGTGGAAGGGCTGGGCCGCCCAGGTGCGCAGCCTGGCCAAGGCGCTGCGGTCGGCGGGCGTGCCGCCCTCGGCCAGGCCGGCCAGCGTGTCCGGGTAGGGGGCGAGGGTGAGGGGCACCCGGCTGTTGGCCCCCAGGACGTCGGCCGTGGCGGCCATGGCTGCCTGCTGGGCGGGGGGAAGGACCAGGCCTCCGCCGGGGCCGGGCCGGGGCGAGGCTCGCAAGGGCAGGACCCACGCCAGGTCGAGCTTGCGGCCCATGGTGGGACGGTCGGCGAAGACCAGGTCGGTGGTCAACTGGTCGAGGACCGCCCCGGTGCGCACGCTCTCCAGGCTGACCCGGACCGGGTACACGCCCGCGCAGCTGGACCCGCACGAGCCCAGGTCCACCAGGCGCGCTGGAGGGGGGTTGGGGAGCGGGTGGCCGGGGCTGGCCACGCTGACCGAGAGCCTCACCGCCCCTGGGTGCCCGGGGTCGGGCGGGAGGGAGGCCAGGGGCATGGGGCCCATGCCCTCGAGGGGGTAGGTGGCCACCTGGTTATGCAGGGTCTGGTCGAAGGCCGAACGGCTGTGGAGGCGGTCGAACACCACCACCGTCACCTGGAGCTGGCTGGGCCTACCCGCGGCGGCAAGGTCCAGGACGAAGGGATGGCCGGGCGTCACCCAGGAGGTCTGGCCCACCAGGCGAAGGCGCGGAGCCCAGCGGTGTACGGCCGGGCGGCTGGCAGCGGTTGCCGGCCCGGCCAGGGCGAGCCACAGGCCCAGGGACAGGAAGCAGCCCAGGGCAGCGGCCATGGCCCTGGTAGGGGGCCGGCGGGCTCTCATGGGGACAGGCCGGCGGACAGGACGGACAGCCCGGGGGGGCCCGGGTGGAACCCGAGGCCCTCGTAGAGGGCCAGGGCCCCGGAGTTGCCCACCTGGGTGTTGACGAGGACCTGCTCGGCCTGCCACCGCCTCAGCCAGCGCAGGCCGTCCAGCACCAGTGCGGTGCCCACCCCGCGCCCGCGGTGGGCGGGGTGGACGGCCAGGCGCTGGAGGAAGCCGCGTCTCCCGGCCCTGCCCGTGACGGCGTAGCCCACCACCACCCCGGTCCCGCTCACCGCCACCCGCCAGCGGGAACGGGGCGTGGCGGCCAGCGCCTCCCCGAGGCCCCGCTGGTCCAGGCGCCAGAACTCGCTGAAGGCGAGGTGGTCCACGGCCAGCACCTGGGCGCGGTCGGCCCTGCGCCCCCGGCGCAGGCAGATGCCCGGGGTCCGGGGCGGGGGGGGGAGGTGGGCGAGGCCGCGGCTCAGCACGACCAGTCGCTCCTCGACCCGGAACCCCGCCCTCATGTAGGGCGTCTGCTCGAGGGGACCGAGGGCCGAGGTGAGCACCTTGGAGAAGCCGTGGGCGGCCAGCTCGTCCAGGCAACGGCTGAGGAAGGCGATGCTGGGGCCGGAGGCCCCCGCAACCGGGCTGAGGAGGGCGGTCGAGCAGTCCCCTCGCCAGGGGGTGGTGCGGGCCTCCTCGCCGCACCAGCGGATGATCTGGACACCAGCTGCCCTGCCCATTGTCAGGCCAGACTACCGGGGCCGTGGTGACGGGCCAGGGCAACCCGGGTGGCTGGTCAGGCCCAGGGGCGTAGCCTGGGCGGCGATGGCCGTGCTCCTTGTTGCTCATGAACGGTTCCTCGATCACGAGACCGGACCTGGCCACCCGGAGGCCCCGGGGCGGCTGGGGGCGGTCGCCCGGGGGATTGACGCCGCCGGCCTGGATGAGGCCCTGGTGCGCGTCACCCCCCGGCCGGCGGAGCGGGAGGAGCTGGAGCGGGTGCACCCCGGGGCCTACCTCGATGAGCTGGAGAGCTTCTGCCGGACAGGGGGCGGCCACCTCGACCCGGACACCGGGGCGGGAGAGGGGTCGTGGGACGCCGCCGTGCTCGCCGCCGGGGCGGGCCTGGCGGCGGTGGAGCGCCTCGACAGAGGTGAGGCTGAGGCTGCCTTCCTGGCGGTGCGGCCTCCGGGCCACCATGCCACGGGGACTAGGGCCATGGGGTTCTGCCTGCTCAACAATGTGGCCGTGGCCGCCGCCGGGCTGGCGGCAAGAGGGGAGCGGGTGGCCGTCGTGGACTACGACGTGCACCACGGGAACGGGACCCAGGACGTCTTCTACGAGGATCCCCGGGTCCTGTACGTTTCCCTTCACCAGTGGCCGCTCTACCCGGGCACGGGCCGGCTGGAGGAGACCGGGGCCGGGGCCGGAGCAGGGACCACGCTCAACCTCCCCCTTCGCCCCGGGACCACCGGAGACTCCTATCGCCGGGCCCTCGACAGCGTGGTGATGCCGCTGGTCGAGTCGTTCCGGCCGTCATGGCTCATACTGTCGGCCGGCTTCGACGCCCACCGCGCCGACCCGCTGGCCGACATGGCCCTGACGGCCGGTGACTTCGCCGACCTCACCTCCCGGCTGGCGGCCCTGGTGCCTCCCGGGAGGCGCCTGGCCTTCCTGGAGGGTGGGTATGACCTGGATGCCCTGGCCCTGTCGGCCGGAGCGTGCGTGGCGGCCCTGGCCGGGGTGAGCTGGCGGCCCGAGCCGGCCTCGTCGGGTGGTCCCGATGCCCCGGCTGTGGCCGAGGCCGCTCGCCGTCTGGCCGGCGCCGGCGGCTAGAGGGGGCGCCTCGGGGGACCGGCACCGTTACCCTCGGGGAACCGTGGCTGCCGTGATCCCCGAGCGGGTGCGCCCCCTGGTCGAAGAGACCGCCGAGCTGGCCCGGCGCTTCGAGAAGGCCGGCAAGAGCCTCTACCTGGTCGGCGGGGTGGTGCGGGATGCAATAGCCAGCTTCCCGGGAGGGACCGGCCTGCGGCCGGACCACGACCTCGACCTGACCACGGACGCCAGGCCCGAGGAGACCGAGTCCATCCTGGCGGGGTGGGCCGACGCCGTGTGGACCCAGGGCAAGCGGTTCGGGACCATCGGTGCCGCCCACCGGGGGCGGCGCTACGAGGTCACCACCCACCGGGCCGAGGTCTACGACCCCTCGTCGCGCAAGCCCGAGGTCACCTACGCCGACGCCGTCGAAGAGGATCTGGCCCGGCGGGACTTCACGATCAACGCCATGGCGCTCCGCCTGCCCGACCTGGTCCTGATCGACCCCTATGACGGGCTTGCCGACCTGGCCGCCGGGCGGTTGCGCACCCCTCTGGCCCCCGAGGTCTCCTTCGGTGACGATCCCCTGCGCATGCTGAGAGCAGCTCGCTTCGTGGCCCGCTTCGGTATGGCCCCCGACCCCGAGCTGGTGGCGGCGGTGGTGGCCATGCACGATCGTCTGGCCATCGTGTCCGGCGAGAGGATCCGGGACGAGCTGGACAAGCTCATGACGGTCCCCCGCCCCTCCCCGGGCCTTCGCTTCGTCGTGGACACCGGGCTGGCTCGAGAGTTCCTGCCCGAGCTGCCGGCCCTGGCCCTGGAGCAGGACCCCGTCCACCGCCACAAGGACGTCCTGGCCCACACCTTGGCGGTGGTGGACAAGACCAGCGAGGGCAAGGAGGAGCCGGACCGGGTCCTGCGCCTGGCGGCGCTGTTCCATGACGTCGGCAAGCCTGCCACCAGGGCCTTCGGCCCGGGAGGGGTCTCCTTCCACCATCATGACGTGGTGGGCGCCCGCATGACGAGGGAGCGGATGCAGGCCCTGCGCTACCCGGCACAGGACATCGAGGACGTGAGCACCCTGGTGCGCCTGCACCTGCGCTTCCACACCTACCGCATGGGCTGGACTGATTCCGCCGTGCGACGCTACGTGCGAGACGCCGGGCCCTTGCTCGGCCGCCTCAACGAGCTGACCCGCTGCGATTGCACGACCCGCAACAAGGCCCTGGCCCGGGCCCTGGCCCGGCGCATGGACCAGCTGGAGGAGCGCATCGCCACCCTGTCGGCCAAGGAGGAGCTGGCTGCCATCCGCCCCGACCTGGACGGCAACGAGGTGATGGACCTGCTGGCCGTACGTCCCGGCCCGGTGGTGGGCCGGGCTCTGGCCTACCTGCTCGAGATGCGGCTGGAGGAAGGGCCTCTGGGCAAGGAGGAGGCCACGAGGAGGCTGCTCGACTGGTGGAGGTCCCAGCCGGAATCCTCGACCAGGTGAGGCCGTCCCCTCCCCGCCTCGAGGGCCCGCTCGCCCCTCCCGCTACGCCCCCTCCTTGCGGGCCCGGACCACGAGCGTGCGGGGCACCCAGCGGAAGGCCTCCCGCCAATCCTGGCTGCGCGGGCCCTCGGGGGAGGGCTCGGGCTCCAGGATGGTGTCCACCCGGTAGCTGGAGCGCACCAGCGACGAGTGGATGTCCGAGATCGTGTGGTGGTAGCCGGTGAAGGCGATGCCGTCCCGCTCGAAGTCGATGGGGGAGCGGTCGAAGTACGACCTGCGGATGAGGAGGCCCTGCTCGGCGTCGTCGTCGATCATGTCGTAGGCGGGATGGGGGAGGCTGAAGACCAGGGGGGCGCCGGTCTTGAGCACCCGGTGGACCTGGCGGAACACCCTTCTCAGGTCCTCCACGAACCCGAAGGCATAGGCAGAGAAGACGAGGTCTATGGTCTCGGCCCGCAGGAAGGCCAGGTCGGCCAGGTCCCCCTGGCGAAGCTCCACCCGGACTCCCTCCTCCTCGACCAGGCGGCGGGCGAAGGCCAGCTGCTCGGACGAGAAGTCGATCCCTATGGCCGTGGCGCCCTGCTTGGCAAAGGCGATGGAGCACTGAGCGCCGCCGCAGCCGAGCTCCAGGACCCGCTTGCCCCTCAGGTTGCCGAGCAGGCGCAGCTCCGCCTCTGTCGGTATGTCCGGGCCGTAGTGGGCCACATCTGTCGGCAGCCGGTGACCTTCTTGGTAACTGGCCGAATGGCGGTTCCAGGCGGCGGCGTTGTCGGTCGGCATGGGACAACGGTACCGGTCGGGGCCGGGTGCCGGGGGTGGGCGGACAGCTCCCGGGACGGGCGGACGAGGCTATGCCGCCGAGACGAAGTCCTCCACCATGCGGCGTGCCTCCTCGTCGTGGTACTGGGCGGGGGGCGACTTCATGAAGTAGGCGCACGGGCCGGGCAGTGGCCCTCCGATGCCACGGTCCCGGGCCAGCTTGGCGCAGCGCACGGCATCGATGATCACCCCAGCCGAGTTGGGGGAGTCCCAGACCTCCAGCTTCAGCTCGAGGTTCAAGGGGACGTCCCCGAAGTTGCGGCCTTCGAGGCGGATGTAGGCCCACTTGCGGTCGTCGAGCCAGGGGACGTGGTCCGAGGGCCCGATGTGGACGGCGTCGGAGGAGATGCCGTGCTCGATCTGGCTCGTCACCGACTGGGTCTTGGAGACCTTCTTGGACTCCAGGCGGTCGCGCTCGAGCATGTTCTTGAAGTCCATGTTGCCGCCCACGTTCAGCTGATAGGTGCGGTCCAGCACGAGGCCCCGGTCCTCGAACAGGCGGGCCAGCATGCGGTGGACGATGGTGGAGCCCACCTGGCTCTTGATGTCGTCGCCGATGATGGGGACCCGGGCGGCGCGGAAGCGCTCGGCCCAGACCGGGTCGCTGGCGATGAACACAGGTATGGCGTTGACGAAGGCCACCCCGGCATCCAGGGCGGCCTGGGCATAGTGGCGCTGGGCCTGCTCCGACCCCACCGGGAGGTACGACACGAGGACATCCGCTCCCGCTCGGCGCAAGGCGGCGGCCACGTCGACGGGCTCGGCGGGGGACTCCTCGAGGACCTCCTTGTAGTAGCGGCCCAGCCCGTCCAGGGTGGGCCCCCGCTCCACCATGACGCCCAGCTCGGGCACGGGGGCGAAGCGGATGGTGTTGTTGTGCCCGGCGAAGATGGCCTTGCCCACGTCGAGGCCCACCTTGGCCGCGTCCACGTCGAAGGCCGCCACCACCTGGACGTCGCTCACGTGGTAGCCGCCGAGGACCACGTGCATGAGCCCGGGGACGGGCTCGGCCGGGTCGGCGTGGCGGTAGTACTGGATGCCCTGCAGGAGCGAGCTGGCGCAGTTCCCTATGCCAGCGATGGCCAGGCGGACGGTGCTCATGGAAGGACTCAGCCTTTCTGGGTCAGGCCCGGGGGCGGGCCGCGGACAGGGAGACGAGGGGAGTGGGGTGGCTGGCTGCGGCGGGTCCCGCCCGCCTGCGCTCGGCCTCGATCAGGCGCTCGATCCAGGCGATATCACCTTCCAGGGACTCGGCCCGGTGCTGGACCAGAGCCGCCCAATAGGCATCCGGGGGGCGGGAGCGGGCGGCCAGCCTCTCCCGCCTCAGGGTGAGGGCCATCCGACGGCGCTCCAGGAGACGGAGCCGGGCCTCGGGCGAGAGGTGGCGGGCGAAGGCCAGCCGCAGGGCAAAGGACCGGTCGTCCTCGGCGTCCCGGGGACCTTCCCCCCCGGCCAGGAGTGCCTCGAAGAGGGCCAGGCCGACGGGCGTGATGGCGTACACCTTGCGGGTGCGGCCTTCCCGGGAGCGGCGGGGAGCCCGGGTGGGGGCGCCGCTGGGGGAGGAGGCGTCGGGCCGGCCCAGGTTGCGGTAGGCGGCCCTCTCGCCTCCGAGGGACCCCGTCATGGGTATGGGGGCCGCCGGGGCCTCTGGCCTGGGGGCTGGGGGCGGGCCCGACCCGCCCTGGGCTCCGGGCGCCAGGGCCTCCACCGCTCCGGAGGCCTCCAGCCGGGCCAGGGCCGGGTACAGGGAGCCGAAGGAGACGGTGGCCAGCAGCCCCAGAGTGTCGCCGAGGCGCCTCTTCAGCTCGTAGCCGTGCATCTCCTGCTCCCTCAGCAGGCCCAGGATGGCCAGGTCGAGCACGCTGGGCCTCCTTTCCTGGCGGACGTCTCCCTCCCGGGTCATATATATCGAACCGTTATATCGTTGTGGCCAAAGTATGGCACAACCCCCCGGGGCGGTTCCAGGGCCCCGCCACCCGCCGGGAATCCAGGGGGCCGCCGGTGGGGGATGGAGACCGGCGCTAGCCTGGCCTGGTGAGCTTCGGTACTGAGAGCTTGCGGGGAGCCGAGCCGGCCCACCCGGGCGCCGGGCACATCGACTACCGGCTGGCCCGCAATGCCGTGGTGCGCGAGTTCCGTCGGGGACGGCTGTCCCGCCTCGACGTGTGCGACGCTCACCCCGAGCTCATGAGAGCGGCACGCAGCATCGGGGACCCCACCCGGGAGGACTGCCCCATATGCGGGGAGGCCAAGGTCGTGCACGTCTCCTTCGTCTTCGGCCCCCGCTTGCCGCCGAGCGGCAGGTGCGTGGCCTCCCGCCAGGAGATGGCCAAGCTGTCAGGCCGCTCGGCCCGGCTGGCCTGCTATGTGGTCGAGGTCTGCCCGGAGTGCTCGTGGAACCACCTGGCCCACCAGCTGTCCCTGGGTGGCCGGGACACCCGTCAACCCGGCTAGGCCTCCTCCCCCTCCTGCTCCTCCAGCTCATGGGGGTACATGGAGCGGCACGAGAAGCACCACAGCTCGGTCTGCTCCACCCTGGTCGTGGCCGCCGGCTGGTCCCATGAGCCGGGGCTCACGTACAGGCGATGGACGGTGGCCAGGTCGTCGTCCTCCCTGGCGCAGTTCTCGCACACCCGTTCCATGGCCAGACGCTACCGCGGGTGGGTGCCGCCGAGGAGGGCCTCTCGTGGCCGAAGGCGCCGGTTCGGGTTGAGTGTTACCGCCCCGGGCCATACTGTGGGCGATGGATCGATCGCCGGCGTCGGCTACCATGACGAGGTCCCAACCGGCCCTGCCCCGCCATGAGCGGGGCCCCGGCTCTTGAGCCGGGTCCAGAGGGAGGTGAGCCGCTGATGCGGCCCTACGAGATCATGATCATCTTCGACGCCAGCCTGGAGGAGGAGGCCATCCAGGCCGTCATCGACCGGGCCATCGGGGTGGTCCGCTCCGGCGGGGGGAACCCCGGCCGGGTGGACCGCTGGGGCCGGCGGCGGTTTGCCTACGAGTTGGCCAACCGCTGGGAGGGCTACTACGTCCTCCTCGAGGCCAATGCCGAGCCGGCCGCCATGGCCGAGCTCGACCGGATGCTCTTCCTCGCCGACGAAGTGCTCCGCCACAAGGTCATCCGGCTGCCCGAGCGGGTGGCGGGACGTCGTCGTCCCGCTCCTCCCGCCGACGACCAGACGGTGGCCGCGGCGGGCTGATCATCGAACGGAGCTGAGACCAAATGTCAAACGGCAACACCATCACCCTGGTCGGCAACCTGACCCGGGACCCCGAGCTGCGCTTCACCCCCGCCGGACAGGCCACGACCACCTTCGGGCTGGCCGTCAACCGCCGCTGGCAGAACCGCCAGACCCAGGAGTGGGAGGAGACCACCTCCTTCTTCGATGTGGTCTGCTGGCAGTCCTTGGCCGAGAACGTGTCCGAGAGCCTCCGCAAGGGGACTCGGGTCGTGGTCACCGGTCGCTTGGAGCAGCGCAGCTGGGAGAACAGCGAGCACGAGCGACGGTCCAAGATAGAGGTGGTGGCCGACGAGGTGGGGCCCAGCCTGCGCTGGGCCACTGCCTTGGTAAAGAAGAACGACCGCCGGGGCGCAGGTGACCCGGGCGGCCCGGCCGGCATGGATGCCGGCTCGGGAGTTGAAAGCGTGGGCCCGAGCCCCGTGGGGGCCCCGAGTGCCGGGGGCGCCTACGGCTTCGACGAGGAGCCCTTCTAGGTGGCCCGCAGCAACGACCGCGACCGCGGGCGGCGTTCTCCGAGGGACACCGCCCGCCGCGGCAAGAAGAAGGTCTGCGTCTTCTGTGCCGACCGCGTCGAGTGGGTGGACTACAAGGACGTGACCCTCCTGCGCAAGTTCATGAGCGACCGGGGCAAGATCAGGGCCAGGCGGGTCAGCGGCAACTGCGCCCAGCACCAGCGAGCCGTAGCCGTGGCCATCAAGACGGCACGTGAGCTGGCCCTCTTGCCCTACACCCAGCGCACGGTGAGCGACCGGGGACGCTCCCGGGGACGTCTCGGCCCCCTTGCTGTCGAGACGGGCGGGCCCCTGCCTGATCCCGAGGAGGCCGAGGCCCTGGTGGGTGCCGGGCCGCCGGCGGGGGACCTGGTCGACGACGAGGAGGACCTGTGAGGGTCCTGCTGAGGTCGGACACGGCCGGGCTCGGCAAGCGGGGCGACATCGTCGAGGTGGCCGACGGGTACGCCCGCAACTACCTGGTCCCGACGGGGCGGGCCATGAGGGCCACCGAGGGGATGGTGAGCCAGGCCGGTGCCATGCGCCGAGCCAGGGACCAGCGTGACGCCAGGGCCCGGGAGGCGGCCGAGGCCATCGCCCGCCAGTTGGTGCCGGCCGTGATCCGTGTCCAGGCCCGAGCCGGTTCAGGGGGCAGGCTGTTCGGCTCGGTGACCGCCGCCGACGTGAGCCAGGCCGTGGCCGAGCAGATGGGGATCGAGCTGGACCGGCGCCGGCTGTCCATCGAGGAGCCCATCCGCACGGTGGGGACCCACGAGATACCGGTCAAGCTCCATGCCGAGGTGGAGTTCAGGGTGACGGTGGAGGTGGTGGCCGCCGGCTGACCCGGGGCCGGGCGTGACACCCTCGCCCTAGGATGCGAACTGATGTTCGTCACCGGTCGCCAGGCGGGTTATCCACGGGAAATCCCCGGAAGATCCACATGTAGCCCACTGGAGGCCCACAGGCTGGACAGGGCAAGGTGAGGCGCCATGGTCCAGCCCCTCCATTCCTCCCGCCCCGCCCGGGTGCAGAGCCTGCCTACCGGTCCCGGCCGGGGCGGGGGAGGCAACCGGACCATCCCCCACGACCTCGACGCCGAGGAGTCGCTCCTCGGGGCCATGCTGCTCTCGCGCGAGGCCATAGCCGAGGGGGTGAGGACCTGCACGGCGGCCGACTTCTACAAGCCCGCCCACGGGCACATCTTCGATGCCATCGTCTCCCTCTATGGCCAAGGGGAGCCGGCCGACCCGGTGACGGTGGCGGACGAGCTACGCCGGGCCGGGCTGCTCGAGGCCATAGGCGGCGCCAGCGTGCTCATCTCGCTGCAGAGCAACACGCCGGCCATCTCCAACGCCGCCCGCTATGCCCGCATCGTCGAGGAGCACGCCCTCCTCCGCCGCCTCATCGGGGTGGCAGCCGAGATCGCCGAGCTCGGGTACTCGGTCCCCGACGATGTGACCGCCGCCGTGGACCAGGCCGAGTCGATGGTCTTCGAGGTGGCCCAGCGGCGCGGGGTGGACAGCCTCATGCCCCTCCGCCAGCTGCTCAACGACGCCCTGGACAACCTGGAGAGCCTCTACGAGCGGGGGGAGGCCATCACCGGCCTGCCCACCGGCTACCAGGAGCTGGACGAGCACCTGGCCGGGCTCCAGCCCTCCAACCTGGTGATCGTGGGGGCCCGGCCCGGGGCGGGCAAGACGAGCTTCGCCCTGGGGCTCGCCGCTCATGCCGCCATGGTCCGACGCCTGCCTGTCCTCGTCTTCTCCTTGGAGATGAGCCATCTGGAGATCACCCAGCGGCTCCTGTGCGGGGAGGCCCGCGTCGACTCCTCCCGCATGCGCACGGGCAGGCTCCAGGAGCGGGACTGGGCCCAGATCCAGCACGCCCTGGGCCGGCTGGGCGAGGCCCCGCTGTACATCGATGACAGCGCCAACACCACGGTGATGGACATCAGGGCCAAGGCCCGCCGGCTCAAGAGCAAGGAGGGCCTGGCCCTGGTCGTGGTGGACTACCTGCAGCTCATGACGGGGAGGCAGACGGCCGAGAACCGCCAGGTGGAGGTGTCGGAGATCAGCCGGGGGCTGAAGATCCTGGCCAGGGAGCTGGACATCCCCGTGGTGGCCCTCTCCCAGCTCTCCCGCAACCTGGAGATGCGCGCCGACAAGCGCCCCGTCCTGGCCGACCTGAGGGAGAGCGGGTCCCTCGAGCAGGACGCCGACGTCGTGCTGTTCATCTACCGGGACGAGCTCTACAACCCCGACTCACCTGATCGGGGCCAGGCTGAGGTCATCGTGTCCAAGCACCGCAACGGTCCCACCGGGGTGTGCCGCCTCGCCTTCTTGGAGAACTACGCCCGCTTCGCCAACATGGCCCGCGTCTGACGGGGAGCGGTCCCGGCTCCCGCGGGCGCCGGGGGCCGATGAGGACTACCGTCGCGCCGTGGCTGGCGCGGAAGGCGACTGGTCGGGTGTGGGGGACCGGCACCGGTCCCGCCCCATCCCCGGGGGCTGGCCATGAGCGGCCCCGTCTCGGTTCTCGCCATCGTCCTGGCCGGCGGGGAGGGCAAGCGCCTGGCGCCACTGACCGCCGACCGGGCCAAGCCCGCCGTCCCCTTCGGGGGTAACTACCGCCTGGTCGACTTCGTGCTCTCCAACCTGGTCAACGCCGGCTTCCTCCACATCGTGGTCCTGACCCAGTACAAGAGCCACAGCCTGGACCGCCACATAAGCCAGGCCTGGCGGCTGTCACCGGTGCTGGGCAACTACGTGGCCCCCGTGCCCGCCCAGATGCGCCGGGGGCCCCGCTGGTACCTGGGTTCGGCAGACGCCATCTACCAGAACTTCAACCTCCTGCACGACGAGCAGCCCGAGCACGTGCTGGTGTTCGGTGCCGACCACATCTACCGCATGGACCCGGCCCAGATGCTGGCCGAGCACGAGGCCAGTGGGGCCGAGGTGACGGTGGCGGGCATCCGGGTACCGAGGAGGGAGGCCCGCGCCTTCGGCATCATCGATGCCGGCCCTGACGGCAGCATCCGTGGCTTCCTCGAGAAGCCGGCCGACCCCCCGGGCCTGCCCGACGACCCGGGGGCCTCGCTGGCCTCCATGGGCAACTACATATTCCGGACCTCGGCCCTGGTGGAGGCGGTGTCGGCGGACGCCGTCTGTGAGCGCAGCGGCCACGACGTGGGACGGGACATCATCCCCCGCCTGGTGGCCGGCGGAGGGGCCCGCCTGTACGACTTCGCCACCAACCAGGTCCCCGGTGCCACCGAGAGGGACCGGGCCTACTGGCGGGACGTCGGCACCCTGGACTCCTACTACGACGCCCACATGGACCTGATCTCGGTCCACCCCGTCTTCAACCTCTACAACAGCAGGTGGCCCATCTACTCGTGGCGCCCACCCCTGCCCCCGGCCAAGTTCGTGTTCGACGAGCCGGGCCGCCGGGGCCACGCGGTGGACTCCATGGTCAGCGCCGGCGTGATCGTGTCGGGGGGGACGGTGCGCCGCTCGGTGCTGTCGCCGGGGGTCGTGGTGCACACCGGTGCCGTCGTGGAGGACTCCGTTCTCCTCGATGGGGTCGAGGTCGGCAGGGGGGCAGTGGTGCGCCGGGCCATACTGGACAAGCAGGTACGGGTCCCGCCCGGCGCCAAGGTGGGCGTGGACGCTGAGGCCGACCGGGCTCGCTTCACCGTGTCGCCAGGAGGCGTCGTGGTGCTGGGCAAGGCCCAGGTGGTGCCCCTTCCGTGACCGGTGGGCACGCTGGCGGCTCCCCTCCTCCCCGGGTCGCCCCCTCGCCGGCCACCCCTGCCCGGCTGCGGGCCGCCCTCCTCACCCGGGAGTTCCCCCCCGAGGTGTACGGGGGTGCGGGGGTGCACGTGGCCGAGCTGGCGTCGGCCCTCGAGGCCCTGGGCTCGGTGGCGGTGGAGGTGCACTGCTTCGGAGGGCCGCGGTCCTCGCCCCTGGTCGTGGGCACCTACCGGCCCTGGGAGGCGCTCGGGGGCAAGGAGCCCGAGGCCGCCGCCCTCCGGGTGATGTCGGTGGACCTGGCCATGGCGGCCGGGGTGGCCGGCTCGAGGGGCGTCGGCGGGGAGGACGGGCCGGGAGGGGGGCCGCCCGCCGTGTGCCACAGCCATACCTGGTATGCGAACCTGGCCGGCCACCTGGCCAAGGTGGTGTGGGATGTGCCGCACGTGGCCACCACCCACAGCCTCGAGCCCCGCCGGCCGTGGAAGGCGGAGCAGCTCGGGGGGGGCTACGCCCTCTCCAGCTGGTGCGAGAGGATCGGGCTCGAGGGGGCGGATGCCGTGGTGGCGGTGTCGGCGGCCATGAGGGACGACATCTTGGCCTGCTACCCGGGGATCGACCCGGCCCGGGTCGAGGTCATCCCCAACGGGATCGATCCCGACCGTTGGGCGCCCGACTGGGGGACGGGCGCCCTCGCCCGCCACGGGCTGGACCCCGGGGACAACCTGGTGGTGTTCGTGGGCCGGGTCACCAGGCAAAAGGGCCTCTCCCACCTCCTTGCCGCCGCCCCCCATCTCGACCGGCGCGCCCACCTGGTCTGCTGCGCCGGGGCGGCAGACACCGAGGAGCTGGCGGAGGAGACCCGGTGCTTGGTGGACGCCGCCCGCCGGGAGGGCGCCCGCCTCACCTGGATCGAGGGGCAGCTTCCTCACGAGGAGGTGGTGCAGCTCCTCACCCACGCCCGGGTCTTCGTGTGCCCCTCGGTGTACGAGCCCTTCGGGCTGGTCAACCTGGAGGCCATGGCCTGCGGGACGGCAGTGGTGGCGACGGCGGTCGGGGGCATACCCGAGATCGTGGTGGATGGGGAGACCGGCTTCCTGGTGCCGCCGGGGGGAGGGGGAGACCGGCTGGCCCGGGGCCTGGCGGCTCGGGTCAACGACCTGGTGGCCGATCCGGACCTGGCCCGGCGCATGGGAGAGGCGGGCAGGAAGAGAGCGGTGGAGCACTTCGGGTGGTCAGCGGTGGCCGAACGGACGGCGGCGCTCTACCGCCGGCTGGCGAGACCCGCCCTGTAGCCTGGGGGGCGAGCGTCCCTCACCTGAGCACTGTCCCAGCCCACTCTCGCCTGCCGTGAAGATCAGCCTGCCCCAGCTCATGGCGAGCGTCCTGGCCTCGGTGTCGGCGGCCGTCATCGCATCCTTCTTCGGGGTGGCCGGGACGCTGGTGGGCACGGCCCTCGGCAGCGTGGTGGTGACCGTGGGGGGAGCCATCTTCCTCCACTCGATCAACAAGACCCACAGCTGGGTGAAGGAGAGGCTGCCCCGCGACCCCTCTCCGGCCGAGAGGGGGAGGACCGGGGTGGCGGCCGAGCACGTCGAGGCCCGGGTGGTCGACCCTCCGCCGGTGCCGGCCGGGCTGGCGAGCGCTCCGGGCGGTTCCGGCCCGGCCCGCTGCCCCTCCGCTGGGGAAGGAGCCACCAGCGGGGGCACGGCCGCGGCGTCGGGCCGCACGGTCGTGGCTCGCTCGGGCCCGGTGGCGGCTCCGCTCGGCTGGGGGCCGCAGGCGCCGGGGCGGGCGGCCTCTGGCGGCCGCCGGGGCCGGCGCCCCCCCTCCCGGCCGGCGAGGCGGCTGGCCTGGCCGCGACTGGCGGTGATGACGGTGGTGGTCTTCCTCCTGGCCGTGGGGCTGGTGACGGCCATCGAGGTGGGGGCGCGGGCCCCCCTTTCGCAGCTCGTCCAGGGACAGACGATCTCCCGCTTCGAGACCACCGTGGGCAGCCTCTTCGGCGGGGACCAGCCGGTCCCCGGGTCGGGCTCGGAGCCGGGGAACGGTTCCAACAGCCAGCCGTCGTCGGGGGGCCAGCCCTCTTCCCCCACCACTACCGCCCCGGCCTCGCCCACCACGACCTCGACCACGGCTCCGGCCTCGCCGACCACCACTGCCCCAAGAGGAGCCACCAAGTAGGCGGGCCCCGGCCGGGCGCCCCTAGCGCAGCAGAAGGTGCCCCAGCCGGCGGGAGGTGACGGCGAGGCCCGCCACCCCCATGACGGCCAGGTAGAGGACGTGGACGAGGGCGCCCGGGCCCACGGCGCCCGTGTCGAGGGCCCGCACCAGGGCCACGCCGTGATAGAGGGGGGTGAGCTGCACGATGACCTGCAGGGCAGGCGGGTAGGTGGTGAGGGGGTAGAAGGTGGCCGAGAAGAGGAACAGGGGAAGCACGGCCAGCTGAACGAAGTCGAAGTCCTGCCAGCTGCGCATGTAGGAGGTGGCGGCCATGCCCACGGCGGCGAAGGCGAAGCCGATGAGCACGGCCACCGGTAGCACGAGCAGGGCCCAGACCGACCCCACCAGCCCCAGGACGGCCATGACGAGGAGGAAGACGGCCGAGTAGATGGTGCCCCGGATGAGGGCCCAGGAGATCTCGCCCAGGGCCACATCGGTCACCCCCACCGGGGTGGCCAGGACGGCATCGTAGATCTTGGCGAACTTGAGCTTGTGGAAGATGTTGAAGGTGGCGTCGTAGATGGCCCCGTTCATGGCCGAGGAGGCCAGCAGGGCGGGTGCCACGAACGCCGTGTAGCTGATGACCTGGCCGCCGGGCCCGGTCACGGTGCCGACCAGCTTGCCTATCCCGACCCCGATGGAGAGCAGGTAGAAGAGGGGCTCGAAGAAGCCCGAGGCGATCACGATCCAGGTCCGGCGGTAGACGAGCAGGTTGCGCTCCACCAGCCGCCCGGCCCGCCTCCCTCCCAGGAGAGCCGGTGGCAGGACCCGGGCCACCAGGGTGCCCCGGGGGGGCCGGGTGGTGACCTGTGGAGCGGTGCTCACCGGGCCAGCCTGTGGTGGAAGGCCCGACGGGCCAGCACCGTCCCGGCCGCCGCCCACGCTCCGAGGTAGGCCACATGCCCGAGGGCCGGGCCGGCGGTGGCGGTGCCCAGGTCCAGGGCTCGGCACAGGGCGACCCCGTGCCAGAGAGGGGTGACCCAAGCCACGGGCCGGAGGGGGGCAGGGAGCTGGCCGATGGGGAAGAAGGTGCCCGAGAAGAGGAACATGGGAATGATCCCGAAGCGGAAGAGGGCGCTGAACCCGGCATCGTTCTCCCGGGTGGCGGCGAAGGCGGTGATGGGCGCGGCAAAGGCCATACCGGTGAGAGCGGCGGCGGGCAGGGCGGCGAGCGCCCACGGTGAGGGGGTGGTGCCGAAGGCAGCCATGACGCCAAGGAAGATGGCCGACACCAGGAGGAGGCGGAGCGCCATCCAGGCCAGGTGCCCAGCCAGGACATCCACCACCCGGAGCGGCGTGGCCAGCATGGCGTGGTAGGTGCGGACCCACTTGATGGCCCCCATTACCGGCCAGGTGGCCTCGGTGGCGGCGGTCTGCATGGCCGTAGCGGCCAGCAGCCCGGGGGCCAGGAAGGCGAGGTAGCCACCGCCGGCGAGGGACGCCCCGTGACCGCTGCGGTCGACCAGGCTCCCGAGCCCGAGGCCCATGGCCGCCATGTACAGCACCGGGCTGAGGAAGCTGGAGGCGATGGTGCCTCGCCACGTGCGGCGGTACTGGTAGGCCCAGTACTCGAGGGAGCGCAGGGCGGCGCTGGCCATCGAGGCCCCTAGTCGACCAGGCGGCGGCCGGTCAGGCGCAGGAACACGTCCTCGAGCGTGGAGCGGCGCACCAGGGCGCTGTCGGGGCGGAGCCCTCGGCGGTGGGTCCCGGCCAGAGCCTCGTCCCCGTCCTCGACGTAAAGCAGCAGGCGGTCGGGCAGCACCTCGATGCGCTCGGCCAGCCCGCCCAGCTTGGCGGCCAGGGCCTCGTGCTCGCCCGGCCCGAAGCGCAGCTCGAGGACCTCCTTCGTGGACCATTGCTCGATGAGCTGGCGGGGGGTGCCCTCGGCCGCTATCCGGCCCTTGTCCATGACCACCAGACGGTCGCAGAGCTGCTCGGCCTCGTCCATGTAGTGGGTGGTGAGGACCAGGGTCACGCCTTGCTGCTTGAGCCGCCAGAGACGGTCCCAGAGCAGGTGGCGGGCCTGGGGGTCCAGACCGGTGGTGGGCTCGTCCAGCAGGAGCAGCTCGGGCTCGTTTATGAGGGCCCGGGCAATGGTGAGGCGCCGCTTCATGCCGCCCGACAGGGGCTCCACCTTGTCGTCGGCCCGCTCCGTCAGCTGGGCGAAGGCCAGCAGCTGGTCGGCCCGCTCCCTGATCACCTTCCGGGGCAGGTCGAAGTAGCGGCCATAGATGTAGAGGTTCTCCCGCACCGTGAGCTCCAGGTCCAAGGTGTCGTCCTGGGGCACCAGTCCCAGGCGGCTCCTGATGCGGACCCCGTCTCGGGCCGGGTCGAGGCCCAGGATCCTGAGGGAGCCGCCGCTCAAAGGCGACAGGCAGGCCACCATGCGCATGGCGGAGCTCTTCCCAGCCCCGTTGGGCCCGAGGAAGCCGAACGCCTCCCCCCTCCCCACCTCGAAGTCGATGCCGTCCACGGCCACCAGGTCGCCGAACCGCTTGCAGAGCCCCCTGGCCCAGATCAGCGGCTCGGCAGGGTCCGATGGCACAGGTAGCAGAGGCTATCCAGATGGTAAGGCGGGATCTCCCCATTTTGGCGGAGGAGGGGCCTGTCCCGGCCCCGCGCGCTGGTCCCGGCCCCGGCGTCGTGACGACCGGGACGGGATGGTGGCCGGCAGGGCAGGACGGGGCTCAGCGGGCGAAGCGCTCCAGGTCCTGGACCATGCCCAGGAGCTCCTCGGCCCAGGGGCCACCGGGGCGCTCGGCGAAGATGTGCGCCAGTGAGCGGTAGTACCAGAGCTGGTCTGCGGGAGGTGCGCTGAAGCGCCTCCAGACGGTGGCCCCCTCCGTGCGCAGGTCGAGGAGCTCGCTCGCAGGTTGTGGAGCTTGTTGGCCAGCGACACCCGGAGCACGCCGGGATCGAGGCCAGGCTGGCCGAGGTGGGCGATGTAGGCCTCCTTGCGCTCCCGCCAGGGGGGCTTGGGCTGCTGGTCGGTGTCGGAGCAGGCGGCGACGATGGCGGCCACCCGCTCGCCGAACCTCTCCCGGATACGGATGAGGGTGGGCTGGCCGCCCTGGTCCTCGACCGCATCGTGGAGCAGGCTGGCGATGGCCTCGTCCTCGTCCCCGCCCTGCTCGAGCACCAGGGCGGCCACGGCGAGAAGGTGGGCCAGGTAGGGGACATTGGTGCCCTTGCGAACCTGGGCGCGGTGCAGATCGGCGGCCAGGCCCACGGCCTCGTCGAAGCGGGGGCTGAGTGGCCCGCACCCGACGAGCGGCCGGTCGGTCATGATGGCCAGATCCGCCTGAGGGCGGCGACGAAGGCGGGGTTGGGGGAGGCGCTGGGCAGTGCGTCGAGCACCCGTCGCAGGGCGGCGTCGCCGGGGATCCCGAGCCGGTGGGCCAGGTAGGCGGCCGCCACCGTCGGGGTCTGGGACTCGGCTCGCACGCAGTGCACGAACACGCGCCGGCCCTCGTCCCGCCAGGCCGCTATCTGCTCACCGAGGTCGGCAAGGACGAGGTCGAGGTTGGGGTTCTCGGCGGGGGAGGCGTCGTCCAGGAGCCAGATTGCGACCCGCTCGACGTCCCCCGGAACGTCATCGCGCCCGACCCGACAGAGCGAGACCACCACCTCGGTGTTGCCGGGGTCGACCCCGGCCAGGGCCGCGACGTCGCCCACGGCCCGGGCCACGCTGGCGATGGCGGCATCGTCACCGAGGTGGGCGAGGGCCACGGGGCCGGTGCGCATCAGGCTGCCGTTGCCGGCCCCACCCCTCGGATGGGATGCGAGGTAGGTGGAGGCCAGGGAGGGGAGGGCCGCCCCGGTCTGGGCCCGGCCCAGCACGGCGGCGGTCTGGGCTCCCACGTCAGCCGGTCCCGAGCGGTACCAGGCGAGCAGGCGCTCCCCCACGGCGTCGGGGTCGATCCTGCCCGTTGCGGCCTCCTCGGCGACGCACACGGCCTGCTGGGTGTCGTCGGTCCACTCTCCCGGGGCCCAGCCACCCAGGCCGCCTCCGATCATGGCGGGCTGGGCGGGCCCCTGCCGGCGAGCTCGTAGCCGGCCCCCAGAGCGTCCCCGTCGGCCTGGCCCGCCAGCACGCCGGCGGCCCGGTCGAGCTGCACCGGCTCAGCTTCCTGACCCCCTCCCTGCTTCCTGTCACCCCCGCCCGCCATCATCTGCGCATCGTAAGCAGACCCTGTTCCTCGCTGGGCGACCAGAGGGCAGCTCACCGGGACAAGCGCGGGCTACGGGGCCGGAGGACCAACTGACTTGCTAGCATCCGCATTGACAAATGCAAGGAGGAAGGATGGCTTACGACCTGGCGATCATCGGATCGGGCGGGGCGGGCTTCGCCGCTGCCATCTCCGCTGTCACCCGGGGACGCCGGGTCGTGATGGTGGAGGGGGACACGATAGGAGGGACCTGCGTGAACGTGGGTTGCATCCCCTCCAAGGCCCTTCTGGCCGCGGCCGAGGCCCGCCACGCGGCCGCAGAGGAGCGTTTCCCCGGTATCGCCACCTCGGCCGGGGCCGCCGACATGGAAGGGGTCGTGAAGGGCAAGGCGGAGCTGGTGGCGGCCTTGCGCAAGGACAAGTACGAGGACCTGGCCGCCTCCTACGGCTGGGAGCTGCGTCGGGGCAGCGCCTCCTTCGTCGAGGGGCCGGCCCTGGAGGTGGACGGGGAGCGCGTCGAGGCGGCGAACTACCTCGTGGCCACGGGAGCCTCACCCTGGGTGCCGCCGGTCCCCGGGCTGGAGGAGGCCGGCTACCTGACGTCCACCAGCGCCATGGAGCTGGCCCGCCTGCCCGAGTCGCTGATCGTGGTCGGGGGCAACTATGTCGGCCTCGAGCTGGGTCAGCTCTTCGCCCGCCTGGGCAGCCGGGTGACCCTGGTGGAGGCCCTCCCCCAGCTGGCCCCCGGTGAGGAGCCGGAGGTCTCAGGGGCCCTCACCGACGTCCTTGTCGACGAGGGCGTCGAGGTCCACACTGGGGCGCCCCTCACCGAGGTCCGTTCCCGGGGGTCGGGCGTGGAGGCGGCCTTCGGTGGCCCTCGGGGCGGGAGCCTCCGGGCGCGAGCCATCCTCATGGCCACGGGACGCCGGCCCAACACCGGCGGGCTCGGGCTGGAGGAGGTGGGCGTGGAGCTGGGGCCCCGGGGTGAGGTTGTCACAGATCCCCATGGCCAGAGCACCCACCCCCGGATCTGGGCGGCGGGGGACGTGGCGGGGGCGGCCCAGTTCGTCTACGTGGCCGCCGCCCAGGGGACCCTGGCCGCCGACAACATGTTCGGCGAGGCGGCCCGGACCCTCGACTATTCCCATCTCCCCCGGGTGACCTTCACCACCCCCAACATCGCCTCGGTCGGGCTCACCGATGCCCAAGCCGGGGAGGCGGGCCTTTCCTGCACCTGCCGGGTCCTTCCCCTCGACTATGTTCCCCGGGCGGTGGTCAACAGGGATACGAGGGGCCTGGTGAAGATCGTGGCCGAGCAGGGCTCGGGGCGGGTGGTGGGGGTGCACATGGTGGCCCAGGGCGCCGGCGACGTCATCCTGGCCGCCACCTATGCCCTGGAAGCGGGCATGACCGTGGACCAGCTGGCCTCGACCTGGACGCCCTACCTGACCATGGCCGAGGGCCTCAAGCTGGCCGCCCAGTCCTTCGGGAAGGACGTGTCCAAGCTGTCCTGCTGCGCGGCGTGAGCCCCACCGCCACCCACCAGGGGGCCGTCCGGGACCTGGGCGGGGAGACAGGCAGGGAGCTGGTGGCCAAGTTCTTCCGGGCCCTGGGCGACCCCACCCGCTTGGACCTGCTCGCCTTCTTGATGGAGGTGGGAGAGGCCACCGGGACCGAGTGCGTGGAGCGGGCGGGACTGTCCCAAGGGCGGGTCTCGGCCCACCTGGGCTGCCTGGTCAACTGCGGCCTGGTGAGCGTTCGCCGGCAGGGTAGGTTCGCCTACTACCGGGTCGTGGACGAGCGGGTGGGCCAGCTCGTCTCCCTGGGGCGAGGGATGACCGCCGACCACGCCGCCTCCATCGCCGCCTGCCTGAAGGTGGGCCCGCCCACTGGCTGATCCTTGGTCCCGGCCGGCGGGGTGGGAGGCCTCGCCCGTGACGGCGGGATGCCGGTTGCCGGGCTGCCGCCAACCCCCCGGGCCCCCGGTCCGTGAGGAGGCGATGGCCGCGACCTAGGATTTGCGCAATGGCCCTGACCAGCGCCGACGTCCATCAGGCCCTCACCGACCTCGCCAGCCTGCGCTTCGGCTCCGGGAGCCTGGACGACGGTGTGCAGCGCATCGTGGACACGACCCATCGCCTGTTCAACGTGGACGGAGCCGGCCTCCTGCTGGCCGACAGCGAGCAGCTCCTACGCAACCTGGCCGTGTCCGACGTGCGCCTGCGGGACCTCGAGGATCTCCAGATCCGGTTCGGGGAGGGCCCCTGCATCGACGCCTACCACGAGAAGCAGCTCGTCCACGCCGGTGACCTCGACAGGGAGAGCCGCTGGCCGCACTTCGTGTCCGCTGCCATCAAGAGAGGTGTCCGGGCGGTCCTGGCTGCCCCCATCCCCTACAACCGCGAGGCCATCGGGGTGGTGGCCGTGGTGTCGGGGAAGGCCCACCCCTGGAGCCCGGAGAGCGAGCTGGCCCTGGTCGCCTTCACGGACCTGGCTGCCCTCCTGATCGCCAGCATGATGCAAGGGGAGGAGAAGTCACAGATGGCGGCCCAGCTCAAGCAGGCGCTGGACGCCCGCATAGTAATCGAGCAGGCAAAAGGGGTCGTCGTTGCCCGACAGGGGGTTTCCCCTCGCCAGGCCTACGAGAGCCTGCGATCCTCGGCCCGGGCCCAGCGCCGGCGGCTGGCGGACGTGGCCCGGGAGGTGGTCCAAGAAGCCCAGTCCGCTTCGGAGGGGGAGCCGGGTCCGCATCACAGCCCCGTCCCCGGGGTATAGTCCCTGCCCACGCCGCCCTGTCCCCGCGGCCGATAGCAGGTGAAGATGGGCGCCCGTGGGGGTCGTTCCCCCACCCCTTCGCTCATCGGGGCCTGTGGGTAGCCTCGGGAGGAGGTGAATCGGTGATCGCGATCATCTTGCTGGCGGTAGTGGCCATTGTCCTCTTTGGTGCGGGGTTTGCCCTGCACCTCCTTTGGTGGGTGGCCATAGCCGCATTGGTGGTCTGGCTGCTGGGATTTCTCATTCGTCCCGGCGGCCAGCGATGGTATTACTGGTAGGCCACTTTCGGTGGTCCGAGCCGGAGCCCGGGGTGGACGAAGGGTCCAGCCCGGGCCATCCGGCGCCTCGGGGGCCCGGACGAGCCCTCAGGCCCGGCTCCGTGCCCGGGACGCCGGCCCGCTCACGTGAGCCTTTACGGCTGCGACGAGAGAGCTGGCTCGTGGTCGGCCCCAGTGAGCTGTCCTCCAGCCCGTCGGGCGACCGTTACGTCGCCATAATCTGATCCCATGCCAGAGGTAAGTGCCACCGAGGCGGCCCGGAACTTCTCCGACATCCTCGACGCAGTAGAGCATCAAGGCGAGCACTTCACGATCGTGCGTCGGGGAAAGGTGGTGGCTCAGCTCGACCCCGTGCACGCGGGCAGGGGCACCGAAGTAAGAGCCCTGCTGCAGCGTCACGGCCGAGATCCCTCCTTCGCCCAAGACGTGGCCGCAGCCCGGCAACTCCTCGAGATCGAGAGCCGACCCTGAGCCGACTTCTGCTCGATACCACCTTTCTCATAGACGCCGACCGTTCACGTACAACGCTCGAGGACCTCATCGCCGACGATGACGAGGTAGCCATCGCGGCTGTCACCGTCGCCGAGCTTTTGGTGGGCGTCCATCTTGCCGATGAAGCCCACAGGCCGGGCCGTCAGCAGTTCGTTGACGACGTCACCGACGTGATTCCCATCGGTACTTGGATACCGCATTCCGGAGCCCCGGTGAGGGCCGGGGCCTGAGCATCCACCACCGGGTCGGTGGTGTGAGGTAGCCATGTGGTGGGCGGAGGCGGCCGATCGGATCCCTCCGTGGCATCATGCCCACCTCGTGCTTGTAGGAGAAGGTCGATCCCTCCTTTTCCTTGCCGTAGGTAGGGATCCAGGTGGCGTCGGGGTCGATGGTCAAGAGGCCCGGGTCCGGGGCCGCCCCCATAGCCCAGGCCCGACGGATCATGGCCCGGTTGACCGCTGCCGCTTTCTGCACCCGGCCCAGGTCGGCGCCGGCCAGGAAGCGCCACAGCGTGGGGCTGGAGGGGAGGCGATGGCCGCCC
>JAJPHD010000008.1 GCA_021325455.1 Actinomycetota bacterium
GGCTTCCACAGCCCCGAAGCCCTCATCGCCATGGCCATGCTCACCCGAGGCGGCTGCTGCCCGCCCCTACCCGACCGGAAGTGACCCACGACAACGACAGGAGAGCCGAGCCTCCATAGAAGAACAAGGGGAAACGGGCCGAAATTGAACAAATGCGGTCGAAAAACCGCCTGACCAGCAACTCCGCAGGTCGGCACCAGAGGGTGCGGCCAGGGCAGCCGACCGACGCTGCGGGCGCGGCAGAGCGCTGCCGGCCGACCGGTGGCATCGGAAAGTTCAGCTTCGTCATGGGCTTGCCCACGACCGGACGAGCGCGCCAGGGAGCGGAAATGAGACATCCATCCGCACGCGAAGTCAAGGGGTCTTCGAAGATTCTCTCGATCGAGAGACCCAGGTCAGGGCCTCGCTTTCGCGCCACCCCGCCTTGCGAGCGAGGCGGGGTGGGAAAGTCCGGAGCCTCGGGAAACAAGCTGCCCGGCGTGCCTTTCGCGCGGCCACTACGTTGGACGTCGTCATCCTTCAAGGTGACGCAAGGAGGGATTGCGGTGCGACGAGCGGGTGAGGAATCGTGGCATCTGTCGGTCGACGACAACCTGGACCTGCTCCATCTGGCCCTCTACGTCCGAGACGCCTGCCGACTCGCTATCCCCGACGACTCGTCGGTTCCTCCGCTGCTCGATGGTGATGTGGTCGACCACTCTGGTGTGCTCGACCCCGCTGTCCGTGGCGTCGCCGGAGCACAGTGGCTCTCGTGGTGGAAGGACATCCTGAGCCTCAAGACGGCGGAAGCGCTCCGGACCCTCCGATTCTCCGACTCGCAACTGACGACCCTGGATGTCCTCGTAGTCGTTGATGAGCATCTCCTCGACTGGCCTGAGCTCGACGTCCTGGCATCTCGCCCAGAGCTCCGTCGCGCCGTGATCGCATGTCACGACGACGCCGTCCGCTGGCGCGGTGATCGCAGCCGGCGTCTTGGCGCCCGGGACCCGGGGACTCGGGGGTTGGCACACCTGCCGGTCCCCGCCATCGCCGAAGGGGTCATCCAGCGGTTGGGTGTCTCGCCGGGGCGGGTGCGAGCAGCAGTATTCGTACTCGGCGTAGAGGGAGAATGGTCTGCCCGCCCGTTCCCCGGCCTCCTCCTCTGTTCGGCTTCTCTCGCGATCGACACCCAGAGGCTCACCCCGCTGCTCGAAGGCGCCTTCGCTTCGGGCACCGCAGCGGAGGGCGTCGTCATCCCCGGTCGAACGCGGAAGACCCGTGCGCTCCCCCCTTCGGTGATCCACGAGCCGATGGTGTTGTGGGAGAGGGATGGGGCGTCGCTCACCTGCGAGCGGGTCATCCCGTACCACGACGGGTTCGAGATCGAGCTTCGGCGCAACGGCCTCGGCTCACCGTCGAGCTCGGATGCGACAGCACCTCGTAGGCGGCCCAACCGGCGGTTCGTCGGCCTTCGGATCAGGCTCAGCTTCGCTGACGGGCGCGAGGAGCTCCTCGACGACGTGGAACGACCGGACCGAGAAGGTCCAATCACGCTGAGCGCCTTTGGCCGCCGAGAATCCGGTGACGACACGCTATGGCTGTGGGTGATGCCCCTTCCCCCTCCGGGCGAGGTCCGCATGACGGTCGAATGGCCGACCTACGGCATCGATCCCGTCAGCGTGTCCTTTGACGGAGCCGACATACGTCGGAGACGTACCGCGTAGCACTCCAGCTTCCAGCCCCCGGGGACCCTTGCTTGTGAAGTCGCTCCGGCTCACGACGCGGGCCTTGGCCAAGGCGCGCTCCGCGGCAGTGCCCATTGACAAGCTGTCAGCCCGGAGTTCCCACCTTCGGCCCGTCCGATCCGAGTCCGAGCTCCTTGCCCGCACCGCCGATCTCGGGCGGAGAGGCCACGGCACCCTAGCCAGCAACAGGCCGGCCACCGAGCGGTCCACCTGTAGGTGTGCCGGGGTGGCCAGCTCGGCCACCGAGTACAGGTCGCCCCGCCCGGGCCGGCGAGCGTCGTCCGACGTGGAGTCGCGTGGACGAAGCGAGCGTCTCTCGGTCATCATGGCCGAGATGGTGCCCGTGGTCGATGACATCCTGGCTCCCCCGTTGGAGTCGCGCTTCTCGATCGACTCGAACTTGCCGGGCGAGGGATGTTCTGCCCATTCGACGCGCTTACGGACAGCGATCCCGAATCGGTTGGGCGCGCCGTCGCGACGGTGGGGACGATGGCGGTCGAGCAGCTCCTCCACACGGCACTCGACGCTGCCGATCAGCTCGCGGGGCCATGGACCGGCGGCGCACCCGACAGCCTCGCCCTGGCATACGAACTCGCCCCGGCAAGGCGTCCCCTTGCCGAAGCGCTCTGCCGGCGATTCTGCGAGGCGCTCGCCGGCCCGACTGATACCCAGGAACACTGGCTCGGCGGACGCCAGCCCGGGATGACGGTCGTCCCAGGGTTCGTCGACTTCTCCGATGTCTACGGCAACGGCGAGTTCACGTGGTCGGGGTTCTGGACCGTCAGTTCCCCCGCCGGAGAGATCCACGATGATCTGGTGGCTGCATGGGAGATGTTCCCGGGCCCGATCTCGAGGTGGCACATGCCAATCAACCCCAACGCACGGGTCTGGACCATCGACCACCCGGCCGACTGGGTCCGCCTCGTCGAGAGGTTTCCGAGGGTGGCGACCGAACTCCACGCGGGATGGGAGCTTCCTGGGCCTAACCAGCACAAGAGGGACGTGGCACATCTCGCCGCGATACCTGCACAACACGGAGTACGGACGGTGGTTGATCGCCACGTACTGCCCGACTGGGATGCGGTCGCCAGTGAGTACGACGGCGTGCACCTGAGCTGGGCCGGTTTCATCACGACCGAGGGATTCGTGAGCGACCTCGGCGATCGCGGAGCCACCATGCTGCGCTACTGGAGCAGCGAGCGGACGCTGTGGCTCCGCGACGTCTTCGGCGAACCAGAGCCGCTCGAGGCTCCACTGCTCACGGGCAATGTGTCAGATGCGCTCGGCATCGACGTGACTCGCGACAACGAAGACCGAGCCGCGTCGGACAGGGAGGAGATCGCGGTCCGGTTGAACCGTCGACCTGAGAGACTCTCGCCCGGCTTCTGATAGGCGGACCGCCACTCATGGTCGGTCGAACGTCCGACACCGAAGGACGCAGGAAGGGACGCCCTCGTGTGTTTAGCTGGTCGTGTATCGCCCCTCGCGGCGTGGATCACGTTGCGGACACGAGCGCTTGGAGGCGTGTTCGCACGTCCAGCAGGTTCGAATACGAGCGACTACGGCCCACCACGGTGACACGGGGGACCTGGTCCCACCACGGTGAGGGGCCCGGAGCTTCCCCTCCCGAAGCGGTCTGCGCCGGGGCGGAGAAGGAGCCGGGCCCCCCTGGAGCACAGGAGAAGCCAAGGACCCCGAGGCCGACCGGTGACCTCACCCTCCAATTGCACCTGCTCTCTCGGTGGTGTGAAGAGCGTTCGGAAAAGGAGGAGGTCACCAAGACCATCGCGGCCTTCCTCAATGCCGACGGCGGCACGCTGCTGGTCGGCGTGGACGACAAGGGGCAAGTGGTGGGCCTGGAAGCGGACTTCGCAGTGCTGGGAGCCGGCAAGTCGGACTGGGACCATTGGCTGCTGGCTCTGGGGCAGGCGGCCAAGAAGTCTCTCGGTGCCGAGGCCTGGGCGACCGTCCATGTCTCGGCGGTACGCCGGGAAGGCAAGACGGTGGCCGTGGTGGCCTGTCCCCACCGCAACACCGAGACCTGGCATGGCCAAGAGGACAAGGCCGTCTTCTACCTCCGGTGCAACAACGAGACCCAGCGGCTGTACCCACCGGCTGCGGCGAGGTACATCCGCCAGCGCTGGCCCCTGGAGGCCCAACCGCCCCGGGCGGAGAGGCACGGCTGATCGGCTGGCGAGGGACGGGCCCGGGCCCGCCATCACCCCTGCCGTGGCGGCATGTTCCGCTCAGGGAGCGGGAAAGAGCTTGCCCCGGGCCGGCGGCTCACCGACGCGGGCCTCGAGGAACCGCCGTCAGCTGAGCGTGTCCAGGCCTGCAGTGAGGATCCGGGCGAGCTCGGCGGGCCTGGTGAGCATCGGCCAGTGGCCCGAGTCGATGTCTACCAGCTCGACGTGGCGGGCTCGGGCCAGCTCGGGGATGTTCCCGGCCTCGATCCAGCCCCGCACGTCGGCCGGGCTGAACTCGGGGCAGACGACCATCACCGGCACCTCGTAGCGACGCTCGTCGCCGAGGTGAACCACCCCCTTGGTCACCCCCTCCGGAACGGGGATGGCGGCCGCCACGAAACGGCGTCTCGCCTCCTCGTCCAGGTCGGCGGCGTCGGGTCCCTCGAAGGGCTCCCAGCCGGGGAAGGGTACGACCCCGTCGGTCGGCTCCAAGGAGGCCATGTGGGTCTCGCCGTCCGCCAAGGGGAACCCGCCGATGAGGACCACCTGGGCCACCTTGTCGGGCCGCCGGTCGGCGGCGATCCAGGCCAGATTGACCGCCGCCGAGTGACCGACCACCATGACCCTGCCCTCGGCGGCGTCCACCGCCCCGACAACCGCTGCCACCTGGTCCTCGAGGGTGACGGTGCTGCTCTCCCCTGCGCCTTGACCGGGGAGATCGACGGGTAGGGGACGGTGCCCTTGGGCCTCGAGGTCGGAGGCGACATCGGCCCAGACGGAGCCGGCGAGCCACAGCCCGGGGACGAGGATGATGTCCATCGTCTCCTCCTTGCCTTGCCGAGGGGTCCACCACCTCGGCCACGGGCACCTTAGGTCACCTTCCGGACGATCCACTTCCTGTTCCCTCGTCGCAGGGGGCAGCAAGCTTCGACAGGCGATGGCCCCGCTGGCAGGTCGCCACTCGTCCGCCCTGGGAGCGGGCCCGGCCGCTGGCGGCTGGGCGCCTACGGCTCTCCCCATCCCGTGGCGTCTCCAGGGGCGCCGTCGTCGGAGGGCCCGGGCTGGCCTTCCACGTAGTGCTCCCGGATCGCCGCCTCCACCACGGCGCGCCGCCTGGTCGAGAGGGCCTGGGCCAGCTGGCGGTGGCGGCTCACCAGGTCGTACAGGTCGAGATGCTGGCAGTCCAGGGCCACCCGCATCAGCGCCCCCATCTGGCCATCGAGTGAGTGCCACAGCTTGCCCACCGTCGGGCGCCGCCCGGCCGCCACGACCAGGCCGTGGAACCGGGTGTCGGCCTGGACGGCGCCGAGCATGTCCCCCTCGGCAGCGGCCTTCTCCATGGCGGCGATCTCTTCCTCCAGGCCCTCCGTGAGGTCGTCCCCGTGCCGGCCCAGCCACTCCCCCGCCGCCGACGCCTCCAGGACGTAGCGGGCGAAGCAGACGTCGCGGGCGTCCTCCCTCGACATACGGGCCACCCGGCACTGGCGGCGAGGGGTCAGCTCGACCAGCCCCTCGCCCTGGAGGTCGCGCAGGGCCTGGCGGACTGTTGTCCGGCTCACATCGAACTCGGCAGCCAGCTCCGTCTCGAGGAGGCGGGCCCCGAAGGGCAGCTCGGCGTTGAGTATGCGCCGTCTCAAGGTCTGCCTCACGGCATCGGGCAGGGACAGGTGCTCGAGCATCACCCTCGCTCCCTGGCTCCCCGGGCCTCAGAAGCCAGCATGTGCAGAGAGCGGGCGTTCCCGAGGGAGGTTTCCGAGGCGAGATGGCGGGGCTCCTCGTCGCCGGCCAGCACAGCCGCGATGTGCCGCAGGGCAGCGGTGAAGGAATGCTCATCGGTGGTTGGGCTCTCCCGGAAGCCGGTGCCCCCAGCCGGGTGGACCTCCAAGGGGTCGCCGACCTTGGGGTGGAAGGGGTTCTGCACGTGTATCTGGCCCTCCGAGCCGAGGAGCCGGGTGTAGGTGTCGTAGGTGCGGGCGAACCCACAGGAGAAGAGCAGGCGCCGCTGCGAGGGGAAGCCGAGCGAGCCCCACATCTCGGTCTCCACCTCCCGCCCCCAGTTGCCCAGGGCCCAGGCCTGAGCTGGCTCCGCCGCGAAGAGGTCCCGGGCCAGGCGGACGGGGTAGCAACCAACGTCATTTAGCGCCCCCCCTCCCAGCTCTGCCGACAGGCGGATGTTGTCCGGGCGCGACAGGAGGAAGTGGAAGCTGGACTGGATCTCCCGCAGCTCCCCGATCACGCCCTCGCCGATGAGCCGGCACAGGCGTTGGTACTGGGGGCCGAAGGGGAAGACGAAGGCCTCCCACAGCAGCCCGCCCGTCCGCCGGGCGGCAGCCAGGACGGCCTCGGTCTCGTCGGGGTCCAGGCACAGAGGTTTCTCGCACAGGACGGCCTTGCCTGCCTCCAAGGCCTTGATGGTCCAAGAGGCGTGGAGGTTGTTCGGCAAGGGCACGTACACGGCGTCCACGGCGGGGTCCCCGAGCACCGCCTCATAGCCCTGGACCGCCCTCTCGACCCCCGCCGCGCTGGCAAAGGCCTGTGCCTTGGACCGCTCCCGGCTGGCCACCACCGTGGCTCTCCCCCCAGCCTCCCGAAGGGCGGGCAGGAAGGCCGCCCGGGCGATGTTGGCCGTGCTCAGGATGCCCCAGCGGGGGGCGGCTGCCTCAGTCATGAGGACCCCGGTAGGCCTCCGGCAGGCATCCCGCCCGGGCCAGGACGTTGCGGGTGACGGTCGCCACGTTGTTGCGGTACCCGTTGTGGGCCAGGCTGGCACTCCAGCAGATGGAGCCGACGCTGAACACGCTCCCCCCACCGGGCGCCTCCCAGTAAGTCATGTCGGCCCGTACGTAGCGGCAGTTCCCTCCGCCTTCGGAACCGTTCATCTCCTCCACCTCCTCGATGGCGTGCTGGTAGGTGTCATCGTGCCTCCCGGCGGAGGTGGCCAGGACCAGTGTCCCCGCCGGCGTGCCCAGCTCCGCGTCGGCCCGGTCCAGCTCGTCACCGGCAGCACCGCCCTGCTTGAGGCCGAAGCCGCCGATCACCTCGCCGGGCTCGATCCCTTCGAAGATGAAGCTAGCTCGCGGGTCCATGCTCGCTGCGGTCCGCACGTAGCCAGCGGCGGGACCCCCGCCCTGGGCGCAGAACCCCACCCCGGCAAGGACCTGAGGGGCCCGGCCCCGGTCCCGCCAGTGGCCACCCGGCTCCCCCGACCACGGATAGTGCTGCTCACCGGGGTCGCCGGTCCAGGTCCGTGACCCCGACCGGCCCCTCCTCACCTCTAGGACGTGGGGCTGGGCAGGATCCACCACGGTCACCCAGTAGAAGCCGTTGCCGCCCAGGTAGGCCAGGTGCCCTCCGGACTCCACGTAGCCCTCCAGGGCGTCGAGGATGGGCCCGCTCACGTACTCAGGGTGCCCACCGGTCACGACTGCCCGATAGGGGAGGAGAGCCTCCAGTCCCTGCCCATGAACCTCGCCGTCGGTCACCACGTCGTAGGCGATGGCCTCGGCTTCGAGCCAGTCGAAGAGGTAGAGGTCACCGCTCAGCTCCCTGCCCGCATCTCCCCGGCTGGGCAGGCGGTGGTCGGGGCGCATGTCGAGCATGGGCCGGCGCCAGGAGACGTGCGAGATGCCCGAGCCGTCCCTGTGCCGTTGGTACAGGGACAGACCGAGCTCCCGGTGCTGAGCGAGGTAGCCCTCGGTGCTGCCTGGCGGGAAGGCAGGGCTCGGCTCCCCGCCGTGCCGGCGGGGATCCACGTGGGCGAAGTTGGAATAGGCGGTGTAGGTGAAGGTGGGGACGAGCACGGCGAGCGGCGCTCTGCCCTTTCCCCGGGGGCTGGTGACGTAGAACGGCACCAGGTCCTCCCCGGCGGCGCAGGACAGGTGGGCGGCATAGACGCCGCTCCTCGCTCCCTCGGGCACCTCCCATTCGAAGGCCACCGGCCACCCGGCGTCGGTCAGGTCGTCGTCGTGGAAGGCGACGGCGCCGTAGTCCTCGGGGGAGACCCGCCAGTCCAGGGCCTCGCCGCTCCAGCGGTGACCGGTCATCCGCAGCAGGGGGCCGTTGCGGAGCTGCAGCTGCCCGGGACCGGGCCGGCCAGGAGGGCAGATCCGGCCCTCCTCGCGCTGCAGGCGGTCGAGGTCGCCGACCCAGATCGCATCCCCGGCCCCGGCCATGGCGTGGCAGCCCTCGGCGGCCAGGTCCATGGCCTCGGCCTGCTCCATGAAGTCCCCCAGGACCAGGGGGGCCTCCAGCTTTCCGTTGTAGGCGCCCTCGACCGGGCTGGTGACGGCCTCCGGGTCCTCGGGGCCCCGGCCCGACGCCGCCAGCAACAGCACGTCCATGGGAGCACAAGGGGAGAGGCCGTCCTGGCCCTCGACACCGTCCGCCGGGCCGGCCCAGCCGCGTCGACCCCAGGGGCGGCAGGCGAGCCAGACCCTGCCCCTCTCGGGGTCGATGGCCCCCACCGCCAGGCACCACCGCCTCTCGGTCACGGCCCGTCCCAGCCGGAGCTCTCCGTGACCGGTTCCCTCCCTCGGATAGCGAAGGGTCAGGCGCCCGTCGGGGTCCAGGAGGAGGCCGCACCGGCAATGGTCACCCCCGTCCGTGAGGACCACCAGCCCCTGGTACCGCCCGGCTCGGGGCAGGGTGGGCCACAGCCAGGTGGCGATGGTCATGCCCCGGCGGCCACCGGCGGCCAGCCCCTCGACCAGCCCGTAGGAGCCGGAGAGGATCCGGTGGCGCAGGCCCGGGTAGGTGCCGGCGCAGCTGGCCGGCACCTCCTCCCAGGAGAGGGCATCCGCCTCTCCCGGGGGGCGGGGGCCGCCACCGGTGATCCTCACCACCCCGGCCTGGAAGCTCTCACTGGCACAGCTGACCATGAACCGGGCCCGGCCACCGGGGGAGACGCTCCAGTCCTGGCAATAGGCCAGGAAGGCCCTCTCGGGGTCAGCCACGCCAACTCCTGTCCGGGCCAGTACCTTCGATCGCCATGCCGTCCACCCGCATCCCCACCAGACCTGGCTCGCCCGGGTGGGGGCCGCGCTCCCGACGCCACCCCCTCCACCTTGGAGGGCAGGAATGAGGGTCTTGATCTGCTCGCCCCTCGAGGAGGAGCTGGTCCGGCGCATCCGCTCCGCCCATCCCTCCGTGGAGGTGGACTTCCGGCCCGAGCTCCTTCCCGTGCCCCGCCACCCCTGCGACCACACGGGCGTGCCCCGCCAGCTCGGCCCCGAGGAGGAGGCCGAATGGTCCCGCCTCCTCGCCGGCGCCGATGCCTGCTTCGACTTCGACTGGCGCGACCCCTCCGCCATGGCCAGCTCCTGCCCCCGGCTGGCCTGGGTCCAGGCCACCAGCGCCGGCATCGGGGGATTCCTGGAACGAACGGGCCTGGCGGGGAGCCCCATCCGCTTCACCACCGCTGCCGGCGTGCACGCCCAGGCCCTGGCCGAGTTCGCCGCCCTGGGCGTCCTCCACTTCTTGAAGGACGTGCCCGGCCTGCGCCGGCTCCAGGCCGAGCGCCGGTGGGAGCGCCACGCCGTGGGGTCCATCACCGAGCGGAGGGCCCTCGTGGTCGGCCTCGGGCGTATCGGCCGGCGGGTGGCCGAGGTGCTGGCCGCCCTGGGGGCCGAGGTGTGGGGGGCGGGCCGGCCCGGGCAGACCTACGACCTCCCGGCGGCCAGCCGCATCGGGGACACGGCCAACCTCGCCCCCCTGCTCCGGGAGGCCGACATCCTGGTGCTGTGCTGCCCCCTCACCGCTCAGACCAGGGGCCTGATCGGGGCCCGGGAGCTGGAGCTCCTGGGCCCCGAGGGGATAGTGGTGAACCTGGCCCGGGGGGCGGTGGTGGACGAGGTGGCCCTCGTGGAGGCCCTTCAGCGGCACGACCTGGCGGGGGCCTGCCTGGACGTGTTCAGCGTGGAGCCGCTCCCTCCCGAGTCGCCCCTGTGGGCGATGGAGCAGGTGCTCATCTCCCCCCACTCGGCATCGACCCTGCGCAGCGAGAACGCCGCCTTGACGGACCTCTTCATCGAGAACCTGGGCCGGTTCCTGGCCGGGCGCCCCCTCCTCAACGAGTTCCACGCCGACCGGGGCTACTGAGGCCGTCACGGGAAGGGGTCCCGGGCCAGGATCGTCTCCAGGATCGAGGCGGTGAGGCCGGTGTGGGCGCTGCCCTCCGCCTCGGCCCCGAGGACCGATCCCGGCCCCGTCAGGAGGGGGACCAGCCCCGGCCCGTGCCCCGGCTGGGGGCTGGAGCCGTGCACGACCAGGCCCACCGTCCGCCAGCCCCGCCGGAACCCCATGTGGTACCGGCTGTCCAGGTCCGAGACCGCCACCAGGTCCCCGAGGCTCAGGCCCGCACCAGCACCGTCGTCCTCGTCCAGTTGCAGGTCCAGGTCCCACAGGTGGGCAGGACGGCCCATGCCGTTGCCTGCCAAGCGGCTCCCCACCTCGCAGCGGACGCCGGCGCGAACCCCGTGGCGCCCGAGGGCGATGGGCAGCATCTCCAGCAGGGCGGGGTCCAGGTTGGCCACGCTCACCTGGTCCAGGCCCTCCAGGGCGAGACCCTGCCCCTGGGCCCGCACCATCACGGGGTCGCCCGGGCGCAGGCTCAGCAAGGCATCGGGGGGGAACCAGGCGATGACCCGGCCCCGCTCACCTCGCTTGCCCACCACCACTCCACCAGCGCCTTCGCTGGGGCCGCCCGTCACCGTTACCCGATTGCCGACACAGCTCAGGGCGGTGAGGGCGGCCCGGGCCCGGCCATCAGGGTGCACCAGGCAGGCGCCGGGACCGACATGGTCGCCAACATGGGCAAAAACGCTCTGGCCCAACGCCGCGCCTATCACGATGCCCCCGTCCCCCACGGGCACGTAGGGCCGGCCCTCCCTGTCCACCCGATAGGGGCCCGGCTCCAGGGTCGGATGCTCCACGAAGGCCCCCAGGTTGGTGGCCAAGGTGCGGTCGCTCACCGGCCCCCGCCCCAACGACCCAGGCCCGGCAGGCTCCCCAGGTTGGCCTCGGGGTCCAGCACGACGTGAAAGGCGTCGGCAGGGCCGGTGAGCACGGTGGAGGCCCCCGGGCCGTGCCCGAAGAGCAGGCAGGTGCCGGTGGACACGACCCCCACGCTGAGCCACCCCGCCCGGTAGCCGCGGCCGAAGCGGTGGTCCTGGTCCTCTAGCGCCACGAAGTCCCCGATCCGCAGTCCCTCGATCCCGAGCGAGAACTCGCCGGCGAGCCCGGGGTAGGCGCCCATCAGGTCGGCGTTGGCGTACTCAGAGGACATGCCCGACCCCGCCCCCACCGCCTCGGGAGGGATGGCCATGGTGACGTGGACCTCCAGGCGCCCGTCGGCGAGGGTCCCCCCCGTCATGGCCTCCACCAGCTCGGGGGAGCAGTTCTTCACCCGGATGCCGGCGTGGTCGAGGAGGCGCAGGCCCTGACCCCGGCCCATGATCACCACCTCGTCACCTACAGAGACCCTCTCCAGGTCCGAGGGGGGCACCTCCACCAGCACGTAGGCGTGCTGGCCCACCACGAACCCCTCCGCCCCCTCGGCGCGGCCGGACACGACACGGGCCCGGTTCCCCACGCAGGCCAGGAGCTGCAGGGCCCGGTCGGCCTCCTCCTCCCGGTGGCGCACGGAAAGGCCCGGCTCGACGTGATCGCCCCGACGGCCCGTGGCCGGCTCCCCGCATCCCATCCCCAACGTCACCCCGCCCATCCCGGGGAGGAGGAAGGGCCGGCCCCCGGGGTCGAGGCGGTAGGGGTCCCGGTCAGCGAGGGGGGGCCAGACCTCCCCGCTCAGGACCTGGCCCACGAGGCGGGTGGAGTTGGTCCGTACCCTCACATGCCGCCCGCCAGGGGCGTGCCACCCGCCCCACCCCGCTGCCGGAGGGGGAAGTCGACCCAGCTCCGGCTCCGGTACGAAGCCTCGAAGGCGTTGATGGTCTCCTGCACCAGGGCCCCCTGCTGGAAGTCACCCTGGTTGTCGGCCGAGCCGGACAGGATCTCCGAGATGAAGTCGGCGACCAGGTTGGAGTAGAAGAGCGAGTCCCAAGGCTCCCGGCTGCTGCCTCCCTCGGGGAAGAAACGCTGCGGTATGGACCGCTCGGTGAACTCCACCTCCTGCCTGGTGGCCGTGTGCAGGGTCTGGCAGACCCCCCGCTCCTCCACGAGACGGACTATCACCGCCCCTTCGGATCCGTACAGGCGGGCCTCGACACCCGGGTAGTTCCCCACGGTCACATAGGAGGACTGGATGGAGGCCAGCACCCCCGAGGACAGCTCGCAGATCCACATGTCGGCGTCGTCGATGTTGAGCCTCTCCATCCTGGCCGTGTCTCGGACCATCCTCACGGGGACGAGGTTGCGCATGGTCCCCACCACCGCCTCCAGGGGCCTGCCCACCCACCAGTGCATGATGTCGATGATGGGTGCCCCGTAACCCTCGATGGAGGAGACGGCGATCTCGTCGCCGCTGCCGTCCTGGGGCACCTGGCGCATGGGGGTGGAGGGGTCTATCCACTGGCTGTTCTGCTCGTAGCCGTTGAAGACGTACGGCTCACCGACGAACCCCTGGTCGATCAGGTCCTTGGCATAGAGGGTGGCGGGCGCGTAGCGGAAGGTGAACCCCAGCTTGGTCTTCAGGCCTTTGGCCTTGGCCAGGTCGGCGGCCCGCTGGGTCTGGCGGAAGTCGTGGTGGACGGGCTTCTCGCAAAGGACGTGCTTTCCCGCCTCCAGCCCTGCCCAAGCGATCTCGAAATGGGCCCGGTTCGAGGTGACCACGTCGATCACGTCGATCCTCGGGTCGTCCAGGGCTTCCCGGTAGTCGGTCGCCAGGTCCTCCACCTCGAACAGACGGCCGCTCTCGGCCAGCACCGGCTCATCGGTGTCGACCAGCCTGAGCACCCGCGCCCGCCGGTCCCGCCGCCAGGCGGGGAGATGGGCCTTCCTGGCCCAGCGGCCCGCGCCGATCACGGCCACTCCCAGGGTCTCGTTCAGGTGGGTCATCGCCTTCCTCTGCGCTCCGGGAGCCCGCCGTTGCCCTCAGGCAAGGTGGATCAATGCCCCTTCGTGTAGTACCAGGCCTGGGGGAATACCGAGAGGGTGTTGTTGGCGGGCAGGACACCGTGGAGGGTCGACTTGGCCGCCACCACCTCGAAGTCGGAGTTGGGGATCCAGAGCATGGGCAGCTGCTTCACCAGGAAGGTCTCCCAGGGCACGATGCTCCCGCCCGCCGCCCGGCCCTCCAGGCTCAGCCGGTCCTCGGTGGGGTTGCAGTAGTTCTCGTGGTTGTTGTTCCCCTTGCAGAAGAAGTAGCCGGACCCGAGCGGGTAGCCGTTGGGTGCCGTGTAGACGCCACCGCCCCAGTCGGCTATCTGCCAGGCGCACACCGGCTGCTTCGGTGTGCACTGGCCGGCGGTGGCGAAGACGTTGGCCACCGTCTTGATGCTTATGTCCACCCCCACCTGGCTGGCCACCGACTTCAGCTCCTCCATGGTCACGGCCTGCTGAGTCTGGCCGCTGTAGGTGAGCAGCTGGAAGGACAGGCCCTCTCCCTTGTGGATCCCGGCTCCGCATTCGGTGCCGGCCGTCCCGGGGCGAACGCACACCGAGGTGCCGCCCGGGCGGATGGCCCACCCATGGCTCTCTAGAAGCTTCCGGGCCGCAGCAGGGTCGTAGGGGTAAGGGTTGGACCGCTCGGCCGGGGCGATGTAGGCGCTGGGGCCGTTGACGACGGGCCCATAGGTGGGCTGCCCGTAGCCGTGGTCGGCCACCCTTATGTAGAGAGGCTGGTTGATCAGGTGCTCGAGAGCCTGGCGAATGTAGAGCTGGTCGAAGATGGGCCCCACCGTGGGGTTGTTGAAGTTGAGGAACAGGGAATTGAACCCGTACACCTTCCACTGGCCCACCGCGAACCCCTGGCTCTCGAGCGACCTGACGATGCTCGAGGAGGCCAGGTCGGTGGTGGGGATGTAGCCCACGTCCAGAAGGCCCGTGCGCACGGCGTTGAACTCTGCGGTGTCGCTGGCGAACGGAAGCTCGATGAACTTGGAGAGGCGGGGCTTGGGAGTGCCGCTGAAGCGCTTGTTGGGGACGAAGACCACCTTCCCGCTCAGGTCGTAGGAGGAGAGGCGCCAAGGGCCGTCCACCACCGACCAGAGGGGGTTGGTGGCATAGGTCTGGCGGTGACGGGACTGGGCCTGGAGGAAGGCCATCACCTTCTTGGCCCCCGAGGTGGAAAGGTCATAGTTGCCGACGGGCCCGTGGGCCGAGGTGCGGTCCCAGACGTGTTGGGGTATGGGCGTGATCTGGCTCAGCTCGTTGCCCGTGTAGTAGGCGGGCGAGTACGACTTGTTCAATGAGAAGGTGATGCGGTAGGGCCCATCGACCTTCACTGCGGTGATGTTGTCGGGGAACCCTCCGGGGGTGTAGTCGGCCCACTCAGCCTTGTTGGCCTTCAGCAGGTTGAGCCAGAAGGTGATGTCCCGGGTCGTGACGGGCTTGCCGTCGGACCAGACCCAGTGCTTGAGGACCAAGGTGACCTGGGTGTCGTGCCTGGTGTAGATGGGAGGGTCGGCGATGCTCTGGGAGAAGTTGATGGCCGGGGAGGTGGTCCCGGCCGCCCCGAACTGGAATATGGGGGGGTACAGCAGGTTCTCGAACCACCCCTGGTACTGGATGGTGAAGTCGCTGCCGGGATAGAAGGGCAGTATCCATACCGGGGGGAAGCCGGGGCTCTCGGCGAAGGTCGCCACCCCGCCCTTCCGCGCAGCTGCGGACGAGGACGACGGCGGGGACGAGCTGACAGCTGGCGCGCTCGATGCCGTGGTGGAGCCCGTGTGACCGGAGGTGCAGGCCGACAGCAGGACCGAGGCGGCTGTCAGGCCAGCCAGGACCCTGGCTCGGCCGGGCCCCAAGGGCCTCCTGGTCGGCTTGGGGCCAACACCCCTGCTCGGAGCTTCTCGGGTGGTGGTGATGGGGCGATGAGGCATGGTCACCTCTTCGGGTCCGGGTGCGTCGATTGTAGCTTGTCGACAATGGACAGGCAACAGCTTCGGAGTCAGGGGCTGGAAGGTCCCCTGACGGCCCCCGGTCCGGCTACCGGCGCCCACCGGCCCCAGCGGGGTCGGTGGCCTGGGGGCCGGGCTCCCCGCCCGATGTCCCACCGGGGCCCGCCACCGCCAACGTGGCGGGAGGCAGGACCATGGCGCCGGGGGCCAGCCCCACCCCGTCCTCGGACCGGGCCACCAGGCTCCAGGCCCCAGCTTCGAGGGGCACCCAGGCCGTTGCCGGCCCCAGGTTGGCAGCCACCACCAGCCTCCCTCGCCTCATGCGCAGCCAGCCGGCCTCCTCGTCCATCCTCACCTCCACCCGGTCCAGCCGCCCGTCAGCCAGCTCCGGCCAGGCCCGGCGCAAGGCCACCAGCTTCCTGGTCCAAGCCAGCATGGCCTCCCCCGCCGGCGACGACGGGCCTCCCCGGGGGGACCAGTCCAGCTTGGAGGCCGAGAAGGTGGCGGGGTCCTGCGGGTCGGGGACCTGAGAAGGCTCCCACCCGAAGGCGGCGAACTCACGGCGGCGCCCTTCCCGCACCGCCGAGGCGAGGGAAGGGTCCCGGTGGTCGGTGAAGTAGCGAAAGGGAGTCGTGGCCCCCCACTCCTCTCCCTGGAAGAGCATGGGGACGAAGGGGCTCGTCATGACCAGACCCATCCCCACCCGCAACCGGCCGGCGTCCATCAGGGTGGAGCTCCTCTCGCCCAGGGCCCGGTTGCCCACCTGGTCGTGGTCCTGCAGGTAGCCGAGGAAACGGGTCCCGGGCAGGCCCCCGATGGGCCGGCCGTGCACCCGTTGCCGGTAGGCCGAGTACCGCCCGTCGTACACGTAGGCGCCCTTCAGCGCCCGGGCCACGTCCGACAGGGTGCCGAAGTCCGCGTAGTAGCCGTCGCCCTCACCGGTGAGCACGGCGTGCAGGGCGTGGTGGAAGTCGTCGCTCCACTGGGCGTCGAGCCCGTAGCCCCCCGCCTCCCTCGAGCGGACCAGGCGGGGGTCGTTGAGGTCTGACTCGGCGATGACGAAGAGCCGCCTGCCCGACGAGTCCGCCAGCTCCCCCACCGCCACGGCAAGCTCCTCCAGGATGTGGGTGGCGGAGCTGTCGAAGATGGCGTGCACGGCGTCCAGCCTGAGACCGTCGCAGTGGTAGTCCCGTAGCCACATGAGGGCGTTCCCCACGACGAAGTCCCGCACCCCGTAGCTGCCGGGGCCGTCGAAGTTGACGGCCTGGCCCCACGGGGTGCTGTAGCGGTCCGTGAAGTAGGGGCCGAACTCCGCCAGGTGGTTCCCGGCCGGGCCCAGGTGGTTGTAGACGACGTCCATGACCACGGCCAGGCCCCGGGCATGGCAGGCGTCCACCAGCTGCTTCAGCCCTTCCGGCCCTCCGTAGGCGTGGTGGGGCGCCCAAAGGTCCACGCCGTCGTAGCCCCAGCCCCGGTCCCCCGGGAACTCGGCCACCGGCATCAGCTCGATGGCGTCCACCCCCAGGGCCACCAGGTGGTCCAGGTGCCTGGCCACGCCGGCGAAGGTCCCCTCCTCGCTGAAGGTCCCCACGTGCAGCTCGTAGACCAGGGCCGAGGGCAGATGGATCCCCCGCCAGCCGGCGTCTTCCCAGCGGTAGGCCGAGTGGTCAACCACCGCCGAGGGTCCGTCGATGCCCTCCGGCTGCCATGGCGACCTGGGGTCCGGCCTGGGCTCGCCCCCGTCCAGGGCGAAGAGGTACCTGGTGCCCGCCTCCGCTTCGGCGTCCACCCTCCTCCACCACCCGCCCCCCCGGCCACCGGTAGCCTTCTCCGGCTCCATGGGAAGGCGCCTGCCGCCCTCCAGGACCACCTCCACCGACCGGGCGGCCGGCGCCCACACCCGGAAGGTGTGCATCAGGCCTCCCGGGCCAGCAGGGCCACGGGGAACCTGCCCAGCAATCGGCCGGCGTCCACCTCGTCACCTCCGAGCTCGTCCCCGGTCAACACGTTCCGCCACCGTCCCCCGGGGAGGACCACCGTGGTGCCCCGCAAGGAGGCGGCCACCGCCGCCGGCGAGCCGCCCAGGCCGTGGACCAGGCGAGGGACCACGGTGATGGCTGCCTCCGCCCGTGCGAAGGCCACCAGGCTGGTGGAGGAGCCGGGACGCACGGGTAGGGGCCGGTAGGAGCCACCCAGGAACCATGGCGGGTGCAGCCGGCGGAGCTCCAGGGCCCGATGGGTCACGAGCAGCTTGGGCAGGCCCTCGCCGGCCCGCCCCCAGCACTCCTCCGGGCCCATGCGGTCGAGGCCCGAGAGGAGGCGCTGGCGCAGCCCGAAGTCCACCGGGCGGCGGTTGTCCGGGTCCACCAGCGACAGGTCCCACAGCTCGCAGCCCTGGTAGATGTCGGGCACGCCGGGGACGGTCAGCTTCACCAGGGCCTGAGAGAGGGAATTGATCCACCCCGCCTCGAGGAGGTGCTCGGTCACGAAGGCATCCACCTCGGCGCAGAACTCCCCGTCACCGAGCACGGCCCGCACGAAGCGCTCCAGGGCCTGGTCATAGGCGGGGTCGGGATCGGTCCAGGAGGTGTGGATCTTGGCCTCCCGGGTGGCCTTGGCCATGTACGCCACGGCCCGCTCGGCGCTGATGGGCCAGGCGCCGACCAGGGTCTGGTAGAGGAGGTACTCCGTCGCCCGGTCCACTGCGCCCCCCTCACGGTGGGCCCGGTTGCGGGAGGCCCAGTCCTCCCAGCACCGGCGCCAGCGGCCAGGCATCTCGGAGAGCACGGCCAGCCGGGCCCGGACGTCCTCGCTGCGCTTGGTGTCGTGGGTGGAGGTGGTGACCATGGAGGCCGGCCAGCGCTCGGCCCGGCGGGCCTGGGCAGCGTGGAAGGCATCCGGGGAGGTGGACCACCGGCCCGGGTCGGAGCCGACCTCGTTCAGCCCCGGGAAGCGGCAGTAGGCGTACAGGGCGGTGTCCTCCACGCCCTTGGCCATCACCGGGCCCGACACCTGCTGGAAGCGGAGGCGGAGCTCGGTCTCGTCTGTCCCCGTGAAGGGTTCCTCGGCCAGGAGGACCCGACGCAGGGCCCCCAGCAGCTCCGGGTCGAGGTCGGGGCGACGGGCGGCAGCCTGCTCCACGGCGGATGCCACCACGGCCACGTCGGCGGGCTCGGCCGGTCCCGACTCCCCCACATAGGTGCGGTAGACGGGTAGGCAGGCCAGCACCTCCTCCAAGGCGCCGGCCAGCTCGGCTCGCGTGTAGTCCCGGTAGCGGCGCCGGGACCCGCACACGCTGACGAACAGGGCCGTGAGGCGGGCCAGGTCGGAGGCCAGGGCCGACCTCATCACCGCGTGCTTGGCCCGGTGGGCCACCTCGCCGAAGGGCTCGGGCCGGCCGGACACCTCGGTCCACAGGGCGGTGAACGGCTCCTCGCCGGCCGGGTCCATGAACAGCCCCGTGAGGCCGGTGGCGAACTCGTAGCCGGTCGTCCCGGCCACGGGCCAGCGGCCCGGTAGCTCCTCTTCGGGCCCGAGGATCTTCTCCACCACGACCCAGCGCCCCCCCGAGGCCGCCTGGAGGCGCTCCAGGTAACCAAGGGGGTCACGCAGGCCGTCGATGTGGTCCACCCGCAGCCCGTCCACCACTCCCTCCCTCAGCCAGGACAGCACCAGGGAATGTCCGTCCTCGAACACCGCCTCGTCCTCCACCCGCACCCCGACCAGGCTGTCGATGTCGAAGAAGCGCCGGTAGTCCAGCTCCTGGCCGGCGGTGCGCCAGTAGGCCAGGCGGTAGTTCTGGCGCTCCAGCAGGGCATCGAGGCAGTCGGGATCGGCGTTGAGCCGGGCCACCTCGGCGTCGACAGCGGCGGCCACCTCCGGGTGGCCCGAGCACAGGGCGGCCAGGCGGCCCCGCAGCACCTCCTTGTCCCGGTGGCGGGCCCGCACGCTGGCCCGGTCGGTGGCCCATGAGGGGGGGAGGTTGCCGAAGGCGGCGGCCAGGCTCTCCAGCTCCATGGCCGGGGTAACCCCCGCCGTGAGGGAGGTGGGGCCAGTGGCGCTGGCCGCCCGGCCCAGCAGGCTGTCGAGGGACCGGGGGGCCACGGGCATCACCCTGTCGCCGTAGCGGACGAGGAAGCTTCCCCCCGACCGCTCGATGCTGATCTCCCCTGCGTCCAGCACCTTGCCGTAGTGGTCGGCGAGGATGGGGAGGAGGACGGTGTTGCGCAGCTTGGCCTCGGGGGGGTCCCAGTCCACGTCGAAGTAGGAGGCGTAGATGCTGGACGGGCCGTTCTCCAGGACATCCCACCACCAGGCGTTCTCCGGGCCGGTTATGGCCATGTGGTTGGGCACGATGTCGAGCACCTGGCCGAGGCCGGCGGTGGCCAGGGACTGGCACAGCTGGCGGTGCCCCTCCTCGCCTCCCAGCTCGGCATTGGGCCGGGTGGGGTCCACGACGTCGTACCCGTGGGTGGAGCCGGGAGCGGCCTGGAGGTAGGGAGAGGCGTACAGGTGGCTCACCCCGAGGCGGGCCAGGTAGGGAGCCACCTCGGCGGCCCGGTCGAACCCGAACCCGGGGCGAAGCTGCAGGCGGTAGGTGGAAAGAGGCGTCCCCGCCAGGGGGCCGGCCCGGCTCACGCCACCCGGCGCAGGACCACCAGGCTGCGGCTCTCGACCGCAACCTGCTCCCCCCCGAGGCGGAGCCGGGCGGGCGCCCCCTCCTCGTCGCCCTCATGGCTGGTGTCGATCAGCACCTCCCACTCCTGACCCCAGTCGCCCTTGGGCAGGGTGAAGTCGATGGGCTCATCGTGGGCGTTGAGGAGGAGCAGGAAGCTGGCGTCGGTCACCGGCTCCCCGCGCGGGTCGGGGCTCGGGATGGCCTCCCCGTTGAGGAAGACCCCGATGGACTTGGCCAGGCCCTCCCGCCAGTCCTCCTCGTTCATCAGGGTGCCGTCGGGCCGAAACCAGCCGATGTCGGTCACCTCGGAGCCGTGGAGGCGCTGGCCGTAGAAGAAGCGCCGGCGGCGGAACACGGGGTGCTCCCGGCGCAGGGCCACCAGGCGCCGGGTGAAGTCGAGGAGGCCCTCGTCTATCCGCTCCCAGTCGTACCACGACACCTCGTTGTCCTGGCAGTAGGCGTTGTTGTTCCCCCCCTGGGTGCGGCCCACCTCGTCGCCTCCGCAGATCATGGGGATCCCCTGGGAGACGAGCAGGGTGGTGAGGAAGTTGCGCTGCTGGCGGCGGCGCAGGGCGACTATGGCCGGGTCCTCGGTGGGGCCCTCGACACCACAGTTCCACGAGCGGTTGTCGTCGGTGCCGTCCCTGTTGCCCTCACCGTTGGCCTCGTTGTGCTTGGCGTTGTAGGAGACCAGGTCGGCCAGGGTGAAGCCGTCGTGGCAGGTGACGAAGTTGATGCTGGCATAGGGCCGGCGCCCGCTGGACTCGTACAGGTCGGAGCTGCCGGTCAGGCGGTAGGCCAGCTCGGCGAGCGTGGCCGGCTCCCCCCTCCAGTAGTCCCTGACGCAGTCCCGGTACTTGCCGTTCCACTCCGACCACAGCGGCGGGAAGTTGCCCACCTGGTACCCCCCCTCACCGACGTCCCAGGGCTCGGCGATCAGCTTCACCTGGCTCACCACCGGGTCCTGCTGGATCAGGTCGAAGAAAGCGGACAGGCGGTCCACGTCGTGCAGCTCCCGGGCCAGCGTGGCAGCCAGGTCGAAGCGGAAGCCGTCCACGTGCATCTCCAGCACCCAGTAGCGCAGCGAGTCCATGATCAGCTGGAGGACGTGGGGGGTGCGCATGTTCAAGCTGTTGCCCGTGCCCGTGTAGTCCTGGTAGAAGCGGCGGTCGTCGGCCAGCCGGTAGTAGGAGGCGTTGTCGATGCCCCGGAAGCTGAGGGTGGGCCCCAGCTGGTTGCCCTCGGCGGTGTGGTTGTAGACGACGTCCAAGATGACCTCGATCCCCGCCTGGTGCAGGGCCCGGACCATGGCCTTGAACTCCTGCACCTGCTGGCCCCCCGTGCCCGTGAAGCTGTAGCCGTTGTGCGGCGCCAGGTAGCCGATGGAGTTGTAGCCCCAGTAGTTGCGCAGGCCCCGCTCGACCAGGGTCGAGTCCTGTACGAACTGGTGCACGGGCAGCAGCTCGACGGCGGTGACGCCCAGGCGGTTCAGGTAGTCGATCACGGGCGGGCTGCCCAGGCCGGCATACGAGCCCCTGAGGTCGGGGTCCAGGTCCGGGTGGCGGATGGTGAGGCCCCTCACATGCGTCTCGTAGACCACGGTCTCGTGCCAGGGGGTCCTCGGGTGGCGGTCCTCGCCCCAGTCGAAGTACGGGTTCACCACCACGGAGCGGGGCACGAAGGGTGCGGAGTCATCGTCGTTGCGCTGCTCGGGGTCGTCGAAGTCGTAGCCGAAGACGGCCTGGCCCCAGCGCACCTCCCCGTCGACAGCCTTGGCGTAGGGGTCGAGGAGCAGCTTGGAGGGGTTGCAGCGGTGGCCTGCGGGCGGGTCGTAGGGCCCGTGGACCCTGAAGCCGTACCGCTGGCCCGGCCCCACGTTGGGTGCATAGCCGTGCCAGCACAGGGCATCGACCTCGGTCAGCTCAGCCCTTTCCTCCTTGCCGTCCTCGTCGAACAGGCACAGCTCCACGGCCTCGGCGACGTCGGAGAAGATGGAGAAGTTGGTGCCCAACCCGTCGTAGTTGGCTCCGAGAGGATAGGGTTGCCCCGGCCAAAGCTTCATGGCGGGCCACGCTACCCGGGCTAGGGAAGCGGCCCGAAAGGGGCAGCGGGGAAGATCAGCCCTGAGGGCTCAGCACCCGCGCCGCAGCGCCTCGAGGGCGGCCCGGCGTCGGGCCTCCGGGGTCTCGACAGGGACGGGGACCGGCAATGGCTGCGGGGCCGGGCCGCCCAGGACCTCGGCCAGCCTGGCGAGCACCTCCCTCACCGAATCGACCAGCCGCCTCGCTCTGCCGCCCTCAGCCAAGTCTCTCGCCTCTCTCACCCTCTGCTTCCAGCGACGCTCTCACGCATCCTAGGTGAACATCGTCACCGCCCACTGCATTCCCCGCCTCCGGGCCGGTGAAACGGTGACCCTCTTCACACCGGGTTCCGGCCCGGGCGGGCCGGCGAGGGGTCGACCCGCCCATCAGGGCGGGGCAACCGGGGACCGCCGTCGCCGGCGTCGAGCTCGTGCCGGGGCCCGGCCGGGCGGTGGGCCAGGGCCGGCGCCGGAGCCGGCTCGCCGCGCAGGCGGGCCGGCCGGCCGAGCACCAGGGCCCGCAGGGCAACCACCCCCCCCGGGGGGAGGAGGACCAGCCAGGGCAGCTCGTAGCGCCAGGTGAAGACCGTGGTGGCGGTGGCAAAGGCCAGGAGCACGATGCAAACGAAGGGGAAGAGCAGGCAGTCGGCCCGCAGCTCGCTGCGCCGGGCCCGGCCGATACCCAGCGCGGCCAGCAGCCCGGCCAGCATCAGAGCTCCGAGCAGGGTCCCGGGCACGTAGGCGCCGGCCTGGTAGGCACGCAGGAAGCGGGCCAAGGGCCGGTCCACCACCGGAGGCCCGCCGCCGAAGGACCGCATGACGGAGCGCACCTGCTGGTGGGATACGCCGAACACCGGGTAGTAGCTGGTCTTGAACTGCCAGGGCTGGTCTACGGGCGCCACGACATGGGTAGGCCGCAGCCCCAGGACGAAGCCCCCCACCACCACCCGGGCATAGGCGAGCGGCTGGTGCAGGATGATGCGCTCGGCGAAGTTCTGGAGGACGGCCTGGCCGTCCAGCCCCGGGGGTGGCCTGTAGCTCCGGCCCGGTGAGTGTGGCGAAGCCTGGTAGTAGAGAGCGCTGGGCCGGGTCGACGGTGGCGTGTCCTGGCACAGGGGCCGCTCGTAGGAGGGAAGCTGGAGCCCGTGGCAGTCGGCGAAGGGAGCCACCCGGGCATAGAGGACCAAGCCCGACAGGCCGGTGATCCCGAACTTCCCGTTGGTGGAGTCGTACCAGCCTGCGTAGGCGAGGAGGGGGAGCGCAAAGGCCACCAGGAGGGCCACGATCCTTACCACGCCCACCCGGCGGATGAGCAGGAAGACCAGCACGGGGACGACAACCATCAAGGCGTCGTACCTGGTGAGGACGGCCGCCACCAGCACCAGGCCGGCCAGGATGGCCACCCATGTCCGGGGCCGGCACCTCCAGACGAGCAGGGTCAGGGTCACCAGCAGGAGGAGCTCGAACACCGTGTCGGACATCACGTACTGCTCGATGTTGAGCTGGTAGGCGCTGAACAGCACGGGCAGGGTGGCCAGGGCCGCCGCCCAGCGCCGGCAGCCCAGGCGCAGCACCACGGCGTAGATGATGACGGCCATGGCGAGTCCCATGGCGTGCTGGACGGCGGGCACGACCATCAGGTCGTGGGCGGCGAGGAGGGGGCGCAGCAGGATCGAGTACCCGAGGGGATGCCATCCCCCGGGGGTCAGCCGCATGGCCCCACCCAGGTAGTCGAGGGAGTCCGGGTAGAGGAGAGCGGGCTGGTAGGCAACCATGGTCACGGCCCTGAGAGCGGCTCCCAGGACCAGGAGGCCCGCCAGCACCCAGTGCCGGAGGACGGGGGCGAGCCATCGACCGGCGGCGCCGGGCGCCCGGCCCGGTCGGGCTGGTAGAGGAGGGGCGGCTCGGACCTCGGCCATCTGCGGCGGAGCGTACTCGCCGATAGGGCCGCCCACTGGCACTATCGTCGCACGCCGTGCGCAGGCTGGAGGGCAGCGCCGCCGCCCTGGACCAGGTCCGGTGGTCCTGGGACACCTTCGGCAGGACCGACCCCCTCTGGGCGGTGCTCACCGCTCCGGGGACCCAGGGAGGCAGGTGGGACCCCGAGGAGTTCTTCCGGACCGGGGAGGGCGATGTGGGCCGCCTGCTGGCCGAGGCCGAGGAGCACGGCCTCGCCACCTCGGGGCGGGCCGCCCTGGACTTCGGATGCGGCGTGGGGCGCCTGACCCAGCCGCTGGCAGCTCGCTTCCGCCAGGTCGTAGGTGTGGACGTGGCCCCGTCCATGCTCGATCTGGCCCGGGCCCGCAACCGCTACGGTGAGCGCTGCCGGTACGTCCTCAACCAGGATCCCCACCTGGGCCTCTTTCCTGACTCCACCTTCGACCTCGTTCTCAGCCTCTTCGTGCTCCAGCACATGCCCCCCCACCTGAGCGGCGCCTACCTGGGCGAGCTGGTGCGGGTCCTCGCACCGGGCGGGACGCTGATATTCCAGTTGCCGGTCGCCCCCCTGCCCGCCCAGGACCCTGGCCGAGAGGTGGCCGAACCTCTCCCCCCCCAGGCCTACCGGGCCGAGCTGGCAGTGCGCCTGCCGCCCGTCTCCTACCTGCCGCCGGGAGCCCTGGTGGACCTGGGAGTCCGGCTGCGCAACGCCAGCCCCGTCGCCTGGAGCCGCTTCCCCGGCGACCGAGCCCTCCAGGTCGGCAACCACTGGTGCCGGGCCTCGGGGGAGCGGCTGCTGCTCGACGACGGCCGGGCCCCCGTCCCCCGGGCCCTGGCTCCCGGCGAGCGGGTCGAGCTCAGCCTGAGGGTGAGGACGCCGTCGGCGGTCGGCAGGTACCGGCTGGAGGTGGACCTGGTGCTGGAGGGAGTGGCCTGGTTCGCCGACCGGGGTTCGCCACCTGCCTCTCTCTCGGTGCAGGTGGGCTCCGGCCCTGCCAGGGCCCTCTCCCTCCTCAGGGGGGGACGGGGCTCGGATGCCCTCTTCCAGGGGCCGCCCCCCCGGCCCATCATGGAGATGCACCCGGTGGCCGACGAGGAGGTCTCCAGGCTCGTGGAGGCGGCCGGCGGCGCCGTGGTCCACAGGCAGCCCGGGACCATCCCCGGCTTCGAGGACCGCACGTACTTCGTAACCAGGGCCCGGTAGGACTATGAAGGTCTGCTCCATCGTGGCCCGCAACTACCTGGCCCATGCCCGGGTCCTCGCCCAGAGCCTGGCCGAGCACCACCCTGGCACCACCCTCAGCCTCCTTCTCATCGATGGAAGCGACACCGACCGCCCCCCCCAGGGGAGCGAGGCCTTCGAGGTGCTGCTGCCCACCGACATCGGCCTCGACCGCAGGACCTTCCACCAGATGGCCGCCGTCTACGACGTGACGGAGCTGTCCACGGCCCTCAAGCCCACCCTCCTCCGCCACCTGATCGCCTGCGACGAGGTGGCCGTCTACCTGGACCCCGACATCGAGGTCCATGCCCCCTTTCTCGGCCAGACCGCCGAGCTGGCCCTTGGCCATGGGATAGTCCTCACCCCCCATGTGCTCAGCCCCATGCCCCGGGACGGCAAGTGGATCACCGAGCAGGCCCTCCTCTACTCCGGCATGTACAACCTCGGCTTCATCGCCGTGGGGCGCAGCGCCGGGGACTTCTGCTCGTGGTGGGAGGAGAGGACCCGGCTGGACGCCATCTCGCACCCCGAGCAGGGCCTCTTCACGGACCAGCGCTGGATCGACTTCGTCCCGTCGCTCTTCCCCCACACCATCCAGAGGGACCCGGGCTGGAACGTCGCTTATTGGAACGCCCACGAGCGCCCTCTCTCGGAGGGGGCCGACGGCACCGTGCTGGCGGCCGGGGAGCCTTTGCGCTTCCTCCACCTGAGCGGCTTCGACCACCGCCGCCCCTACCTCCTGTCGCGCCACCAGCGCCACCGGCCCCGGACGCTCCTGAGCGAGAACCCGGTGCTCTCGCGCCTGGTCGCCCGCTACCGGGACAAGCTGCTCGCCGCCGGTGTCAGGGAGGCCGAGCGCATCCCCTACCGCTTCGGCCGGCTCGGCAACGGGCCATTCCCCATCGAGGTGCGTCGCCATCTCCGGCAGCTGATCCTGGACCCGCCCCCGGGAACGGAGCTGCCCCCCGACCCCTTCGACGCCGCCGGTGAGGGCCCTTTCCTCAGCTGGCTCAACGCCCCCGTCGCCTGGCCGGGAGGCCGACCCCTGCCCCGCCTGGTCCGCATCGTGTGGGAGAGCCGCCCTGACCTGCAGGTCGTGTACTGGGGGCCCGACGGCCCCACGGGTGCCGCCCTGCTGGAGTGGGCGGCGCATGACGAGCTGTTCCGGGAGAGGTTCGGGCACCTTCTCCGGCCCTCGCCCTCCCGGAGCGGGAGGGGTGACCACCGCAGGGCCCGCCCGGGGCCCGTGGGCCCCGGTGTCAACGTCGTCGGCTACCTCGCCGCCGAGATGGGGGTGGGCGAGAGCGGACGGGCCATCGCCCGGGCTGCCGAACGGGCCGGTCTGCCCTACAGCACCTACAACTATCGCTCCACCTTCTCCCGCCAGGCTCACGAGTACAAGGGAGTCGGGCCTCCCACCTGCCCCTATGACGTGAACCTGTTCGTGGTCAACGCCGACGCCACCCCGCTCTTCATGGCGCAGCAGGGCCATGAGCTGTCCGAGGGGAGGTACCGGATCGGCTTCTGGGCCTGGGAGGTGAGCCTGTTCCCCCCCCACATGCATGCCGGGTTCGACTACGTGGACGAGGTTTGGGTCCCCTCCCCCTACTCGCAGTCAGCCATCCAGCCTCACACTACCAAGCCGGTAAGGGTCTTCCCGAACCCCGTCATCCCCCACCCTCCTACCTTCCTCTCCCGCTCCGACGTGGGGCTTCCCGGGGGCTTCATGTTCCTTTTCATGTTCGACTACCTGAGCGTGACCTCCCGCAAGAACCCCACGGCCGTCGTGGAGGCGTACAAGGCCGCCTTCCGCCCCGACGACGGCGCCTTCCTGGTGGTCAAGTCCATCAACGGCGACCGGGACCTGGCCAGCCTGGAGGAGCTCCGCTTCCTGGCGGGGGGCCGCCCGGACATCATGATCAGGGACGGGTACCTCCCCCGCCGCCACGTGGCGGCGCTGACCCAACTGGCGGACTGCTACGTGTCGCTCCACCGCTCGGAGGGCTCCGGCCTCACCATGGCCGAGGCCATGGCCCAGGGCAAGCCCGTGGTCGCCACCGGTTACTCGGGGAACCTCACCTTCATGGACGAGAAGAACAGCCTGCTCGTGCCCTACAAGCTGGTCCGAGTGGGCTACCAGAACGACCCCTACCCCCCCCAGGCCCTGTGGGCCGAGCCGGACATCGAGGTGGCGGCCCGCCACATGCGCCGGGTGTTCCAAGAGCCGGAGTGGGCTCGCCAGCTGGGCGAGCGGGGCCGCATCAGCGTGGAGGCGAAGGTGGGGCTGGACGCCAGCGCCATCCTCATGCGGCGGCTGATAGAGCCACTGTGGGTCCGGGACCGGATCTCCGGCCGTCCCGTCCCGCCGCGCCGAATGCCGCTCCTGAACCGGGGAGCGGCCCTGCAACCGGGCTAGCCTGACGGCGATGGATGCGGAGAGCGTTGCCGAGGCCGAGACGACGGGCCAGCCCGTCCTGAACGGGCACGAGGGAACCGCCACCGGACCGGGGTCCCGCGCCGGTGACGGTGCCGGGGAGACCACGCAGGCCGGGGTGGACCTCTCGACGACGGCCAGGGCCCTCCGGCTGCAGGCGACGAGGATCGCCGAGCTGGAGGCGGAGAACCGGCGCCTCCTCGACGCCACGGAGGCGGCGCGCGCCGCAACGGCCCGCGAGGCCGCCGCCCGCGTCATATCGGACCGCACCCTGGCGGTGCTGGAGCAGGAGCTGTCCGACGCCAGGACCCAGTTGGCCGAGGTCCGCGAGCAGCTGGCGCTCATCCACAAGAGCCGCCTGTGGCGCTACACGGCCCTTCCCCGGCGCATCTACCACCTGGCCAGACGGCTGGCCCACCTGGCCTCCACCCCTTAGCCCGTGATCTCCTACGCCCAGAACGCCGAGGACGTGGTCCTGGCCCGGCTGTTCGACGGCGGGAGCCCCGGGTTCTACGTGGACCTGGGCGCCGGCCACCCCATCCACGACTCCGTCACCAAGCACTTCTACGACCGGGGCTGGCACGGCCTCAACGTCGAGCCCATGGAGCAGGAGTACCTCCTCCTCTGCTCCGAGCGACCGAGGGACGTCAACGTCCGGGCTGCGGTTTCCGACCGGCCCGGCGTCGTCACCCTGTACGAGGCACCGCCCGAGAACCGCGGGGCCTCGACCCTGGACCCTACGCTGGCGGAGCGCTATCAGGAGGAGGGTCAGCGCTTCGTTCCGGTAGAGGTCCCAGCGGTGACCCTGGCCGACCTCCTCGCCACCAACGGGGTGGAGCGCATCGACTTCCTGAAGGTGGACGTGGAGGGACATGAGGCTGCCGTCCTCAGCACCGTGGACTGGGCGACCACCCGCCCCCGGGTGCTGGTGGTGGAGGCCACCGTGCCCAACAGCACCCGGCCCGCCCACCAGCCCTGGGAGAGCCTGGTCATCGGGGCTGGGTACCAGCTGGCCCTCTTCGACGGCATCAACCGCTTCTACGCCCAGGAAGGGGACCACGAGGCCCTGGAGCGCCTCGGGGCGCCCGCTCACTTCCTCGACGGGTACGAGCCCTGGCGCTGGCTGTCCCAGCTGCAGAGCGCCCGGGACTACATAAGGAGCCTGGAGGAGGAGATAGGCAAGGTGGCCAGCGAGGCCTCCCGGCTCATCCGGGCGACCAGGCTGGGCTGAAGCCCGGCGAGGAGACGGCGGTCCGGCGAAGGGGGCGAGGAGTGGCGCCATGCACCCCCCTCGGCCCGGCCGGTGCATACACTGAGCCGATGCCCCAGCTGTTCCGCCGTAACGCGACGCGTGTGCTGTCCGCAGCGCTGGCCGCGGTGCTGGGCGCCGCCCTGCTCGCCGGGTGCTCCCTGATCGGGGGAGGCTCGGGCGGATCGGGGACCGCCGCGCCCACCAGGGACTGCTCTCCGGCCCCCGGCCCCCAGCGCGTCACCTCGTCCTATGTGCGGGGCGCCTACTACTTCGGCGACGCCTCGCCGATCAACTTCTGGAGCTCGGACCTCTCGGGTGCGGCAAAGACCTTCGCCCAGATGCAGGCTGACGGCTTCAACACAGTGGCCCTGGTCATCCCCTGGGGCCACTTCCAGCTCGGCGTCCAGCCGCCCCGCTACGACATGGCCGCCTTCTGCAGCCTGCGTCAACTGGTGTCGATCGCCGGGCACCACCACCTTCAGGTCATCCTGCGCCTGAGCTACCAGGACATGGACCCCCGGGACCAGATGGCGGGCAGCGCCAGGGTGAGCCGCCTGTTCTCGGACCCAGCCGTGCGGCGGTCCTGGCTGGACTACATCGGCAAGGTCCGCCAGCAGGTGAGCCGCTACCCCAACGTGCGGGGCGCCTTCCTGTCCTGGGAGGACTACTGGTTCCTGGTGAACGAGGCGCAGTCCGCCCATGGCCCCGCCCGCCTACGGCTGGCCCGGGCCACCGGGTACCAGGGCTGGCTCAGCCACCACTACAGCCTGAGCCAGGTGAGCTCCATCTACGGAGCCCGTTTCTCCTCCTGGTCGGCCGTGCCCACCCCCGCCTACCACACGCCGGCATTCCGCCTCTTCTACCGTTACTTCGACTGGTTCCTGGAGAACCGGCTCTTCGAGCCGGCCGAGCGTAGGTTCCCGGGGCTCAGCCTGGAGGCACGCGTCGATGCCGACCCCATCTACCAGGGGAGCAAGATCATCGGCGGCTACTCCCACAGCGCCACCTGGCACCTGCCCGGCACCTCGGTCACAGGCCTCTACTTCAACCCTTACATGGGCGTCAGCGTCTCTGGCTCCTCCGAGACGGCCAGCCAGGGGCTGCAGGGGCTGCAGAGCGTCCTTTCCACCATGAAGTCCAAGGCGGAGGGCCGGCCCCTTTTCATCTACGAGTACCAGTTCGTGAGCAATGCGCCCCAGATATCGGGCACCCCGACCCTTGCCCCCGACCAGATCCCGGCCTTCATCGAGCAGAGCGGGTCGCTGCTGCGCCAGTACACGGTCGGCTATGCGGTGTGGACCTACCGGGACTTCCCCGTCACCGTGGTCTTCAACCCCTCCTTCTCCCTGGGAACGGAAGGATGGGCGACCACGGGGAGCGTCAGCGTGGCCCACCCCCGGCACGCCTCCAGCTACCTCGAGCTCCCGGGTGGCGGATCGGCGGCCCAGTCCATCCCCGGGGGCCGCAACGCCTATCCGGGAAGCGGCCGTATGACGCTGTCGCTGCGGGCGGCCGCTGGCGGCAAGGCTAGTGCCCTCAGGGTCAAGGTCGGGGCCAGCGACCGCCACACCTTCCACGTGGTGCCGGGCTGGCACACCTACAGCTACACCTTCTCGATACCAAGGTCAGGCCTGGCGAACTACAACCTCACCCTCCAGAGCAGCGCCCCCACCAACCTGACGGCGGTCAAGCTCTACAGCTTCGTCCAGCTGGGTGATGTCCACAGCCTGAGCGGGGCCGCCGAGCCGGGGCTCGCCGCCCTGCGCAACCTCAACAGCCAGCTGGCCAATGCCCCCGGGCCGCCCACGAAGTGACCTCGAGGCCAGCGGGCGTGGATGAGGCGGAGGCGCGCCGGCAGCTGGCTCAGGCCCGCCGCCAGGTCACCCGCCTCCGCCAGCAGCGCCAGCTGCTGCTCCAGGCCCTGCAGGAAGAGAGGGGGCGGTCCTCGGCTCTGGAGCAAGAGGTAGGGGCCCTCCGCTCCTCACCGGCCTTCCGCCTGCTGGCGGCCTACCAGCGCTCACTGGAGCGCCTCGCCCCCCCCGGGACCAGGCGGCGCCAGCGCTACCACCAGCTGGTGAGAGAGGTGCGCCGCCAGGCTGCAGCTCCCGCCATCATCCCCGTCCCCCCCCTCCCGACCTCCCCGGCACCTGAGGCCAGCATCTTGATCCCCGTCCACGGGCGCTGGCCCCTCACCGCCGCCTGCCTGCGGTCCATCGCCGCCGACCTCACCATCATCCCCTACGAGGTCATAGTGGCCGACGACGGATCCAAGGACGAAACGCCCACGGAGCTGGCGAAGGTAGCGGGCCTGCGCGTCGTCCGCCTGGAGGCCAACCGGGGCTATGTCCATGCCGTCAACGCCGCCCTCTCCTCGGCCCGGGGCCGCTACGTGGTCCTCCTCAACAACGACACCGAGGTCCAGCCGGGCTGGCTGGACGCCCTGGTAGAGACGGCTGACAGCCGCCAGGACGTGGGGGTGGTCGGGGCCAAGCTGGTCTATCCCGACGGGCGCCTCCAGGAGGCAGGCTCCATCATCTGGGCCGACGGCCACGGCACCAACTACGGTCGGGGCGGAGACCCCCGGGACCACAGCGTGGACTTCCCGAGGGAGGTGGACTACTGCTCCGGGGCCTGCCTCCTCGTCCGCAGGGACCTGCTGCAGGCCCTGGGGGGCCTCGACGCCCGCTTCGCCCCCGCCTACTACGAGGACGCCGATCTGGCCTTCGCCGCCCGGCAGCGGGGCCTCCGGGTCCTCTACCAGCCCGCCGCTGTCGTGCGCCACGCCGAGGGAGCCAGCTATGGGCCGGAAGCCTCGGGCGACAGGGCGCGCATCCTGGACCGCCACCGGGAGCTCTTTTGCATCAAGTGGCGCGCCGAGCTGGCCTCCCAGGCCCCCAACCACCCCGACAACCTCCGGCTCGCCAGCTGGCGGGTCCCCCGGGGCCGGATCCTGGTGGTGGACCACCAGCTGCCCACCCCGGACCAGGATTCGGGCTCCCGGCGCATGTTCGAGCTGCTGAGCCTGCTGGCGGGCATGGGCTTCGGGTTGACCTTCGTACCCCACGACGGCGCCGACCTGCCCCCCTACTCGCGCCTGCTGCTCGACAACGGGATAGAGGTCATGGCCAGCCCCTCGGGGCTGCCCGGCTACCTGCGCCAGGTGGCCCCGGACCTGCGGGCCGCCATCCTCTCCCGGCCCTCCGTGGCCTCGTCCCACCTGCCAACGGTCCGACGCCTGGCCCCGGAGGCCAAGATCCTCTACGACACGGTCGACCTCCACTTCCTCCGGGAGCGCCGTCAGGCCGAGGTGGAAGACGATGCCTCTCTCCGGGCCAGCGCCGAGCGCTACCACCACCAGGAGCTGAGCCTGGCCCGGTCGGCCGACGCCACCCTGGTCGTCTCTCCCGTCGAGAAGGAGGTGCTGCTCGCCGAGGACCCCACCCTGGACGTGCACGTGATACCCAACATCCACGCCGACCAGCCGGCGGGGCTGGGCTTTGGCTGGCGGGAGGGGCTCTTGTTCGTGGGGAACTTCCGTCACCCCCCCAACCGGGACGCGGCCCACTGGCTGGTCGAGGAGGTGCTGCCCTTCGTGAGAAAGCAGCTCCCCGGAGTCCCCACCTACATCGTGGGCAGCCATGCCACCAGCGACATCATGGAACTGTCCGGTGACGGCGTGGAGGTCCTCGGCTGGGTACCCGACCTGGGCGACCTCTACGACCGGGCCCGGCTCTTCGTGGCACCGCTGCGCTACGGGGCGGGCATCAAGGGCAAGGTCGGGGAGAGCCTGGCCCACGGCCTTCCCGTCGTCACCACCCGTCTCGGCGCCGAGGGCATGGGGTTGGAGCACGGCGCCGATGTGCTGGTCGCCGACGGGGCGGAAGCCTTCGCCAACCAGATCGTCCGGGGCTATGGGGACCAGGAGCTGTGGGAGAGGCTGGCCGCCAATGGCCGGCGCACCGTTTCCCGTCAGTACTCGCCCGAGACCGTCCGCGGCCTTCTCTCGACCCTGCTGGCCGAGCTGGGCGTGCTGGCCCCCTGACGGGCTCGTCCCCCGTTCCCCGCCCACGTCCGAGCCGGGCCGCTCCCCACCGGTGCCAGCTGCCGGCCGGCCGGGCGGCGCAGGCGCCCCAGCCCTGCCCTCAGGGCATCGAGGCCGATGTCAGCGGCCAGGATCCCCGCCGGGGGCAGCACGACCAGCAGGGGGATGCCGTAGCGGTAGCTGAAGCCGGCAGCCAGGGAAGGGGTGAGCACCAGCGCCACTCCCGCTCCTGCCAGCACCAGGGCCGCCCAGCGGGCCTCCCGCCTCCCCTTGCGCCGCTCGAAGAGGCGTACCCCCACGGCCAAGGCCCCCAGGAGGGCGGCCAGCAGGATGGGGCCCTGCGTGTAGGCCACGCTCTGGTAGGAGCGCAGAAAGCCCATCAGGGCCGGGTCGACGTGGGCCGTGATAGGGCGGTTGGCGAAGCCGGCGTTGGCGAAGTAGACGTGCAGAAGGTCGACGTTGCCGTTGAGGTCGGGCTTGGGGAAGCGGAACCGCTTCAGCTCGATCCGGTCCGCCTTCTGCCACCGCCCGGGCGCGAAGTAGTGGGCGCTCTCGGCCGCCACCTCGTAGGCATAGGCGAGGGGCTGGTGGCGGATCACGGTCTTGTCGAAGCGCTTGGCCACCGCATTGCGCTGGGGCTGGGTCAGCTTGGCAAGTGGTCCGGCCCCCCGGTTGAGGGGCGAGGCAGGCGACCACAGCCAGAACTCCTCACCCTGGGGCCGTCGGGACACAGGCTGGCTGGGGCAGAGGGCAGCCTCCGCCGGCGGGAGGTGGTAGTCGCAGGTGGCGAAGCGGGCCACCTGGCCGTAGAGCGAGTACCCGCCGTAGGACGAGTACCCGAAGTGGCCGTTCACGCTCCCGTACCAGGCCCCGTAGCCGACCAGCCCGGCGGCCGATACCACCAGGTAGGTGAGCAGGGAGCGCCAATGCCTCCGCAGCAGCAGGTACAGGGCGACGACCACGATGACCGGGGCCACGGCCACCCTGGTGAAAGTGGCGGCCACCAGCAGGAGCCCCACCAGCGCCCCCTGCCAGGCCGTCACCTTGCGCCTCCAGACAACGAGGGCCAGGCCACCCACCAATAGGACGTCGGTCAAGGTCTCGGCCAGGATGAACTGCTCCACGTCGAGCTGGTAGGCATCGAACAGGACCGGCACGGCCGCCAGGGCGGCCAGCCACGGCCTCACGCCGAAGCGGAGCATGAGGACGTAGATGAGGACCCCCAGGCCCAAGGCCATGAGGTGCTGGGCAGCGGTGACGGTCCCGAGGGCAGCCGCGGGCGGGAGCACCTGCTGGAAGGCGGCCATCATGCGGAGGAAGAGCGAGTACACCAGGGGATGCCAGGTCCCCGGCTCCACCACGTGGGCGAAGTACAGGTAGGTGTAGGAGTCACCCTTCAGCTCCAGGGCCGGCCAGTAGGCCATCGACACCGCGGCCCGCAACCCGGCGGCGGCGAGGAGGAGCACGATGATGAGCCAGTGCCGTCTCGCTGCTGACGCCAGCCGTGATGCCCCGGGGTGGTCCTGACGCCGCGCCAGGGGGGAGGTCACCGGAGGGGCAGGCACGTCCCAACGATACCGGGCGCCTGCCTGACCACAGGTCTTTCGGGCGGGGGCACCCGCACCCCCCAGGGCTGGGGGCAGCCATCCCGGCGCACCGACGGATAGCCTTGGCCGGTGTCCCCTGACGGCCCCCTAGGAGCGCCAGGGCCCCTTGCACCTACCGAGGACGCTGCCATGACCGCCGTGGCCCCGCAGGCCGCCCCGGCCCGCCCCGCCCCGGTGGCCCCGCTCGCTCCCAGCCGGGCCCGCAGGGTGAGCCGCCTGGAGGCGCTCGTGGCCCTGGTGGTCCTGGGGGCCCTGGCGGTGGCCTGGTTCTGGCCCGCCTTGACGGCCTCGGCGACGGCCAACGTGGGTGGAAGCGGTGACGCCTACGGGTCGATGTGGGCCCTCGGCTGGGTCCCTTTCGCCATCGGGCACGGTCTCGACCCGCTGGTGAGCCACCTCGTCCACTTCCCGGGCGGGGTCAACCTCATGTGGAACACCTCCATGCCGTTGCTGGGGCTGGTCCTGTCCCCCATCACGGTGACGGCGGGCGTGGTGGCCTCCTACAACACCCTGGCGGTGGCCGGGCCCGCCCTGTCCTCATGGGCCGCCTACCTGGCCTTCAGGAGGTGGACGGGCATGCTGCCCGCCTTCCTCGGTGCCCTGACGTTCGGGTTCTCCCCCTACATGGCGGCCGAGTCCGTCGACCATCCCTTCCTAACCTTCCTCGTCACCGCCCCCCTCCTGCTGGTGGTCCTGGACCGCCTGCTGGTCCAGCAACGGGCCCCGGCGTGGCGGGACGGCCTCTACCTGGGGCTGCTGGTCGCGGCTCAGCTGCTGATCAGCGAGGAGATCCTCGTGATGGAGGCCCTGGTGGCAGTGGCGGGGGTGGTGGTGCTGGTCGTCCTGAGCCCCCGGCAGGTGCCCTCCCGGATCAGGCATGCCCTGGCCGGGACCGCCGTCGGGGGGTGCGTGGCGGCCACCCTCTGCGCTGGCCCGCTGGTGGTCCAGTTCCTGGGCCCCGACCGTCTCCATGGGAACCTGCACCCAGGGGGGACCTACGTGGCCGACCTGTGGAACTTCGTCGTCCCGACCCAGATGAGCGCCTGGTCCACCCCCTCGACCCTGGCCACGACCCTCCACTTCACCGGCAACTACACGGAATGGGGGTCCTTCGTCGGTCCCCCCCTGCTCGCCTTCTTGCTGGCAGCCATCCTGCTCTGCCGCCGCCGGAAGCTGGCCTGGGTGGCACTCACCGTGGCGGTCCTGGCCGCTGCCCTCTCGCTCGGCTCCAGCCTGCACCTGAAGGGCAGGATCACCGGGATAGCGCTTCCCTGGAGCCTGCTCGGCCGGGTCCCCGTGCTCGAGAACCTGCTCCCCACCCGCTTCGCCTCCGTGATGTTCCTGGGAGTGGGCCTGCTCGTGGCCCTTGGCCTGGAGGACCTTCGCCGTGCCTGGAGGCGATGGCGGGCGGGGATAGTGCTCCGGGCAGCCGGTTATGGGCTGGCCGGGCTGGGCCTGCTGGCCCTGGCCCCCGTCGTCCCCTACCCCCTCAATGTCGACCCCCCGGCGGCCGCCTTCGCCCGTGGCCTGGCCTGCCCTCGGCCCCAGGGTCAGGACGTCACGGTGCTGCCCTCCAACGACGAGGCCACCCTCTACTGGCAGGCTCAGGCCGGCTACTGCTTCGCCCAACCTGCCCGGACCGGGCTGAACGCCAGCAATCCGACCACGGGCATTCCCCAGCCGCTGCTCACCGCAGCCAGCGCCGCCGCCGAGACCGGCCAGCCGATGCCACCGGTGACTCCCGCGGTGCGGGCCGAGGTGCACTCCGAGCTGGCGCGCGACAGGGTGGTCGAGGTGGTCGTGGCACCCGACGCGTCCAACCCGGCCTTCCCACCCGCTTACCGGGTTGCCACCCAGGAGATCCTCGACCACCTCAAGCTGCACGACAGCGTGCTCGGCGGCTTCGCCCCGGGCACCCAGGCCCGCCTGGGGGCCTGGTTGTCCCAGGTGCTCGGCTCCTCCCCCACCCGGGTGGCAGGTACCCTCGTCTGGCACCGCTCCGCGCTGAGGACCCCGGTGAGCCCCGGGTGAGCGGCCTCTCCCCGGCGACCGGGAGCGGGCCCCGGTGATCCTGAACGGGGAGGTGACCAGGCCGCGGCTGTCCCGGGCAACCCGGGCCGCCAGGAGACCGGGGGCCCGCCCGGGCTGGCGGGAGGCGGCTGCCCGTCACCGCCTCTTCCTCGGCCTGCTGGCGGGTGGCACCCTCCTGCGGGGGGTGGTCCAGCTCGCCTACCGGCCCGCCCTCGTCTTCCCCGACACCGGCACCTACCTCGCCGATGCCTGGAACTTCGCCCACGGGAAGCTGGTGCCCGACCCCATCCGGACCAGCGGCTACTCCCTGTTCCTGGTGCCCCTGGTGGAGATAGTGCACCACCTGTTCCTGGCCGCGGTGGCCAACCACGTCCTGGGCCTGGCCTCGGCCATCTTGGTCTACGCCCTCCTCACCCGCCTTCGCTGCCCGCCATGGGGAGCGGCGCTGGCCTCGGTCCCGGTCCTCTTCGATCCCTTGCAGCTCGACCTCGAGCAGTACGTCCTCAGTGACGTCCTTGCCTCCTTCCTGGTGCTGGCAGGGTTGGCCGTGCTGGTGTGGCCCGGGGCAGGAAGAGGCCGCTCATCCCGGCTCGGCTGGGCCCGGCCGGTCGCCGCCGGGCTCCTGGTCTCCCTGGCCGCCTGGGTGAGGATGGCCGATGCGGTCACCATCCTCCCGGCCCTGGCCTATGTGGTCGTGGCGGTCCGCCCCTGGAAGCAGCTGGTCACCCGGGCTGGCCTGGTGCTCTCCAGCTTCCTCCTGCCCCTCGTGGCCTACGCCGGGTGGTTCCATGTCGCCTGGGGCCCCTGGACCCTCACCAGCTACTCCGGCCACTTCATGTACGGCAAGGTCGCCTCCTTTGCCGACTGCAGGGGGATGTCCCTGCCTGCCTACGAGCGCCCCCTGTGCCCCTCCGCCCCGCCGGGCCACCGGCCGAGCGCCGATTTCTACATGTGGGACCCGGCGTCACCCCAGTGGAGGTTCCGCCCCCCACCGGGCCGCTCCGCCGACGCCGTCATCGCCAACTTCTCCGAGCGGGTCATCCTGCACCAACCCCTCGCCTACGCCGGCGACGTCACGGCCGACTTCTTCTACGGCTTCTCCCCCGTGAGGGGCCGGGGACCGGACGACTACCCGCAGTGGTACCACCAGTTCCAGTCCACCTACCCCACCTATCACGGCGTGGCGGTTCCGTCGCTGGTGCCCGCCATCCTCTGGAGCTACGGGCACCTCCGGGGCTCGGTCCAGCCTCAGCTGGCCGCCTTCCTCCACGCCTACGGCAGGTGGTACGTCCCGGGCCCCCTGCTGGCCGCGGGCCTGGCCGTGGGGCTGGCTGCCGCGGCCGGGCTGGGCCGCTCCCGCCGCTCCCCCCTGCGGGCCCCCTGCCTGGCCTTCTGCGCAGGGGTGGTGGCGGTGCTGATGCCGCCGGCCGCCTTGTCGGTCTTCGACTGGCGCTACCAGCTCCCCCAGCTGGCCCTCATCCCTGTGGCCGCCTGCCTGGGAGCCACTGCCCTGGCCCGGGGGCGCCCATCCTCCGGCCCCGGCCCCAGCTGAGAGGGGTTTGGCATCGAAGGGATGGGTAGGGCTAGGTTGTCGCCGCTAGCTGGTTCGCACGTCCATGCCGGTCCGGGAGGTTCGCCCCTATGTGCTCCGCCGGCCCAACAGGCAGCCGCCAGGGATGTTGCCCGGCCCGGCGCGGGCGAACCGCCTTGGTCTGGGGAAAGGCTGGTCTTAGACGGCCATGAGGAAGGGGGCAGAGGTTCGGGGCGGTAGGCTGTCCGAGGTCGTGCAGGCCGGTAGGGCCTTGGCCCCGCTGGGCTGGCGGGCGAGCCGTGCACCCATGGCGGCCACGCCCGGCGGCCCACAGCCAAGGGGGCAAGGACAAGCGCGTCATGAAAGTAAGTAGGTGACCAGCAAAGTGCTACCTGAACCGGGCTCATCGGCTAGCGTCAACGCCATGCCCCCCGTCGTGCGAACCTCTGCCCCGCCGCAGCCGGCCCGGGATGCGGCCGAGGCGGCCGTCGATGTCTCGGTGGTCATGCCCTGCCTCAACGAGGCCCACAGCGTGGGGATCTGCGTGACCAAGGCGCTCGAGGGGCTGGAGCGGGCGGGCCTCTCGGGGGAGGTGGTGGTCTGCGACAACGGGTCCACCGACGGCTCGGTCGAGGTCGCCAAGGCCGCCGGGGCCAGGGTGGTCCACGAGCCCGAGCGCGGCTACGGGGCCGCCTACCGGAGGGGGTTCGCCGAGGCCCGTGGGCGCTACATCGTCATGGGGGACTCGGACGGCTCCTACGACTTCACCGAGCTGGGGCAGTTCGTGCACCTCCTCGAGGCGGGGTACGACTACGTGCACGGGTCACGGTTCGCCGGCGAGATCCTGCCCGGCGCCATGCCCTGGCTGCACCGCTACGTCGGCAACCCCGTGCTCACCAAGGTCCTCAACATCCTCTTCTCGGTCAAGAGCTCCGACGCCCACAGCGGGATGCGGGCCTTCACCTCGGAAGCCATCAAGCGCATGAACCTGGCCTCCCCGGGCATGGAGCTGGCCTCGGAGATCGTGATCGCCGCCGCCGAGAACAAGCTGTCGGTGGCCGAGGTCCCCATCACCTACTACCCCCGCCTCGGGGAGTCGAAGCTGCGGTCCTGGCCCGACGGCTGGCGGCACCTGCGCTTCATGCTCCTGCGCTGCCCCCGGTGGCTGTTCCTGGTGCCTGGCGGCATAGCCCTTGGCGTGGGCCTGGCCGGTCAGTTGGTGCTGCTCCCGGGCCGGCTCCGGATCGGCTCCCACCTGCTCGACATGCACTTCTCGGCCCTCTTCGCCCTGCTCACCCTGGGCGGGCTCCAGACCAGCGTGTTCGGGCTGCTCGCCACCACCCACGGGCGGGCCCAGGGCTACGAGCCCATGACCGGCCGGCTCACCCGCTTCATCGAGCAGCGCTTCAACCTGCGCCGCGGCGTGACCGCCGGCGGGGTGACCTTCGCCGTGGGCCTCGCCCTGGACAGCTACGTGCTGGCCAAGTGGCTGCGCCGGTCCCGGGGGCCCATCAACGAGATGAAGCCCGTCCTCCTGGCCCTTTCCCTCATGGCAGCGGGGGTGGAGACGGTGTTCGCCTCGTTCTCCCTGACGGAGATGAAGGTGGGAGCCCTCCGCCTCATGCGCAACTCCGAGTCGACAGGAAACGGGGTGGCTGCCGGCAACGGGACGGCAGCGTGACCCGCACGGAGGAGCGGGTCCAGCTCTCTCCCGACGCCTCCGACGCTCCCCCGGGCCTGCTCGACAACCACCTCGGCGGGGAGGGCGCCCCCCGCTACCGCCAGTACCAGCTCGAGCTCATTGCCCCCTACTGCGGGAGATGGGTGCTCGAGGTGGGATCGGGCCTGGGTGAGTTCGCCTCCCAGCTCGAGGGCCCGGAGCGCCTGGTGCTGACCGACGCCGAGCCCTGGCTCGTGGAGCGGCTCCAGGAGCGCTACCGGTCGCGTCCCGACGTCGACGTGGCCCATCTGGCCCTGCCCGAGTCGCTGGACCTGGACCGCACCGTCGACACGGTCGTGGCCCTCAACGTGTTGGAGCACGTGGAGGAGGACGTGGTCGCCCTGCGCAACCTCACCAAGGTCATGGAGCCGGGGGGCAGGTTGATCCTTTGGGTCCCCGCCTACCCGGCCCTCTACGGGGACTTCGACCGCCAGGTGGGCCACGTCCGGCGCTACACCCCGAAGAGCCTGAGGGCGGCAGTGGAGGCGGCCGGGCTCCATGTCGAGGTGCTACGGCCCGTGAACTTCCTCGGGGGACTGGCCTGGTGGCTGGCGGTCCACCTGGGGGGCACGGGGACCCCGAAGCCGGCCCTGGTCCGCCTCTACGACAGCCTCGTCATCCCTGCCACCAGGCTCATAGAGCGCATGGTCTCCCCGCCCTTCGGCCAGAGCCTCCTCTGCGTGGCCTCGGTCGCATAGGGACCGAGCAGGCACCCGGCCCCCGGCCCGTCGCCCGGCACCAGCCCGGCCCCCTCTAACCCAGGAGGTCCCGGGCCGCCTTCTCTATCGCTGCCTCGGACAAGAGCACGTGGTAGGCGGCGTCCCCGAGGGGCACGAAGCTGTCGTGGCTGGTGACCCTGGCCACCTTGCCCCCGTACCCCGCCTCCGCCAGCGCCACCATGACCCCCTCGGAGACACCCCCCGACCGCCGGGTCTCGTCGACGACCAGGACCCTCCCGGTGGCGTCTGCCTCCCTGACGAGGTCAGGCACGGGCAAGGGGGCCAACCAGCGCAGGTCCAGGACCCTGCTGCCCACGCCCGCCTCCTCCAGGCGCCGGGCCACACGAAGGGACATGGCCAGGCCGTTGGCGAAGCTGACCAGGGTGATGTCGCCACCGGCACCGTAGGTTCGGGCCGAGCCAATGGGCACATGGCAGCGCGACCAGGTCCCGGGAGCGGCATAGGGCGCCAGCCACCCCCCGTCGCCGTCCTCGTGCAGGTCGGCGGTGTGGTACAGGGCGATGGGCTCCAGGTACACGCTCACGGTGCCGTCCTCCTCGGCAGCGGCCAGGCAGGTGCGCAGCATGGAGGCGGCGTCGTCGGGCCGGGAGGGCGACGCTATTACCAGGCCCGGGATGTCCCGCAGAGCGGCGACGGCGTTGTCGTTGTGGAAGTGCCCGCCAAAGCCGCGCTGGTAGGCGTAACCGGCGATCCGCACCACCATCCCGTTGCGGTACCTGCCCTTGGAGAAGAACTGGAGAGTGGCCGCCTCCCCCCGCAGCTGGTCGATGGCATTGTGGAGGTAGGCCAGGTACTGGATCTCGGGTACGGGGAGCAGCCCGGAGATGGCGGCACCGAGGCCGAGGCCCAGGATGGACGACTCGTCGAGGAGCGTGTCGAAGACCCTGGCGGCCCCGAAGCGACGCGTCAGCCGGCGGGTCACCCCGTACACGCCGACCTTGCGGCCCACGTCCTCGCCGAAGACCATCATCCCCGGGCGGCAGGCCAGCCCGTCCGCCAGGGAGCGGTTGATGGCCAGGGCCAGCGTGAGGGGGCCCTCCTCCTCGGGCAACCGTCCCTCGAACACGGCCCGGCGCCGGTCCTCGGGTGCTGAGCGGGCGGCGTTGGCCGCCACCCGGTCAGGGCGACGGGGCGCCAAGGGCTCCATGACCTCTGCCGCATCGCGCAGGCGGGGCCGGGAAACGGCCTCGCTGGCCAGCCTCATCACCTTGGCCCGGATCGCCTCGTAGCGGGCCAGCACCTCCTCGGGAGGAAGGAGCCCCGACTCCACGAGCAGCCTCGATGTCCCAAGCAGCGGGTCCCTCTCGTAGTCCGCCGCCACATCGGAGGGCGACCGGTAGCTGACCTCGGCGTCGGAGCCGGCGTGGCCCATGAACCTGACCACCTTGAGATGGAGGAAGGCTGGCTTCCTGTGCTGCCTCACCCACCTCACCGCCTCCAGGGCCGTGTCGTACGCCCCGGCCAGGTCCGACCCGTCAGCACTGAGGTAGCGGAGCTGGGGGACGGCGGCGTGGGCCCTCTCCACCCAGCCGGGAGCAGTGGGCACACTGATGCCCCAGCCGTTGTCCTCGCACACGAAGAGGACCGGCATGGGAAGCCCCCGGTAGGCGGTGTAGCAGGCGGCGTTCACGGCACCCAGGGCTGTGGAGTGGTTGGCCGAGGCGTCCCCGAAGCTGCAGACGACCACGGCATCGGGGGGCCAGAGGCACCCCGACCCGAGCTTGCGAGCCCGCTCGATGGCAAAGGCCACGCCCACCGCACGGGGAAGATGGGATGCGATCGTCGACGTCTGGGGGATGATGGCCAGCTCGGCACGGCCGAACACCTTGTGGCGGCCGCCGGCTATGGGCTCGTCGGCCGCTCCCGCCAGGCCGAGCAGCACGTCCAGGATGGGATCCTGGCCCAAGGCCTTCTCCCCCACCTGGGCGGCACGAGCGAGGTAGAAGGCGCCCGAGCGGTAGTGCAGGAGGGCAGGGTCGGTGGGGCGCAGTGCCGCCGCCACGGCGGCATTGCCCTCGTGCCCGGAGGACCCGATCGTGTAATAGCCCTGTCCTTCCTCCCTCATCCACCTGGCAGCCAGGTCCAGGTGGCGGCTGGCGGCCTGGGCATCGAAGAGCTCCAGAGCCATCTCGCCGGTCAGCCCGGAGCGGGGACGGACGGGCAGGCCCGGGTCTGGACGGCTCCCGCCCGCCCGGGACCACTGGGCGCCCAGGTCGGTGACAGCCTGGACGAAGTGCTGGTCGAGGGCTTCACGCTTGGTTCCTCGCTCGGGCACCGTCGGACCTCGGTCGGGCATCGTCCCGAGCCTAGGAGATGGCGGGGGAAGAACCCGGCAACCGGGCCGACCGGCCGTCAAGGGCTATGTTGTCCACCGTGCGGTTGACCCCTGCGCCAACCCAGCCGCCTCGCGGGCTGGCCCTGCGCCGGCGGCCGCCGGCACACCTCTTCGCATGAAGGTGGGTCGTTGCCGGCCCGACCCCCCGGGCAAGAGGGAACTGGTCGGGAGCGCCCAGAACCGCACGGGCGGGCTGAGGCAGGCCCTGCTGACCCGGGCTGGTGCCGCCCGCTGGGCCTGGCCCGCCGGCGCCTGCGCGGCGGTCATCCTGGCCAACCTGGCCTCCCTGTCCGGCGTCGTGGACGTCAACCCCCTCAACTGGGTGTCAGGCCTGGGACCCACCTTCCGCCACGGTGCTCTTCCCGGCGCCTACAGCATCGACCCCCAGATCGGCTTCACCGCCCAGACGCTGGGGCACCGGGTGGCTATGGACTGGCTGGCCGGGAAGGTCCCATGGTGGAACCCCTTCGAGGGGGTGGGTGAGCCTCTGGCTGCCGGCGTCATCGCTGCCGCCTTCTTCCCGCTGGTCATGATCCAAGCCCTCCCCTCCGGGCTCCTCTTCTTCCATGTGATCCTGGAGTGCATCGCCGCCCTGGCCACCTACGGCCTGGTGCGGGAGATGGGCTGCTCCCGCCCGGTGGCGGCTACCGGCGGAGTGGCATTCGGGCTGATAGGGACCTTCGCCTGGTTCGGCAACGCCGTGGTCAACCCCGTCTGCTTCCTCCCCATGACCGTGTGGGGGGTGGAGAGGACCTTCCGGCGCCCCGGTGAGAACCGGGGATGGATGCTGCTGGCTGCAGGAGTGGCCCTGTCCATCGTCTCAGGGTTCCCGGAGGTCGCCTACCTCGACGGGATCCTGGCCGCGGTCTGGACGGCGGTCCGTCTAGTGCAGAGCCGGAGGCCGGCCGTCCTCGGGTACCTCTGGCGCGTTGTTGCGGGTTGGGCGGCCGGCCTCCTTCTTTGCTCCCCTCTGCTGCTCGCCTTCCTCGGGTACCTCCACCACGGCAACGTCGGTCCCCACGCCTCTGCCTACGCCAACCTCTTCATGCCGCCTCGCTACGGTGTCACCCACTTCGGCCTGCCCTACATAACCGGCCCTCTGACCCCGACCGGGAGCCTGCGGCCAGGGTCGTCGCCCAGCTTCGCCTTCTCCAACGGCCTGCAGGGCGGGTACATCACCCCCACGCTCATGGTGATGGCCCTGGCCGGCCTGGTCCTGGCGGGGCGGCGCGAGCTCCTCCTGCGGGTGGTCCTCGCCGGGTTCGTGTTCCTCTCCATCGGCCGGAACCTGCACCTGCCGGTCATCTTCAACCTGATCGGCATGGTGCCGGGGGTGAAGGCCTCCCTGTTCCCCCGCTACATCATGCCTGACATCGAGTTCGTGGCCGTGATCCTGGCCTGCCTGGGCCTGGCCTCCCTCAGGTCGTCCCGGCTCCCCCGCCCCGGGGTCCTGGCCGTGGGGGCGGTGGTGGTCGCCTGGCTGGTGGTGGTGGCCCATCTCGTCCAGCCTCAGCTGGCTGTGTTCGACCACCTCAACAGCTACCAGCGGCCCTACACGGACGGGTCGCTGGCCTGGGCCATCGGCCTCTCGGCGGTCGTCTCCCTCGTCGCCCTGCTCAGGCCCCGGCGCCTGGCCACAGGGATCGTGGCGGGACTGATGGTGGCCGACAGCCTTGCCCTCTTCCTGGTGCCCGAGCTGGCTGCCCCCCTGACCCAGAAGCTGGACCTGCGCCCGGTGGCCTTCCTGAGGGCCCACCTGCACGGGCAGCGGTTCGCCAACCTGGGCCCGATAATGCCCAACTACGGGACCTACTTCGGCCTGGGCGAGGTCGACATCAACGACATCCCCGAAGCCACCCGCTACACGAGCTTCATCACCCGGCACCTGGCCCCCAACGAGAGCCCACTGCGCTACACGGGGCTCTACGTGCGCAATGCCAAGGGGCCCACGCCTGCCCAGGAGATCGCCCAGCACCTCTCCTCCTACGAGGCCATAGGAGTGCGCTACGTGGTGGCCTACGCGGGGACCAACCCCTTGGCGGGCGTGCCGGGCGTGAGGCAGGCCTTCGACGACGGCTTCGTCGCCATCTACTCCCTCCCGCACCCCGCCCCCCTCTTCTCCACCGCCTCCGGAGCCTGCTCGGTGCACCACCAGGGGTTCGGGGAGGCCCTCGTCCGCTGCCCGGCCCCCACCCGCCTCACCTGGCGGGAGCTGTTCTTCCCCGGATGGTCGGCCACGGTGAACGGCAAGACCGTCCCCATCGCCCATGCCGGCCCCCTCTTCCAGTCCGTCCCCGTCCCCGCCGGCCGGTCCGCGGTCAGGTTCTCCTATGCCCCCCCGGGTCTCGACCTGGGGATAGCCGGCACCCTGGTCGGGGCCGGGGTGCTCGCTATCGGGCCCTTGGCCGCTGTGGCCCGCAGGAGGAGGCGCCGGGACCAGGAGACCCGGCGGGCGGCTGCGCTAGCCTCGCCGGCATGAATGGCGGCGAGGAGTCCTCTCCCCGCGTCGTGGTGGTCATGCCCGCTTACAACGCCTCGGCCACCCTTGTGCGTACCTACCGTGACATCCCGAGAGACGTCGTCGACCAGGTGATCCTGGTCGACGACCGCTCGGCCGACGACACGGTGGCCATCGCCGAGCTGCTCGGCATCCAGGTCAAGGTGCACCACCAGAACCGTGGGTACGGCGGGAACCAGAAGTCCTGCTACGACATGGCGCTGGCAGCCGGGGCCGACGTGGTCGTGATGGTCCATCCCGACTACCAGTACGACGCCACCCGGATCCCCGACCTCATCGCCCCCATCCTCTCGGGCGAGGCGGACATGATGCTCGGCAGCCGCTTCCTGGGCGATCCCCTGGCGGGAGGCATGCCCTGGTGGAAGTACGTGGCCAACCGGGCCCTCACGGCCATCGAGAACAAGGTCTTCGGCATCGTGCTGTCCGAGTACCACACCGGCTTTCGCGCCTACTCCCGTTCCCTGCTCGAGAAGGTCGACTACCACGCCAACTCCGACGACTTCGTCTTCGACCAGGATCTGGTGGCCCAGGTGGTGGCGGCCGGACTGCGCATCAAGGAGGTGGCCGTCCCCACCCGCTACTTCGCCGAGGCCAGCTCCGTCAACTTCCGGCGCAGTGTGGTGTACGGGCTGGGCACCCTGCGCACCCTGGCCCGCTACAGGCGGGACCAGCGCCGCGACAGGCGGGTGGGCCGTCTGGGTGCGCCGGTGCCCTCACCCTCCCGTCAGGGGACGGCGGACCCTCCAGACCAGCACTCCCCCGACGCTGCTCGGGGACACCCTGAGCACGCTGGTCAGCCAGTCAGCCAGGCGCATCTGGGTGCCCCTCAGGGTGGGCTTGGACACGATGTGGTCCCTCACGCCCAGGCGAGAGAGCTCGGCCTGGGTCGCAACCCTTAGGGCGGGGGTAAGGGCCTGCACCCGCCTCTCCCAGGGCAGCAGGACCTCCACCGCCCCCTGCCTGGCCAGCTCGGCCTTCACGGCGTCCCGCAGGGCCGGGGTGACCGGAGGCAGGCGCTGAGCCGTCTCGGCCGCGGCGCTGGCTGCGGCCAGGACGGGGTCGGGCAGGGCCCCCCGGTCACGGCTCACGTTCAGGCCCGTCCGGGCGGGCATCGAGAAGCAGTAGCCCGCCTCGGCCTGCCAGTAGAGAACCGCCTCGTCGCTGGACGGCAGGAGCTCCACAGGGGCCCCCGCCCGGCGGGGGCAGACCCACCCCGCAGCGAGGCCCTTGGAGGAAGGGAGGGAGTTGGTCCGGAAGGGCAGGCGGGGAACGAGCGAGATCAGGATCAGCACGACCAAGCCTGAGCCCACGACCACCACGCGGCGCGGGCGGCCCGGGGGGCGAGCCGGCAAGGAGACGAGGGCATCGACCCCCAGGGCCACCAGCAAACCCGCTCCGAGGAAAAGCATGGAGGAGAACCTGAGGGGCAACAGGTCCTCCAGGACGGGGAGGTGGTCAACGAGGCCCCAGGGCAGAGGGATGTGGGTCGGGTGCCCGGCCACGTGGAGCCTGCCGCCCAGGGTCAGGACGCCACTCACCACGGTCACCGCCAGCGCCACCCAGGTGAGACGGCTCCTCCAGCACAGGACGACGGCGAGGACGAGGAAGATGAGCAGGGGGATCCCCAGGTACGCCCCCCACTCGGTGTAGTTCCCGGTGAAGCTCTGGGTCAGCCGGTGAGCCCACACCGGGTCGAGGGCGGTGACGGACGTCGGGGTGATGAAGTTCCACACGTCGCCCACGTAGACGCCCCGGGGCTGGAGCTGGCCGAGGAGCCTGTCCGGGCCCAGGAACTGCACGGCGAGGGGGTAGGCGCTCACCACGACCCAGACCCCGAGAGCCACGGCCAGGCCTTTGGCCGCATGGAGGGCCCGGCGGGGGACCTGGCGGCCCCCGAGGAGGCAGAGGACCACCACGCCGGCCAGGGCGGCTATCGCCTCCATGACCAGTATCTCCTCGCTGATCAGCAGCTGAGCTGCCGCCAGCAGTCCCAGCCACAGCCCGTCCCGCCAGGCAGGCGCTTCCTGCACCACCAACAGGCGGTCGGCGACGATGAGCATGAGCGGCGCCGTTACGAGGAAGGTCAGGAAGGGATGGTCATTGGACTGGGCCGCCATGTAGGGCGAGAACCCGAATATCAAGGCACCCAACAGCGCCGATCCGGGCATGGTCCAGCGCCGGAAGGCGAGGTAGGCAGCCCAGGTGGTGAGGGCGGGAGCGGCCGTGGCCAGCACGTTGTAGGAGGTGACCGGCCCGGTCACCACGGTGAGGGGCGACAGGAGGAGCGAGAGGAGGGGCACCGTGGGCGGCAGCCACATGAGGTTGGCGCCATGGGGGTACTGGACCCGGTGGCTGAAGAAGGGATTGAGCCCGTGGCTCAGGGCGTAGGGCCACCACCCGAGCCCCCAGATGAGCGGGTAGCTGTCGCCCCCGCTGCCTACCGTGTGGGGCCCCTGCCCGGACCAGGTCGCATAGAACCAGGCAGTGGCCAGGCAGGCGGCGACGAGCAGGACGGTGAGGGACTCCCCCGCCTGCACCCGGTTGCGCCCGGGGTCGCCACCCGCCGACGGGGCCTGGCCCGTGCCGGCCAGGTCACCAGCGGGAGCTGACGTCGTCCGAGCCGGGGCCGTCGGCGCCGCCTCCTCCACTGGCTGGCCAGCGCCCGGTCGCACCGCCCTGAAAGGTAGGTCCTGGGAGGGCGTGGCGCCCCCTCAGCCCTCCGCCGCCCGGGCCTGGTCGAGAGGCTCGGCCCGGATGGGGTCCCAGTCCTCGGCCGTGAGGCACTTCCCGGTGGCCAGGTCGAACTGCCAGCCGTGCATCTGGCACGTGAGCACCCCGTCCTCCACCCTGCCGAACCGGCGCAGGTCCGCCTGGAGGTGGGGGCAACGCCGCTGCACCCGCCACCCCCCTATCTCGCACCACTCGTCCTCGGGACGCCCGGAGGGCCGGCGGCGGGCCCCCCGCCTGCCGCCCGGTGCGATCCGGGACGGGGACGGGGCTCCGGGGGGAGCCGGCGCCACCTTCTCGGCATAGGCCAGGCGCTCCTCGGACATGCACTTGAACCAGGCGTACAGGTGCTCGTTGTAGGGCCCGTCCCGCTCGGCGGTGAAGCGCATGGAGAGGAAGAGGCCGTTCACCCAGTCCTGCTCCCTGGCCGCCACGCTGGCCAGGAACGGCCCGGCCTGGAAGTGGAACCGGTACGGGCAGTCCTCCCCGGCGAAGGGCCGCACCCGGCGGGCAGGGAAGTCCACCACGACCGCCACGTCGCCGGCCCTCAGCAGAACGGGGGCACCGATGCCCGAGCACAGCCGGTCCGCCTTGGCCAGCAGCGGCTCCCACCACTCCCGCAGGATCCCCACCACGTCCATCCCCGCGTCCGCAGCCGGGTGGTCGCTGCCCGCCCCGGGCCAGCTGCGGTGAGCCTCCTCCAGGACGCGTCGCCGGCGCTCCCGGTAGGCCTCCAGGTAAGCGCGCTTGTCCCGGAAGGGCGCCATGACCTCGGCCTCGGGCCCAGGGTGGGCCACCGAGCACCTGCCCCCCTCCAGGTCCACCACGCTCCCCGGCACCACCAGCCGCCCTCCCTCGACCCCATGGGAGCGCAGGTGCTCCAGGAACACGGTCTGGTCAGGGAAGGGGTTGGCGTCATCCCCGCCGAAATCGTTGAACCCGAAGAGCGAACGGTCCAGGAAGCAGGGCGGGCCGGCCGAGGGGAACACGTGGGTGGCGCCCACGTCCTCCACGTAGCGCCGGGCCCGGTCCATCCCCCGCAGGCGCTTCTCCCGGGAGAGCCCCGCCTTCACCTCCGGGTCCAGCACATAGACCACGGGGTACCAGATGGCGCCCGAGAACTGGAGGAAGTGGGCGTCGAAGCTCCCGAAGGCGGCCAGGGCGTCGAGGTCCCGGGGCCGGGCGTCGTTCTGGTCCAACAGCCTGGCCGTGCCGTCGTCCACTGCCAGGGCCGAGTCCCCGAGGGGGCCGTCGGAGGTGGTCACCTCGGTCACCCCCATGACCCGAAGCCCTCCGCCCAGGTCGACCGGCTCCCGGTCGGGGAGGCGCTCGAACCGCCTGAAGCCGAGTCGGCGCAACTCCCGGCCCAGGTCGTCCACGGGGAAGTCGGGGAGCAGCACCGTGGCGTCCTTGGACACGGCCGCCTCGAGGAACTCGGGATCGAAATGGTCGTGGTGCTGGTGCGACACGTACAAGAAGTCGGGCCTGGCGACGGTCACCGGGTCGATCCCCTCGTTGCTGGGGAAGGGGAACCAGGACGCGAAGTAGGCCGGGCTGAACCAGGGATCGCACAGGATGCTGCCTTGGCCGGTCTCGATGAGCATCCCGGCATGGCCGAGGAAGGTGACCCGCATGACCGCGGCAGTCTACGTGGTGGCTCCCTTCCGCCTGGTGACCGTCGAAAAGCCGTCCCTTCTCGTTCGCCCTACCGGCCGGGAACCCGTCAGCCCACGGCCGCCAGGGGCTCCACCCCGAGGGCAGCCTCGAGGGCAGCTGCCGCCCTGATCACGACGGCGTCACCGTGCTGGGGGCCGACGAGCTGGATGCCCACGGGCAGCCCCGCGGAGGTGAGCCCGGCGCAGACGGTGGCCGCCGGGGACCGGGTGAGGTTGAAGGGGTAGGTGAACCGCACCCAGTTGAGCTCGGGCCTGCCGTCGATCCCGCCCGGCTGGCCCGACAGGGGGGCGGGGGCAGCGGTGGTGGGGGTCACCAGCAGCCGGGCCCCGTGGAACACCTCCACCAGGTGCAGGTTGAGCAGGTGGCACTGGTCCTGGGCCCGGGCCAGCTCGGCGGCCGTCAAGCCCGCTGCCGCCTCGGCCTGGGCCGCCATCTCCTGGTCGAGCCGTTCCCAGTCCTCGGTGCCCCGCAGGTGCCCGATGGTGCGCAGGTTGTAGGAGTTGGTCATGGTGAGCCAGGCCCCGATGGGGTCCTCGGGAAAGACCCGCTCCACCACCTCCACCTCCGCCCCCAGACCCTCCAGCACCCGCACCGCCCCCTGGCAGACGGCAAGCACCTCGGCATCCACCGGCGCGTAGCCGAGGGTCGGGGACCAGGCCACCCGGGCCGGGACCCCCGGCTGGCGCAGGCTCCCCAACCAGGGTGCATCGGGCATGGGCAGGGAGTGCAGGTCGGTGGGCTCGGGCCCCACCACCGCCGCCAGGGACTCCACCACGTCCGCCATCCGCCGGCCGATCACCCCCTTGGTGGACAGCGACCCCCAGCCGGGGGGCTGCTGGCCCCCAGAGGGCACACGGCCCAGGGAGGGCTTCAGCCCCGACAGGCCGCACACCGCTGAGGGGATGCGGATGGAGCCACCTCCGTCGGAACCGGTGGCCAGGGGCACCATCCCCGCTGCCACCGCCGCCGCGCTCCCCCCCGAGGACCCACCGGGGCTCCGGGCCAGGTCGAAGGGGTTGAAGGTGGCCCCGTGGGCCGGGCTCACGGTGTCCGCCTTCCAGCCCAGCTCCGGCGTGGCCGTCTTGCCCATCACCACCGCTCCCGCCGCCTTGAGCCTGGCCACCAGGACCGAGTCCGAGGCGGCCGGCCGGGGGTCCCCCAGCACCGCCGATCCCCTGCCCGTGGGCAGGCCGGCGGCGTCCTCCAGGTCCTTGACACCGATCGGGACCCCGGCGAGCCGGCCCGGGTCACGGCCCTCCTCCCGGGCCTGGTCCACGGCCAGCGCCTGGGCCAAGGCACCCTCGGGGTCCAGGGACACGAAGGCCCTCACCTTGTGGTCCAGGGCCTCGATGCGGGCCAGCGCCTGCTCGGCCAGCTCCACCGCTGAACGCTCACCAGCCCGCACCGAGGCTGCCAGGCCGGCCACGGTCTCACTCCGGAAGTCCATCGCCGGCAGCCTAGGATGCTGGCCTCCCTCGCTGCCGGCGGTACGCTGGGCTCCACATGGACCTGGTGGAGCGCTTCAAGCAGTGGCTGGCCGAGCCGCCGCCGCCGCCCCGTCCCTTCGGCTCGAAGGGGGCGACCGGCCAGGCCCCGAGGAAGGGCCTGTTCGGCCAGGCGCCGGCGCCCCTCATGGACAACCGGGAGCGCCTGTACGGGTTCGTGGCGGCCGCGGCCCTGGCCGTCGCCTTCGCCGTCATCTGGATACCCCACCTCCACCAGGCGACCGTCGTGCTGAAGGGCCACCACACCTCGCCCGTCGAGAGCCTGGGCTTCGGGCTGGCCATGGCGGCCATCCTGGCCTGGTCCACCGTGGTGCGCCGGCGGTGGCTGGTCGGCCTGGTGGCCGTCTACATCGGGCTGGTGGGCCCTTGGAACGTCTACGTGGTGCTGGGCTATGCCTGGGTGGTCTTCGGGGGCTGGCTCGTCATCAGGAACAGCAGGCTCCAGATCGCTGAGAGCAAGAAGGCCCAGCCCGCCGCCAAGTCCTCGCCGCCGGCCCGCAGCGCTCCCGCCGGTGCCAGGGGCAGGGGCCGGATGGCAGCCCGGGAGAAAGACAAGGAGAAGGTCGATGCCACCGGCCGCCCCATCCCGGCTCCCTCGCGCCGGTACACCCCCCCGGCACCGCCCGGCAAGCACGACCGCAAGACCCGGAGGGAGAGGCGGGAAGCGGCCGCCCGGGGGGAGCTGAAGCCGGCCCGGCGGTCGACACCCGCCAAGTAGCGCCGGCCAGGTAACGCCGGCCCGCCCCCGGCCGGTCTGACCAGCGAAGGGGGAGGATGCTAAGAGAGGACTTCATGACGCCCGCTCCCCACCCCCACGCCGGCCGGCCGGTCCGGCCATGATCGCCGGCGCCCTGGCGGGCCGCCGGGTGGGGGTCACCGGCGCCACCGGCTTCCTCGGCACCGCCCTGGTCGAGCGCCTTCTGCGCTGCGTCCCCGACTGCGAGGTGGCAGTGCTGGTCCGCCCCGGCCGGCGCTACGACGCAGCCCAGAGGACCCGGCGGGAGATCATCCACAACAACTGCTTCGACCGCCTGAGGGAGCAGTGGGGCGAGCGCTTCGATTCCGAGGTGGGAAGGCGCCTCCTCGTCATGGCCGGGGACGTGAGCGCCGACGGCCTGGGCCTGGACGAGGCCGGGAGGCAGGTCCTGGCCGGCTGCGACGTGGTCGTGCACTCGGCGGCCACGGTCAGCTTCGACGCCCCCCTGGACACCGCCGTGGAGGTGAACCTCCTCGGGCCGTCGCGGGTGGCGAAGGCCATGGCCGATCTGGCGGCCGGGGGTGACCCCACGACACGGGGGGCCGCCCACCTCATCGCCGTTTCGACCGCCTACGTGGCCGGCACCCGCAGGGGGGACGCCCCCGAGGCCCTGCTGGCCGAGACCCCCTATGCCACCGACGCGGACTGGAGGGCCGAGGTGGCCGCCGCCCGGCGGGTGCGCTCCGACCTGGACGCCGAGAGCCGCACACCCTCCCGGCTAGCCCGCTTCACCCGGGAGGCGCGCCGGGAGCTGGGAGCGGCCGGCGTCCCCCTGCTGTCCGAACGGGCCGAGAAGGCCCGCTCGGACTGGGTGCGGGAGGGACTGGTGGAGGCGGGAAGGGCCAGAGCCCAGGCTCTGGGCTGGCCCGACGCCTACGCCTACACCAAGGCCCTGGGCGAGCGGGCCCTGCTGGACAACCGGGGAACCGTGCCCGTCACGATCGTGCGCCCCTCGATCATCGAGTCGTCCCTCGCCGAGCCCCGCCCGGGGTGGATCAGGGGCTTCAGGATGGCCGAGCCCGTCATCATCTCCTACGCCAAGGGGCTGCTCACCCAGTTCCCCGGCCTCCCCGAGGGCATCCTGGACGTGATACCGGTGGACCTGGTGGTGGCGGCCATCCTGGCCGTGGCCGCCCGCGGCCCCGACCCCTCCGGCCCGAGCGTGTACCACGTGGCCTCGGGCGCCCGGAACCCCCTGCGCTACGACCAGCTCCAGCAGCTGGTGGAGTCGTGGTTCAAGGAGCACCCCCTCTATGACGGACGGGGCCAGCCCATAGTGATCCCCGAGTGGTCGTTCCCCGACCGGGGCAAGGTGAGCCGCCAGCTCACCAGGGCCACCAAGGGCCTGGCCTGGGCCGAGCGGGTGTCGCGGTCCCTGCCCGTGCGGGGCCAGCGGGCCCGGATCACCGCCACCTTGGAGGAGCGCCGCAGCGAGGGGGAGAGGGCCCTCGGCTACGTGCGCCTGTACGGCTCCTACGCCGAGACCGAAGCCCGCTTCCGGGTGGACAGGCTGATGGCCCTGTGGGAGGCCCTCGGGCCCGAGGACCGGGACCGGTTCTGCTTCGACCCGGCGGTCGTGGACTGGCCGGGCTACGTGCACGGGGTCCACCTCCCCTCCGTGGTGGCCCATGCCAGGGTGAGGACCTCTCCGGGCCGCCGGTCCGGCCCCAGCCGGGAGGAGAGGGGGCGCCGGGCGGTGCTCTCCCCCTCCCGGGAGCTGGCCGTGTTCGACCTCGAGAACACCCTGGTCGCCTCGAATGTGGTCGAGACATTTGCGTGGCTGGCCACCAGGCACCTAGGGACGGGGGGCCGGGTGGCCGTGGCGGGGCGGCTCCTGGCGGCTGCGCCCTCGCTGCTCGCCATGGACCGCCGGGACAGGGGGGACTTCCTCCGCTCCTTCTACCGCCGTTACGAGGGCGCTCCCGTGGACCAGCTCCGCCAGGACGCCTGGGAGCTGGCCAGCTCCCTCCTCCTGGCCCGCTCCTTCCCGGCGGGCATCGCCCGGGTGAGAAGGCACCGGGCCCTCGGGCACAGGACGGTGCTGATCACGGGCGCCCTGGACTTCCTCGTCGCTCCGCTGGCACCTCTCTTCGACGACATCATCTGTGCCCGGCTGGCCGAGCAAGGGGGCCACTTCACCGGCGAGCTGGTCCAGGTGCCCCCCACCGGCGAGGCCCGGGCCCTGGCCATGGCCGACTACTGCGCCCGCCACGGCCTTTCGCTCGCCGAGTCCGTCGCCTACGCCGACTCCTCGAGCGACCTGCCCATGCTGGAGGCGGTAGGTCACCCCGTGGCGGTGAACGCCGAGCCCAAGCTGGCCACCATCGCCCGCAAGCGGGGCTGGCACACCGAGGACTGGGGCCGGGCCGAGGGGGCGTCACGGGTGCTCGTCCCTATGGGCCCCCGGGCCCGGTCAGGGCCGGGGGGGCGCCGGGGATGGCGGCCTGGGCCGGAAGGAGGCCGGTGACGGTGCGGGCCCTGCTCGTCGAGCGCAGCCTCCCGCGCTTCGCCACCGCCCGCCTGGCCTCGGCCCTGGTGCCCGGGGCCGGTGGAGGCGTGAGGCCGCTGCGGCTGGTGGACATGGACCCCCCCGAGCTGCCCGGGCCGGCGTGGCGCCGGGTGAGGCCCCGCCTGGCCGGCATCTGCGGCTCCGACCTGGCCACCTTGGACGGCCGCAGCTCCCGGTGGTTCGAGCCCATCGTGAGCTTCCCCTTCGTGCCCGGCCACGAGGTGGTGGGAGACGTCGAAGCCGCCCTCCCCGAGAGGCCCGTGGGGGAGGGAGGCCGGCTGGCCCCGGACCGTCCCGGCCCGGAGGGTGGCCCCACCCGGGTCGTGATCGAGCCCGTCCTCTCCTGTGCCACCCGCGGCATCGACCCTCCCTGCCCGGCCTGCTCCGAGGGCCGGACGGGCAGCTGCGAGCGCATCTCCTTCGGGGAGCTGCGCCCCGGCCTGCAGACCGGTTATTGCGTCGACACCGGGGGCGGCTGGTCGGTGGAGATGGTGGCCCACCTGAGCCAGCTCCACGCCGTGCCGGCCGGCTTCTCGGACGAGGAGGCCGTCATGGTGGAGCCCACCGCCTGCGCCGTGCATGCCGCCTTGGCGGCCCAGGTGCAAGAGGGGGAGACCGTCGCCGTGCTGGGTGCAGGAACGCTGGGCCTGGGGGTGGTGGCGGCCCTCCGCCACTTCGACCTCCCCGGCAAGCTCCTGGCCTCGGCCAAGTACCCCGAGCAGCGCGCCCTGGCGGCCGAGCTGGGGGCGGACGTGGTGGCGGGGGCGGGCGAGGTAGTCCGGGCCGTGCGGCGGGTGACCCGGTCCTTGGCGGTGGCCCCGGGAGGACCGGGCCCCCGGGCCCCCCGCCTGGCCGGGGGGGCAGACGTGGTGGTGGACTGCGTGGGCTCGGCCCAATCCCTTGCCGAGGCGCTGGCGGTCGTCCGCCCCCGGGGCCGGGTCGTCCTGGCGGGGATGCCCGGCCCGGTCAAGGTGGACCTGGCCCCCCTGTGGCAGCGGGAGGTCACCTTGCAGGGTGCCTACACCTACGGGACGGAGGAGCGGGGCGGCCTCCGGGCGCGCACCTTCGAGCTGGCCTTCGAGCTGGTCCGGTCGGCCCGGCTGGGCCGGCTGGTGAGCGCCGGCTACCCCCTGGAGCGTTATGGGGAAGCCATCGCCCACGCCGCCTCGGCGGGGCGGCGGGGCGCCGTCAAGATCGTCTTCACCCCCCAGGAGGAGGCCCCCCGGCCCGCGCCTCGCCGGCCCGCGCCTCGCCGGCCCGCCGCAACCCGCCTCCCACCCGGGCCAGCCACCTCCCGCCGGCCCCCGAGCTCCCCCAGGAGGTCCCGATGACGTCCAGGCCCGGCTTCGTGCTGGAGGTGGACCGCTCCACCCCCCCCACGCTCATGTGGCACGGGGAGGGCTTCCGCCTGGAGCGCCTGCCGGTCGGCTCCCGGGTCGTCTACCCGCCCGAGCCGGTGGAGACGCTGGCGGATCCCGACGCCGCCATCGCCGAGGCCCTGGAGCACCCGCTCGGCGACAGCCCGCCCCTGCGGGCGCTCCTCAAGCCCGGGATGCGCCTCACCATCGCCTTCGACGACATCTCGCTCCCCCTTCCCCCCATGCGGCGGCCGGACAACCGTCAGCGGGTCATCGAGGCCGTGCTGGACCTGGCCGCCGAAGCGGGTGTGGACGACGTGGTGCTCATCGCCGCCCTCGCCCTCCACCGGCGCATGACCGAGGCCGAGCTGCGCCACGCCCTCGGCGACCGCATCTACGACTCGTTCGCCCCCTGCGGCCGCCTGACCCAGCACGACGCCGAGGACCCCGGGAACCTCGTCTACCTGGGCCAGACCGACGCCGGGGAGGACGTGGAGCTCAACAGGCGGGCCGCTACCTCCGACCTGGTCGTCTACGTGAACATAAACCTCGTTCCCATGGACGGGGGGCACAAGAGCGTGGCCACCGGCCTCGCCAGCTACCGGAGCCTCCGCCACCACCACAACGTCCGCACCATGGTGCACTCGCGCTCCTTCATGGACCAGCACCGTTCCGAGCTCCACTCCTCCAACTGGCGCATGGGCCGCTACCTGGCCGCCCAGGGGGTGAAGGTCTTCCAGATCGAGACCACCCTCAACAACGACCCCTTCCCGGCGTCCTCGGCCTTCCTCCAGCGCCGGGAGTGGGAGTGGACGCTCAAGGACCGGGCCGGGTTCCTGGCTGCCTCCAAGGCCCTGGCCCGCGCTCCCGAGCGCCTGGCCCGCAGCCTGCTGCAGTCCATCAATGCGCCCCACGCCATGGCCAGCGTCCAGGCCGGCGAGGTGGAGGCCGTCCACGCCGCCACCACGGAGCACATGTACCGCCAGTTGCTCGTCGAGGTGGAGGGCCAGGCCGACATCCTCACCATGGGGCTCCCCTACCTCTGCCCCTACAACGTGAACTCCGTCATGAACCCCGTCCTCGTGATGTGCCTCGGGCTCGGCTACTTCTTCAACCTCTACCGGGGCCAACCCCTGGTCCGCCGGGGGGGCGTGCTCATCCTCTCCCACCCGACCCCCTGGGCCTTCCACCCCGTGCACCACCCGAGCTACATCGACTTCTTCGAGCAGGTGCTGTCCGAGACGACGGACCCCTTGGAGATGGAGGCCAAGCACGAGGAGACCTTCGCCACCGATCCCTGGTACATCCACCTGTACCGGACCAGCTACGCCTACCACGGCGTCCACCCCTTCTACATGTGGTACTGGGGAGCCCATGCCCTGGACCACCTGGGCGGGGTGATCGTGGTCGGTGGCGACCGCCGGGCGGTGCGCCGGCTCGGCTTCAAACCGGCCAGCACCCTGGCCGACGCCCTGGAGATGGCCGAGGACATAGTGGGCCCCGACCCCTCCCTCACCCACTTCCACGCCCCACCCCTGCTCATGGCGGACGTCCGTTGAAGCCGGGCAGCCCCCGCCTTCCTCCTGGCCTGCGCGTCCCGGCACCGCGGCTCCCCGCGCCCAGGAGCGTGGTGACCCGCCTCGGCTTCCCGTGGCGGGCCCCGGACTGGCCGGGGCAGCTGCCCCGCCCGGTCCGGCGCACCCTGGGGGTGGACTACGACACCACCTGGGCCCGCCACGATGCGGTCCGCCTGGCCCGCATCGTGGCCCTGGGGGCCCTCGCCCGTCCCGCCCTCTGCTTGCTGGCCCAACCCAGCGTCACGGGCCTCGACCGCCTGGAGGGCCTCGACCCGCCCATCATCTTCGCTGCCAACCACGAGAGCCACCTCGACACCCCCCTGGTGCTGGTGAGCCTCCCCCCTCGCCTGCGCCACCGCACCATCGTGGCCGCCGGGGCCGACTACTTCTTCGACCGGGCCTGGAAGGCCCACCTGTGGGCCGGTGCCATCGGGGCCATCCCCGTCGAGCGTCGCAGGGTGAGCCGCCGCTCCACGGAGCTCGCTGCCGCTCTCCTCGAGGACGGCTGGAACCTGGTGGTGTTCCCCGAGGGAGGGCGCAGCCCCCACGGCTGGGGCCAGGAGTTCCGGGCCGGCGCCGCCTACCTCGCCCGCCGCACCGGGGTGCCGGTCGTGCCCGTCCACCTGGGCGGCACGGGGCGCATCCACGGCAAGTGGCGTCCGGGGCTCCACCCCGGCCGCACCACGGTCACCATGGGCCGCCCGCTGTGGCCGGCCGAGGGCGAGGATGCCCGCCGGCTGGGGGCCCGTATCGAGGCGGCGGTGGCCGCCCTGGCCGATGAGGCCGCCACCGACTGGTGGTCGTCCCGGCGGCGTGCCGCCGCCGGCGCTACGCCGCCTCTGACCGGCCCCGAGGCCTCCTCCTGGAGGCGGGCCTGGGCCCTCGGACCGGACCCCGACCAGGACCGCTGGCAAAGCCGGCGGTCCTGGCCCCTGAAGCGTCCTCAGCGCGCCTCGAGGTGATCACCGCGCCGAGGGGCGAGGGGCACACCGCGCCCCCCGTGCCGGCGGCCTTCCCCGGCCCCTCCTGAGGCGGTCCTCTGCCTTCGCCTCCAGCCCCGGCCCAGGGCGGCCAGCCGCTCGGACCTCAGCTCCTCGACATCGGGGTCCGCCAGCGCCGGCAGGGGTCCTACCACCATCTCCAGCAGATGATCGGCCAACGCCGGGTTACGGGCCAGGACGGGCCCGTGCAGGTAGGTCGCCACCACCCGGCCCGCCACCGCCCCTTCGGTAGCACCGCCTGTGCCGTTGCCGACTCCGGCGAGCACCCGGCCGAGAGGAGCCACCCCGGGACCCAGCTCGGTGACCCCACCGTGGTTCTCGTAGCCCGTGAGAAGGCCCCCCATCTCCGGGGCCTCGACCAGGATCTCGCCCACCGCCCTCCGCCCCGTACCCCGCCGGCTGGCCACGTCGATGAGCCCCACCCCCGCCCGGGGGCGCCCATCGGCGCCGGCGAAGGTGGCACCCACTATCTGGAAGCCGGCGCACACGGCGAGGACCACGGCCCCGCCGGCGACGGCCCGGGCCAGGGAACCGTCCTCGGCCAGCGCCGCGGCCGCCTGGGCCTGGGGCCCGTCCTCGCCACCTCCAAGGCAATAGATGTCGGCCGAGGCCGGCACCGGCGATCCCGAGGGTGCCCGCACCACCTCTGCCCCCATTCCTCGCCAGCGCAGCCGCTGGGCCAGGACGACTGCGTTGCCACCGTCCCCGTAGGTGCCGAGCAGGTCGGGGAACACGTCCACCACCCTCACCGTCGACGCCCCTCTCAACGCGCCCCCCGGGCCAGAAGGGCCGCCCGCAGGTCCTGGAAGGCCGTGTAGTTGGCGATCACGTCCACGGTGGCGCTGGCACCGCCATCATCGGGGGACCCGGCGCTGGTGCCCTCCGCCCCGGCCCGGCGCACCGCTTCGACCAGGTCCTCCACCACCTGGTGGCAGACATCGGCGTAGCGCAGCCGCACGGCCAGGTCTCGCCGGCGCTCTCCGGTGGCCACCGCCGGCCGTCCTGCCAGCCGCTCGAAGGGGACGTCCCACAGCCAAGACGGGTCCCGGCCGTCGGCGACCCGGGCATTGATGGCCAGCACGACCGGCGCCGGCGGAGGCGAGACCAGGTCCAGGAGCTCCGACCACCCGGCAGGGTTCTTGGCGAGCAGCAGCCGGGCCCGCAGGGGGCGCGGCCCGGCCAGGGTGAGCACCTGGTAGCGCCCTTCCACGTCCCCCACGGTCGCCATGGCCTCCAAGGCCTTGTCCAGCTCCACCCCCATGGCGGCGGCCAGGACCGCCGCCATGGCGGCGTTGGCCCGGTTGAACCGGCCCGGAAGGCCCAGTCGGAAGCCGATCCGCCCTCCGCCGGCCAGAGCCAGGCTCTCGCCCTCCAGCCATGCCTCGGGGCGGGGGCGGGCCAGCCCGCAGGAGGGGCAGCTCCAGTCCTCCCCCTCGAAGCGGATCCGCGCCTCGCAAGCGGGGCAACCTCCTGCATCCAGCCTCCACGCCTGGCCGGCCGCCACCCAGGTCACCTGGGACGCCGCCGACGCCGCCCAGGCCACGATGGGGTCGTCGCAGTTGGCCACGACCCGGAGCCGGGGCCGGCCGGCCACGGCCGCCCGCCAGCGGGCCCCCAGCGAACGCACCTCGCTCACCCGGTCCAGCTGGTCCCGGCTCAGGTTGAGCAGCGCCACCGCCACCGGGCTCACCTCCTCCACCACGTGCCCCAGCCACGCCTCGTCCACCTCCAAGGCGCCCGCGGCCCCCGCCGGAGCCTGGGCCAGGGCCGCCACCAGGCCGGCGGGGAGGTTGGAGCCGGTCTGGTTGCTCACGACCGGTCCCGCCGTGGCCAGGGCCGAGGCCAGCAGCCGGGTGGTTGTCGTCTTCCCGTTGGTCCCGCTCACCAGGCCCAGCGCATGGCCGCCAGCCAGCTGGCGGAGGGCACCGGGGTCCAGGGCCAGGGTCACGCGGCCACCTATCACGCTGCCCGAGCCCCGCCCCAGGCGCCGGGAGGCGGCCGCCACGGCCAGGCCCAGGGGAGCGGCCACGGCCGACCGGGCCGGCAGGTGCCTCATCCTCCCGAGCGGCCCGGCGGCAGGGTCAGGGCCAGCTCGGCCGCGCTGGGCTGGTGCCTGCGCCTGGCCTCGGCGGGGAGCAGGCGGACGATGGCAGCCATGATGGCCTCGGTGTCGGCCACGGGGTCCTTCCGGGACAGGCGCACCGGGGGCCCAACCCGGATCCGCACCGAGGGTGGGTGCAGTACGGCCGTCAGCCGCGGAACCCGCTCCGAGCGGGGCCACACCCGTTCAGTACCCCACAGCCCCACCGGGATGACGGGAGCACGGGTCATGGCGGCCAGCCGGGCGGCCCCGGTCTTGCCCACCAGCACCGGGTCGAAGAAAGCCCGGCCCCGGGGGATGGTCCCTTGGGGGAGCATGACCACCAGCTCCCCCGCCTCGAGGACCCGAGCCGCCTCCCGCAGCGGCTGGTCCGACCCGCTGGCGCGGTCCACCCTGATCCCTCCCATGGCCCGGGCCAGCTGACCCACCACCGGGGCGTCGAAGACCTCCTTCTTGCCGAGGAAGCGCGCCGGCCGCCCCCGGCGCACGATGGCCACCGTGAGCGCCACCGGGTCGAAGTAGCTCCGGTGGTTCGCCACCACGATCCCCGGTCCCTGGGCGGGGATGCGATCGACCGGACCGATGTCGAAGCGGGCGAACGGGAAGAGCTCGGGACGAGCCACCAGCCGGACCAGGTCGAAGGGCTCCATGCCGGCCAGCTTGGGCACCCCGGGTGGCACGTCCAGGTGGAGCACCGGCCACCGGCGCAGCAGGGCCAGGGCCCGCAGGCGGGGGTCGGGGTTGACGGCATGGGGATGGCCCACCACCGAAAGCAGGGGCACGTCGTAGATGCTGTCGGAGTAGGCGAAGCTGGCCCCGAGGTCGACGTCGTGGCGGGCGGACCACCTCCTCACCGCCCCCAGCTTCCCCAGGGCCCAGACGAACTCGCCCGCCAGCTTGCCGTTGTAGAGCCCGCCCTCCTCGGCGTAGCGAGTGGCCACCACGTCGTCAAACCCCAGCCGTTGGGCCAGCGGCTCCACCAGGTCGAAAGGAGTCGTGGTGGCCAGCACCCGCAAGTGGCCCGCCCGGGCGTGCTCGGCCAGGAGGGGCCGGGCATAGGGGGCCATCTGCTCCTCCAGCCGCTCTGCCGCCAGCCTGCCCGCCTCCCGCACCGCCTCCCGGGACCATCCCCTGGCCACCAGCACGGCCCCCCTCGCCAGGGCCATGGAAGGCAGCGTCTCACCCACCAGGTCGTACAGGCGAAAGAGCACCCCCTCCCCCGGCAGGCGCCGCTGCCCTGCGATCCCGGCCTCGGTAAGGGCGCGGTTGATGACCGGGCCGCTCGCCGACCGGAGCAGGGTCCGGTCCAGGTCGAAGAAGGCAGCTCCCCGGGGCATCGGGAGGCAGGCTACCGCCAGTGCCGCTCCCCCCCCGGACGCGCGAAAGGGGCCGGTGGGGGGGAACCGGCCCCTTCGCTCTACGCCCAGGGCCGAAAGGGGGGGGACATCCGGCTCACCTGGGGTCGCCACCCATTATGCCCCCCGGGGCAAGATCTGTCCAACCGCTTCCACTGATACTTGGCATCATGTTGAATGATGGACTTGCGCCAGCTCAATGCCCTGGTGGCCGTGGCCGACCACGGCACCTTCTCGGCCGCTGCCGACGCCCTTTCCACCGTGCAGTCCAACGTCTCGGCCCATGTGGCCCACCTGGAGCGGGAGCTGGGGGTGGTCCTGGTCGACCGGGGGGCGGGCCGGCTGACAGAGGAAGGGGAGGCCGTGGTGGCCCGGGCCCGGCGGGTCCAGGGGGAGATCGAGGCCCTGGTGGCGGACCTGTCCGCCCTGCGCGACGAGGTGGCCGGCACGGCCCGCCTGGGGCTGATAGGAACCACTGCCCGCTGGCTCGTCCCCCGCCTGCTGTCGACCGTCGCCCAACGTCACCCCCGGCTCCACCTGGAGGCCGTGGAGGGCAACACCACCCTCCTCGAGCCCCTGCTGGTTGCGGGGCGGCTCGACCTGGCCGTCCTGCAGGGAACGGTCGCCGGCAGCGACCTGGTGCTGACCCCCCTCTTCACCGAGGACCTGGTGCTGGTGGTGCCAGCCGATCACCCGTTGGCCGACCAGGGACCCTTGGACCCGGCCCTGCTGGCGGGCTTGGGCCTCCTGCTACCGGTCAAGGGCACCGCCTTCCGCAACGAGATCGACGCTGCCCTGGAGCCGCTCGGGATCACGCTCTCGCCGCGCGCCGAGCTGGACGGGGTGCGGCTCATCGCCTCGCTCACCTTCGAGGGGCTGGGGCCCGCCATCCTCCCCGCCACAGCCGTGCCCGGCTACCTGCGGGAGCAGTTCAGCCTGGTCCAGGTGAAGGGCATGCCGCGCCGGCGCATCGGCGTGGCCCTCCCCCGCAGGGGGAGGCCGTCGGCGCCGGCCCGGGCCGTCATATCCCTCCTGGACGAGGTCGTGGCGGACACCTCCTCCATCCCTGAGGGGCTGCATGCCGCCCCCCGGCTGGAAGGGTCCTCGAGTGGGAGGCACCCCGGGCAGGGATGAAGCGCCATTTCGTCATGGACCGGCCAACGCTTATGTTCGAGGCCTGATGACCAGTCCACCCCCTGCTGCTGCCGCCGTTGGATCCCTGGCCGAGAGCCTCCTGCGGGAACCGCTGCCCTTTGGCCTGAGGTGCTGGGACGGGAGCCGGGCCGGGCCGGCCGATGCCAAGGCCACCCTGGTGCTGCACTCACCCCTCGCCCTCCGGCGGGTCCTCTATGCACCCGGCGAGCTGGGTTTCGCCCGCAGCTACGCCGCTGGCGAGCTGGATGTGGAGGGAGACCTCCTGTGGCTCATCGAGGTGGCGAGGCCGGCCCTCCGCCAGGCGAAGGCCCTGCGACCGGCGTCCCTGGCCCGGGCCAGGCAGGTGGCGGCCCTGGAAGGGGTGCTCGGAGGACCCTTGCCTCCCCCCCCCGAGGAGGCAAGGGTGGCCAGGTGGCGGGGACCCCTGGCCCGGGACAAGCGGGGCACCGCCCACCACTACGACATGGGCAACGAGTTCTACCGCCTGGTGCTGGGTCCTTCCATGACCTACTCCTGCGCCCGCTTCGTCCATCCCGACGACACGCTGGAGGCAGCCCAGGAGGCCAAGCACGACCTCATCTGCCGCAAGCTGGGCCTGGAGCCAGGGATGCGGCTGCTCGATGTGGGCTGCGGGTGGGGGACGCTGGCCCGCCATGCCGCCAGCCGGTACGGGGCCAAGGTGGTGGGCATAACCCTGTCGCCGGCCCAGCGCGACTGGGCCCTGGCAGCCGCTGAGGAGGCAGGGTTGGCCGGGCAGGTGGAGATCCGCCTGCAGCACTTCCGGGAGCTGGCCGGCGAGCAGTTCGACGCCGTCTGCAGCGTCGGGATGTACGAGCACGTAGGCCCGGGGGAGGCGGAGAGCTACTTCGAGACCCTCCACCGGGCTTTGCGCCCCGGGGGACGGCTGCTCAACCACGCCATCTCGAAGCCCGGGGGGAGCCACTATGGATCCCGCTCGTTCCTGTTGCGTTACGTCTTCCCCAACGGGAGGCTGCGGGACGTGGGAGCCACGGCCCAGGCCATGCAGCGAGCGGGGCTCGAGGTGAGAGACGTGGAGTGCCTGAGGGAGCATTATGGGCTGACCCTGCGGGCATGGGTGGCGAACCTGGAGCGCCACTGGAAGGAGGCCGAGGCACTGGTGGGCCCGGGGCGGGCCAGGGTCTGGCGTCTCTACATGACCGGTTCCATCAACAGCTTCGAGACCGCCACCATCGCCGTGCACCAGGTGCTAGGAGTGAAGCTGGCCCCGGGAGGCCGCAGCGGGATGCCCATGACCAGGGCCGGCTGGCGATAGGGCCCCACCGCCCGCCGCCACGGCGACGGGCCGGGAGGCGGCCCGCCCGGGGGGGCCGGGGCGGCCGACCAGCCTGTACACCTCCTCGCCGGCCACGGTCTCCTGGTCGACCAGGAGCTGCACCAGGGCATCCAGGGCCTCCCTGTGCGAACGTATGAGATCGGTCGCCCGGGCCTCGGCCTCCCGCAGCAGGCGGGCCACCTCGGAGTCGACCAGGCGCTGGGTCCGATCGGAGTACGGATGACGCTCGAGAGGGTCCGGACCGAGGAAGCGCGGCCCGTGGCTCGAGTAGCCGACGGGTCCGAGGGCCGGGCTGAGCCCGAACTCCACCACCATCTTGGTGGCCAGCTCGGTTGCCGAGGCCAGGTCGTTGGCTGCACCCGAGGATGCCTCCCCCACCACCAGCATCTCGGCGGCCCGGCCTCCCAGGCGCACAGCCAGGGTGTCGTGCAGGTAGCCCTCGCCGTAGAGGTGGCGCTCGTCCAAGGGGAGCTGCTCCGTGACCCCGAGAGCCTGGCCGGCGGGCAGGATGGACACCTTGGCCACCGGGTCCGCCTTCGGGCACAGCGCCGCTACCAGGGCATGGCCTGCCTCGTGGACGGCCACCACGTGCCGCTCCTCAGGGCGGAGAGCGTTGGGGCTGAGGCGCTGGCCCAGGAGCACCCGGTCCCTGGCCTCCCAGAAGTCCTCGGAGGCCAGGACCTCCCGCCCGGACCGCACGGCGACAATGGCCGCCTCGTTGGCCAGGTTGGCCAGGTCGGCACCTGAGAACCCCGGGGTCCCCCGGGCGATCTCCATGAGGTCCACGTCGGCGCCCAGCCGCTTGTCGGCACAGTGGACCCCGAGGATGGCAGCCCTCTCGGAGAGGTTGGGGAGGGGGACGGTGATCTGCCGGTCGAAGCGCCCCGGACGGAGGAGCGCCGGATCCAGCACCTCCGGGCGATTGGTGGCTGCCAGCACCACCACCCCCTGGCCGGGCTCGAAGCCGTCCATCTCGGCCAGGAGCTGGTTGAGGGTCTGCTCCCGCTCGTCGTTGGCCCCGGCGGTCAGGCCCGCCAGGCGCCTGCCTCCGATGGCGTCGATCTCGTCGATGAACACGATGGCCGGGGCCCGGCTCCGGGCCTGGGCGAAGAGGTCCCGGACCCGGGAGGCCCCCACCCCGACGTAGAGCTCCACGAAGGCCGAGCCACTGGTGGCAAAGAAGGCCACCCCGGCCTCGCCTGCCACCGCCCGGGCCAGCAGCGTCTTGCCTGTGCCGGGAGGCCCCGAGAGGAGCACGCCACGGGGCCCCTTGGCTCCCACCCGCCGCCACCGGGAGGGGTCCTTCAGGTAATCGACCACCTCGGCAATCTCCGCCTTCACTCCTTGATAGCCAGCCACCTCGGCAAAGGTCGTCCTGGGCATGTCCGGGGTCACCACCTTGGCCCGCGACCGGCCCACTCCCATTATCTGGCCCAGCACACCGCCGCGGTTGCGCCTCACCGCCCATCCGATCCAGGCGAACAGGCCGACGAAGAAGGCCAGAGGGAGGAAGCTGACGAGCACCGACACCCAACCGGGGCCGGCCGGGACGGCGCGCACCCGGACATGGTGGGAGGCGAGCAAGGGGAGCAGCCCGGTGTCGGGTACCGCCGTCGGAGCGGCCGAGATGAACGCCTGCCCATTGCGCAGGTGCCCGGAGAGGGTGCCGTCGGAGGCGATGGCGACCGAGGCGACCTGGTTGTGGGCCACGTCCGAGACGAAGGAGCTGTAGGCGAGGGAGCGAGGAGCGGCCTGAGGGGGCGCCCCCACCGCCAGGGGCCAGAAGAGCAGGAGGGCGATGGTTGTCAGGCTGCCTACGACGAGCAACCATCCTCGCCAACCCGGAGGCTCGGGAGGCGGCGGGGAAGGAGGCGGGGTCTGGTCCCTCGGGGTTCCGGAGCGTGCTGGCGTGGACACCTTGCTACTCCCCTTGCGTCATGCGCCCTTTGTATACCAGGACGCTTCCGGGACCGGGCGTCAGGCCCGGCCCAGGTTCCCCTGCGACGGCGGGGCTGCGGGCTGGGTGCCCCGGGGCCGGCTTCCGTTCGCCCCCCAGGCTCGGTAGCCTGCCCGGGGTGAAGGGAAGGACGACCCCCATGGAGCCCACCACCACCCCTTCTGACCATGCCATCCATGCCCCTGACCTGGCCGGCCTCATGGCCGGTGAACGGCCGGCCGCCACTATCTACCTGGCAACGGGAACGGGAGGAGAGGAGGCCCTGGCCGAGGTGGAGCCCCGCTGGCGCGAGCTGCGAGCCTCGCTGGCCAAGGACGGTTGCCCGGCCACGGCGCTCACCGGCATCGACCGCCTGGTCCGGAGGTACCACTCCGAGGAGGGGTGCCTGGCCGTGGTGGCCGACGAGACGGGTGTGCGCTTCACCACCCACGAGCCCGAAGCTCCTCGGCGCGACCTCGCCAGGTGGGACAGCCTGCCTTCGGTCGGCCCTCTCCTGGAGTGGCGACAGCTGGCCATCCCCCATGTCGTGGTGGTGGCAGACCGGGTAGGCGCCGACCTGGTGGGCGTGGGACCGGGCCAGGCGGAGGTGCACGAGGAGATCGAAGGGGCGACCGAGCCGCTCACCAAGTCCAAGCCGGGGGGCTGGTCCCAGCGCCGGCACCAGCAGCGGGCCGAGAACACCTGGGACCGCAACGCCAAGGCCGTGGCCCACGAGGTGGCCGCTCTGGCGGCCGAGGTGAGGGCTCGCCTGATCCTGGCAACGGGAGATGTGCGGGCCCTCGCCCTCCTGGAGGAGCACCTCCCCGAGGGGGCCCGCCCCGACCTCCGGATCCTCAGCCACGGCGTGGGCTCCGATGCCCTGGCCGACGAGGTGGTGAGGCTGCTCTGCGACGTGTCCGCCCGGGACACGGTCTCCGTGCTGCGGGCCTGGCGGGCCGGCCTGGGCAAGCCCGTGCAGGGAGCAGAAGGGACCCCGGCCGGCGGGCGGCGCGCCGTGGAGGGAGCCGAGGACACCATGGCCGCCCTGCGCGCCGCCCAGGTGGCCACCTTGCTCGTCCACGACGACCCCGACGACGAGCGCCGCGCCTGGTGGGGGCCCGACCCTGTCCATGTAGCCCTGGGACGGGGGGAGCTGGAGGACCTGGGCGCGGCCAGCCTCCAGCCGGCCCGCCTGGTGGACGTGGCCCTGCGGGCCGCCCTTCTCACCGGAGCTGGTGTCCGGGTGGTGCCCCAGGCAGGGGGGCCCCGGGACGGCTTGGGAGCCCTGCTGCGCTGGACCAGCGCCTAGCGCAGGTGGACCCCGTAGCCGACGAAGAGGTGGCGGGGGTCGTCAGCCGTCGGGAGTTCCTCCGCCGGCTGGGGGCCGGCGCCGCCGTGGCCGGGGCCGCCGGGCTGGGCCTGGGAGCAGCTGGGTGCGGCACTTCTCCGCCTCGCCGGCGGTCTGCTTCCACCAGCTCGTCCCTCCCCTCCCCGTCCTCCACCCCCAGCTCCTTGGGGCCCTCCAGCCAGGCCACCCGCCTGCCGGGTGGCCCCGTGGTGCAGACCGCAGGCTGGGTGAGGGCCGAGAACGCCCGGCCCGGGACGACGGAGTGGGCCATACAGGGCCACGCCATCCCCCGTGTCCTCGAGGGTTACGCCGACCGGGTGAGCGCCACCCAGGGGGAGGCCGTGACCCTCTATGTGAGCAGCCGGGACCCGAGCTTCGAGGTCGCGGCCTACCGGATGGGGTACTACGGCGGCAAGGGGGGCCGCCTCATCTGGCGCTCCCATCCCCTTCCCGGGAAGGTGCAGCCCGACCCCACCTTCACTCCCGGGGTGAACATGGTGGAGTGCCACTGGTCCCCCTCGGTGCACGTTCCCATCACCCGCCACTGGCCGCCCGGCGACTACCTGTTCAAGCTGACCGGTAGCAGCGGCCAGGCCCGCTACGTGCCCTTCGTCGTGCGGGACGACGCCAGCCGGGCCGCCTATGTGATCCAGAACTCCGTCACCACCTACCAGGCCTACAACTGGTGGGGAGGATTCAGCCTGTACTTCGGGACCAGTGCCGGGAACGGCATCTACATGGGGCCCCAGGGGGGAGCGGGGAGCTCCTTCGCCACGAGGTCGCGGGTGGTCTCCTTCGACCGCCCCTATCCCCACGACTGGTCCTACGGGGCCTCCGACTTCATCGGCAACGAGCTGCCCCTGGTGATGCTGGCCGAGAAGCTGGGCTTGGACGTCACCTACTGGACCGACGTGGACTTCCACCAGCGGCCCCAGCTGCTATCCCGCCACCGGGCCCTCATCAGCCTGGGCCATGACGAGTACTGGTCGGCTCCCATGTACTACGGCGCCCTGGATGGTGTCCGCCACGGCGTCAACCTCATGGTCCTCGGGGCCAATGCCTGCTACCGCCACATCCGCTTCGGCCCGTCGCCCCTGGGCCCGGACCGCCATCAGATCTGCTACAAGGTGGCCACCGAGGACCCCCTCTACGGCAAGGACAACGCCGCCGTCACCTCTGACTGGCCCGACCCTCCCAACCCCCGCCCCGAGTCCCTCATCATCGGCAACATGTACCAGTCCAACGGCGTGAACGCCGACCTCGTGGTGGTGGACGCGTCGTCGTGGATGGTCTCGGGCTCCGGCCTGTCGGACGGCGACCGGCTCCCGGGGGTGGTGGGCTCCGAGTACGACGGCTACGACCCGGCAGTTCCCGCCCCCCGCAACCTCGACGTGGTGGCCCACTCCCCCGTCACCGCCTTCGGGACCCCTGGCTACTCCGACATGACCTGGTACACGAGGAAGCGCGGGGGCGGGGTGTTCGCCAGTGGCACCAACTACTGGGTGTCGAAGCTCTCCGACAACCCCGCTGTGTTCAACCCCGGCCTGGTCCCCAAGCCCATCCCGGGCGTCACCGCCCCCCTCACCCGCATAACCGAGAACGTCCTGGCCGCCTGCGGGGCCGGCCCCGCCAGCCACTCCCACCCCTCTACCGGGAACTGGCGGCGCTTCTACCCCGGGCCTCGCTCTCCTGGCGTGGCCTCCAACTACCGTACGTTCTGGCCGGCGTAGAGAGCCCGAACGAGGGTGGCAGTGGCAGAGCCGGCCGGCTCGGCGCTGGCTGGCGGCCGCCTCCTGGCCGCCTGAAGGGGGCTCCCCGCCCAAGGACCCTGCGGCCAGGGCCCGATCCCTAAGCTGGCTCTACCAGGTGAGTCCCTGGCCGGAAAGGACAGGATCCGGGGAATGAGCTTGAGCAGGACCGACGAGCGGGCCGGCCAGGACCACCGCCTCCCGTCGGGCGGGTTGGCGCCGAGGGATCGACCCAGCACCGCCCGGCCCAAGGAGGTGCCGGCCCGGCGAGGGCCGCGCTGGTGGCGCTGGTTGCGCCGCCTCCTGGAGCTGGCCGTGATGGGAGGGGCCGCCTACGCCCTCTGGCACGAGCTCACCCGCTTCCACAACGCCTCGGGCCTCTTCAGCCACCTGCGCTGGCCCTGGCTGGTGGCGGCGGCGGCGGCCGAGGCGGCCTCCATGGTGGCCTTCGCCCGCCTGCAGCGCTGGCTTCTGCGGGCCGGCGGCGTGGACCTCGATCTCGGCTCCATGGTCGAGATCACCTTCGCCGGCAATGCCCTTTCGGTCAGCCTGCCCGGGGGGGCGGCCTGGTCGGCAGCTTGGGCCTACGAGCAGCTCCGCCGGCGGGGGGCGGACCGCACCCTCGCCGTGTGGGTCCTGCTCGTGGCCGGGGCCCTGTCGAGCTACGCCCTGTTCCTGCTCCTGGTCACCGGCGTGTGGTGGGCTGGGGACCAGGGCCCCGCCAAGGACTTCCGCCTCCCGGGGCTGGCCTTGGCCTGCATCCCGCTGGCCGCCCTCGCCCTGGGGCTCCTGGCCCGCCGGAGCCGGGCGGTCCGCCACCAGGTCGTCGCCGTGGCCTCCTGGGGGGAGCGGCGGCTGCCCGGGGGGCCGGCCGCCGGGCGGGGCCTGCGCTCGCTGGCCGGCCGGCTCCGGGCTGTCCAGCCCCGCCCCCTGGACTGGATGGGCACCTTCGGGCTGGCCCTGCTCAATTGGGTCTACGACGCCGGCTGCCTGGTCCTCTCCATGATCACCCTCGGCATCCCCGTCCCCTGGCGGGGGTTGCTGGTGGCCTACGGGCTGGCCCAGGTGGGAGCCAGCCTCCCCATAACCCCGGGGGGGATCGGGGTCGTCGAAGGCAGCCTGTCCTTCGCCCTCATCGCCTACGGCGTGGGCGGCAAGCAGGCCGTGGCGGCCGTCCTGCTGTACAGGATCATCAGCTTCTGGGCGCTCGTCCCCATCGGGTGGGGGGCTTGGGGCTGGCTGGAGCTGCAGAGCCGGGACCGCCGTCACCCCGAGCGCCACCATCCCTGGGCCTGGCACCACGGGACGCCGGCGCACAGCCGTTGAGGGGGGCAGCGAGGGGCCGCGGAACCCGCAAGATCCCGGCTGGAGGGCTCAGGCGCCGGCCCAGGCCTGGGCCTGCACCCCCGGACCACCTCCCTCAGCCGGAGCCGAGCGGACGACGGGACTCGAACCCGCGACCCTCACCTTGGCAAGGTGATGCTCTACCAACTGAGCCACGTCCGCGTTGGCTCCTCATTCTAGCCCGGCGCCTTCCCCTTCGGCACGGAGCCTGTCGCCTGGCCCGATCCCGCCCGGGCCCCTCCGCCCCCGCTGCGCCGCCGCCGCGACCGGCGGCCCGCCGCCTTGGCCAGCTCGGCCAGCGACTCCCCGAGGCCGGCCGCGATCTCCTCCAGTCCGGGCACGGTCTCCCGGCACCCCACCAGCCCGAAGTACATCGTTCCCTGGTAGCTGATGACGGTCATGTTGAGCCCGACCCCGTCGGTTATGGGGCCCATCGGGTACATGGCCCGCATGGGGGCGCCGGCGCAGTAGAGGGGGAACGAGGGGCCGGGAACATTGGAGATCACCACGTTGAACAGGGGGCGGACCCGGTCGAAGACCTTCATCCTGGAGATCAGCCGGGCTGCCCGGGCCGCCACCGCCGGGGCGGCGAACTCCACCCAGTTCATGAGGGTCTCGGCCCCGATGGCCTCGTGCTGCTCCTTGGCGCCCTGCGTCCCCCGGCTGATGGCGTGCAGGCGCTCCACGGGGTCGTCGAGGGCAGTGGCCAGGGAGACGAGCATGGCCGAGACCCGGTTGCCCAGCGTCCCCCGCTCGTCAGCCCGGCGCACGGAGATCGGCACCATCCCCACCAGCGAGGCCTCGGGTAGCTCGCCCCTGGCCGCCAGGTAGCGGCGGAGGGCGCCGGCGCACACAGCCAGCACCACGTCGTTGACCGTGCCGCCCAGGGCGTTCTTCACCGCCTTCACCTCGTCTAGGGGGACCTCGGCGAAGGCCACCCGCCGATGGGGGGTGATGCTGGAGTTGAACGAGACCTTGGGAGCGCTGAACGGCGCCGGCGGCGGGACCTCGAGCTCCCGCCGCTGGCGGGCCACGTGCAACCCCGTCTCCACCGACCGCTCCAGGGCCCGGGCCAGCTCGAGAGGCTGGCGGGCCAGCGACAGGACGGCAGAGGAGAGGAGCTCGAGATCGCTCGGCACCCGGTCCGGCCGCCAGGGGGGGTCCTCGGGGGGGACCTTCCTCGGCTCGGGGCTCATGTCCAGCAGATTGGCCACCAGCTCGGCGCCCGAGATGCCGTCGATGGCGGCATGATGGGTCTTGCTCACCACCGCCACCATGCCCTCCTCCAAGCCCTCCACGACGTACATCTCCCAGAGGGGCTTGGCCCGGTCCAGGGGACGGCCCATGAAGTCGGCAGTGAAGTCAGCCAGCTCGGCCGGTCCCCCCGGAGCGGGCAGGCAGGCCCGGCGCAGGTGGTAGTCGAGGTCGAACCCCGGGTCCTCGATCCACAGCGGGTGGTGGAGGCCGAAGGGCACCTCGACCAGACGCCGGCGGAACGGCGCCAGCAGCGGCAGCCTCTCCTCCACGAGGTCCCGGACCCGGTGGAAGGACCAGTCTCCCTCCACACCCGAAGGGTCGAAGACGGCGGCCATGCCCACGTGCATGTGGGTGCTGGGCGTCTCCAGGTAGAGGAAGCCCGCATCGAGCCCGGAGAGGCGTCTCATCCGCCCATTCTTCCCCTACTTGATGAGCCGGGACAGCCGGCGGTCGGCCAGGACCCTGCCTTTGGTCTGGCACCTCGGGCAGTACTGGAGGGACCGGTTGGAGAACCACACCTCCCTGATGGTGTCGCCGCAGACCGGGCAGGTCAGCCCGGCCCGCCCGTGCACGGCCAGCCCGGCCTTCTTCTCTCCCTTCAGCTTCGACGCCGCCAGGCCGGCGGAGCGGGCCAGGGCAGCGGAGAGCACCCCCACCAGGCCAGCATGGAGCCGGGCCACCTCATCCCCCGTGAGACGCCCGGCGGGCTTGAATGGCGAGAGGCGGGCGGCGTGCAGGGCCTCGTCGGAGTAGGCGTTGCCCACCCCGGCCACCACCCGCTGGTCGGTCAGCGCCCCCTTCAGGTTGCCCCCCCGTCCAGCCAGCGCCGCGGCCAGGGTCGAGACGTCGAAATCAGGCGCCAGGGGGTCGGGCCCGAGATCGGCCAAGGGCCTCACCTCCAAGGGATCCCGCACGACCCAGAGGGCCAAGCGCTTCTCCGTGCCGGCCTCGGTCAGCTCCAGCCCCCCGCCGCCCGAGAGCCCCAGGCGCAGGGCGAGAGGGCCCCGCCCGGGGTGGGCACGGGCCGAGGGCAGCTCGTCCCTCCACCGGACCCATCCCCCCCGGGCCAGGTGCACGACCAGGTGGAGGGGTGGGCCCGGCCCCGTCGCGAGCACCAGGAACTTACCCCGCCGGCCCACGCCGGCAACGGACCGCCCCAGCAGCTCGGTGAGCGGCGGGGCGAAGGTCTTGAGGGCAGCCACGGCCACCAGCTCCACCCTCTCCAGGACGCGCCCGGCCAGCCTGCGCTCGAGGTCCCTGGCCAGCGCCTCCACCTCGGGCAGCTCAGGCACCGTCGCCCCTACCGCCCGGTGTGCCCGAACCCCCCCATGCCCCGGGCACTGGCAGGCAGCTCGGCCACCACCTGGAACCGCACCTGCTCGGTCGCCATCACCACCAGCTGGGCGACGCGGTCGCCCCGCGCCACCTCGTAGTCCCGCTCGGGATCGGTGTTCACGAGCACCACCTTCAGCTCGTCCCGGTAGCCGGGGTCGATGAGGCCGGGGGCGTTCAGGACGGTGACCCCGTGGTGCAGGGCCAGGCCACTCCGGGGGACCACCAGGCCGGCCCACCCCCTGGGTATGGCGACCGCCACCCCGGTGCCGACGGCGGCCCGGCCCCCGCCGGCGGCCAGGCGGACATCCTCGCGGGCGACGAGGTCAGCGCCGGCGTCCGCTTCCCGGGCATAGGCGGGCAGGTCCAGCTCGGGATCCAAGCGGAGCAGGTCGACTCGGACCACGGGCCGGCGGGCCTCAGTGACCGAGACCGAAGGCAACGGTCAAGGCCACCATGGCGCAGGCCACGACCGTGATGAGGGCCATCGGCCACTGCGCCAGCAGCTCGCGGCGGCTGGAGGGGAAGATGTGCCGGTCGGAGAGGGGCATGCCCGGAGAGTACCCGCCGCCTACCATCGACCTCTGTGCTCGTGTGGATGGACCTGGAGATGACCGGGCTGGACCCCTCCCGCCACGTCATCCTCGAGATCGCCACCCTGGTCACCGACGACCAGCTGGGGTTGGTGGCCGAGGGCCCCGACCTGGTGGTGCAAGCCCCTCCGGCCGCCCTGGAGGCCATGGAGGAGCCCGTGTCCAGCATGCACGCGAGGAGCGGGCTCATCGACGCCGTCCGGAGCTCAACGGTGTCCCTGGAGGAGGCGGGTGCTGCCACCTTGGACTTCCTGCGGTCGCACGTCCCCGAGCCAGGCACGGCACCCCTTTGCGGCAACTCGATAGGCACCGACAGGAGGTTCCTCGCCACCTACCTTCCCCGAGTGGACGCCCACCTCCATTACCGGTCCATCGACGTGTCCAGCGTGAAGGAGCTGTGCCGGAGGTGGTACCCCGAGGAGTTCCGGAAGGCCCCCCGCAAGGTCTCCGGCCACCGGGCCATGGACGACATCAAGGAGAGCCTGGCCGAGCTCGCCTACTACCGGGAGGCCATCTTCCGCCAGCCCGAGGAGGCCCGCCCGTGACACCCAAGCAGGAGCAAGAGCCTGCGGAGGAGGAGCCGAGGGAGGTCTCGCCCGGCATCGTCCGCCTGCAGCTCCCCGTGGACATGCCGGGCCTGGGTCACGTCAACGCCTACGCCATAGGGGACGGGCGGGGCGTGACCCTGGTGGACCCCGGCGTCCCCGGGGACCGCTCGTGGAAGGCCCTGCTGGCCAGGCTGGCGGACGCCGGGCTGTCCCCCGCCGACGTCCACACCATCCTCATCACGCACTCGCACCCCGACCACTTCGGGGGCGCCCACCGGCTGGCGGAGGAGGTGGGTGCGGCCATTGTCACCCACGGGGCGTGGCGGACCCGGCTGTGGCCGGGGGACGGCCGGGCAGCGCCCTGCCACCACCTGGCAGAGCTGCCGGACATCGACCCCGCCGACGTGGCTCCGTCCAATCCCTGGGAGGATCCTCTCCCCTGGGGAGGCGAGAGCATGGCGAGCGGCTGGCGCCGGCGCCTGGCCGAGGCCGGCCCGGCAGATCGCCCCCAGGACTGGGTTCCCCCCGAGCCCGACCGAGGCGTCGCCGACGGTGACAGCCTTCTCCTCGCCGACCGCGAGTGGATCTGCCTCTACACGCCAGGGCACACCCTCGACCACCTGTGCCTCTACGACCCGGAGACCGGCACCCTCCTGTCGGGGGACCACGTGCTGCCGACCATCACCCCCCACATAGCCGGCATCGGCTCGGGCCGCGACCCCCTCTCCTCCTATGTCGCCTCCCTGGACCGGGTGGCCGGCGTGGGCCCGGTGAGGGTGGTCCTGCCCGCCCACGGGCAACCCTTCGCCGACCTGGCTGGCCGGGTGGCAGCCATCAAACGGCATCACGAGGAGCGCCTGGACCGGGTGGTCCGGATACTGGAGGGACTCAACCGGGCCACCGTGGCCGAGCTGTCCCACCACCTGTTCCGGCCCGACCTGTGGGGGCCAATGGCCGAGAGCGAGGCCTACGCCCACCTGGAGCACCTCCGGCTGGCCGGTGGGGTCGAGCGACGCCGGCGGGACGACGGTCTGCTGGAATACAGCTTGGCCACGGCGGAAAGGACTTAAGCCCATGGAGTACCGCACGCTCGGACGAACCGGGATCCAGGTATCGGCGCTCTGCCTGGGGGCCATGATGTTCGGCTCCTGGGGGAACCCCGACCGCCAAGCGGGGATGGAGGTGATCCGTGCCGGCCTGGATGCCGGGATCAACTTCATCGACACCGCCGACGTCTACAGCCGGGGGGAGTCCGAGGAGATAGTTGGTCAGGCCATCAAGGGCCGGCGGGACGACGTGGTGCTGGCGACCAAGTTCCACGGGGCGATGGGCGAGGACCCCAACCAGCGGGGCAACTCCAGGCGCTGGGTGGTCAGGGCCTGCGAGGACAGCCTGCGCCGGCTCGGGACGGACTGGATCGACCTCTACCAGGTGCACCGCCCCGACCCCGGGACGGACATAGACGAGACCCTCGGCGCCCTAACGGACCTGGTCCGAGCGGGCAAGGTGCGGACCATCGGCTCTTCCACCTTCCCGGCCGAGGAGATAGTCGAGGCCCAGTGGGTGGCCGAGTCCCGCGCCAGGGAGCGGTTCCGCTGCGAGCAACCCCCGTACTCGATCTTCGCCCGGGGCGTGGAGGGCTCCGTCCTGCCCACCTGCCAGCGCTACGGGATGGGCGTGATCCCCTGGAGCCCGCTGAACGGCGGCTGGCTGACCGGGCGCTACCGGCGGAGTGGCACGGCTCCGGGAGCAGGCGAAGGGGCGGGCGGGACCCGTGCCCAGCGCATGCCAGAGCGCTTCGACCCCTCGGACCCCCACAACTCCCGCAAGCTGGACCTGGTGGAGGAGCTGTCCAAGCTGGCGTCCGAGGCGGGCTGCACCCTGGTGCACCTGGCGCTGGCCTTCGTGCTGAACCACCCGGCCGTGAGCTCGGCCATCATCGGGCCCCGGACCATGGACCAGCTCCAGGGTCAGATGGGGGCTTGCGACCTGCACCTCGAGGAAGCGGTGCTGGACCGGATCGACGAGCTGGTGCCTCCGGGGACCAACGTGGCGCCCTGGGACGCCGGATGGGCCTCGCCGGCCCTGGAGCCGGGACGACGCCGCCGGCCACGGCCCGGGCCGTAGGAGCGCTCTGGTCCGAGGGAGGGACCGATTAGGTCTTGGCCCGCGGCCTTTCGTAAGATGACCGTGCCCCGATGCTGAGGAGAGGGAGGCGGGCATGGCCAGGTCGTGGTGGAAGCGTGGAGGGACCGGTGTGGCGGCCAGCCTGGGCGCCGTGTCCCTGGCCCTGGGACTGACCGCCGTGCCGGCGGCGGCCTCCCCGGCGAGGCGGATCGTCTACCACGTCCACCCCTTGGCGCACCTGGCCATCAGGACCTCCAAGGCGACCCCCGGGGGCTTCCCCTACACCCCGAGCCAGTGCGTGGCCAAGTTCGGCCTGGCCTGCTACAGCCCTCAGGACCTGCGCACCGGCTACGACATCCCCGCCGCTGACACCGGGGCAGGGCAGACCATCGTCATCGTCGACGCTTACGGCAGTCCGACCATCCGCTCCGACCTGGCCGTCTACGACGCGGAGTTCGGCCTTCCCAAGGCCACGCTGAACATCTTCTATCCAGAGGGCCGCCCCACCTACAACCCCCGCCAGCACCACGGCGAGACCTCTTGGGCCGAGGAGACGAGCCTCGACGTCGAGCAGTCCCATGGGCTGGCCCCCGGGGCGACGATCGACCTCGTGGTGGCACCCAACAACTCCGGCAACGCCCTGAACCTGGCCGAAGCCTTCGCCGTCGACCATCACCTGGGCAACGTGATGAGCATGAGCTTCGGGGCGCCCGAGGACCTCTTCCACGGCAACAACAACCAGGTGGCGCAGGCCAATCGCATCTACCGCCAGGCGGCGGCGGAGCACATGAGCCTGTTCGCCTCGTCGGGGGACGGCGGGGCCACCGAGGGGACGGCTACCCCCACGGCCCTCTTCCCCTCCTCCGATCCCCTGGTCACCTCGGTGGGGGGCACCAACCTGTTCCTCTCTGACAGCGGCGCCTACCAGTCCGAGGACACCTGGAACGACGCTGTCGACTGCCCCTTCGGCTGCACCGCCGGCGAGTTCGGGGCCACGGGAGGCGCTCCGAGCACCCTGTTCGCCTCACCCTCCTACCAGGACGGGATCACGGGGCAGGCGACAAGGACCACTTCTGACGTGTCCTTCAACGCCTCCGTCTACACGGCCACCATGATCTATCTGGGCTTCCTGGGCCCCAACAACGGCTTCTACTTCTTCGGGGGCACCAGCGAGGGCTCGCCGTCCTGGGCGTCCATCACCGCCATCGCCGACTCGGTCATCGGCCGGCCCCTCGGGCAGATGAACCCGCTCCTCTACAAGATCTATGGGACCTCCTCGTACTCGAGCGACTTCCACGACATAACCGTGGGCAACAACGCCTTCCAGGGCCCCGGCTTTCCCGCCCGGGCGGGCTACGACCTGCCCACCGGCCTCGGCTCACCGGACGTGGCCAACCTGATCACCTCCCTCGCCGCCGGCCAGTAAGGCAAGGACGGGTAAGGACGGGTGCTCCTCCGGGTACGGTGCCTGACGTGATAGACGACGCCGTGAAGAACCTGGCCCAAGGCCCCAACTTCGCCGCCCTCACAACGGCGCTGCCCGGGGGCGCCTTCCAGACCAACGTCATGTGGGTGGACTGCGATGACGAGCACCTCCTCATCAACACCGAGGTGCACCGCCAGAAGTACAAGAACGTGTCCCGGGACCCCCGGGTGACGGTGGCCATCTGGGACCAGGCCAACCCCTACCACTACGCCGAGGTGCGGGGCAGGGTGGAGTCCACCACCACCGGCCCGGAGGCCAGGGCCCACATAGACCACTTGTCGCGCAAGTACACCGGCTCGGACTACGACGCCTCCGCCATCCAGAGCGAGAGGGTCATCCTGCGCATCGCCCCCGAGCGCCAGCGCCACCAGGCCTGAGCACCCGCCTGCTCACCTTCGGCCACGGCACGCTCCCGGCCGAGGGGATCGCCTCCCTGCTGTCTGGCGCCGGCGTGGAGGCCGTGGTGGACGTGCGAACCGCCCCGGGGAGCCGCCGGCACCCCCATGTCGGGCGGGAGCAATTGGAGACCTGGCTACCCACCGCCGGCATCCGCTACCGCTGGGAGAGGAGGCTCGGGGGATGGCGGAAGGCCGGCGCCGGGTCCCCCAACGGAGGGCTCAGGAACGCATCCTTCCGCGGGTACGCCGACTGGATGGCCACCGCGGAGTTCGGGGCGGCCTTGGACCTGCTCGTGGAGGAGGCGGGCCAGCGGCCCACCGCCGCCATGTGCTCGGAGGCGGTCTGGTGGCGGTGCCACCGCCGGCTCCTGGCCGATGCCGCCGTGCTGCTGAGGGGCCTCGAGGTCCTGCACCTCGGGCACGACGGCAACCTCACCCTCCACCCCCCCACCCCCGAGGCGGTGCGCACCGAGATCGGTGGACGCCCGGTGCTGCGCTATCCCCCGGCTGCCGGCGACCCTCGTGCCAGGTAACGTGCCGGCCGTGACCGATCGCAGCCTGCCCGAGGGGATGGCCTGGGACGGGATCGGAGTGCTCATCGCCCAGCACCGGCAGGTGGCCGCGATCTGGGAGCGCCTCGAGGGCTCGGCGGGGATCATCCCCGATGACCGTCGGTGGGCGATGTCCGCCGAGCTCCTGAAGCGCCTGTCCATCCATGACGGCGTGGAGGAGGTCTACCTCTACCCCATGGTCCGCTCGGCCCTGCTGGAGGGTGACGAGCTGGCCGATCAGGCCCAGGCATCCCACCACGAGCAGGCCAGGCGCCTCTCGGTGCTGGAAGGCCTGGGACCCGAGGACCCCGGTTTCGAGGTGGGCTGGGCCGAGCTGATGGCCGAGGTGTCCAGGCACGTGACCATGGAGGAGAGGGAGATCTTCCCTCGCCTGCTCCAGTCAGTGGACCGCCTGACCCTCACCCTGCTCGCCGGTCGGATCCAGCGGGCATCCCGTGTCGGGCCCACCCGTCCCCACCCTCGCATGCACCAGAGCCGTCTGCTGGGCCGGGCCACCGCCCCGGTGATCGGGGCCATGGACCGCCTGAAAGATGCCACCCGCTCCCGGCCCACCGAGGGTGCGGGGGAGCCGTCCGAGTCGACGCGGCCCTGAGGCTCGTGTCCCGGGGTTCGGGGAGATCCCGGGCGCCTTCCCCATCGGGAAAGGGCGACCTGGCCAGGTTTCGCCGGCGCCGGCGCGCCAGGTGGCGGGGCCGCTGGGGAGGCGGGTAAGCCCGGGCGCCGGCGCAGGCGAGAGTGGCTGGAGGCGGCACGGCCCCGGCCTACATGCCTCCTACCAGTCCGATCCGGTTGCCCTGGGGGTCGGCGAACATGGCAATGACGGGCCCTCCTGGCACCTCCGTGGGAGGGAGCAGGGTCTTGGCCCCCAGGGTCTCGGCCTTGTCCAGGTACTCCTGAAGGCTGTCCACCTGGACGTAGAAGCTGACCTGCGAGCTGCCGTCTGCCGAGGAGCTCACGCCGCCGCCGATGGCCCCCTCCCCGGTGGTCACCATCCCGTAGCCCGAGGGGTTGTCGGTGTCGATGGTCCAGTCGAAGAGGGACCGGTAGAAGCCCTGCAGAGCCTGGCCATCGGGACCGAGGATCTCGAAGTGAACCACTGGATTGCCCACGGGAACCCCCTCCCTGCCATGCGCCATCCCCGCCGGTGCAGCCCCACCTCGCTGCCTGTCCCGTTGGGTCCTACGCTGTATGCTTATTAGCAGTATCCCCTAGCTGGGGCAGCTGGTCAAGGGGGAAGTTCACCTGCGTTCGGGACAGCTGGGAGGTCGAATGATGCAGATGACCGGGACGGAGAGCAGGCGGGTGGCCCCAGCGGGTCCCAACCTCGCCCCAGCCGGCAAGGACAAGGGGGGGGCCGGGGCCGTCCAGGCCAGGCCGGGAAGGCGGGCCCGGCTCTCCCGGGACCTGGTCCTCGACACGGCCCTGGCCCTGGTCGACCAGGAGGGCCTGGAGGGGCTGTCGATGCGGCGCCTGGCGTCGAAGCTGGGGGTGGAGGCCATGGCCATCTACCGCCACGCTGCCAACAAGCAGGAGCTGCTGGGGGGCATCATCGACCGGGTCCTCAGCGAGCTGCGGGTGGACAGCCGTGACTGTGACGACTGGCAGGAGTGGTTGCGAAGCTGGGCCCGGGACTTCCGCCGGGTGGTGCTCGCCCATCCCAACGTCTTCCCCTTGCTGGTAACCAGGCCGCTGTCGATCCCCCTCAGCCAGCGCCCGCCCGCCGTCCTGGCGCAGCTCGAGGCCATGCTCACGGTGCTGGAGAAAGCCGGCTTCTGCCCACAAGAGGCCCTGAGGGCACAGCAGACCTTCAGCGGCTACCTGCTCGGACACCTTCTCATCGAGCTGCGACAGGTGATCGAGGACCCCGAGGAGCCGGAGCCCGCCTTGAGGCTGGGCCTCTACCGCCTACCGGCCCGCCAGTTCCCCCGGCTCCGGAAGGCAGCGGTCCTGCTCGTGGACCAGGACGCCGACGCCGCCTTCGAGACCGGGTTGGGGACCATCCTGGACGGCCTGCGCCGGCAGGCGGGCGCAGGAGCCGAAGGGGCTGGCGCCGGCGGGAGGGCAGGCGAGCCCCACGCGGTCACCCCGAGAGCCAAAGCAAAGCAGGAGCCGGCCTAGACATCCCCCGGGGCCCGCCCGGGCCGGGTCCTCAGCGGGCGGTCACCTGGACCGGCAGCCGGGCCAGGCCCCGCAGGGTCAGGCCGGGGCGCCACTCAGGCTCGTCGACCATCAGCTCCATAGCGGCGAACCTGCGCACCAGGGCACCGAGGGCCACCTGACCCTCCAGACGGGCCAGGGCGAACCCCAGGCAGTGGTGGATGCCGGCGCCGAAGCTGAGCGGGCCGTTGTCGGCCCGGAGCACGTCCAAGGTCTCCGGGTGGGCGAAGCGCCCGGGGTCCCGGTTGGCCCCGCCGATCAGCGTGAGCACGAGCGCCCCGGAGGGAACGAGGTGGCCGGCCACCTCCACCTCCTCCAGGGCCACCCGGCCATCCAGCTGGACCGGGCTGTCCCAACGCAACAGCTCCTCCACGGCCGAGGCCAGCATCCCCGGGCCGGGGTCCGGCCCCAGGCGGGCCATCTGGTCCGGATGGCGGAGCAGGGCCAGGAGTCCGTTCCCTATGAGGTTGGTGGTGGTCTCGAACCCCGCTCCGAACAGCAGTATGGCGGTGGCGATCACCTCCGCCTCCGTGAGGGCGTCGTCACGGTCCCGAGCCTGGGCCAGGGCGGTCACGAGGTCGTCCTGCGGGTGAGCCCGGCGCTCGGCCATGAGGTCCCTGAAGTAGGCGGCCATGGTGGCCTCGGCCTGGGCCGCCCGGGCCATGGTCTGGTCGTCGACCACCACCTCCAAGGTGGCGGCGGCGTCCCTCACCAGGGGCTGGAAGCCAGCGCGGTCGGCCGGCGGCACCCCCAGCAGCTCCCCTATGACGGTCACGGGGAGCGGGAAGGCCAGCTCGGTCATGACATCGGCCTGGCGAGCCTCGGCCAGCCTGTCGACAAGCTCCTCCACGATCGAGGTCACCGCCGGCCGGAGCGCCTCCACCCGTTGGGGGGTGAAGGCCCGGCTCACCAGCCGGCGCTGACGGGTGTGCTCGGGGGGATCGAGATGCAGCATCGAGGCCACTGGCCGGTGGGCCCCCTCCCGGGGGTCGCCGGCTCCCTCTCCCCGCCCCGCCGGGTTGGCGCCCGGGCCCGAAGGTGCCATCTCGAAGCCCTTGCCCAGGCGATGGTCCCGCAGGGCGCGCAGGCAGTCGTCGTAGCGGCTGAGCACCAGCCCCCAGTCCCCGCGGTACACGGGGGCCAGCTGGCGCAGGCGCCGGTAGTAGGGGTAGGGGTCGGGCCTTGCCTCCCCGTTCACCGTGAGGGCGGAGACGAGAGCGCCGGGGTCGGCGGGAAGGTCCCCGGGAGGGTGGGCAGGCACCCACCCAAGTTACCGCGCAGTAGGTTCGGGCTCGGCATCGGCCCCCTTGGCGGGCTCGCCCCCCCTCCGGCGAGCCGAGCCGGGGAGACCAGGCCGGAAGGAGCCTGGCCACCACAGCCCCGGGATGGCCGATCGCTCCAAGGGGTCCCTCTGCTGGCGGTAGTAGCCCGCCACGGCGAGGACCACCCCCGCCACCGGCACGGCCAGGAAGGCGCCCACCACCCCGCCCAGGATGGTCCCTATGCCGAGGACCAGGATCACAGCCACGGGGTGGAGCCGCACGGCCCGACCCAAGACGAAAGGCCCGACCAGGTAGCCCTCCAGGTTGTGGATCAAGATGGTGGCCCCCACCACCACCCCGGCAGCGATGGGGCCCTTGGCCACCAGGGCCACCACGGCGGCCACCAACCCGGACAGCACCCCACCCACGAGGGGCAAGAACCCCCCCACGAACGTGAGCAGGGCCAGGGCCCCGACCAGGGGCACCCCCAGGGCCAGCAGGGTCAGGGCCAGGACCAGGGCGTTCACGGCCCCGTTGAGAGCGGTCCCCCGGATGTAGCCGGTGAGGACACCCCAAGCCCGCCGCCCCAGCTCCTCCATCTCCATGGCCCGGGCGGGGCTGGCCCATCCGGTGAACCACCGGGCCAGGCTGGCCCCGTCCTTAACGAAGAAGAAGGACAGCACCACGGTGAGAAGGACGCCGGCCAGCACGCTGGCCGCCACCGACACTCCGGTCAGGGCCCCGTGGATGAGGGCCTGGCGGTGCGAGTTGAGGACCGAGGTGGCCTGAGCGAACAGATGGTGGACCTGGTGCCGGGACAGGTGGAGGGGGCCGTGCACCAACCACTGCTCCGCCTGGCTGACCCCTGTCCCGAGCGCCTGGCCCAGCTTGCCGAACTCCGTCTCCAGCCCGGGCAGCACGCCGAACACCACGCCGGCCACGACCGCTCCCGCCAGCAGGAAGACGATCCAGGTGGCCACCAGGGCCGGCAGGCCGCGCCGGCGGAGCCATACCGCTGGCGGGCTCAGCACGGTGGTGACGAACAGAGCCGCCACGACGGGGACCACGATCACCCGGAGGCGCACGAAGGCCAGCCCGATGAGCACCAGGGCTCCCGCCACCACCAGCACCCGCCATGACCAGGCCGCGGACCTGGCCAGCCAGCGGGGCACCGATGAAGGCACAGGTTCGTCGGGGGTCACAGGACGCTCATCTCACGTAGCGGAGCTTGGTCCCCAAGGCTAGTGGCCCCGCTCCGGCGGCGGGCGGAAGGCCGCCCGGCCGCCCCGGCCGGAGGCAGGCCCGGCCCCTCCTAGGGGGCCTGCTCCCGCCGGCGAGCCCCCTTGCCGGAGAGGTACTGCACCGGCCACACCACCCCGGGTCCCTCGTAACCCTGGTCCAGGGCGGCGTTGAGCGTCCAGTAGGGGTCCACCAGGTGGGGGCGGGCCAAGAGGCACAGGTCGGCCCGGCCCGCCAGGATGATCGTGTTCACGTCGTCCACCGACGAGACCGCCCCCACCGTCATGGTGGGCACGCCCACCTCCTGCCTGATGCGATCGGCGAAGGGCGTCTGGTACAGCCGGCCGTACTCCGGGCGCTGGTCCGGATGGACCTGGCCCGAGGAGACATCCACTATGTCGCAGCCGTGGTCGACCAGCATGGCCGCCAGCTCCACGGCGTCGTCGCCCGTGAAGCCCCCCGGCACCCAGTCGGTGGCCGAGATCCTCACCGAGAGGGGACGGTCGTCGGGCCAGACCGAGCGCACGGCGGACAGCACCGAAAGGGGGAACCGGGACCGCCCCCGGAGCGAACCCCCGTAGGCGTCCGTGCGCCGGTTGGTGAGCGGGGAGAGGAACGACGACAGGAGGTAGCCGTGGGCCATGTGCAGCTCCAGCCAGTCGAAGCCGCAACCCGCCCCCAATCGCGCCGCCGCCACGAACTGGTCCCTCACCGAGCGCAGGTCGGCCAGGGTCATCTCCCGGGGCACCTGGTTCTCCGGGCGGTAGGCGAGGGGCGAGGGCGCCATCACCTCCCAGTTCCCCGAGGGCAGGGGCAGGTCCTCGCCCTCCCACATGGCCCGGGTGGAGCCCTTGCGCCCCGAGTGGCCGAGCTGCAGCCCCACCGCCGCACCGGTGTGGCCGTGCACGAAGGAGACGATCCGGGCGAAGCCGGCAGCCTGGCGGTCGTTCCAGAGGCCGGGGCAGTAGGGGGAGATGCGGCCCTCGGGGGACACGCAGGTCATCTCCGTGAGCACCAGCGCCGCCCCGCCCACCGCCCGGGACCCCAGGTGGACCAGGTGCCACTGGCCCGGAACACCGAGGTCCTCCCCCGAGGACGGGCAGGAGTACTGGGCCATGGGCGATACGACCACCCGGTTGCGCAGCTCCAGCCCCCGCAGTCGAAAGGGGAAGAACATGGGTGGGGTCCCCTCTGCCACCTCCATTCCCTGGCTGCGGGCCTGGGCCGCCAGCCAGGCGTCCAGGTCCCGGACGTAGGCCGGGTCCCGGAGCCGGAGGTTCCCGTAGGTGACCCGCTGGGATCGGGTGAGCACCTGGAAGCAGAACTGCTCGTGGGGCAGCCGGGCGTAGCGACCCACTCCCTCGAACCATCGCATGGACGTGGCCGCCGCCCGCTGCAGCGAGGCCACGACCGGCTGGCGCTGCTCCTCGTACTCCTTCAGGGCCGCCTGCAGGTCACCGCCCTCACCGGCCATCGCCAGGGCGCCGGCCAGGGCAATGGAGTCCTCCATGGCCAGCTTGGTCCCCGAGCCCACCGAGAAGTGGGCCGTGTGGGCAGCGTCGCCCACCAGCACCACGTTCCCGGTGTGCCAGACCTGGTTGTGCACGGTGGCGAACTGCAGCCACCGGGAGTTGTTCGCCAGCAGCGGGTGACCGTCGAGGAACTCCCCGAACACTTGCGCGGCGAAGGCGATCCCCTCCTCGTCGGGCCTGTCGCCCAGCCCGGCCCGGGCAAAGGTGGAGGCCGGCATCTCCACGATGAAGGTGGCCAGCCCCTCGGAGTAGGGGTAGACATGGGCCTGCACCCAGCCGTGCTCGGTCTCCTCGAAGAGGAACGTGAACACCTCCACGGGGCGGGTGGTGCCGAGCCACATGTACCGGCAGCTGCCCCTCTCCACGCTGGGCCCGAGCTGGCCCGCCCGGGTGGCCCGCACCCGGCTGTTGACCCCGTCAGCGCCCACCACCAGGTCGTAGGCCCGGGAGAGCTCCTCCACGTCGGTCACCTCGGCCCCGAACCGGACCGAGGCCCCCAGCTCCAGGGCCCGGTCGGCCAGGACGCCGAGAAGATCCTTGCGGGCCAGGGCGGCGAACTGGTGGCCGTCCGAGCGGGTCACCCGTCCCCGGTGGTGGATGTCGATGGCGCTCCAGCTCCGCCATCTGGCCGCTACCCGGGAGAAGGCCACGGGGTCCGCCTCCTCCAGGTTGTCCAGCGTCTCCTGGGAGAAGACCACTCCGAAGCCGAAAGTGTCGTCCCTGGCGTTGCGCTCGAAGACCTGCACCTCGTGTCCCGGGCCAGACCGCCTGAGCAGTGACGCCAGGAGGAGCCCACCCGGCCCGCCGCCGACGACGGCCACCTTCACCTACGTCCCCCGGTCGAGGAGGTGCTCGAAGACGAGCCCCAGGTCGGTGACGGCGACGCCCACGAACCCCAGGGCATGTCGCACGTTGGCCGTCACGCAAGGCGGGAGATCGTCTCGCCCCGCCAGGTGGCGCAGGCGGGCGTAGACCTCGAGCAGCTCGGCGTCGGCATCCTCCACCGGCCGGCCGAGCAGGTCGGTGGGGCCGGCACCTGCGCCGTACCCGGCCGTCGCCCTCACGGGGCCACCTCGAGGGTGAGAGGGCGGGAGGCAGCCCTCAGGTCCACGAGGCGCTTGGCCTTGAGCTCGAAGCGGGGAAGGGAGCCGGGCTCGGCCAGCTCGACCCGGAAGCGCAGGCCCTCGTGGGCGCCGGCCAGGGCGTCGGCCAGCCAGGCCTGGATGGCCGGCCACTCCGCCGCCCGGGCCGCCTGGTCGTGCAGCTCGCAGCGCAGGTAGATCTCATCCCGGATGCCCTCGGTGACGATCCGCACCTGGAACTCGTCGATCTCGGGGCGGGCCCGCACGATGCTCTCCACCGCCCGGGGGTAGACGTTGGTGCCCCTCACCAGGCGCATGTCGTCGGCCCGGCCCAGCACCCCGCCCTCGTAGATGTCGAAGGTGCGCCCGCAGGAGCAGCGGGAGGCGGGCACCTTCACGACGAGGTCGGAGGTGCGGTAGCGGATCAGGGGGATCATGCTCCGTCCGAAGGAGGTCACCACCCTCTCCCCCATCTCGCCATAGGGCACGGGCTCGTCGGTCACCGGGTCGACCACCTCCTCCAGCACGTGGTCCTCGATGATGTGGGCCCCGCCCGGCTGGTGGAGGCACTCGAACATGAAGATGGTCGCTATCTCGGTCATCCCCGCCGTGTCGTAGGCCCTGGCCCCCCACTGGTCCTCTATCAGGCGCTTGGTCTCGGGGATGGACCCCGCCGGCTCACCGGACAGCACCACGGTCCTCACGGCCGACCCGGGCAGGTCCAGACCGAGGTCGCGGGAGCACTGGGCCAGCCGCAGGGCATAGGTGGGAGTGGTGGCCACCACGGTGGCGCCGAACTCCACGATCTGGCGCACCCGGCTCTCCGTGGTCTGGGCCCCCCCGGGGACGACCAGGGCACCCAGCTTCTCCAGCCCGTAGTGCAGGCCCCAGAAGCCAATGAAGCTGCCGTAGCCGAAGGCCAGGTAGGCCAGGTCGTGGGGGCGCACGCCCATGGCCCACATGCCGTAGCACCACATGTCCGCGGCCCACGCCCAGTCCTTGCGGGAGTCGAGGGCCCGCAGGGGCGTGCGCCCGGTGGTACCCGAGGTCGTGTGGAGGCGGATGGCGGCCTCGGGACCGGCGACCGGCAGGGTCCCGTAGGGGGGCCGGAGGTCCTGGCCCTCCATCCACTCCTGCCTGGTGGTGAAGGGGAGGCGGCGCAGGTCGGCCATGGTCGAGAGGTCCTGAGGCCCCACCCCGGCCTTGGCCAGGGCAGCCCGGTAATGGGGGCTGCGCTCTCCCGCATAGGCGACCACCCGGCGCAGCTTGGCCAGCTGGAGGGCCTCGAGCTCCTCCCTCGCCATGGTCTCGGTCCTCGGGTTCCAGTAGGGCTGGTCAGCCACGGCGCTCCTTTCGGAGGTCCTCCGCCACCTGGCGGATGACGGTCATGCCCCGGTGCACCTCGCCGAAGCTGGTGGAAAGGGGCGACGGCCCCAGGCGAACCCTCTCGGGGGCCCTGAGGTCGGCGACGACCCCGCGGGCCGCCATCCCCTGGACGATGAGGCCCGCCAAGGGGTGATGGAGGGTCACGTGGGAGCCTCGCCGGGCCGGGTCCCGGGGGGAGGCCAGGGAGAAGCCGAGAGGGCGGAGCCAGGCCTCGTACAGGCCTATGAGGTACTCCGTTAGTGCCACCCCCTTGGCCCGCAGGGCCTCGATGCCCGCCTCGGCCAGGAGCGCCACCCCTTCCTCCACGGCAGCCAGGAGGGGTACCGGTGGGGTGCCGGTCAGGAAGCGCTCGATGCCGGCCCGGGGCCGGTAGCGAGGGCCCATCTCGAACTGGTCCTCCTGGCCGAACCATCCCCAGATGGGCTGGCGCAGCTCGGCCTGGAGCTCGCGCCGCACGTAGAGGAAGGCGGGGGCTCCAGGCCCGCCGTCCACGTACTTGTAGGTGCACCCCACAGCCAGGTCCGCCCCCGCCGCCATGAGGTCGATGGGGACGGCCCCCACGGCGTGGCACAGGTCCCACAGCACCAGGGCGCCGGCCCGGTGGACCAGCTCGGTGACGGCAACCATGTCGGCCAAGGCGCCCGAGCGGTACGCCACGTGGGACAGGCTCACCAGGGCCACCGCCCCTGCCTCCAGGGCGGCGGCCAGGCGGTCCATGTCCAGGCCCTCGTCGGGGTCGGTGTGCAAGAGGCGCAGCTCCCGCCCCTCCCGCTCGGCTATCCCCTGCAGGACGTAGCGGTCCGTGGGGAAGTTGTCGTCGTCGGTGATGATGGCGCCCCCCTCGGGGCCGGCATCCAGGGCCGCCACCGCCAGCTTGTACAGGTTGACGGTGGTGCAGTCGGACAGGGCCACCTCCCCAGGCCGGGCCCCGAGGAGGTGCTCGGCCATGAGGTCGCCCACCCGCTGGGGCAACCCGATCCACTGGTCCCAGGACCGAACCAGGCCCCGTCCCCACTCCTCGTCTATGACCTGGCCCAGGCGGGCCCGGGTGGCCAACGGGAGCCGGCCGAGGGAGTTCCCGTCCAGGTAGACGAGGTCAGGATCGGGGATGGCGAACCGGTCCCTCAGGTGGGCCAGGGGGTCCGCCTCGTCGAGGGAGGCTGCGTAGGCGGGGTCGGTGAGGTCAGCCGCCGTGGTTGCCGTCGTCTCGCTCACCTCTCGCGTGCCCGCCCGCTCTCCTGTCTCGCCTCTCGCCCTTGTCGGCACATGGTAGGACGCTGGTAGCGTCCTACGAGTTACATCACCTGCGGACGACCTCGGGGCAGGGAGGCCCATGACCGGCCGCTCCTTCGGCGAGGAGGGGGGGCGGCTCTCCTACGGCAGCTACCTCAGGCTGAGCCAGCTCCTCGACCAGCAGAGGCTCCTCTCCGACCCGCCCGCCCACGACGAGCTGCTGTTCATCACCGTCCACCAGGTCTACGAGCTGTGGTTCCAGCTCCTCCTGTTCGAGCTGGAGACGGTGCGGGACCTGCTCCGGGAGGGTGCCGACCTGTGGACCCCCCGACGCCTGCTCGACCGTTGCGCGGTGATCGAGCGGATGCTCGTCGCCCAGGTCGACGTGATCGAGACCATGACCCCCCAGGACTTCCTGGAGTTCCGCTCCCTCCTGGCCCCGGGGAGCGGGTTCCAGTCCGTCCAGTTCCGGGAGCTGGAGTTCCTCTCGGGAGCCAAGGACCCCTCCTACCTCGAGCGCCTGCACGATGCCAGGCCCGCCGAGCTGGCTCGGCTGCGCCGGCGGCTCTCCGAGCCCACCTTGTGGGATGCCTTCTTGGACGCCATGGCCGGCCAGGGGCTCCCGGTGGAGGACCCCGAGGAGCGGATGGCCTCCCTGCAGGAGGTGGCCACCAACCGGGAGCGCCACCGGGCTCTCTGGGACGTGGCCGAGGGCCTCGTGACCCACGACGAGCTTTCCGCCGCCTGGCGCAGCCGGCACGTTGCCATGGTGGAGCGCCAGATCGGCACCAAGTCGGGGACCGGCGGCTCGACCGGCGCCCCGTACCTCCGCAGCCGGCTGCACTTCCACTACTACCCCGAGCTCTGGGACCTGCGCAGCCGGCTCTAGCCCACCGATGCGGTGAGCCCTCTCCTCAGGCGGCAGGGCGGCGGGACCCCGATCCCGTCACCCACACCGCCGAGGCCACCCGGCTCCTCACCCGGGCCCGGTGACCCCTCACCTCGAGCACCATGGTCCCCTCGTCGTCCACCGAGACCACGGTTATGGGGGTGGTGGGGACGAGGCGGGCCCGGTAGGCTTCGTCCAGGACGTCGTGGGCGTCGTGCTCGGCCAGCTCGCTGATGCGGACCACTTCGGCCCGCTCGCCCGCCCCCAGGTCCACCAGGCGCCGGGCACAGCGGGCGGAGGAGGGGACCGGCTCCCCCGGGATGGGGTTGCCATGGGGGCAGCACGACGGCCTGCCGATGGTCTGGTGCATGCGGTCGAGGACGCGCTCCGACACGACCGGGGCCAGGCGCTGGGCCTCCTCGTCGGCCGCCACCCAGTCCAGGCCCAGTGACATGACGGCCCAGGCCTCGATGATGCGGTGGCGGCGCACCACCCGGGCGGCCATGTCCTGGCCTTCGGAGGTGAGCTGGAGAAGGCGGCCCGGCCCGGCCTGGAGGAGGCCCTCGTCGATGAGGCGGCCCACGGCCTCGGTCACCGAAGGCGCTGATATCCCCAGCCACTGGGCCAGGCGCGCCCGGCGGATGGGCAGGCCCTCGCCCGCCAGGTAGTAGGCCGCCTCCAGGTACCGGAGGGTGGCGGCAGACACCTCCTCGCGTTCGGGCTGGGCCATACGGCTCACCGGGGACATACTGTCACGGCCGGGCACCGGTCCCCTTTCGGCTAAGCAGGCACCAGGACCCGGAGGGCGCCCGGGCGCGACCGGTACCGCAAGGGGGGATGGAGCTCCACCACCTCGCCGTCCAGGGTGACCTCGGTGCCGGGTTCCAGCCCCACCTCCACCGCCTCCACCAGCTTCTCCTCCACCACCCCCGAGCGCCCCATCCTCCCCGAGGTCAGGGCGGCGATCAGCCGGAGCCTGGACAGGCGGTGCTCCGCCCGCACCACCCTCAGGTCCAGGACCCCCCGGTCCAGGTGAGCCCGGCGGGCCAGGGCCACCGGGCGGGCGCCGTAGTGGTTGTTGCCCACGAACACCATCCAGGCCCACACCTCCCTTCCACCCAGCACGACGGGCACGGAGTCGGTGGCCACCAGCTCCTCCACGCTCGCCAGCATCACGGCCAGGCCCTTGGGCAGGCCCCGGTGGCGCCACCCCTCCCTCTTGGCAATCAGCTGGGCATATATGCCGACGCTGGAGTTGTTCACGAAGCACCTACCGTTCACCTCGCCCAGGTCGACCTCCCTCACGTGACCGGCAGCCAGGGCCCGGGCCGAGGCGCCGAGGTCGGTGAGGCCCAGGTCCCGGGCGAAGTGGTTGGTGGCCCCCGCCGGCACGACCAGCAACGGGACCGGTGACCCAGCCAGTGCCTCGGCCACCGTCCTGATGCTGGCGTCCCCGCCGGCCATCCCCACGAAGGCGGCCCCCTCCGAAACCGCCGCCCGGGCCCGCTCGGCCACCTCCTCGGGCGGGCACACCGCCAGATCTGCCCCGGGCAGGAGGCGGCGCAGCTCGCCGGGGACGTCGTGGTGCCTTCCCAGGTGGGCGGCACCGGGGTCGACCAGGACCGGTCCGGATGGGGGCCCGCCCCCGGGCCCGCTCACCTCTCGGCCACCACCGCCACCCCCATCAGCTCGACCAGGGCAGCGGGGTCGAACAGGCCATTCACCTCGATGAGGGCCATGGCCGGATAGTGCCTCTGGAAGTGCCTGCGCCACACCTCGCCCAGCTCCCTCAGGCAGGTCCGGTAGGCCCCGGCGTCGGTCACGAACACCTGCAGCGACACGAGGTCCGACGGGGTCCCGCCGGCGGCCTCCAGGGCGGCGAGGAGGTTGGCAGCGGCCCGGTCGAACTGCTCGACCAGGGTGGCTCCCACGATCTCGCCCTCAGGACCCTGAGCAGTCTGGCCCCCCAGGTAGACGGTGGCCCCCGGCCCCGCCACCACGGCGTGGGCATAGCCCACGGGCCGGGGGAGCCGGGGGCTGGTGACGATGCGGGAGGTCAAGCCTGCACCCCTCCCCCGTCGAGCACCACGGCCTGGCCGTTCACGGCCCCCGCCTCGTCGGACGCCAGGTAGGCCACGGCCGCCGCCACCTCCTCCGGGTCGAGCAGACGGCCGAGGGGCGAGAGGGAGGCCAGGGCGGCCCTGGCCTCCTCCTCGCTCCTCCCCGTGCGGGACACGATGCGGGCCACGGAACGCTCCGTCATGGGGGTGTCCACGAAGGCCGGGCACACGGCGTTGGCCGTCACCCCGGTCCCCGCCACCTCCGCGGCGACGGCCCTCATGAGCCCCACGGCGGCATGCTTGGAGGCGGTGTAGGCCGTCGTGTAGCGGGACCCGGCCCGCCCCGCCGTGGAGGCCACCGTGACCACCCTCCCCCACCCCCGCTCCAGCATGCCCGGGACCACGGCCCGGGTGCACAGGAAGGGGCCCGTGGCGTTAACGGCCAGGTGCTCCTCCCAGCTCTCCACCGAGGTGGCCGCCAGGGGGGCGCTGTCGGAGACCCCGGCCGCATTGACGAGCACATCCACCCGCGCCAGGGACGAGAAGGTGGCGGCCACCGAACCTGGGCTGGACACGTCGCAGGCTCCCACCTCCACTCCTCCCACCTCGGCGACCAGCTCCTCCAGGGCTCCCAGGTCCCGCCCCAGGGCCAGCACCTGGTCACCAAGGGAGGCCAAGCGCCGCACCACCGCCCGCCCGATGCCGCCCGCCCCGCCCGTCACGACCACCCGCCGGCCGGTCACGACAGCGCCCCCATTACCTCCTCGGAGAAGAGGCGCATCTGGGCGAGGCGCTCGGGGTAGCGGCCCACCAGGAACTGGACGGCGACGTGTCCCACCCCTACCTCGGCAAAGCGCCCCAGGGCCGCCACCACCTGCTCCGGCGTGCCCCGGACCCGGTCGGCCTCCTCCTCGACGGGCTGGTCGGTCACCTCCACGGGCAAGCAGCAGTTGAGCCGGACCTGGGCCGGGTCCCGCCCCGCCTCTTCGGCATGCCGGCGCACGTTGGCGAAGCGGTCCCGTAGCTCGGAGGGGGTGATGCGGGCGAAGTACGGGAACCAGGCGTCGCCATAGCGGCCCGCCCGCCGCTGGGCCGCTTTGCCCTCGCCTCCACACCACACCGGCACCGGCCGGGCGGGGTCGAATCCCTTCGGGTAGAAGGCGATGTCCTCATAGGAATAGCGCCGGCCCCGGAAGGTGCAGTGGTCCTCGGTGAACAGGTTGCGCAGCACCTCCAGCTGCTCGTCGCCCACCTGGCCCCTCTCCTTGTACAGCTCGCCCCGGCCCAGCGCCTCGAACTCCTCGGCCATCCAGCCCACTCCGACGCCCAGGACCAGGCGGCCCCGGGAAAGCCAGTCGATGGTGCTGGCCACCTTGGCCCAGTGGAGGGGGTCCCGGTAGCCCATGACCAGGACGCTCACACCCAGGCGGACCCGCTCGGTGCAGCCGGCCAGGAAAGCCAGGGCCGTCATGGACTCGAGGAACGGCTTGTCGGGCGGGACGATGAACCGACCCGTCCAGCTGTAGGCATAGGGGGTCTCGATCTCCCAGGGGACCACTATGCGGTCGGCGGCCCACACGGTGGAGAACCCCAGCTCCTCGGCCTCCCGGGCCGCCCCCATGAGCCCCTCCCGGGCGCAGGCCCGCCCCGACACAGGGAGGAAAACTCCGAAGTCCATGGCGCAGCAGTCTCAGCCCTGCCCGTTCCGGCGTCAAGACGCCTCCCTCTCCCGCTCCCGCCTCCCTCCTCCTCCGCCGCTCCCAGCACCCTCCTCCTCTCCCGTAGGGTGGCGGGCATGGGTGCGGGAGGTCAGTGGGTGGAGCGACCGGTGTGGGCCGACCTGGCCGAGCCCTTGGGCCCACTCCCTGCCCTGGAGGGGCACCACGAGGCCGAGGCCTGCGTGGTGGGGCTGGGGGGGACGGGCCTTGCGGCCCTGGGCGCCCTGGTGCAGCGGGGCCTCCGGGCCGTGGGACTGGACTCGACCGTGGTGGCCGGCGGCGCTGCCGGGCGCAACGGCGGCTTCCTGCTGGCCGGAGCGGCCGATCCCTACCACCGGGTGGTGGCCACCCTGGGCAGGCCGCGGGCCGCAGCCATCTACCGGGCCACCCTGGACGGCCTCCTGGGCATGGCCGCCGAGACGCCCGAGTCGGTGGCCCTCACGGGGAGCCTCCGGGTGGCCCGGTCAGAGGAGGAGGCCCTCGACTGCCAGCTCCAGCGGGAGGCCATGGAGGCCGACGGCCTCCCGGTGGAGCCCTACGACGGGCCGGAGGGAACGGGCCTGCTGTTCCCTGCCGACGGGCGCTTCCAGCCCGTGGCCCGGTGCCGCGAGCTGGCCCGCCGCCTGCTGGCGGCCGGCGCCTCCTTGCACGAGCACAGCCCGGTGGTGGCCGTCGAGGGGGGGCGGGTGGCCACGACCCGGGGCTCGGTGACCTGCCGTTGGGTGCTGCTCGCCACCGACGGGGGCCTGCCCCGCCTGGTCCCGGCCGCCACCGGGGCGGGTGGGGTGCGCAGCGTCAGGTTGCAGATGCTGGCCACCGCCCCCGCCGCCGACCGGGGCTGGCTCCGGCCCGTCTACGCCCGCTGGGGCCTGGACTACTGGCAGCAGCTCCCCGACGGGCGGGTGGTGCTGGGGGGCGGCCGGGACAGGGCCGGGGAGGAGGAGTACACCGAGCAGCAGAGGACGACGGCCACCGTGCAGGGGCACCTCGACCGGCTTCTCCGGGAGGAGCTCGGCGTGGAGGCCCCCGTCACCCACCGCTGGTCGGGGATCGTGTCCTACTCGGACAGCGGCCTGCCCCTACTGGGCCGGGTCGGCCCGGGCGTGTGGGCGGCCGGCGCCTACAACGGCACCGGGAACGTCATCGGTACCCTGTGCGGCAGGGCCCTGGTCGAGCTGGCCCTGGACGGACGCTCCGAGGTGGCCGAGGTCCTGGCGGGGCCGGTCCCGGCAGGGCGCTAGAGGCGCCGACAGGGACGGCCGGGGCAGCCCCGTCCCGGACAGGCGCCTACCCTGCCTGCTTCCGTCGAGGTCGTCAGCGGGGACGCTGCGTCGCTAGGAACACCCGCTGGTGGTGCCACAGGTCGGGCATACGTAGCAGGCGCCAGCCCGCTGCATGGCATTGCCGCACTGGTAGCAGTAGGGAGCGTCCCTGGCCTCACTGGCCGGGCCCCGCACCTCCGGGCCTGCCGGCGACGGCGCCCCCGCCAGCTCCAGGCCGGCCCGGTCGGCCGGGCTGAGCGGGCTCTCCACCATGACCTGGTTGGAGGTGGCCGCTTCCTCCACGCCAGGCAGGGTGGGCTGGGTCCTCTCACCGGTGGTGAGGACGCCCAGCTCCACCCGCTCCTCGTAAGGCAGGTAGTCCACGGCCAGCCGACGGAATATGTAGTCGACAAGGCTGGTGGCGATCCGGATGTCGGGGTCGTCGGTCATGCCCGCCGGCTCGAAGCGCATGCTCGTGTACTTGCGCACGAAGGTGGAGAGCGGGACGCCGTACTGGAGGGCGATGGAGACCGCCACCGAGAAGGCGTCCATGATGCCGGCCAGGGTGGAGCCCTGCTTGGACACCTTCATGAACACCTCGCCCGGGCGGCCGTCGTCGTACTCCCCCACCGTCACGTAGCCCTCGCAGTCGGCCACCTGGAACTTGAAGGTGCTCGACCGGCGGCGGCGGGGGAGGCGCTCGCGGATCGGCTGCTTCACCACCACGGTGGTCTGGTTGCCGAGGGCCCGCTCCAGCTCGGCCACCTTGGCGGCCAGCTCCCGGTCATGGGCCTCAGCGGGGGAAGCCGCCTCCTCCGGCGGGCCCGGCTCGGCGCCACCCTGCCTCTTGGTGGTGGCCAGGGGTTGGGCCACCTTGCAGTTGTCCCTATAGATGGCAATGGCCTTGAGGCCCATGCGCCAGGCATCGACGTGCAGCTGTTCCACGTCCTCCACGCTCACCTGCTCGGGCAGGTTGACGGTCTTGGAGATGGCCCCCGAGATGAACGGCTGGGCGGCCGCCATCATGCGGATGTGGCCCATGTAGTGGATGGTGTTGTCGCCCATGGAGCAGGCGAAGACCGGCAGGTGCTCCTCCCGCAGGTGGGGGGCGCCGACGATGGTCTTGTGCTCGTCGACGTAGGCCACGATGGCAGCCACCTGGTCCTCGTCGTAGCCGAGCCGGCGCAGCGCCCGGGGGACGGTCTGGTTCACGATGGACATGGTCCCCCCACCCACCAGCTTCTTGGTCTTCACCAGGCTCAGGTCCGGCTCTATGCCGGTGGTGTCGCAGTCGAGGAGGAAGGAGATGGTCCCCGTGGGGGCGATGACGCTGGCCTGGGAGTTGCGCACCCCGTTCTCCTCCCCCACGGCCACGGCCTGGTCCCAGGCATCCTGGGCCGCCGACAGGATCCCTGCCGGGACCAGGCACCGGTCGATCCTCGCCACCTCGTCCCGGTGCATGCGCAGCACGCCGAGCATGGCGTCACGGTTCTCGTGGAAGCCGGCGAAGGGCCCCATCCGGGCCGCCGTACGCGCCGAGGTCAGGTAGGCGTGGCCGGTCATGAGAGCGGTGATGGCCCCGGCCCACGCCCGCCCCTCGTCTGAGTCGTAGGGGAGGCCCTGGGCCATGAGCAGGGCGCCCAGGTTGGCGTAGCCGATCCCGAGCTGGCGGAACCGCCTGGACGTATCGGCAATCTTCTCCGTCGGGTAGTCGGCATTGCCCACCAGGATCTCCTGGGCCGTGAAGAGGACCTCGACGGCGGCCCTGAAGCCCGCCACGTCGAAGTCCCCGTCGTCGGAGAGGAACTTGAGCAGGTTGAGACTGGCCAGGTTGCAGGCGGAGTTGTCGAGGTGCATGTACTCACTGCACGGGTTGGAGGCGTTGATCCGCCCCGTGGCCGGAGCCGTGTGCCAGCGGTTGATGGTGGTGTCGAACTGCATCCCGGGATCGGCGCACTCCCAGGCTGCGGTGGCGATCTGGCGGAAGAGGTCCCGTGCCTTGACCGTCCGCATGACCTCGCCCGTGGTGACAGCCCGGAGCTCCCAGTCCCGGTCCTCCACGACTGCCTGCATGAACTCGTCGGTCACCCTGACGGAGTTGTTGGCGTTCTGGTACTGGATGGAGTGGCTGTCCCGGCCGTCGAGGTCCATGTCGAAGCCGGCGTCGCGAAGGGCACGGGCCTTGCGCTCCTCAAGTGCCTTGCACCAGATGAAGTCCTCGATGTCCGGGTGGTCCACGTCGAGGATCACCATCTTGGCGGCACGGCGCGTCTTGCCGCCCGACTTGATGGTCCCCGCCGATGCGTCCGCCCCCCGCATGAAGCTGACCGGCCCCGAGGCCGTCCCTCCGCCCGTCAGGGGCTCCCGGGACGAGCGGATCCTGGAGAGGTTCACCCCCGCCCCCGAGCCCCCCTTGAAGATGATCCCCTCCTCTGTGTACCAGTTGAGGATGGAGGCCATGCTGTCCTCCACCGAGAGGATGAAGCAGGCCGAGGCCTGCTGGGGGACGCCCCTCACCCCGACGTTGAACCACACCGGGGAGTTGAAGGCCGCCCGCTGGGACACGATCAGGTAGCGAAGCTCGTCGGCGAAGGCCCGGGCCTCCTCACCATCGACGAAGTAGCCGTCCCGCTCCCCCCAGGCCGTTATGGAGTCCACCACCCGGTCCACCACCTGGCGCAGGGAGGACTCCCGCTCCGGGGAGCCCAGGGGGCCCCTGAAGTACTTCTGGGCCAGGATGTTGGTGGCGTTCATGCTCCACGTCGACGGCACCTCCACCCCGCGCTGCTCGAAGGCCACGCTCCCGTCGACGAAGCTGGTGATGCGGGCATCCCTCCGCTCCCAGGTGACCTGGTCGTAGGGGTGGACCCCCTTGGTCGTGAAATGGCGCCGGATGCCGATGCCCAGCCGCTGAGGAGCAATGGCCATATCCCTCAAGCCTCCTCGCCCAGAGAGTGCGTTCCAACAACTGCCCCGGCCACCTGATCGGCAGCCCCGCGGGCACACTTCCCCGGAGGGCCACGGTCACAACGACCGGGGTGTAATTACACCACCGTAGTCCTCCGCCGTCAACGCCAAGCCTGGCACGGGCCCCTAGACGTGGCGAATCACCTGGTCACGGGGCCGGCGGTCGGCCCTGGCCACCCACTCCTCGGGTGAGCGGCGCCCGGGGTCGGCACCTCCTTCGGGGTACCCGAAGGAGATGATGGTAGCCACCTCCTCCCCTTCCGCCAGCCCCAAGGCAGCGGCCACCGCCCCGGCGTCCCGGGGGCCGTTGGGGCAGGACCCCACACCGGCGTCCCAGGCGGCGAGCATCATGTTCTCGGCCGCCCGCCCGGCGTCGAAGGAGACGGGGCCCTTCCCCCCCGTCACCACGGCCACCACCAGGGCCGCCCCCCGGAGGTTGGCCGGCTCCCAGACCGCTTCAGCCACCCTCGCCACCGTCCCGGGGCTGAGGACCAGGAAGCTCCAGGGCTGACGGTTGCGGGAGCTGCCGCTCACCCTCCCGGCATCCAGGATCCGCTCCACCACCTCCTCGGGTACGGGGCGGCCGGCGTAGCGCCGGCGGGCCCGCAGGCTGGCCAGGGCCAGGTACGTCTCCATCACTCCTCCTCGTCCAAGCGGGAGCCCCGCGTCATCCGGGCAACGTACCTCTCGGCGGACCGGCGGACGGCGCCCGCTCCGTCCCCCACCACCACCCTCCCCCACCACCCGCCGTAGATCCGCTCGAAGCGGTAACGGCCCACCCGGTCGGCGATGTCGAGGACGGTGGCCGCCGGCAGGGGTATGAGGTTCGGGTAGCTCCACATGAAGCTGACCCAGCGCCGGTCAGCCACCACGGTCACCGTGTCGCCGGTGAGGAGGGCACCCCGCCCCCCGGCACCCGTCGGCCAGTGCAGCACGGCCGCCCCGTCGAAGTGCCCTCCCGTGCGGGCCAGGGTCACCCCCGCCACCGGCTCGACCTCGTCCTCGTCCCACACCCTCAGGCTGGGGGGGCGGCGCATGACCCAGTCACGGTCGGCGGCGGGGACCCAGACGGTGGCGCCACCAAAGGCCTCGCTCCAGTCCACCATGCTGCCGTAAAAGTGGGGATGGGAGAAGCAGATGGCATCTATGCCCCCGAGCCTGCGCACCGCCTCCACCGTCTCGGGGTGAAGCAGGGGTATGCAGTCCCACAGCACGTTGCCTCCCGGGGCCCGCACCAGGAGGGCCCTCTGGCCGATGGCGAAGGAGGGGCTGGTCCCGATGCCCCACAGCTCGGGCTCCTCCTCGCGCAGCTCGTTGGTGTGGCCCGACGCCAGCTCCTGCTGGGTTGTCCAGCGCTGCCCCCCCCATCCCACGTACTGGCGCTCGTCGAGGCAGATGGGGCAGGAGCCCGGGGGGTCGGCGGTGTCCTCGTGCTGCACGCCGCAGGTGGCGCAGATCCAGGCTGTCATCCCCCGATCATGCCCGGCGCGAGATGATGGTGCCGTGGCCTCCCTCCCCTCGCCCGGGGCCGCCGGCGTTCCCGGCCCCCCGGGGGAGCCGGCGACGACCGATGCCAGCGCGGCCTACCTCCGCCTCCTCGTCGTGCTGCTCGCTTCAGCGGCGTTCTTCGACGGCTTCGACGACCAGGTGATCTCCCTCCTGCTGCCCGACGTGCAGCGCAGCTTCCACGCCAGCGTCACCACCTTGGGCCTCATACACATCCCCATAGGCGCCGGCCAGTTCGTGGCCTTCTTCATCGTCTACCTGTCGGACCGCGTGGGCCGCCGGCCCCTGCTCCTTTGGACCATCTTCGGCTACACCCTGTTCACGGTCCTCACGGCCGCCTCCCCCACCATCTGGGCCTACGCCTGGTTCCAGTTCGGGGCGGCCACCTTCACCGGCGCCGAGTACGGCGTGGCCGTCACCATGGTCATAGAGGAGTTCCCCACCCTCCAGCGGGGACGGGCCCTGGGGGGCCTCATGGCCATGGGGCCGCTGGGGGCGATCCTGGTCGGCCTCCTGGCCGCCACCCACCTCCAGTCCTCCCCGCTGTCGTGGCGGGCCTTCTACCTGGTCGGGGTCATCCCCCTTCTGGTCGTGGCCTGGGGGAGGCGCAGGTTGCGGGAGACGGCCCGCTTCGAGGCCGAGCGGGCCCGCCGGGCCCACTCGCCGGGAGCACGACGCTCGGGGCGCCAGCAGCTCCTGGAGCTGCTGGCGGCCTGGAGGGCCGAGTCGCGGGGCCGGCTCGTCGCCGTGGGCCTGGTCTCCTTGTGCCAGACGCTGCCGGTCTCGGCCGGCACGGCCTGGTGGGCCTTCTACGCCGAGCGCCAGCTCGGCTACTCCTCCACCCGGGTGGCCCTCTACTTCCTGGTGGCGGCGGGTGTCGGCGCCGTCGGCTATTACGCCTGCGGGTGGCTCATGGAGCGCGTCGGCCGGCGCCCCACTTCCGGGCTGTACGTGCTGGCCACCATCGGCTTCGGCGTGTCCCTGTTCCAGGTTCAGGGCCACTGGCTGAGCTTCGTGCTCCTCGTGGGGGCGGTGTTCTTCGGCCTGGGGATCGGGCCGGTGCTCTCCGCCTTCGCCACCGAGCTCTTCCCGACCAGCATCCGGGCCCAGTCGTCGGCCTGGATCCGCAACTTCTTCGCCAGCACGGGCATGCTGGGGGGGCCGGCGCTGGTCGGGGTGCTCGGGGCCAGCGGGGGCCTCATCGGCAACGTGGGCGATGCCGCCAGCGTCCTGGGGGCGCTGCTCGTGCCCAGCCTCTTCATCATCTGGCGCTATCTCCCCGAGAGCCGGGGCCGCCAGCTGGAGGAGCTGTCGGGGTGAGCGTCGCCGTGGTGGCCGTGGACGCCGGCACCACCGGTGTACGGGCCTTGGCCGTGAGCGAGGAGGGCGTCCCATTGGCCGGCGCCTACCGGGAGATAGGCCAGCACTTCCCCCGGCCGGGCTGGGTGGAGCAGGACCCGGAGGAGATATGGCAGGCGGTCGTGGCCACCGTGGGCGAGGTGGCAGCCTGGGTGGCTGATGGTGGCCACACCGTGGCCGCCATCGGCCTCGCCAACCAGCGGGAGACCGTGGTGGCCTGGGACCGGCGCAGCGGCAGGCCGCTGTACCGGGCCATCGTGTGGCAGGACCGGCGCACCGCCGGCCGCTGCCGGCAGCTGGCGGAGGCGGGCCACCACGACCTGGTGCGGGCCCGCACGGGCCTCGTGCTCGACCCCTACTTCTCGGCCACCAAGATCGAGTGGCTGCTCGCCGAGGGAGGCGTCGAGGCCGGACCCGACCTCGCCCTCGGCACGGTGGACGCCTGGATCCTCTGGCACATGACGGGGGGCTCCAGCTTCGCCACCGACCCTTCCAACGCCAGCCGCACTCTCGTGTACGACATCGTGGAGCGGCGCTGGTCGGAGGAGCTGTGCGAGCTGTTCGGCGTGCCCATGGCAGCCCTGCCCGAGGTGCGCCCCAGTGCCGGGCGCTTGGGGCAGCTGGCCCCCGGCGCCTCCTGCGCCACCGGGCTCGTGGCCGGCACTCCCATCGCGGGCATGGCCGGGGACCAGCCCGCCGCCCTTCTCGGCCAGGCCTGCCTTCAGCCCGGCATGGCCAAGGCCACCTACGGCACGGGCACCTTCGTCCTGCTCAACGCCGGTCCCGGTCCGCCGGCGCCCGGGCCCGGGCTGCTCGCCTCGGTGGCCTGGGACCTGTCAGGAGCGGTCCGCAGCCACCACCTGGCATACGCCCTCGAGGGGTCCATCTTCTCCACCGGCTCGGCCATCCAGTGGCTGCGAGACGGGCTGGGCCTCATCGACCGGGCCGAGGAGGCCGCCACCCTGGCCGCATCGGTGCCGGACACCGCCGGCCTCGTGCTCGTCCCCGCCTTCACCGGCCTGGGCAGCCCCTGGTGGGACCCCGCTGCCCGGGGAGCCGTGGTCGGGGTGACCAGGGGGGCAGGCCGGGCCCACCTGGCCCGGGCCGCCCTCGAGGCCGTGGCCCACCAGGTCCGTGACGTGGTGGATGCCATGGCCGCCGCCGGCGGCCATGGCATCCGGTGCCTGCGCGCCGACGGCGGGGCCTCGGCAGCCGACCTGCTCCTACAGCTCCAGGCCGACCAGCTGGGGGTGCCGGTGGCCCGGTCGCAGGTGAGGGAGACAACCGCCCTCGGGGCCGCCTACCTCGCCGGCCTGGGCGTGGGGGTGTGGGCCTCGCCGGCCGAGGTGGCCGCCTGCTGGCACCTGGACCGTGAGTTCCGGCCCGGCCCGGGACGGGCCGGGCCGGAAGGCGCCCACTCCAGCTGGCTCCGGGCCCTGGAGAGAGCAAGGGGCTGGGCCCCCGGTTAGCGCTCCTCGCCCTTAGATCCGGAAGCCCTAGGTACGGAGCGGGGCCGGCGCCAGCGGCGCCGGCGCCCGGCCCTCCATCCCCTCTCCCCGCTTGGCGTAGCGGTCAACGTACTCCTGGCCCGACAGGGAGGCGATCTCGAACATCACCTCGTCTGTCAGCTCCCGCAGGACGAGGGGGTCGGCAGCGCGCTCCAGGTACCGCTCCAGCGGGACCGGAGGCGAGAACCGGACCGTCACGGAACGGAAGACCCTCGGGCGCACCCGCCCGATGGGCAGCACCTCGGCCGTGCCGATCATGGCCACCGGTATCACGGGAACCCGGCACTCGAGGGCCAGGCGGGCCACCCCCGTGTGCCCACGGTAGAGGCGGCCGTCGGGCGAGCGGGTCCCCTCGGGGTAGATGCCGAACAACCTTCCGGCCTCCAGCACCTCCCGGGCCGCGGCCAGGGCTCCCTCGGAGGCCGCCCCGCCCGTGCGCTTGATGGGGATCTGACCGGTGGAGCGGAAGAACCACGCCTTGCGAGGGTCCTCGAAGTACTCCGCCTTGGCCACGAAGGTCAGTCGCCGGCGTAGCACCAGGGGAAGGAAGATGGAGTCGCAGAACGACAGGTGGTTGCTGGCCAGTATCGCCGCTCCCCGGCGGGGCACGTGACGGGCCCCCTCCACCCTGACCCGGTAGAGCAGGACCAGGATGGGGGTGAGCACGGCCTTGATCACCCAGTAGGCCACGCCGCAGCGTACAGCCGGTCCGCGGGTCGGCACCGAGCTACCTTTACCGCCCGATGCCCACGGCCCGGGGCCTTACCGAGCGCGGCCGCCAGCGCCGGCGCCAACTTCTCGACCATGCCGCCCGTCGCTTCGCTACAGGCGGCTACGACCCCACCCCGGTGGCCGGCATCGTGGAGGACCTGGGGGTGGGCAAGGGTGTCTTCTACTGGTACTTCTCCTCCAAGGAGGAGCTGTTCAGGGAGATCCTGCGGGAGGCTCAGCAGGACCTGCGCCGGCGCCAGCAACAGGCCATAGATGGCGAGCCGGACCCCGTGCGGCGGCTGGAGCTGGGCATCCGGGCCTCCCTGGGGTGGCTGGCCGAGCACAGGCACCTCGCCACGCTGTTCAGCTTCGCCCGCAGCGACGAGCGCTTCTCCACCATGGTGAGCCACGGAGACGACGTGGCGGTGGCCGATGCCCTCCGACACGTGAAGGAGGGCATCGTGGCAGGCCGCATCCGTGACGCCGACCCCCTCGCCCTCACCCATGCCATGGTGGGGGTCATAAACCACCTGGCCCGCACCATGGTGCTGGAGGGGGGCGCCGATCCCGGGGAGGTGGCAGAGGAGGCGGTGGCCTTCTGCCTGGGGGGGCTGCTGGCGCCCGGCCAGGCGCCGGCGCCGGTTCCAGGGCACATGGGCCCGGTGGGCAGGGCGGCCCTTTCGTAGGACTACCATCCCACCTGGGCCGGGACCGGGGCGGCGCGCCTGTCAGGTGCGGAGGTGGCTGTGGTCCTGCTCCGCCCTGGCCTTCAGGTCGTCGAGAGCGGTGTGGATGATGCGGCCCTCGGCCCGGCGCTTCACGAAGCCGGGGATTGGCACGCGCAGCTCCACGTCCAGGTGGTAGACGGCCTCGGTGTCGCCCCCTTCGGTGGGCTCGAAGATGTAATGGCCGTCCAGGCGGGACGTCAGGTCCCCCCTGGACTGGACCCAGGAGAGGGACCCGGGCGCCCCGCTGTAGTCGTAGGAAAGCGTGTAGGTCGTGCTCCTCCCGAAGGCGGCGGCACGGAAGGTCACCTCGACCGGCCTGCCCTCGTCGTCCCGGCGCTCGACCTGGACGGACTTGATGTCCGGCACCCACTCGGCGTACCGCTCGAAGTCCGTGATCACGGCGAAGCACCGGTCGGCAGGGGCCCTTATGACCGTGCGCTGTGTCGCCTGCTCCGTCACCCCATCCTCCTGTGAGCGAACCGCCCTGCAGCGTAGCGAGGGGCGTCTGCCTCGAGGACCTGGGCCAGGCGGGCAGCCAGGAGGTCGTAGGAGAAGAAGCGCTCCACCCTCTCTCTCGCCCGGCGGCCCAGGCGGGCCCTGGTGGCCTCGTCGTCGAGCAGCCGGGCCAGGCTCGAGGCCACGGCAGCCGGGTCGCCCGGCCTGTCCACCACCAGGCCGGTCCTCTCGTGCAGCACGGCCTCCGGGGCCCCGCCGCTGCGCCCGGCGACCGAGGGAACACCACAGGCGGCCGCCTCCAGGAACACGATGCCGAAGCCTTCCTGCTCGAGGCCCGCCCACCGGGTGCGGCAGGCCTGGACGAACACGTCAGCGGCGCCGTACAGGAAGGGCAGGTGGGCACCGTCCACCCGCCCCAGGAGGCGAACGGGGGCCCCGGTGGCGGCCACCAGCTCCCGGAGCTGGCCCTCCTGGCGCCCGGTACCGGCTATGGCGACGGTGAGGTCGGAACGGGACGGGGCCAGCCTGGCCACAGCCCGTATGAGGGTGTCCATTCCCTTGCGGGGTACGAGACGGCCCACGCTCAGCACCAGGCGGCCGTCGGGGGGAAGGCCGCTGGCTACCCGGGCGGTCCGGCGCTCCTCGGGCGTGAGGGGCCGGAAGCGGTGATGGTCGACCCCGGGCGTTATGTCCACGAACGGCGGGAGAGGCGGCACCGGCTGCTCCTGGCGGCGGTACGGGAGCGCCCCAGTGCGGGCGAGCCGGCGGGCCTCGGCCTCGGTCCAGCGTCCGCCCGTCACCACCAGCTCGGCCCCCCTGAGCACCTTTGCCATGGCCCAGCGTGTCCCCGGGAGCCGACCGGGCACGCTCACCTCGGCCCCGTGCAGTATCACCGCGTAGGGCAGGCCCAGGGACGGGCCGAGGAGGCCCACGGGGAAGAGTGGGTCGAGGACCACCAGGCTCGATCCGGTCCTGTCTGCCACATGGCGGATCCTCCTGGCCAGGCGGGGGGTGGGCAGGAGCATGGGCACCGGGACCCGCTCGATAGGGAACCCCTGGCCCGCATCGAACCGGGCGGCGCCGGGCAGGTCGATGGTGAGCACGCTGAAGGACTCCGGTGGAAGCCGGCGCCACAGCTCCCACAGGTAGGTCTGGATCCCCCCGATCTTGGGCGGGAAGTCGTTGGTGACGAGAAGGTGCCTCACCGGGGCGTCACGTGGGGCGAGGCCCGGGGGTTGCGTCCCGGGCGGCTCCTTGCGCCCAGGCGCTGGCGGCCGGCGGCCTGATGGCGCCGGCGGTCACCCGGGCCAGCTCGGCTAGGACACCGGGGTCCCCCTCGCCCCCCATCCGGGCCAGCAGGTCCTGCCTCCCCAGGCGAGCGGCGGCCCACACGGCGTGGCCCCGGACCAGGGGATCAGGGTGGGAAAGGCAGGCCCTCAGGGCTGCTTCGACCTCGGGCTCCGAACCCTCGGCGATGTTGCCCAGCGCCACCAGGGCGTTGCGGCGCAGGTAGCGGGCCTGCCGGCGGGGGATGTACCAGCGGCCGAAGTGCTCGAGCAGGGTGGCGTCGTCCTGGGCGAGCAACCACGCCAGGTCGACCCAGGCCTCGTCGTCGGCGCCGGCAGGGGGCGGTGGGCGGCGGCGCTCGGCGGCCCGGTTGGCCGGGCAGGCCTCCTGGCATTCGTCACAACCGTAGATGCGCCCTCCCAGCGCCTCACGCTGCTCGGGGGGGAACCAGCCCGGCGCTTCCAGCAGCCAGGCCAGGCAGCGACGGGCATCTAGCACCCCGGGAGCCACCAGGGCGCCCGTGGGGCAGGCGGCGAGGCAGCGGGCGCAGGACCGGCAGCCGTCGCCGACCCGCTCGGCGGAGGCCGGCAGCGGGGCGTCGGTCACCACTGACCCCAGGACGTACCAGGAGCCCAGGCGGGGCAGGAGCAACAGGGTGTTCTTCCCGTACCAGCCCAGGCCCGCCCGGTAGGCCGCCTCCCTGTCCACGAGGGAGTTGTCGTCGACCAGGACCCGGGCCCGCCACCCCGCATCCTGCAGATGCCCTGCCAACGACCCCAGGGCATCCCGCAACGGCTGGTAATGGTCCTGCCAGGAGTACCTGGCCACCCGCCCGCGAGGGGTGCCCGCCCTGGCAGGAATGGCGACCGGGACCGGCTCCTTGGTCGGCATGCCGACGGCCCGGCCCGGATCGGCCCGGCGGCCTATCCCTGCCTCGTGGCCCGGCTCGGCCCGGCGGCCTATCCCTGCCTCGTGGCCCGGCTCGGCCCGTCGGTACGAGCGGGCTCCCACCAGGAGGGAGCGAGCACCGGGGAGGGCCTGCCCGGGATCCGTCGAACGCACCGGGTTCCCGTAGGTGAAGTGCATGCCGGCATGCAAGCCAGCGTTCCGCCGCTCCTCCAGGACGCGCCTCGTGCCCAAGAAAGGGTCGGCCCTGGCCACCCCGATGGCGTCCAGACCCGCCCGCCGGCCCAGCTCCAGCAGGTCGGCGGCGAGGGACGCCATCGCCTCCCGGGAAGGGGCGGGTTCCTCGTGGTCGGCCCCGGGCACCATGGGACCATCGTGTCATGAGCGGGCGGGAAGCATGGAGGGCGGTGGGGCGAGGGTTCCTGGTCCGGGGGCCGGGGGCACCGAGGGGTCGGGTAGGAGCGCGGGTGGGACGGCGCCCGGTGGGGACGGCCCGAGGGGGGCAGGGGCAGGTGACCTGCGGCTCCGGCCTGCAACCCCGGGCCTGCGAGCGGAGCCAGGCAACCGACGGCGCCCGGCCCCTGGCCGGACTATCCCGCCCGCCTGCGGTGGCGCAGCCGGGGGACCAACCCGGCCTGGCCCAGGAGACGCACGGCCCGGGCCTCCTCGGCATCGATGACCACCGCCCGGCCCGGCTCCTCCTCGAGGAGGAACGTCACGACACAGTCATTGCAGGCGTCCGTGTGCTGGCAGCAGCACTCGTCACAGTCGATGGTCAGCCCGGTCATGCCCACCACTGTGACGAAAGGGTGTGACAGGTCCCGGGAGATGACCCATGACTGCGGGGGCCAAGACGGTCAGGAGCCCCCCCGGCCAGGACCGGGCTCGAGCGGTCCCGTGGTGAGGGGCTCGATGTCGGCTCCGGAGCCGCACCAGCGGCAGGTGACGTCGTTCACCTGTTCATCCAGGACCACCACCTCCTCCACGTTCAGCTCGCCCCCCAGCGTGTAGTGGTGGAAGGCTCGCACCGTGCGCGTGGTGGTCACGTCGAAGCGGGTCCGGTTCCCGCACGCCCGGCACCGGAACCGCCGGCTCTCCCCGGGGTGCTCCGGGGCGGGCGGGAAGGGCGATGGGGCCACCATGACCCAAAGCTAGCCTCCGCCCCCATGAACCCCCGGTTGCGAGCTGTGTGCGACCTCTCCGTGGCCGAGGTGCGGGAGTACGCCGGGCGCCACGAGTACGACGGGGTGGTCCAGGACCTCTCCCCCGCCGGCGTGGCGGCCGGTCTGGCCCGGCTGGGCGGCGGCCCGGCTGAGGCCGATCCCCACGACGAGGCCCACCTGGCAGCGGCCGAGGCCGGGTTGCGGGCCTGGTACGGGATAGCCGAGATGCACCGGCGAAACCCGCTGGTCCACCTGGCCAACCTGGACCTGGCCAGCTACGACCGGGAGTACGCCCCGCCCGAGGAGCGGGCCGAGGCCCGCCGGCGCCACCTCTCCGCCTGGCCCGAGGCAGTGGACGGGGCCCTCCAGGCCCTGGACCAGGTACCGGCCCCGGTCGCATCCTCCCTGCTCGGGGCGGCTCGCGGCCTGGCTGCGGGCCTCGGGGATGAGGCCGGGCCCGAGGCCCACAGCGCCCACAGCCGCCTCGTGGCCCACCTGGAGAGAGCAGCCCGGGAAGGGCCGCCCGAGGTGGCCCTGGGGGGAGCGGTCCTCGCCCGGGTCATGGGGGACCCCGAGGCCCTGCCGGTCGACCTCGGGCGCCTGGCAGAGCGGGCCGACCGTGAGAGGGCCCGGTTGCGGGAGCTGACGGCCCAGGCCTGCGAGCAGTTTCGTCCCGCGCTGGAGCCCGGCGGGATCCCCGCCCTCCTTGCCGAGCTGGATGGCGACCACCCCGGCCCCGATGGCATCTCCTCGGAGGCGAGCGCCCAGATCGACCAGCTCCGGGCCTTCGTCACCGAGGCGGACCTGCTCCCCGATCTGGGAGGAACCTGCCTGGTCGGCCCCGCCCCGGCGTCGCGCCGGTGGGCCATGGCCATGATGTCGTGGGCCGCCCCTTCCGAGCCCGAAGCGCCCGCCTGGTACTACGTCAACCCGCCCGACCCGTCCTGGAGCCCCGAGGAGCAGGAGCAGTGGCTGGCCGTGTTCAGCCGCACCACCCTCCCCGCCATCACGGCCCATGAGGTCGTGCCCGGTCACTTCGCCCACGGCCAGATGCTGCGCCGGGTCAGGGGCGAGGTGCGCAGGACCCTCTTCTCCCCGGCCTTCGTCGAGGGATGGGCCCACTTCGGCGAGGAGCTCATGGTGGAGGCCGGGTTCCGGTCCCGCGACCCCCGCTTCGCCCTCGGGGTCTGGCTCGAGGGGCTGGTCCGGGTCACCCGCCTGGCGGTGGCCATCGGCATCCACACCGGTGCCATGGACCTGGCCGAGGCCGTGCACCGGTTCGAGACCGACGCCTTCATGGGCGGCCGGGCCGCCCGCAGCGAGGCCGAACGGGCCACCTTCGACCCCACCTACGGCCGTTACACATGGGGCAAGCTGGAGATACGAGCCCTGCGTGACGAGGCTGTGGCCCGCTGGGGCCGCCGGTACGGCCACCGGAGGTTCCACGAGTCGCTCCTCGCCCTCGGTGCCCCACCCCTCGGTCTGATGGGAGACGCCCTGGACGGGGCCTGAGAAGCGGCGCCCGGGCGCTCCTTCGTGCCGCCCCGGGCCTGGGCCACAGCCCGGCGGTAGCCTCCGGCCATGGTCCACGCCTTCGTCCTCATAGACGCCGAACCCGCCCGCATCGCCGACCTGGCCCAGGAGCTGGCCGACGTCGAGGGGGTGTCGGAGGTCTACTCCGTGGCGGGCGAGACGGCAGACCTGGTGGTGGTGGTGAGGGTGCGCCGGCACGAGGAGCTGGCCGAGGTGGTGACCAGGCGGATAGTGGAGCACCCGGGGATCCTGGCCACCTCCACCATGATCGCCTTCCAGTCCTACAGCCGCCACGACCTCGAGGCCATGTGGGACCTGGGGCGGGGCTGACGGGCAGGAGGCTGGCTGCCCAGCGACCGGCGCTCGAGGACGGCGCCTCGGGGCCGCAGGGCGCCCCCGGCGCCCGGCGGCCACAGGCGCCACCACCCTCCCGGCGACCCCTACGGGACGGCTCCTCCCTCCGCCTCCCGGGCCGCCTTGGAGGTACGCACCAACCCGTCCAGCACCTCCGCCGCCCGGCCCCCGTCGATGGCCGCCTGGGCCCTTTCCACCCCCTCGCCGAGGTCGTCGGCAAGGCCGGCCACGACCAGGCCGGCCGCCGCGTTGAGCACGACTATGTCCCGTTCCGGTCCGCCCTCTCCGTCGAGCACCCGGTGCGCCACCCGGGCATTGGCCCCGGCGTCTCCCCCGAGGAGCGCCTCGGGAGGGGCCAGGGCCAGGCCCAGGCGGGAGGGGTCGACGTCGAACCGGCGCAGCTCGCCCCCCGGCTCCAGGCACAACGCTGTAGACGGCCCCGTGGTGGACAGCTCGTCCAGGCCGTCGTGGCCCCAAACCACCATGGCCCTGGCGGCTCCGTTCCTAGCCAGGACCCCGAGCATCTTCTCCGCCATGGCCGGGTCGCTCACCCCCACCACCTGCCGGCGAGCCCGGGCGGGGTTGGCCAGAGGCCCCAGGAAGTTGAACACCGTGGCCACGCCCAGCTCCCGGCGCACCGGGGCAGCGTGGCGCATGGCAGGGTGGAAGCGGGGGGCGAAGCAGAACCCCATCCCCACCTCCTCGATGCAGCGCGCCACCCCCTCGGGTCCGAGGTCGATCACGACCCCCAGGGCCTCCAGCACGTCGGCCGACCCGCTGGCCGAGCTGGCCGCCCGTCCCCCGTGCTTGCACACGGGAGCCCCGGCGCCCGCCACCACCAGGGCCGCGATGGTGGAGACGTTCACCGTATGGCGCCGGTCCCCCCCGGTCCCGCACGTGTCCACCAGGCGCTCCGCCACCCCGGGGGGCACGGGTACGGGCTCGGCGTGGGCCAGCATGGCCCGCACCAGGCCGGCCATCTCCTCCACCGTCTCGCCGCGGAGTCGCAAGGCCGTGACGAAGGCGGCTATCTGGGCCGGCGTGGCGTTCCCCGCCAGGATGTCGCCCAGGGCCGCCCCCGCCTCGTCGCCCGAGAGCGTCTCGCCCTGCAGGAGCCTCCCCAACACCGATGGCCAGGCGAAATCCATCCCGGCGAGGCTAACCCGCTTTGCCCACTGCCGCCGGTCCCCCGCCTCCCGCCTCCCCTCAAGCAGTTCGCCGGCGCTGGCGGAGGATCCTCCTCCGTTCCCGCTCGGTGGCTCCCCCCCACACCCCTTCCCGCTCCCCCTTGGACAGGGCGTGCTCGAGGCAAGCCTGGCGCACCTGGCAGCGCCCGCACACGGCCTTGGCCCTGCCCGCCTCCTCTTCGGCCTCGGGGTAGAAGATCTGAGGGTCGAGCCCCCGGCAGGCGGCCCGCTGGCGCCAGGAGTGGAGTTTCACCTCCGGTGAACTATTACCGCCCCCGGCCCCCCTCAACCAGTTCGTGAGCCGACCGGGGCCCGTGGGAAGATCACCATCCGCGATGCCACGAGCCCGCACCGTCTTCAGCCGCCGTGCCGCACTGGACCGCCTGGCAAGGGAGAGCTTCGACGTCCTGGTGCTGGGCGGGGGCATCACCGGGGTGGGCGTGGCCCTGGACGCAGCCGCCCGGGGCCTGCGCACGGCCCTGGTGGAGCGGGAGGACCTGGCCTCCGGCACCTCCTCCCGCTCCTCCAAGCTCGTCCACGGCGGGCTGCGCTACCTCCAGCAGCACGAGTTCGCCCTGGTGCACGAGAGCCTGGCCGAGCGCCGGCACCTGCTCGCCAACGCCCCTCACCTCGTGCACCCCATGGAGTTCCTGATACCTCGGTTCGGGAACGCCACCGGGGCCCGGACCGTCAGCACCGGGCTGTGGGTCTACGACCTCGCCGGGGGATGGCGCATCGGCCATTGGCACCGCCGGGTGAGCCCGGCATGGGCCCACCGCCGCCTCCCGGCCCTCCGGCCCGACCGGCTGGTGGGGGGATGGACCTACTGGGACGCCCATGCCGACGACGCCCGCCTGACGCTGGCCATAGCCCGGACCGCCGCCCTCCACCATGGAGCGGCCGTCGCCACCTACACGCCGGCCACGGGCTTCTTGATGGACGGGGCGGGGAAGGTGGTGGGGGCCAGGGTGGCGCCGGCGGGTGGCGAGGAGATGGAGGTCAGGGCCGGGGTGGTGGTGAACGCCACCGGGGTGTGGGCCGACCAGGTCGAGTGGTGGGCCGAGGGCCGGGCCGGGGCTGGCCACCACCCGGAGCGCCCTGGCATCCGGCCGGCCAAGGGGGTGCACGTCACCGTGCCCGCCAACCGGCTGCCCACCGACCTGGCCGTGGTCCTGCCCGTACCGGGGGACCGGCGCACGATCTTCGTGGTGCCCTGGGGGGGCCAGGTCTACCTGGGCACCACCGACACCGACTACCGGGGGTCGCTCGAGGACCCCCGAGCCACCCCCGATGACGTGGGCTACATCCTGGAGGCGGCCAACCACTCCCTCACCACCCACCTGTCGCCGGCCGACGTGACCGGCGTGTGGGCGGGCCTGCGGCCCCTGCTCGCCGACGACAGGGTGCCGGCCCGTACCGCCGACCTCTCACGCCGCCACCAGGTGGGCGTGTCCCCGAGCGGCCTGGTCACGGTCACCGGGGGCAAGCTCACCACCTACCGCCTGATGGCAGCCGACACCGTGGACCGGGTGGTCGGCCTCCTCGGGCGGGGGAGCCGGCGCAGCCCGACCGCCTCCCTCCGCCTCCACGGGGCGGCCGGGGGGGGTCACCGGGCTGGGCCGCCCGGGACCGACCCCGCCCTGTGGGACCACCTGACCCGGCGGTACGGGGCCGAGGCGGGGTCCGTGCTGGCCCTGGCCCGGACCCGGCCCGAGCTGGCCCGCCCCCTGGTCGAGGGGCTTCCCTACCTGGTGGCCGAGGCGGTGTGGGCGGCCCGCTACGAGATGGCCCACACCCTGGAGGACGTCCTCTCCCGGCGCACCCGGGCCCTGCTCCGGGACCGCCTGGCCACGGCCCGCGCCGCCCCCGAGGTGGCCGGCGTCCTGGCCGGCGAGATGGGGTGGGACAGCGAGGAGACCGCCCGCCAGGTGGCCTCGCTCGTGGAGAGGGTTGCCACCGAGGGCCGGCTCGCCGGCCTCGCCGTCCCCGAGCCCGTGACCCCCCGCTGAGCCGGCCGTGGTCACCCTGCCCCCCGTCCCCCTGGCGAGCGGCGCCCGCAGGCGCCTGGGCGCCACCCCGGTGGAGATCGGGGACCGGGTGCTGGAGCGGTTGCGGGACGCCTGCCCGGCGGTGGAGGAGGGGGAGGAGGCCCGCCTGGGAGCCGCCCGGGACTGGTGGCCCCTGTCCCTGCACTGGGCCCGGGAGGGCCTGGTCCCGGCCCTCCCGGGGGCGGTGGCCCGGCCCGAGAGCACGGCCCAGGTGGCCGGAGTGGTGGCGATCTGCGCCAAGCACGGTGTCCCCGTCACGGTGGTGGCCGGCCGCAGCGGGGTCTGCGGGGGGGCGGTGCCGGCCTATGGGGGCCTGGCCCTGGACCTGGTGGGGCTGGCGGGCGTGGAGGAGGTCGATGTCCGCTCCCTCCTGGTCCGGGTGGCGGCCGGCACCTTCGGCCTCGACCTCGAGGGAGCCTTGAGGGAAGGGCACGGCCTGACCCTCGGGCACTGGCCCCAGTCCATCCAGCTGTCCACCGTGGGGGGCTGGCTGGCCTGCCGATCGGCGGGCCAGTACTCCACCCGTTACGGCAAGATCGAGGACATGGTGACGGGCCTGCAGGTGGTGCTGGCCTCGGGCCAGGTGGTGGAGACGGGGGGACGGGCACCCCGGGCTGCCACCGGGCCCGACCTCAATCAGTTGTTCGTGGGCAGCGAGGGCACCCTGGGGGTCATCACCAAGGCCTGGCTCCGGGCCCACCCCCGGCCCCCCTGCGAGCGGATGGGGGCCTGGGGGTTCGCGGCCTTCGACGCCGGCCTGGAGGCCTGTCGCCGGGCCCTGCGGCGGGGCGCCACCCCTGCGGTCCTGCGCCTCTACGACCGGGCCGAGGCGTCCCGGCACTTCGGGGCCGAGGAGGATGGCGTGCTGATCGCCCTCGACGAGGGCGATCAGCTGGTGGTGGAGGCGGCCATGACCGTGCTGGCCGAGGAGTGCCGGGCAGCAGGGGGCCGACCCCTCGGCGAGGGCCTGGTGCGGAGGTGGCTGGAGACCCGCAACGACGTCCCCCCCCTGGCCGCCCTCACCGAGGCCGGGATCGTGGTGGACACCGTCGAGGTGGCGGGGCGCTGGTCGGTGCTGGCGGCCCTCTACCACCGGGGGACGGAGGCCCTGGCCTCGGTGGAAGGGACGGTGGCGGCCTCCGCCCACCTTTCCCACGCCTACCTGGACGGGGCCTGCCTCTACTTCACCTTCGCCGGCCAGGGCCGGGACGACCCCGAATGGGCGGAGGGCTACTACCGGGCGGCCTGGGACGCCATCATGGGCGCCACCTTGAGCTCGGGAGCGGCCATCAGCCACCACCACGGCATCGGGCTGAACCGGGGCCGGTTCCTCGCCGCCGGCCTGGGGCCGGCCTTCCCCGTGCTGGTGAGGCTCAAGGAGGCCCTCGACCCGGCGGGGATCCTCAACCCGGGCAAGCTGGGCCTCCCCTCGCGCTTCGGGCCACTGCCGTGGCCATGACGGGTGAGCGGACAGGAGAGGTGGAGGGCAGGGAGCTGCCTTTCGCCAAGGAGCGGGTCAGGAAGGACCGAGGAACATGAGCATCCTGGTGGTTGACGCCGGCACCAGCGGCGTGCGGGGGGCCGTCGTCGAGGGGGACGGGACGGTGAGCCACACCGTCCACCGGCGGGTGCCGCCCAGCTCCCCTGCTCCCGGGTTCGTGGAGTTGGACGCCCGGGTGCTGGCGGAGGCGGCGCTGGAGGTGGCAAGCGAGGCGCTCTCGGCGGGCGGCCCGGTGGAGGCGGTGGGGATCGCCAACCAGCGGGCCACCACCATCGTGTGGGACCGGGCCACCGGGGAGCCGGTGGGGCCGGGCATCAGCTGGCAGGACCTGCGCACGGCCGGGATGTGCCTCAGCCTGGCAGCCCAGGGGATCCGCCTCGCACCCAGCGTGTCGGCCACCAAGCTGGCCATGCTGCTCGACCTGTCCGACCCCGACCGGTCCCGGGACCTGTGCTTCGGGACCGTGGAGACCTGGCTGGCCTGGACCCTCTCCAAGGGGTCTGTCCACGTGACCGACGCCACCAACGCGGGGGTGACCGGCCTGGTGGAGGGGGAGACGCCGGTGTGGTCGGAGCGCATCCTGGCCGCCCTGCGCATACCGGCCTCGGTCCTGCCCACCATCGTCGACTCCTCGGGGCCGGTGGGCGAGGCCACCGCCCTGCCGGGGGCGCCCCCCATCACCGGGCTGGCGGGTGACCAGCAGGCGTCGCTGGTGGGCCAGGGCTGCACCAGGCCGGGGCTGGCCAAGGCCACCTTCGGCACGGGCGGGATGCTGGACCAGTGCACCGGGGAGGGCCGGCCCGGCTTCGACACCCGCGGCGAAGGAGGGTGCTTCCCCATCGTGGCGTGGCGCCGGCAAGGGAGGTTGCGCTGGGGGGTCGAGGCCGTCATGCTCACCGCCGGCACGGCCGTGGACTGGCTGGTGGACGACCTCGGCATCCTGGGCTCGGCGGCCGAGTCCGATGCCGTGGCCGCTTCCTGCCCCGACACCGGGGACGTGTGGTTCGTGCCGTCCCTCCTGGGGCTGGGCACGCCGGTGTGGGACTTCGGCGCCCGGGGGCTCCTGATCGGCCTGACCAGGGGGACGGGACGACCCGAGGTGGTGCGGGCGGTGCTAGAAGGGGTGGCTCATCGGGGAGCCGACCTCGTGGAGGCGGCAGAGAGGGACTCGGGGTTGCCCATCGCTTCGGTCAGGGTTGATGGAGGGATGAGCGCCAACGACACGTTCCTCCAGCTCCTGGCCGACGCCACCAGCCGGCCCGTCGAGGTGTCGCCGGTGCTGGAGGCGACGACCCTGGGGGCGGCCTACCTGGCCGGCATGGCCGTGGGCACCTGGTCGGACGAGGAGGAGGTGGCCGAGGCCTGGTCGCCCCGGAAGGTGGTCGAGCCCTACCAGGGACCGGGTGCGGAATCCCGGGCCCGGGCCGCCAGGGAGAGGTGGCTGGAAGCCCGGTCCCGGGCCGAGCGCACCGTGCCGGAGCTGTCAGCCCTGGAGTTCTGAGGACCAGCTTGGACGCCCCCGGCCCCGGGCAGCTGGGTACGATGGATGGCGCATGGGGTTGACAAGCTTCCGGGCCTTTGGCCACCGCCATGATGCGGGGAGGCAGGCCGCCCTGGCCACGGTCTGCGCCGTGCTGTTCCTCACCTTCTTGGACAACACGATCGTGGCCGCAGCCATGGCCGACATCTACTCCACCCTGCACGCCGGGGTGTCCCAGCTGCAGTGGATCGTGGACGGCTACGCCCTGGCCTTTGCCGCCTTGATGCTCACGGGCGGCACCCTCGGCGACCTGTTCGGGCGCAAGTCGGTGATGCTCTCCGGGGTAGCCATCTTCTGCGCCGGCTCGATCCTGGCCGCCCTGGCGCCCAGCAGCTCGGTGCTGATCGGGGCCCGGGTCATCATGGGCCTCGGCGCCGCCGCTTCGGAGCCCGGCACCCTGTCGGTCATCCGCCACCTGTACCCCGAGCGCCGGGCCCGGGCCCGGGCCATCGGCGGCTGGGCGGCCGTCTCGGGCACGGCCCTGGCCCTCGGCCCCGTGATCGGGGGCGCCATCGTAGGGTTCTCCAGCTGGCGGGGCATCTTCTGGTTCAACCTGGGCTTCGGGGTGCTGGCCATCATCGCCGCCGCCCTTACGGTGCCCGAGACCTCCGACCCCGAGGGCAGGCACCTGGACCCGGCCGGCCTGGCCCTCGGCGGTGGGGCCATCGCCGTGGGGACCTATGCCGCCATCGAGGGGGAGGCGGTGGGGTACACGACCTGGTGGGTCGTCCTGGCCTTCGTCTGCGCCATCCTGGCCATCCTGGCCTTCCCCCGGGTGGAGAGGATGGTGAGGAGCCCCGTCCTCTCACCGGGGCTGTTCCGCAACCGCAGCTTCACGGGGGCCAACTGGGGCGCCTTCGCTGTCTTCTTCGGCATCTTCGCCATCTTCTTCTTCGTGCTCCTCTACCTGGAGGTGATCGTCAGCACCTCCGCCTACAAGACGGTGATCGAGTTCCTGCCCATGGCCGTGGGCATGATCGCCGCCTCGGCGCTCACCGGGTTCTGGGTGGCCAAGGTGGGGCCGCGCCTGCCCATGGCCACCGGGTGCCTGCTGGGCGGCGCCGGCCTGCTCCTGACGGACGCCTACATCGGGCCCCACGTGGGCTTCGCCACCATGGCCTGGACCCTCGCCATCGCCGGCATCGGCTTCGGGATGGCCATCGTGCCCGCCACCTCCGCCGCCCTCTCGGCCGTCCGCCCCGAGCGCTCGGGCATGGCGGCCTCCGTCACCAACACCAGCCGGGAGCTGGGAGCGGTCATCGGGGTGGCCTGCCTGGGAGCGGTGGTGGACTCACAGCTCACCGGGCACCTGGCCGCCTCCCTCAAGAAGCTGGGCCTGCCCCCCAACCTGCAGAGCTTCATCATCACCTCGGTCACCTCCGGTGGCCTGAGCAGCAAGTCCTCCGTAGCCAAGGCGCAGAAGAGCTTCGGCCACATCGTGACCCAGGTCATCAACGCCGCCTACGGCGCCTTCTACGCCGGCATCAACGTGGCCCTGCTGCTCTCGGCGGCCCTCATCCTGTCAGCCGCCGTGGTGGCGATCGTGATGGTGCACCGCCGCCCGGCCCCGCTGGAGGAAGCGGCCGGCGCCCTGGACCTGGCCGTCGCAGGGGACGGGGTGGAAGGACCAGCGGGCGGCCCGGAGAGCGATGGCGGTCCCCGGCCCCGCACAGAGGCGGAGGTCGGCGCTCGCCCTTCCCTCCGGCGCCACGAGCGTCCCCGGTCCCGTCTGCGACGAGGCCCGGGGCGCCCACGGCGACGCCGGCGTCACGGGGTGGCCCGGGGGTCGGGGGAGCTGGCCCCGAATGGGCACGGACCTCCCGGCGGAGGGCAAGGAAGGCTGCGCCGGCTGGTGCGGCCCCGACGGGATCGGGGCTGAGCGACGCCGAGCCGGCTCCGCCGGCCTCGGGACCCAGCCAGGGACTACAGGACCCGGGCGGTGGCTCGCCGCCCGGGGAGCTTGACCACCTCGATGGCGTTGGGCAGCTGCTCCTTGATGTCGCTGGCATGGGTGACGACCAGGACCTGGCGGAACCGCCCCCGCAGCCGCTCCAGGGCCAGCAGCATCCGCTCTTTGCGCTCGTCGTCCAAGGGGCCGAAAACCTCGTCCAGCACGAGCAGCCCCACGGCGCCGCCGGACTGGAAGCGGACCTGCTCGCTTATGGCGACGCGCAGGGCCAGGTTGGCCAGGTCGGTCTCCGAGCCCGAGAAGCGGCGCATCCCGTAGCTGGTCCCCTGGTCGCGTATCTGGATCTCGTAGGTCTCCGGGTCCACCTCCAGCTGGTCGTACTCGTGGTCGGTGAGCTCGGCGAAGAGCTCTCCCGCCTGGGCCGACAGGCGCGGCCCCACCGTGGCCACCACGGTGTTGCGAAATGCCCCCAGAAGCTCGGCCGTCCTGCCCAGGTGGCGGCTCTCGTCAGCCAGGTCCCCCAGGCGGCGGTGCTGGGCCTGAGCCTCCTCCAGGCGGGCCTCGGCTCCCTGGAGGGCGGCCTGGGCCCGGGCCAGGCCGAGCTGGGCCTCCTGGGCCGCCGAGGCAGCCCGTCCTGCTTCCTCCCGGGCCAGCCGGTACGCCTCCCGAGCCGCCTCCAGGTCCTGGGGGCGGAAGCCGAGCCCCCGCACCTCCTCCCGCAACCCCTCGACTTGCTCCTCGAGGTCCTCCGTCCGGTGAGCCAGGTCCTCCAGCTCCCGGCGAACGGCGGGCCTGCGCTCCAGCCTCCCCCGGATCCGTGCCGCCTCGGCAGCAGCCGCCCTGCCCCGGGCAAGCTCGCCGGCCAGGTGGGCCCGGTAGCCGGAGAGGCGCTCCACCAAGCGGTCCAGCTCCCCGCCGGAGGCTTCGGCCGGCGGCAGGCCGGGACCGCCCAGGTTGGCAGCGGCCATCGACGCCAGGTCGACAGCGGTCGCCGCCGACATGGCCCGGTCCAACCGCTCCCGGGCATCATCCCGGCGCTGCCTGGCTGACTCGTAGGCCGCCTGCAGGCGTCTCGCCTCCTCCAGGGCGGACAGTGCCTCCGCCGCCTGGCGTTCGGCCTCGGAGGCGCGCTGGCGGGCTTCTCCCAAGCGGCTCAGAAGGGAGCCCAGCTCGGCCTCGGCCTCATCCAGCTCGGCCGCCCGGTGGGCCCGGACCTCCTCGAAGGCCGCTCCCAGGGCCTGGCCACACAGGGGACAGCTCGCCTCGCCCGAGAGCCCCGCCGCCTTGGCCACGGCCTCCTCGGCCCGCTGGCGCGCCGCTCGGGCCGACCCGATGCGGCCCTCCAGCTCGGCCACCGCCTGGCGAGCGACCTCCGCCTGCCGGGCCGCCTGGCCAACAGCCTCCTCGTCGGGACGGGCGGGCGGCGCCGGCACGGCGCCCGCCGCCGAGCCCAGCTCGGTGGCCGCCACCAGCACGGCGTCGACCAGCGGGAGGGCTGCCTCCAGCTCCTGCAGCGCCGCCCCCTGGGTCTCCAGGACAGCGAGGCGCTCCTCCTCCCCGGCCAGCTGGCGGTCCTCGCCGACCAGCTGCTGCTGGCGGCACCTGGCCTTGTCGAGTTCGTCCTTGGCCCGCTTCCCCTGCTCGACCAGGCGCTCCCAGTGCCGGCCCAGGTGGTCCAGGCGGTCCCGCTCCGCCTCCGCCCTGGCCTGCTCCTCAGCTGCACCGGCTGCCGCCTTGGCTCGCTCCTCGGCCCGCCCACTGGCCTCCTCGACCTGCAGGCGGTGGGCAGCGAGCTCTTCCTCCAGCTGGGACAGGTCGGCGAGCATCCCCCGCAGCCGGTCCACCTCCTCCCGACGGGCCCGGGCGTCCCTGCGGGCCTGGTCCCGTGCCGTGTCAAGAGGGGTGATGCCGAGGAGGCCCAGCACGAGGTCCCTGCGCTCCTGGGGCCTGCGCTCCGAGAAGGCGGCCAACTGGCGCTGCTCGGCAAAGACCGAGGCCCGGAAGGCGTCATCGTCCACCCCCAGGACGGAGTGCACGTAGCGGCCCGTGTCGCGTACCCCCTCGGTCACCTGGGAACCGTCGGCCCAGGCCTCGGCCCGGGCCGTTGAGGCCACCCCTGACAGCGTGCGGCGCACCAGGTAGAGGTGCCCCTCGTGCTCGAACTCCAGCTCGGCCACGCAGTCGGAGTTCACCCCCGAGGTCCGCACCTCATCCTTGGGGGTGCGGGCCACCCCCCACAAGGCCCAGAGGAACGACTCCAACAGGGTGGACTTCCCCGAGCCGTTGGGCCCGTAGATGCCCACCAGCCCCGGGGGGATATCGAGGTCCAGCTCCTCGTAGACCCGGTAATGGCGGAGGTAGAGATGGGTGACCCTCACGGGCCACCTCCGCTTGCCCCGGCCTCGGGGCGGAGCCTGGCGGTTCTCACCGGCTTCCCTCCACGGCCCTGCCCAGGTACTCCCGGCCCAGCCGGTCGATCCGGTCACGGTCGTACCCGGTCAGGTCCTGGCCTCGCACGTACCTGGCCCATTGGGCAGGCATGGCGTCCAGCTCGGGCAGCTGCACGTTGGCTTCCACCCCGGCGAACTGGGGCTCCAGCCGGCAGACCAGCGCGTCCCGGTGGGCCTCGCGGATGGCGTCGGCGGGCAGCAGCCGATAGGCCTCGGGGTCCACCCCCTCCAGGTAGAGCCGGGCCACGGCACCGGGGGGGACCTCGGAGACCCGCTCCAGCACCGCCTGAGCCAGCTCGTCCGGCCCCAGGCCGAGGGCCTCCACGGTGGGCAGGGTGACGAGGGGGCGCTGGCCCGTCAGGGGCAGGTGACGGCACACCCCGGTGTCGGTGTCGAGGGTGATGACGCCCTTCTCCCGGTCCGGCTCGTCCCCGAAGCTGAAGGTGTCGGTGGATCCCGCGTACCACATGCCCGGCCGCACCTGGGTGTGGACGTGGTAATGGCCGAGGAGGACCAGGTCGGCCCGTATGGACCCGGCATCGACCTCGATCTCGTTGATGTCGGCGTGACGGGGCTCGACCTGGGGAAGCCGGGGATGGGTGAGCAGCAGGTTGACCCGGTCCAGGCTCCGGGAGCGGTCCGCCTCGTCCAGAGCCTCCAGGGTGGCCTCCACCGTCAGCATCTGGGGGACGGCGTGGACCACCAGGCCGGGGAGCTCTATCCGCTCGTAGGCCAGTCGGTGGGCGAAGTGGAACATGGGGAAGGCGTCGGCCAGGGCGGAGTAGGGGCTGCCGGTGCCTGGCAACCGGGGGGTGTCGTGGTTGCCGCTTATGACCACCGCCACCCGGCCGTGGTCCCGGATCCGGGCCAGCGCCCTCTGGGCCACGCGAAAGGACCTGTACGTGGGCCTCGGGTGGTCGAAGATGTCGCCCAGCCAGATCACCAGGTCGGGCTCCTGGGCCAGGGCCAGGTCCACGGCGGCCTCGAAGGAGACCTCGAAGTCCCGTTCGCGCTGATTGACCCCCTCCGGGGTGGTCGCCGGGTAGTAGGAACGTCCCAGGTGGGCGTCGCCCAGGGCAGCGACAAGCACAGCAGCTCCCTCCCTCGGCTACTCCACCATGGCCGCCACGTTGGGGGCGGCGCGGGGGCGAGGGGCCGGGGGGGAGGCCACGTTGGCCACATGGCGGTCGTAGAGGTGGACCTTGGCCGGCACGGCGAAGGGGGCAGCCAGGTTGACCACCAGGCACTCCCCCGGCATCAGCGTCTGGATCTCGGGACCGAGGGCGGACAGGTCCTGCTTGGACGAACCCCTCAGGATGGAGCGGTCCTTCTCATCGGCCAGCCCGAGGATGAAGAACGTGTTGAGCTGGCTGAGGAGCTCGTCGTCGAGGAGCTTGGGCTGCTGGGTGATGGCGCAGATCCCCACCTTGAACTTCCGCCCCTCCCGGGCCAGGCGGGGGAACACGTTGGACTCTCGGTCCTTGCTCGCCGACAGCACCCGCTGGGCCTCCTCCAGGACCACGGCGACCACGGGCAGACGCTCGTGACCGGCGGGGTCCTCCAGGTAGGCGCTGGACCAGGCGTCGAGCACCCGCCGGGTGAGGAACGAGGCCACCAGGACCTCCTCGGTGGAGGCCAGCCCGCTCACGTCGATCAGCACCACCCGCCCGTCCCGCAGGTCTTGGAGGACGGCCGATCCCACTGACACGGCCGGGTCGGTGGAGATGCAGGACAGCCCCACGATGCGCCGGGCCCGACGCTGGGTCACCTGCAAGGTGTTGAGGGCCACCCGGCCGGAGAGCTCGGCGTCCCGGAAGCCGGCCAGGTCCTCCACCCGGGCGAAATCTGCCAGCCAGGAGAGCCCTTCGGCCCGGTAATGGCGTTCCAGCTCGAAGAGGGCCTCCTCCTGGGGTCGGGTCCAGTCGTGGGCGGTGCGCAGGTCGTCCACGCTCAACTCGCCCAGGCTGACGCTCAGGCTGGTGGTGCCCGGGAGGGACCGGGCGGCATAGGTACGCAGGCGCTCGGCGGCCCACGGGTGGCGGGACAGGGCGGCGCGGTACTCGCCGTGCGGGTCCACGATGAGCAGCCCGTAACGGCCCTGCCTGGTCATGACCGCGCCGGCCAGCACCTGCATGAGGTTGGACTTGCCCATCCCGGTGGTGGCGAAGATGCCGACATGGCTGGCCAGGGTCTCCCCCGGGATCCCGACCTCCACCTCCACCTCGGACTCACCGCTTCGCAGCCAACCAACGGTCAGGTCGCCCATCCTGCCTCGCAGGAAGGCGAAGTCAGCCGGCTCCGGCGAGACCACCCGGGAGAACTGGGTGGGGAGGCTCTTGGGCTTGAGGAAGGAGCGCCCGTCGGGTGACAGGTACCCGAGGCAGCGGCACTCGGCCACCCGGTAGGTGCGCCGGCCGGCGTCGTGGAGGGGATGGGCCCCGCTCTCCCCCAAGGTGTCATCGACTAGGAGGGTGCCTGCCACCCGCTCCGCCCATCCGGGCTCCCGGTGCTCGCTCCCATAGGTCACGTCCACCACCCGGAACAGGTACCGCCGCCCGGTCCCCTCGTCCACCCCGACCAGCAGCTCACCCAGGAACAGGTCCTCGTCGGGGGCGGCCCGGAACACGGCCTCGAGCACGTTGCGCCCGAACAGCCGGCCCCTGGTGGCGTCCCGGGGCCCCGGCCTGTCCGGTATGGCGCCCAGGCCCGCTCCAGGGGCGTCCATGGCCGTCCCATCAGCACTCATGCCCGCTCCATCAGGACTCATGCCCGCTCCATCAGCCGATGCCGATCGGCGAAACAGCGCTCTCGCTGCGCCAGCCCTACTCCCACTCGCTCGAGGTGCTCGTCCAGGGCCATGCGGGCCTCCGTCCGGACCCATCCCGGGCAGCCAGCCAGGCGGTCCGCCACCGACAAGGGGTAGGGATAGCCCGGGAAGGCGGCATCGTCTGCGGTGGCCGCCACCATGCCCAACGCAGTCTGGGGATCAAGGCCCAGGGGAAGGCGATGGGGCAGGTCCACCCGGAAGGCGAAGCGGGCGGCAGGATCCAACCGGGCCACCGTCACGCTGAGGGCAGGCTCCACCCCCTCGGCGGTTGCTGCCACCCGGGCCCACCAGCACGCTCGGCCCCCCAACCCGGGGTCTGCCTCAGCTTCGGCCTCCAGCTGGCCGACCAGGGGCACACCGCCGCGCGACAAGCCGGAGTGCTTGGTCACTCCGGCGACCAGGACCCCCCGCTCCGCGGCCCGGCCCAGGAACTGAGCCACCCAGGTCCCGGGAATACGCCAGTCCGGCTGGAGGTCGCCGTCCATGAGGACCAGCGCACCCGGCTCCGCCTCCTCCACGGTCCGGGCCAGCAGCTCCCACTCACCGGCATCCCGCAGCAGGTTGGCGTCCAAGGGAGCATCGGGAGACAGCTCCAGCCCCAGCTCGGCCAACCAGGCCCGGGCCGGCCCGTCGTCACCTCCGCCGAGGAGGTAGGCACGAAGCTGGCCCTCCTCCTCCTCGACAGGCTGCCCGCACCGCCACCTGGCTCGGGCCGCCCTCACCACCACCACGGCCAGGCACCGACCGTCGGCCACCGTGGCCTGCCCCCCGTCTATCCCCCACACCTCGGCCGGGCGCGGCCCCCTGGCGAGGGGTCGGAGCCGTGCCTCCGCGTCGGGAACCAGGCCGGCGTGGCCGGTGCCCCCCAGCCGCCCTGCACCCCCCGCCAGCAGGCTGGCGAGCCGGTACGCCACCGCCTCGATGGTCTCCGCTCCACCCACGCCTCCCAGCCTGCCAGGAGGGTGTGACACTTACAAGCATGTGGTTCGGCGTCCAATGTGGAGGTGACGCCTAGGGCCCGGGCCCCGGAGCCCCTCCTGGTCGAGGTCGTGGTCGGGAACCCGGCCGGCGGCCACGGAGCATCCCCGGGCCCGGCGGAGGGGATCACCGGCCGTCGCCATCGGCACCGGGGATGGGCGGCGTTCGCCGCCCTCGTCGTCCTCCTGGGCGGCCTGGCGGCTGCCGGCCCCCTCAGCCGGAGGGTGGAGAGGGGTGAGCTCCGCCGGCTGGAGGCCCAGTGGTCCACAGCCGTGGCACTCGACCTGGACCGCACGGCCTTGTCCGGCACCCTGGCCGGCCTAGCCGTGCCCTCCGACCGCGCCCTGGTCACCAGGGCGGACCGGGCCCTCAGAGCTGAGGAGGCCCGCCGCCTGGGAGTCCTAGAGGCCCAGGTGCGCTCGGACGGGGCCCTCGGCCACCGGCTGGCGACCATCCGCTCGGCCCTGGAGCAAGCAGTGGGGGCCCTGCGCGCCGACCTCCTCCCCGGGCGCTCCCCCCGGGCCGGCGCTGCCGTCAACCGGCTGAGCTCGCTCATGGCCGCGGGCCGACAGGCTCTGGGCGTCACCGCCCCGCCACCTGGGTCCCGGGCCCGCCTGAGATCGGCCGGGGCTGCGCTCGCCCACCTGCACCACTACCTGGACAGCCGGACCGGCGATGACCTGCTCCTGGTCAACGGGGCCACGCCACCCCGGGTGGTGGAGGTGGACCGCAGCCGGGTCGGGGAGGCAGACCTCGGCCTCGGCCCTGGCGCCGCCGTTTCGGCCATCGTGCCCAGAGCCGGCTTCTTGGCGGTGCTGGTCGAGGCCAGCCCCATGGGGGGGAACCTGTGGCGGGTCCCCCTCCGCCGAGGCGGCCACCCGAGGCTGCTGGCCCGGGGGGTCGAGAACGTCCTCCCGGCCGGCCCGCCCGACGCCGTGTGGACCCAGGACGCCGGGAGCCGCTTCAGGGAGGTCGATGGGGCCGGGCGGGTCCTCCTCGGCCCGGGGACCCTCAGGACCCCCCGGTGCTGCCTCTACCCCTACGAGTACCTGACCCAGGTCGTGAGCGTCGGTCCCTACCTGGCCTACAGCTTCGGCTCACCCGGCCCGGGCGTGGCCACGCGGGGGCTGGAGCTGTGGAACCCTGCCAACGGTGCCTCCCACCTGGTGGCCCGGGGCTGCGCCGACCCGCTGGCGGGAGAGGGGGACCTGCTGGCCTGGATGACCTGCTCCCGCCTCCCGGCCCTCCACGTGACGAACCTGGCCTCCGGCCTGACCCTGTCCGTAGGGGACCCCGCCGGCCTCCGGCCCGACCCGGTCGCCGCCTTCTCCCCTAACCACAGGTGGCTGGCGACCGAGATGACCAACTCCACCTCCACCAGGTCGGTCCTGGCGCTGGTGGACACCGCGACCGGCCGCCTACGCCTCATAGGCGGGGCCACCCCGGACCCTTCGCAGCCCGTCCTGGCGTGGTCCCCCCACGGGCGGCGGGTCTACTTCCTCGGTGCCGATCAGGCGGCGCCGGTGGCAACCTACGGGCTGGGAACGAGCGATGCCCTCGACCTGCGCTATCACGGCACCCCACCCGAGCCGGGGATCGTCAGCCAGCCCCTGGTGGTCCTGTCTGCCGGTAAGCTCAGCAGCGGACGGTGAGCCGGCCGGGTGGCCGCGGCCCTCCCGGTGACGGGCAGGGCTGAGGAAGGTCGGGACTCCACAGGGCAGGGTGCTGGCTAGCGGCCAGTCGGGGCGACCCGCAGGAAAGTGCCACAGAGAACAGACCGCCGATGGCGGGCTCGGCCCGCACAGGCAAGGGTGAAACGGTGCGGTAAGAGCGCACCAGCGGCCGGGGCGACCCGGCCGGCTCGGCAAACCCCACCCGGAGCAAGGCCAAGCGTGGGATGGGTGGCCCGCCCCATATCCCCAGGTAGGCCGCACAGATGGATGGCCACCCCGCCGGCGTGTTCGCCGGCGGACAGAATCCCGCCTACAGGCCGGCTCACCGTCTTTCAGGCCTCTGACAGGTTCTTCACTCCCCTACCTCCTCCCCGTGACCTGCGACTGACACATGAGCACCGAGCACCGGGTCCGCCGCTGCCCTGGTGCGGTCGTCGTCCTCGGGCCACAGATGGCCATAGACGTCGAGCGCCATTTGGGCTGACGTGTGGCCCAGGCGGGACTCACGACCCTGAGCGACTCCCGGGCCCGGATGAGGACCGAGGCGTAAAGGTGCCGGAGCTGGTGGTAGCCATCTCCGGTAGCGATGCCGAGCGGGCCGGCTGCCGACATCCAGGCTTCGGAGAAGGTCGTGCGGCGTACCGGCCCGCCCCGGGGCCCCCGTGAACACCAGGCCCTCCGGGCCCAGTCCAAATCAACGGACGTGAGCAGCCAGCTCCTCTACGACGAGGTCGGCCACCGGGATGGTCCCGGGTCTCCCAGGTGCTGTCCCCATTACCGCCCCGACCCTCGGCTGAGAAGCTCGGCCGGCACCACTATGACCGGGAGGGGCTCCTGGGTCTCGTAGGCCTCGTGACCCGAGACCCGGCCCTGCTCCTCGTAGGTGTCATCCACCAGCTGCAGCACTGTCAGGCTGGGCTCGGCCGGGTCGACGATCCAGTACCAGGCGGCGCCGCCCTCGGCGTAGATGCGCCGCTTCTCGTGCATGTCCCGCCCCCGCCCGTAGGGGGAGAGGACCTCGACCACCAGGGCCGGCCGCCCTACCACGGCCCGCTTGGTGACGTTCTCGGGTGAGGCCACGATCAAGTCGGGCTCGGGCACCTGGCCGGGCCCGATGCGCCAGGCCATGGGAGAGGGGAAGACCTCCAGCCCACAGTCGCGCGCCGGTGGATGAAGAAGGAGGATCAGCTCGCGGACGGCTCGCTGGTGGTCCGTGTCCGGGGGCGGGGTCATGACGATGGCACCGTCTAGCACCTCGTAGCGGTTGCCGTCGTCCGGCGTGCCGTCGAGGTCCTCCAGGTCCAACGCCCGGTCGAGCACCGTCTCCACCCCACCAGCATGCCAGGTCCGCTCCCCCCAGACGGCACCTGACGTGTCAGCCCTCATGGCCGCAGCTCCGGCCTGGCTCCCTGGTCCGGCTCGATCTCGGCTGCCCTGGTCCCTTGCAGTTGGCTCCCAGGTAAGCCGAGCTTCGGGTCCCCCCCACCACCCGACCTCCCGGGGCCAGGCGAACGCTCGTGAGTTGAGGACCAACTGAGGACTGGCGCACCTGGATCGGGGTAAAAGTCCTGGTCAGCCCGTTCGGGACAGAATCCCGCCTACAGGTCGGCTCACCGTCCCCCCCTCCGGCCGAGGCCCCTTGCCTACGCCTCTAGCAGCCCGTACCTCGAAGCGTTGGGCTCGTAGTCGTCGTCGACAGCGATGACCCGCCGCCCGGCGGCGTCAAGGATGGACGCCGCGACCGAGGCCCGGTAACCACTGGCGCAGTGGACCCACACCTGCCCGTCGGGCACCTCATCGAGCCGCTGAGGAAGCTCGTGGATGGGGATGTGCACGGCCTCAGGTATGTGGGATGCGTCCCACTCCTGGTTCCGCCTGACGTCGAGGACCACCACGTCCCCCCCTCGGCGGGCGGCAGCCAGGTCGGCGAAGGAGGCCGTGGCGAAGCTGGCCGGTCCCTGACCGGGGGCCCAGTCCTCAGGAGTGCCGGTTGCCGCCGCCGACGGCCGGTCGATGCCAATGCGGACCAGCTCGCGCTGGGCCTCGGCCACCTGCTCGGCACTCTCGCCGAGCAGGGTCAGGGGGGCGCCCCAAGGCATCAGCCAACCCAGGTAGGTGGCCAGGTTGCCGTCGATCCCGAAGTTGAAGCTGCCCTGCAGGTGGCCCTCGGCGAAGGCGCGCCGGTGGCGGAGGTCCACCACCCACTCACCGGCCTCGAGCCGGCGCCGCAGCTCCTGCGGGTCAGCCACGGCCGGCGGTGACAGGTCCGGGGCCTCGGGTCCGGCGGCGTTGAGCTCGCCCATGTGGGCGTAGTAAGCGGGATAGGCGTCCAGGCCGGCAAGGAGCTCGGACACGAACTCGTCCTCCTCCTTGGTCAGAGCCGGGTTCACCCGGGCCTCGGCAGCGATGGTCGAGGAGTCCCCGCTGGGCGGGGAGGCGGAGCAGAAGCTGCCGAATCCGTGCGTGGGGTAGATGGCGACCTCGGGGGGAAGCTGGGCAGCCAGGCGATGGGCCGAGGCGTACTGGGCATGGGTGAGGGCTACGGTGTGCTCGGGAGCGACAAGGTCGGTGCGGCCCACGGTGCCCAGCAGCAGGGACCCGCCTGTGAACACCGCCACCGGGCGGTGGTCGGCAGCCAGCACGTAGGACACGTGGTGGAGGGTATGGCCGGGAGTGGCGACCACCTGGAGGCTCAGGCGGTCGCCGACCTCGATGGCATCTCCATCGGCCGCCGTTTGGCGCTCGAAGAGGACCTCCGCCTCGGCAGGCACCAGGTAGCTGGCACCCGTGAGACGCGAGAGCGCCAGCCCGCCGGTTACGTAGTCGTTGTGCAGGTGCGTCTCGGCCACATGGGTCACCTCCACCCCGAGCTCCGCAGCCAGGGCCAGCACCCGGTCGATGTCCCGCTGGGGGTCGACAACGAGTCCGACCCGCCCATCGCTGACCAGATAGCTGCGATCCCCGAGGGTCGGGGTCTCGATGGGGACGATCTTGAGGTCGAAGCCCAGCTCGTTGCTGTCCGTGCTCATCCCCTCCTCCCCCAGCCAGGTCGCGCCCGGTGGCCCAACCCCGGCGTGCACCGGTGCCACCACATCCGCCTCGGCTGCCGCCGGCTCGGGGGCACGAGTTCGGTTGACATAGCCACCTCCTGAAGGCATACCCCTATGGGTACAGTAGCCTACAGGCGCGGCACCGGCCTGGCCACCCGACCGTCCTGCACCCACCGAGGTCGACACGGCCGGGTGCCGGGACGGTGCATATGGACCTCCACCCTGGCCCCTACTACCCGGGGGGGTAAACTGATATGATTGCTGACAAGATCGGTCGGCAAAAGGAGCCGCCGGGATCGGAGGGACCTGTGGAGTTCGAAGCTGTCGTTCTGGATGATGTCATCAAGCGGCTGCGTCGGGCCCAGGGGCAGATCGGTGGTGTGATCCGCATGATCGAAGAGGGCCGGGACTGTGCCGACGTGGTGACCCAGCTGGCTGCCGCTTCCCGGGCCCTGGACCGGGCGGGTTTCAGGCTGGTTGCCAGCGGCCTGCGCGACTGCATCGCCCACCCGGACCGGAGTGCCGACGCACCCACCGAGGAGGAGCTGGAAAGGCTCTTCCTCTCCCTCGCCTGACCGGCACCGCCCAATGGGGCGGGGCCGCCCGCCGGTGGAGCCGGCTCTCGGCCCCGGCACGCCAGGGGCAGGGGAGGCGGTGCGCCAGAGGGGCCCTCAGCGTTGGTGCCTACCAAACCCCGTAGGGTAGCCTGGCGGGAACGGGTCGCCATCGGGAGGTGAGGTTTGCGCTACGGCTTCGCCATAGATCAGCGGACATGCATCGGTTGCCACGCTTGCACAGTGGCATGCAAGACAGAGCACCAGGTCCCGGTGGGCCAGTTCCGCACGTGGCTGAAGTACGTGGACAAAGGGGAGTACCCGGCCATCACCAGGGAGTTCGCCGTGCTGCGTTGCAACCACTGCACGGACGCCCCCTGCGTGAGGATCTGTCCCACCAAGGCGCTGTTCAAGCGGGCCGACGGGATCGTGGACTTCGACTCGGACCGCTGCATCGGCTGCAAGGCCTGCCAGCAAGCCTGTCCCTACGATGCCATCTACATCGATGAGGAGACGCACACCGCAGCCAAGTGCAACTTCTGCGCCCACCGGGTCGACCAGGGCCTGGAGCCGGCCTGCGTCGTCGTCTGCCCCACCCACTCCATCTGGGTCGGGGACCTGGATGACCCGGCCAGTGGTATCGCCCAGCTGGTGAGGACCAACCCCACCCAGGTGAGGGCGCCCGAGCAGAACACCGGGCCCAACGTGATGTACCTGGGTGCCGACCGCCTGACCCTCGACCCGCTGGCTGCCCCCGTGGCGGGCTCCTATCTATGGGCCGAGCCCGACGAGGTCCGCAAGGGGTTCGCCGAGGACTATGCCCCCTACGCAGCGGACGGGGCACACACGACGTTGAACACCGCTCATCCTCCGCCGTGGGGGTGGCGGGTCAGCACCTACCTGTGGACCAAGGGGGTGGGGGCGGGGGCCGTGGGTGTGGCCGCTGCCGCCCTGGTGGCCGGGACCGACCTCGACGGCCTGGCCTGGCTGGCCGCTCCGGCGTTGGGCCTGGGCTTCACCGCCGCCACCGGGGTGCTGCTGGTGTGGGACCTCAAGCGCCCGGAGCGGTTCCTCTACATCTTCACCAAGCCCAACCCCACCTCGTGGCTGGTGTGGGGCTCGCTGGCCCTCACCGCCTTTGCCGCAGTTTCCGGCGGGTGGCTGGCCGCCGCTCTGGCGGCCCGGGCAACGCTGCTCTCACCTGGCGCCCTTGCCCTGGTGGTGCGAGCCCTGAGCTGGGCCGGGATCCCCGCCGCGGCCGCTTCAGCCGGCTACACCGCCCGCCTCTTCGCCCAAGCCGAGGGGCGTGACCTGTGGCAGTCCAAGCTGCTCCTGCCGCACTTGCTGGCCCAGGCGGCGGTAGCCGGCTCCGGGGCCCTTCTCGCCCTGGCCGGGTTCTCCGGACGGACCGGAGCCGTGCGGGCCCTCTCCCGGGTCCTCGCCGGCGGGACGGCAGCCAACCTGGGGCTGATGGCCTCGGAGTACTACGGGACACACCCCACCGCCAATGGCGAAGCCGCCGCCCATCTCGTCACCCACGGGCGCTACGCCCGGCTGTTCAAGCTCGGCGCCGTTGGGCTCAGTACCCTGAGCGGGGCCCTGGCCCTGGCCGGGGCACGCGGCCGGCACCGGCGCTGGGCGGCCGTCGGCGGCCTGGCCGCCCAGGCGGCCCTGGTCGCCTATGAGGCCGTCTTCGTGCGAGCCGCCCAAGACGTTCCTTTGTCATAGCTACCTGGAGGAGCAGCTCGTGACCGACCCCCTGTCCCGAACCGGCCGAGCAAGGCGAGCCGACACCCGAGGCACCGAGGAGGCGCTACCCGGCTCCCGCCGCCATGAGGGACTGCGCAACTACCCCCCCGCAGAAGAGTGGGACGACTTCGTGGCCTACGACGCCAAGGCCCATCCCCGCAAGGTCGCTCACCACTATGCCCTCATCCCCACCACCTGCTTCAACTGCGAGAGCGCCTGCGGCCTGCTGGCCTGGGTGGACCGCCACGACCTGTCGGTGGCCAAGGTGGAGGGCAACCCGGCTCATCCAGGCTCCCGGGGGCGCAACTGTGCCAAGGGGCCAGCCACCATCAACCAGGTCAACGACCCCGAGCGGGTCCTCTACCCCCTGAGGCGCGCTGGCGCCCGAGGGGAGGGAAGGTGGGAGCGGGTGAGCTGGGACAAGGCGTTGGACGACATCGCCGGGCGCATCCGGGCGGCCATCGTCGACGGTCGCCACGAGCAGGTCATGTACCACGTGGGGCGTCCCGGAGAAGACGGCTTCGCCGAGCGGTTCCTCTCCGCCTGGGGCGTCGACGGGCACAACAGCCACACCAACGTGTGCTCCTCGGGGGCGCGGTTCGGCTTCTCCCTCTGGGCCGGGTATGACCGGCCGAGCCCCGACTACGCCAACGCCAAGGTGATCCTGCTGCTCTCCAGCCACCTCGAGACCGGGCACTACTTCAATCCGCACGCCCAGCGGATCATGGAGGCAAAGCTGGACGGAGCCAAGCTGATCGTGCTGGACCCCCGCCTCTCGAACACAGCCTCCCACGCCGACCTCTGGCTCGCCCCCTGGCCCGGGAGCGAGGCCGCCATCTTGCTCTCGGTCGCCTCCTACCTGCTGCAGTCGGGCCACATCGACCGGGCGTTCCTGCGCCGCTGGGTGAACTGGAAGACCTACCTCTCTCGCGTCCATCCCGACGCCCCCATCGACTTCGAGGTGTTCCTGGAGCGGCTGACAGCCGACTACGCCTCCTACACCTTCGACTTCGCTGCCGAGCAGTCCCGCCTACCGGCGGAGAAGATCGAGGAGCTGGCCCGCCTGGTCGCTGCCTCGGAAGGCCGCCTGGCTGCCCATGTGTGGCGCTCGGCATGTGCCGGCAACCTGGGCGGCTGGCAAGTGGCGCGAGCCCTCTGGTTCCTCGTGGTGCTCACCGGGAGCGTGGGCGCCGTGGGCGGGACCAGGCCCAACGGGTGGGACAAGTTCATACCCCGGCATCCTTTGATGCCCGAGGCCCACGACCACTGGAACGCCCTCACCTGGCCGCCCGAGTACCCCCTCGCCACCAACGAGATGAGCTTCCTCCTCCCCCACTTCCTCGAAGAGGGAAGGGGGCGCCTGGAGGTCTACTTCTCCCGGGTGTGGAACCCGGTGTGGACCGCCCCGGACGGCTTCTCCTGGATCGCCGCGCTGTGCGACGAGGACAAGGTGGGCCTGCACGTGGCCCTCACCCCCACCTGGTCGGAGACGGCCGAGTTCGCCGACTACGTCCTGCCCATGGGCCATGCCACCGAGCGCCACGACATCCAGTCCTATGAGACCCATGCCGGGCAGTGGCTCTCCCTCCGCCAGCCGGTGCGCCGGGTGGCGATGGAGCGGCTGGGCCGGAAGGTGGCCGACACCCGGGACGCCAACCCCGGCGAGGTTTGGGAGGAGAACGAGCTCTGGTTCGAGCTTTCGTGGCGGATAGACCCCGACGGCACCCTCGGGATCCGCCGGCACTTCGAGTCCCCCTACCGGCCCGGCCAGAAGGTGACGGTGGAGGAGTACTACCGCTGGATCTTCGAGAACTCGGTACCCGGCCTGCCTGAACGAGCAGAGCAGGTCGGGCTCACCCCCCTCCAGTACATGCGCCGGTACGGGGCCGTTGAGGTCTCCAACGGGAGGCACCGGCCTGACGAGGAGCCCCTCGGGGAGGAGGAGCTCGAGGGTACCGTCACCGACGACCAGGGTGTGGTGCGCAGGCCGGTCGACCTCGACGCCGAGCCACCACTGGTCGGCGAGGCGGGGTCGGTGGGAGTCCGTCATGACGACGGCACCATCACCGTGGGCTGGCCCACCCCGTCGCGCCGTCTGGAGCTGTACTCCACGACCATGGCCGACTGGGGCTGGGCCGAGCACGCCACCCCCGGCTACATCCGCTCCCATGTCTCCGCCGACCTGATCGACCTCGACGCCGGGGAGCTTGTGCTGGTGCCGACCTTCCGCCTCCCGGTGCTGGTCCACACCCGGTCGGGCAACGCCAAGTACCTGAACGAGCTGGCCAACACCCATCCCCTGTGGGTCAACGGCGCCGACGCGGCGCGCCACCGGGTGGCCACCGGCGACCTGGTGCGCCTGTACACCCCGATCGGCTACCTGGTGGCCCGGGTGTGGGTCACCGAGGGCATCCGCCCGGGAGTGTGCGCCCTGTCCCACCACATGGGACGCTGGCGGTTGCACGATGGAGAGGGCAGCCGATGGGTCTCCGGGCTGGTCGCCATCAGCCACCCCGACGGCCCCGACACCTGGCTGCTGCGCTACCGCCACGGCGTGCACGCCTTCCCCTCGGCCGACCCCGATTCGGGGCGCATCTTCTGGGAGGACCCCGGTGTGCACCAGAACCTGGCTTTCCCGGTCCAGCCCGACCCGCTGTCAGGCATGCACTGCTGGTTGCAAAAGGTCCGTATGGAACCAGCCCGGCCCGGCGACCGCTACGGGGACGTCTATGTCGACCGCGCCGCCAGCCGGCGTGTGTACCAGGAGTGGCTCGCCCTGGCCAGAGCCAATCTGGGCCCGGGTGGCCAGCGCCGTCCCGAGTTCCTCATGCGCCCGGTGAAGCCCCGCCGCCGGGCCTTCCGCACCACCGGTGGCGATCAGGCCTCACGTCCGTGAGGGCTCCCGTCGAGCCCGCTTACCCCGGTCCGGGCTCCAGCCGACGGTACGCTCGGGCCGATGGAGTGGCAGGAACCTCGGCTCCGTGACGTTCTCGCCGCCCGCCGGCGGATCGCTCCCCACCTGCCGAGGACTCCGCTCCTCACCTACCCCGCCCTGGACCGGGAGCTGGGAACGGTGGTCGCCGTCAAGCACGAGAACCACCAGCCCATCGGGGCCTTCAAGGTGCGCGGCGGCATCAACCTCGTGGCCCGGCTGGACCGAGAGGACCGGTCCCGGGGCCTCATCACGGCGTCGACGGGCAACCACGGCCAGTCCATCGCCTACGCCGCCCGGCTCTTCGGGGTGCGGGCCGTCGTCTGCGTGCCCGAGGACTCCAACCCCCTCAAGGTGGGCGCCATGGAGAGCCTCGGCGCCGAGATCCTGGCGCACGGACGAGACTTCGACGAGGCACGGGAGCACTGCGAGGCGCTGGCCCGGGAGAAGGGCTTCCGGTACGTCCACTCCGGCAACGAGCCCGACCTGATAGCGGGCGTCGCCACGGGGACGCTCGAGATCCTGGAGGATGACCCCGCCACCGATGTGGTCCTCGTCCCGGTGGGCGGCGGCAGCGGGGCGGCCGGGGCCTGCATCGTCGCCAAGGCCGTCGAGCCCGGCATCCGGGTCATCGGGGTCCAGTCCTCAGCTGCCCCGGCCGCCTACCGGTCCTGGAAGGAAGGGCGCCTGGTCGAGGACCGGGCAGGGACCTACGCCGAGGGCCTCGCCACCCGGACCGCCTTCGAGCTCCCCCAGCAGATCCTCCGGCGCCATCTCGACGACTTCGTGCTCGTCAGCGACGACGAGATCCGAGCCGCCCAGGCGCTGCTCCTCACCATCACCAAGAACCTGGTCGAGGCGGCGGGGGCAGCGGCCTTCGCCGGGGCTTGCCGTCTACGCCACCAGCTGGCTGGCAAGAAGGTGGTAGTCGTCATGAGCGGGGGCAACGCCAGCCCCCGGGAGCTGGCGGCGGTCCTGGGCTCGGCCTGGTTGCCCTCCTAGCAGGGGCTCGGGGCCATCCCCTCGGGCACGTGCTGGCCCCGGGGGCCGCGGTAGGCGACCCGGGGCCGGTAGAGGCGGCCGTGCTCGTGCTCCTCGATCACATGGGCCATGAGGCCGGCGACCCGGGCACAGTAGAAGATGGGCGTGTCCAGCTCGATCGGGATGCCGAGCAGGTAGAGGGCGATCCCGATGGGGAAGTCGGTGTTGGGGTAGAGCCCCTTCTCCTCCAGCATGACGGTACGCACCGCCTCTGCGATCTGGAGCAGCTCCTCACCATCGGGACGGCGGGCAGCCAGGCCGGGAAGCTCCCGGTCCAGGAGCTCGGCGCGGGGATCGGGCCTGCGCATGTAGACACGGTGGCCGAAGCCCATGATGCGCTCCCCCCGGGACAGGCGCTCCTTGATCTCGGCCCCTGCCCTCGCCGCCCCTCCCTTGGCCTGCAGCTCCAGAAGCAGGTGGGCCGAGGCCTCGTTGGCCCCGCCGTGTAGGGGGCCCTTCAGAGAGGCCACCGCTGCGGTGGCGGCGCCGTAGAGGTCGCTCCAGGTGGAGGCCACCACCCGGGCCGCGAACGTTGAGTTGGGCAGCTCGTGCTCGGAGTAGCAGGTGAGGATGCGGTCGAAGGCTCTCACGGCGTCGGCATCGGGTACGGAGCCCAGGACCAGGTGCAAGAACCGCTCGGCGAACCCCAACTCGGGATCGGCGCGCACCTGGTCCCGTCCCGTGGTGGCCCGCCACGCCCCCGCCGCCACCGCCGGCGCCCGGGCCAGCAGCCGCTCGGCCTTGGCCCGGTCTGCCTCGGGGCTCCTGTCGGCCAGCAGGCCTGGGTCCTCCCACCCCGCCAGGGCGGAGATCCCCGTCCGTAGGCCGTCCATGGCCTCCATGCCGCTCGGCAGGGCGGCCAACAGCTCCTCCATCCCCGGGGGCAGCAGGGCCGCCTGGGCCAGGCGCCGGCAGAACCCCTCCTGTTCGGAGCGGTCCGGCAGGTGGCCGTGGATCAGCAGGTGGGCCACATCGGGGTAGGCCAGGCGCTGGGCCAGCTCGATCAGGTCGTAGCCGCGGACCACGATCTGCTCGGCCTCGGTGTCCAGCACCGAGACCGACGTGGCCGTGGCGGGGACCCCTTCCAGGCCAGGGCGCAGCTCCACCTCGGTCATGTCATTCCTCCTTTTGTTCCTGTCCGGCTCCGGGCAGCCGCTCCAGCGGCTCCCCACGGGCCAGCGACCCGTCCAGCTCCGAGTAGTCGCCGTAGCGGAGCAGCTCGTACAGCTCGGCCCTTGTCTGCATGCGGCCCAGGAGGGGCTCCTGGGTGCCGCTCGCCATGAGCTCGGCGTAGAGCTCAGCGGCGGCGCGGGCCGCCACCCGCAGGGCGCTCACCGGGAAGATCACGATGCGGTAGCCCAGCTCCCCCAGGCGCCTGGCGCCCAGCAACGGGGTGCGCCCGAACTCGGTCAGGTTGGCGAGCAGCGGCACCCCCTCCAGGGCCTTGGACACCGTCGCCAGGTCGGCCTCTGTGGTCAGGGCCTCGGGGAATATGATGTCGGCCCCCGCCTCCACGTAGCGCCGGGCCCGCTCGATGGCCTCGTCCACGCCCCCCACAGCGGCAGCATCGGTGCGGGCAACCACCAGCGTGTGGTGGCGGGCGGAGGCTGCCGCAGCCACCTTCTCCACCATGTGGTCAGCGGTGACCAGCTCCTTGCCCTCGAGGTGGCCACAGCGCTTGGGGTTGGCCTGGTCCTCCAGCTGGACGGCGCCGGCGCCGGCCTCCTCCAGCTCCCGCACCGTCCTCACCACGTTCAAGGCCTCACCGAAGCCCGTGTCCGCATCCACGATGAAGGGAAGGCCGCTCGCCCGGGCCACCACCCGGGTCCGCTCCGCCAGCTCGGCCAGCCCGAACAACCCGATGTCGGGAAGACCGAGGCTGGCCGAGAACGCCGCTCCCGACAGGTAGCAGCACCGGGCCCCGGCCCGGCGCGCCAGCAGTGCCTGCAGGCCATCCACCGCACCGGGAGCCACGATCAGGTCCCCTTCACCGAGCAGACGGCGAAGAGCCATGGCTGGGTGCTCGCTCCGGCGTTCCACCAACCAGGTCATGTCGCTGAGATCATTCCCACTTGTGCCCCGGACAAGCCTGCTAGAGGATCCCCCGGGAGCCGAGTGCCTCCCACAGGAGCGTCCCGGCGTCGTGGACGGCGGGGTTCAGCTCCACCAGCCCGCCGGCATCGAGCGACGGGAGGCGGCGGCACTGGTCCACCACTCGCCGGCACTCGTCGGGCCCGCACCGCTCACCGGCCAGTGCCTCGAACTTGGCTGCGTACTCCTCGGGACCGAAGGGCCTCGCCCCCGAGGGATGGGCGTCGGCAACGGCCAGCTCCTCGACCACCTGCGTGCCGTCGGCCAGGTCCACCACCGCCCTCCCGCCGAACGCCCGCTTGGCCGGGTCGGGGTCGTGGTAGCGCTCCGTCCAGGCGGGGTCCTCCACGGTCTCGATCGAGCGCCAAAGCCGCAGGGTGGACGGCCGGTGCCGCCGCTCGTAGGTGTAGGAGGCCTCGTGGTGCACGGTCCCGTCCTCGAGGGCCACGGCAAAGAGGTACATGACGGAGTGGTCCAGGGTCTCGCGGCTGGCGTCGGGGTCGAGCTTCTCGGGGTCTTTGGACCCCGTTCCTATGACGGTGTGGGTGTGGTCGCTCGTCACCAGCGTGATGTGCGTCACGGCTCCCAGGTCGCCAAGGCGGGACCGCAAACGGCGGGCCAGGTCTATGAAGGCCTGAGCCTGGTACTCGGCCGAGTACTCCTTGGTGTAGGTCTCGAGAATGGCTCGCTTGGGCTCGCCGGGCTCGGGCAGCGCGACCGAGTAGCAGGCCTCAGGCCCCCCGAGGAGCCAGGCCAGGACTCCGTCCTCTCCCTCGTATATGGGGGCGGGGGCGGTCTCCCCCCGCACGGCCCGGTCCACCGCTTCCAGGGCCACCTTGGAGGCATGGGCCGGGGCGGACGCCTTCCACGAGCTGATGCGGCCCTTGCGGGACTGGCGGGTGGCGGTCGAGCAGTGGACGGCCTGGTTGATCGCCTGGTAGATGACCGCAGGGTCCAGGCCGAGGAGGGTGCCCGCCCCGGCGGCCACCGCCGGGGCGAGATGGGCGACGTGGTCGATCCGGTGGCTGTGCAGGTCGATGGCCTTGGTCAGGTCGACTTGGACCTCGTAGGCGGTGGCCACCGCCCGCACCAACTCCTCGCCCTTCCGGCCGGCCTGCTGGGCCAGGGCGAGGAGAGGGGGGATGGTGTCACCCGGGTGGGAGAAGTCCGCAGCGAGGAAGGTGTCGTGGAAGTCCAGCTCCCGCACGGCCGTGCCGTTGGCCCAGGCCGCCCATTCGGCTCGCACCCTCACCAGCGGGCCCAAGCCGACCAGGGTGGCCCCCCCGGGCCTCGGAGCGGCCAGCCCGGCTGCCAGGGCATGGGTGACCGGCGGCCGGCCCAGGGCACCCACCGCCACGGCCAGGTCGTCCAGCACCCGGTTGCCAACCATCTCGGCCACCGCTGGCTCCACGGGCACGGGATCGGCAGCCACCTGGGCCAGGCGCCAGGCCAGCTCCTCCTCGCGGGGCAGCCTCTCTCCGGGCCGCTGGGCCCTTACATCCCAGGCCCGCATCAGGCGAGGGCGGCCCGGCGCGCCACCTCCCAACGGACGGCGAGCATGAGGGCCAGGCACACGGCTGCGGCTGCGGCCACGATGGCCCACTCCAGAGCTCCGCTGCCATGGTCGGGGTCCACCCCGAAGGCCAGCTCGATCCAGTTCCCCCAGGCCGCGGTCACCACGGCCAGGGTGCCGGCCAGGGCTCCCGTCACCAGCTCAAGCCAAGCCCGCCTGCTCATCGTCATACCTTCCTTTCGTCTTGGGGAACGTTCACTGCCTTTACCCCGCCCTCGTCCAGCAGCCGGTTGAGGTCGGCGAGGTCCTCCTCCACCAGACGGCCCAGCCGCTGGCTGGCGTCCTCCAAGGAGGCCAGCAGCTGGTCTGCCACCGCTTGCTCCGAGGCGGTGGGCCGGGCGGCCACATCCACCATCTGGAACAACGCCTGGAGCTTGCCGTCCAGGCAAGCAGGGTAGCTCAGCCGCACGCTCCCCTTGGGCTTCACCGGGACCAGCTCCCGCTCGATCTCGGTCAGGGCATTGGCCAGCGAGGAAGCGCGGGCCGCTGCCTCCTCGGGAGAGCCATCGGCGCTTGACCACCGCTCGAGCTGTTCCTTCAGGTCCCGTATGGTGTTGACGCACCGGTTGAGCCGGCAGGTGCCCTCCCAGACCCGCAGCGCCAGCTCGTACTGGGCCTGGAGGTCGTCGGCGGAGGCGGGGTTCCTCGGGTCCTCGAGGATCTCGAAGCTGGCTCGGGCCTGCCTGCCGCCCACCTCCAGGCTGACCTCGTAGGTCCCGGGCGGGACGGCGGGCCCGGCCTGGTCGGGGATCCCCCTCTCGGTCGGGGGGTCCCGCTCGATCACCGGGCCCCGCTCGTGGCGGGTGTCCCACTCGAAGCGGTTGAGACCAGGGTGACAGGGCGCCAAAGGCTCGCCTGGTCCAGGCCCCTTTCGCCCGTCACCCTCGGTCTTGGATCGAACTGTCCTTATGACCCTGCCGGCACGGTCCGAGAAGGTGAGGGTGAGGGGCCCTTCGGTACCGTCGGGGAGCCAGTACAAGACAGTGACTCTGGGGGCATTGGGGGCGGCCCCCACGGGGAGCGGCCTGGCCGCACCGGTCTCCTCGTCCCGCTCCACCTCGAAGGCGATGACCGCCACGCCGGGAAGGGTGTAGTGGCGGACACCGGGCGGGAGCTCCGGCTTGAGCCGGGCCTTGGACGGGTAGCGCACCAGGCGCTTGGGCTGGTACAGGAAGACCTCCCCGGTGGGCTGCCGGGTGGCCTGCTCCCGGAGGGCGGGCAGGTCCTCAAGAACCCAGATGGAGCGCCCGTGGGTGGCCACCACCAGGTCGTCCCCCTTCACCACGAGGTCGTGCACGGGGGTGAGGGGAAGGTTGCCGCCCAGCTTGGACCAGGAGGCGCCGGCGTCCTCGGAAACCTGCACCCCCCGCTCCGTCCCCAGGTACAGGAGGCTCGGGTTGGTGGGGTCCTCCCGGATGGCCCGGCACAACTCGTCCTCGGCCAGCGGTCCGTCCAGCCGCTCCCAGGACGAGCCGTAGTCCTTCGTCCGCCACAAATACGGGCGGAAGTCGTCGAGGCGGTGCCGGTCGCCCACCACATAGGCCGTGCCGGCCTCCCCCCAGGAAGGCTCGATCACGCTCACGCAGGTCCATTCGGCCATGTCCGGCGGTGTGACGTCCTGCCAGGTCCCCCCCCCGTCCCGGCTCACGTGCACGAGGCCGTCGTCGGTCCCCGCCCACAGCACGCCGGCCTGCACCGGGGACTCGGCCAGGGCGAAGACCGTGCACACGTACTCGGCCCCGGTGTTGTCCGGGGTGATCTCCCCCCCGGAGGAGACCAGCTTGTCGGCCTCGGCCCGGGTCAGGTCGGGGCTGATGGGCCGCCAGGTGTGGCCCTCGTCGTCGGAGCGGAACACCTGGTTCCCCGCTTGGTACAGCACGTCTGGGTCATGGGGGGAGAGCAGGATGGGGGAGGTCCAGTTGAACCGGTAGCGGGCCTGGTCGGCTCCCCCCCCTATGGCCGACTCCGGCCAGACGGGGATGGCCCGGGAGGACCGCCGGCGATGGTCGTAACGGGTTATGTGCCCGAGGTAGCTGCCGGCATAGACGATGTCAGGGTCGTCGGGCCTGACCGCGATGTAGCCGCTCTCCCCGCCGCCCACGTCGTAGGCATCCCGCGGCCCGATGACTCCCAGCTCGGAATGGCTGGGGACGCAGATCGTGGTGTTGTCCTGTTGGGCGGCATAGACGCGGTAGGGGGTGCGGGTGTCGGTGGTGACGTGGTACAGCTCGGCGGTGGGCTGGTTGTAGAGGCTGGACCAGGTCCGCCCGCCGTCGAGGCTCACGTTGGCACCGCCGTCGTCGCCCAGGATGAGCCGGGAGGGGTCGGAGGGGTCGATCCAAAGGTCGTGGGCGTCGCCGTGAGGAACGGGGACCATCTCAAAGGTACGGCCACCGTCTATCGACTTCCATACGTCGATGTTGAGGGCCCAGACGGTATCGGGATCCACAGGGTCGGCGAAGACATGGCTGTAGTACCAGGCCCGCCAGCGCAGCTCGCCCTGCTCGGACAGGCGGTCCCAGTGCTCACCACCGTCGTCCGAGCGCAGGACGGCTCCCTCCCCGGCTTCGACTATGGCCCAGATCCGGCCTCTCCGGGCCGGTGAGACGCATACCCCGATGCGGCCGAGAGGGCCCTTCGGGAAGCCGGGCCGGGTGGACAGGTCCGTCCAGGTCTCCCCTCCGTCTGCCGAGCGCCACAGGCCGCTCCCCGGCCCCCCGCTGGTCAGCGTCCAGGGCTGGCGCCGGGCCTGCCACATGGAGGCGTAGAGCACCCGGGGATTGTGGGGGTCCATGGCCAGGTCGGCAGCGCCGGTGTCCCGGTCCCGGTGCAGGACCAGGTCCCAGGTCCTGCCACCGTCCCGGGAGCGGTAGACGCCCCGTTCGTCATTGGGCCCGAAGGCATGGCCAAAGGCCGCCACGTACACCCGGTCGGGGTCGTGGGGGTGCACCCGTACCCGGGAGATGTGGCGGGTCTCGGCCAGCCCGAGGTGGGTCCAGGTCGCCCCGGCGTCGGTGGAACGGTAGACACCGTCACCCTCGGCGACGTTGGAGCGGATGCAGGACTCCCCCATGCCGGCGTAGATGACGTTGGGGTCGGCGGGAGCCACGGCCAGGGCTCCCACCGAGGCTCTGCCGAAGTAGCCGTCCGAGACGTTGCTCCACGAGCGGCCTGCGTCGACGGTCTTCCAGACCCCCCCGCCCGTCGACCCGAAATAGAAGGTCAACCGGTCCCCCGGGTCACCGGCCACCGCCACCACCCTGCCTCCCCGGAAGGGCCCGAGCAGCCTCCAGTGCAGCCCGTCATGCAACGCCCTTCTGGCGTTCGCTTCCTCCTCACCCGTCATGACCACCTCCTCGCCGTCCGCTATGTAGTACCAGAGCCGACGCCGTTAGTGGGAGTTGACGGAGCTGGGCCCGTGCGCCGCCGGCCACCATTGCCACCGCCGAGGGGCGGCTACCCGCCGGACCCGCACAACTGCGGGCCCATGGAGGTGCCTCAGGGGGCTCCTCCCGACGGCTCGGCCGTGGCAGAAGCTCCCCGGCGGTCACCGCCGAGACCGGAGGAACAGCACCTCGGCCCCGATGGGCCGGTAGCCGGCGGCGAGGAAGCAGCGCAGCGAGGCGACGTTTCCCGGCGACACCTGGGCGAACAAGGGCTCCCCCGCCGGCACCAGCCCAGGAGCGGCAGCGGCCAGGGCCTTGCCCACGCCTCGGCCCCGCGCCGCCTCGTCCACCTCCACCGACACCTCCCAGCGGCCGGCCAGTCCGGTCCCCACCACGACCAGCCCTGGGCCCTGCCGGAAGCTTCGCACCCCGGTCCGATAGCGGCGAGCCCGGGCCAAGCGGGGATGGTCCTCCTCCATCGGCTGGAGCTCCATCCCGGTCCCCTCGGCACCGGGAGGGGCCACCAGCACCATGTCCACCATGCCCGGCTCGGCGCCCAGGCGGCCACCCAGGAGGGCCAGGAAGGGAGCCTTCATGGGGGCCCCGAGGTCGCCTTCGGGCAAATGGCGACGGACCCAGCCGGCATCCACCCCGGCTGCCACCACGTGATGGGCGGTGAAGGCAACCACGGCGTCGGCCGGGCCGGCCGGGGAGGGGAGCACCTCCAGCGTTCCGTCCGGTGGGGGAAATCGTCCCCTGGCGGCCTCACGGAGCAGGCAGGCAAGCTGGTCCTGGCCGGGCACCAGCCGGTCAGGCTAGCCGGACCCCTTGCAGGACCCCTTGGTGAGGTACCACCGGTCGGGCTCGATCTCCAGGTAGGCGTTGTAGCTGACGCCCTTCAGGTGGCAGTTGATCTCGGTCAGCTCGTA
>JAJPHD010000028.1 GCA_021325455.1 Actinomycetota bacterium
GCTCGACACCGAGCAGCCGCTTCCATAGCTTGTGCTGTGACACCCCGTCTGGCCTCCGTGGTCTTGGACCGTCAAGAAGCCCAGAACCGTAGGAGCCATGCGGGGTGGCACCGCGGATGGCCGCTCAACCCACCCACGACAACGTCAGTAGACCCGGAGGCTCTCGTCCGAGGAGGTCTATGCGACGCCACCGCCACGTCCCCCGATGCCACCGGCACACTGCCGCCCGGTGCTGCCGAGCCCACCGCCGTGGTGGACCCGATGGTCGGGAGCGGGTGCCCCGCCCGAGGAGGTCCGAGATTGGTCGGCAGCGGGAGACCTCGCGGATCGCTCGACCACCGATCCGCGAGCCTCGCGGCAGCAAAGCCGCCGGTCGGGGCACGAGTACCGGGGTCTGGAAGGACCCCGACTGTAGGGGAAGGTTGGCAGTGAAGCTTCGCCGCCTACTCGGCGGGCGGCGATGAACGGGGGCCGCAGCGTTGCGACGAGGATCGATCGGCTCGGCGCTATCGACCACGACATCCTCGCACTGCTCCAGCTCCACCGGGTGCTGACTACGCCTCAGCTCATCACGCTCACCCGTCGTCCGGAACGGACCATCGACTACCGCCTCAGCCGGCTGCGTGAGCGCTCGCTCGTCGACCGCATCCGTCCGTACGCGGCGTCGGGGTCGGCGCCGTTCTACTGGTGGCTGACCCGTGCCGGCGCACGCCTCGTCGAAGGCACCTCGCCCGCTCCAGGTAAGGGCACGCCCAACCCGCTGTTCCTCCGCCACACCGCTGCCATCGCCGGCCTCTACGTCGCGCTCTTCGACGTGGGCCCGTCGGTCGGACTCACCCTCAGCGAGTGGCGCCGGGACGAGGACGCCTGGGAAGACTGGTCGGGCTATCGGGGCACCGGGCGCATCCGTCCCGACGCCTACGCCGAGGTCCACCTCGACGTCGACGGCCACGACGGCGTGGCCGGCGCGTTCGTGGAAGTCGACTTCGCCACCATGGACCAGGCGCGCCTGCGGGCCAAGGTCGCCCGGCACCGGAGCTGCAAGGACACCATCTCGTGGGACCGCCACCCGTGCTGTCCGGCGCTACTCCTCGTCACGACGTCTGAGGCCCGGGTGAACCGGTTCCTGGCCGGCGTCGAGAAGGACCGGCCCCGGCCCTCTCTCTACCCGAGTGAGAACCCGGCCCACTACGACGAGCTGGTGGCGGCGTGTGCAGCCGTCGCTTCGCCGGAGGACGCCGTCATTGCGCCGGTGTGGCGCCAAGCCGTGGGAGACGCACCGACCACGCTGTCCCGGCTGCTCGCGCCCGACGTGCGCCAGTACCGCCAAGTGGTGGCACTCGTCGAGGCCGCGCAGCGCCAGCACGACGAGCACCGGCGGCGCCAGCTGGTCCACGACCTCCACCGCGACGCTCCGGCGCTGGCCGACGCCATCGGCGACGAGGAGAGCGCGGCGGTGATCCGGTACCTCTTCGCCGGGCCGCTCAACGTGATCAACGCTCGCGAGCGGTGGGGCCTGGAGCACCTCGACCTCATCGAGCACACCGCCCGCTGGTGGGCAGAGACGAAGGCCGGGACCAGGGCGGCGGCACCGTCGTCGGTCCTCGACGCCTGGCGTGCCCTCTACCGGGAGTGCTGGACGGCCCAGGCCGACGTGCTGCTCTCGGGCAACGAGGCGGTCCGCTACGACGACCCGCGGCTGCACCAGCCGGCTGCCGCCCTCGCCGCCGGCGCGCTCGCCGACGACCGCGACCTCCGGCCGGCGTCCCCGATCGACGGGCGGGCCGTCGTCGACGAGGGGATGGTCAGGCACGAGCGGCGCCGCTCGGCGTCCGTGACCCGAGCGCTCCGGGACCTCCCACTCCACCGGCGCCTGCGCACGGAGCGGGCGGATCTCGAGGCCGCCTACGACGCCGAGCACCTCCTCGTCTGCCCGACGTGCGCCGTGCCCTGCAACGACGAGGAGCCGCCTGGCCGCAGCTACCACGCTCAGGCGTGCCGATGCTGCGGCGGGGCGCTCGTCCGACTGGTCGACGCACCCGAGCTCCCGCCGCCTCTGGCCGAATCGCTCGAACGGATCGCCGCCCGCCGGGCCCGGCTCCTTGGTGGCCGATGAGCGGGGCGACGGAGCAAGGAGCCGGGGCGCGGCACCCCGAGCACCGGGGCACGACCGGGTGCGAAGGAGCCGGATCGGGCGCCGCGACGGTTCCCTGCCATCCGCGAGGTCACGACGCCGGCCGGGTCGACAGTCCCCCACACGCGGGGGACCTACCCCACCATCCGCGAGGCGCTCGGGAACGGGCGCGGGCCGAGGTCCCGCGAGCGGGAGAACCCGGCTCGGGAGTCCATCACCATCCGCGAGGGGCACCCCGAAGCGTGCGGGAGGTCCCGCGCCCGGGACTGACCGCATCGAGGTCCCACCACGACCTCGCGGATGGTGGGAGTGCACGTCAGGTGCCAGCCGCGAAGGCGTTCGGGCCCTACGCCCGGGCGCTCGTCGCCCTCGCCCTGGAGGTGCGCTCGGAGGGCCTTGCTCTCCCCGGCGTTCGGAGGTCTCATGGACCGCTTGGCAAAGGAGGATCCCGGTGCGTTGCGTGATCTACCTGCGGGTCTCGACCAAGGAGCAGGCCGAGAAGGACCTGACCGAAGAGGGGTTCTCCATCGCCGCCCAGCGCGAGGCGTGCGTCCGGCGCATCCGTGACGAGAGCTGGGAGCTGGTCGACGAGTACGTCGACAAGGGCGAGTCAGCCCGCACGGCCGACCGACCGCGGCTCCGCGCCATGCTCGCCCGGGTCGCCGAGGACGGCGACGTGGAGGCGGTCGTCGTCCACAAGGTCGACCGCCTGGCCCGGAACATGGAGGACCACATCGCCATCCGGGCGCTACTGCGCCGCCGTGGCGTGGCGCTCGTCTCGGTGACCGAAAACCTCGACGAGACCGCCTCGGGACGCCTCGTCGAAGGCATCCACGCCCTCATGGCCGAGTTCTACTCGGCCAACCTGGCGGCCGAGGTGCGAAAGGGTATGGGCCAGAAGGCGAAGCTCGGCGGCTACCCCCACAAGGCCCCGCTCGGCTACCTGAACGTCCGAGAGCCGATCGGCGGCCGCCAAGTCGCTCACATCGTCGCCGACCCCGAGCGGGCCCCGCTCGTGCGGATCGCCTTCGAGCTGTACGCCACGGGCGAATGGACCGTCGAGCGCCTGGCCGAGGAGATGGCACATCGAGGCCTTCGCAACCGGCGCCGCGACGGCCACTACCCGGCCAAGGCAGTGACCGTCTCGGGGTTGGCGCACCTCCTCGCCCACCGGGCCTACGTCGGCGTCGTCGAGTGGGACGGTATCGAGTACGAGGGAAGCCACGAGCCGCTCGTCGACCGGGCCACCTTCGACAAGGTCCAAGAGCTGCTTGCCGCCCGTGCCATGCGCGGCACGCGCGAGCGCCGGCACCACCACTACCTGAAGGGATTGCTCGTCTGCGGGGTGTGCGGGCGGCGCCTCTCGATCCAGTACTCGAAGGGCACCTACACGTACTTCTACTGCCTGGGGCAGAAGGATCGGCGCAACGGGACCGGCTGCCGGGAGCGCTACGTCGCCGCCGACCACCTCGAAGCCGAGGTCGAGGACCTCTACGGCCGCATCGAGGTGCCGATCGACTGGGCCGAGGGGCTGCGCCAGGCCATCGAAGCGGAGGTAGCCACCCGTCACGAGGACACGACGGTCGAGCGCGACCTCCTCGCCACCCAGCACGAGCACGCAGAGTCCGAGCGCTACAAGCTGATGGAGGCCTACTACGCCAACGCCATCGACGTCACCATGCTCCGTCGCGAACAGGAGCGCATCGGCGCCGAACTACGGGCCATCGAGTCACGCCGGGCCACCCTCGACGCCAGCCTGGAGGACTGGCAAGAGGTCATGGACCTCGCTCTCCGGTTCTCCACGCGGTGCGCCACCGCGTACCGGCGCGCTGGAGACCGGACGAGGAAGCTGCTCAACGCCGCGGTCCTCGACCAGATTCACGTGCGCGACGGCCACGTCGTCGAAGCAGGCTACAAGGAGCCGTTCGATCTCCTCTTCTCTGTGCCGAAGTTCGAATACGACGATGTGGTGGGCCGTAGAGGACTCGAACCTCTGACCCCTTGCGCGTCATGCAAGTGCGCTACCAACTGCGCCAACGGCCCGGTCCCGATGCACCTTAGCAGCCGCCGCCCGGTGGTGGCCCGGGTTGGCGGAACTTTGCTCAGTACCCGCTCGGGGGGTTGAACATGCCGGCGGGGGGAATGATCCGGGCCATGGGGCTCGTCCGGCAGTGAAGGCGCATGCTGGGGGAGCGTCCCCAGTCTCCCACCAGGTACTGCTCTACGGCAGCGGGGAGGAGTACACAGGGGCCATCGTCCCCTTCGTCGAGGAAGGCCGTCATCGGGGAGAGCCGGCCATGGTTGCCGTGCCGGGATGGAAGCTCGACATGCTCCGAGGCGCTCTTGGCGGCCACGGGGAGGGAGTGGACTTCGTCGACATGGCCAGCTTGGGGCGGAACCCGAGGCGCATCATCCCCGAGGTGCTGCGCTTCGCCGAGGACCATGCCGGCCACCGCACTCGCTTCGTGGGGGAGCCCATGTGGCCCGGCAGGAGCGCCGCCGAGGTGCGGGAGGTGGCCCGCCACGAGGCCCTCATCAACGTGGCCTTCGCAGGCACGGGCACGGCCGTCCTTTGCCCCTATGACCGGGCCGGGCTGGACGGGGCGGTGATCACGGGCGCCTTGCGCACTCATCCGCAGGTGCGGGACCGGGCCGGGAGCCGGGCCAGCCCCACCTACGCCGGCAGCGCCGGGGTCGAGGCCGACCACACCCTGCTCCCCCCCCTCCACCCGACGCCACCGCCCTGGCCTTCCACCACCGCGAGCTGAGCGGGCTGCGCAGCTTCGTGGCCGACCGGGGGGCATCCCTGGGCCTGGCGGGTGAGCGCCTGGAGGACCTGGTCCTGGCCTCCTCCGAGGTGGCCACCAACGCCTTGGTCCACTCCGGAGCTCCGGCTACCCTGCGCCTCTGGCGGGCGGCTGACACTGGTGCCATCGTGTGCGAGCTGTCGCACCACGGTCACATCCCGGACGCCCTGGCCGGCCGCCGCCCCCCGTCACCCGACGAGGTCGGAGGCCGGGGCCTGTGGTTGGTGAACCAGGTCTGTGACCTGGTGGAGCTCTACTCCGGCCACTGGGGCACCATCGTGCGCCTGCACGTCCTTCCTGCGTGAGGCCCTAGGCGCTCCCCGCCGCCCGGGCCGCCGTCCGAGGGTCCTCACCGGCCGCCAGCCAGGCCACCGGGCTCACCTTCTCCTCCCCGAGGCGGAGGGCGGGATTGGGTGTCACGAACCACCGGCTCACCTGGGTCGGACCCATGTCTGGTGGCAGGGCCCCCAGCACCGTCCTCAGGCCCGGCACGAGCTGGCCCCCCACGAACTGCCAGCGGGGGAAGTACCACTGGCCGTCCGGCCCGGGGAAGGCGTACACCTCCCGGTCGCGTACCCAGCGCCGCACCCGGCTCCTCTCGACCATGAGGAGCCGGGCCACGGCCAGGTCGCCCTCCAGGCTGCGGCCCACCAGGTCCTCGTAGGCCGGATCGGCCCCCGGGACCAGCTGGGCCAGGCCCTCCTCGGCCGCGTCCAGGAGGTGGACGAGCAGGTCCATGGCCGCCGGGTTCGACCTTGCCCTGGACACGAGCCGGGAGAACCGCGAGATGGCAGCCTCCTCCGCCCGATCCCGGTGCCCGCTCACGGGCGGCTCTGGGCCCTAGGGCATGGCGGCCAGGTCAGCCACGAAGGCGGGAGCCTTGGGCGCCCCCCAACCGGTCGTGGCGTCATAGCCCTTGGTCGTGGGGTAGCCCGCTACCGGGACCTCCCACATCTGGTTGTCCTGCAGGTCGCCGACCGACTTGTACACGGGGCCACTGACACCGACCTCGCTACCGGCGAAGGACTTGGGAGCGCTGCCGTAGTGCTCGGGGACGATGTCGGTGTAGGCACTGGCCCCCAGCCCGTCCTGGTACAGGATGGGGTCGAGGAACCCGATGGGCGCCTTGCCCTCCGCCTCCCGGGCGGCGTTGGCCAGGGCCACCAGCCCGGCCGTCTGCGGGGTGGCGGCCGAGGTGCCGCCGACAATCTGCCAGCACCCGGTGGTGTTGCCGCAGTTGTACTGGGGATAGGCGGTGATCCACACGTCCACGCCGCCGTTCACCGCCGCGTTCCAGGCCGTGTCGGGGAGCAGGCGGTGGTTCCCGTAGGCCGGGTCGACCCCCTGCTGCCAGGAGGGGCGAGGGTAGATGCTGCTGGCCCCGCCGCCGGTGCCGATCGGGGCCCAGGACTCGTTCCACACGGCCTGGGTGTCGCCTCCCTTGAGGAAGTGCCAGTAGGCGGGGTTGAACGCCCCGCTGGAGGTGAACGCCTGGTTGCTGGAAGGATCCCAGGTCCACCCGTACTGCAGCTGGGTGCCGCCGACCGACACCACGTAGGGCGAGCTGGACGGCCAGTTCACCGTGGGGTACGGGTAGGCCCCGGACTCCTTGTGTTGCTTGGAAGAGTTATAGGTCCCGGTGTCGCCGGCGGCAGCGAAGAAGTTGTCGTGCTTGGCCAGGCCCTGCTTGAACACCCGGTCGAAGCGGGCCGTCTGGGTTGCCGCCGCTCCCCCGAAGTCCTGCTCGGTGGCGGCGAAGGACATGGAGAAGAGGGTTCCCGGGGGAGTGGCCTTGATCTCGCCCGAGATGGCCTTGAACAGGGTGGGGAAGCCCTGCACCCCGAGGGTCTCCGCAGGGGGAACGGCCATGAGGACTATGTGGGCCTCGGGGGCGATGGAGTATGCCCACTCGATGTCCAGGGTGGCCTCGCCCGACCATCCGGCGGCCGCGCAGTTGCCGGACAGCCCGTTGCCGTGGCACGTGTTGTGGTACTGGGGGTTGCCGAGGGGGTAGATCTCCTTGAAGTCCGGCTTGGGCAGGTTCGGGAAGAACGTGTCGTGGAAGTGCTGCAGGTCTGCGGCAGCGGTGGGGCTGCCGTAGGAGTCGACGAGCACGATGGTCTGGCCCTGGCCATAGTCGGGCTGGCCGTTGGCCAGGGAGGCGACGGCGCCAACCCCGTAGGCGCTGCGGATGTCCTGGGGCGTGTAGCAGTGGAACCACGAGACGTCGGTGCCGTCGGGCAGCACGCAGGCGGTGGAGGCCGTCCGGTGCGTAGTCTCCAGCCGCCGCAGGTGCGGCACCGTGATGTCCTGGGGGCTCAGGGCCCCGCCGGCCGCTCTGACGGCTCCCGCTGTGCCGGCTGCCGGCGAGGCAGCGGTTGCGACCCCGAGGCCCCCCAGGGCCACAGCGAGCGCAATGATGACGGAACGACGGTGTCCCATGGCCATCACCCCCAGGTTGTGAAGTTGGTAGGCGGCAAGCTAGCAGTGGGAGGGGGAGGGGGACCAATCGGCCGGTGGATCTCGGAGGCGGCCAGTGGCAGCGAGCCAGACCTTTGCAATAGTGGGCGCCGGCCTGGCCGGAGCCAAGGCAGCCGAGGCCCTGAGGCGGGAGGGCTTCGAGGGGCGCGTCGTGCTGATCGGAGAGGAGGCGGCCCGGCCCTATGAGAGGCCCCCCCTGTCCAAGGCCTACCTGAGGGGTGAGGCCGGCTTCGACCGGGTCGCCGTGCACAAGGAGCGCTTCTACTCCGATCACGACATCGAGCTGCTCACCTCCTCGCCGGTCCGCTCGCTGGACCTGAGGGAGCGCCGCCTGGAGCTGGAGGGGGCCAGCTCGGTGCGCTACGACCGGCTGCTGCTGGCCACGGGTGCCTCTCCCCGACGCCTGGCCCTGGAGGGTGCCGGCCTGGCAGGGGTCCATTACCTGAGGGACATCGGCCAGGCCGACGCCCTTGGCCGGGCCATCCGCTCAGCCGGTCGGGTGGCCGTGATCGGGGCGGGATGGATCGGGTGCGAGGTGGCCGCCTCGGCCCGGGAGATGGGCGCAGAGGTCACCCTCATAGAGATGGCCTCGGTCCCCCTGGAGAGCGTCCTCGGCCCCGAGGTGGGGGCCGTCTACCGCGACCTCCATGCCGATCAGGGCGTGGACCTCCGCATGGGTGCCACCGTGAAGGCCCTCCGGGGAGGGGCGGCCGTGGAGGCGGTCGAGTTGGGCGGCGGTGAGGTGGTCCCCGCCGACGTGGTGGTGGTCGGGGTGGGCGTGGCTCCGCGGACGGAGCTGCTGGCAGGTGAAGGGGCGGCCGGCCTGGCGGTGGAGGACGGGGTGGTGGTCGACCAGGGCCTGGCCACCACCGTCCCCGGCGTCTACGCCGCCGGCGATGTGGCCAGCGCCTTGCACCCCCTCTACCGGTCCCGGATAAGGCTGGAGCACTGGTCGGCGGCCCTCAACCAGGGCCGGGACGTGGCCCGGGCCATGCTGGGCCAGCACCTCTCCTACGAGCGGATCCCCTACTTCTACTCCGACCAGTACGACCTCTCCATGGAGTACACCGGCTGGGCCCCCCGGTGGGCCAGGGTGGTGTTCCGGGGGGACGTGGCCGGGCGGCAGTTCGTGGCCTTCTGGCTCGACGATGCCGACCGGGTGCTGGCCGGCATGAACGTGAACGTCTGGGAAGTGACCGAGGCCATCGAGGCCATGATCCGATCGGGTCGGCCTGTCGACGTGGAGCGGCTCACCGACCCCGACACCGATCTCGCCACCCTGGCCGGGAGCTCTGCTTAGCCAGCCGGGGCGGCACGGACAGCTTCGGGTCAGGGGGCCCCGGTCCCCCACGAAACCCCCAGACGGGCGGCTCCCGGGCAGGCTGGCTTCCCTCCCCGGCCGGGGGCGACACTGGGTGGATGATCGCTGCGTTCTCCATCACGCCGCTCGGGTCGGGGGACTCGGTTGCCGGCCCGGTGGCCGAGGCGGTCCGCCTGGTCCGGGCCAGCGGGTTGCCCAACGAGACCAACGCCATGTTCACCAACGTCGAAGGCGACTGGGACGAGGTCATGGAGCTGATCAAGGCCTGCGTGGACAAGGTGTCCGAGGAGGCCAGGCGGGTCAGCGTGGTCATCAAGATCGACCACCGCCCGGGGGTCTCGGGCGCCCTGCGCCAGAAGGTGGCCGCCGTCGAGAGCAGGCTGGGCGGCTGAGCGGCGGGACTCTGGCCCCCCACCAGCAGGGCCGGTCCCGCCCGCCGGCGCTACCGGTCCTCGAAGTCGGGCTGGCGCTTCTCGATGAAGGCTTGGACCCCCTCCCTGAAGTCGTGGGTCGTGCGCAGGAGACCGTAGGCCAGGCCCTCCAGCTCGAGACCCAGGGGGAGGGGGCCGTCATAGGCGTGATTGAGGACCCGCTTGGCCAGGGTGAGGGCCAGCCCGGCCTTCCCGGCCAGCTCCTCCACGACCCCGGCCACGGCAGCGTCGAGGTCGTCGGCGGGCACGACCTGGTTGACCAGGCCCCAGGCCAGGGCCTCCTCGGCCTCGATGCGCCGGCCCCGGAGGATGGCGTCCTTGGCCCGGCCCAGGCCGACCAGCCGGGCCAGGCGCTGGGTCCCGCCGCTGCCGGGGATCATTCCCAGGTTGATCTCGGGGAAGCCGAGCTCCACGTCTTCGCTGGCGATCCTCAGGTCACAGGCCAGGGCCAGCTCGAGCCCCACCCCGAGGACGAAGCCGTGGAGCCGGGCCACGACCGGCTTCGGGCAGCGCTCGGGGGCGGCCACGTTCTCCGCCAGGCGGGACAGAGCTTCGGGCTCCCGCTCGAGGAAGCCGGCCACGTCGCCCCCAGCGGTAAAGGCCCGTCCCGGGGCGCCGGCCAGCACCACCACCCGCACCGACGGGTCCCGGCCCAGCTCCTCGAAGGCGCGGGCGAGCTGGTCCCGGGCCGGCATGGAGACCCGGTTCAGCTTCTCAGGTCGGTCGAGGGTGATGGTCGCCACCCGGCGGTCGGGGTCACGCTCCACCCGGAAGCCGTCGTGCTCGGTCATGGTCCCCTCTCTTACCCGGGCCGGCCGGCTCCGCTGACACCAGCTCCCGGAGCCGGGCGCGGAGCAGCTTGCCGGACGCGTTCTTGGGAAGCTGGCGAAGGAAGTGGTACTCCCGCGGCCGCTTGAACGGGGCCAGCGCCGGCGAGGCCAGGCAATGGGCCTCGAGGCCGTCGGCGTCCACACCGCGGCCCACCACGAAGGCCACCACCTTCTCCCCCAGCCGGTCATCGGGCAGGCCGACCACGGCCACGTCCTCCACTCCCGGGTAGGTGGCCAGCACCTCCTCGATCTCCAGGGGGAAGACGTTCTCGCCTCCGGTGATGATCATGTCGTCCACCCGGCCCAGGACCCACAGGTCCCCGTCCTCGTCCAGCCGGCCCAGGTCCCCGGTCAGGTACCAGCCGTCCCTCAAGGCCCGGGCGTCGGCGTCGGGACGGTGCCAGTAGGAGGTGAAGGCTTCCGGGCTCGACAGGTGGCAGGCCACCTGTCCCACCTCCCCGGGGGGCACCGGAAGAGAGGGGTCCGCCCCCGGCTCTGGGGCCACCAGGCGCAGGCGCTCGTGGATTCCGGGCCGTCCTGCGCAGCCCGGCTTGGCCACCTGGTCTGGCCCGATGCTGAACGTGTAGATCTCGGTGGACCCGTAGTGGTTGACGAACACCTCGGGGTCGAAGGCGCTCCGGCACGCCTCCACCAGGGCGGCGGTCATGGGGGCCCCGGCGTAGGCCAGCCTGGGGACCCGGGGACAGCCCCCGGGGCGCTGGCGGGCCGCCGCCAAGAGATCGTAGAACAGCGTGGGGGCCAGGTACAGGGCGCTGATCCGCTCGTCCGCCACCGCCTCCAGGGCCTCGGACCCCCGGAAGGCCGCCTGCACCACCAGGCAGCCGTCCACCGCCACCATGGCGAGGAGCGAGCGCATCCCCATGGTGTGGTAGAGGGGCATGACCCCCAGGGTCCGTTCCCCGGGCACGTACCGGCACTGGATCACGTGGGCCAGGGCGGATGCCCACTCGGCTCGGTGCGAGCGGGGGACGCCCTTGGGCCGACCGGTCGTCCCCGACGTGTAGAGCATGATCGCCGGCTCCCCCTCGTCCACCGGCGCCGGCCCGGGTGCCGGCTCGGCACTGGTCAACTGCTCGAAAGGGGTTCCCGGGCAGCCGGGACCGATGGCCACGAGCCCGCAGCCGGCGGGGACCAGGGTGGCCACCCCGGCGCTCACCTCCTCCACCGCCAGCACCGAGGCGCCGGCATCCTCCACGCAGTAGGCCACGTCGGCCGGGGTCAGGCGCCAGTTCAGGGGGACAAACCAGGCCCCGAGCCACTGGCTGGCCCAGTAGAGCAGGACGGTCTCGACCCGGTTGCGCAGGGCGGTGGCCACGCGGTCGCCCGGGCCCACGCCCAGGCCGGCCAGACCCCCGGCCACCCGGCGGGCCCGCTCCAGGAGGCCGGCGTAGTCGAGGCGCAGGTCCCCCTCCACCAGGGCGGCTGCCTCCGGGCGGCGCTCGGACGCCTCCAGCAGCCTGGACCCGAGGCTCATGGCCCCTGCCCTCCCGGGCGCCCGGCAGAGGCGGTCCCGAGGGCCTCGACCAGGGCGTCCACGATGGCGTGGTAGCCGGTGCACCGGCACAGGTGGCCGGCGAGCAGGCTCCGGATCTCCCGCTCATCGGGCGGGGGGCCGCCGGCTGAGGCCAGCTCGGCCGCCGACATGAGGATCCCGGGGGTGCAGAACCCGCACTGGAGCCCGTGGTGGCGGTGCAGTGCCTCCTGCAGGGGATGGAGCCGCCCGTCCGGCTCGGCCAGCCCCTCCACCGTGTCCACCCGGGCCCCGTCGACTTGGACGGCCAGCATCAGGCAGGAGCGGACCGCCGCCCCGTTCAGGCGGACTGTGCAGGCCCCGCACACCCCGTGCTCGCAGCCGACGTGGGTGCCCCGCAGGCCCAGGTCATGGCGCAGGAAGTCCGACAGGAGGCGGCGGGGTTCGGCGGCGGCCACCCGGCGGCGCCCGTTGACCTCTACCACGACCCGGCGGGGGGCGGAGCCCACCTCCCCGGGCGCGGGGCTCTTGGCGGAACCAGGCGCCGTTTGGCCCGAAGCGACGGGGCACGGCGCCGATCGGCGGACCGGCGGCGGCTGGCGGCCGACCGTCCCGAGGGCCCTCTCCCCGGCTCGCCGGAGGGCCCGGGCCACCAGGACCCCAACCACGTGCCGCTGGTAGGCCGGCGGGGCCTGGAGGGAACCGACCGGGTCCACCGACTCCCGGGCGGCCCGGACGGCGGCCCCCACCGCCTCGTCGTCCAGCTTCCGGCCGGCGAGCAGATGGCCCACCCCTGGGAGCAGGAGGGGGCGGTCGGCCACCGCCCCTACGGCCACTCGGGCCCCATCCACCTGGCCGCCCTCCCCGAGGCGGACCACGGCGCAGGCCGAGGCCAGGGCGAAGTCCCCGCTGCGCATGGCCAGCTCAGCGAACCCCGCCCCCACCCCGGGCCCGTCAGTGGCCGGGAACCGGCAGGCGGTGACCATCTCGCCGGGCTCGAGAGACGTCGTGAGGAAGCCGGTGAACAGGTCCCTGGCCCGGACCAGCCGGCGGCCGCCCGGCCCGGCCACTTCCACCTCCCCGTCCAGGGCCAGGAGGACCAGGGGCAGCTCCCCGGCTGGATCGGCGTGGGCGACCGAGCCGCCGACCGTGCCCCGGTTGCGGGTGACGGTGTGGCCTACGTGGGCCAGGCACTCGGGGAGGACCGGGCAGCGCCGGGCGGCCACGGACGAGCGCTCGAGGGCCCGCTGGCGGGCCATGGCCCCCACGACCAGCACTTCGTCCTCCTCCTCGATCCCGTCCAGCCCGGGGAGGCGGTTGAGGTCCACCACGGTCCCCGGGGCGGCCAGGCGCAGGTTGAGCATGGGCACCAGGCTCTGGCCGCCGGCCAGGGCCCGGGGGTCGTCACCGGTCCCGAGGGCTGCCACCGCCTCGTCCACCGAGGCCGGCACTACATAGCGAAATGGCGCCGGCTTCACCGCACCACGGCCGCCCACACACGGGCCGGCGTCATCGGCAGCTCCACGTCCTCCACCCCGAGGGCGTCGGCCACGGCGTTGGCCAGGGCGGCGGGGGCGCTCATGGCGTTGCCCTCCCCGAGGCCCTTGGCCCCGAGAGGGGTCAGGGGAGAGGGGGACTCCCGGTAGGAGGTGACGGGTCGGGGGACCTCGGTGGCCCCCACCACGGCATAGTCCAGCAGGGTGGCTGTCATCAGCTGGCCCTCGCCGTCGTACACGTGGGCTTCGGAGAGGGCCGCACCGAGGCCGTGGGCCAGCCCCCCGTGGACCTGGCCCTCGGCCAGCAGCGGATTCAGGATCCGGCCGGCGTCGTGCACGGTGACGTAGCGCAGCACCACGACCTCGCCGGTGTCGGGGTCGACCTCGACGACGGCAACGTCGCAGAGGAACCCATAGGTCGCCGAGGCGTTGACCCGGTCGTCGGGACCAGGGGGCTCCAGGGTGGGCGCCTGGACGTAGGTGGTGATGGCCAGGCCGGCATCCACGCCCGGGGGCAAGCCGGCCGGGTCCCAGTGGGCCGTGCCGGCCAGCCGGCGCAGCGAGACGGACCGTCCGGGGTCGCCGGTGACCCGGGCCTGCCCCCCGGCCAGCTCCACCTGCCCGGCCTCGACACCGAGGACCTTCCCGGCCACCGCCCGGACTTGCTCGGCCAGCCGGGTGGCCGCCACGTGCACGACCCCCGCCCCCATGGCGGCGAACCGGCTCGAGTAGTTGCCAGAGCTCACCGTCCAGGGGTTGGCCGCCGTGTCGGCCGCCGTGCGCACGTCGACCAGGCCGGGGTCCACCCCGAGGGCGTCGGCGACCACCTGGGCGGCCACGGTGGCGTGGCCCTGGCCCTGGGGGGTGGTCGTGAACCGGACGGTCACACCGCCGTGGGGCCCGACGACGATCGTGACCCCCTCGGCGTTGCCCGACTTGGGGAGCGAGGAGGCCCGCTCTCCTGGCTCCTGAGCCAGCGTGATGTAGCCCATGTTCGACACCGAGGGCTCGACCACGCAGGCCAGACCCACGCCCAGCAGGCGGTCGCTGCCCCGGGACGGGGTGGCCGCTGATCTACGGGCCCGCACCTCGGCGTAACCGGCCAGGCGGAGGGCCTCGTCCAGGCAGGCGGCGTAGTCCCCCGAGTCGTAGACGGCCCCCGAGGCCGTCCGGTAGGGCATGGCCGAGGCGGGGACGAGGTTGGCCCGGGCCACCTCGGCAGGGTCGAGGCCGAGGCGCCCGGCGGCGATGGCCATGACCCGCTCCAGGGGAAGGTACAGCTGGGGGCCGCCGAACCCCCGGTTGAGCCCGGTCGGGCACCTGTTGGTGACGACCACCCTGGCCCTGGCCTCGACGTCGGACACGTCGTAGGCGCCGGTGAGGCAGCCGTGCATGCGGTAGAGGGTGGCCGGCTCGGGGGCTCGCACGTAGGCGCCCACGTCGTCCACCATGTCGAGGCGCAGCCCGAGCAGGCGCCCGGCAGCGGAGAAGGCCGCCTGGATGTCGGTAACCCGCTCGGTGGCCGAGGACGATGCCAGCAGGTGCTCCACCCGGTCCTCGGTCCAGCGCACCGGCACCCCGAAGCGCCGCGAGGCCAGGGCCATGAGGACCACGTACACGTAGAGGGCCGCCTTGGTGCCGAACGAGCCGCCGCTGTCCGGCGGGGTGACGATCCGGAGGCGCGGGGCCGGGATGCCGAGGGCGTGGGCGGCCACGCCGTGCACGGTGAACGGGCCCTGGAAGTTGGCCCAGGCCGTCACCGAGGCGGTCGCCTCCTCCCACAGGCAGACCACGCCGTAGCCCTCGACGGGCAGGCAGGTGGAGCGCGGGTGCCGGAAGCGCTTGCTCACCACCAGGTCGGCCCTGGAGAAGGCGGCTTCCGGGTCCCCGTAGCGGAAGCGGCGGTCGGAGATGACGTTGCTGCCCACGGCCGGGTGGAGGGCTGGTGCCCCGCCCTCCAGGGCCTGGTCCACGCCCGCCACCACGGGGAGGGGCTCGTACTCGACCACGACCGCCTCGGCGGCGTCTTCGGCCAGGTAGCGGTCGGTGGCCACCACCACGGCCACCGGCTCGCCGACGTAGCGCACGACGTCGGTGGCCGCCGCCCGGTAGTCGACCGGGGCCCCCAGCACCGACGGGAAGGGGCGGGACAGCTCGGCCACGTCGGACCCGGTCAGCACCCCGATGACCCCGTCGGCCGCCAGAGCGGCCGATGGGTCCACCGAGGCGATCCGGGCGTGGGCCACGGTCGAGCGGACGACGGCCGCCTCGGCGATCCCGGGCAGGGGGCTGAGGTCGTCCATGAACCAGCCCTCCCCCCGGAGGAGGGAGGCGTCCTCGAAGCGGGGCACCGGGCGTCCGACCAGGCCGCCCGTGGCCGGGGCCTCCGGCCTGGTGATGACCGGCATCGGCCCGATCTTAGTTTGGAGGCCGGCCGGGGCGGGGGGGTGGGCGGCCCGGGACGGAACGGGAAAGTTGACTAGCGGAGTCGGGAATGGTGGGCTGGGGGGAGGAGTTCCTATGTCCAGCCCCCGGGCCGTCCGGGGCACCAGAGGAGGTTGCCATATGCCCGCCAACCCCGAGGCTCTCGTAACCACCGAGTGGGTCGCCGAGCACCTGGACGACCCGGGGGTCAAGGTGGTGGAGGTGGACGAGGACGCCTCCGCCTACCACGCCAGCCACATACCCGGGGCGGTGGCCTTCGACTGGCGAGCCGATCTCCAGGACCCCGTACGGCGGACCTATGTCGATGCCGAGGGGTTCGAGAAGCTCATGGACTCGAGAGGCATTACCAACGACACCCACGTGGTCCTCTACGGTGGCTCGAACAACTGGTTCGCCGCCTACGCCTACTGGTACTTCAAGATCTACGGCCACCAGAAGGTGAGCCTGATGGACGGTGGGCGCAAGCGCTGGGAGATGCAGCACCGTCCCATGACCAGCGAGCCGACCGAGGTGAAGCCCACGACCGGCTACAAGGCCGGAACCCCCAACGCCGAGATCCGGGCCCGGAGGGAGCAGATCCTGTCGGAGTACGTCGGGGCCCCCGAGGGGCGGGCCATGGTGGACGTGCGGTCGCCCGAGGAGTACAGGGGGGAGAAGCTGGCCCCCGAGCACCTTCCCGGCGAGTCCGCCATGGTGCCCGGGCACATCCCCGGGGCGGTGAACATCCCCTGGAGCAAGGCGGTCAACCCCGACACCGGGGCCTTCCTCCCCGACGAGGAGCTGCGCCGCCTCTACGGCGACCAGGGCATCACCCCGGACAAGGAGGTCGTGGCCTACTGCCGGATCGGCGAGCGCAGCGCCCACACCTGGTTCGTCCTGAAGGAGCTGCTCGGGTTCCCCCAGGTGCGCAACTACGACTGCTCCTGGACCGAGTACGGGTCGCTGGTGGATGTGCCGGTCGAGAGGTAGGCGCCCCTAGCCCAGGGCGCCCCTGGGACACCCCGGGTCCGGCGTCGGGCCGGTCCCGAGGGAAGGGCGGCGCGCACCTGTCGCCTCGGGGGCGACGAGCCCCCGGGGGGACGAGGGAGCCCGTGCCTGCCTACGGGGTGCGGCGTGCCCTGGCCGCCACCATCACCCGGTGGTGGGCTCCGAGGCCGACCAGGCGGTCCCCCGCCCAGGCCTGGCAGGAGAAGAGGGCCCGTCGGGCCTGCACCTCCTCCAGCCGGGCCACCACCCGCACCTCCTCTCCCACCTCCGCTCGCCCGAGGTGGTGGACCAGGATGCCCGCCCCCACGTGGGTGAGCTCGGGCGAAGGGGGCGGCAGGAGGTCGCTGGCCACGATCTCGTACCACAGCCCGAGACGGGGGCTGCCGAGGACGGCCATCGAGGGGTCGGGGTGGCCGAGGGCACCCGCGGTGTCGGCCGTGGCGACGGTGAAGACCTGCTCGGCCAGCTCTCCCACCTTCGAGGTGATCCCTTCCGTTGCCCCGCTGGAGCCGGGCCCGGCCCGGCCGGAGGAGGCGAGGGCACCGGCCGCAGCCGACAGGGCGTTCCGGTCCTCCTCGGCCTCGGGCCCGGCCTCTGCCGCCCAGCGGGCGGCGTCGACCAGGGCGATGCGGAGCGTGTCGGCAAGCAGGTGTGCGTGGGAGGGGCGCACGGATACCTCCGGGGGTGAGGGGACTTCCCCGCCCACCGTACCGAGCCCCCGGCGGGTCCCGCGCCCTCTCGTCCCCCCCGGTAGATTGCGCCCGTGCTGCGCTTCCTCACCGCCGGTGAGTCGCACGGCAGGGCCCTGGTCGTGATCGTGGAGGGCCTGCCTTCCGGGCTCCCCCTCGTGGCCGAGGAGGTGGGGGGAGAGCTGGCCCGCCGCCGTCTCGGGTTCGGCCGGGGGCCCCGTATGCGCTTCGAGGCTGACGAGGTGACCCTGGTCGGGGGGGTCCGCCACGGCCGGACACTCGGCTCCCCGGTGGCCATCGAGATCGCCAACACGGAGTGGCCCAAGTGGGCCGAGGAGATGTCTCCGGGTCCGGGACGCCCCTCCCGGGTCCTCACCCAGCCTCGGCCCGGCCACGCCGACCTGGCCGGCATGCAGAAGTACGCCTTCGACGACGCACGCGACGTCCTGGAGAGGGCCTCGGCCCGCGAGACGGCGGCCCGGGTGGCGGCCGGTGCCTGCGCCAAGGCCTTGCTGGCCAAGCTCGGCATGGCCGTCCTGTCCCATGTGGTCCAGATCGGGGACGCTCGCCTGAGCGCCGGTGCCTCGGGCTGGCCGCGCCCGGGCCCGGAGGACCTGGAACGTGTCGACGCCTCGCCGGTGCGCTGCTTCGACCCCTGCGCCGAGGCGGCCATGGTTGCCGAGGTCAAGGCGGCGGCCAAGGAGGGCGACTCCCTGGGAGGGGTGGCCGAGGTCCTCGCCTACGGAGTGCCCGTGGGGCTCGGCAGCCATGTCCACTGGGACCGGCGTCTGGACGGGCTGATGGCACAGGCGGTCATGAGCATCCAAGCCGTGAAGGCCGTGGAGCTGGGCGAGGGGGTCAGGGTGGCCGGCAAGCGGGGCTCCGAGGCCCACGACGCCATCCGCTGGGATGCTGGAACCGGCACCTATGTGCGCGACACGGCCCGGGCGGGGGGGGTGGAGGGGGGCATCTCCACAGGCTCCCTGGTGGTGGTGAGGGCCTACATGAAGCCATTGGCCACCCTCAACCGTCCGATCCTCTCCACGGTGGACGTGGTCACCAAGCAGGAGGCCAAGTCCTTCAAGGAGCGTACGGACGTGACCTCGGTGCCGGCCATGGGCGTGGTGGCCGAGACCATGGTGGCCCTGGTCCTGGCCAGCGAGGCCCTGCGCAAGTTCGGAGGGGACTCGCTGGGGGAGCTCGTCCGCAACCACGGCGCCTACCTGGCCAGCCTCCGTGGCTGACCACCTGCTGCTGATCGGCATGATGGGGGCGGGCAAGACGACCGTCGGCCAGCTGCTGGCCGAGCGGCTGGGCCGGCAGTACCGCGACAGCGACCGTCAGGTCCAGGAGGCCACGGGAAAGACGGTGCCCCAGATATTCGCGGAGGAGGGGGAGGCCGCCTTCCGGGCCGAAGAGGCCAAGGCCCTGGCCCGGGCCGTTGAGGAGGACACGCCCTCGGTGATCTCGGTGGCGGGGGGTGCCGTTCTCGACCCCGACAACGGCCGGCGGGTGCAGGGGGCGGGGACCGTGGTGTGGTTGCGGGCCCGTCCCGACACCCTGGCCCGGCGGGTGGGCCGAGGATGGGGGCGTCCCCTGCTGGACGCCGGCCCCGCCGAGACCCTGGCCCGCTTGGATGAGGTGCGCCGTCCTCTGTACCAGGCCCTGGCTGACATCACCGTTGACGTCGACAGCATGACTCCCTCCGAGGTCGTCGAAGCCATCCTGGCCCTGCTGCCCCCCAGCGGAGAGGGACCAGGGCAGTGATCAGGGTCCCCGTCGAACTGGGAAGGCGGTCCTATGAGGTCCTCATAGGTCGGGGAGCTCGCCACGAGCTGGCTGGTGTGATCCCCCCCGGGGCCAGGAGGGTGGCTGTGGTGACCCAGGAGGGGGTGCCCTGGCAGGTCGACCCGGGTGTGGAGCGCTGCGACCTCGTTGTCGGCCAGGGAGAGGGGGCCAAGTCCCTGGCCACCATCGAGACTCTCTGCCGGGGCTTTGCCCGGTTCGGCCTGACGAGGAAGGACGCCGTGGTGGCCGTCGGTGGCGGGGTCGTCACCGATGTGGCGGGGTTCGCGGCAGCCAGCTGGCACCGCGGCGTAGCCGTCATCCATGTGGCCACCACCCTGCTGGCCCAGGTCGACGCAGCCATCGGGGGCAAGTGCGGGGTCAACCTGCCCGAGGGCAAGAACCTGGTGGGCGCCTTCTGGCAGCCGGCTGCGGTGCTGTGTGACACCGAGGTCCTGGAGACCCTGCCGGCGGCAGAATGGCGGAGCGGGCGGGGGGAGATGGCCAAGTACGCCTTTCTCGGCGTCGAGGGCCTGGGCTCCCTGGACCTGCCCGAGGCCATCGCTCGTTGCGTGGCCCTCAAGTCGTCGGTGGTGGCCGCCGATGAGCGGGAGGAGGGCGGGGGGCGGGTCCTCCTCAACTATGGGCACACCCTGGCTCATGCTCTCGAGGCATCGGGGTGGGCCGGCGGGGTGGGCACGGCTGGGACCTTGCGCCACGGGGAGGCAGTGGGCATAGGGCTGGTCTTCGCGGCTCGGCTGGCCGAGCGGCTGGGCCGCATCGGGCCTGCCCGGGTGGCGGACCACGAGCGCCTCGTGGGCGGCTATGGCCTGCCGACCCGGCTTCCCCGTGGCAGCGACCCGGACCGGCTGGTGGGCTTGATGGCGGGGGACAAGAAGGCCGTTGGCGGCCTCACCTTCGTGCTCGACGGTCCCCGGGGGCTGGAGCTGGTGGAGGGCGTGCCACGCCGTTTGGTGCTGGACACCCTGAAGGCCATGATGGCGGTGGGGGAGGGGCCGTGAACGGGGAGAGAGAGGGAGCCCGGCCGGTCGTGCTCCTCCTGTCGGGGCCCAACCTGGACCTGCTCGGTGACCGCCAGCCCCAGGTGTACGGGGGGCTGACCCTGGAGGCCCACGTGGCGGCGGCGCGGTCCAGGGCCACGGCCTGCGGGGTGGTGCTCGAGCACTTCCAGTCGAACGCCGAGGCGGCCCTGGTGGAGGCCGTGCACGGGGCGAGGGGGCGGGCGGCCGCCATCATCGTCAATGCCGCCGCCCTCACCCACTACTCCTGGTCCCTGGCAGACGCCTTGGCCGCCTACGACGGCGTGGTCGTGGAGCTCCACCTCTCCAACCCGGCCGGGCGCGAGCCCTGGCGGCACCGATCGGTGGTGGCACCGGTGGCGAGGGGGACGATCGCCGGCTTCGGGGGCCTGGGTTACGAGCTGGCCGTGGAGGCCGCCGCCCGCCTCATCGCCGAAGGGCCTAACCCTGCTCCCTAGGGCGCCGATGCCCTTGTCATGAACGTGGTCTCGTCCGGAGGGCGCTCCCTGGCCGGAGCCGGTCCCTTGCTTCCCCTTCGTTACAAATAGTGGTTACTCGCCGTCCTCTAGTGGGTGTAATGGCACCTGCTTGACACCGACGGTGGTGAACAGTAAAGGTTGCGGCACTTGAAGGAGCGGGGACATCGTGGGGCAGGAGGCGTGGGTCCTGGATAGGGGTCCGACACCCGGGGTGGGTGGGGCTCACAGGTCCTCGAGCGCGGGTTGATGCTGGGCCGGCGCAGGAGGCAGGGCGTGATCATCGGGCCGGTCGAGGAGGAGGCCGCCGGAAGCAGGGCAGAGAGGACCGGGGGGGGTTCGGAGATGGAAGATGTGCCAGCGGGGGAGCCGGTTCGCCCACCTTCGGCTGCAGCCGGCGCCGAGGGGGAAGCGGGCCGGGCAGAGGGGGGCAGGGGCGAAGACCAGCCTCCGCCCATGGGAGCCAAGGGCGGGGAACGGCCGCCCAGAGGCGATGAGGCGCACCCCGAGGGTGGCCTCGCCGGGAGGGCGGGGGAGGCAGGCGGCCCAGGGGAAGGCCCCTGGCGGCCGCCGGGCGGGGCGGGGTACCAGGGTCCTGCCACCCCGGGGGCACACCAGCGCGAGCCGGTGAGCACCAACTCGGCCGGGGGGACCGGGCCGGCCGGGGCCGAGGCGCCGGCCAATGCCTTCTCCCGGTTCCTCGGCGCCGGACCGGGTCTACCCGTCGATCTCTACGGCACCGTGGGCATGGAGGTGTCAGCGGTTCTCCGGGCCGCCCACGATGCCGCCCTGGAGATGACCCAGCGGGCCGAGGAGGACGCCCAGCGCACCCGGGACCAGGCCGAGGAGGATGCCCGGCGCCGGCGGGCCCAGGTGGAGGAGGAGGTGACCCGCATACGGGCCCAGGCCGAGGAGGAGTCTCGCCGCCTGCGGGCCCAGCTGGACGAGGAGGTCACGTGGCTGCGTTCCCAGGCCGAGGAGGACGCCCACGAGGTACGGCTCCAGGCCGAGGAGCAGGCCAACCGGCTGAGAGCCAAGGCCGAGGAGGACATCCGGGCCGAGCAGGAGGGCGCCCGGGCCCGGCTGCAGTCCTCCCTGGAGCGGTTCTCCGTCGAGCGGGTGGCGGGCATGAGGAGCCTGCTCGACCGGCTCCGTGCCGACCAGCAGAGGCTCCAGGGCGAGATCGAGGCTGCCTGCTCCTGGCTCCGGGATGAGCTGCGCCTGCCCGGTGAGCCCCCGGGAGGGGACGGGACCGGGACCGGCACGGTCCCCCCGCCGGCCGGGGGTTAGCGGGCCGTTTTCTGGCCGGGCCCCGGCCAGGGCGCGACAGTGGGGCCATGATCGCCGACCTTCCGCCTCTCGACGTCTCCACCAGGATCCCCCGGCTCCGGGGGCGCCTGGAGGAGGCGGGCGTGGACGCCCTCGTCGTCACGGGCATGTCCAATGTCCGGTACCTCACGGGGTTCTCCGGCTCGGCCGGGAGGCTCCTGGTGGGGCCCGAACAGGCCCTGCTCGTCACCGACGGGCGGTACCGCACCCAGTCCGCCGAGGAGCTGGCCGCCGCCGGCGTGGAGGCCGATGTGGAGATCGGACGGCCCCCGGAGCAGCAGGAGGTCCTGGTCAAGGCGGCCACGGCCTACCGGCTTCTCGGCCTCGAGGAGGACCACGTGAGCTGGGGATGGAAGCGGGCCCTGGCCGGAGCCCTGGGCGGGCAGACGGAGCTGGTGGCCACCGCGGGGCTGGTCGAGGGGCTGCGCCGGGTGAAGGACGAGGGCGAGGTGGCCCGCATCGAGGCGGCCGCCTCCGTCGCCGACCAGGCCCTGGCCCGGGTGAGGCCCCTCATGGCCGAGCGGCCTACCGAGGAGGAGCTGGCCTTGGCGCTGGACTACGAGATGCGCCGGCTGGGGGCCGGTGACCGGGCCTTCGAGACCATCGTGGCCAGCGGGCCCAACGCCGGGAAGCCGCATGCCCGCCCGGGCGCCCGGCGCATAGGGGAGGGTGAGCTGGTGGTGATGGACTTCGGGGCGGTGGTGGAGGGCTATCGCTCGGACATGACGAGGACCCTCTGCCTGGGCCCGCCCGCCACCGGCGTCCTGGCCGCCGTGGTGGAGGTGGTGCAGGCCAGCCAGGCCGCGGGCCTGGGGGCGGTATCGGCCGGGGTCGGGGGGGCGGAGGTGGACAGGGCCTGCCGAGAGGTCGTGGCAGCGGCCGGTTGGGCCGAGGCCTTCGTCCACGGTACGGGCCACGGGGTGGGGCTGGACGTCCACGAGGCCCCCGCGCTGTCGGTGACGTCGACTGATAGGCTCGAAGAGTCCTCGGTGGTGACCGTGGAGCCCGGTGTCTACCTGCCCGGCCACGGAGGGGCTCGCATCGAGGACACCGTCGTCGTCGTCGCCGGCGGCCACCGGGTGCTTACGCGTTCACCGCGCGAGGTGGTGGTCTCCTGAGGGAGGACGGGACGGGTCCCCGAGGACGAGAAGCCGCCCCACAGAGAAGAAGGTTGCACTAGCGATGACCGTGTCCACCAATGACCTCAAGAACGGGATGACCCTGGACCTGCCTGAGGGCCTCTTCTCGGTCGTGGAGTTCCAGCACGTGAAGCCGGGCAAGGGAGGGGCCTTCGTCCGTACCAAGCTCAAGAACGTGAGGACGGGTGCCGTGCTCGACCGCACCTACCGGGCGGACGAGAAGCTGGAGCAGGCCATCGTGGACAAGCGCGAGATGCAGTTCCTGTACCGAGACGGGGACCACTACGTGTTCATGGACACCACCTCCTACGACCAGCTCCAGGTGGAGTCGTCATCGCTCGGCCAGGCCGCCCAGTTCCTGAAGGAGGGCGACTCGGCGGTGCTGCAGATGTACGGGGGAGAGATCCTGGGGGTGGACCTGCCCGCCGCCGTTGAGCTGACCGTGGCCCAGACGGAGCCTGGGATCCAGGGGGACCGCGTCTCGGGAGCGCGCAAGCCGGCCACCCTGGAGACCGGCCTCACGGTCCAGGTCCCCTTGTTCGTGAACCCCGGCGACACCATCAAGGTGGACACCCGTTCGGGCGAGTACCTGACCAGGGCCTAGGGCCCCGTGGACGTCGTGGCCGACATGCGGGGGCCTCACCCGGGAGCGGGCCCACCCTCCCGCCGCCGGACCGCCCGTGACCGGGCTCTCTCGCTGCTCTACGAGGCGGAGGCCAAGGACGTCGAGCCGGCGGAGCTCCTGGGGGAGCTGCCGGTGGAGCCCGATCCCTTTGCCGTCACGCTGGTTCGCGGGGTGGGTGAGCACCGGCAGCGCATCGACGCCATCATCGCCTCCCGGTCCATCGGATGGGGGTTGGAGAGGATGCCCGTCGTGGACCGCAACCTGTTGCGGATAGGGGTCTACGAGCTCCTGGAGGAGCCCGAGGTGCCCACCGCCGTGGTGATCTCGGAGGCCGTGGAGCTGGCCAAGACCTACTCCACCGAGGAGTCGGGCAGGTTCGTGAACGGGGTCCTTGCCCGGGTGGCCGAGGACGTTCGAAGGCCGCCCGGCCCTGAGCGGGGACCGGTAGCGCCTTCAACGCCATCAGCACCCGGATAGAGACTATTTGTGCTCAAAGCCCTTGACTTGACACGCCGGGTGGTCAAGAGGCAGACTGCTTGGCAAGAATAGATAGGGCGAAGCGACGATCCCCGGGTTATGTGGTCGCCCTAGGGCTTGGGGGGAGCAAAGGCGAAACCGGTCGCCTCAGACCAGGACCGCTAGGGTCCCTGATAAAGGGGGGGGTTTTCGCATGGGGGGGAGTCCTGAGGCCCAACCGTGGGTGGCGGCCGAGCCGGCCACAGCGACCGGCCCGGGGTCCGGGGTGGTCGCCAGGGCCCGCTCGGTTGCCCGGGAGAGGGGGCTGGTCCAACCGGTGCTGGACGGGACGGCTTGGGCCGTCGGGCTCTGGGTCGCCGTGCTTCTGCGCTTCAACTTCGTCCCCCCGGTTCCCTACCTGGCCCGCCTGTGGTCCTTGCTGGCCATGGCCCTGGCGGCCCAGGCCGGGGTGGGCCTGTGGTCAGGCCTCTACCGCCGGCGCTGGCGGCTGGGCTCCTTCGAGGAGGTGGCCGCCCTGGCCTGGGCGGCGGGGGTCGCTACCCTGGCCGTGTTCCTGTTCAACTGGCTCTCGGGGTCCGGGGGGGCTGCCGAGCGGTTGGAGCCGGCCAGCCTTCCCCTAACCGGGGGGCTGGTGGCGCTGTCCGGCATGCTGGCGGCACGCTACTGCTGGAGGGTCCGCTACCAGCACCGGTCCCGCCCGGATGCCGCCAAGGCCCGCCGGGTGCTGGTCTTCGGCGCCGGGGAGGCCGGTGCGGGCCTGGTGCGGGCCATGCTGTCCCGTTCGGACAGCCCCTATCTGCCCGTCGGCCTGCTCGACGACAACCCCCGCCGGTCCAACCTCACTATCTGCGGGGTGCCGGTGCTGGGCAACCGGAGCCGTCTGGCCGAGGCCGCTTCGCGGGTGGGGGCCAAGGTGGTGGTGGTGGCAGTTCCCTCCGCCGGCCCGGCACTGCTGCGGGAGATCTGTGCCCTGGCCGATCGGGCCGGCCTGGAGGTGAAGGCGCTCCCCGGGCTCCACGAGCTGGTGGATGGCGTGCCCCGGGTGAGCGACGTGCGCACCCCGACGCTGGGCGACCTACTGGGCCGCCGTCCGGTGCAGACCGACCTCGAGTCGATCGCCTCCTATCTGACCGCCCGCCGGGTCCTCGTCACGGGGGCGGGTGGCTCCATAGGGTCGGAGCTGTGCCGCCAGATACGGCGGTTCCGGCCGGCCCGGCTGGTCATGGTGGACCGTGACGAGTCGGCCCTCCACGCCCTCCAACTCTCCATGGAGGGCCGGGCCCTCCTGGACGACCCGGACATCGTGCTCCTGGACATCAGGGACCGGGCCCGGGTGCGGGCCCTGTTCGACGAGGTGATGCCCGAGGTCGTGTTCCACGCCGCCGCCCTGAAGCACCTACCGGTGCTCGAGGTGCACCCCGGCGAGGCGGTGAAGACCAACGTCTGGGCCACGGCGTGGGTGCTCGAGGAGGCGGCCCGGGTCGGGGTGGACCGGTTCGTGAACATCTCCACCGACAAGGCGGCCAACCCGACCAGCGTGCTTGGCTTCACCAAGCGGATCGGGGAGCGCATGACCGCGGCGGTGGATGCCCGGGCGGTCGGGACCTTCCTGTCGGTGCGCTTCGGCAACGTGCTCGGGTCGCGCGGCTCGGTGCTCACCACGTTCCATGCCCAGGTGGCTTCGGGCGGGCCGGTGACGGTCACCCACCCTGACGTGACGCGCTACCTCATGACCGTGGAGGAAGCGGTGGGCCTGGTGATCCAGGCCGGGGCTATCGGCCGAGGAGGGGAGGTCCTGGTGCTGGACATGGGAGAACCGGTGCGGATCGCCGACCTGGCCCGGCGCCTGGTGGCCGAGGCCGGAGCCGAGGTCGACATCGTCTACACCGGCCTGCGGCCGGGAGAGAAGCTGGTCGAGGTCCTGTTCGGCGAGGGGGAGACGGACTCCCGGCCCGTGCACCCCCTGATCTCGCACACAGCCGTCCCGTCCCTTCCGCCCCAGGCCACCGGCTCGCTCGACCCCTCGGCACCCCCCGGCCAGGTGCGTGAGGCGCTGGCTGCCCTCACCTCCCTCGGCCTGGAGGAGATCCCCCCGCCGGCGGGCGGGTGGACGGAGCCTTCCGACCACCTCCTGCCCTCGGGGGCCCGCGGGCTGGAGCGGCACCTGGCCCGGTCCACGGGACCGGAGGGCTGCGGTCGCACCGGGCGGGCGGGCGGTGCCCGGGAGAGGGTGAGCCGCCCGTGACGCGGGCCGTGGTGACCGGGGGGGCGGGCTTCATAGGGTCCAGCCTGGTGGACGCCCTGGTGGAAAGGGGCGACGAGGTGGTGGTCCTCGACGACCTGTCCACGGGCTACGAAGACAACGTCAACCCCGCCGCCACTTTGGTGGAAGGCGACGTGGCCGACCCCGAAGCGGTGGCCCGGGCCGTGGCCGGCGCTGACCTGGTGTTCCACCTCGCCGCTCACCGGGCCGTGCTGCGCTCGGTGGAGCACCCGCTCCAGACCGATCGGGCCAACACCGCCGGGACCCTCACGGTGCTCGAGGCGGCCAGGGACGCCGGCGCGCACCGGGTGGTGTGCACCTCGTCGTCCTCTGTCTACGGCGGGGCGGCCCCCATGCCCACCCCGGAATCGGCCCCCCTCAGCCCCCGCTCTCCCTATGCAGTGTCGAAGCTGGCCGGGGAGCACTACGCCAGGGTGTTCTGGGAGCTGTACGGCCTTCCCACCGTCTCCATCCGGCCCTTCAACGTCTACGGCCCCCGCCAGCGGCCCGACAGCCAGTACGCCGCCGTCATCCCGCTGTTCATAGATGCTCTGCGCCGGGGGGAGCCCCCGGTGGTCCACGGCGATGGGGGCCAGAGCCGTGACTTCGCGTACATCGACGACGCCGTGGCGGCCTTCCTGGCCGCTGCCTCAGCGCCCGTGGGCGCCTGTGCCGGAAAGGCCTACAACGTGGCCGGCGGGTCCCCGGTCAGCCTGCTGGAGCTGCTCTCGGCCCTGGAAGCGATCATGGGGAAGGCGGTGGTCCCGGTTCACACCGATCCCCGGCCGGGGGACGTCCGCCACAGCCGGGCCGATCTCTCCGCCGCTGCCGCCGACCTGGGGTGGGCTCCCCTAGTGGGCTTGGAGGAGGGCTTGAGGCGCACCGTGGCCTGGTTCAGCGAGCGGGCCGGCGCCGGCATCGCCTGACCCCGTCCCCCGCTGGGATGCAGCAAGGGGCTGACCGGTGGCCGGGAGCAGCCGGTTGCCGCCTTGGGACTTGGCCTGGTACATGGCACGGTCGGCGGCCTCGAGCAGCTGGTCGACGTCGAGCCCGTCCCGTCCCAGGACCGCCAGGCCGATCGAGGCGGTGACCTGGAACCGATCCTCACCGCCGGGGGTGGAGTGCTGCAAGCCAGCCAGCTTGGCCCTCACCCTCTCGCCCGCCAACAGGGCGGCATCGGCTCCGGCGCCCGCCAGCAACACCACGAACTCCTCCCCACCGAAGCGGGCGACCACGTCGCTTGGGCGAAGGACCGCCTGCAAGGTGTCCGCCACCGCGACCAGCACGGAGTCCCCGATCAGGTGGCCGAAGCGGTCGTTCACGGACTTGAACCGGTCCAGGTCGAGGACCAGGACGGCCGCCGGCTCGGCCAGGCGCTGGGCCCGGGCCACCACCCTGGTCGCTTGCTCCCTCCAGTAGCGGGGGTTGGCCAGGCCGGTCTTGGAGTCCGTCGTGGCCGCCGCGACCAGCTGGGTGTGCAGCACGGCCCGCTGGAGCAGGAAGATCGGGACCAGGGCCGTAGGCATGAGCACCGGGGAGAGGGACCAGAAGACGGCCACGATCACCCCCGAGCAGACATCGGCCGCCGACAGGACCCAGGTCTCCTTGCCGGCGAGCAGGGAGCGCCAGCTCGTGGCCGGGGCGACCCGGCGGATGACACCGGCGGGGAGCAGCTTGTCGAGGGCAAGGAAGGCGGCCAGGGCCACGCAGAGCCCCGCCAGCCCCCGGGGGGAGGCCAGGGAGAGGAGGCCGGTGGAGGAAAGGCCGGGGGCCACCAAGGACCGGGCCAGGGCGGCGAGGGCACCGGTCAAAGCCGCCGAGGAGGCATTGAAGACCCACTTGACCCAGGGGAGGTGGCTCACCCTCAACTGCTCCACCAGGTAGATGGGCAGGGGTATGAGGGCGGCGTAGAACGGGGGCAGGAGCAACACGGCGGGGAAGAGGAATGCCGCCATGAGGTCCTGGTAGGCCCGGTCGGGCCGCCGGTGGGGCCTTCCGACCCGGTGGAAGACCTCCACCCCCAGCACCCCGCAGAGGGCGATACCGGCGAAGTCGGCGAAATGGTCCAGGTGCCAGACCGTCCGGCTGGCCAGGAGCGCCAAGACAGCAACCGCCGCCGCGTCTATGATGAGCACATACCGGCGGGCGCGAGGTGGCAGCCGCCACAGGCTCCAGGACCGGATCCTCCCGATCCCCCCGTGTCTCATGGCTAGTGAGACCGCACTTCGAACCGAGCTTGCGGTGTGGGATCGGTGGCGGAAGGAGGTGTGGTGCTCATGTTCGAACGGAATACTCGCTGGGAGTAGGGGACCGCGGTGGCCTGTGGCCGACTCGGATCGGCTGGCCACCTTCAGGTATCGACCGCATCGGGTTCGGCCTTTAGGCGTTTGGCTGACGCCTGAACCGGTCTGAGGGGAGATACCGAGCATCAGCCGCCGGCTCGCCGGACTGCAACGACGGGCCGGCGGCTGCTTCGCGCCCGTGGGCGAACGCCTGGCGGGCAGGCAAAAGGGCAGGGGACGCTGCCCCAACGTGCCGACTTGGGTGCCTGGAAGGGCTCGGGGGAAAGGCCCAAGGGGTGCTCGAGGGGAGTGGCTGACCTTCTCCCCCCTGCCCGCCCCCGGTCCTGGAGCCGGCGGCGCTCCCTCGCTGTCCGGTGGACGTCAGCCCCGGAGCGGGGGGCGACCCCTCCCCGGGGAGGCGGGCGGCGGCGCCACGACCGCCCCCGGCCCTGACGGCCCCGATCTCCCTGGCCGGCGGTCCACGGGGCGCTGGGGAGGGATCTCGGCCACCGGCAGGTGGTGACGGGGCCCGCTCCAGGGCGCAGGCGGGGCCATGAGCAGGTCGGCCAGGGCATAGACGAGGGACTCGTAGTTGACCCGCCAGCCCCGGAAGTCAGCCCAGGCCTCGGCGGCGGTGCGCTCCATGGGGAAGCCGGCCCGCTGGAGGTGGGCCACCGCCCCGGCGAACTCCTCGAACTCGAGCTCGAGAGGGTCCTCGGGGTCAGGGTCGGGGTTGAAGGGGATGCGAAGGGCGCGAGCCACCTCCCTGAGGGCGGTGAACCCCATGCGCAGACACAGGCGGGCCTGGGAGGGGGCCCGGCGGGGGGACAGGGCTAGGTAGAGGGCCGCCGAGTCCAGCACGGCCAGGAGCCCGATGACCCAGGAGTAGAGAGGGCGGGGGGAGCGGAACCAGAGCAGGGCCGGGTAGTTGGTATGGCTCTCTGCCACGTCGGCGGCCCAGGCCTCCCAGGAGCCGTAGAAGGTGGGCAGGTCGTCCATGATCCCCACCAGCTGGTGGCGGGCCAGCAGCTCGGGACCCCAGGCCGGGACGCCCGCCCGGCTGTCCAGCATGGCCACCAGCACCTCGCGGCGGTTGAAGGCCCCGTAGAGCACGGGCAGGTAGGCGAGCTCCAGGGCCACGATGACCAGGCCGCTGGCGGCAGCGAGGAAGTCCACGGCCACTCCCGAGGGATGGTGGGAAACGGCGAACCCCAAGGTGAACATGGAGGACCCGGCCTGCCGGAAGGCGGCCCCTATGGTCCCCGTCCCCACCCGCCACAGGACGAGGGCCCAGCCCACCAGGGCCAGCCCCACCCAGGTGACGAGCAGGACCAGGAGGCCCACGGGCTCGGTGAGGGTGAGGAGGCGGTCCTTGGACTCGTAGCGGGAGAGCCGTCGGGCCCCGAGGCGGAACACGCCCCGCACCCCGGTGAGAACGGCCCGGGAGAGGGGTTCCCTGGGGGGACGGGGGACCACCAGGAAGCGCACGACGCTCAGGGCCGTCCCCACCAGGATGACGATCCCTGCCGCCAGGCCCAGCCAGGGCAGGCCGCTCCCGGCTCTCACGACGCCTGCCCGGCGCGGTAGTCTCTAATCACAGGGTTGTCATTATCCACAGGGGCCTGTGGAGAAGGAGGAAGAGGGCGGTGAGCTCGGGACCGGCACCGGGATCGTTCTGCCACCTGCATACCCACACCGAGTTCTCCATGCTGGACGGGGCGGCCCGGATCAACGAGGTGGTGGCCGCCGCCGCCGCCGACGGCCAGCCGGCGCTGGCCATAACCGATCACGGCAACATGTACGGGGTCCTCGACTTCTACCGGGCCTGCCGGCAGGCCGGCATCACGCCGGTGATCGGGACCGAATGCTACATGGCTGCCGAGTCCCGCCACGAGCGTCCGACCCGGCGGGGCCGGGTGGACGACACAGGGGGGGACGTGGAGGGTGGCCACAAGCTCTACTACCACCTCACCCTCCTCGCTGAGTCCGATCTCGGCTACCGCAACCTCATGAAGCTCTCCAGCGACGCCTACCTGGAGGGCTACTACTACAAGCCCCGGGTGGACTGGGAGCTGCTGGAGCGCCATCACGAGGGGATCATCGCCACCACCGGCTGCCTGGGGGGCATCGTCCTCCAGGCCCTGCTCAAGGGGGATGACGCCGGGGCCAAGAGGGCGGCGGGACGCCTCCAGGACATCTTCGGGCGGGACAACCTCTTCGTCGAGATCCAGGACCACGGGCTGGCCGACCAGCGCCGGACCAACCCCCAGCTCATCGAGCTGGCCCGCCAGCTCGGGGCCCCGCTTCTCGCCACCAACGACAGCCACTACACGCGGCGCTCAGACGCCACTGCCCATGACGCCCTGCTCTGCGTGCAGACGGGGGCCACCATCGACGACCCCAGCCGCTTCAAGTTCGAGGGCGAGGAGCACTACCTGAAGACGGCGGCGGAGATGCGGGCCCTCTTCTCGGAGGTGCCCGAGGCCTGCGACAACACCCTGTGGATAGCAGAGCGGGCCCAGGTCGAGATCGAGTTCGGTAAGCCCAAGCTGCCCGAGTTCCCCGTCCCGGAGAGGTTCTGGGAGGGGGCGGCCACCTACGAGCAGGCCGCCTCGGCCTACCTCCGCCACCTCACCCTCGAGGGGGCGGCACAGCGCTACGGGAGCCCCCTTCCCGCCGAGGTGGCCGAGCGCCTGGAGCGCGAGCTGTCGGTCATCGCCGACATGGGCTTTCCTGCCTACTTCCTCGTCGTCTGGGACCTCATTCGCCATGCCAGGGAGTCGGGCATCCGGGTCGGGCCGGGGCGGGGGTCGGCCGCAGGCTGCTGCGTGGCCTACTGCCTGCGCATCGTGGACCTGGACCCGATCCGCTACGGCCTCATCTTCGAGCGCTTCCTCAACCCCGGGCGCAAGCAGATGCCCGACATCGACATGGACTTCGACGAGCGCTACCGCGCCGAGATGATCAGGTACGCCACCGAGCGCTACGGCTGGGACCGGGTGGCCCAGATCGTCACCTTCTCCACCATCAAGGCCCGGGCCGCGGTGCGCGACGCCGCCCGGGTGCTGGGGTTGCCATATGCGGTGGGGGACAGGGTGGCCAAGGCCATGCCTCCCCTGGTAATGGGGCGGGACACGCCCCTTTACGCCTGCTTCGAGCGGGTGGAGGGCCACGAGGACGGCTGGAGGGCCGCCGCCCAGCTGCGGGAGATGTACGCCACCGACCCGGACGCGGCCCGGGTGATCGACGTGGCGAGGGGCCTGGAGGGCCTGCGCCGGCAGGACTCCATCCATGCTGCTGCCGTGGTCATCACCCACGAGCCGCTGACCGAGCACCTCCCCGTCCAGCGCAAGCCCGACCCCAACGGCAACCCTGAGGACGCCCCCATCGTCACCCAGTACGAAATGCACGGGGTGGAGCAGCTGGGCCTGCTCAAGATGGACTTCCTGGGCCTGCGCAACCTCTCGGTGATCGAGCAGGCCCTGGACCTGATCGAGGCGTCCACGGGCACCCGCCCGGACATCGACTCCATACCGCTCGACGACGAGGAGACCCTGGCCATGCTGCGCCGGGGTGACTCGGTGGGCGTCTTCCAGCTGGAGGGGGGGCCCATGAGGGCCCTCATGCGCTCGCTGGCCCCTACGAGCTTCGACGACGTGGCCGCCCTCAACGCCCTCTACCGCCCCGGGCCCATGGCCGCCAACATGCACAACGAGTACGCCGACCGCAAGAACGGCCGCAAGCCCATCACCCACCTCCATCCGGACCTGGAGGAGGTGCTCTCGGACACCTACGGGCTCATGATCTACCAGGAGTCCATGATGAGGGTGGCCCAGCGCTTCGCCGGCTACTCCCTGGCCGAGGCGGACAACCTGCGCAAGGCCTGCGGCAAGAAGATAAGGGCTCTCATCGCCGCCGAGCGGGAGAAGTTCGTGGCCGGGTGTCAACGGACCGGCTACTCGCCAGAGCTGGGCACCCGCCTCTTCGACATCATCGAGCCCTTCGCCGACTATGCCTTCAACAAGAGCCATGCCTACGGCTACGGGCTGGTGGCCTACCAGACGGCGTGGCTCAAGGCCCACCACCCCGTCGAGTACCTGGCCGCCCTCCTCACCTCGGTGAAGGACGACAAGGACAAGACCGCCGTCTACCTGGCCGAGTGCCGGGCCCATTCGATAAAGGTCCTGGTCCCCGACGTCAACTTCTCCGAGGCCACGTTCACAGCCCGGCCGCCGTCCGAGGAGCACCCGGGAGGTTCCATCCCCTTCGGCCTGGCGGCCGTGCGCAACGTGGGCACGGGGCTGGTGGCCCACATCGTGGCCGAGAGGGAGAGGGGCGGCCCCTACCGGGACTTCTACGACTTCTGCGCCCGGGTGGACCCCGCCGTGCTCAACAAGCGCACCGTCGAGTCCCTCATCAAGGCGGGGGCCTTCGACTCCCTCGGCCACCCCCGCAAGGGCTTGTGCCTGGTCTTCGACCAGATCGTGGATCGCACCCTGGCCCGGCGCCGTGACGCCGAGCTCGGGATCATGAGCCTGTTCGCCTGCGGGGGGGAGGCGGCCCACGGAAGTGGGGACGGGGGAGGTGAGGGAGCCGGCAGCCATTTCGACGATGCCCGGGTCCCCATACCCGACCTCGAGTTCGACAAGGCCCAGCGGCTGGCCTTCGAGAAGGAGATGCTGGGGCTCTACGTGAGCGATCACCCGTTGATGGGTGTGGAGTCGTCGCTGCGCAGGCTCACCGAGGCCACCCTGGCCGACCTGCGCGAAGCCCGGGAGGGGGAGGTGAAGGTCGTCGGCGGGGTCGTGACCAACCTCTCGAGGCGGTGGACCAAGCGGGGGGACCTCATGGCCACCTTCGTGCTGGAGGACCTGGAGGCGGCCATGGAGGTGTTCGTCTTCGCCCGGGTCATGGAGGAGTACGGAGCCCTTCTCGAGGACGATGCCGTGGTGTGCGTGAAGGGAAGGCTGGACGCTCGTGACGACCAGCCCAAGCTGGTGGCCATGGAGATCCGCCGGCCCGAGCTGAAGGCCGAGGGCTCTCGGCCCCTCACGATCACCCCACCGCTGTCCGTGCTCACCCGCTCCAAGGTGGACCAGCTCAAGAGCCTGCTGGCCGGCCATCCCGGCGACTCCCCTGTGCACCTGCGGGTCGGGACCAAGGTCCTGGCCCTGCCCGAGCAGTTCAACGTGGAGCCCCGCGGCGTGGTGGGCCTTCTGCGGGAGCTGTTCGGGGCCGGGGCGGTCAGTGGCTGAGTGGGGCGGGCCCGGGACGAGGCCGGGTAGGCGCTGCGTGGCTGACCTGGAGCGCGATCCAATATCCTGGGGGTTCCGGAGTCTGTAGGGAGCGCGTGAACTGACCATGGGAATCGAGGTCGAGACCAAGGACTGCACGGCACTGAGCGACGCCGAGCTGGCCGAGATGGCCGACATCTGCACAGATGGGCCGGCGGGCTTTGACATGGGCTTTCTCTCCAAGCAGCCCGACGAGTGGGTGCTCATAACCCAGGCCCGGGACGCGGGCAAGCTGGTCGGCTTCTCGTTCTGCACCCTGGAGCGCATCGGGGGGACGCCGTCGCTGCTGGTCGGGGTGGCCTCGGTGAGGCGCTGTGCCAAGCGGGACACCATCCTGCGCGCGCTCATGGGGGACCAGTACCGCCGGGCGCTGCTGGCTTTTCCCGACGAGGATGTGCTGGTGGGCACCCGGATGCTCGGCCCGGGGGCCTTTGTGGCCTTCAAGGGCCTGGAGGACGTCGTGCCGAGGCCCGAGCACCGGGCCAGCGGTGAGGAGCGGGCCTGGGGCCGGCGCCTGGCCAAGCGCTTCGGCGCCGAGGGACGCCTGGACGACCGGAACTTCGTGCTCAGGGGCGAGGGGGGCGCAACGGGGGTGCTGGACTTCGAGCCGGCCAAGGCCGGAGCGGTCGAGGACGGCCTGGATGAGATCTTCGGGCGTCTGGACCGGGACCGAGGCGACGTGCTGGTGGCCTTTGGCTGGGCCATGGCCGAGGACCTGGTGGCCGGTCGGCTGGGCAAGTAGCAGCCGGTGTGCGCCCGCCCCGGTAGGGCTTCTTGCCGGGGGGGCAGGCCCGCCGTGGCCGGTCGGCTGCCCGGTGAGGTCCTCGGCCACGCGCCGTCCGGGGTCCTTGCGGGCCGGCGCCGCCTGTGAAGCTCGGCCTGGTGCTGGGGGCCGGGGGGCTGGTGGGGATGGCCTACCACGCCGGGGTGCTGCACGCCCTGGAGGAGGAGGGGGGCGTGGCGCCCGGCGAGGCATCCCTCATCGTGGGGACGAGCGCAGGGGCGGTGGTGGGCGCCTACCTGCGCAACGGGTGGACGACCCGGGACTTCTGGGCCATGGCGCTCGCCCCTCCCTCGCCGTCCCCGGTGCCCGGCCTGGCGCGCCTGCCGATACCCCAGGGGATGCGGCCCCTATCGGTGGTGGCCGACGCGGTGGTCCCGGGCCTGCCACCCGTGCTGGTGCCGGCCTTCTCGAACCCCTGCGAGGGGCTGAGGCGCAGCCTCGGCTCGGCCTGGGTCCTCTCCCGCCTGGTCCTTCGCCTTCCGCTCCCGCCGTTGCCGAGGGCGGTCCAGGACCGGTTCCCGGGGGGCATGTTCGGCTTGGAGCAGAGCCGGGTCCGCCTGGAGCAGGACCTCGAGGCTGCTTGGCCGCAGGCCCCTCTGTGGCTGTGCGCCTTCGACATAGGGAACGGGCAAAGGGTGGTCCTCGGCCGGGACCTGACCTCCGCCGTGACCGTCCCCCGGGCCGTGCTGGCGTCCAGTGCCGTGCCGGGGCTCTACCCGCCGGTGCGGGTCGGCCGACGGGTGCTGGTGGACGGCGGGTGCCATTCCTGCACGAACCTGGACCTGGCCGTCGAGGCGGGCTGTGATGTCGTGGTGGTGGTGGCGCCCATGGCCTACGACACCTGCTCGCCGCCCGGGTGGGCCGCCCAGCTGGCGCGTCGCTGGCCGGCCCGCTCGCTCGCCCGCGAGCGCCGGGAGGCTTGCCGCCAGGGAGCCAAGGTGCTGATGGTGCGTCCCACGGGGGCCGAGATCCGCGCCCATGGGGTGAACCTCATGAGGAGAGACGGGCTGGATCGCATAGCCATGGGGGCCTACGAGGCCACGGCCAGGGCGCTTGGCACCGATGTCTTCCGCCAGGCGCTGGGCCGGCGGCGCCGGAGGCAGCGGGCAGCCGGGAGGCGCGGCTAGCCAGGCCTGGGCGGAGGGGGCATTCGCCCCGCCCCGGCGTGGCGGGCTGGGGCAGCTCCCCCGGGAGGGCACTCCTCTCACCCTGCGCTAGGGTGTGTTGCGCCTACCTGCAGGAGGTGTGCCGTGGGTTGGGATCGGTGCCGGATGCATGAACTGCTCTCGCCCTTCACCCCGGGTGCGGGACCCGGCCGGTAGCGCCGTGCCGGGGTGAGCGGGAGCCGGCGGGGCCGGTGCCGGGAGGGCCTCGGGCGACTGAGGACCCGGCTGGGCGCCAGGGCCGAGGGACGCCTCCGTGGGCTGCGAGGGCCGGCCCGGGCCCGGGCCGGGCGCGCCGGTGCCGAACAACCGGCTCCCGGCGGCGCGATAGCCCCTGGCCCCGAGGGCCCGGGGGGGGCCGGAGCGCCGGCCGGCCCCGGTCCCGGGCCGGTCACCAGCCCCGGCCGCAGCGAGGGGGGTAGCCCCCCGCCGGGCGGCCCCGAGCCCGCCTACCTGGGTCCCGACCGCCGGCCCAAGCACACCGGGGAGAGGGACCTCGGGGACTTCACCACCAGGCCGGCGGTGCTCCGCCTGGTCCCCCTCGCCATCGTGGTGGGGGCCCTGTCGGCCGGCATCTCGCTGGCCCTGCTCGACATGATCGGGTTCTTCACCCACTTCTTCTACTACCAGAGCCTGAGCGTGCACCTCACCTCGCCCAACCGCAGCACGCTGGGGCCCATCTCTCTGGTCATCCCGGTGGGAGGGGGCCTGATAGTGGGGCTCATGGCCCGCTACGGGTCCGAGCAGATCAGGGGCCACGGGATCCCCGAGGCCATGGAGAACATACTGATCGACGGGAGCAAGACCCAGCCCCGTCTCGCCATCCTGAAGCCGGTCTCCAGCGCCATCAGCATCGGCACGGGCGGGCCCTTCGGTGCCGAGGGCCCCATCATCCTGACCGGAGGGGCGGTGGGCTCCATCGTGGGCCAGCTGTTCCGGTTCACGGCGGCCGAGCGCCGCAGCCTTCTCGTGGCCGGGGCTGCCGGGGGGATGAGCGCCGTGTTCGGCACCCCGGTGGCGGCCACCCTGTTCGGGGTGGAGCTGCTCGTCTTCGAGCTGAAGCCCCGGTCCATGGTGCTCATCGCCATCGCCGCTGCCACTGCCGACGCCCTGCGCATCCTGATGGCCAAGGCCCATCTCGTCTCCCCCCAGCCCCTCTTCCCCGTGCCTCACCACGCCCCCCTGTTCGGCCTGGTCCTCGGGGGGGCGGCCATCATCGGCATCGCCAACGGCTTTGCCGCCTGGCTCATGACCCAGGCCGTGTACAAGGCCGAGGACTTGTTCATGAGGCTGCGGCCCTATCTCCACTGGATGTGGTGGCCGACCCTCGGCGGGGTCATCATCGGGGTTGGTGGGCTCATCGACCCCCGGGCCCTGGGGGTGGGCTACAACACCATCCACGCCGAGTTGCTGGGGAAGCTGGGTCTGGGGGCTCTGGCCCTGCTGTTCTTCGTGAAGATGGCCATCTGGGCGGGGTCGCTCGGCAGCGGGACCAGTGGGGGCATCCTGGCTCCCATCCTCATGATGGGGGCAGCCGTGGGGGGGATCATCGGCACGGTGCTACCGGGGGGGAGCCCGGCCGTATGGGCTCTCATAGGCATGGCAGGGGGCATGGGTGGGGTGACCCGCTCCCCCTTCACGGCCGTCATCTTCGCCTTCGAGCTGACCCACGACCAGGGGAGCCTCCTGGCCCTCCTCATCGCGGCCAGCACGGCCCACCTGGTGAGCGTGCTCGTGCTCAAGCGCTCCATATTGACCGAGAAGGTGGCCCGGCGAGGGTTCCACGTCATGCGGGAGTATGTGGTGGACCCCCTGGAGGCTCTGTTCGTGCGGGAGGTGATGAGCACCGACTTCTACACCTTGGAGCCCTACCGTCCGGTGGGGGAGATACATGCCGAGCTGAGCGGTGCGCCCCGCCATCACCAGAGGCTCTTTCCCGTGGTCCAGGAGGGCAAGCTGCTGGGTGTCCTCCCCTGGTCGACCATTGTCCAGGTGGCCGGTGAGGACGGTGACCTCCCGGTGAGCGACCTCATGGAGCCGCCCATCGCCGTGGCCTACCCCGACGAGATCCTGCGCGCCGTGGCGGACCGGATGGCCCTGCGGGGAACGGGAGCCATCCCGGTCATCAGCAGGCTGGAGCCGGGGCAGCTGGACGGGTTGGTGAACCACTGGAACCTCCTGCAGGCCCGCCAGCACCTCCTGGAGGAGGAGCGTCACCGCGAGCGGCTCCTGCTCTTGCGCCGTCCTCCGAGCGACGGGAGGTGGTCCGCCGGCCGGCCCCGCCCGTCCGGCGCCGGCGCGGTGGGCCGAGGGGCAGGCACGCGGGGGGAAGGGCCAGGCCCGAAGGCTCAGGGGGCAGGCCAGGAGACGGGTATGGGGAGCGGGCCAGGCGAGGGCCGAGGAGCGGGGCACCAGGGTCTTCCCGCTGGGGGTCAGGCGACGACCATAGCGGGGAATGGGGGGACCGGGGGTGGGCAAGCTGCCAGGCGATGGAGGAGAGAGAGGGGCTCCGAGCGAGGAAGGGACCGGGAGGGCCCGGATCTCTAGGGATCGACTAAGGACGGTCGCTCATGTCAACCAACAGGAACGGCACCAATGCCCGGAACGGTCACATCGACGTGGAGGCCCTGGTCGCTCCGGCCGGGCGCTTCCGCATCTACCTGGGGGCGGCCTCCGGTGTGGGCAAGACCTGTGCCATGTTGGACGAAGGGTGGAGGCGCTACCAGCGCGGGACCGACGTGGTGGTGGGGTGGGTGGAGACCTTCGGCCGCCCGTACACCGAGCGGCTCCTGCGCGACCTGGAGGTCGTCCCCCGCCTGAGCCTCAAGACCGCCGAGGGGGAGACGGTGGAGGAGATGGACCTGGCCCGGGTGCTCGAGCGCCGGCCGGAGGTGGTGCTGGTGGACAACCTGGCCCACGACTGCCCTCCGGGTGCTCCCCACGCCCACCGATGGCAGGATGTGGCGGCCCTCCTCGAGGCTGACATCAGCGTCATAACCACGCTCGATGTGAGCAGCATCGAGAGCCTGGCTGATGCGGTGGAGGCCCTGACGGGCGTGCCTGTCGTGGAGAGGGTGCCGGACTCGGTGGTGCGACGGGCCGACCAGATCGAGCTGGTCGACTCCTCCCCGGAGCAGCTGCGCCGGCGCATGCTGCACGGCAACATCTATGCCAAGGCGCGCATCCCCCAGGCCCTCACGACCCTCTTCCGCACCGAGAACCTGGCGGCCCTGCGCCAGCTGGCCCTGCGCTACGTGGCCGGGGCCACCGAGGAGGAGCTGCTCACCACGCTCCAGTCCGAGGCGGTGGACGAGGAGGTGACGCCGACCGATGAGCGGGTGCTGGTCGGCGTGAGCGGCGCCGAGGGCGACGAGGACATCCTGCGCCACGCGGCTCGGCTATCGGCCCGCTCCCGGGCCGAGCTGGCCGTGCTCCACGTCGTCAACGAGGACGGTTCTCAGCCGGTGTCCCCGGAGGTCCTGGACCGCCTCCGCCGGCTGGCCGCCCAGGTGGGGGGGACCTGGCACCAGGCCGGGGAGGTGGACATGGGCCGGGCCCTCCTCGAGTTCGCCCGGGACCACCAGATCACCGAGATAGTGCTGGGGTCCAGCCGGGCAGGGCGCCTGCGCGCCCTGGCCAGCGGCTCGGTCCTGCAGCACGTCCTTCGGGAGGCGGCCGGCGCGGGCATCAACGTGCACGTGATCGCCAGGGCTCGCAAGCCAGCCAGCCGGCAGGCACCGGGATAGGGGCCCCGGGCAGGGAGGCGGGGCGGAGGGGCCCCAGGACGGTCCCGCCCCCTCAGGCTGTCGCCAGGGGCGAGCGGGCCGGCGGTGCCGACCGCCTCAGGGAAGGAGGCCCAGGACGGTCTTGTAGCAGTGGCCGCCCTCAGGGGGCGAGAGGGCGAGCAGGAGGTAGCTCACCTGGTGGCCCAGAACCCGGGCCAGCGCTCCGGCCGACAGTCGGGTCCGCCCGCTGGCGACCACGAGCGAATAGGCCCGCTGCTCCACCAGGGGGAAGAGGTGGTTGAGGCCATCCCAGTAGAACCCGGCGCGGAGGACCCCTCCCTCGGCCATGATGACGTGCAGGCCCTCGGCGGGGACGAGGGCCAGGGAGGGATGGGTGCCGGCCAGCTGCCAGTAGGGGATGGTGGGCCCGGGGAAGCTGAGCAGGGGGCGGCCCCGGGGTGCCAGCAACGGGCGCAGGTGCCGGCGGGCCCGGCGGGGGCTGATCCTGGCGTCGGGAAGGGGGGGGCCGCTCAGCACCACCCCTTCCGGGCGGGACGGGTCCGGCGGGGAGTCGTCCTCGCCCACGACCGCTTTCGCCACCTGGTAGGGGCGTAGCGCCACGGCCTGGTCCGGGCCGGGGGGCGCCGATCCCGAAGGCCAGCTGGCCCGCACGAAGGCCCCCGAGCCCAGGTCCACGCCCGTGCACTCGTTGTCCTGGGCGACCAGCACCAGGATGCTGAGACGGGTCCCGGGCTCTGCCTCCCCCGTGCGGGGAGGGCTGATCAGCACGGTCACCACCCCTCCATGGTGGCTCACCGGCGCCGGCCGGGGGTGGATGCCTCCCACTACCCGGCCCAGGTGCCATCCGGCCCCGTGCCGGCGCCCGCCCGCCGCCCCACGGCGCCGGCCGCCTAGAGCTGGTCCACCAGGGCCTCCACCGTCCGCGCCGGCGGCCCGCAGGTGTAGCCACGGCAGACATAGGCGGCCCCGGGGGGCCGGGACTCCCACAGGGGAGAGGGGTACGGCTCCCCCCAGGCCAGGACGGCGTGGGGTAGCCACCGGGAATGGACCGCCTGTACCAGGTCGTGGCGGGGCCCCACCACGGCGATCTCGGTGGTCCCGGCCTCCAGGAGGTCGAGGGCCAGCAGGGAATGGGCCAGGGCCAGGGGTTGGGCCGCCAGCAGGGGCTGGGCCAGCGAAAGGAGGCGCCGGGCGGCGTCGCCGTAGCCGGCGTGGCCGGTGAGGGCCTCCAGGCGCAGCAGGGCCAGGGCTGCCACCGAGCTGGCACTGGGGGTGGCCCCGTCCTGGAGCTCCCTCGCTGCCACCACCAGGCGTGGCGCATCGCGCCCTGTGGTGAGGAGCCCGCCTGTCTCGGCGTCCCCGAACAGCTCGAGCATGGCGTCAGCCGTTTCCCGGGCCAGGCCGATGAAGCGGGCCTGTCCGCTCAGCTCGGCCAGGCGCGTGAACCCGTCCACCAGCCAGGCGTAGTCGGCCGCGTAGGCGAGGTGGTTGGCCCTGCCCTGGCGCCAGGAGCGCATCCAGCGCCCATCGGCTTCCCGCCGCAGGGCCGACACCAGGAAGTCGGCCAGGTCCGTGGCAGCCCTGCCCCAGTCCTGCCTGCCCGTGGCCGCCGCCGCCTGGGCCAGCGTCGAGCAGAACATGGCGTTCCACTCCGTTATGACCTTGTCGTCGCGGCCGGGGCGCACCCGCCCGGAACGGGCCTGGAGCAGGAGCCGGCGAGCCTCCTCTATCTCGGGGGGACGAGCCAGGTCGCCCCTGACCGGCCGGTGGAGGATGGTCGACCCCTCGAAGTTGCCCGCCGGGGTGACCCCCCACCACTCACAGGCCGGGCCGGCCAGGTCGTCCCCCAGCACCTCGACCAGCTCGTCGGGGCGCCACAGGTAGAACTTCCCCTCCACTCCCTCGGAGTCGGCGTCCTCGGAGGCCGCCAGCCCCCCGTCCGCCAGGGCCAGGTCCGACAGGACATAGCCCACGGTCTCCTCCATCACCTGCCGCCAGCGCCCCTCACCGGTCAGCTGCCAGGCGTGCAGATAGGCGAGGGCCAGGCCGGCCTGGTCGTAGAGCATCTTCTCGAAGTGGGGAACGGTCCAGGTGCGGTCCACCGAGTACCGGGCGAAACCCCCACCCAGATGGTCATAGATCCCCCCTGAGGCCATGGCGTCCAAGGTGGTGGTGAGCATGGCCAGGGTCTCCTGGTCCCGGTGGCGGAGGTGGGCCCGAAGCAGGACCTCCAGGAGCGAGGGCTGGGGGAACTTGGGCGCCTGGCCGAAGCCTCCCCACTGGTCGTCATGGGCTGCTCGCAGCGAGGCCAGGGCCCGGCCCAGGATGGCCTGCCTCGACGTGGCTCCGCTCGCCCCGTCCCTGCCCGGCCGGGGCAGCGGCCGGGACCCGATGGCCCGTGACAGGGCGGCCGCCTGGTCCATCACCTCGGGCCGGCGCTCCCGCCACGCGTTGTCGATGGCCCGCAGCACGGCCATGAAGGTCGGCAGCCCCCTTCCCTCCTGGCTCGGGAAGTAGGTCCCTCCGTAGAAGGGGCGGCCGTCCGGGGTGAGGAACACGGTCATCGGCCATCCCCCCTGGCCGGTGAGGGCCTGGACCGCCTCCATGTAGAGGCTGTCGATGTCGGGGCGCTCCTCGCGATCCACCTTGATGCAGACGAAGTGGTCGTTGAGGAAGGCCGCCGTGTCCGCATCCTCGAATGACTCATGGGCCATCACGTGGCACCAGTGGCAGGCGGAGTACCCCACGGACAGGAGGACCGGGCAGTCCCGCTCCCGAGCCTGGGCGAAGGCCTCTTCACCCCACTCCCACCAGTCGACCGGGTTGTCGCGGTGCTGGAGGAGGTAGGGGGAGGTGGCGCCGGCGAGCCGATTGGCCATGTGGCCACCCTAGGAGGCCCGTCCTAGGGTGGCAGCGATGGAGCTGAGGCTGGACGGCAAGGTGGCCCTGGTGACGGGGAGCTCCCGGGGGATCGGCCTCGCCATAGCCACCGCCTTCGCCCGGGCCGGGGCGGCCGTCATGCTCTCCTCCCGCAAGGCCGAGGCCCTGGCCCAGGCCGCCGCCGAGCTCCCCGGCCGCACGGCTTGGTTCGCGGCCAACGCCGGCGACCCGGAGGCCACCGAGGCCTGCGTGGCAGCCACGGTGCAGCGCCTGGGAGGGCTGGACATCCTGGTCAACAACGCCGCCACCAATCCCTACATGGGACCTCTGATGGGCCTGGACATCCCCAGGGCGGACAAGACCGTTCAGGTGAACCAGCGGGCCCTGGTCACCTGGACCCAGGCCGCCTGGCGGGCGGCCATGGCCGAGCGGGGCGGCGTGGTGATCAACCTGGCCTCCATCGGGGGCATGTCCATAGAGCCCGCCATCGGCTGGTACAACGTGACCAAGGCTGCTGTCATCCAGCTGACCCGCCAGCTTGCCGCCGAGCTGGCCCCAGGGGTCCGGGTCAACGCCTTGGCCCCCGGCCTGGTGAAGACCGACATGGCCCGGGCCCTGTGGGAGCCGAACGAGGAGGCCATCGCTTCCCACCTCCCCCTCGGCCGGCTGGGAGAGCCCCAGGACGTGGCCGGCGCTGCTCTCTTCCTCGCCTCGGATGCCGCCTCCTGGATCACCGGTCACACCCTGGTCGTGGATGGAGGGGCGCTGGTGGGCGTGCGCAGGGTCACCGGCTGAGGCACCCGGAGGCGTCTCCCCCCGCCGGGCCCAGCCGGGACTCCGCCGACCAGCGCCCCGGCCCCGGTCAGGCCCGGGCCAGGGCCGCCCTCCTGACCTTGCCCAGAGCGGTGCGGGGCAGGCTCCTCACCACCTCCACCTCCTTGGGGGCGGCCCATGGTGATAGCTCCGAGCGCACCAGGTCCCGCAGCTCCTCGAGCGCCGGCGCCGTCCCGCTGGCCGGCACCACCCAGGCCACCACGCGCTCCCCCCACTCCGGGTCGGGGCGGCCGGCCACGGCCACCTCGGCCACGGCCGGGTGCCGGCGCAGCACCGCCTCCACGGCGGAGGGCCAGACGTTCTCCCCTCCGGTGATGATGAGGTCGGACAGGCGGCCGTGCACGGTGAGGCGCCCCGAGGCGTCGAGGGACCCCGCATCCCCGGTCGGGAACCAGCCCCCGTCCACGAACGGAGCGCTCCCGTCCCGGTAGGAGCGGAACAGCATCGGCCCCCGCAGCAATATCTGCCCCCGGGCCCCGATGGCGACCTCCACCCCTTCGAGGGGCACGCCGTCGTAGACGACCCCGCTCCCGGTCTCGGTCATCCCGTAGGTCGACACCGCGTTGGGCGGCATCCGGGGAGGGGGCGCTGAGCCTCCCACCACCACGACACGGAACAGCGATGCGTCCACCCGCCCGAGTGCCGTGCCCACCAGCGATACCAGGGTCACGGGGCTGGCCCCCGTGGCTGCCTCCATGACCGCCTCCGCCTCGAAGCGGGAATGGACCTCGACGGGGGTCCCGGTGACCAGGGCCCGGGTGACTACGGACAGGCCGCCTATGTGGGCCAGCGGCAGGCAGGCCAGCCAGCGGTCCGTGGCGGGGTCCACGGCCAGCCGGTGGCTGGTGGCCCAGGCCGAGGCGGCCACGGCCTCGTGGGTCAGCACCACCCCCCGGGGTCGTCCGGTGGTGCCGCTGGTGGCCATCACCAGGGCGTCCCCCTCCTCCACGGGCCGCCCCCCCGCCCGCCGGTGACGCTCCCCGCCGGCCTCCACCACCACCGAAGGGGCGAGGGCGGAGAGGACGGCTTCCACCGCCGGCTTGGGTAGCCGGACGTCGATGGGGGCCACGGCCGAACCTTCGTCCCATGCTGCCCTTAGCGCGCCCACGAACTCGGGGCCGCCCGGCATGGCCAAGGCCACCAGGGTCCGCGCCCGGCCTCCTCCCGGACCGGGAGGGAAAGGGCGCTCGGTCGTCCCGGAGGGCACGGCACGACCATAATCCGCTGCCCGCCGGTAGCCTCCCCTGCCCGTGGCCCTGCAGCGCCCGGCGCACCCCTGGCTGGCCGGCGCCCGCCCCAAGACCCTTCCCGCAGCCATCGTCCCTGTCCTGGTGGGTACGGCGGTGGCCAGCGCGGGAGGCCAGGTCGTGTGGTGGCGGGCGGTGGCGGCCCTGGTCGTGGCCCTGGCCCTCCAGGTGGGGGTCAACTACGCCAACGACTACTCCGACGGGGTGAGGGGCACCGACGCCGGCCGGGTAGGGCCCCTGCGCCTGGTGGCCAGCGGCCTCGTCCCCCCCTCCAGGGTGAAGGGGGCCGCCCTGGCCTGCTTCGCCGTCGCCGGCTGCGCCGGACTGGCCCTGGCGGTGGCGGTGGCCCCCTGGCTCATAGCGGTGGGGGCGGCCTGCGTGGCGGCGGCCTGGTTCTACACCGGCGGGCGGCGGCCGTACGGGTACCTCGGCCTGGGGGAGGCGGCGGTGTTCGTCTTCTTCGGGCCAGTGGCCACCGCCGGCACGGCCTTCGTCCAGACGGGGCGGGTGACAGGGATGTCCCTCCTGGCATCGGTACCGGTGGGCCTGGTCATAACGGCCATGCTCGTGGTCAACAACATCCGGGACCTGCCCGGGGATGCGGCAGCAGGCAAGGCCACCCTGGCCGTCCGCCTGGGGCAGGCCCGGGCCCGGGCCCTCTACGCCGGCTGCACCCTGGGCCCCTTTGCCGCCGTGGCCGCCCTGGCCGGCCTCTACCGTCCGTGGGCCGCCCTGGCCCTGGCTGCTCTGCCCCTCGCCGCTCGCCCCACCCGCCGGGTCCTGGCCGGGGCCCAGGGGACCTCGCTCATCGCCGACCTGGTGGCCACGGGGCGCCTGGAGCTGGCTCTCGGCATCCTGCTGGCGGCTGGGATTGCCCTGTGAGCGGACCGTCCTCCCTCATCGCAATGGCGCCCTGGCCCTCACACCCCTTCCTCCAGGAACCGCAGGACGGCTTGGGCAAAGGCGTCGGGCTGCTCGAGGTGGGCGGCATGGCCGGCCCCCGGCAGGACCTCCACCCTGGCGTTCGGCCCCACCCCTGCTGCCATCCGGTGGGCGAGGGCGGAGAACTTGGCGTCGAGAGCTCCGGCCATGATGAGGACGGGCATGGACAGGCTGGCCAGCCGGTCCCAGAGCGGCTCCTGGGTGCCAGTGCCGGCCAGGCGCAGGCTGGCGGCCAGCCCGTCGACGGTGTTGCGCCGGCGGTCCTCGATGCCGGCTCGGTCGAGGGGCAGGGTGGCGAAGAGGGGCCTGGCCAGCCAGGAGCCCAGGAAGGCGTCGAGGCGCTGGCGCTCGCCGGGGCTCCCCCGCTCGACGGGAGGATGGTCCAAGGTGAGGGCCAGGGCCTCATCGGCGGCCCGCCGGGCCGCCCGCTCGGCGGGGTCATCGATTCCCGCCGTGGCTCCCACCAGGACCAGCCTCTGGACCAGGCCGGGGCGGGCCAGGGCGAGGTGGAGGCAGTGCCGGCCCCCCATCGAATAGCCGACGTAGGTGCACGGGCCGCAGGCGGCGGCCAGCCGGTCGGCCCCGCCAGGGAGGTCGGCCCGGACGTCGGACGCCTCACCGTGGCCGGGGAGGTCGGGGCAGACCACCTCGTGGCCGGCGGCTGCCAACCGGGCGGCGATCGGCCCCCAGGAGCGGCCGGTCTGGGTGAAGCCGTGGACCAGGGCGACCCGGGGCACGGGCGGTGAGCGTAGGGGAGGTCCAGGCCACCTTCGCCTCGACCCTGGTGGACGAGTGGGTGCGGGGAGGGGTGGCCCATGCGGCTGTCTGCCCCGGGTCGCGCTCCACGCCCCTGGCCCTGGCCCTCAGCCGAGCGGCCCGGGAGGGGCGGCTGTCCCTGAACGTGGTCCTGGACGAGCGCGTGGCTGGCTTCTGGGCCCTGGGGGTGGGACGGGCCACCGGCCGCCCGGCCGTGGTGGTGACCACCAGCGGCACCGCCGCCGCCGAGCTGCACCCGGCCGTGGTGGAGGCCCACCACGGTCGGGTGCCGCTGATCGCCTGCACCGCCGACCGCCCCCCTGAGCTCCACCATGTGGGCGCACCCCAGACCATCGAGCAGGTTGGGCTGTACGCCGGTGCCCTGCGGTGGGAGGTCTCCCCGGGCGTTCCGGACCCGGGGGAGGCAGCCAGCTGGCGGTCCCTCGGGTCCCGGCTGGTGGCCGAGGCGTGCTCCGGTCCCGCCGGCCCTGGCCCGGTGCACGCCAACTTGGCCTTCCGGGAGCCCTTGGTGGGCGAGGCGGGGGAGCTGCCTCCGGGCCGGCCCGGGGGGGCGCCCTGGCACCGGGTGGCGAGGCCGGCGCCGCAGGCGCCGGCGGGGCTGGTGCAAGAGGTGGCCGGATGGGCGGGACGGCGGGGGGTGGTGGTGGCCGGAGCAGGCGCCGGCCCCCAGGAGGCGGTGCACGCCATGGCGGAGGCCCTGGGTTGGCCCGTCCTGGCCTGCCCCCGCTCGGGGGCCCGGAGGCCCAGGAAGACGACGGTGGCAGCCGCCGACGCCCTCCTGCGGGACCCCGGCTTCGCCTCGCACCACCGGCCGGAGGCGGTGGTGCGGCTGGGAGAGCCCTGGGCCTCGAGGGTGGTGGGGGAGTGGTGCGGGGGCCTGGGTGAGGACGTGGACCAAGTGGTGGTGGGAGAGGGGTGGGCCTGGGCGGACCCGGGGCGGGTGGCGTCGGTGGTGGCGGAGGCAGAGCCGGGCTCGTTCTGCCGGGCGGTGGCGGCCCGGGTGGGCCGGCGGCCGGCCGAGGGGTGGTTGGCCTCCTGGGCGGACGCCGAGGCTGGCGCCCAGGAGGCCATCTCGGGCGTGCTCGACGAGCACCCGGAGCCCACCGAGCCGGGGGTGGCGCGGGCAGTGATGGCCAGTGTGCCGGCGGAGGGCACCTTGGTGGTCGCCTCCTCCATGCCCGTGCGGGACCTCGAGTGGTACGGGCCGGCACTGGAGGCGCCGGCCCGTGTCCTCGCCAACCGGGGGGCCAACGGGATCGACGGCACCCTGGCCACCGCCCTGGGTGTGGCTGCTGCCACTCCCCGGGGCGTCGTGGCCCTGGTGGGTGACCTGGCCTTCCTTCACGACGCCGGCGCCCTGGCCGGGGCGGGGGCCGCGGGTGTGGTCGTGGTGGTGGTGGACAACGGGGGAGGGGGCATCTTCTCGTTCCTGCCCCAGGCCCGGATGCTGGGGGGGGAGGAGTTCGAGCTGCTCTTCGGCACCCGCCCGAGGGTGGACGTGGGTGAGGTAGCAGCGGGTTACGGGCTGAACGTGGTCGAGGTGGAGGAGGCGGCGGGGGTGGGTCGGGCGCTGCGGCGGGCCCTCGAGCGGGGGCGAGCGGAGGTGGTGCGGGTGAGGACGGACCGGGCGGCCAACGTCGCCGTCCACGCCGAGCTGCACCGGGCGGTGGCGGGGGCCATCCGGGAGCGTGGTGAGCGTGGTTGGTGCTAGGAAGGGGCATCGGAGCGCGCCATCCCCCAAGGCGCCGGCCAGCGGGCCGGCTCTGGGTCGGCGTGACGGCCGCGTGCGCCTTGGCCGTGCTCTCCCTGTCGGGCCCGGTGGCCCCGGTGGGAGGGCCCGTGGCGGTGGTGGCCCGTCAGGCCCCGCCTTCCGTCGTGGACCCGCCTCCCGGGCGGGCGCCCGGGGTGGCAACCATCGCCGACCACACCGGGGGTAGCGGCCGCCGGAACCTGCCCGTCCGCCTGGTCCCCGCTCGGCAGCGCCCGCGACCACTTCCGCCCCGGCTGGCCTCCCTGCCAGCCCTGGGACCCCACCAGGTGTTCGCCTTCGCCCCCTGGTGGACGCTCGGCCAGTCGGGCTCCTTCGAGGTGGCCGGCCTCTCCACCGTGGCCTACTTCGGGGTGGACGTGGAGGCCGACGGGTCCATCGTCACCCGGGGCCCCGGCTGGCAGGGTCTCCACAGCGCCGAGCTGGCCGCCCTGGTGGACAGGGCCCATGCCGCCGGTGACCGTGTCGTGCTCACGGCCGAGTGCCTCGACCCCCTCACCCTGGACAGGTTGCTCTCCGACCCCTCCGCCCCCTCGCGCCTGGCCCGGAACCTGGCCAGGCTGGTTGCCGCCGAGTCACTGGACGGGGTGAACCTCGACTTCGAGGGCACGGGCTCGTCGGGGCGGAGCGGACTGGTGCGCCTCGTCCGGGAGCTCTCCTTCCGCCTCCGGGCCGCCGATCCCCACTGGCAGCTCACCATGGACACCTACGGGGGCTCGGCGGCGGGACCAGGGGGCTTCTTCGACATCCCCGCCCTCGCCCCCTATGTGGACGCCTTCTTCGTGATGGCCTACGACATGGGGAGCCGGGCCGAACCCTCGCCCAACGCTCCCCTCGGCGGACCGGGATGGACCGACGCCGCCGTCGTCCGCTCCTACACCCAGGTGGTGGCACCGGCCAAGGTGATCTTGGGCATCCCCTTCTACGGCTACGAGTGGGCCACGTCGGGCCCCGACCTCGGGAGCCGGCCCCTGTCGCCAGCCACCCCGGCAAGCTACGCCCAGCTGGCGGGACGGCCGGCCTACTGGGACCGGGAGGCCTCGGTCCCCTGGACGACCTGGCGCCAGGGGAACACCTGGCACCAGGCCTTCTTCGACGACCCGGCCTCGGTCTACCTGAAGACGGCCCTGGCCTACCGGGCCGGGCTGGCCGGCGTGGGGGTGTGGGCTTTGGGGATGGGGGGCGACAGCCCCGCCATGATGGAGGCCTTGTTGGGCCGGGCTTCTGCTCTCAAGGGCTGGACCGCGCAGCCGAGCCCGCCCCGGGCCGCCCCGGCCCGGCCCGGCTCAGCCAGGCCGGGCCGCCCGGCCGGGGTTCGCGCGGCTCGCAGCGTCGCTGCCAGCCACTCCCCGAGCGCCCCGCCCGGTTCGCCGTGGGGGCCTGCTCCGCCCCGCGGGGCCGGGGCAGCGGGGCCCAAGAGCCTGACCCCCTCCACCAGCACCGCCGGGGGACGCCGGGCTCCTGCCAGGGGAGCCGGCCCTGCTCACCCGGCCCCCCTCCGACCCCGCTCCGGGAAGCCATCCACTCCGCCTCCCAGCACCACGACCACGACCACCGGGACCACCACGACCACGACCACCGGGACCACCACGACCACGACCACCGGGACCACCACGAC